>NZ_CAWQWZ010000011.1:0-1288208 GCF_963899305.1 Aeromonas sp. MR19
CCTTTGTTAAGCAGCAACAATATCATTGTGTCTGCTACCCCCCCCTAAAACCTTGCCACCAAAGGGTTGTCGCAGAATTTTAACAATGTGTATTTTCACTTTTACCCCCCCATTATCCCGCAGTTTCCCTCTCGTTTTGCCCCAAAATTTGCCCCAAAGACAGCCCAGCATCTCCCTAGTTATCCCATTAACTCGCATAAAAAAGCCCGCACAGTGGCGGGCTAACTTTGAATCCCTTCATGTCATGATGCGGTAGCTTCATCGCGAAGTCTTTCCAAAATACGCGCGATTGCATCCCAATCCTGCAGTGTCAAATCTACACCCCCAAGATACTCTTCAAGTTCCGCCAGTATTAATTCCATCCCGTGGTCCCCGCTGGTTTTTCTCAATCTCTCGATTGTGAAAGCACTGTATGCATATACAGCACAAAGGGTGACGCTATCACTTTTCACTCCATTAGTGTATTAAAACTGGCCAACCTACCTCGTAAGCCCTCTCCCCTTGCTAAAACCGTGAGCTAAATATCACCAGAGGCTAATGGTAATAAGCACAATAAAGCCAATTAGGATCAGGAAGAAGCCGAAGGCCATGAAGCTATCCAGGCTCTCCCGATCGGATTTGCTGAAACACCAACACCCGATCGCGGCGGGGATCAGACCCAGCGTAAAGCTGAAACTAAACGCTTTCAGAGCCAGTACCATAAAACCAATTGCAAGCAGTAGCCACATTGTCGAACACTCCCAGACAAAGGCTTCATGTTATCCCTCCAATGAAGCCAAGCCAGGGCCGCTATTACGCTACTCCCAGTTCTGCCGATTACGGTTTACCGCCTGAAACACCAGATCATTACGGCGGGACAACAGCTCATCGATACGCCGGCGTTTCTCTTCTGCCCCCAGAATTTTGTCGCGCTGGATTAACTCTATCTTGTTACGGACGACCCTCACTTGCTGCTGGGTTCGGCTCAGGTTACGGCGTGATTTTAAGATCCCGCCCTGCTCCTCTAACAACTCGCTGGCCTTATCGGTCAGCCCTTCGCTGCGATACTGATCCACAGTGCGCTTGAGTTGATTCACCTCATTCAGCATCCGGTAAAACTCTTCCATGTGTTGGGTAGATTTCGCAGGGCCAGTACCGCGGTATACAGCTTTGACCAGTGGGACCTCATCCGCTCGCCAGCTCGCTGCCTCCCCTGGACGGCTTGCTCGGATCAACCCATCAGCCGCAGCCATCACGTAGCTGCCCATCGTGCCGGTGTAGCCGATTAACATATGTTCCAGCTGCTTAGGAGATAAGCCTGACATCTCGCCAAGTTCGCGCATCAACAGGCTGGTCTGCTCGTTGTAACGGGCCTCAGCGCGTACAGCCAGATCCTGGGGGCCATCAATGGGCCCACCGCGAAAGCTGTCATAGTTGAATGCAGCCTCCACCATCGGCTTGACGATCTGCGGGGTCGGGTTGAGGGCGAAGGTATCGCCGATCGCCCGGGCAACCGCCTTGCCGAACTGGGCGCCGGTGTCTTTGTCACCCAGGGCACGCATCATTCGCTCCGGGATTGTGCCAAATATCACCCCGATCTCGAACGGCTTGGGGATCCGCCAGTGCTGATCGCCCACAAAGAAGTGCCAGTTTGTATCCTTATCCCAGTCAGGTAACGCCTCATACCGCTCATCGTCCCAGTTCGCAGCCAACAACCCCAATGACATCGCGGTGATCATGCCGGCGCGTTTCGCAATTTCGCGCGGGTTGTCGCGAAGCTCCCGGGTCAGCTTACCCAAACCTTGGAGCCTAGCATTGAAGAACGGCAACACCATGGCGGCCCCCTGGATAGAGTGGGCCGCCCCCAGCATGGAAAAGTCCATCAAGTCCTTCGACTCAAAGGCCGCCTGAGCATGGCTCTTGCCTGCCTTGATCGCCGCGTCATAGACAGCCTCACGGTTGCCGTTCTCAAAGGCTTCACCGTATCGGTTGTACTTCTCCCACACGTTAGCCACGATGCCCTTGGCATGAGCTGCATTGCGGATGATGGACTTCTCATACCTGGCGATTTGCTCTGGCGTCATCCCTTTGCGGCGTAGTGACTTGCGCACTGTGTCAGCCATCGCTCCCGGGTCATTGCCGTTGACGTAGCCACCCAAGAAGCTGGCCCCGCTGAACATCACGTCGATGGTGCTGCCATCCATGGCCAGGGTTTTCCTCACCCCCTTGATAGAGTCAATCACTGGCTTGAAGCCGTCTTTGCTGATCGCCCAGCTCGAAAGTGAGTCGCGCAAGAAGTTGCGCAGCATAAACTCGGGAGAGGCAGTCACACCGGCTGTCAGCAGGCGCTTGGCCTTAGCGGCGACATTAATCATTGAGCCAAATGGCTTACGGTCGAAGAAGGTCATGGCGCGATAGAGATCCGGATCCTCCACCTTGATCATGTATTCCTCCCCTTCAAGTTTGAGCATGATCCGGTCTTTACCATTGGCGAGGGCCTGATAGTCCATTTTGTTGGGCTTGGGAATAACCTCAATAATGCCTGTATCAGCCAGGTTCCAGACGGTCTTCTGAGCTGCCATGTTCTTCATGGAGGCGTCGATCAGCTTGGAGGTAGAGGTGAAGATGTTCTCGAGCAGATCGTTGGTGTTGGCCTCACCCCCCTTGAGCTTCTTGATACCGGCGTTCTGGTTGGCGATCCCCTTTGGCTTAAAGGGGGCGATCACGTCACCATCCTCAGATTCACGGAAGAAGGGGATATACCACTCGCTCTCAAACTCAGCCCGCGCCTCAGCGGTAAAGAGCCCAGCCTCTTGCGCCAGATCCAGTGTGGCGGCATTGAGCCGGTTCCAACGGGACTTTGCCTCGATAAACTTGGCCTCTTTGCCCTTGCCAACGCCTTTCAGCGCAGCAATGTCATTGGCATCGAGCAGGTTCTCACGCCCCTGCCCCAGCAGGATTTCAGCCCGGTGACCGGCCATCCAGCCCAACCAGTTATGCAGGTCGGCCCCCAGGTCAGAGAAGATCCCCAGCAACGCATCCTTCTCCCCGGTTCCGGTTTTGCGCTGGATCACCCCATCTTTCCACTCCGGCAGGCCATATAGCATGGTCGCCTGCATGGTGGAGGCAGCGCCGGTGGCCATCCGTGCAGCGATATAGCCAGAGTCGGCAGCGTCCGTAATACCTGCGGCTTGCTCTGCATACTTGATGGGAGCCAAGGCATCGAGCACTTCGGTGTTGGCTTTCTTGATGAAGCGGTCAACCCATGACTGCACCACGCTGCGATCGATTGATCTCAGCTTGGCAAGGTTGGCTTTGGTGTTATCGATGATGTCAGGTTTGGGGCCCAAATTGAGCTTTTCCATCGCCTTGTCGGCGACGGTATTGGACTGGCTCATCTTGATGCCACCAGGATTGGTTGCTGCCTTGCGAATATCATCTCGGGTGAGTATATTGGGATCTAGAACCCGTTCTGGTGAACCACGCTTGGGCAATTGGAGCCCTTGGGTCGTACCGAGCGGGTTTTGTTTTTCCCTGGCATACCTCAACAACCCGTCATCGACCCACCTCATCATTGCACTGCTACCACTGTCCTTCCCGTAAACGCTGGCTATACGATTGATCTCAACACGACCGGCCTTGGCATTGAGATGAATTGCGGTAATGACTGGCCTGCCTGATACATCAACGGCATCAACCAATATGGTCTTTGCTCCAAGTTCTGTTTTCGAGTCGAACACAGCTATCGGGTCATGTAGCAGCTCAGACATACTCTCGATTACCGACATTGGCACATCATGTTTGACCCCGTTTGTGGCCTTACGAACGATGTCCCTAGTAATGCGGAGAGGAAGGTCTGGCGCGCCGACACGTTGAAGGACAGGCGGAGTACGCCCTATCTCTATAACAATCTCCCCGCTTTTCGGCGATGACATCGCTTTTTCAAGTTGCTGGCGGTATCTATCTGACTCTCCTCGACTTGGCGTGAATGGATCGTTGTGTTGATCAGCCTCTTGGCTGAACTTTTTTCCACCGTCAGGGCCATCACCATCCTGCTCCCTGCGCTTCAGTTTCTTGCCCAGCCCCTCGATCAGGGTCCGGGTCTCAGCAGCAGTTATACCGTCAGGCACGAAACCAACTGAGCGCAGGGCTTTGGTGACCCAGGCAACGACCCGATCCCAGCCACTGCGCCAAGCGCTTGGTTCTAACTCAGCCAAATGAGCAACAACTTCTTCGGCCTGCACGCCGATATCCTCGTCGGCATAGTGAGTATCAACCCAGTCCCAAACAGCCTTCATGCTAGGGTTTTTCTTGGACTGGATCAGGCGGCTCATCAGCTTGGTGTATTCACCACCGCCAAGCACATTGGCTAATCCATAGTGCGCTAGCACCTCATGGCGTAAGATCTCACGCATCCGGGTAGGATTGGCAATCGTGTCGGCAGCCACATGTAGAGTACTGGAACCGTCATCGAACGCGGCTCGCCGGATCAAGCCCTCTTTAGCATCAAGCCCCAACGCACGCTCCAGGTCAGCCTGTGTGGCGTGGATCTGCACATCAATGCCATTCGCCCCCTGGTACTGCTTGAACCATATCTTGGTAACCAGCTCAGCTTCTTTTCTGGTCAGATGTTTGGCTGGCTTGTCGCCCTGGGCCATGGCTTGCTTGGAAAACAGGATCCGGCGATCCCCCTCCTCCCGTTCTTCAATGGTGTCAAAGAACTGATCAAAGCCAGTCCGGATGGCAGGAACCTCCCCGGCTGTCGGGTAGGGATAACTCCCATCAAGCTGCATACCCAACGAAGCTTCTGCATCCCAGGACGCTTCGCTGACGATATTGGCCAGGTAATCGTTACTGGCATTCTGGTCTTGCAACTTGGCAATCAGATACGACTCGAATGCCCGGGCGCTCAGCTCACGGGCGGTGGTCCAGTACGCCTTACTGCGCTTGTCATCCAGTTTGCGCGACCGCTCCTTTAGGGCTGTCTGCTTGATTGCCCGGTTGACGGCACCGAAGGCCTCGATCATCTCTTTACGAACCGCGCCACGATGGGTGAATCGGCTATCCCGAGCAGCCAAAGACACATCCAGTGCCTCGGTCATCATGTCACCTGGCTGGCCTCGGGTTCTGGCAAAGTAGCCATCAAGCGCATGCCACCACTCATGCCCTAACGAACCTGCCCCATTCATCTTGGTGAGGTTAATCACCACCTTGCCATGCTCGTAATGTGCAGCTGCAGGATTAACCCCACCAGATCCCCTGGCGCCGAACGCCAGCCCCAACTCACCATTGAGTGATAGAGCACTGGGCGAGATCCCCAGCACCGCCGCCATATCCATCAACGCATCGTAGGCATTGTTCAAGTCCCGCTGACGACGGCCCTGCTCCACCCAGTTACCAAACTCCACTCCGCGAAAGCCAAATGCCTCACCAAACAGATCAGGGGTAACGTCGGCCCCGCCGCGCATGTCCTCACCCACACGAGGCAGGTTGATGTCACGGCGTTCATGGGGGATCTCTTTGGCCTTTTCCAGCTTGCGGACCAGCTCGTCATAGTGCTCATCCCGGTACTTTCTGGCATCACTGACGTTATCGAATGCCGCTGTCAGGTCCAGGTGGTTGCGGCCCACCTTCTTCCCGACGATCCAGCCTTGGCCATTACGGCGGCTGTAGATGGCGAACGAGATGGCTTTGGGTTTACTGCCCGCTTGCGTCAATTGGTCATAGCGATGCTTGAACGCAGCAATCACTTCTGCCTTGCTCGACCCTGATGCAATGGTTCGCGGCCAGTTGCCGAAGACACTCGACTTGCTCTCTCGGCTCAGGGTCCAGATCCCCTTGGGAGGAGCGTATTTCACTCCCTCGTAGAGGCTGTAACTGCCCAGGTTGAGCTCGAGATCTGCCAGGCTTCGTTGGTGACCGACAGCCAGGTAAAGCTCTGCTCTGCTATGAATGCCATGGGCACTTCGCAGGCTGGTGCTCGACACCACTCGTTTCACCGTGTCGGCATCAATGGTGCCATCCATTAGGCCTAGAGATAGGTCGCGCAGCGACTTCACCACCTGCGCCCAATTACCGACCTTATAACTGACCCTTGGCTTGGCAGGGATAGCGTCACGAGCAGCCCTGGCAATGGCAACTGCATGGCGATCTACCCCTGACTCAATCAGCTTGTCGTAGTCTGGTGCCGGCCATGCCTTGGAGAGAGGCAGAGCCCTGATCTGCTCGGCCGTCTCTCCTTCGACTGTGTCGCGGTACACCGTCCAAGTATCCTTGCGCGCCCCACCGATCTTCTCGCCAAAATCTGCGATCTTACTCTGTGGATCGGCCTTGCCAGCCACCGCCGGCTTGGTGGTATCACCGTCACTGAGCCAACGCTTAAACGCCTCGACTGGCATGGCCTTGATGGCGCCCAGCCCCTTCCATCCCTTCTCATAATTGGCCAGGTAGCCAACGCGGGCGGCAGCTTCATCTGCAAAGCCCATCATCACCTTGTGCTCGTCAAACTTGCCGGTCTTGGGGTCCACCTGATCCACCACATAGACCGTTTCGCTATCCGGCTGGTCACCGATGAACACATCGACGTGATCGCCGTCAGCACCCAGGGTGCGCTTGATGTAGCCGTAGTCGTGAGCCATGGTCGATTGCCACGTCTTGCCGTCCTGATCGGTACCAGAGCGGGTGGAGCCCTTGGGGTTCTCGAGTGCGATATCCAGCCCCTGCAGCGTGATATGTCCCTTCTTGTAGTTACCCGCCTCCTTCTGTGCCTCCGTCGGCTCCGACGCCACCTCAACCCGGGCAGCTTCAATCTGCTGCACTGGCTTACTGGCAGCAGGGCTGGAAATCTCTCGCACCTTGGCAGTCGATGACTTAGCGACAACCAACCCACCTTTGCCAGGGAGCACCTTCACGCCACGGTCCTTAGCCCAGCTCTTGATCATGGGTAGATCACCTTTCAGGGTGATGGTGCCGTCAGAGTTGTTGATGGCCTCAGTCCACGGCGCAGGTGTCGATGTGGTCGCCCCAGAAACAACAACCCCGGCATCAGTGGCCGGGGCGGTTGTCAGTGTTGGGTCATCTCGTGATGGTCCATCAGGTGTAGGTAGAGCAGGAGAGAGGTCTGCCGGATTTCCAGTTCCAGTTCGTCCGGCAAGTTCGGCAGTGGTTGGTTCAGTACCTGCTGCAACTGGTTGGCCTGCTCCTGGCTGATCACCTTGTCGCTCACTGCTGATTGCAGGTACTGGGGTAACGGGCTCATTGCTCACCTCTGCTTGTGGTTGACTGGTAACGGTATCGTCGAGTTTCGTGGCACTTGCTTGCTCCACCTCAGCAATCTCGGCGACCCCAAAACCGCCACCATTAAGCGGTACCGGGGTCTCCTTACCCTTACGACTAGCAAGCTGGGCTTCTTTCTCGCTGGCAAATGGCTTGCCTTTGCGAGTAATGCGTAAGGTTTCGAGCGGGCCAAAGACAGAATCTGTTTCAGTTCCAGCTCGCGCGATCACTTGATCACGAACCTGTGTAGCAACCTCTGCAGCATACTGCGACTCAATACCCGGCTCAAACGTGGCACCCTGTAACGCCTCACGTTGAGCGATCGTCTCTTTTTGCTTCTGCTCGGCCGCCTGCCGATACCCATCAATCTCGCGCTCTTGCTCAGTTGGTGCCCTCAGCGCTTTCGGTTTATATCCGTCTGCGGCAACCTCGAGGGCACTTTTGTTACCCGCAAAGGGATCTACACCAAGATCGCCTGACTGAGCTCGCTCGTAGAGGCTTTGCCCCTGCTCTCCATCCTTGATCTGGGCTGCGACCAACTCTTCTACCGACTTGCCTGATTCACCAGACAGGGCGCGCTGTACCTCCGTATCTTCAGCCATACCTTGGTATCGCTCAGTAGTATCGTCTTGGCGCAGGTATGCAGGCACATCCCTCATTTCATCAAACTGGCTTTGGCTAGGACCTAGTGGGTTTTGCCCACCAACCTCTTGCAGAGGTTCAGCCAGCTCATCAACCGCAGCGGCCAAATCAGGGGCCCCGCCCATCTCTGTCTCGAGATCTGGAGCTTGCTCGGAGAACTGAGTATCCGTTTCATCGGTAACCGGCTGAGCGGGTTCGGTAAGTGGATCGGCTGTCGCTTGTGCCGTTTCTGCCTCTACGGAATGCGGGCCACCGCGTAGGCCACCGACTGCCCCCACAGCGCCACCAGTACCCATGCCGATCAGGCCACCTTCCAATGCGCTAGATACCACCCCCTTCATGGGGTCGATATCGGCACCAGCTACCTCGTTGAGAGATTCGTTCACAACATACTGCTGGACACCCTCCTCAAGGGTTTCACCAACCCCTTCCCCAGCAGCCCCCTTGGCCGCCCCTTTCAGCATGCCACCCGCTGCAGCCTTGCCTGCTAGCATCTTGAACAGCATGGCATCGCCCATCATGGACCCCATAGCGGCAGCACCCCAGGTCTTGGCATCACTCATGGTCGCGCGACTGGCCAGATTGGCAGTCTCTTCCCGCGCCCGTGCCAACTTCTCATCGTCCGTGAGGTGCTGGGTCTGCTGATCCTGGTCGATTCGGGTGAAGGCCTGGCGGAAAGTGTCACTCATGGCAAGTTCGTCATAGCTCATGCCGAGTACTGATTCTTTTGTATTCATACCAGCACTACCAACTGAACCGGTCGCCCCAGTTGTGATGGCGGCGCCAGTGGCAAGCCTGGAGACTGCTTTGACGGCCACCGCCTCTGCAACCGCCTGTGTTGCACCACGCTTGATCATGGATGCTGTCACTGCGCGGCCCAGGGTTGCCTTGGCTGCAACCCCAGTCACCCCGCCGGCAAGCAG
This sequence comes from Aeromonas sp. MR19, assembly GCF_963899305.1. Taxonomy (NCBI): domain Bacteria; kingdom Pseudomonadati; phylum Pseudomonadota; class Gammaproteobacteria; order Aeromonadales; family Aeromonadaceae; genus Aeromonas; species Aeromonas sp. MR19. Next base: position 8,820 of record NZ_CAWQWZ010000011.1, read on the forward strand.
TGTGGGTACCAGAGAGCCAACCCCTTGCGCCATCTTCATGGCCCAAACATCGATGTCACCCGCCCCATCCCCCATAGTTAGGCGACCCTCCGGCGTTTCATCAACAAGGCGACGGTTCATAGCTTCTTTGGCATCAGGGCTCATGCCTTCGGTCAGCGACTCAGCTCCAGATTTGGCCAGATCACCGGCCCCGGCGACAAAGTCCAGTGCAGGGCTAAGTTTGCTGGCCATGTTGGCGCGCGACTGTTCCAGATAATCACCGCCTGACTTGCCAGCATTCGCTTTGCCAAACTCGCTAGCTTGGCCGGCCAACTCGCCGATCCCACCGACCAGATCCAACGCGCCCGCACCGACGCCACGGGCAAGATCACCAAGCCCCACATCAAGATTACGAACAGTAGCTGCAGTGGAGAGGATCGGGGTGACAGAAGCTGCAGACAGACTGCTATCCAGATTGCTCCAGAATGGGTCATTGCGGGTATCGGATTGTTGCGGCTGTGGCAGGGCGTCACGCAATCTAGGCTTATCCATGGTGTCCTCGGCTTTCGGGCAAAAGAAAAGCCCCGAACAGCGAACCATTCAGGGCTTGAATTTGGAGGTGCGGGCCAATAAACAGACTGGCCGACTATGGGGAGATGCTAACGCTGGGAGGGGGGGAAGGCAACTACTGGCGGGCTTGTGCCAAACTCATCGCCTTATAGGCGTCCGTCTTCATATCACGCAGCCGGGTGGCGGTCACCGTTGCTTGTTCTGCCTTCTTCTGTGATATGGCCTGCTGGCGCCACATCTCAAAAGCTGTGCTCATTCTTGTGGGGTTCTCGAGCAAACTGTTGAGTTTGCCGTGTTGGTTTGCCTCTTTGATGAACTGCAGTCGCTCGGGATCCCCGCCAGTCCACTCTTTGATGGGGGCGCTGGTAGCTGACTCATCACGCTTGCTGGTCATGCCATAAGTACCAGCTGCAGCGGCCTTACTTGAATCAAGTTGGGCATCTAGTGCCTCCAACTGAATGTCTTTGTCCTCTGCATTACTGGAAGAGATCCGCGCCCGGTTCTGGCCATGCTGCTTCTCAAGGTCAGTCACTGCCTTCTTGTAACCAGCCCGGTCTGGGCCAGCAGTCAATCCAAGCGAAGTACGCAGCTGATCAGCATTACCCACCATATGCTTGGCAAGGGCTGCTCGCTGGTAGGCAGGCTTTAAGAAGTCATTGATGGGGATCACCTTGGGGGGATCATCCGGGGAAGAGGTGCGATTATTGGTGACCGGTCGCACATCCTTGCTGCCATCGTCATAGGTAACCTCCACCCCCAGTACTACTCCACGTCCATCTGGGCTCACCATGATATTGTTGAGCTGCTTGGCGGTGATGGTCTTGCCGCTATCCGGGTCTATGTCCCCCACCCCTTTATTGACCTCATCCTGATAGATAGTCCCAGCCGCCTTTATGAACTTCGGATCATTGATGAGCGCATGCCCCTCAGGGGTTGATGGATCCAACTTGCCACCCTCCGCCTGGCGCATCAGGTTGCCTGCATAGGTGACGAAAGTCTTGCCTGCCTCGGCATAACCTTGCTGCAGATAGCGCTCAGGGTTGTAGGATCCCGCCCGCTTATCTCGCACAACCCCCCAGAACTGCTCACCGGGATCTTTCCCCTCTGCAACCGCCTCCCAGCCAGACTGGATGATTGGCATGTTTTCCTGCTGGAAGAGCTGCTTCTCACGCTGTTCACCCTGCCATTGATACTCCTGCTGCTGACGGGCTTCGCTGGAGGCTGCACGACGCTCATAAGCATTTGCCCGTGCTTCAGCCGATTTTACTTGCCGCTCATTTTGAGCAAATTCTTTCTCATAGCGAGAATCACCAAGGTTATCGCGTTGCTTGGCATAATCGACACTCTCTTGATACCGCTGATCTGCGACCTCCTGCCGGCCCTGCTCGTTCTGCCACTGTGCGTCGCGCAGACTCATTGATTTATCCATGCGCTCGTCGTCTTTCTGACCACGCTGATACCGGTCCATCGTACTGAAGCCAGCCAGAAAGCCTTCTGCTAATCCTGATATAGCCATCACCTATCCCCTTAAAACAGACTGTCTGCCAGAAAACCCACGCCCGCACCAATCGCGGTACCGATGCCAGGCATGACCATGGTGCCGACTGCGGCACCCGTTCCGACTGCGCTCATGGTCTGGGCTTTACGAGCAGACTTGAGACTTTTATTGGCGGCTTCCATCTCCCCCTCGCGATTGGCCGCATCCCGCAGTCCAGCCATCCCCTGCTGACGCGTCTGAGCACCAATATCCAGAATCCCGTATCCCATCAGGCCTTACCCCCTGCCTTTATTGCGTCACGCAGACCAGCATCAGCACCCGTCAAGATCCCCATCTGGCGGGACTGCTCTTGCTCTCGTAACCCGTTTTCAGTCCCCGCAGTCATCAGCGCCGAGCGCAGCCCCTGGCTATTGTCATGGACGTTCTCATTTGCGCTGACGCCCATACGGGCATTGCGATTACCCGTTGCCTGTTGAGCTGAGCGAAGGGCATTAACACTGTTCCCGTCAACCCTCCCCAACTGGTCTTGGAGCAGTTGTCCGTTGGTGGCTAACGCCATCAACTCTTTCTGTTTGGGGTAAAAGCGGGTCTTCCAGTCCTGATACTGCTCCCGGGTAATTTTTGCGTAAGTGTCAGCGGCATATCCCATTGCTTACTCCTTAATAGCCTTTGTTTTGCAGCACAGATGCTGTCGGGCTGATCTTCTTGCTACCTGCGGCCACGGGGACTTTCACTTGCCCAAGTCCATAAGCGGTTGCCCCCCCAGCTAACGTACCCACCAGACCTGCCGTTGCCTGCTTATCCTGGAATGAGGTTTGGGCATCGCTCACCGCCTTGCGCAGGCTCGTGCTGGCCACATCCCCCATGCCGGCCAGCGACTCTGCTTTTTGGCCGGCACCAATGCTCACCACATCCTTAAGCCCCGCCACATAGCGATCCTGCTGGCTGGACTGGGCGCGGTTGGCAGTATCGGTCTGGCTCAGAGCCTGGTCAGTTTCCAGTGCTCCCATAGCCCCCTGGTACTTGCCGCTCGTCGGATCCACCCCGCCAGTAGCCAAGTTGTCAGCCAACCCTGAGCGCACCTCGCCGAAAGCTTGCGCGGTACCCAACGCGGCAGTACCGGCCAACTTGTCGTATTCCTGCTCGCTGTTGAGGTTATCCACCTTGTCCATGAAGATGTCTTCGTACTGCTGCAAGTCACTCTTGTAGAGGTCCCACTGCTCCGATGCCACGCCGGCTGCGGCCTTTTGTGCCTCAGTCTCTTTGATTTCGTTCGAGCCGCCCTTACCCATAGCCCCACCTCACAGGTTGATTTGAAATACATACAGGCCGTCAGCATCGTCGAGCCGACGCTCCCACCCCATCTTGGGTGCCGCCTTGAGCCACCCCTTGCGTACCGAGTGAAAGCGCAACCAGCGGGCCCCTATCATCCTGGCTAAACGCTTCACCTCCGGCAGATGGTGTTCCGGTGCGCCGCTATCACCCCAGCCGACCCATACCAGCACACCGGTGATCCCCTGCTCGACTATCGGCTTCAGCACAAAGCCGTCAGCACCTCGCACAAACAAAAACGCCACCCGGTTACGGATGGCGTCTTGTAGTTCGGCAGGTAGACCGGGGTTGCCGGTATCGGTAACAATCCGGTTAATGGAACTTAGCACCATGCTCGTCATGCCAAACACACTATTGATAAACAGGAACTCGAGGCGTAGGGATAGTCCTTATTGTCTCTGTCATAGCTGATCGTGTGGGTCCGGTTGGCAGCCAGCAGGTATTCGAAATTCTGATTCATGGTCGAACCCTGGCCAAGTCCATAATCTCGGGCGGTTAATGACCCTATGGCAACCCCATTCACGTAGACCGTTGCCGTCACCGTCGATGTGCCGCTCGACACCGTAACCATGAAGGTACATTTTCTGGCAAATGGCATTGCTGGTAGCTGAACTGCCGATGCAGGATTCAGGGCATATGTTCTGACAATGTCGCCCACAATCTTCTCTGCATAGATTGTCCCCTTCACCACACAGTCCTGCTCAATCGTGCAGTTACCCAGGCTCATATTTTTGACATACCCACCCTCTGCCCTTAGACGGTTGGTGAACAGACTGCCATCGGAGTAGATCATGGTGTACCAACCCCAGCCCCACGCCGCATAGGGCCCCCCCTTGCCAAACCCTGCAGAGCCGCCTGCCATGAAGGCATTGCCCATATCGAACTGACCACCGGTGATCAAGGGCGCACTGATACTGACCCCTGCCTTGATATAATCGGCAGTGATCTTCTCTGAGTGCAGGATCTGGATGGTGGCAGCCTTGATAACCGCTTCTTTGATGGCTACCCGGCCATCATCCGTGACACCAAAGATGATCTCTTTTTGGTCAGGCCTTGCTGGGTTATAGATAGCAAAGTGTGTGGCTGATGCGATGATTTCATCGACGTTAGGACTGGTCTTGGCCTTCAACCCTGCCGTGCTATGAAGTGGGCCTGCCAGCCCATTCTTGTTGATGAAACGCACCCAGTAATAGGCGGTGAATCCCTTACCCACTGAGTCTGAGTAGACATTTGCCAGGGTGGTGCCGATCGCTACAGAGATGGCCGGGTTATCGACCTCTGCACGCAGCACTTCGGCATAAGCGTGTCCTTTGTAACCAGGGATATCCCAGGTCAGGGTAATGGTCTGAAAGGCGCCATCAGCGGTGACATTCGTCGGGGCAACGGGGGGGTGCACGCCTGACCACTCAGGGTCTGTTGACTTATCCGGTGGCAACTCCGGCACGACCGCCCCGCTACTGTTACGGCGTAAGCTCACCATCCCGAGACTCGCGGCTTCCCGCAAAGTGAGCGCCTTGTCCAGCCGATCCCCTTTCTGGCCGGTCAGGATCTGCATGTTCTCGGTCAGTCCTTGCTGAGTACCGCTGGCACGAAAGGAGCTCTTAGTCATTGCGCCGCGACCTCTGCAATACTGCTGCCCAAGGTAATGCGTTCTATCACCGAGATCCCGGCTACCTCAATCTGCCACCGCCGGCCACGCAAAGGAGGCAAGCGGAATACGCCAGCAGGTACCTGGCCTTCGGTGAGGGAAAACACCCGCACCCCATCTATGATCAGCGCGAAGCGACATTGACTAATCACATCACTTATCACCCTGGCACAACCAAGCCTGGTGCCGGGTGGCAGTGCAAACACTTTAGAGCGCCAGATCATCGGCAAGGCAGTCGTCCCACCCCGCCACTGATAAAGCTCAAGGCCCTTGGCCAACATCAGAGCATCGAGTTGCATGTCAGGCACCGCGGTATCCCAGCGACCCGATAGCCAACGTAAGTCTCCCGATTTCGGGTCAAACACAAACGCATGGCTGTCTGTCAGGGCGACATACTTGCCTTCGCTGTACCAGGCTCGCAGCGTTTCAGGCTTCATCACCTGCCACTGCTCACGGGTGATGATGCCCTCGGTAACCAAGACACCACCATCGGAACCTACCCCAATCAGACCATCTGGCGACGCGTAGAGAACCATGCCATCCAGCGCCACCATAGATCTCGCACTGACACAGGCCTGTTGGACCGATGAGAGCTTTTGCCCAGTAATGGCTGAGGGGGACGCGCCCTGAAACAGGTAGGGATAGCCTTTGGTCCCGACCACCAGAGCGGTATCAATAGCGGCGATCGCCACGATGTCGTGCTCTGTGGTCAATTTGTACTTATCGGGCCAGGCATAGGGCAGGAAGGGCTCAGAAAACAGCACAGCATTGCCGGTGAATCCAGCGCAGATACCGTTGGCCATCTGACAAATACCCCGCATGGCGTCTGGCGGCATGGTGTAGCCATAGGTCTCAAGCACTGGCCCCAACTCACCATCCTTCTTGCTGTCGCTGTGGGTCACGGTCGCAATGGGAAGATCGGCAACCAGCAGGTAATCCGCCATCCCGCCACCAGAAACAGACCGGTAGAGGCGACGACGGGTGATATTGCTGTTGCTGGTTGGGGCTGGAGACAACCCCACCAGCACGGTGGAGTTCGGGATGGTAATAGTGACTTTCACACTGGCAGCCCCTGGTGCCCCCTCCTCCCCCAAACCGCTTACATAGGTTTCAACATAGAACCGCGTTTCATCATCGGTAGGGTCATCGTCTTTCCCACCCGCCGGCGGGGTGATGGACTGCATATTCGGCGGTGTCTCCGGTGCAGGAACACCGAGACGGAACCAGGCCGTGGGCTTTTGAGTACCCGCTGTGGCAATCGCATCGTAGGTCAGCTTGGGGTATTCGCCGTCGGTGTAATAGATCCGATTGTACTGATCCTGTGCGATCGGCGAACGCATCACTTCAACCAACTTGTTCCAGGCAAACCAGTGATCCCCGTAATAGTGAAACAAGGTCTTGGGTACCAGAGGCAGTGCCATGCCAACAAGCTTGTCCCCCATCAATGGGGCTACGACACCGCGATCAAAATGGCAGTCCTGCGCCAGGGTAGCAACCTCATCAGGCAATAGATGGTCCGCCACCCGCGGTACCATCCCGCGCATGGTTACGATATCGAGTAATGTCATAGGAAGCTCTTATGCGATCACAACAAGATCTATTGGCACTGTTTGGCCAACTCGGGCAGCAAACCAACCATGAACCCCAGCAATTTTGGCCAACTGGAGCGAACAATAATTGTTGCCATAATTGAGGGCACCTACCTCTACGCTGCCTAACCCAAGCACAACAATACGTACTCGACGTCCAGCGACAAACTTCCCCTGACACTCAACAAAGATGTTATCTGGTAGCCTGTTGGAGGTTGAAATTCTGACAAGTGCTTTTCCATCAAATGAGGAAGGGTCTACGCTTCCTATCGGGTTAGTTGGCCCCATGCTGCCTTGTGAACCATAAAAACCACAAAGCAGCACATCACCATTACTGTATGACCCAATAGTGAGCCGATGCGTTGAAGCGCTTCGCCCCGCCAGCTCACCCAACCAGCAAGGAGCCGGTAGACCACCGCGATTGGCGGTGTCACTCATCCAACGATTGCCGCCAAACTCGCTATAAGCAGCAGAAAGCCAGAGAGGTTTGGCTGGGATGGTCATTGCAACGCCTCCACCTTCTCATTAAGGGCTTTGACCGCTTCAACTAGCAGCGCCAACACCCCGGCATGCGCAATCGACAAGGTGGCATCGGCGTTCAAGAAGACTGACTCTGGTTGTACCTCAGCCAATTCCTGTGCAATCAGACCTGCTTCACGCTGACCGGCCTTTTCATACAGATTGCCAGAGAGGCACTTAACCTTGGCCAAGGCATTCTGAATTGGCTCTATGTTGGATTTGAGGCGACGGTCAGAGCGGATATACACATCGTTGAAATTTCCATTGCCTGCAGCATAAACACCACCCGCAGTGTTCAATGCATCACCCTCGGTATTGGCGACATAGAATTTCTTGCCGTTATACGTGCGTACCCACGTAGCGTCCTCCATGTAGATCCCGCCCCCATGGGTCTGGCTATACCAGCCAGTGTTTCCGGTAGAACGGAACCAACTGCTCAGGTAAAGCGTGCCATAAGTTCCTCCATCCCCCATGTAGGAGTGGCTATGGTTGGCAGCAGCAAAATCTGGTTTGCCAGTCACCTCGGCATAGCTGGGCCAGCGCGCTGCATAGGTGGGGATCCCTGTCAGCTGCGTCCAAGGGTGAGTGTGACTAGCTGCAGCCGCACCAACCTCTGGCAACGTCGGCCACCGCGTGGCGTAAACAGGGATGTTGGAGAGCTGGGACCATGGGTGGCCGTGCTCGGATGGCGGCATGGTCACCGGCTTACTGGTGATATCGGTCCACCCGGGCACCCAGCTGGCCGGCCGAGCACCGACATCCGCCGCACTGAGCACAACGGCCCCTGTCATGCTATTGACCGAGATCACCGCATCCGAGCCATCAATTTTGAACCACGTTCGAGTAGCGGGATCCCAGTGCAGGTAATCACCAGCAACATAGGTGACGTTCGAGATTACCCCTGGATGAGATATCCGATAGAACGGAACGCCTTGATTCGCAGCAGGCATGACTGGTGCCCCAGCGGCAGCATTCCACGGGCCGACCCACACCAGCTGTGATGTGATGGCCTGTGCCCACTTCTGGGCCTGCAATGCCCAGTGCAGAGCAGAAAACTCCCCGGGGCACCCGTTGATGTCGCTCCCTTCCGGGTTTTTGGCCCAAGATTCGGCCATGAGTTCTGCCTGGCTAGCTCGTTGAGCACTGCTATTCGCCAATGCTTGATCCTGCGCCGCCTGACTTGCTTTATCACTGGCGGTGTCTGCGGCAGCAAGCGCCAGAGCCGTTTTCGCTACCACTACATCCCGCATCCCCTGGACAGCGGTCTTCGCCAATGCCACAGATGAGGTATTTGTGCTGACCTCCTTACTCTGTCCCGCCACAGTCGCGGCATAGGCGGCAACCTGCCCCGTCTGCGCTTGAACCAAAGCGCCATCTGCTGATACCTGCAGGGCCAATGTGGTAACCCTTCCAGCATGCTCAATCGTGATCACCTTGGCACGCTCAGACGCTTGAGCAGCCAGATCTGCATTGCTGGCATGGGTCTGCGCATGGGTTGCAGACGTAGCAGCAGCGGCCTTGGCGAGACTGGCAGCATTCGCTTGAGAAGTGGCCGTGCTTGCGCTGGTCGTGGCCTCACTCGCCTTGATGGTAGCTGTCGCCGCGCTCGTGCTAGCATTCGTAGCCTGGGCAACGGCTGTTGCGGCACTGGCCGCAGAGGTCGAGACACTCGCTACTGCCGCAGCGGCAGAGCTGTTCGCCTTGGTTGCGTGGTGCAGTGCGGAGTGCTTCCCCGTCACCACCGCCACATCCACTGGATTTTCTGCCCATTTCTGAGCACGGGAGTCAGAGCCTGCGGCCGCAGTCGCACTGGTCGCCGCATCACTCGCTTTACTACCAGCCGCCACGGCGGATACAGATGCGGCTGCAGCCTGCCCAGATGCCAACTGGTTTGCCAGTTCGGCCGCGATCACATCGCTACCGGTTTTCTGTTGATCACGCTCGGTTGCATCAGCAGCAGACTCCGCTCTGTGCATGGCATCCAACGCCTTATCCAGCAGCGGAGGCGTCAAACTGATGCCACTATCGACCAGGATACTGTTCAACGTGCCATCAACGCTCTGCGCCGTCACTAGCCCGGTCCCCATGTAATCCATGTCGCCACACAGATCGTTCTGGGCATATGTATCGTAGGCACCGGCAGCCAGTTGAAATTGGTAACCACCAGCCAGGTCGCATTTGAACGTCAGTACCGACCCCATTAACACTTCGTCGGTAGTGCTTAAGGCTCGCAGCTCAATGATGGCACCCGGTACAGGCTTGCCAGCCGGGTCGGTGATCACACCGTGGATCTGGATCATTGACGCCGCCCGTTGGTACTGGCCTGACCGTCCCTCATCGCCAGCATGGTGGCATCAGTTTCAGTGCTAACGGACAACGCCTGTTTGAAGGATTGAAGGTGGAGCTGTCCTCTTGACGCATTGGCCGTCACCTCCGAGTCACGCATGAACGCGCGGTACATGATCCAATCCAGACAGGGGGTGATATATCGGTCATCGACCTGGACATTGACGCCAGACTCGACCGTCGCCTTGGTTACAGTGGCAGGGAGAATGCTCAGCACGAGATCAACATTCACCCCCGCCTGCACTCCGGGGTATAGCCAGAAAGCGGTGATATTGGTTGGTTCGTGGACATAAAGCTCCGTCTCTACCCCACCCGTACTGCTGGCCCAGCTCGGGATTAAGCTCTCCAGATCGGCGCGGGACACATAACGGATCGTCTTGCCGGTCAGCGTGTTGCGCTCAACATCTATCAATTTGATGGTTCCCGCGGGGGCGGTTTGTCGAGTGCCGGCGGCGCAAGCAAAGAGCTGCGTCTTAATGAAGATGTCCGGTCTGGCGCTGGCGATAGCGGATATGGCGCTGTTGTAGTAGGAGAGCAAATCATCCAGACCCCAGCTGATCCGCTGCGTATCCGTTAACTCAATAGATGCTCTATTCAACATTTCACTGACCAGCATGGCTCACCTCAAATCAGAAGAAGTTTCGTTTTCGGACTGGGTTGTGAACCCTTGCGCTTTCGGTTTGCTCTATGCGGAATCGGTACGCAGCACGGATCCCGTCATAAAACTTGCGGCGATTGAGCTGCGCCAGCTCATGATTTGTCCACGCCTTGGCTTGAAGCTGCTGCATGAGATAAGCCGCCCCACACGCCAGTTCGTGTGCGTAGTCCTCAACCAGCGCGAAAGGAATGAGTGTTGCGGCCGGCAGAGGCTCAATGGCCCCTACGATGCACACACTGTTCAGCTTCGCTAGGAAGCGGATGGACTCGGCAGACTGTGCGTGATAGTGCATGCCAGGCGTCAGAATGATGCCGCCTGCGGTGATGCGATGAAGCACCGATCCGGTCACCTGCGGCTCTTGCACATCCTGTCTCGCCTGACGATTGATACTGCTGGCTCTGGCAAAGCTAACTGTTTGCCCCTCAAGTACCTCATCAAAATGGCGCTCCATATGAATCAATGCGCTTTCTTTACAGAAAATGATGGCCGCCTCGATGAGGTAGCTATGCACTAATGCGTCAGCACCTTCCGTGTGCGGCAAGTGGAGAACCCGCTGGCGTACCAGCGGGATCAGGGTAGAGGTACTAACCAACCGGCAATCTTGCACCGGCACCATTACTCATCACCTTGCTCAGCAGCCAACTTGGCTTTCAGCGCGTCACGTACCCGCCCCCGAAAGTCGCCAACCTTCTCCTGCGGGCCTTGCGGGGCGATATTCAGATCGTCCCCTTCGACCAGGGTCGCAAGCTGTGCCGAAGTCAGCTTGGTCAGATCCCGATCACCGGCCACCATGCTCTGCTCTTCGGCAAGGTAGGCGGCCTCTTTGGCTTGGTGCTCGGCCTGCTCAACAGCCAGCTTGGCGATGGCCTCCTGGCGCTCTATCTCACCAGCCAAGGCTTCGGCGCGGATCCAGACACTGGGGAACTCCAGCAATTGCATCGCGAGATCACTTTCCACATCTACCGGCACATGGCGTGGAAACACCAGGCGGGAACCGGTGACGGTATCTTTCTTGCTCGGCTTGTTGCCGATGTAAACCACAGCAATCTTGTCGCTCACGGTTGTCACTCCAATCCTGAAAAAGAAAAGCCCGGCACTTGGCCGGGCACGCGGTGATGGACAGGCTTAGAGGTTGCCAACCACCTCGTAATGCAGTTTGAGTTTGGCGGCCCCCGTTGCGACACCACCGCCGACAATGAGGGTGAGCTCCTGCCCCTCCTCGGTCACAACGTCATCCACCGGAATGTACCTGGTCGCGGCTGCGACCGTGTTCTCCGCATTCACAATGGTGGTGGTACCTACCTTCACGGTAAGCGTGGTGCTTGCTCCCAGCGCCCCGGTGATCAGGGATACTCCCACCACCTTGAGGTTCGGTTCCACTTTGTCGCCAAACACGACCACATCACCAGCCGGCACGGCTGCCAGCTTGGCGATAAAGGTTGGGGAGATGGAGAGGTTGCCGAACGCGCCGACAAACCAGCGGCGAGCAGTGGCAATGAGGTTAATCTTGGCCATGATATGGTCCTTCTTTCAAATGGGGATGGAAGGGAGCCTCAAGCACAGGGCTCACCTTGATTAGCGGCCTACCGGGCTGACTGCAGTATCCAATGCCATACAACCATGATCCTGCAGATTGCCGTTCTTCTGCTTGAAGCGGATCTTCTGCAAGCCACTCATCCATCTAATAGACATCTCGGTGGCATTACCGTGGTCGGTTTTCTCTTCGTGCATACCGAAGGAACCACCCTGCTCACCAGAGCCGAACGCATTGGCCAGCGCCTGGCCACCCAGCATGATGGCCCGGTCGATGGTAGTACCGGCTACTTTGTCTGCTTCCACACTGGTTGCCGAGTTGGCCGCGCACACCTTCACTGTGCTGCCCTGGTTGAAGCGGATCGGCATTCCCTCGTAGGGCTTAACGAGGATCTTGCGCCACATAGCGCCTTCGCCACGGAAGATGGGATGCTTCCAGCCATTGCCGCGCACCGTGGCAGCGAGCAGCATTGCCTGCCAATCCTTACCAGAGCTGGAGGTGTAAAAGTCATGCCACTGACGCGGGGTGACGTAGAGCACATAGAGCGGCTCACCACCGGACGGATCCGAAACCATGCGGATGGGTTGGATAGGGTTAGCCATCTCAGCCAGGAACAGCGCCATATTGTCCACGCAGCCCAGGTTGAAACGGTCGGCCGCATCAATGCCTTCAAAGGAGGTGGCATCGCCACCAAAGAAATGCCGTTCATAAGTCGGTGCCGTGATGGGGTTGATCATGATCTCAGCAAACTCAGGATCATCCAGTAACGGCAGGATGATATCCGTCGCAGTATAATCACCACGGGCCCCTGCCAGTTGCACCATGCCACGCTGATCGGTCAGGCGACCATAGTAGCCATCCGCCAACAGCACGCGCGCGGTCTTGATCAGATCGTGCTTGGTACGCTTCTGGCTCATCTTGCCACCAGCATCCACACCATGACGGGTCTGGTTGATAGTGAGCCCAAAGTCGGCAAACGCCAGGCTTTCAAGACGACCGGCAATCTTCTTGTCACCCATGGTGGGACGACCAGACAGTTGGTGAAACAACTGCATATCAACTTCATTGCCCGCACTCTTGGACAAATCCGTGATACGCACGACTGGCGCACCAGCGCTGGTTTGCTTACCACCGTTAACCTTGGCTCCCTTGGGTGCCTCTTCGGTCAGCATATTGACCAGGGAATGTGAGCGGTTGGCTGAGGTAAACAGCGCAACCTGCAGAATCTTATTGGCTTGCGCCGAGGTGACTTGGGTCATGATCCTCTCCTACATAAAAACAAAAACCCCGACACAGTGGTCGGGGTTGGCCTTTAAACGGGTGGGTTAAAACCCGGCTTGCTCCAGCAATGCCTCGAGTTGGGCATCCGTCATTGCGCCCATCTCGGCCGTCAGATCGGCCTGAGACATGGCGCCATAACGGGCAACACCGGTTTCGGGAGCTTGATGGGTTTGGCCGAGGGCCGAGGGACTGGACGGAATGAAGTCGGCGGACGTCTCTGCTTCCTTGCTGGGTGCCTTGGCAGGCGGTGGCACAGTCTCCACCACATCACCAAAGGCCAGCTTGGTACGCCGAGCCGCCTCCGCAAATCGCTCATCCAGTGACTTCCCTTGCCACGCAGGGTCTACCTGAAGCTTCTCATCAACGATGATGGCGAAGTCGAAGCGGTCTTGGTCCTTGTCCCGCCAGTCAATCAGGTCAGGTACCGCCTGCAGAGCGGCCTGCACCGGATCGGCGACAGGTTGAACCGGTTGCACCACTACAGGCTGTTCCAGCTGCTGGATTTTCCGAGCCATAGCGGCCATTGCCTTCCCGATCTCCGGGAAGTCCTTCGCCAGTTGCTCGACTTCATCCTGGTTGAGCTGGTCTGGATCTGCATCGGGATTAATTCCGTGCTTTTCCAGTAGCGCCTGCAGCGTGTCCCGTTGTGCCTGAGCCTGTTGAGACAGGTTCAACTGCTCACGCAGGGCCTTGTTATCAAGGCGCGCCTGCTCCAGCACGTCATACGGGATGATGTGTTGACCGCTCTTGGCCAAGATCACCTTCTCAGGCACCTCAGCCACTCCACCGTCCTGTTCGGCCTTAGCTGGCTCGGTACTGGCTGCGACTTCGACCGCCGACGGCGCGGGTTCTACGTCCGTTTTCTCAGTAGCAGTGCCATGCTCTTGCTCGAGATCGCTTTCTTGCTCGATCTCCGCCAGCATGGCCTCCAGTTCCTCCAGGGTTTCAGTCCCGGTCAGGTTGTCGATGTTCGTATCCATGGTTGTCCTCGTGGGGTTTCAGTGGGTGGTATCGCTGCCCAAGCGGGGGAAGGTTCTCGGGGAAAGCACTCCCCGGCTGGGGCTGGGCACAAAAAAACCAGCTCGAGGCTGGTCTATAAAAAAGCCCGCAATAAGCGGGCATAAAGGACATGTGCACGGGAGTCCACTACAGACTCAATATTAACCATACAGATACTGCGTCTATCGCTCTACTGTCAAATTTACTAATGAAAAAGGCCCAATCTCGAGAGACTGGGCCATGTTGGGGAAATCCTAACGCTGGGCGGTTAGGAAAGCAACTATCAGAGCGCAATGGCGTCGATCTGCTGCTCAATGGTGGCTAACAGCTGAGCCTGCAGGGCAGCTTGTTCGACTTGGATCCCCTCTTGCTCTGCCACCAGCAGTTCCATCTCCTGCAACGTCTTCCCGGTCTGAGCCTGCTTGAGCGCATCCTCGAACCGGATAGAGTCGGTCAGCTTGGTAATGCGTTGAGCCTCTGCCTGCCACTTGGCAGCCTTGCCCTCCAACTCGGCCAACTTGGCCTGCATCTCGCGCATGGCCATCTCCTGCTCCATCTGTTGTTGCTGGGCCTGCTGCTCAGCGGCGGCGCGCTCTTCGTCGTCCATTTCCTCTGGATCTTTCTGGATGTTCAGGGCGTTGCGAACTCGCTCCACAAACTCAGCCTTGCGTGGCACATCCATCAGCTCAACCAGTAAATCAAAGCACGCTGCAGCAGCCTCCGGCGGTAGTTGGGCCATGGCCTGGGTCATCCGTTCAGCCAGTTGCTGTTTGTACGCTGCAGTCTGCTGGATCGGTGCCAAGGCAATATGAGCACGCAGGCGGGTCACATCGTTGGTGAGCTTGCCATCCTCCTGCTCCACGTTAACCACCACCGCCTTGCGGCGGCGCGGATCGTCACGATTCACTGTCACCTTGTAGTTGCGCTTGCCGGCCATGTCCTCGAGCAGGTAAGAGAGCGCCAGCTGGCCTACCTGCTGGCAACCCATCCGGTAGTTGTCGTTGATCTCGGATAGTGTGGTAGCGCCCTGCTCAACCAGGTTGCTGATGGCCACACCAGATTGACCAGTGGAGCCCTGCCCCAAGAAGGCGGCATAAACCCCCATAGTGTCCTGGATCAGCTTCACTGAATCCTGCATTACCTGGAACTGTTGGGCAGCAACGTTGAAGTCCTGCTCTACCTTGAAGGCATCACTCACGCTGGTCTTGTTCGCCCGGTCTGGGTTGAGTTCCACTAAACCGTCTGGACGCTCTACCTGTTCCAGCACCTGCTCCCGGGTCATATTGGTGGCATCCTTGTCCATGATCACCCGCTTGGCCTGCAACAAGAAGGTAAGCTTGATGCGGCGCAGGTTCACTTCGTCCTGTGCCGGCATGGCACGGACAATCAGACCATAAGGCTCGCCAGAGCTGTCTTTGCGATACCCCCAGAACGGTACGAGCGGATACATGTTGTGGGGCGCGCTGCAAGGGCGATCCACCAGATGATGGGGACCAACGAACCAGGACTCCCGGATCACGGCCACCGGGCGGCGTTCCAGTTTAGCCCGTCCCATGGTGATGGCGGCCATGTGTAACGGGTTGCTCTTGTCGAACTCCAATGCCCTCCCTGAATCAAGCATCAGCACTTGGCGTGTAGTGAAGGTGCGGTAATACACCACCTGCAACAGCACCCGATCCCGTTCTCGGCTACACCACTCAACCTGTTTGCTGTCAAAAGAGCTCCACTCCTCAAAGGCACTGACAAGATCCGGATCCATTCCTTCGATGGCGTTCAGGCTGACAACCCCATCCCAATCGTTAACGCCCCACGTCAACGCCTTGGCTTTGCTCGGGAACATGGTCTTGGCCTCATCCAAATCAACCCAGCGACGACGCATCAGCCACCTGCAGTCGGTAAGCTCGGGCTCACGACTGTGCCAATCCCAATACACCTCATCCCGATGAACGTTACTAAACTTGTAGCGCGGACCGAATGGATCATCTTGGCGGCGTACTTCAACCCAACCGATCCCGGTCTTTATCTGTCCGGCATAGGCTTCACCCCGTGCTCGGTCTAACCCACCCAAGCGGCACATGTCAGCATATTCAGCATTAACGGCCTCGGCCATCTGCTCCAGCTCATCATCGTGATCATCAGCAATGACCATCAGATCGGTACGGCTCTTGGCCTCCATGCCCAGTACCCCATCAATAGTGGGGGCAATCAGGTTATGGATGGTGAGTGGCTGTCCGCGCTCTTCCAGCGCTTTCTTCACACTGGCCGGTAGCTGGTCATTGTCATAGTAAGCACAGGCGCGATTGGCCAGGGAGCGCCAATCCGGCTGGCCATTGATGTCGCTCATCAGGTTGAGCAGGCGTGCAGTATCGAGGCCTCCCTGTTCAGGGGCCTTGCGTTGGGTCTGGTTCATCAGTTGGCCATCCAGTGCTTGGGTTTACGAGTAGATCCGGATTTGACAATGCGAGCAGGCATTCTGGCCCGCATCTCTTGGGCAATCATGTAGCTGACGAGCTGATCGTCGTAACAGCCGGTCTGGGCATTCATGCTGCCGCGTTTGTCATAGACGTAGGTGGTTGCCTCAAAGATTGTGCCTATCCAGTGGATCCCGGACTGGCCAGCGCGCAGCAGGTCTTTCAGCCCATCAACCAAGATGGGCTTGGATTGCCGGGTAGTGAGCCAGCCAAGGCGCGGGGTCTCATCATCCCGATCCCGGTCGATGTATTCCTGGGCGTAGATTCGGCGCACCGGGTAGTGATCTCGCAGGACAAGCAGCACCGCATGGCCATGGTTGTTACGCTCGGGGCCGATATAAGCCGGGCCATACTCCTCGGTCCCATACCACTTGCCGACATGAGCCAACAGCTGGGCGAAGAGACCCGGGTCAAGGTGCCCGTACCAGTGGGCTACCTGCCGGCCATCGCTCTTGGCAACCACATCAAAGCTGGACCGGTCACCATGCTCAAGGCCCTCTGCCACGTCCGCGCCAATGGCGTAATCCTCGTCAGGGTCTGGCAGCTCCCAGACCAGCAGCATATTTTCGACTGAACGCTGACCCTGCTTATCCAACTTGTCGGGTTTGTGCGCTTTCTCCCTTCTGCCGGTAACCGGGTCCATGTCATAGACGATGAGCGGGGCCATGCAGTCGCCCTCTGCCTCCATCGTAACGATGGGGTCAAATACCCTACGCCCTGAGGTCAAGAAGGCCTCCAGCGGCGTGCTGGGGAACTCCTGCTTCATCTCTGCGCCTTGGTTCGCCTCCTTGAGTACGTACCACTGACGCTGCTCGTCACTGATGGTGCAATCCATCGCCTTCTCGACGGCGGCAAAATACTCGGCCTGAGCCTTGCTCATCACCACGCCTGATGCGGGAACATCGGCACGATACTTGGGGTCTTGCCACCAGGCGAAGAAGTGAAACTTCCAGTCGAGCTGGCTCAGCTCACCAGAAGCTCGCGCCAGCTCCAGAGACTTCATGCTCATGCTATGGAAATCGCCGCCCACCCCTTCAGCTGTTGATTCGATGAAAGCCACACAACCCGGGTGAATAGCGTTGAGGGTACCGGTTCGCACCTCCTTGGCCTTCTCCGGGTACTTGGCGCAGATCTTCCCGTGCTCTGACACATGCAGGCGCTGGACGGTACCGGATCGAAATGAGGTGGCCACCTGGATGCTGGAGCCATGACGAAACAGAATGTAACCACCGTTGGCTCCACCGCGGCGAGAGGCCACCGGGAAGCAGGCCTTGAGCCAGGTCGGCAAGTTATCGAATGGGACTTCAATCTTGGTGCGGTAGATCTCGCCGGCGGCCGTCAGGTCTTGGGCGATGATCCCGCACTTGATGCTCTTGTTGAACAGCGCCTCATCCAGCAAATAGATATCGATGGCGGTGGAGAAGCCTATCTGGCGTGCCTTCAACACGATGTTGAGCCACCACATGGTCTTGAACAGCAGCTCTTGCGCTGGGCGCAACCTGAATTGCACCAGCTCACCCTGCTCATTCTCCACCTTGTAGAGGTTGTTCATCCGCCACCACTTATCGCTGAGCTTCGAACGGATGTAGGCAATCTGCTCCGGCTCAGTCATGAGGGAGATATCGGGTTCGGTCATCGTGGATCTCAGGCAATAAAAAACCCGCCGAAGCGGGTTATCTTGTTATAAAGTTAATGGCGTATGTTGCTATCGCAACAAGTGCAATTATTGATGGGAGTATAGCGTCACCAAAACAGGTGTTTAGCAATACACCTTTCAACCAGGATTTGCGATATAAATAATTCACTAACAAAAACTTATTGGGATTACTTTTAAAACTGAACTTATACGTATAAGTCCTGTTTCGACCTTCGTCATCCACATGGGCAAGAGAATACGTAAAGTGTGAAAAACACATCTCTGTAAATGATGCGCTTTCTATTTCAGGAAAAGTATTCCAATGCTGACCTGAAATTATATCAAATGGTTTTACATCCTCACCGTAGGCAAGTTTTTCTATTGACCGAACAATGGAGTTAGGGATGGGGACCTGACGATTGACATGATCATTAAACTCATCTCGCAGTTCGACACTAACTAACCAATGTCTCCACAAAAAAAACAAAAGTACAACGATGGATGCATATTCTAAGTACTGTGGGTTACTAAACTTAAGTTTAGCGCCTGCAATCGCTAATTCTGAATCGAAGCCACCTCCTGCGATAGAGTATATTGAGATGATGGTAGCAACAATCATTAGGTTTTTTCTATAGCTTTCTTCTACGTTTGAAGACGCGGACTCCACGGAGTACCTCCCTAAAAATTAATTATTCTAACTACCGTGCCATGAGTCCGCCAGTCCCCATTCCGTGGAGCTCCGAGAGCATCTCGCTCACTGGGGTGGTATCACTGCCGCCATCCTTTTCGAGAAGGTCAGCCTCGGCGGTAAGCTTGCGGGTCGCGGCCTGAATGCGCTTGGTGTCGGCCTCAATCTTCGGGGCGCTCACCTCATCGATGCGCAGGGCACTCAAGGTGCGCTCGATCGACTCAATGCGCTGGATGTTACGGTCGAGGGCCTGCTCAGCGCGCAAAATCTTGTCATAAAGCGCGATCCGGTCGGTCACCTCTTTTGCCTCAACCAGATCTTGCTGTAGGGACTTCATGGTTTTGGTGACAGAGAGTACTCGCGCCCGGGTGAATAGCAGCTCATCCCTAAGCTGTAGCGCTTCGGCTTGGTCGAACAGCTCATCAGCATCGAGGAACTGGGCGTAACCGCCATGGGTCTTGGTCAGCTGCATGCCAGGCTTGATGTTCGATGGCGGGTTGGGGTTGCCGGCATTGCCCTCAATGAAGCGCCCCTTCTGGTCTCGGCCGTTGTAGTCGGAGTTCTGACTGGAGTCAGCCGAAGTTTGCAGTGATGTCGATGACCTTCCCCCTCTCCTCTCTCCCCCTCTGCCCTTGGCTTCATTCCTCTTTGCTTGCGCACTTTGCGCAGATTGCGCAGTTTTGCGCACTTCGGGATGCGCAGTTTGCGCAGCTACGCGAGATTTATCGGGTTGCGCAGGGGATTGCCCACGAGATTTCAAATAGCGACGCGCCGAGTTGTAGTTAAGGCCTCGGCTATCGCACCAGTCTTTCGCACTGATGCCGGTCGCTTCATGCTCCAGCAGGAATTCTGCATTGAGCTCTGCCCAGTCGGTCTTTGCCATTTAGAGAGATAGCTCGCCTTCAACGATGGTGTCACCAGGTGCCGGCTCATGAGTAGCCAGAACCACAACGGAAACACCGGAGGAAAGAACAACCAGGGCCTGACCTCCGTCGTAATGTTCTACGCTGGCGATTACCCCAGTTACATCGATACCGTTTCCACGCCAGTTCATCTGCATTTCCTTCTCCTCATCCACAGAAAGACAAACCCCGCCGTTATGGGCGGGGTTTCATGGGCGCGGTGCGTAGGGAGTCATAGGCTCGTTCGCAGGCTAGTCCTGATACTCGAGCTCTGTCATACGCTGCTGCCAGCTCACCCGCTCTTTCATCAGCCCGGCTGAGCAGGTCGGCGAGCACCACTGCAGGTTGTCCGGCTGCCTGGCCTCCTTGGGCAGTGCCGGAATAGCTGGCGCACTGACTTGCTCGGGCTGCCAAGCGGCGGGCTTGCTCGTGCAACCGGCCAGACTCAATACCAGCAGCAGTGGCATCAGCTTGTGCCTGGTCGATTTTTTCCTGTGCATTGTCTCTCACCTCATCAATTTCAGCCTGCCGGCGTTTCTCTTCCGTCCTGGCTTCCTGCTCTGCCTTGGTCCTGACAGTGGCGAGGCGAGATGTCTCAGCATCCCACTTCGCTTGCCAGGTCTTGCGCTCCCCGTCCTCACCTTCTGAGTGACCTGACTGGTAGAGAGCAATTCCTCCACCGACCATCCCTGCAATGAGTAATGCGCCGGCCAGGAATGGCAAGGCTCTGCTTTGTGGAAACAGGTCCATCACTCCCCCTTGCACTTGGCATTGAGGCGCAGCCGGTCTTTCCAGAGCCCAGGACATACCCGGTTACCCGGCGCGGAGCAGTCTTGATTACCGGCTCTCTTGAACAGCAGGATTGCCTCACATGCCCCGGGATAGTCACCAACGTTCAGGCGCTTCACGATGGTGGAGCGGCAGAAGGCCCCAGGGCCGATGTTGTGGGAGAGCTCGACATAGGCATCGAACTCATACTGATGGAGGGGAGCCTGGATGCAGGCCTTGAGGGAATCCTCGAACATCCGCACCTCCCGCAGGCTCCGATTCACCGCGGCGACTGGTGTTATGGTGTCGCCCATCCTAACCCCTTCTGTGCTCCCGAAACCGATGGTGGGAAGCTTGGTGCCGTGTACCGGGTCGGGGTAAGCCACTGGCTCATACCCCTCTCGATTCAAGATCCCCACAAAGCCGGCGGCGCTCAGCGTGAGAACTGCGATCGCAATGCGGGCCTTGCTCATCACTCACCGTCCAACCGACACCGAGGCCGAATGATGTTTTGCCACAAGAACCACCCCATCTGAACCGCAATCCACGTCAGTGTGGCGGCCAGAACCCAGTCATTAAGCGAGTACCCTGCCAATGTCATACCTGACACGACGACAGGCGGAACCGTCTTGGCCACCCCTGCAGCTGCGGCAGCCGTCGCGAACCCTTCCTCTTTGGCCATGCACCCTCCCCTCCAGAAACGACAAAGCCCGCACGAGGCGGGCCAGAAATGAAAACGGCCAGGGTCACGGGGACTCTGGCCATCTTTAAGCAATACTAACGCTGGCGCGGCGGGGATTCAACCAGCGGATGACGAGGGAGCAGAGGGATGATGAATCGCTATGAACTCACGCCATTCGGGTTCAAGATCCAAGGCTAATTGCTCTTCTTGGTTCAATGACACCCAGAATGGCAGCCAAAGATGCATCCACCAGTATTCCACGTCGCCCTGCAGTGATCCCAAGCCTTCGGGATCAATCCATGGGAATGAATCTGCGGGGAGAGGAGGCTCTAACTTGGTCTGCTGGAGCGTTTCAAGCACATCGAGGTCATCACTGGCAAACGAGACTACCGTTCCAGCAAAGGAAGGATGCAGGAATAGCACCATCTTCCTATCCAAAGGATCATCTGATCGCTCTATGACCTGCGTATTCAGCCCAGGACTCACCAGATATCCTATCTGAGAAAGTGCTAGTGTCAGCCTCTCTATGCAGCCTTCGGATACCAAGAAGCGCACTAGGTAAGCCTCTACTCCATCATCTAGTGGCAGGGAGGCTGGGTACCCACGGTACGCCTGAGCCTGCACTGCAGTGGCACCAGAACCCTTGAAGATTGATTCCATGTCCAGAGGGCTAGATACTCCCTTTTTCCCTATCAATTTATCAAAAATCACTCTCCACCAAGTTCGCATACTATATACCATTATCAGACAAGCATCGCGCTCACCTCATAATGTCACCCCTCCATTACATCTAGGATCTTACTGCTCTTTTAATAGAATGGTGAAAGCAAGACACTCCACCACCTTTTATTTACCGTGCTTATATTCAACTCGCCATTATACTCGTCATCAAAAACGACAAAGCTATTTTTATCAGTTGTAAACTCCTCCCCTGGGAATCGGAAAGGGACATCATTCCACTTCCCATAACATGTAAAGGGGGATGATTGCCCTATATAATCTCCATTGGCATTATATAAGGCAAAGTATATTGGCGACTCTGTAGTTAGCAGACAATACAGCCCTATTGGGTTTATTGGAGACATGTCTTTCAAGAAGACCTTGTACTGACCATCTTTCGAGACCTCACTAATGGGAGCACTCTTGTCTGAAAAGGTCAACGAGACATGTGCAAGCAGTAGCCAATATGCTAAAAAAAGCATCGCCATCAGTTTAGCTAAGATCTTCATAAATATATAATTCTCTGATGAGGGAGCGGGTGTAACCAAAGCACATCGGAGAAAACAATGAAGTCACCTCCCGCATTATGTTTATCTTGCCACTCTCTAAAATCACTATTATACACAGGGACAAACCCACTCCATTTACGTGCTAAGATCCCGAAAAGACCTGCACCGTAAGAAGATAAGTACGCCGAGCTTTCTGCCTTAGTAAGTACGCGGTCTTTACTCCACACGCCCAATGGCTCAGATGCAACCCTATTACCATCCACAAAGTCATACGTATCTTTTATATATACACCTACTCGATCAACAAAAAAAGCAGACCGATTTTGATGAGTTCCAGAGTAACCACTCACTGCATATTTCAAGTTCGCATTCCCAATAGCACCATACCAGTCATCAATGGTATCTAATAGACCACCAACACTAATCGTATTCACATGTGCTGTGGCATCTAACACCCTAGCACTATCGCTCATGCCTAATGGTACACACATATTTGGAGAATGCCCTGCAGATTTCAATCTATTGCGTAGTTCAGCGATACCAGCAGGAGAGTTCCAATTTTTCATTCGCTCCTGCAATTTGTCCTTAATGAATGGTCGAGCCCATTCCATTTTAACTATTGTGTCATTGAATCGATCATTTGGGATCGTTCTCGCATCACTACGCAGTAGCACTCTTTTTGTATCTTCTGTAAATTTGTATGATGGTTTTAAACTAAACCAATGACGCATAAGCTGAGGGGCTATCTTCCAACCCATGTTTTCCATTGCATCGGGAATTTGATCAATATGAAATATATCAACCTTTACTTCTTGGCCTTTGGTATTATCACTGGGTGACAACTTTGTGTTGGCGACCGTCATTAACGAAGTCCTACCTTTATCTGGAATACATAATCGAGGGTTAAATCTTCTTCAGCTTTACCTCTCACTTTTGAAGTCTTACCACTTGCATCTACAACACCTTCAATCATTCCTGTTGAAGACGTCATACCATAGGCTAGATGTTTAAACGGAGTGCCTGTCCCGCTATCCATGATACAAAAGTGCTCATCAAACAAACCCGCGATGTTTAATGGGGTAGTAACAGGAGGAGCAATGTCCCCAACAATCACCGTTCCCGCACCGATGATCACCCCACCACAGTCAACGGCACTACCCGTCATAGCAAGTGGCTTACCATTAACGAGCACAGTTGATGAACCTGACGCTATCTTACGAGGGTGTGGCGGGTGGTTCGGCTTGTCATGCGGCGCGAGGGGATCTCCCACCCTGGCAGCAGGGATACCATCGATGAAAACGTCAGGTGAACCTGCAGTGATGGGCGTGGGGTAAAAGCCATCATGGTCAGTGCCAATGTTACCGACCTTGGCTGCATGCTTGGACATTAGGTATCTCCTGCCTCAAATGGAAATCACCATACAAGAAAGGTGCTCACTTTTGAAGCATCCAGACCGCTTGTCTATGACATAGTGTGACGCACAATAAAATATAAAGGCCAAGGAATGAGTCTTGGCCTTCAGACGGAATGGATCAAATCAGGAAGCTCTCAAGTGCGGTACCGCCTTCTACTGCCTTAGCGATGGCCTTTGGCATACGACCCTGGCCAGTCCATGTTTTTTCAACACCATCTTCGGTGTACTTGTACTTGGCTGGACGGGGAGCACGAGTACGTTTAGCAGCTGATTCTTTGGCGCCTTTGCTTTCTCCATTACCCAGCAGTTCACTTGGATCAATTCCAGCTTGTTGCAGCATAGCTTGGAACTCGGCCAGTTTAGCTTGGCGCTCTTTCTGCTCTTCCATGACCTTCAGTTCTGCTTCCTCACGCTCTTTGAAAAGCATGTCCAGCTTCTCCTTTGCTTCTGTGAGCTGTTCAAAACTCAGCTCACGCAAAGCAGCGCGTAGGCTACGTTGATTCAAGAATACTTTGATAAATTCATCCATTTTCATTTCCTAATCTAGAAGTGAGCTCAGTAATTGATTGGAACATCTATACGTACGTCAATATATGACACCAAGAAAGCCATACATCTCCCCAGCCCCCCATCCCACAGACTCGAAGACCAGTTGAGGCGTATTTCTTGAACCATTACTTGGCTTTTGACAGCCTTGTTGGGGATATAGCTTTCTCTATGGCTTGCCGATATGTCGTTGCAAGCTCCCCTTCCTCACCTGGTATAGATTCAGCCAATGAGAAGCAGGCATGTGATGCAGCCAAGTCTACAGGACGCCCGTAGCCAAATGCAAAAACAAACGCGCGAATAAAATTAGCTTCTGGGTCCTCTTTTGGCTTCTTATTTAAACAGGTATCGACGGATACAGAGCTATCAATCTCAGCCGCAGGACAATTCATTCCGATCCACAGTTCGATCCCTCGATCTGCATCCTCATTTTCACATAATGGCATTAAGGCTTTAATGTCACCATCGGGACCTGCACCATCCAAACAACGTAACACCCTCAGTTTTCCTTCCGCGTCCTGTGAACCCTGGGCTGCAGCAAGTTTCAAATAATGTTCTGCTTTGTTTCTATCTATCTTCTGTCCTAGACGACCAAATAGATAAACTTTGCCTAAAGCTTCTTGAGAGTACACGTATCCTTGCTCAGCCGAACGGAGATACCACTTTAGAGCGGTCTCATCGTTATGAATGGGTTCGTAATCATTCGAGTATTCGACTCCCAATACATACTGGGCATGCTGGTTGCCTTGGGCAGCTGATTTTTCATACCACTTCAGCCCGACCCCACTATCACGCTCAACCTCAATGATCCCTTGAGAAATCCCTGAATAGGTTTGCCCAAGATAGAGCTGAGCATCTGCATTACCGTGTTCAGCCGCTGCGGTGAGCAACGAGAGCGCTTCCGGCCCGTTGCGAGTGTCATAACGCCCATCGGCATACAATCTACCGAGCTCAAACTGCGCGCTGGTGTCCCCCCTTTTCACTGCTGGTTCGAGTAAGGCGACGGCCTCTCGTAATAGAGCGATATCATTCTGTTCTTGTCCCGTTTCAATCAGCTCCTTGGCTTTCCCCAAGCCCTCATCGGCATGACTGATATTCAGCCACGACGCCAGAAATGCACCTAAGCAAACCGCTAGTTTCTTATTCATCCCTATGCCCACACGATCAAATAAAGCCTCAATTGTGCCACATTAACAGTCGTCAACTTGAGTCTATTGCAGACACCGTCAGTTCCTAAGTGACAGTCTGTGTCGCCAGCATAGTCGGGGCCCACCCCATCAGCACCAGGGCAAGGAGCCTATCGATCCAAGATGCTCTTCATTATGGGCATCGCCATTTCGCCATTATACATTCATGCAGCAGGGCGACCTGTTAGCCGCAGAACAGCAATCCCCGTGCAGCGAGGCGCTGATGCAGGTGATCGACAGGATTAATCAGGGACGGCTGGGGAAGGTCTACTTTGCAACCCGGGGCCGGGACACTACGGAATAGATGATGACGTGAGAGAAGCTCAGCCCGCTCTACACAGCAAGCATCAGCGAGCTCCCCGCGGCGAAGGCATAGCCTTAGAAAGGCGGGCCAGCTTCGACCGCAACACATTTAGCCTGAAGGACTGTAATTCAGGAAGCGGCTCAAGGTGAATGGCTATCACCTTGATGAAAACCCTACGGGGGCTTCGCTTGCCCGGCTCTCGTTTGCAGCTCCTGGTCTCGGCAACTGTATCCACGTAGCAAAGACGGCGGAGGTAGATCAATACTTCGCCGGCTACCCTATCCGATACGCCAAGCAGACCGGAGATTGAATGCAGATCGAAAAAGTCGCCATAGAGCAAACCCCATCCGGCGACCTGTAAAGCCATTGGTTTCAGCCTACTATCCATTTCCCCCTCACCGAGCTGCGTTGTGACGCCACAACAATGAATAGCATTGCTTCAACCATTTACTCAAGCAACCCGCATCTCCCTCACCTGCCGGTCCATCACCCTAGCCAGATCTGACGCCTGATGAATCACCTCATCCACCGCATGCTCCACTGACTGCCCCATCTGCACACCGAACCGGAGAGACACCAGCTCAGCATCAGGAACCACTCGCCCGGTACCGTGGCACTTCGGGCACTCATCCGCCTTGCGCGGGCGCAGCCCTGTCCCATTGCAGTGTGGGCACCGCCCAGACTGCATCATCTCCGCCACACAGTTATCACGGGCAAGGCCCAGGATCCCGTTCCGCTCATCCCGCAGGCGCTGGTACTCATGGTCATTCCCAGCACGGTGCGCCCGCTTGGCCTTCTCCATTACCACGGCGGCCCGGCGGCGCTCTTTGTCATAGTGCGGGTGAGACAGCACCAGTCTATCCAACTGCTCTGGCAGCGGGCGGCGCAGCAGGATAGCCATAGCCATGCTCGCAACCTCGCTACTACCCAGGGTCTCGTTGAAATGAGCCAGCAACCCCTGAGAAGCCTCCATGTCCAACAGGTGATCGGCCATCAGATACTGATACCCCTGAGGATTGTTCTTGGCGGCCACTTGCAGGGCACCGAGAAACTCGTCACGCCCCAGATTGCTGACGTTACCGAGTGATGGCTCATGGAGCGCCCCCTTAGGTGAGAAAAGGCGCAACGCCATTTCCAATGACTTACTCATAATCAGTCCTCCTCAGGATGGCTAGGCAGCGTGAGCTTGCAGGTGGCCGGCAGCGAGAAGCTTGTGGGTCAACCATTGCTGCCCTTTGCCGGTGATCGTTGGAGAGAAAGCAAGACGAGTCCAGCCATTGATCTCGTAGGGCTTCTCGCTTTGTTTGTTCTGGTGGGTCACCTCAAATCTGAGGTCACCCCCAGCTCCGTGGAGCTCAAACAACATAGCCCGGATGTCGCGCATGACATTGTCATGACGTTTCCCCACGAGCTCAGCAATCTCGATGCTAGTCATGGTCAGCGAGGTGTTAGTTGTGGTGGTCAAGTTCATGGTCGGGTCCTTGGTTGGTTATTGGTCTGGTCAAATGCTTTCAGCAGCCAGGCACGCAGCTGGCTGGTCTTAATGTGCTCGGGGGTAACCTCCAATACAGTCCACCCAAGCAGGGCGGCCTCGTTCATCTTGGCCCGGTCCTCTACGAACCCCCTCCCCCGGGTGTGCCGGCCGCCGGAGTGGATCCCGCCATGGATCTCGAGGGCGATCATCTGCTCCTCCCAGGCATAGTCGAACCGCCACTTGCGCTTGGGGTGGAACAGCAGCTCTGTAACCGGGTCAGGGAAGCCGACAAGCTGGGCCTGCACCTTGTCGTGCAGGCTGGTGACTTGTTGGGCCTTGCGTACTTGGCCGGCAGCATTCTTGACCTTGGGGCTGTTACCCAGCAGACGGGCAGCATCGAGGGCGGAAAGATGGATCATGCCGCCCTCCCGATGGTGTTCTTGCGCAGTACGATGATCTCTCTGTCCACCTGGGCAAGCAGGGTCTCCTCGCTACCGTGCTCCTGCTGCCAGCTCTTGGGTGCGGCATGGAAGCCTGTGGGATAGCAAGCCCGATGATGCCGCGGGCAAAGAGGCAACACCCGGGTGTGAGCGGCGCGCTGCGCCATCCCGACGCCAGAGCGCACATGGTGAATTTCCGCGAGGCTCGACCCCAGGCCTGCATTCCGGCAAGCAATGCAGCACAGAGAGCTCACATCGTCCAACCACTGCTTATCAGCCTTGGTCTTGCTCATGCAGCCCTCCCGTAGGCGGCCACCCAGTCGAAGCCGCGGCGGGATTCATCCCCGAACTTCACGCCTTGCTGAGCACCGAAGGCCTGGGCCAACTCGATGAGGTCGCGCATCTCGCGCACGGTCATCTTGGAAGTGGACTTACCCAGCACCACGAAGCCGGTACCATCGATGTTCGGTACCACGTCCTGCTGGTAAAGGGCCGCGCTGAAAACGTGCTTCCAATCCTCCTTGGCGAGCTTGCGGCCGTGCCAGTTCACCTGCTCGGCGATGTCAGTCATGACTGCCCAGAACAGGGCGTTTTGAGCCAGGCTCCGGGTCATTTCCTTAATTTCGATAACCAGCGGCTTGTCCTGGTCAACCGGCAGGCCAGCGACCAACTGGCAAGCTCGGGACCGGATTTCAGGACTGCGGAGGAAATACTTGGGATAGGCGCTCAAGCTACGCCTTCCCCTACCAGCTTCTCGGAGCTGAACTGAGGGGGGATAGACTTGATGCTGTGGATGCCGGCACAGCCGCGTGGGCGTACTGCAGATAGATCTCGGGTATGTGGTTTGGTCATGGTCTGGGTCCTTTTGGTCATACACAGCCGGGTGGTCTAGGTCCGGCATGACCATGTTACGGCCAAAGTTCGAGCAATGTCACGCAGCAGCATGCAGCCATGAAGCTACATAACAAACAAATGTATTTTTGACTCCATATAAATACCGTAGGTGCGCAAACCACATTGAGCTCCATTTGGGGTTATGCGTATAATATACAAACGAAAGTTTAATCCTGTCGAGCTGGCAACCTCAAAATGAATCTTCAGCCTTCAGGCAATCCAACAGTTGAAGCGGGGAATAATAGTGAATAGTTGCAATGATGAAGTAATAGCCGTCTTGGAAGTTAGTAAAACTACTTGGAGGATAAGAAGGACTTTCAACTATAATACACACTTTGTTGGTTTAGACTCTTATCATTTACATAAAGATAAATACAGCGCGCCTGTAGTTATAGTTACAGAAAGCCCTCACATTGAAGAGTTTAACAACATTAATATAATTGACTTTACAAGTGGTGTGCCAGTAAATTCAAGACCAGTAAATGGTGCAACCGGCCAAAATATCATGAACCATTTATTAGAACTACTTAAACAAGAAAATATCACCCTAGAAACAGGACGCTATCCAGTCATTGTTATAAATGCAATACAAGAGCAATGCTCTTTGGGAGTGGATACTAAACTTCATAGAACGAAAAACTTCATCGCTGACTGGCCAACAAAAATAAGCATATTGATAAATAGACTGAGTAACATAGAGCCTATTCTGACCATTAACGCTTGTACAGTTGGAGATTTCTATATAAATAATGGTGAAAGTGCTTTTCAGCAGGGCAAAAGAAACACTTTTGAAATGCATTTTTTAAAATTAATAGAAAATGAAATTGGCTACAAAATACATCATAACAATACTTATCAAAATGTAATAGAGATGTATGGCAGCATTGACTTAGCAGGAATGGTCATGAGTGTCATTAACAATGTTTACTCTCCTTCTTATAGAATAGAGAAAACAACGCATCCATCATTTTGGTCAAACACGGCCCCAAGATTTCAACGTAAGAACGGAAATAAATTTATGTTATACAAATAAAAATACGCATGTATCTCCATCTGTAAATTAATTAGCATCATACAAGAGTCATTTTTATCAGTCTCTAGGGGGAATTCACAGTGGCATTCTGGTGGGTAAACCATAAGCAAACGTACAGTGCGGAAGTCGGGGGCGGCTACATCTGGTCGCCCAAGGCGAACCGCAACGGCTCGAAGAATCAGACCTATATTAACCTCACGCTGACCCGGCCGGGAGACATTGTTATCTCCTACGCTGGCGGGCTTATCAAAGCCATTGGTCTGGTTTCAGCACCTTGCAGTGAGAAATCCAAACCCTCTGAGTTTGGTAGCGCCGGCGATGCTTGGTCTGATGCTGGCTGGGAGGTTCTCATCAACTGGGAGGTGCTCGCAAAGCCAATCCGTCCGAAGGACCACCTGGTGTTGATTGCTCCCCTGCTCCCCTCGAAGAATTCGCCTTTGCAGGTCACTGGGAACGGTAACCAGGGATGCTACCTTGCCAGCATCAGCGACGAGCTCGGCAACCTGGTGCTGTCGTTGGCCAATGACGTGAATCCTTTCTTTGCTGATACCATTGAGCAGCACCAGGCAGAACTGGAAGGCGATGCCATTGAGGCGGTCATCAAGGCCTCGGCCCTTGAGAACACAGAGAAGCTGCAACTCACCAAAGCTCGCCGTGGCCAGGGCCTCTTCCGTAGTCGGCTCGAGCAGATAGAGCCCGCCTGCCGAGTCACCGGCGTTACCAACAAGGCCCTGCTCATTGCCAGCCACATCAAGCCCTGGTCAAAGTGTGATAACAACGCCGAGCGCCTTGATGGACACAACGGCCTTCTACTCTCCCCTCACATCGACAAGCTGTTCGACCGGGGCTGGATTACCTTCACTGACTCTGGTGACCTGCTGTGTGCCGAGCCCAGCATCGAGCAGGCCCTGCAGCAGTGGGGCGTTGAGCTACCTCTGAACGTCGGCCCGTTCAACCCCAAACAGGCTGAGTTCCTCGCCGATCATCGTGATGAGATTTTCAGGGCTGACCCTGTCATGTGTGATTGATACCCCCTGGAGCAGGAACTAGTTCCCTGCTCCACAACCTACCTCCTCCCCTACAGCAACCCCACAGAATCTGTGATCCCCTCCTGACTTACCTCTCATTTCGCTCAACAAACAGAACCATTTGGGATACACTCCAAACTAGGTAGACAAGTTCCATGTAAGGCCTACCCATGACAAGGACCTGTCATCTGATGACAGGTCAAAAGCAGCAAACTGGGGACTGTAACTCCGAGGAAGAAGCAAAAAGTCTACAGACTAAAGCACATGAAAACTGAAAGACAATATATGACAATGAACTATCGAGTATACATTGCTCCCATAAGCCACATTGCCAATAACTTTAATGAGGACGAAAAATGAGTAAGTTTTATAATTTTGGCTTCATAGCTATTATAATATCTGCATTAATCAGATATTATATTGCAACAACAAATGGAGTCAATTTTCTTCAAATAAAGACTTTCCAAAATTGGGAAATGTGGTTTTATGCGATTTCAATAGTTTGGTTCATCTTCGCATTCTGGAATGTATTTGTTCGTCGTCGCTGTCCACGTTGCCAAGATTATGAATACTCATATGAAGGGTCCGAGGAGATTGACAGATGGGTAGGCTCTAAAAAAGTTCGTGAAAAAGTCGGGAAAGATACGTACGCTGACCGGCATGTAACTACAACTTTTGCAAAGATACGAAATGACTATCGGTGTTCAAGCTGTGGTCATCCTTGGTCAGAAACGACAAAAGAAGAATTGACTTAACACATTAAACTATTCCGAATGATAGATAATAGTATTCATGACACATCAACATAAAATTTACTGAGTATATAGATCTAGTTATTATCTGACACCGGCCCCAGACCGGTGTCTTCCCCTTACCTTTTTGCCCCCTTCCTGAGTCGGAAACCCCTCGTCACATAGCACCTCTTCAGTCGCAACCTGGTGCAATAGTTTGGACGGATTATCCCCCCACTCCAGCCCGGCGACGCCTGATGCATGTCCTGAGCCAGCCAAAGAGCACAACCAACACACCGATGAGAAGTAGGCCGAAGCCTATAGGTAGCAGGCCAAACGCCTCATGCAGCACACCGGCTTCATCGACTGTGGAACCGATCATGTTGAATGCCATGTAGCATGCAAGCCCTAGCACCATGAACACCGCGCCAATCCGTACCATCACAATGACCTCTAGTGGTATTTGAAGAGAGGGCAGACTCACATGTCAGAGTGAAGCGAGTATGAAGTTCGCGTTCAGAGCTACATTCCTCCGCAACACCGGTCCACCATGCCTCAGGCCCACCATACAAAATCTGTGATCCCCTCCTGATTCAGTGCTCATTTTGCTCAACAATCGGAACCATATGAGTTACGATTCCCCTAAGGTATCCAAGCTCCACGCAAGGCCTACCCATGACAAGGAACTGTCATCTGAACACTGGTCAAAAGCAGGATATGGGAACTGTAACCTAAGGGCGGTAGCTTGCCTGTCTTCTATCTATAAAGCAGCTCAAGAAATATAAATTTTGGTGTAGAAAATCCTCTTTTTTTGGTGATACCCCCCTCCCTTATCTATCTCATATGCCACCAATAGTCTAATTAGCATTCTTGACAGGCTTTAAAATATGAATAATAAGAGTTTATACCCTGACATTCTATTTCACTTCACACAAGATAAAACGGCGCTTTTCAATATTTTGAACTCAACTTTCAATATTTCTTATGCGCGAGAAAAGATCGAGGGGAAAAATACAGTTCGTGAGTTCGCTGTGCCAATGGTATCTTTTTGTGATCTGAGACTGTCAGAATTGAAATTTCACATGAGCAAGTACGGAAGATATGGGATTGGTTTAACAAAGGACTGGGCAAATCGACAAGGGTTAAATCCTGTTATGTACATCAATAAACATTGCCCATTTACAGACAACTTCAACAATGCATTAAACAGTATTTACAAGAAGCTTAACAAGCTCACCGAGAATGATCACTTCAAAGGAATTTCAGATGTAAATATGAAGATTTTTGATGCTTATAGATATATAAAAAACTATGAAGGCTCTCTGAAAAGAGATGATATAAGCGAAGATCGATTTAGGTTTGCAGACGAACGAGAATGGCGATATGTACCTCCAATTACTGAAAAGGGAATTCCTCCGTTCATAGCTAAAAGTAGAATAGATACATCTCAGAAAAAACAGCAATTCAACCACCTCATTAGCGATCACAAATTACACTTTCAACCTAATGACATCAAGTATTTAATTGTAGAGAATGATAATGAAATAAATGAATTAATTGCACATTTACGCCAAGCAAAAATTCATTTTGACTCTTCAGTAATTGAGAGGCTCTCTAGTCGAATTCTTACAGCAGAGCAAATAGAAAGTGATATGTAGCAATATCAAGAAACTATAAATTTATATTATATAGAATAAATAGGGTTATGTGATGGCTGAAAATGGACCTATAGAAGAACTAGCTAAAATCATATCAAAGGAAATATTCGATAGATTCCTTTGGAAAAGAGTTGGACCAGGAGATCAAGACTTCCATTGTGTAAATGAAGCAGAACACAAACCAAAAGATAAAGAACAAACACATACACACCCGGTAGACGTCGTTTTTTGCTATAAGGATCCATATCTTAATAAGATAATTTACTTAAATACAGATTTAAAAAGTTACTCTAAAAAAACAATAACAGTAAAAAAAATAGAAGATGCTTTGATATCACTTGCAAACACTATCGATTGTGCAAGATATAGTGATTTTTGGGAAAATAAGTACATAACTGAAGTCGGTAGTTACGATATAAGAGGATTATTATTTATTTATAATCACGATAATGAATTCACACACAATTTTTACCATTTCTTTAATCCCCCCAAACCCGACGGTAAAGCTCGCAGACCAAACTCCATAAACACAAGTCGAATTAATATCCAAGAAAACCAGCAGATTCACATTATTGAACCTGGTATTATTAATTATATAATGACGTTACTGTCTGACATGGATAGTTTAATTGCAAAGAGTGAGTTCCCTAGTGAAGGTGGCTATGGTTTTTTCTACCCTCAGTTAACATACCACAAGATACTTGTTAATGAGCAACACCTTCCAGCTACTATTGAACTATTAACATCACCATTCCTAATTATCAAGCATGATGAAGTAATGGGAGTCAATATTAAGACAATGACTGTTGAGTCGAAAAACCCAGAGGGCTATATTGTATACTACAATAGAAATGGCGAAACAGATTTAGAGTTCATGTATCTATTTGAACTATTAGCAAACTATCAGATCTTAAATTTCAAGAATAAAATAAAAATTAGAATCGCATCATTCTATAGAAGCTCAACTATTGTATCAAATTATAAGCGCGCTGTAGAAAAATACGCACATGAGTGGGGTTATGATTCAGATGCAAAACAATACTTAGATAATATCGAACTATTTTTGGTACCTACCGTCAAGAGTTTTTATTCATCTGAGGCATTATCCTGGGAGTAACTAAGTGAAGAATCTACATAGCGTTACTGACAAGGCAATATCTGATGCATTGAGTCAGTCTAAAATAACCTCGAGTGAATTATCTGAGTTATTTTTAAGTAGAGGGATCTTAATATCTAGGACAACTGAAAGAAAAGAGCTTGCGAGATACTTTTCGAGATTTTATCATGACTACTATGACCATCAAACAATAGCTGCGCAGCTTGGTGTGCACGCTAGAAAAGAGCGTGTAACGTCTAAGATAATTCATCAAGAAATCAATCCAGATGACATTCTCAAGTCCGCAAACCTCTTAAAGAAAGAGATTGAATCCCATGATGACTATTGTTCTGTCAGGAAAATTGACAATACTATTTATATAAATATAAAATATCTCACAACTGACTATACTAAAAGTGATTTTAGACAAGTTGTAAATAAAGAAGCCACGTTAGAATTAGAATGTGACAATGGAAAAATAACAATCAGAAGACCTGATAACGATCAACTTGAAGAGTATGAAACTTCATTACTGAAAAAAATTGAAACTAATGTAAAGAGCTTACTGCCTGAAGCACCCTCCTTAACAATCTCCGAAGTTACATTAATAAACCTTCCATCAGCAGTTGCCAGAACTAATTTTTTTATAAAATTGCTAAAAGAGCTCAATGGTTATGAATTTGATGATGTCACGGATGCATATGTATACCATCCTAAACCATCAAGCATAACCACACTTGATGGAGATGGAGATGGAGATGGAGATGGAGATGGAGATGGAGATGGAGATGGAGATGGAGATGACATTGAAATTGGTGTACATATTAGTAAAGCATCGTTAAAGGGCGAAGGTGTATTAAAATCAGAGGAATTAAGACAGCTTTATGAAAGGGGATTTTATATATGTAAAATCCGATGGAGAATTAAAGAAAAAACGTATGATCATGATATATATGAACTAGAGGCACAATTTAATAATCAAGAGGAGTGCTCTGGTTTTTCTTATGTAACTAAAGGTGTGAAAAGATACAGAAACCAAGGGGAGCACACGAAAAACTTTGTTCCTCTAACTAAATCAGAAGATTTGAAGCTATGCCGTTTAATTGAACATGCAGCATATTCAATAATTAATAACCCAACAACAATCCCATCTGACACAATCATATCAATAGATAAGTCTTAGGAGTGGTTATGTCTTTACGTCTAAAACTATTAACGCTAAAAACCAACTTAGAAATAAATTCACTTTACAGTATTTTAATACGTTGTCGATATGAGAGCGGT
This sequence comes from Aeromonas sp. MR19, assembly GCF_963899305.1. NCBI lineage: Bacteria > Pseudomonadati > Pseudomonadota > Gammaproteobacteria > Aeromonadales > Aeromonadaceae > Aeromonas > Aeromonas sp. MR19. The sequence goes on from NZ_CAWQWZ010000011.1 coordinate 44,238, forward strand.
TTGCTTTTCGGCTTTTTAGATGTCGATATGGCTAATGAAAAACTATCTGCTACTTACATAGAAATGGAGACTGTCCAGCAACAATTAATGGACCCTTTAGGTGAATCATACGAACAAACAATAACTGTTTATAACAATTTCAAATTCATGTTACAAAAGCTGGAAAACAATTCATTTATTATGTGTGTTTTTGACCCGCCCAGAAACATTAAAAAGTTCATTAATAATTTCTGTGGCGAAATTCATTCACAGTCAAGCATTAGCGCAATCGAAATATCCATATCAAACTTCATAAAAAACATAGCTATCTCAGAGCATTTTTCATTAACCAAAATAACAAAAGTGAAGACTAGTGGATTAATAATCAACAAGGACTCTATTGCAAATATAGAGATAACATCCAGGCACGACGCCATCAAAGATTTAAACGAGTATACCAAACAAGAAATAGCCTCAATTGATAGAATTGCAGGTAGCACAACACTTGATGAAAACATCATAAACTTTGAAGCATCCAAATCTGGTGTGATTTATATAAATACCCCAAACTGTGATGTTTCAACACTAGTCATGACAGCAATAACCAAAGACAAAAAATTCTGATAGTTTTCACAGTATAATCAGTGGCCGCTATCGCGGCCTTTGACTTACTATTATATAAAAATATAATTAAACAGCATATATCCTCTCTTCTTCAAGAGCTCTCCGAAGCTTTCCCCCTCTTTCCTGTCTGGGACTATTTTTACGCTGTCTCTGAGCATGTTTCCATCTGAGTCACCTCAACACAACTTTGATGCTTCTCCGCTAGTACCTGCTCAAGCGCTCTGGCTACAGCATCGGCAGGCACTGATCGATCACGGAGAAACACCCGCACAACGGCCTCCATCTCACACGCCCTCATCGACACCTGGCAGCCAGCCGGGGCATACCGGAAAGCCGGGCTTCGCTGCAGGATGGCAGCTCGCACCTCCGCCGGCCGCGGAGCAAACTGTCGATCGGCATCCTCCCCAAGCTGTAGCACCGCCTCCCGGATCTGCTGCGCATTGAAGCCCCTGAGCAGGCTCCCCCAAGCCAGCGCTACGCCGCGGGCATTGCCGTCCAGCTGGTTTGAACTGGCTGGCCAGAGCCCTGCCATCAGCGGCAGCAGCTCCTCGGCCAAGAATACCGACATGCGAGCACTGACCTGCAGTGCGTCCCCTGGAGCGCTCAGGGCGGTTGCCTGGTTAGAGCGGAGTGCTGTCGTCATAGTCCCCCCTCCCCGACTCTCTCAGAGCTTGTGCGGCCTGCTGGGCCGCCTGGATGTTGGCCAATGGCTTGCGCTGGGCAGCGGTTCGAAACGAGCTGGCCGCCCGGCGAATCCAGTTGCGCCAGGTCTTCTCCCAATCCAGCTTCACCGCTTTGGCTCCGGGCAAGGCTTGCCAGTAATCTGCGAACGTAGCCGCCTCCATCAAGATCCGCTCTCTAGGGAGTCCTGTCTCCTGAATAGCCCATCTCCCCCACTCTGCCGGTAGTCCCCAGTCGTTCGGCAAGCGGGTACCTCGCCGAGTGGTTTCGCTTTCAGGGCGCATTTTCCCCTGGGGGACCAAAGGGGGATCTTGGATCTCTGTAGTAGTCTCTGTAGTAATCTCTGTAATAGATAGCTGGTTTCCAGCACTACTGATTGCTGGTTTTCCCCTAGCCTGTTTGCTGGTTTTCCGCATACTAGGTTGCATGAAATCACATGCATTCATGACAGCTTCGAGTGCTACCAGATCGATGCAGAAATAGAGCTGCGCTGGTAAACCTACCCGCTTTTCTTTCAACACCCCAAGATTGCGTAACGCCTTACGCGCCCCTTCCTGTTCGTAGCGAGTCAGCCCCGTCTCTTCCTCCCAGTCCGCCTGGGTCTTATAGAACCATGAGCAGCCATCTTCATGCTCTTTGCAGCGCTTTGCCCAATAGAGGGCCTGCGATAGAAATAGAGCGGCGGTGACTGAACCGGTGATCGCTACGAATGGGCGATGAAAGGCGATTGGACGGTCAAGAAAGTTGATGTTCATTCTTGCACTCCCCCCAAACTCTCGGAAGCCTGTTCTTCAATACCGGTGTCGTTTTTAAAAGCATGCAGCATGGGGCAAACCCCATTGGCCAAGTTGGTTTGGTCATGGTCTGGATCCTGTTATGACGGTCAGAGTGCCCGGTGGTGAGCCGGGCAGATTGGTTACGCGCTAGGTTGTCCCGCTTCACGCTCAACGGCGCGGGCCTGGAGCTCTCGCGCCAAGCGAAGAGCCTGCCGGTCAGTCCCTGCAGCCTGGGCCGTTGAGAGCAAAGGTTCATCAATCGCTAATGCCAGCTCATGCATAACCGCTTTCAACACGATGTTGTCTCGTTCGTTGACGCGTTCTGATGCCGGACGTGGCGGTCGGGTAAAAATGGGCATGCTGTTATCTCCCAAGAATGAAGTTGATCAGGCCAACGAGCTTTTGGAGCGGCTTCTTAGGGCGCTCCTCGTCATAGGTGATTTCGTCAGAGGGTAAAAAGATCAGCAATCCCCGCTCAGGAAGGCCAGTACCGTTCAGGATCTCTTCGACGGTCACAGGTGGAAACCCCTGCTCGATAAGGCTCCGATTGGCCCGTTTGACGGCTCTCGCCAAGATCAGGGGTTCATGTTTCGATATGGAATTGAGCAAGATCAGAAGTGAGGTACGCGCGAAGGCGGTCTCAGTCATGCCAAATTCGGCCCCGACTTCTTGCCATACACAGCGTTGCGCTGGGTTGCCGCGTAGTCGTAGCGGAGAAATAGAGTCCATTTTTGCGTGATCAGGCAGTGCTGGTCGTCCCATTGGTCAGGTCCTTTTGGTGTGGTCATAAAAGCCGGTGGTCAGGCGGCCTGTTGAGTAGGCAGTTGCAGCTCTTTGTCCAGGGGGTAATCCTCCAATCCAAGACGCAGCTCACCATGGCTGGCGATGACAAAACTAACGGCATGGTTGGCGGGCACGATGCCCTTGTTCTGCTTTTTCCACTTGGAGAAGTTGCAGCGGTCAATACCAATCGCTTCGCAGGCCTTGGCAGCATTGCCGAAAAAATTTTCGACATCTTCAATGCGCATAGCTTGGTCCTCATGGTTGGTGTTTTGAACCTCATTTTGTTGCCAAAAGGAAATTAAAGTCAAGATGAACGGTGACCCTTTGACAATCAGCACCGCGTTAGACTTGGTGCATGAAAGCAACGTTGGTGAAGTAATGAAGAATTTTGCTGAACGCCTTGAGGCTCGGATGAAGGAGATGGGGGTTACCCCTGCCGATCTCAGCAGAAAGAGTGGGGTTAGCAAGGCGGTTATCAGTCGCATGCTGAACGAGCCCGGGCGCGAGATAAGAGCCAGCAGCCTTATGTCCATTGGAAAAGCACTCAGGATAGACCCGGTGTGGCTGTTCTTGGGACGCTCAGCAGATAGCTTGATCAGTGACATTGAGACAGGACCTGGACTTGTGCCGGTCTGGACCATGGCGGCCTTGCAAAGAGACCATATAAGCGATGCCTGGCCGCATGCCAACACAGGAAAGTCGCTGGCTACAGAGCGTGATGGTCACATTTTTGCCCTTGAGGCAGATGATGATCAGCTGAAAGATTCAGGCATCATCAATGGCGTTACCTGCCTTGTTGATCTAGGTGACACAACCCCAGAGCACAACGACATCATGCTGGTAAAGATACTATCCAGTGACCAGTTCCGCCTGCTACGAGCCATTAAGGGCTTGGACTGCTGGAGATATGGCGTTGATGACCCAAGAGTCGGCAGTCTTACAGCTAAAGAGCTGATAACACTCGGCAAGGTCGTAGAAGTCCGCAGATAATCATCCCCCATTGAAAACAAGCCCGCCTCGAGCGGGCTTTTTGTTGCCTAAAAAAAACAGTTTCCTTTTGGAGTCACCATTGACATCTAGTTGTCTTTTGGCAACAATGGATTTGTTCCTGATTGACAACCACTTGAGAATTTCGATTCCGATGAGCAACCAAAACCAGTGCAACGAGGAAGGCGGCCAGCCTTGGGAAATGCAACACGAAAGATGAGAGCCCGGACGGGAGACGTAACCAGCAGCATTGGAGATACGGCATGCAGCATGCCACCTCATTGAGATGGGGGCGTTACAGGTTCAACCCCTGTCGCTCCAACAAAATTTAGACCACCAGCAGCAGGACCAGCCCTTTCACCAGGGCAGCGCCTGACCAGCGCGTAAGAACGACAAAGCCCGCACAAGGCGGGCTTCGAAGGACCAGGGTACCACCCCTAGTCATATCGCCAGGGGACCAACCCCAGCAACAGGACCCAACCACGCCAAAGCGGGCTGGAGTTAACGAGGACCAACTCGTCAACAGGAGCAAATGTACCATGACCAAGAGCATTTTTTCCAGAGCCGCGCATCGCGCCGACCAGATCATTACCAGCATTGCGGACCGGTTCAACGGTAATGCCGGCCGCCGTCGTGCACTTAAGCAGCGTCTGCACCTGGCGATGTTGGCCGCCGAGCAACACCACATCGTTGCCGCCCGAGCTGCCCAGAAACGCACTGGCATACCCAAGCACTGCGCCCTCCTCCACTGGCGCGCCGAGTTCCACCGCAACGCCGTCTGATTCAGCGACGGCCGGACTTCAATATCGAAACAAAAGGAGCCAGGCGTGAATACCGCTCTGCATAGCCACCGAAATCATCAGGGTCATGGAAATACCAAGCACCATCTTTCCAAACGACCTCCACATTTCCAGGCTTATTAGGGTTCTTTACGACTTCACAATCATAGGGGGACGTTCCGGTGGCAAAGACAGAGCAAACAACACAATCGATCGAGTCAGGCATGACGGTGATCCAGTCACCAGGGCCAACAGATGGGCGTTCTTTCATCGCGTTTTACACTCCCAAACAGCGTGTATTCATGGGCCTGAATGCGGTTATAAACAAAATCGAAGGTGCTTCAGACCTAAATGAGATCAAGTCAACATTACTAAACCGTCTGGAAAAAATTGCATCTTGGGAAGGCGAGCTTTGCAACGTTGATCCCAAAGAGAATGAACTTGAACAGCATTACCCCATCCCAGGTGCAGCCTACACATAGGCCTCACTCACAGAATCCGGGCCTGGCGCTTCCCTGATAGCGCCGTAGCCAAAGCCTCTTTCTCAAGCACCGCAAGGATGCTTTGGCTTCGCTCACGCCAAATTCGGCTGAGCTCGCTCTTTAACAACCAGGATTGGGCAGTCACCGCTCGTAATCTGCTGGCCCGGCAGATCCCCGCTAACCCGTTCAAACCGGAATGTGGGGCAGGAAGGTGACAGGGCACCGGCTTGCGAGCCGGTATCCCAAGGCGGCTCCAGTGGAGCTTGCAACACCATAGCGTTGAAGCTGTGGCCGCCTTCGGATAATCACCAAAGGACCCAACCATGAAAAAGCATACCGAACTGAACAACCCGACAATCCCCCAACTCAATGACGAATGCCGCAAACGCCTGCGCCAACTGCGGGAGCGCTTAGGGCTGAGCCGGCCGAAGTTCGCCGACATGCTGGGCATTCCAGCCACCACGCTCAAGAACTACGAGCTGAACTACCGGGAGATTGGCGGAGGCACCTTGCTGTTGATCGCACAGCACCCTGAGCTCTCTAGCCACTTCATCTGGCTGACGACCGGCCAAGTGGCGGAGCAACTCCCAGTAGATGGATCAACGGAGTCTTAGCCATGTCCCTTGGCATCGAATATCGCTATTCCGAGCGAGGGCCAGAGCCTGAACCGATGTCAGGCGACGTTCCAAAGCCTGTGCTCGTTGGGCCACCCATTCCGCTCCACATCATCAACCAACGTCAATTTCGCATCATCACCGAATTCAGGGCTCGCATGGACACAGCTAAAGCGAACGCTATGGATAAGGCGCTGGCTGCCATGGACGCACTATTTAACAAACGAGGACCAACCATGGAAAACATCAACCAGAAAACCCAGATTGCCGAAGCTGTTGTTACCAAGTTCGAGCCTGCGGGCCCTGGCATTTACCCCGGGATCCCCGGCGAGGCCTACCACGGTGGGCCAGGTTTATCTAAGAGCGGCTTGGATTGGGCTTTGGTATCTGGCCAGCACTATCACTACTACCAAGTAGAAGGTAACGACCAGAAGCTCACTGCAGCACTACGTGAAGGTCGGATCCTGCACAAGGTCGTGCTGGAGTTTGAGGACTTCCATAGCGAATTCGTTGTTGAACCTGAGTGGCCAGAAGATGCCATAAGTGGTGCCGAACAGATGAAGGCCATCATTCAGGCCTACAACGATGACCTCGAGCAGAAGCCTGCAGTCGAGGAACTGATCCAGGCGATCGAGGAACACAACGCCAAACTGCCAAAGCCCATTGACGCAGGCAAAAGCATGGGGGAATACGAAGCAGCCTATGAAGTGTTGCCCGAAGCATTCCAAACCCTGGGAGAAGATGACAAACGAACAGCCACCGCGCTCAAAGCCTGCATCAAAGCTCACAACGACAGCCTGCCCAAGCCCATTAAAACATCAGGTGGCTATCAAGCGGTGCTCGAGAACTATGCCCTGCTGGGCATCCAGCAAGCAGAGCGTGCGGCCCATATCCATGCCCTGCCCACCCCTCTGCCTCTGAATGGCACCAAGGCTGAAATGACTGAGCGGATCCGTACCTTCAGCCCCGACGCAGTTCTCCTTGAAGAGCTCAAAGAGCAATTCATGCAAGAGGCTGGCGGCCGCGAGGTATTGACGGCCAATGAGTATCAGCACGCCCTGCGTTATCGCGAGGCAGTCTTGGCTCATCCTGAAGCTGCGGTGCTGCTGGATGAAGGGGTAGCTGAGTCAAGCCTCTACTGGCATCACCCCGAAACCAAAGCTCTGCTCAAGTGCCGGCCAGACTGGATGCGCCCCGATCACGTTCTGGTTGATCTGAAGTTTGTACGCAATGCCAGCCCCAGCGGTTTCGCCCGTGATGGCAGCGCCCACAACTACCACATACAGGACGCTCACTACTGTGATGGCTATGAAACCCTGACTGGCCACAAGCCGAGCTTTGTATTTGTCGCAGTCGAGAAAGACGGCCCCCTGGGTCGGGACGTGTTCAAACCCATCTTGGTCGGCGTTTACTACTACGGCCAAGATGACCAGCGCCGTGCAATTGAGTTGCGCGATATGGCAGTACGAAACGTTGTGCGCTGGAGCCAAGACAACTACTGGCCAGGTCATGATGGTATGGGCGAAATCATAGTCCCGACATACCAAGCCAATGCCGAGCGCAGCACCCTCAATGAGGATGAAAGTGGTCTTTCTCCAACTCAAGTCCCAGAGGTGGAACAACCGCTTGACGCCCTCCCAGACAATCTCTTTGGTAGCGAGGCAGCATGATGAGCAACCAAGTAGCACACCAAGAAACCAACCCCGTGTTGGCCAATGAGCGTGGCCAAGCCAACATGCTCAGCCTGATGATGAACGTCGACTTCATGGCGAGTATCGACAAGATGGCCACAATGATGGCAAGCGGTAAGACAACCGTTCCCCAGCATTTACGCGGCAACCAGGCTGACTGCTTCGCCATTTGCCTGCAGGCAATCCAATGGGGAATGAACCCTTTCCCTGTCGCCCAGAAAACCCACCTGGTTAATGGCACACTTGGCTATGAGGCGCAGTTAGTCAACGCCGTGGTGGTCAACTCTGGTGCGATCAAGGGGCGCTTTGACTACGAGTTTTTCGGGCCGTGGGAACGAGTGATCGGCAAATTCAAGGTCATCCGAAAAGAGAAGGATGGGAAACCGGTTGAGTATCGCGTACCTGACTGGACCTTTGCGGATGAGGCAGGGTGCGGAGTTAAGGTCATTGCGCATCTTGCCAGCGGTCAGACGCGCGAGGTGACGCTGCTGTTACAGCAGGCACGAACCCGGAACTCCACCCTTTGGGCGGATGACCCAAAACAGCAACTTGCCTATTTAGGTGTGAAGCGGTGGGCGCGTCTCTACACGCCAGACGTTATCCTGGGGGTCTACTCGGTCGATGAGCTGGAAGAGATCGACGTAACACCTCGAGGTGAAGGCCCACAAGGTGGTGCAGATGCGAAAGCTGACCTCGCACGCAGAGCAGCGGAACGGCGTGCCCAACAACAGAAGGGACAAGTGATCGAAGGAGAGGCGCAGGTGGTCACCACCGAGCATGAGCCAACGGCTAACTCCACAGAGGGAGCACGCGGTCAAAGCGAACAAGATGATGAGCCGAAGGATCTCGAAGCAGAAGACCTACTCGCCGATATCCTATTCAAGATGGATCTCGCTCAGTCGGGGTTTGAGATGAAAGCACTTGTCGCCGAAGTCAGCCAGCTCGGCCCCCGGCTAACCAATGAGCAGAAGAAGTCTGCATCTGGTATCTACCAGAAAAACGTTGACCGTCTGGGGCTCAGCACCAAGAAAGCTGCATAACCCCTCTATATCAGCCCGCTAAGCAGCGGGCTTTGTTTTAAACAAGAACCCAACATGACCAAACAAGCCAAAAGCAACAGCGTTCAAGTCCAGCTGGTTGTTATCGAACCCACAACCGCCGTAGCCCTATACCCTACTTGAGGAAATTTAGGACAAGACAACCAACTTGGTACCGGATAGCGATGCTTGTGCGAAGATGGTTCTCTCGTATTCATTAATGATGAGGGTTACATTAACGCCACCCATTCATTTTTTACACAGTAGCCATGAAATTAGAACGCCTTCGTTCGTTGCTTGACGAACTTAGCATGGTGCCTGCCCCCGTTAAACGAGAACCTAATCTCTTTTCCATTGGGGCTAGAGGACACTATGAAAATCCAATCAGTGACCTGCTCGCCTTTTTCTTATGCCCGAATGCGGATCACAATCTAGATAGCCTAATGCTTGAAACCCTGCTGGAATGCCTACCTGAAGGGGCGCAATTATCGGCATCACTGATCAATGAACCCCAACGGGAGGTCACGACCCATACCAACAGCAGGCTGGACCTGCTGCTCGAATCTGAAGAATGGGTCATGGCACTTGAGAACAAGATATGGCATCACCAAAATAACCCATTTTCCGACTATGAGGCGTTTCTTGCGAAGCACTACAGAGACAAACGGAAGCTGCTATTGGTGCTATCTCCCTCAGGCAAATCACCCATCGGTTGGTATGGTGTTGCCTACCACGATTTTCTAAACCGCCTATCTCCCAAGCTAGGACAAGCCTTCGTAACCACCCCGTTTAACAAGTGGCTTATCCTACTGCGCGAGTTTCTATTGCATCTGGAGTCATTGATGGCCGTATCCGATATCCCAACGCCTACCACGAATTTTGTTCTCTCCCATCTCAACGAGATTCAGCAGATACAGGATCTGAAGAACAGTGTGGTCAAGGATCTGCAAGCTCAATGTGTACGTTATCTGGAACAACACTTCAGCGAACAAGAACTTGATGTCGGTACAAAAATTCACACTTGGAGTGGTTACCCCGCTTTACGATTCGGCTTTAAACACTGGGTAAGTGACTCTGATGTGGTGTTGTTTCTCGATGGTCGTGAAGGACATCGTTTTGCCATCAACTACTATGCCTGTGACTTGAAGGGAGATATACAGCATCAAGCAGCTTATGAAGCATTATATCAAGTCGAATGCAGCGAACAGTGGCAAGAGCGTGCCAATACCGTTGCTTGCTTCAAGTTGCTACTCAATGACATTACCCCAGAAGCCATGTTTGTCGAGGTGGCTCGACACCTAGCAATGCTAGATATCTTTGAATCAAAGATTCGCTCAAAGTGGGCATAACCCCCAGAAGCCTATGATTTGCACTGTCATTAATTGCTGACCATTCCACTTAACCCCGGCCCTCGTGCCGGTTTTTTTATTTTCAGCAACCGAAGACCAACCCATTACCACTACTCTCAACCCCAGTGAATCAACCCTGCTACTTGCCGGAGCAGAGCCCATCAGCGTTGTAGCCTGATCCCCCCAAACAATCCACCGATAGCCTGTAGTGGTCTAATCATCCCGGACACCGTTTTAGGTGGTACAGTCGCCACCATGACCAGAGGTGTTCAATGACAAGATTACGTCGCTCATTCACTGCCGAGTTCAAGCTGGAAGCCGCATCCCTGGTGCTCGACCAAGGCTATTCCGTCCCCGAAGCCAGCCGTTCACTGGATGTCGGCGAAACCGTGCTTCGCCGATGGATTCAGCAACTTCAATCCGAACGAATTGGCACAACCCCTATCAGCAAGGCTCTGACCCCAGAGCAGCAGAAAATCCAGGAGCTGGAAGCCCGCATCAACCGGCTTGAACGTGAAAAGGCCATTTTAAAAAAGGCTACGGCTCTCTTGATGGCGGACGAGCTCGAACGTACGCGCTGATAGACCGATTAAGGGAGCAAGCCCCCACCACGCTGGTCTGTTGCGCTTTCGGTATCCCAACCGCCTGTTTTTACGACTATCTGGCTCGCAGGCGCACAATTGACCGTGAGCGGGTGCAACAAAGAAGTGAGTTGCGGCGCCTGTTCAACGAGAGCAGAGGCTCAGCTGGCAGCCGGGCCTTGATGTCGATGATGCGGGAGCTGGGGCATCAGATTGGCCGGTTCAAGGTGCGTCGTCTGATGAAGGAAGCCGGGCTGACCTCCAAGCAACCCGGCTCTCATGCCTACAAGGTCGCCCGGGCTGAACGACCGGACATCCCGAATCTGCTGGTGCGTGAATTTGCTGTCCCACAGCCCAATCAGGTGTGGTGTGGCGATATCACTTACGTGTGGGCCGGCGGTCGCTGGCAATACTTGGCGGTGGTGCTCGACCTCCATACCCGGCGGGTCGTGAGCTGGTCAATGTCTGACAGACCTGATGCTGACTTGGCCGTGAAAGCGCTCGAGATGGCGTATCAGCAACGAGGTTGTCCGTCCGGTGTGCTGTTTCACTCCGACCAGGGGAGCCAATACGGCAGTCGGGTATTTCGGCAACGGCTGTGGCGCTATCGCATGACCCAGAGCATGAGTCGGCGTGGCAACTGCTGGGATAACGCGCCGATGGAGCGGCTGTTCAGGAGCCTTAAGACGGAATGGCTTCCGACCACGGGGTACATGAGCCTGCGGGAAGCGAAGCGGGATATCAGTTCCTACCTGATGGATTACTATAACTGGCGGCGTCCACATCAACACAATGATGGGATACCGCCAGCAGAGGCCGAGAATCGGCTTAACTGTGTGTCCGGATTTAGTTGACCACTACAGCCACACAGAAACAGTGGATAACTCATAGGACTCTCATGCAAAAGACAGAAAGCCCCTACTGCGGTGCAGTAGTTATTGGGTTTGGCGTCGTCATGCCTCACCCCAAGCAGCCCGACATGTTCGTCCTCCCAGGAGGCACGATATGCGATCGGCAAACCGCCGAAGCCGCGGCCTGCAAGATTCACTTCCTGCAAACACAGAGCCACCAAAGGCTTCGGAGGTGAGCCATGCGCTACAGAAAGCCCATCATCCCACCTGGGTTGACCCGAGAAGAAGCTACAGATGTACGGGAACGATACATGCGCATCAACCCCGGAGCCAAAGTCACTATCGACAGCCAGCCAGATAACCCCCAGCTAAAGATCCTGATTGCCCATCTCCCTGTCCTACCATTTCGGCGAGTGCGGGATCCTGGTTATATCGGGTACCGCGGCTGGAGGGCATAGCTAGAGAACCAGCTTTGAGTTCCCAAATTTCCAGGAGCTCAAATGACGGCCCTTCCTTCAATCCAATTGGCGCCCCATCCTCAAGAACAGGAGGGCCACGCCATGCAACAACTGCAACTAACCATCGACCAAGACAGCCAGCTGCTCAATGATCTGGTCAGCACCGTACGCTCCCCCACCCTTTCCCGATCGGCCAAGCTCGCCGAGATCGGCCGCATCCTGGCTCACTTCGATCTGCCTATCGAAGCGCCCCGGATTGCCGGCCAGCTCTGGAGCGCCACCGAGCTGGGGGTCAGCGCACAAGCTATCGGCCGGCTCGCCAACCTGCACAAGTTGAAAACTCCGGAGTTTGGAGAGTTCCGCCTTGACCAAGCGTCACACTCACGCAAACAAGTTCAAACCTTCTACTACAACACCCGCGGGCGTTACCGGCTCGCGGAGATGCTTAAATCGAGGACCACATGCGACACAACTACATCTACCCCTGCGCTCGATGGATAAGACCGCGCCTATTCGAAGCACTCACAGGAATGACAGAAAAGGCTGCCGAGGGCCGTCGCCTTAAAGGTGAATGGGCAGAGGGAGTGATCTGGAAATATGGCCCTGACGGACAGGTTCGCTACAGCATTGAGGAGTACGACAAGTGGGTAGAGTCAACGCAGTAGATAACCTGATCACCCTGGTAGCAGGACTGACTGGGATAGAGGTGCACGGCAACAAACTGCGACTGTGTTTCAGCTACAAGGGCCACCGCTGCCGTGAAGTCCTCAATATCCCCCTGACCAAGGCTAACGTCAAATTCGCAGCAAACAAACTTGCTGCGATTAAACACGAGATCGCACTGGGCAATTTCGACTATGCCAAGCACTTCCCCAACTCCAAGTCCTTCATACGCCTAGGTGTGAAAAATACCACCAGGATGACCCTGTCTGAAGCCATCACAGCGTTCATCGAGAGCGTAGGCCCGACAGTCGGTATCTCGACCAAACGCTCATACCTCAGCGCCTTTCGCAGAATGACCCTCCTGCTTGGCCAAGAAATGCGTATCGCCGACTTGTTGCCTATGCATATCGAGAGACTGCGCAACGACTTGCTCAGTGATTGCCAACCAAGATCAGTCAAAACCTACCTAGGGCATGTGGGGAACTTACTGCACTGGGCAGCCAGAAATGAGCTTATCGAAAGAGAATTTGATGTCCGCGTCCATGCTGCAAAGTTAAGTGCAGGAAAGAGCGCAGACCCTTTTGAGCACTGGGAGTTTCAAAAGCTGCTGGAGGTGACCTCTAATAAGCAATTCAGGAACATGCTGCTGGTGCTGGCCTATACCGGTATCCGCCCCGGTGAGTTACGCGCTCTAAGCTGGGAGGATGTCGATGTAGAGCGGCGCGTGCTCCACATCCGGCGCAACATCACTCAGCAGAAGATGCAATTCAAACTGCCGAAGACCAATCGCACACGAATAGTGCATCTGATGCCGCCGGCGCTGGCCGCATTACAGGAACAATTGAAGATAACTGGGGCACTTTCGGACGCAAAGATTGACATGCACTTGCCAGGTGGCATGATCGTGCGCCAAACATTGCGCCCAGTATTTCGTCCAACCAAGCTTGTACCAGGTAGACCACCGTTTTACTCCGCAGTTTTCCTGGTGGCTCCATGGCGAGCAGCAATCAAAAAGTCAGGGGTTCGGTATCGTCGTGCCTATCAACTTCGGCATACTTTTGCCAGTTGGAATATTACTGCTCACGGAAATCTTGCGTTCATAGCTGAACAAATGGGCCACAGCTCAGCAAGGATGTTGCAAGAGGTCTATGGAAAATGGATCGAATCCGCCAGCCGCAGTGAGGCCGACTTGATCTGGAGTGCAATGCAAAAAAATGGGCATTTGCCCCAATAGCGCCCCAAAGTTTCTAACCAGTGCAATAATGCATTGATAATTAAGGATTTTATTTAAACCCTATGTTAAGCAGCAACAATATCACCATGCAATTCGGCGCCAAGCCGCTGTTCGAGAACATCAACGTCAAGTTTGGCGGCGGCAACCGCTATGGCCTGATTGGCGCCAACGGCTGTGGCAAGTCCACCTTCATGAAGATCCTCGGTGGCGACCTTGAGCCCACTGGCGGTAATGTGAGCCTGGACGTCAATGAGCGCATCGGTAAGCTGCGCCAGGATCAGTTCGCCTACGAAGAGATGCGCGTGCTGGACGTGGTCATGATGGGCCACAACGAGCTGTGGGCCGCCATCGCCGAGCGCGATGCCATCTACGCCAACCTGGAAGCCACCGACGACGACTACATGAAGGCCGCCGAGCTGGAAGGCCTGGTCGCCGAGTATGACGGTTACACCGCCGAGGCCCGCGCAGGCGAGCTGCTGCTGGGTGCCGGCATTCCCATCGAGCTGCACAACGGCCCCATGAGCGAAGTGGCACCGGGCTGGAAGCTGCGGGTGCTGCTGGCACAGGCGCTGTTCTCCAATCCCGACATCCTGCTGCTGGACGAACCGACCAACAACCTGGACATCAACACCATTCGCTGGCTGGAGCAGGTGCTGAACGATCGTGAAAGTACCATGATCATCATCTCTCACGACCGTCACTTCCTGAACTCCGTCTGCACCCACATGGCGGATCTGGACTACGGCGAGCTGCGCGTCTACCCGGGCAACTACGACGACTACATGACGGCGGCCACCCAGGCCCGCGAGCGTCTGATCTCCGACAACGCCAAGAAGAAGGCCCAGATCGCCGATCTGCAATCCTTCGTCTCCCGTTTCAGCGCCAACGCCTCCAAGTCGAGCCAGGCCACCTCCCGCCTCAAGCAGATCGACAAGATCAAGATCGAGGAAGTGAAGGTCTCCAGCCGTCAGAACCCCTTCATCCGCTTCGAGCAGGAGAAGAAGCTCTACCGCAACATCCTGGAAGTGGAAGGCGTTGCCAAGGGCTACGGTGAAGCGCCCCTGTTCAAGGGCCTGAGCATGATGCTGGAAGTGGGCGAGAAGGTCGCCATTCTGGGTACCAACGGTATCGGTAAATCCACCCTGATCAAGACCCTCATGGGCGAGCTGGCACCGGACAGCGGCACCATCAAGTGGTCCGAAAACGCCCAGATCGGCTACTACGCCCAGGATCACGCCGAGGACTTCGACACCGATCTCAACGTGTTCGACTGGATGGCCCAGTGGAAACAGGCCAACGAAGACGAGCAGGCGGTGCGCTCTGTGCTCGGTCGTCTGCTGTTCACCCAGGACGACATCAAGAAGCCGGTCAAGGTACTCTCCGGTGGCGAGCAGGGTCGCATGCTGTTCGGCAAGCTGATGATGCAGCGTCCCAACATCCTGATCATGGATGAGCCGACCAACCACCTGGACATGGAATCCATCGAATCCTTGAACCTGGCGCTGGAGATGTATCAGGGGACCCTGATCTTCGTCTCCCACGACCGTGAGTTCGTGTCGTCCCTGGCGACCCGCATCATGGAGCTGACCGAGAACGGCATCCGCGACTTCGGCGGTACCTACGAGGATTACCTGCGCACTCAGGGCGTGGTATAAGCCTCGCCAGCCAGGCGATTGAATAGAAAAAACCGGCAAGCGATTGCCGGTTTTTTTATGGCCGGGATAGTCCCCTGCTGACGATCAACCTTGCTCTGCGCTGCAACGCAGCCAACGCAGCCAACGCAGCCAACGCAGCCAACGCAGCCAGGATAACGACCTCAGCACCACTCCTGCAGATAAAAAAACGGCCCCATCACGGGGCCGTTTTCAATGGGTTGCAACCGGTCGGGTTTATTCGACTGTGGCTTCCACATCGGTGAAGTACTCGATCTTGGCAGCTTTGCGCAGCTCGTCGATCAGCGACTTGTAGCTCACCTGAGCCTTGCCCTGGCCAAGCTGACCTTGCAGCAGGCTGACCATCTGGGACGGCTCCTTGGTCACGTTGACCTTGTCCAGGGCCACCACAACGCGATCGCCATTGGCTTCGGTCACCAGCTCGACGCTCGGCTTTCCATCCTGCGGATGAGGCATGCGGAACGCCTGGGCCAACAGGTTCTGATCCATCTCCTGAGTGAAGCGGGCAACGCCCTTGTGCGTCTCCACCTTCAGACCCAGTGCAGTCAGATCGGCCTGGATGTTCTCACCGGCCTTCAGCTTGTCCAGCAGACCCTGCGCCTTGCCACGGGCCACTTCACTGGCCTTGTCGTGCTTGATGGCAGCAATCACCTGCTCCTTGATCTCCGCCAGCGGTTTGGCCGCTTTCGGTTGATGGCCGGTGATGTGCATGACCAGGGCCTTGCCATCCGCCAGCTCGATCACGTCGGAGTTGGTGTTGTCATCGCGCAGTTGCTCGGAGAAGGCTGTGGACAGCGCCTTGGGATCATTGAGCGGTGCCGGCGCATCGGCCTGACTGAAGTAGTCAGAGGAGATGACCTTCAGACCCATGGCATCGGCGGTCAAATCCAGCGAATCCGGGTTCTCGAAGCTGCTGTCAGCCATCTTCTGCTGCTCGGCAAAGAACAGCTCCTTGGCCTTGTCAGCTTGCAGACGGCTGATGGTCTCTGCTTTCACATCGGCAAACGGCTTGGTCTGGGCAGCTTCAACGCCCAGCAGCTTGATGACGTGGAAGCCGAACGGGCTCTTCACCACGGTGGAGAGATCGCCCGCCTTGGCCAGCGCGAAGGCCGCCTTCTCGAACGCCGGATCCATCACCCCTTTCTCGAACCAGTCGAGCTCACCACCCTTCTTGGCGGAGAAGGTGTCGGAGGAGTTGGCCTTGGCCAGCACGGCAAAATCATCGCCCCCCTTGGCCTGTGCCAGCAGGGCGTCAGCCTTCTGCTCGGCCGCCTTCTCGTCCTTGCCAAACGGGATCAGGATATGCGCCACGTGACGACGCTCGGCACGCTGGAACAGGTCCTGGTGCTGATCGTAGTAATCCTGGGCATCCTGCTCGGTGACCTTGATATCCTTGCCGAGGGTGGCGGCATCCAGCAGCAGATAGTCGACCTTGACCTTCTCGTCGTTCATGAAACGGGCGCTGTTGGTCTTGTAGTATTGATCCACTTCCTCATCGGAGACTTGAACATCCCCCATGTAGGCGGCGGCAGCCAGACGCACCAGGCGCAGATCCCGGGTCTGGTTGTAGATCCGGTCGAGCTGCTCGGCTTCACCCTTGAGTGCAAATTCGGAGCCCAGCAAGGCGCCCATCAGCTGCTGACGCACCATGTCCTGGCGCAGAGAGTCACGGAACATCTCGGGGGTCATGCCGGCACGACGAATCAGCTGCAGGTAGCGGTCATTGTTGAATTTGCCATCTTCGGCAAACTCCGGCATGGCGACGATGGCCTGCTTGATCTGCTCATCGCTGACGCGCAGACCCAGCTCGCGGGCCTTGCTGTCAAACAGGGCCTGATCGATCAGCCGGTCCAGCACACCGCGGCGGAACTGCTTCATGTAATCGGGATTGGCGGCCAACTGGCTGAAAGACTCCCCCATTTGGGATTCCATGCGGGCCCGCTCGTTGCGATAGGCATTTTCCAGCGCAGCCGAGCTGATCTCATTGCCGTTGACGGTGGCGGGGGCGGTACGTGCCGGGCCATTGAGGTAGCTACCTACACCGGCCAAGGCAAAGGAGAGGATGATCAGGCCCAAGATAACCTTGGCTACCTTGCCCTGCGCCCCTTCGCGTAGTTTATCCAACATCATGTTTGTACTTATGCTCCCGAACTCGATGGGCGTAAATAATGAAAAGGCGCACCGATTGCGATGCGCCTTGGTCAATCAGTATGAGGGAGAGCCCTCTCACTTGTCTGGTCTGCGACCAAGGACGGTGGCCGATGTGATATCAGCGCCCGGACTTAGTTGACAGCGTCTTTCAGGGCCTTACCGGCTTTGAAGGCAGGAACTTTACCAGCGGCGATTTCGATGGTCGCGCCAGTTTGCGGGTTACGGCCAGAACGGGCAGCACGCTCGCGCACGGCGAAAGTACCGAAACCCACCAGAGCAACCTGGTCACCCTCTTTCAGGGCTTCACCAACGGCGTCAATGAAAGCATCCAGCGCACGGCCAGCAGCGGCTTTGGAGATATCAGCACCGTCTGCAATCTTGTCAATCAGTTGAGATTTATTCACTCTTATATTCCCCTTTTATCGAACATCGCTGCGGCGCCGATTTCCCTGGCCACAACAAGTGGAGGTTTTATAGCAAGCCTCCTGATCAGTTGCAAGTGACAATCTAGCGCAAACCCGCGCCACATCACGCATTGCGACTCATCATGAGTACCCGATCGGTGGTCAAGGCTACTTCCGTTACCCGGCGCATGCAAGCCTTAACCACCCCCCGAATGCGCCAAATTTGCGGCGCATCAACATTTACACGACAGAAACGCGCTCAAACCCCTGCGGATTGTCCTGCAACGCCAGTTCCAGCACCTCGTCAATCCAGCGAACCGGATAGATTTCAAGGTCTTGTTTGACGTTGTCCGGGATCTCCTCGAGGTCCCGCTCGTTCTCTTTCGGGATCAGCACACGCTTGATGCCACCGCGATGCGCCGCCAGCAGCTTCTCTTTGAGACCGCCGATGGGCAAGACTTCGCCGCGCAAGGTGATTTCCCCCGTCATGGCCACATCAGCACGGACCGGATTGCCGGTCAAGCTGGAGACCAGGGCGGTACACATGGCGATACCGGCGCTCGGACCGTCTTTCGGGGTCGCCCCTTCCGGCACGTGCACGTGGATATCGCGCTTCTCGTAGAAGTCCGCATTGATGCGCAGCTTCTCGGCACGGGCCCGCACCACCGTCATGGCGGCCTGGATGGACTCCTGCATCACGTCACCGAGCGAACCGGTGTAGGTGAGCTTGCCCTTGCCCGGCATGTTGGTGGTCTCGATGGTGAGCAGATCGCCCCCCACTTCGGTCCACGCCAGACCACATACCTGACCCACCTGGTTCTGGTCGGTGGCCTTGCCGTAATCGAAACGCTGTACCCCGAGGAACTCCTTGAGGTTGGCCTGATTGACCTGAACATGCTTGATGCTCTTGTCCAGCAGGATGCGCTTGACCGCCTTGCGACAAATCTTGGAGATCTCGCGCTCCAGATTCCGCACCCCCGCCTCGCGGGTGTAGTAGCGGATCACCCCGACCAGGGCAGAATCTTCGATGGTGATCTCGGACTCTTTCAGGCCGTTGCGCTGGATCTGCT
The DNA here is from genome assembly GCF_963899305.1 of Aeromonas sp. MR19. Classification (NCBI taxonomy): domain Bacteria; kingdom Pseudomonadati; phylum Pseudomonadota; class Gammaproteobacteria; order Aeromonadales; family Aeromonadaceae; genus Aeromonas; species Aeromonas sp. MR19. The sequence goes on from NZ_CAWQWZ010000011.1 coordinate 63,105, forward strand.
TGGCAACCAGATGCTGCTTGGCAATGTTGAGCTTCTCGTCTTCGGTGTAACCGGAGAGACGGATCACTTCCATCCGGTCCAGCAGCGGACCCGGGATGTTCATGGAGTTGGAGGTGGCCACGAACATCACGTCCGACAGGTCATAATCCACTTCCAGGTAGTGATCGTTGAAGCTGTTGTTCTGTTCCGGATCCAGCACTTCCAGCAAGGCGGAAGCGGGATCGCCGCGCATGTCCGAGCTCATCTTGTCGATTTCATCGAGCAGGAACAGCGGGTTCTTCACGCCAACCTTCGCCATCTTCTGGATCAGCTTGCCGGGCATGGAACCGATATAGGTACGACGGTGACCGCGGATCTCCGCCTCGTCACGCACGCCGCCGAGCGCCATGCGCACGTACTTGCGACCGGTCGCCTTGGCGATGGACTGGCCCAGCGAGGTCTTGCCCACACCGGGAGGCCCGACCAGACAGAGGATGGGGCCCTTGAGCTTGTTCACCCGCGCCTGCACCGCCAGATACTCGAGGATGCGATCCTTGACCTTCTCCAGGCCAAAGTGATCCGCGTCCAGCACCTCTTGCGCCTTGCCAAGGTCTTTCTTGACCTTGGAACGCGCCTTCCACGGCACCTGCACCATCCAGTCGACGTAGCTGCGCACTACGGTGGCTTCGGCAGACATGGGAGACATCATCTTCAGCTTGGAGAGCTCGGCCTGGGCCTTGTCACGGGCCTCCTCCGGCATCCCCGCCTCTTCAATCTTGCGATTGAGGGCTTCGAATTCATCCGGGCTGTCTTCCAGCTCACCCAGCTCTTTCTGGATGGCCTTCATCTGCTCGTTGAGGTAGTACTCACGCTGGCTCTTCTCCATCTGCTTCTTGACGCGAGTGCGGATGCGTTTCTCGACCTGCAGCAGGTCAATCTCCGACTCCATCATCGCCATCAGAAACTCGATGCGCTCGGACACAGAGGCGATTTCCAGCACCTTCTGCTTGTCTTCGAGCTTGAGCGGCATGTGCGCGGCCATGGTATCGGCCAGACGCGCAGCGTCGTCGATCGCCGAAATCGAGGTCAGTACCTCGGGCGGGATCTTCTTGTTGAGCTTGATATAGCCTTCAAACTGACCGATGGCGGAGCGCACCAGCACATCCTGGTCCTTCTCGTCGATGGCAGTGGAGGCGATGTACTGCGCCTCACCGACGAAGAAGTCCTTGTCATCGATCATCCGCTCAAGACGGGCACGCTGGCCACCCTCCACCAGCACCTTGACGGTGCCATCCGGCAGCTTGAGCATCTGCAGAATATTGGCCACTGTCCCGACGGAGAAGATCTCCTCGACCGTCGGCTCATCGGTTGATGCGTCCTTCTGGGCCACCAGCAGAACTTTCTTGTCCTGCTCCATGGCCGCTTCCAGACAGCGAATGGATTTTTCCCGCCCCACAAAGAGTGGAATGACCATGTGGGGGTAAACCACCACGTCACGAAGAGGCAGGACGGGAATCTCGATGCGTTCTGAACGCTCTAGGTTCATATATGTCCTCTCGGCTTGTTATACCGTTGGCAAAGCGCTTGGCTGAGTATATGGGGGCGCAGAGATGAGATTCAATCGCCGAAACCGTAAAAAGCATGAAAGGGGCAAAAAGCCCCTTTCATTTGATTAAAAATCAGACTGTTACTCTGATGCAGCGGCCTGGGTCTCGGGATTTTCGTAGATCATCAAGGGCGCGGAGTCCCCTTTGATCACCGTCTCGTCGATCACCACCTTGCTGACGCCATCCAGAGAAGGCAGGTCATACATGGTATCGAGCAGCACGGCTTCCACTATGGATCTCAGACCACGGGCACCGGTTTTCCGCTCCATCGCCTTGCGCGCAATGGCGTTCAAGGCGTCGTCACGGAACTCCAGCTCCACCCCTTCCAGATCGAACAACGCGGCATATTGCTTGGTCAGCGCGTTTTTCGGCTCTTTCAGGATCTGGATGAGGGCAGCCTCGTCCAGTTCGGTCAGGGTCGCGACCACGGGCAGACGACCGATGAACTCGGGGATCAGACCGTATTTGATCAGATCTTCCGGCTCCACCTTGGCGAAGTTCTCGCTCAGGGTCGCTCTGGCATTCTTGGATTTGACGTCAGCGCCAAACCCTATGCCGGTGCCCTTGACGGAACGCTGCTCGATGACCTTGTCCAGACCGGCAAAGGCGCCACCACAGATGAAGAGGATCTTGGAGGTATCGACCTGCAAGAACTCCTGCTGCGGGTGCTTGCGTCCACCTTGCGGCGGGACGGAAGCAATAGTGCCTTCGATCAGCTTGAGCAGGGCCTGCTGCACCCCTTCCCCGGACACGTCGCGGGTGATGGAGGGGTTGTCTGACTTGCGGGAGATCTTGTCGATCTCGTCGATGTAGACGATGCCACGCTGGGCCTTCTCTACGTCGTAGTCACACTTTTGCAGCAGCTTCTGGATGATGTTCTCCACGTCTTCGCCCACATAACCGGCTTCGGTCAGGGTGGTGGCGTCGGCCATGGTGAAGGGCACATCCAGCAGACGAGCGAGTGTCTCGGCCAGCAGGGTCTTGCCGCTACCGGTCGGGCCAATCAGCAGAATGTTGGACTTGCCCAGCTCCACACCACCGGCTTCGCTGCTGTTGCGCAGACGCTTGTAGTGGTTGTAGACGGCGACGGCCAACACCTTCTTGGCATATTCCTGCCCGATCACATAGTCATCCAGGTGAGCACGGATTTCATGAGGGGTCGGCAGCTCGCTACCATCGCGCTTGGGAGAGATCTCGCGGATCTCTTCGCGGATGATGTCGTTGCACAGCTCGACACACTCATCACATATGTAGACGGAAGGGCCAGCGATCAGCTTGCGCACTTCATGCTGGCTTTTGCCGCAAAAAGAGCAGTAGAGCAGCTTATCACCCTCACCCTTGCGTTTTTCTGTCATTCAGCAACCTCGTTTTATCAATAGAGGATGGATCGTCCTGTTGAGTTTACAACAGTCCGGGACACCCTGCTCAGCCGCGCTGGCTCAGGATACCGTCTACCAGGCCATAGGCCACGGCTTGATCGGCCGACATGAAATTGTCACGGTCGGTATCACGCTCTATGGTGGCCATGTCCTGTCCGGTGTGGAAGGCCAGACGATCGTTCAGGGTATTCTTGATCTTCAGGATCTCCTGGGCATGGATCTGGATGTCAGATGCCTGGCCCTGGAAACCGCCCAACGGCTGATGGATCATCACGCGGGCATTGGGCAGGCAGAAACGCTTGCCCTTGGCACCACCGGCCAGCAGGAAGGCGCCCATGGAGCAGGCCTGCCCCATGCAAACTGTACTGACATCCGGCTTGATGAACTGCATGGTGTCATAAATGGACATGCCGGCCGTGACGGCACCACCCGGAGAGTTGATGTAGATGCTGATGTCCTGATCAGGGTTCTCTGACTCCAGGAACAGCAGCTGGGCTACCACCAGATTCGCCATGTGATCCTCGACCTGACCGGTCAGGAAGATCACCCGCTCCTTCAGCAGACGAGAATAGATGTCGTAGGAACGCTCCCCTTTTGCAGTTTGCTCTACCACCATGGGGATGAGCGCATTGCGTGGGGATTCAGTCACATCGTTATAGTTCTTGTACATAAGGCATTGTCCCTAAAATAAAATGGCCCGAGTGGAGATCACACGAGCCATTATACTTAACAGTCTTGACCTTAAGTCAAATGTTCTTAGGCAGCGGCACCGGACTTGTTGATCACTTCGTCAAAGGCAACTTCTTTCTCGCTCACTTGCGCCTTGGACAGGATCAGGTCGATGGCTTGATCTTCAACCGCCAGATTGCGCACGCCATTCAGCATTTGCTCATTCTTCTGGTAGTACTCGATCACTTCCTTCGGATCTTCGTAGGCAGTGGCCATGGACTCGATGATGCTGGTCACGCGGGCATCGTCAGCCTTGATCTCGTTGGTGCGGATGACGTCACCCAGCAGCAGACCTACGCGAACACGACGCTCGGCCTGGGCCTGGAACAGCTCGGCCGGCAGCTCAGGTGCGTTGCCGCCCTGGAAACCACCGAAACGCTGCAGGGCCTGTTGACGCAGGGTATCGATTTCCTGAGCAACGGCAGCCTTCGGCAGATCGATCTGGTTGGCTTCAACCAGGCCGTTCAGCACTTGCTCTTTCACGCTGTTTTTCAGGGCTTGAGCCAGTTCGCGCTCCATGTTCTTGCGCACTTCGGCTTTCAGCTCTTCAACGTTGCCGCTCTCGATGCCGAAACGCTTGACGAACTCTTCGGTCAGCTCAGGCAGGATCTGCTCTTCAACCTTGTTCAGCTTGGAGGCAAACTTGGCCGCCTTGCCTTTCAGGTTTTCGGCGTGGTAGTCAGCCGGGAAGGTCACGTCTATGGTGAACTCGTCGCCTGCTTTCTTGCCCATGATGGCGTCTTCGAAGCCAGGGATCATGCGGCCGGCACCCAGTACCAGGTTGAAGCCTTCGGCTTTGCCGCCGTCGAACTCTTCACCGTCGATGGAACCGATGAAGTCCATGGTCACACGCATGCCATCGGCAGCGGCGGCATCAACATCAGCCCAGGTGGCGTGCTGCTTGCGCAGGGTGTCGATCATGTTGGCCAGATCTTCATCCTTGACGGTCGCAACCGGCTTCTCGACCTTGATGGTCTCGAGGCCAGCCACTTCAAACTCGGGGTACACTTCGAAAGTGGCGCTGAATACGAAGTCCTGACCTTCCTGAATCTCTTTCGGATCCATGGTCGGGGCACCGGCCGGGCTCAGTTTGTTTTCGATGATGGCCTTGATGAAGTTGCTCTGCATCATTTCATCAGCAACGCGAGCGTGAGCCATGGCACCGAACATCTTCTTGATGATGGTTACCGGAGCCTTGCCAGGACGGAAACCGTCGATACGGCGGGTTTTGGCCAGGCCATTCAATTCTTTACGCACGGCAGCGTCAACGGTAGCAGCCGGTACAGTGATGGTAAGACGGCGTTCCAGACCCTGGGTTGTCTCTACAGAAACTTGCATTCTTTTACCTCGTTCAACTCAGCACTGTGTGCTGACCCTTATTGCCCCTGGGCAAAGCCCGGAGTCTTCCTGTTTATAAAGACAACGACTGTCTTTGTGATGAGAAAATATGACGCGACATTATAGCGGCGCACTTTGGTCGAGTCGAGCCACACATCCCCCAACGGGGGTGCCGATGGCACAATTCGCGCAAATCTGACTCTTATATGGGGAAGCCCAGGCCCGACTTCAAGCGCGCAATGCACAAGAATTTGCACTTGCTCACCTTTTTTCGCGCAAAGGCCTACTTTTTCACCTCATTTCCCGCTAAAAAGCCACCCGGTTCGCAGGCTGCGACCCAAATTGTCCACCCCATCACATCAACCATTGCGTCCATGGCTGCTGCTCGCTATGGTGACAGCCAAATTTATGAGTCTGGAGTGACCAACATGGCCTTTTTCCGCTTCTTGTTTAACCTGCTCTGGTTTGTACTGGGGGGCGTCTTCATGGGGCTGGCCTGGTGGCTGGCCGGGCTGCTCTGCTTTGTCTCGCTGATCGGGATCCCCTGGGGTCGCGCCTGCTTCGTCATCGGCACCTTCACCTTCTTCCCGTTTGGCAAGCAGGCGGTGAGCCGCAAGAGCATGACGGGGCAGAGTGACATAGGCACAGGTACCCTGGGGCTGATTGGCAACATCCTCTGGTTCCTGGTGATCGGGATCTGGCTGGCCATCGGCCACATCGCCTCGGCGCTTGCCTGCTTCGTGACCATCATAGGTATCCCGTTCGGCATCCAGCACCTCAAGCTGGCGCTGATTGCCCTTGCCCCCATAGGGCAGATGGTGGTGACCAACCACGAAGCCGAATCCGGTCGCTACATTCGCTGAGCACCACGAAAATCGCACAGGCAAGCTGCCTGCGCCGCAAAAAAAGGGCAGACTAGGGTCTGCCCTTTTTCATTGCCACCATCCGAGGCCTGCCATGCTTTCCAGCCACTTTTTCGCCAATCTCGCCCGCATGAAGCTCATCTATCGCTGGCCGCTGATGCGCAACATACAACCCGAAAACATCGCCGAGCACAGCCTGCAGGTAGCCATGGTGGCCCACGCCCTCGGGCTCATCCACAATCGGCTGTTTGGGGGCAAGGTCGATGCGGATCGCGCCGCCGTGATGGCGCTCTATCACGACAGCAGCGAGGTGCTGACCGGCGATCTGCCGACCCCGGTCAAGTACTTCAATCCCGAAATTGCCCGGGAGTACAAGAAGATAGAGCTGGCCGCCGAGCAGCGCCTGCTGGCCATGCTGCCGCCGGAACTGGTGGAGGATTTTCGCCCCCTGCTGGACTCGGGCGCGCAGGATGCCGAGCTGGCCCGGCTGGTGAAGGATGCCGATACCCTCTGCGCCTATACCAAGTGTCTGGAGGAGATCAACGCTGGCAACCGGGAGTTCGAACCGGCGCGCAAGCGCCTCGAAGCCATGCTGGAAGCAAGGATGAGCCCGCAGATGCGCTACTTCACCGACGTCTTCGTGGCCAGCTTCTCGCTGCCGCTGGATGAGCTAAACGCCCACTAAGTCAGTCCAAACGACCAGAAAACAGAAGGGCCCGCCGGTTTGCACCGGCGGGCCCTTCGTTCTTTATCAGCCAATCAGCTGCCGTGCATCAATGTCCCAGCTCCCGGGACGGCACCAGGCCACTCGCCCGCCAGGCAGGGTAAAGCGTCGCCAGCAGGCTCATCAGCATGGCCGCGCCGGTCACGATCAGCAGATCCTGCATGTGCAGTTCGGTCGGCAGGAAGTCGATGAAGTAGATGTCGGGGTTGAGGAACCTGTGGCCTATCAGCCCCTCGATGAAGCTCAGGATCTGGGTCAGCTTGCTGGAGAGCAGGCCGCCGAGCAGGGCCCCGAGCAAGGCGCCGAGCACCCCGTTCACCATGCCCTGAATGACGAAAGTGAGCCGGATCTGGCCCGGGCTCGCCCCCATGGTCTTCAAGATGGCGATCTCGCTGCGCTTCTCGTTCACCGCCATCACCAGGGTGGAGACTATGTTGAAGCAGGCCACCGCCACCACCATCAGCATCACCACGTACATGACGGTACGCACCATCTGGATGTCCTGATAGAGATAGCCCTGGCGGCTCATCCAGCTGCTGATGTAGACGTAGTGCGGGAATTTCTGGGCGGCGGCCACAGTGATGGACTGCGCCTTGAGCACGTCGTTCACCTTGAGGCTGAAGCCCTCCACCGCACTGCCCATGCCGGTGATGGCCTGGGCATCGGCCAGGTGCATAAAGCCCAACACGCCATCTAATTGGCCGCCGATCTCCAGCAGTCCCACCACCTTGAGGGATTCCCGTTTCGGGTTCTTGATGGCGGACGCATCGCCCGCCTGGGGCAGCAAGAGGGCGACCGTATCCCCGATGGTGACCCCCAGCTTGTCGGCTATGGTCTTGCCGAGAATGAGCCCGTGCTCACCGGCCTGCAGCTCGCGCAGACCGCGCCCCGTCATGTACTTGCCCGCATCGGACAGATTGGCTTCGAGCTCGGGCAGCACGGCGCGCACCTGCAATCCCTTGAGGGCATTGCCGTGCTCCAGCAACCCATCGAGCCGGATGACGGGCGCGGCGGCTTCCACGCCGGGCTGGGCCAGCAGGTAATCCCGCAACTTGGGCCAATTGGGCAACGGTGCCTCCATCCCCATCAGCTCGCCATGAGGCACCACTGAGAGCACCCTGTCTTTGAGCTCCCGCTCAAACCCGTTCATGGCAGACAAGCCCAGAATGAGCGCCATCACCCCGAGGGCGATACCGATGAGAGAGGAGGCGGAAATAAAGGCGATGAAGCCGTTGCGACGACGGGAGCGGCTGTAACGCAGGCCCAGAAACAGGGGCAGCGGTTTGAACATCAGGCGACCTCCGCCATGATGCCGCTCACCAGGGTCACCCGCCGATGGAGCTTGGCAGCCAGGCTGAGATCATGGGTGACCACCACAAATGCCGTGCCCAGCTCGCGGTTGAGCTCGCACAAGAGCTCGTAGACGGCGGTGGCGCTGGCGTGATCCAGGTTGCCGGTGGGCTCGTCCGCCAGCACCAGGCTCGGCTCATTGACCAGGGCGCGGGCGATGGCCACCCTCTGGCGTTCGCCACCCGAGAGCTCGGAGGGTCTGTGATTCAGGCGATGGGAGAGCCCCACCCGCCCCAGCATGCGTGTCGCCTTGTCGGTGGCGCTGGCCACAGACTCGCCGGCGATCAGCAGCGGCATGGCGGTGTTCTCCAGCGCGGTGAACTCGGCGAGCAGGTGGTGGAACTGGTAGACGAAGCCCAGCTCCTGATTGCGAAACTTCGCCTGAGTGCGACTGTCCCAGTGATGGATATCCTGCCCCTTGAACAGCACGGCGCCGCTCGACGGATTGTCCAGCGCTCCCATCAGGTGCAGCAGCGTGGTCTTGCCCGAGCCCGAACTGCCCACCACCGCCAGCATTTCGCTGGGGGCGACGGACAAGTCGATCCCCTTGAGCACCTGGGTCTCCAGCTCGCCCTCTTTATAGACATGATTCAGTGCCTGGCAACGCAGCAGAGGTTCACAGGAGAAGGGTTCATTCATAAACGGGGCTCCACTAACGCCGGATGTAACAAGAGAAGATGAATTATTCATAACGCAGCGCCTCGGCCGGTTTCACCCGCGCCGCACGGGCCGCAGGGTAGAGGGTGGCGCTGAAGCTGAGCAGCACGGCCCCCAGCAAGATGGTGATGACCTGAGCCGGCTCCACTATCACCGGCAGACCGCTGCCACCGGCCGTCATGTAGAGGTTGAGCCCCACCGCATCGAGCAGGGGATTTAGGCCAAGCGAGAGGCCGAGCCCGGCCAGACCGCCGAGCAGGGCGCCGATCACACCGCTGGAGGCGCCGAGCACCATGAAGATCTTGACTATCCCTGCCTCGCTCATGCCCATGGTGCGCAAGATGGCCACCTCCCCTTCCTTGTCGGTGACCACCATCACCAGGGCGGAGAGGATGTTGAAGGTGGCGACCGCGATGATCAGCACCAGCATCAGCCCCATCATGCGCTTCTCCATGGCAACGGCCTGGAACAGCTCGCCGCGCTCGCGGCGCCAGTCCTGCCACTCCAGTCCGTCCGGCAGCGCCGTCTTGATCACCTGATCGGCAGCGAAGGGATCGTCCAGCCAGAGCCGAATGCCGCCGACGGTTTCTGTCGGCAGGCGCAGCAGACGCTGGGCATCCCCCAGCGCGATCAGCGCGACCTGGCTGTCCACGTCGGCACCAACCCCGAAGATCCCGGAGACGGTAAACAGCCGCTGGGCCGGCACCCGGCCAAAGGGGGTAAAACGGGTGCCTTCGGTCAGGATCAGACGAACCTGATCGCCCATGGAGACCTTGAGGCGATTGGCCACCCCCTGCCCCAGCACTATGTGGTATTCACCGCGCTGCAGGCTGTCGAGGCGCCCCATCTGCATCTGGGCGTGCAGTATGTCATCCTTTGGCCAGCGGGCCGGATCTATGCCCTGCACGCTGACGCCGGTGAGCTGACCCGGGCTCTGCAGCATGCCTTCGCTGTCGAGCATGGGGGCGCTGGCGATCACATGGGGCAATTTGGCCAGATCGGGCAAGCCTGCGGGCTGGGCGTCGATGCGGCCAGCCTGATTGGTCACCACCACATGGGGGATCACCCCCAGGATGCGCCCCTTGAGCTGCCCCTCGAAGCCGTTCATCACAGAGATGACCACCATCAGGGCCGCGACCCCGATGGCGATACCAAAGGTGGAGAACAGGGAGATGAATGAAACGAAGCGGTTACTGCGTCGTGAGCCTGCGTAGCGAAGGCCTATGGCCAGCGACAGCGGCTGAAAAAGTCCAGTCTTCAAGGATATCTACGTTGCCAACAAAATAAGATACCGGATAATAAAGGGAAACCGTCCATGACAACAAGGGATAGCCTCCATGCAGGAACAGTTCTTCAGCGTCACCCATGCCACCCCGGTCAATGTGATCCCCATGCCCGGTGACTTTCATCTACCGACGCTGGAGGCACTGGAAGCCGAACTGCCCGAACCCTTTCGCATCGCCTCCTCCATCACCTCCATCGACATGGTGACCAGTCGCCTGATGCGCAACCAGAACGAGTCGATGCACGACCTGGTGGAGATAGTCAATCAGCAGTCCCGCAAGATCGACATGATCATGGGCTATGTGCTGTCGGTGCAGGATCACCCCGAGCATCGCTTCCACACCCTGCGCTTTGGCGCCGGCCAGCTCACTTACCTGCATCCACGCCAGGGTCATGGCGAGCCGCCGCACCTGCACCAGATAGTGCGGCTCAAGATCTTCCTGCGGGAAGAGGCTTCCGCCATCTACTGCTACGGCCAGGTCAAGCAGCTGGAACCGAGCGAGCACGGCATGCACGTGGTGCTCGACTATGTGCGGATCCGCGAGGATGACCGCGAACTGCTGGTGCGTGCCAGCCTGCATGTGCAATCCAAGCAACTCAAACTTCGTGCGCAAGACCGCCAACGTTAAAAGAATCGAATGATGCCAATGAAGCTTCCCGCCTTGCCCGCCAAGGCGGGCCAAAAGTTAACGCTCGGCCAGTTGACAGGCAGCAGCCTCTCGCTGGTTGCCGCCCGCCTCACCCAGGAGGCCGACCGCCCCGTCCTGCTGGTGACCGCCGATACCCCGAGTGCCCTGCGCCTCGAGCAGGAGCTGCAGTTCCTGCTGGCAGATCAGGGCTTGCCTGTGCTGATGTTCCCGGACTGGGAAACCCTGCCCTACGACACCTTCTCTCCCCATCAGGACATCATCTCCCAGCGCCTCGAGACCCTCTACAAGCTGCCGCAGATGAGCGCCGGCGTGCTGATCGTGCCCATCTCCACCCTGATGCTGCGCTGCGCCCCCCGGGTCTATCTCGACAAGTACAGCCTGATGGTGAAGGCCGGCCAGCGTCTCAACCTGCAACAGTTGCGGGGGCGCCTGGCCGAAGCCGGCTACGTGGCGGTGGAGCAGGTGCTGGAGCACGGGGAATTCGCCGCCCGTGGCTCACTGCTCGATCTCTTCCCCATGGGCAGCAACAGCCCCTATCGCATCGACTTTTTCGATGACGAGGTGGACTCCATACGCCCGTTCGATCCCGAGACCCAGCGCTCCAGCGAACCGGTCAAGACGGTCAGCCTGCTGCCGGCCCGGGAGTTTCCCACCGACGAGGCCGCCATTGAGCTGTTTCGCGGCCAATTTCGCGAACAATTCGAGCTGTCGCGCGCCGAGGGCTCCGTCTATCAGGAGGTGAGCAAGGGGCGCTGGCCTGCCGGCATCGAATACTATCTGCCGCTCTTCTTCAGCCAGACCGCCAGCCTGTTCGATTATCTGCCGGACAACACCCTGCTGCTCACAGTGGGGGATATCTATCCCGCGGCCCAGCGATTCTGGAACGACATAGGCCAGCGCTATGAGGACAGACGCTGGGACAACACCCGCCCGCTGCTGCCCCCTCCACAGATCTACCTGCCGGTGGAGCAGCTGTTTGCGGCGCTGGGCCACTATGGCGCCGTGCGGTTACAGGAGGCTGCCACCGACGGCGGGGCTGGCCAGCGGGATCTCCCTATAGCCCCCCTGCCCGACCTGCAGCTCGATCACAGCAAGGAGCAGCCCATGCTGGCGCTGGGCCAGTTCCTGGACAGCTTCACGGGCCGCACCCTGTTTGCGGTGGAATCCGAAGGGCGCCGGGAAGTGCTCGGCGATCTGCTGGCACGAATATCCTTGCAACCCAAGGAGTTCGCCTCCCTCGAGGCCTTCATGGCGAGCAAGGCGCGCCACGGCCTGCTGGTGGCGCCACTGGAGCGAGGCTTCCTGCTGCAGGAGAGCGGCAAGGACGCGCTCGCCCTCATCACAGAGACCGAGCTGCTGGGGGGCAAGGTCCGCAGCAAACGCGCGCGGGAGAAGAGCAAGAACCTGAGCTCGGACGCCGTGATCCGCAACCTCGGCGAGCTGACCCAGGGCCAGCCTGTGGTGCACCTGGATCACGGCGTCGGCCGTTATCTCGGCCTCGAGACCATAGATGCCGGCGGTCTGCCCACCGAGTTCCTGACCCTGGAATATGCCGGTGGCGACAAGCTGTTCGTGCCGGTGACCAGCCTGCACCTTATCAGCCGTTATACGGGTTCTGACAACCCGCCCAGCCACAAGCTCGGCGGTGAGGCCTGGGTCAAGGCGCGGCGCAAGGCGGCGGAGAAGGTGCGCGATGTGGCGGCCGAGCTGCTGGATGTGTACGCCCTGCGGGCGGCCCGTCACGGTTTTGCCTTCCAGCACGACAGGGAGGCCTACCGCCAGTTTGCCGCCGGTTTCCCGTTCGAGGAGACAGAAGATCAGCTCAACGCTATCAACGCTGTGCTGGGGGACATGTGTCAGGCCAAGAGCATGGACCGGCTGGTATGCGGCGACGTGGGCTTTGGCAAGACTGAAGTGGCGATGCGGGCCGCCTTCGTGGCGGTCCATGGCGGCAAGCAGGTGGCCGTACTGGTGCCGACCACCCTGCTCGCCCAGCAGCACTACGACAACTTCCGCGATCGCTTCGCCAACTGGCCGGTGCGGGTCGAGGTGTTGAGCCGCTTCCGCTCCGCCAAGGAGCAGAATGCCGTCATGAAAGAGCTGCGCGAGGGCAAGGTCGACATCATCATAGGCACCCACAAACTCTTGGGTTCAGAGCTCACCTTCAAGGATCTGGGGCTGCTGGTCGTCGATGAGGAGCACAGATTCGGAGTACGCCAGAAGGAGAAGATCAAGGCGCTGCGGGCCGACGTGGATATCCTCACCCTCACGGCGACGCCGATCCCGCGCACCCTCAACATGGCGATGGCCGGCATGCGGGATCTCTCCATCATAGCCACCCCGCCCGCCAAGCGGCTCGCCATCAAGACCTTCGTTCGCCAGCAGGAGCCCGCCGTCACCCGCGAGGCCGTGCTGCGTGAACTCAAGCGCGGCGGCCAGGTCTACTACCTGCACAACGACGTGGAGAGCATCGAAAAATGCGCCAGCGATCTCGCCGAGCTGGTGCCCGAGGCGCGCATCGGCATCGCCCACGGCCAGATGCGCGAGCGCGATCTCGAGCGAGTCATGTCGGACTTCTATCACCAGCGCTTCAGCCTGCTGGTCTGCACCACCATCATAGAGACCGGCATAGACGTGCCGAGTGCCAACACCATCATCATGGACCGCGCCGATCATCTGGGGCTGGCCCAGCTGCACCAGCTGCGGGGCCGGGTTGGCCGCTCCCACCACCAGGCCTATGCCTACCTGCTCACCCCCCATCCCAAGCTGATGAGCAAGGATGCGGTCAAGCGGCTCGAGGCCATCGCCTCGCTCGAAGATCTCGGTGCCGGCTTCGCGCTGGCGACCCACGATCTGGAGATCCGGGGCGCCGGCGAGCTGCTGGGCGACGATCAGAGCGGCCAGATCGAATCGGTCGGCTTCACCCTCTACATGGAGATGCTGGAGCAGGCGGTCGAGGCGCTGAAAAATGGCAAGGAGCCATCGCTGGAACAGCTGATGAGCCAGCACACCGAAGTGGAGCTGCGCCTGCCCGCGCTCTTGCCGGACGACTACATACCGGACGTCAACATGCGCCTCTCCATGTACAAGCGCATCGCCAGCGCGGCGGACGAGCAGGAGCTGCGCGAGTTGAAGGTGGAGCTGATAGATCGCTTCGGCCTGCTGCCGGAGGCAACCAAAACCCTGATGGAGCTGGCCGCCTTCCGCCAGCGTGCCACGGCGCTGGGCATTCGCCGGGTGGAGATGAGCGAGCGCGGCGGTTACCTGGACTTCACCCAGGAGACCCGGGTCAACCCTGGCTATCTGGTCAAGCTGCTCTCCGAGCAGCCGCGCATCTACAAGATGGATGGGCCGACCCGCTTGCGCTTCCAGGTGCCGACCCCGGACCGCGCCATGCGCCTGAAACTGGTGGATGGCTTGCTGGCGGATCTTGCCAGCCATACCAGTCACTGAGGCAAGCGACCTCACCCAAACAAAACGGGAGCCAAATCGGCTCCCGTTTTTTATCTGCTTATCGCAGGCACGACATACGGGCATCACCCCTGACTGGCAGGATCCTCATGGGCGGAAAACTCCCGCATGAAGGCCTCGGCCCGCTCCACCATCTTGGTGGAACCGACGAAGTAAGGGGTGCGCTGGTGCAGTGCTGTGGGCTGCACATCCATGATCCGGCCGAAACCGTCGGACGCCTTGCCACCGGCCTGCTCCACCAGAAACGCCATGGGGTTGCACTCGTAGAGCAGGCGCAGCTTGCCGTTCGGAGAGTTGGTGCCGGACGGATAGATGTAGATGCCGCCCTTGAGCAGGTTGCGATGGAAATCGGAGACCAGGGAGCCGATGTAGCGGGAGGTGTAGGGTCTGTGGGTCGCCTCGTCCCGCTCCTGGCAATATTTGAGGTACTTCTTCACCCCGTCCGGGAACTTGATGTAGTTGCCCTCATTGATGGAGTAGATCTTGCCCTCTTCCGGGATGCGGATGTTCTCGTGGGAGAGGCAGAAGCAGCCGATGGAGGGGTCGTAGGTGAAGCCGTTGACGCCAAAGCCGGTGGTGTAGACCAGCATGGTGGAGGAGCCGTAGACCACGTAGCCGGCGGCGACCTGGCGGTTGCCCGGCTGCAGGAAGTCTTCCAGGGTAACACCGGCACCGGGCGTGCTGACGCGGCGGTAGATGGAGAAGATGGTACCGACCGAGACGTTGACATCTATGTTGGAGGAGCCGTCGAGCGGGTCGATAAGCACCACGTATTTGGAGTGACGGGAAAGCTCGGAATCGAAGGAGACGAAATCCTCCTCCTCTTCAGACGCCATGCCGCACACTTCGCCGCGCGCCTCCAGCGCCGCCTTGAAGCGCTCGTTGGCGTACACATCCAGCTTCTGCTGCACCTCGCCCTGCACGTTTTCAGCACCCATGGAGCCGATGATGTCTGCCAGCCCCGCCTTGTTGATCTCCCGGTTCACCACCTTGGCGGCCAGGCGGATGGAACTGAGCAATGAGGTCAGCTCCCCGGTCGCGGTGGGATAATCCGCCTGCTTTTTGACGATGAACTCGCCCATGGTGATCATGTTTCGCATTATTGTTCCTTTAAGATCGTTTCCGTTGGCTTTGAAAACGTTTGCACGCGTCAACAAAAAAAGTGCCGATCCTCGGCAGCCTTGTTTTGTAACCTAATGTAACGCCTGTTTTTTGTTTTTGCAGCGAATTAAGCCGCTGGATAAATGCGCACCCTGGCCGTCGAGCCCCTGTCAAAACCCCCTTTAATCGGTGCCAATCGGTGACTTTCACCATGTTAATTCGTGGTGAAAAGTCACGAACAGGCCGCCATGGTGGGTGCAACAGCCCACTTGGCCCCCTATCTGGGTAGCGGACGGCAAGGTCAGCGTCCCCCTCTTGAGATCTCCAGATCAATCCAGCACACTGGCCAGGCTTTGGAAGCAAAAAAACATAAGGATATTCAATGAAAAGGACACTCATTGCCGGCACGGTTGCCGCCCTGTTCGCATTACCCGCCCTGGCCGCCCAGGTACCGCCCGGCACCAAGCTGCTAGCCGCCGATCAGCAAACCTTCGTGCGCAACATAGGCACTGAACCCGCCTCCATCGATCCCCAGATGGTGGAAGAGAGCGCGGGCAGCGACATAGTCAACGATCTGTTCGAGGGGCTCTACACCCTGGATGGCGACGGCAAGCTGCAAGCAGCCGGCGCCCTTGGCTACGAGCTCGACAGCACGGGCACCGTCTACACCTTCAAGCTCAGACCCGAGGCCAAATGGTCCAACGGCGAGCCGGTCACGGCGGCAGATTATGTCTATGGCTGGCAGCGGGCGGCGGATCCCAGAAACGCCTCCAACTACGCCTGGTTCATCGAGCTGACCGGCGTCACCAACGCCAGTGATGTGGTGCAGGGCAAGAAGAGTCCGGATACCCTCGGCATCAAGGCACTCGATGCCCATACCCTGCAGATCACCTTAAAGAACCCTGTGCCCTTCTTCCTCAAAACCCTCTCTCACTACACCACCTTCCCGGCGCCGAAGGCGACCATAGAGAAGTTCGGTCATGAGTGGGTCAAGCCGGGCAACATAGTCTCCAACGGCGCCTTCGTGCTCAAGGAGTGGACCCCCAACGAGCGGCTCATCTCCGAGCGCAACCCCCATTACTGGGACAACCAGCATACAGTGCTGAACAAGGTGCTCTATCTGGAGATAGTCTCGGACACCGCCGCCTACAACCGCTATCGCGCCGGTGAGCTGCACTACACCACCTATCCGCTGGAGCAGTACAAGCAGCTCAAGAGCCAGAGCCCGGAGGAGCTGATCAATGCCCCGCTGCTCGCCACCTATTACTATGTGTTCAACACCCAGCGCAAACCGTTCGACAATCCCAAGGTGCGCAAGGCGCTGTCGCTGGCCATCGACAGAGACACCATCACCGAGAAGATCCTGGGACAGGGTCAGATCTCCGCCTTCAGCCTGACCCCGCCGAGCGTCGACGGCTTCGAACTCAAGCGCCCTGCCAGCCAGTTGCTGAGCAAGGAAGAGAGGCTCAAACAGGCGAAAGCGTTGCTGAGCGAGGCGGGCTACGGCCCGGGCAAGCCACTGGATGTGGACATCCTCTACAACACCAGCGAGGGGCACAAGAAGATAGCCCTGGCCATCTCCTCCATGTGGAAGCACAACCTGGGGGTCAGCGCCAGGCTCAACAACATGGAGTGGAAAACCATGGTGTCAGTGCTCAACGAGGGGGATTTCGGTGTCAGCCGCTACTCCTGGAACGGGGATTACAACGATGCGTCAACCTTCCTCGACATCATGACCTCCAGCAGCAGTGCCAACAGCGGCAAGTGGTTCAACAAGCAGTATGATGCCCTGCTGGCCAAGGCCCATGACTCCAAGGATCCGGCCGAGCGCAACCAGCTCTATCAGCAGGCCGAGGCGCTGATCGATGACGAGGCCCCCATCGCCCCCGTCTATTTCTACGTCAAGTCGCGGCTGCTCAAGCCCAACATCAAGGGCTATCCCTATCAGAACCCGCAAGACGTGGTCTACTCCAAAGACCTCTATCTCATCGCGCAGTGATGCCCTGAGCCCCTGAATAGAAAGACCGCCTCGATGGCGGTCTTTTTTTCAATCTTCCCGGCAGGCGGCCAGCGCCACCCGGCGCCGGCGCAGCACCACAGGCTGCACCAGCAGTTGCGCCAGCAAGACCCCGAGCAGTGTCATGCCGCCCCCTATCAGGTGATAGCTGGTCAGCTTTTCCCCGAGCCAGCTGATGGCCAGCGCCGCCGTCATCACAGGCAACAGGTTCATGAAGATGGCGGTACGACTCGCCCCAAGCAGGGCTATGCCCTGCATCCAGAGCCAGGGTGACAAGGCCGAGGTAGGAATACCGGCGTAGAGGATGAGCCAGAGCGCGCGGCCATCTGGCCACTGCCCGTCCACCAGCAGGTAGAACGGGGTGAGAAACAGCAGGCTGCACAGCACCTGGCCATAGAGCATGGACCAGTTGTCCAACCCCAGATCCCACTTCTTGAGCAGCACGCTGTAGAGCGCATAAGTGCCCGCCGACAGCAGCATATAGACGGAGCCGATGTGAATGCCCTGGGTGATCAGGCGGGAGGGATCCCCCTGCCCCAGCAAGATGGCCAGCCCCAGAATGGAGATGACGCCGCCGAGCAGGGCGCCCCAGGTTGGGCGCTCGCGCAGCAGCCAGATGCTGAGCACCACAGTCATCAGCGGGGTCAGCCCCATCATCAGGCCGATTTCGGTCGCCCCCAGGGTTTGCGCCGCGTAGTAACCGAAGGTCTGGTTCAACACCATGCCGAGCAGGGCCAGCGCCGCCAGCTGGTAGAAGCCGGCCCGCAGCTTGGCGCGATCCCGCCAGGCGCGGTGCGCGAGGAAAGGCGTCAAGATGATGGCAGCCACCATCCAGCGCGACCAGGCCAGCGCCGCGGGTGAGAGCACGCCCACCGCCAACTTGCTGACGATGGCGTTGCCGGCCCAGATGGCCATGCAGGAGAAGGGAAACAAGAAGGCAAGGGGCATCACTATATCCAGAAGAAAGCAGCGGGTATTTCCGGCGGGAAGTATAGAGAGGCAAACAGGATTAGCAAGTGCTTGCCGGCCTTGCCGATGCAGGCGGGTTTGAAACGGAATCGAACAGAGCCAACTCGGGCAGATCAGGGCCAAAAACAATCATGCCCGCACGGTGGCGGGCATGAAGCGTCTGGATGGGATAGTGAAAGTATCACGCCGCATCCATGTGCAGTCTGGAGATCATGGCGTTGACCTCGACCACGGTCTGGCGGTGGGGAATGTCAGCTGGCGTTGGCATCATCAGCAAGCCTGACTGGAAATCAAAACGCCCCCTGCCGTGGATATAGATCCGTCCCTTGAAGAAGGTTTTGACATGTTTTGCCACCATGAGTGGCAGGTACTTCTTGAACACTCTCATCGTTTGCAACCTCTTGCAGTTGTATCCGTATGACAGCAGCTTCTGCGAAATAATTCCGTAAATTCTATATAAAAATCCGGAAAAATCGCGACTCTCTTCCCCAAAAAACCAATTTATAACTTTTTATTAACTTTTAGCGTATTGTATGTGGTCCTTCCAGCCAGAGCAAGACCCCCTTGTCATCTTGCCACTCGATGCAGGCCAGACCCGAGGTGGCAAACATGGGCGCACCCGCTGCCGGACAGAGGCTCTGCACCAGGTAACCCACCAGCGGCAGGTGGCTGACCATCAAAATATTGTCATGTGTTGCCGCCAACGCAGTGAGATAACTCGCGACAAACGCCGGGTCGCCATAGGGGGTGATCTCGCTGCTCTCCTCGACCCTGGCGGCCTTGGGTAATTCACTGCATATGCTCTGCCAGGTTTGTCTGGCACGCAGGTAATTGCTGTGAACCACCAAATCCAGTTCGCCATCCAGCTGAGGGGCCAGCCAACTGGCCATGTGAATGGACTCTTCGATGCCCTGCTCGGTCAGTGGACGCTGTTCATCTGTTTTCGCATTCATGCCAGCCTGGCCATGACGCATTATGTAGATTTTCATTACAACCTCGCCCAAGGGGCCTGTTTTGATAGCGGGGGGATCTTACCCCGCCATGCCGGGGGAAACAATTGCGCTACCTCTCAGAAAAGGGTTTGCCTCACTGGATAGCGGGGTCGATAATCATGTTTAAATTCAAATAAATCCAACATGAGTCACGCCCCAATGAGCCCATATGCCAGTCCTAATGACCATCGGCAGTACCACTATCTGGAGCTGGCAAACCGGCTCAGGGTCTTGTTGATCTGCGATCCCGATACCGACAAGTCTGCCGCTTCCCTGGCCGTCAACACAGGTCATTTCGACGATCCGGCCGATCGGCAGGGGATGGCTCATTTCCTTGAGCATATGCTGTTCCTTGGCACTCGTACTTATCCCAAGCCTGGTGAGTACCAGCAATTTATGAGCCGTCATGGCGGCAGCAACAATGCCTGGACCGGCACCGAGTTCACCAACTTCTTTTTCGAGATAGACAACGGCTTCTTCGAGGCCGGGCTCGACCGTTTTTCCCAGTTCTTCATCTGCCCCACCTTCACCCCCGAGTGGGTGGACAAGGAACGCAACGCGGTCGACTCCGAGTACCGCCTCAAGCTGCAGGACGATGTGCGCCGCAGCTACCAGGTACATAAAGAGACGGTCAACCCGGCCCACCCCTTCTCCAAATTCTCGGTCGGCAACCTGGATACCCTGGCGGATCTGCCCGGTCGGGATCTGCGCGCCGATCTCATCCGGTTCTACGAAGCTCACTACAGCGCGGATCGCATGGCGCTGGTGATGATTTCGCCTGAATCCATAAAGACCCAGATGGCTTGGTGCGATCGCTTTTTCGCTCCCATTTTGAATCGCAATTTGGGAATACCTACCCTGACGACCCCCCTCTATCGCCTCGACGATCTCGGCATCCGCATCCGCATCAATCCGGTCAAGGAGACCCGCAAGCTGGCGCTCACCTTCCCGCTGCCCAACGTCGACGAGTTTTATGACAAAAAACCCCTCACCTTCCTGAGCCACCTCATCGGCTATGAAGGGGATGGCAGCCTGCTCTCCCTGCTGAAAGCGAAAGGCTGGGTCAACCAGCTCTCCGCTGGGGGCGGCATCAGCGGTGCCAACTTCAAGGATTTCGGGGTGAGTTTTGGCCTCACGCCGCTCGGGCTCGAACACGTCAACGAGATAGTGGCCGCCCTGTTCGGCTACCTGAAGCTCATCGAGCGCGGCGGGGTGGAAAACTGGCGCTACGACGAGAAGCGCACCGTGCTCGAGTCGGCGTTCCGCTTCCAGGAGCGGGGCCGGGCCCTCGACACCGTCTCCGGGCTGGTGTTGAACCTGTTCAGCTACACGCCCGAGGATCTGCTCTACGGCGACTACATGATGCGCGAGTACGACGAAGCGCTGATCCGCCGTCTGCTCGCCAAGCTCACGCCACACAACCTGCGCATGACCATCACGGCGCCTGAGCTGGCCACGGATCGCCTGGCCCGCTGGTATCAGACGCCCTATGGCGTCGACGTCATCACGGAGGCGGAGAAGATCCACTGGCAGCAGAGCGAGCCTGAACCGGCCCTCGCCCTGCCCTTGCCGAACCCCTTTATCAGCAGCCGGCTCGATCCGCGCCAGCCGGCGCTGCAGGCCGACATGCCCGCCTGCCTCATCGACAGGCCAGGGTTTCGGCTCTGGCATCTGCATGAGCATCAGTTCAGCGTGCCCAAGGGCAACCTCTACATCTCCATCGACAGCGAGCACGCGGTCAAAAGTCCGCGCCACATCGCCATGGCACGGCTCGCGGTGGAGCTGCTTACCGATCACCTCAACGCCCTCACCTACCCGGCTGAGCTGGCGGGGTTGGGCTACCAGATCTATGCCCACCAGGGCGGTTTTACCATCAACCTGAGCGGTTTTGCCGACAAGCAGCCGCTGCTGCTGGACATGATCCTCGGCAACCGCACCCTGGGTTATCCGGATCCGGGCCGCTTCGCCGAGATAAAGGAGCAGCTCATCCGCAACTGGGACAACCAGTCCAAGGCGCGCCCCATCTCCCAGCTGTTCAACCAGCTCACCAGCCTGTTGCAGCCGAACAATCCGCCGTTCGAGCAGTTGCTGCGCCATCTGCGCACCGTGGAGCTTGACGAGATGCCGGCGTTTGTCGCCCAGCTGTTTGGCGAGGTGCACATAGAGGCCCTGGTACACGGTGACTGGGACGCCGCCGAGGCGCTCGAACTGGCCGCCCTGCTGGAGCGCCATCTCGGTGCCAACAGCCAGCCCAGTGCCGAGACCCGCCGCCCGCTCATCGCCATCCAGGACAGGGGGACACTCATTCGCGAGCAGGGGTGTGAACACGAAGACTCGGCGCTGCTGGTCTACTACCAGTCCCGCACTACTCGGGCGCGAGATCTCGCCTGCTTCACCCTGGCCAACCACATAATGTCATCCACCTTCTTTCACGAGCTGCGCACTCGTCAGCAACTCGGCTACGTGGTGGGAGCCGGCAACCTGCCCCTCAACCGCCACCCCGGCCTCATCTTCTATATCCAGTCGCCGGTGGCAGGCCCCCAACACCTGCTCGATGCGGTGGAAGAGTTCATCGACCTCTTCCCGCTGGCCATGCTGGAGCTCACCGAGCAGCAATGGCAAGACAGCAAGGTGGGCCTGCAGGCCCAGCTGAGCGAGCGGGATGCCAACCTGCGCAGTCGCGGCCAGCGGCTCTGGGTCAGCATAGGCAACAAGGATCTGGGCTTCGATCAGCGCGAAAGGGTGTGCGAGGAGGTGGGCATGCTGAGCCGCGCCGATCTGGTGCGCTTCATCATACAGTTGCGCTCACGCACCTCGGATCGGCTGATCCTCTGCAGCTATGGCCAGGGCCACGAACACGACGAGCGCATCACGGGCCAGTTTATCGATGACCCCAGGGCGTTTCGGCTCAACGCCAGCACCTTCGAGGCCTGAGCAGGCATGCTTGCCCATCAGCCAATCCCGCCCAATAAAAAGCCGACCCCTGGGGGTCGGCTGGAAAAACCATAATCAATTGCGACCTAAGCCGCCAAAAGTGAACATGAGCGTGAAAATCAGACACTGAGTTGATGATCGGCCATATGGTTCAAACCAGAGCTCATCTGCCGATGCCAACAGTGATTGAGAAACAGGCTCATCTTAGGGATTAGCCTCCCTTGCCACGTTGATCTATGTCAAAGGAGGTAGCAAAGAGTCCGTGACCTGCGGCTTTGTCGTGCGGGATCACACTTTCAGCCGCCCCTCAGCCCCGGCGGATCAGGCGATAGGCCACTTCATCGAAGTAGGAGAGCTGGCCGGAGAGCACCCTGGGGTGATCCACCTCTGCGGCCCTGCCCAGCACCTCCACCCGAAAATCGCGCTCAAACAGGGTGCGCACTTCCATCTCCCCCACCGAGAAGGGCGGCTGTTTCTGCTGCTCCGGCTGATATTCCAGGGTCACCAGCAGGATCTGGCCACCGGTTTCCATCAGGCGGCTCATCAGCTCCGCATACTGGCGGCGCATCTGCGTCGGCAAGGCAATCAGAGCGGCCCTGTCATAGGCCAGCCGGTAGCGGCGCCCCAGCTCGGGGGCGGCGAAAAAGTCCCCCTGATGGATGCGCAGGGAGCCGTGCTGATGACACTGATAAGGGCCCAGCTCGCTGAGGGTATCGGTGAGCCGGTTTTCACTGAAAAACTGCTCGATGGCGAGCGCCGAGAGCTCGAAACCATCGATGGGGTGGCCCAGGCCATTGAGCCAGAGCATGTCGCGGGATTTGCCGCACAGGGGCACCAGCACGGGTTCATCCTGTTGCTGGGCAGACCACCAGGATTGCAGCCAGCGATTGAAGTCTGCCTGATGAAAGCCAATCCGGTTCTCTTCCCAACGCTGATGCCAAAACGCAGCTTCCATCCTAATACCCCTGTTATCTGAAGATGCCTCAATATCACAACTTAACCCGGCGCACGCAAGCCTTGCACCGGGCCTCTGGGTGATTTTTGCCAAAAAAACGATTGCAACATGAAAAGATGCCTCAAGGCGTCTTTTTGACATCTTTGTGTCATGGGAGTCTGCTGCGTGCTGTGCAGCCCCTGCTCGCCGTCAGTCAGATGCCCGCTCATCGCGCAGGCTCAGGCACAGACGGGCTCGGCCGCCATCATGGCCGCCACCGCCGTTATCCTGGCCGAGATCTGCGCAAACGAGGGTCGCTGCAACACCTGCTCGCAGAGGCATGCCCGAGCCAGCAGGGCCAGATCCTTCAGCGCCTCGCTCTGCGGCTGGCAACGGGCCAGCAACTCGTCCAGCAGGCAGCCAAAGGCCCTCACCTCTATCCGCTCCAGCCCCTCGGCCAGCACGCATTCCGTGCGGTCGTAGCAAGAGGCCGCGCCAAAATCGCCGAGCAGCACCCGGCCCTTCCCTTGCAAGGAGTGCAGTATGTTATGGCCATAGAGATCGCCGTGCATGATGCCCCGCTCATGCAGATGCCCCGCGGCAGCCGCTATGCCCTGCGCCATGGCAATCAGGGTGGTCGGGGTGAACGACAACCCTGCCGGATAGACGTCGCGGGTGCAGGAGTCCAGGCTCGGCGGCCCGGCCAGATTGGCAAACGTTGGGTCTATCAACGCCATCACCAGCGCCGGCATGCCGGAGGGGTGATCCGCCACCCGCCCCAGCACCCTGATGAGGTTGGGATGAGTGCCGGCCGCCAGCGACGCCGCCATCTCGCAGTGAGGCAAACCATCGCTGGTCACGGCCCCCTTGAACAGCTTGACCGCCACCGAGCGCGGCCCGTCACCCTGCAATCCGTCGCAAGTGATGCGGGTAGCACTGTGGATCACGCCAGAGGCCCCCTGCCCCAGCAACTCACCCAACTCCAGCGCCAGCCACGGCACAGTGGCGATATGAGCCACATGATCCACATCGATGGCCCGCGCCTCCTCCCCCTCGCTAAAGGGGTTGCCGGAATAGGCGAGCCAGGCGAGACGTGGCAGCGTGAGCAGCCAGTCGGGGAATGCCTCGAGCCGGTTGGCGGCGATGCGCAGCAGCTCCAGATTACGGCAGTTGGCAAGGCTGGCGGGCAGCTCACGCAGGCGGTTACCCGCCAGCATCAGCTTTTGCAGGCGGCTGCACTGACCCAACTCATCGGGCAACTGCTCGATAAGGTTGTCGGTCAGGATCAGCCAGCGCAGCCCCGCCGGCAGCGACGCTGCGGGAACCGTGGCGATCTTGTTGGCCTTGAAGCCCACCATGGTGAGTGCCGGGCAGCGCCCCAACACCTCGGGCAACTCGGTGAAACGGTTCTCGGAGCAGAAAATGATGCGCAGTTTTGTGAACCCGGCCAGTTCGTCCGGCAGCTCACTTATCTGGTTGCCGGTGAGATCCAGCACCTCCAACGTCTCTTTAAGGCTGAGGATCTCGGGCGGGAACACCGTCAGGTTTTCAGCAAGTTTCAAGTGGCGGGCGCCGCACAGCTCACCCGCGCGCAGCTGTTCCAGAGTATGCATAACCGTTTCTCAATCCTGATGATCTGCCTGATGGCACAGCGACCATCAACACGCGCCGAACCTGCATCCGGCGGTTTTAAAGGGGGGCATTATAAAGAATTCGGGGCGCAGATCGCCCCTTTTGTTGCTTTGGCAAGGCTCAGCGCTCAGCCGCCCCACCCCAGCAGATTGACGAAACAAGTAGGGTGCAATAAGCGCAGCGCATTGCACCGTTTGCCGAGCGGCTTTAATGCAAGATATGAGGCAAAAAATTAGCGGTGCAATTTCTACAGCACTACTGATTAACCTTTAACCGCCTGTGTTAATGCGTTTGTTATGCACGACTTAACCTTACAGAGGTTGGGCTTAAAGAGCTCGCATTATATATAATCCCTGCATCCTTCATTTTACCTATTTCAGCCAGCAGCCTCATTTTATCACTTACTTTATCCTCTTTCTCGAGATTAAGACCTTTAATAATATCTTCAACTTCCGTATTGGAATATTGAGAACATAGCGCGACAATCGCATCCTTGAAGATATACTCAGGTTCACCTACATCGTCCCTGGCTATTTTAGCAAAATTTTGTTGTAAAGTAGTTATTTGCCTTTCTTTTTCTCGTAATTTTCTTTCCAGCTCGACCGCCTGTCCATTTATACCTTCAAGACCTGATTTCTTTAATTTAAAAATCGAGTAGTACAATGCAGGAATTGATAACAAAACCTCTCCGATAAACAATTTAAAAACTGTAGACCGCTCATCTTACTGTAATGATCCGAAATTAAAATAGACAGCCAATATGGTCAAAAAACCAATAACCACGAAAAATATCCACATGGTCCAGAATAATATCCAACTTATGGTAATTTCTTGCTTACTTTGCATTTTACCTCCTTTAGTGCATGCATGATGCTGTGCTAATGGCGTTGGCACGCAGTACAAAAGAGCCACGCGTGCCAAGCCCCTCTTGAACATTTTATTAGCCCAACTTTACTTTCGGGTTAGAATTACAGAATTAGAAGTTTTATTCGTAATTTTGTAATCATTCCGAAGCATTTTTAATCCTGACACCCCTCCCAAGGCGATTCCTAAACCAACCATTCCTGATGCTCCACTGAATCCAACGATACCCGCGGCTGTTGCTGTTAGACCTACAGTAGCTGGAGCCCCCAAACCGCCCGTTCCAATCAAGGTATAAAGTCCAGCAGCTATTGCAACGATTGCAATACTCCACGCAATCTGTTTAATCGCATGTATAGCGATAATCCACTTAGCTAATTCTGGATCATCGACTCTAATTTCATCTTCACCAGATAAAATAGCCACCTTGAGTGACTGCTTTGATTTTACTGTAACCAATGTTGATTCCTCACTTAATTTATCTGGCAGTAAAAAGATGGAAAAAGTTACTAATCCAATAGCAGTTTTTTCCATATAACTCAGCTCAAAATTTATAACCACAAATTAAAATACATTTAAAGTCTGTACTTAATAAAACCATCACCGACACCAAAGAAAATTCAATTTAATCTTACACAAAGAGCCCAATTGGCCCCCTGCGCACTCGCACCGATCCCGAATAAAACCCAAGCAACTGCACTATAGCCTCCATCTTGCACCCGTTGACCCGCACACACTCTCTAACCTGACTCATAGATCACTTCAACAAGGTGGTTTCCAAACGACAATCTTAGTGAGCAAGGCAACAAAGAAAAAGAGTGAGATGGCAGTTTCCTGAGCAAGATCAACAAATAAATACCAAGGCTGGCCACATATCAACGGTGCCGGAGCGTAGATAAAGAAAAGACGCCCTCAGGCGTCTTTCTTATTGCTGGGTTTGGGGCCAACCGGTTGGAGGCTATTCCCCCTCCCCGCCTTGTCCCGCACCCAAATCAGATCGGGGTGATGGAGGTGATATGAGCAGAGCCATCCAGAGATTGGAAGATCTGCACCACGGCTTCCCCGTGGATCGGGTTGGGCAGCGGCACCGTGGTTTTGCATTTGAAACGGTAGTTGGTACCGGCGACGACCTGGGTGGAGACTTCGAAGGGTTGGTACTGCACCCCGACAAATCCTTTCAGTGCCAGGTCAAATACCGCCTGATCTTTTGCGCTCAGCTTGTGGTATGCGGTCCATCCACCCAACAACACTGCTTGTTCTGACATAACAAACCCTCCGTGATCTCTTGTCCCTACTCGTTTGGCTGTTCGGGTTCCGCCCCGTTTATTCAAGTGGTGTCCGGACTCCACCGGGGGCCATACCGACCATGTATCAGTATGTCCGGTGCCGGCAGCATGAATGAAGGCCTGCTGGCACCCTGCTTCCCCTCTTGCCACGGCCGCCGCCTCACAGCACCGGTCTCAATTGGCATGGCAGAGCCTAGTGCGAGATCCATAAAACACCTCCTGTCATATCTGACAGGGGCAAGAGGGTGAGAAAGCGGCTAGCGAGCAGAAAATTGAGGCGCAAGCGATTGGAAAAAGAAAAGACGCCGCAAGGGCGTCTTTTTTGCATTTTTATGCTCGAAAGGCAGAAGGGCGTGAGCCGCTTATTCCCATTCGATGGTTGCGGGCGGCTTGCCGGAGACGTCGTACACCACGCGGGAGATGCCGTTGATCTCGTTGATGATGCGGTTCGACACATGACCCAGGAAGTCGTAGGGCAGATGGGCCCAGTGAGCGGTCATGAAGTCGATGGTTTCGACGGCACGCAGGGCAATCACCCATTCGTACTTGCGGCCATCGCCCATAACGCCAACGGAGCGCACCGGCAGGAAGACGGCGAACGCCTGGCTGACCTGGTTGTAGAGGTCTGCCTTGCGCAGCTCTTCGATAAAGACGGCATCGGCCTTGCGCAGCAGATCGCAGTACTCTTTCTTCACTTCGCCAAGCACACGCACGCCCAGACCCGGGCCCGGGAAGGGGTGACGATAGAGCATGTCGTAGGGCAGACCCAGCTCCAGACCGACGCGACGCACTTCGTCCTTGAACAGCTCGCGCAGCGGCTCGACCAGACCCATCTTCATCTCGGCCGGCAGGCCGCCGACGTTGTGGTGGGACTTGATGACGTGGGCCTTGCCGGTCTTGCTGGCAGCCGATTCGATCACGTCCGGGTAGATAGTACCTTGTGCCAGCCAGCGGGCGTTTTTCAGCTTCTTGGCTTCGTCGTCGAACACTTCGACGAAGACGCGGCCGATGATCTTGCGCTTGGCTTCCGGCTCATCTTCGCCCGCCAGGGCGGAGAGGAAGCGCTCTTCGGCTTCGACCTTGATGATGTTGAGACCAAAGTGATCGCCAAACATCTCCATCACCTGCTCGCCTTCGTTCAGGCGCAGCAGACCGTTGTCGACGAAGACGCAGGTCAGGCGCTCGCCGATGGCACGGTGTACCAGCATGGCGACCACGGAGGAGTCGACACCGCCGGAGAGGCCCAGGATCACTTCATCGTCACCCACCTGCTCGCGGATGCGGGCAACGGCGTCGTCGATGATGGTGGCCGGGGTCCACAGGCATTCGCAGCCGCAGATGTCCTTGACGAAGTGCTCCAGCATGCGGGCACCCTGACGGGTGTGGGTCACTTCCGGGTGGAACTGCACGCCGTAGAAGCCCTTGGCCTCGCACGCCATGGCGGCATGGGGGCAGGTGGCGGTCTGGGCTATGGTGGTAAAGTCGGCGGGGATGGCGGTGACCTTGTCGCCGTGGCTCATCCAGACGTCCAGCAGTGCATTGCCGTTGGGGGCGATGGCATCTTCGATGTTGCGCAGCAGGGCATTGGTCTGGCCCAGCACTTCCACCTGGGCATAACCAAATTCACGTTCGGTGGAGGATTGCACCTTGCCACCCAGCTGCTCGGCCATGGTCTGCATGCCGTAGCAGATACCGAACACCGGCACACCGGCGTTGAACACATAGGCGGGGGCACGGGGGCTGCCGGCCTCGGTCACGGACTCTGGGCCGCCGGAGAGTATGATGCCGTTGGGATTGAATTCGCGGATCTGCTCTTCGGTCACGTCCCAGGCCCACAGTTCGCAGTAGACGCCGATTTCC
Source organism: Aeromonas sp. MR19 (assembly GCF_963899305.1). Taxonomy (NCBI): domain Bacteria; kingdom Pseudomonadati; phylum Pseudomonadota; class Gammaproteobacteria; order Aeromonadales; family Aeromonadaceae; genus Aeromonas; species Aeromonas sp. MR19. Next base: position 91,722 of record NZ_CAWQWZ010000011.1, read on the forward strand.
CGGACACGGCGGGCGATAAGCTGGGTGTACTGGGAACCGAAGTCCAGGATCAGGATACGGTGCTGGTGAATGTCTTTAGTCATTTTATTCCTGCATCAGGCTGGTGTGGGGATAAAAACTGGTGGAGAAACGGGGCCGCAGCCCCGTTTTATCAGCCCATCCGATAGTTGGGGGCTTCTTTGGTAATGGTCACATCGTGGACGTGGGACTCTTTCATCCCGGCACCCGAGATGCGCACGAACTCAGCCTTGGTGCGCATGTCGTCTATGGTAGCGCAACCGGTCAATCCCATGGAGGAGCGCAAGCCGCCCATCTGCTGGTGAATGATCTCTTTCAGGCGGCCCTTGTAGGGTACGCGCCCTTCGATCCCTTCCGGCACCAGCTTGTCGGCAGCGTTGTCGGTCTGGAAGTAACGGTCGCTTGATCCCTTGGACATGGCGCCCAGAGAACCCATGCCACGGTAGGACTTGAAGGAGCGACCCTGATAGAGCTCGATATCGCCCGGTGCCTCTTCGGTACCGGCAAACATGGAGCCCACCATGACGCAGCTGGCGCCAGCGGCGATGGCCTTGGCCACGTCGCCGGAGAAGCGGATGCCGCCATCGGCAATCACGGGCACGCCAGTGCCTTCCAGCGCGTCAACGGCGTCGGAGATGGCAGTAATTTGGGGGACGCCGACACCGGTCACGATGCGGGTCGTACAGATGGAGCCAGGGCCGATACCAACCTTGACCGCGTTGACACCAGCGGCGACCAGCGCCAGGGCGCCAGAGGCGGTGGCTACGTTGCCACCTATGATTTGCAGCTCAGGATAGGCATCGCGGGTCGCCTTGATGCGATCCAGCACACCCTGGGAGTGGCCGTGGGAGGAGTCAATCAGCAGCACGTCCACACCGGCCTCTACCAGGGCGGCAACGCGCTCTTCGTTGCCAGCACCGGCACCGACAGCAGCGCCAACACGCAGGCGACCGCGCTCGTCTTTACAGGCGTTCGGCTTGCGCTCGGCTTTCTGGAAGTCTTTGACGGTGATCATGCCCTTGAGTTTGAAATCGGCGTTGACCACCAGCACCTTCTCGATACGGTGCTTCTGCATCAGGGCAACTACCTCTTCACGAGGGGCCCCTTCACGCACGGTCACCAGACGATCTTTCTGGGTCATGATCTGTTCGACTGTCTGGGAGAGATCGATCACGAAGCGCACGTCGCGGCCGGTGATGATACCGACCAGCAGGTTGCCCTCGGTCACAACCGGGTAGCCGGCGAAGCCATTCTTGTGGCTCAGCTCCTTGACCTGGGCAATGGTCATGTCAGGACGTACTGTGACGGGGTCGGTGACCACGCCGCTCTCGTACTTCTTGACCTTGCGCACTTCTGCAGCCTGCTGCTCGATGGACATGTTCTTGTGGATAAAGCCGATACCGCCTTCCTGGGCCAGTGCGATAGCCAGACGGGCTTCGGTCACTGTGTCCATGGCAGCGGAAATCATTGGGATATTCAGGCTGATAGAGGAGGTCAGCTTGGTACGCAGATCGGCAGTATTGGGAAGAACATCGGAGTGGGCGGGAACCAACAGTACATCGTCGAAGGTTAACGCTTCTTTGGCAATCCTGAGCATGGCAATATCTCACCGTTGAGGAAGTGGGGGTGTAAAATATTGCCGACGAAGTTTACTCACCGATTGGTCACTGGTAAAGAAGTTTTTTGAATTTTTTATGGCGTAGCCCGTGTTTGACGTGCCAAAAGGCCAAAAAAACAAGATTATCAGTCCTAAACAGGCACTTTGGGGGTAGAAGAGTTGCCAGACTGCGGTTTTATGCAAAGAGGCCCCCTGCTCAGTCACCAACCCGGATCCCGAGGTCACATCCTCGCTTGCCAAGACACTCGCCCAGGCACTCATATTGACGCGACTCAGGCAGTTCTGACATGGCCGAGGCAACGCATGGTGGCAGGCAGATCAGCCGGATCCGATGCCATGGGGAATATCGAGATGTCCGACACTGTGTTCACTTTGGCCAAACCTCGCGTATCATGATTAACAGTCTGAATTGAAATGGAATTTCATGATGAGCAACGGACATCATCAAGGACGCATGGCCATTACTCTGGCGGCATTGGGGGTCGTCTACGGCGACCTTGGCACCAGCCCGCTCTACGCCTTGAAGGAGAGCTTTGCCGGGCATATTGGCCTGCAGCCGACCCCTGACGACATCCTGTCGATCATCTCCCTCTTTTTTTGGACCATCATGATCGTGGTCTCATTTAAATATGTCTTGCTGGTATTGAGGGCTGATGACAAGGGTGAAGGGGGCATCTTGACCCTGGCTTCCCTGGCCTCACGCCGCCTGTCGCCCAAGGCTCGATCCCTGGCCATGTTGCTGGGGCTGATCGGGGTGGGCTTGTTCATCGGGGATGCGGTGATCACACCCGCGATTTCGGTGCTGTCTGCCGTCGAGGGCCTGCAGGTGGTTGCCCCCGAACTGGCCTCTTTCGTCTTGCCCATAACCCTCATAGTGCTGGTGATACTGTTTGGCATTCAGCATTACGGCACGGCAGGAATAGGCCGACTCTTCGGCCCCATCATGTTGCTCTGGTTTGGCGTGCTGGCAGGACTCGGGGCAAAGGAAATTGTGCAAAATCCGGCCATCCTGCAGGCCATCAATCCCCTCTATGCCCTTGATTTCATGTTCAGCCGGCCAGGTGTGGCCTTCATCACCCTGGGCGCTGTCGTGCTCTGCGTCACCGGTACTGAGGCGCTTTACGCCGACATGGGCCATTTTGGCCGAGGCGCGATCCGGCTGGCATGGGGCTCTCTGGTGATGCCGTCCCTGCTGCTCAACTATTTTGGCCAGGGGGCGCTGCTGCTGCGCCGTCCTGACGCCATTGAAAACCCATTCTATCTGCTCGCCCCCACCTGGATGGCCATACCCTTATTGATCCTGGCGACCATGGCGACTGTCATCGCGTCCCAGGCCGTCATATCCGGTACTTACTCTGTCGTACGCCAGGCGATCCTGCTCGGGTATCTGCCACGCCAGGAGATCCGCCATACCTCCGAGCATGAGATTGGCCAGATCTACCTGCCAGTGGTGAACTGGCTGCTGCTGGCCGGCATAGTGCTGGTGATATTCTGGTTCAGAAGCTCCAGCAATCTGGCCGCCGCCTATGGCATAGCGGTGACAGGCACCATGGCGATCACCACCCTGTTGCTGATGGTGGTCGCCGCCCATCGCTGGAAATGGCCAACCTGGCTGATCGTGATCGCGGGCGCCCCTCTCCTGCTGGTCGATGTCACCTTCTTTGCCGCCAATACCACCAAGTTCCTGGCCGGCGGCTGGTTGCCCATCCTGTTTGCGCTGTTGACCATAGTGGTGATGACCACCTGGAAGCGGGGTCGCGAGCTGGTTCTCGACAAGCTTGAGCACAAGTCACTGGCGCTGAAAGGGTTTGTCGACAACATGCTGGCTCATCCACCACTGCAGGTACCGGGGACGGCCGTGTTCCTCTCCAAGTCGGTGCAGGTGGTGCCCCACGCCATGTTGCACAACCTCAAACACAACAAGATCCTGCACGAGCGGGTCATTTTTCTGACCATACAGATAAAGGATGAGCCCTGGTTGTCCTTCAAGGAGCGCATCCTTCTCACCCACCTCGGGGAGGGGTTCTGGCAGGTCGTGGCGCACTTTGGTTACAAGGAAGTCCCTTCCATAGAAGAGATCTTCCAAGCCTGTGCCCAGCAAGATCTGAAGGTCTCCATGCGCGATGCCTCCTTCTTCCTCTCTCACGAAAATCTGGTCAGTACCGACCTGCCCGGCATGGCGCGCTGGCGGGAAGGCTTGTTCGTCTGGATGAATCGCAACTCCCTCAAGGCGACCGACTTCTTCCATATCCCGGCCAACCGGGTGGTGGAGCTGGGGGTTCTGCTGGAGCTGTGACTGATAGCCCGGCGCCCGATGCACACCTCCAGATAGCACTCGACCCAGTTCACCCGGCCAGCATCTGGCGGTTGTCTCACTCGATTAAAATGCGATTGATAATGGTTGTTGTTTGTGATTGGCATCATCAGGCATGCTAGTGCCCTGTACTGGCTCTACCACACTAGCCGTTTGAGTATGAACATGAAGATTTGGAATGGAGGGCAGTGATGGAAGCCTGCAGCCCGAGGCCACCACTGCCCACCGCACACCCAGGATCCGCCCGCCTCGCTTGCCTTGCCATCGCGGTCGTCCTGCATCTTGCCGCCTTCTGGTGGCTCTATGAACACCAGCCTGCGCCCATCACCCCGCCCCTGCCGCTGACCCTGTCGGCCCGCTGGGTCGGTGAGGCCAGCGCCAATGACGCACCGGCCAAGGCGCCGGCGGCCACCCCTGCGCCGCCCGTGGTCAAAAAGCCGGTGCCGGTTCAAAAGAAGGTCGTTAAAAAACCGGTCAAAAAACCCATTCCCAAACCCGCGCCCAGGGTACCGGCGCCGCCAACGCCCAAGGCCACCCAGGTGGCCAGGGCAGAACCGGTCGCGGCGCCCTCGGCCCCCGCCACGCCGGTGGCGGCCAATGCCCAGCAGGGCGGCAGTGGCACAGCGCCGGTCAAATCCCGGCAGAGCGGCAGCGGGGCTGGCAGCAGCGCCCCCATCGCCCGCGATGCGCGGTTGAACAACCCTGAGCCACCCTACCCCTATGAATCAAGAAGACGGGGTGAGGAGGGGCGCGTCATCCTGAATGTGCTGGTGGCGGCCGATGGCACCGCCTCCTCGGTGGAGGTAGACAAGGGCAGCGGTTATCGGCGGCTGGACATGACGGCGCGCAAGACGGTCAGTCGCTGGCGCTTTATTCCCGCCAAACAGAACAATGCGGCCGTCGAGGCCTGGGCAAAGGTCACCATCATTTTTAAATTAAGGGCTTGAATATGGATCCGGAAATCGCAAACAACGGGATGGGCGTCGCCCATCTGCTCAGTCAAAATACCGGTGTGGGGCTGCTGCCATTCATTTTGCTGGTATTGATGTCCCTCGGCACCTGCTATTACACCCTGCTGAAAATCGTGCTGGGTCAGCGCGAGCGCCGCCTCAACGCACAATTCGTGACCCGCTTCTGGCAGCACGAAAGCGTGCAGGATATGGAACGCCAGCTGGCCCATCTGCCGCCGCAGGAGGCCTATGGTCGCGTGACCAGCACTGCGCTGGCGACGGTGGCGCAACTGAACCGGGCCGGGGAGCGGACCGTGTCGCTCAAGCTGGGTTCACCGGACGAGTATCTGTTGCGGGCGCTGCGCCAGGCCATTACCCACGAGCGGGTAAGGCTGGAGCACGGCCTGGCCTTCCTCGCCTCCGTGGGCTCGGCGGCCCCCTTCATCGGGCTGTTTGGCACCGTCTGGGGCATCTATCATGCGCTGCTGGCCATAGGTGCCGCCGGCCAGAGCAGTCTGGACAAGGTGGCAGGCCCAGTGGGCGAGGCGCTGATCATGACCGGCTTTGGCCTCGCCGTCGCCCTGCCAGCCGTGCTTGTCTACAACTTCTTCGTACGGCGCAATCGCCTCAAGCTGGCCGCGCTCGAGGCCTTTGCCTACGATCTGTTTGCCCTGCTGGTGACGGGATTTGAGCAGACCCCCTCCAACGTAACCCAGCTGACCGAGCGGGAAGCCAAGAAGGGGCACGGGTAATGGCATTTGGCAAATTGTCGGACGACGGAGACGATCAGCCCCTCTCCGAGATCAACATGATCCCCATGATTGACGTCATGCTGGTGCTGCTCATCGTCTTCATGATCACGGCCCCCCTGCTCACCAATGCGGTCAAGCTCGAGCTGCCGGAGGCCAGCAGCCAGCTCAATCAGCCGGAGAAGGAGGACATCACACTCGCCATCGATGGCACAGGCAAGATCTACTGGAACGACAAGGAGGTCGATGAAGCCGCCCTGCTCGCCCGGATGGAGACTGCCGGCAAGGCCGATGGGGAGTTGCCCGAGATCCAGCTGCGCATCGACAAGCGGGTCGAGTACGGCATCATAGCCAGGGTGATGGCGCAGGCGTCCCAGCATGGATTGCACAAGATTGCCTTTGTCAGTCAGCCGGACGCAGGCTAACCCCGGCCTTGTGGCACCCGCCACCTGGCAATGTGCAAAAGGCATCACCCCGGGTGATGCCTTTTGCACAAGGACGCCCCCCATACACGCAGTTGCCATCCCACGCCCGTACCCGGCATGATGCCGAGTCTGACCCGCATCAGGTTGGCCCACGGCCATCATTTCAAGGAAGCAAGATGAGAACATCGGATTATGTGAGACTGCTGCTCCTGGCCGCGATCTGGGGCGCCAGTTTTCTGTTCATGCGCATTGCCGCGCCGGCCTTTGGTTCGGTCAACACCGCCTTCCTGCGGGTCTTCTTCGGCCTGGTGGGGCTTGGCGTCATACTGCTACTGCTGCGCTCCCCCATGCTCTTCCAGGGCAAGCTCAAGTCCGCCATGCTGCTCGGGATCATCAACTCAGGCATCCCGTTTCTGATGTACGCCATCGCCGCACTCTGGTTGCCGGCGGGTTACTCGGCCATCCTGAACGCGACGACGCCGCTGATGGGGGCCCTGATCGGCTTCTCCTGCTTCAACGAGCAGCTGAGCGGGCGCAAATGGCTGGGGGTCATGCTGGGCATAGTCGGCATCACCCTCATCACCACCACCAGCGAGGTGAATGTGAGCGGCAACCTGATCACGGGAGTGCTGGCCTGCCTGATCGCCACCGCCTGCTACGGCTGCGCCGGGTTTCTGACCCGGCGCTGGATCTCGGAACGCGGCGGCCTCGATGCCAAACTGGTGGCCTTCGGCAGCCAGCTGGGGGCATGCGTGTTCCTGCTGCCCTTCTTCGGCTACTCGGTGACGGCGGGGCCTGCGGTGGACTGGACCATCCCAGAGGTGTGGGCCAGCGTGCTGGCGGTCGGTCTCATCTGTACCGCCCTCGCCTACCTCATCTACTTCAGGTTGATCGCGGATATCGGGCCGCTGCGCTCATTGACGGTCACCTTTCTCATTCCTCCCTTTGGCATCTTGTGGGGTTACCTGGTGCTCGGGGAGACCATCACTGAGGGCTTTGTGGTCGGTGGCGCCATCGTCTGTCTCGCAGTCTGGCTGGTGGTCAGCCCGACCAGATCCGCAGCCAGCCTGGCACGGATGAAGGACTCTTGAGCCGCCCGGGTGGGCCGCAACATGCCTGCCCACAGCGCGACTCCATGGCAGATGCCAGCAATCTTCCGTTGTGACACTGCACCGGGGAAACAAACGTCATTCTGCGCCATGGGACAGACATCGACACAAGATGCCGGCGTCATTTCTTGGCCGTTTTATTTGAAATTGCAATCCAGTGTGGAGTCTTCATCGACCCGACTCTGAATACCATATTTCTTCCATATATCGTCAAGCAACCCCAGCCGAGCCAAGCTTGCCAGGTGCTCTTGAAAAACCATGATGGAAATATCGGATGTAGCGGCGAATATGGCTCGTAAATGATAATTTTGTGCCGGATGAATGGATATGATCAGTTTGCTCCGTAATTCAGGATCCTGCTTCAGCATGTCTTGCAGACGATAAAAACCCAGCCTGATAAAATCCCCCCGATCTCTCAACAGGGCATTGACTATCTGGCTATCATCTCTCAACAGCAAACTGGTCTTTTTCTCAAAATAATGAAAACCTCTTACCCCTATCATTGTCAGTTTATTTAACTCATTGAAAAAATTTTGATCCCGACCCGCTTTATAACGTGCGACATAGCATTCCGAGTAATCCAGCAGAGGGGTTGATATAATCACTTTATTGACATCCCATCCCCAGCTGACATCCTGAAACAGGAGCATGTCAAATCGTCCCATATACATTTCTGCATATACACGATAAGGGCTGGTAACAACGGGGCGATAGTGATAATCGGACTGGATAGCATTGAGTGCATCAATAATATCGAAGGTCACCCCATGCCACTCATTGTCACTGGTTTTTTCAACAAATGGACTGAATGGGTAGACTGCAACATCAATGTCGGTTGCCCCCCATGACAAAGAAGAGACAAGAACAAGCAATAGCGCTTCCCGGTGAAAGATACTCATGGTAATGCCTCCTGAATGAGGGGGCAGGTGCAGGCAAGCGTGTTTTATTTACGCTCACCTGAACCATCCCAAAATATTCAATATCAGCGATGAGAAAACCGTTGATTTGGGTTGCAGCAGCACTGTCGATACGGCCTGTCTCTGCTTGCTTGGCGCTTTTTCGCGACCGCCTTGCCACACCCCTTGTCCATGCTGACATCACCTGCTCGCTCTGGCAGTCGGTCGACTGTTCAAGATACGATTGATGATAGTTGCTTACCCAATGGGTGCTCACCCCCCTGCGGCCGCCACCAGATCAAGCCGGGCCACGCCCGGGCTCGGCTCTTGCACCGAACTGCGCTAAGATGGCGCCATTGTTTTCTCCCCTTGCCCAGGGCACAGCAGCAGGATCCCCCTTGAATCGCCTCAACCCATCCAGCCAGCAACAACAGGTCTTTACCGTCACCCGCCTCAATAGCGCAGTGCGCATGATCCTGGAGCAGGATCTCGGCCTGGTGTGGCTGACCGGGGAACTCTCCAACCTGGCGATGCCAAGCTCGGGCCATTGGTACTTTTCGCTCAAGGATCTCGGTGCCCAGGTGCGCTGCGCCATGTTCAAGGGCAACAACCGGCGGGTGGCGTTTCGCCCGCAGGACGGCATGCAGGTGCTGGTGCAGGCGCGGGTCTCCCTCTACGAGCCGCGTGGCGACTATCAGCTCATCATCGAATCCATGCAGCCCGCCGGTGATGGCGTGCTGGCCCTGCGCTTCGAAGAGCTCAAACGCCGCCTCGGTGCAGAAGGGCTGTTTGACGAGGGCCGCAAGCGCTCCCTGCCCCGTGAACCGCGCGCCGTGGGGCTGGTCACCTCAGCCACCGGCGCCGCCCTGCACGACATGCTGACCGTGCTCAAACGCCGCGCCCCGGATCTCCCCGTCTTCATCTACCCGACCCAGGTGCAGGGCAGCGCCGCCATCGGCCAGATAGTGGCGGCCATTGCCCTGGCCAACCGCCGCGCCGAGGTGGACGTGCTGATCGTCGGTCGCGGCGGCGGCTCGCTGGAAGATCTCTGGTGCTTCAACGAGGAGGCGGTGGCGCGCGCCATTGCCAACTCCAGCATCCCCGTCATCAGCGCTGTGGGCCACGAGGTGGACGTGACCATCAGTGACTTTGCCGCCGACTTGCGTGCCCCAACCCCGTCGGCCGCCGCCGAACTGGTGGCGCCGGACAACCAGGCCCGCATCCAGCGCCTCGCCCATCTGTGGCAACGGCTGGCACAGGGCATAGGCCGCCACCAAACCGCCGCCCGCCACGGCTTCGCGTTGCTGCAAAAACGGCTCGACCATCAGGATCCCAAACGGCGGCTGGAGCAGCAGTCCCAGCGCCTCGACGAACTCTCCGCCCGCCTGCAACAGCTGATGAATCAAAAGTTGCATCAGGGGGAGCGGCGCCTCGCCAACCTGGAGCTGCGCCTGCAAGGCAAGAGCCCGGAGCGGCTGCTGGCCGCTGGCAAGCGCCGCCATCAGCTGGCCGAAGAAAGACTCTATGCGCTGATCGCCAAACGCCAGGATCTGGCCAGCCACCGCCTCGCCATGCTCACCGCCCGCCTCGACGGTGTGAGCCCGCTCGCCACCCTGGGTCGCGGTTACTCCATCACCCGCACCCAGAGCGGTGAGGTGATCAGCCGCGCCGCCCAGGTGAACGCCGGGCAAACCCTGGTCACCACGCTCGCCGAGGGGCATCTGCAGGTGCGGGTGGAAGAGGTGCACAACCGATAATTGAACACGGGGGCGCTTTGCAGCGCCCCCGTTTCATCCTCTTCCCTGTCGTTGCCGCCTGTCCGTCACACCAGCGAATGGCGCACCATGTCGGCCGGAGCCGGCGCCGCATCAGATCCCGCCAGCGGATTGAGTTGCAAGTACTCAAACATTCCTGCCTGCAGATTGACGTTCCAGAAACGCCCCGCCAGGGTCAGCTCAAGCCGCGCTTGCGTGAGCGTCGCCAACCCGTGCCGCTGCCAGGCCTCAAACAGCGGCAGCAGGTGGGCCCGTAGCGGCGCGGGCAAACGCGCCAGCGTCAACCAGCCGCTGTCGAGGGCGCCACGCAGCAGGCCGTCCATGAGGGCATTGGGGTTCTTCCCCATCACCATGCCGGGCGCCCGCACATCGCCTGCCAGCGCCTCGTGCCAGAGGGCCAGATCCCGGCCATACATGAGGCCATGGCCGTGCACGCTACCTCCAGCCCCGGCCCCGAAGGGGAGGATCTCGGCGCCGCGCTTGGCCATCTGGTTGTAGCGGCTCTGCTCGGCATCCCCACGCCGCCAGTGGCTGCAGGAGAGCCGCTGCCAGCCGCCCTGCTCCAGGGTCTGGGCGCCATAGGCATACATGGCGGCTCGCTGCTGACCATCGGCCGCCCAGCCCAATTTGCCGCTCGCCTCGGCCCGTTCTAGATTGGTGCCCGCCATGGCGATCAGCTGATAGAGATCCACGCCGTGCACTCCGCTGGCCATCACATCCGCGATATCCTGGCGCCACACGGCATCATCCTGCCCCGGCAGGCCGAAGATGAGATCCGCCACTATCACGGCGGCATCATCCCGGGTCAGCTCGGTCAGCCGGGCCAGCAGGGTCTGCCTGTCGTCGAAGCGGGCCGCCTGCTGGCGCACTTGGGTGTCAAAGCTCTGCACCCCGAACGAGAAGCGGTTGAAGCCCCCCGCCAGCGCTGTCTGCCACTTGGCATCATCAAAGCCGTTGAGACGCCCCTCCAGGGTCACCTCGGCATCTGCGGTCAGCGGAAAACCCTGGATGGCCCTGGCCAATCGCGCCAGATCCTCGACCGCCATGTCGGTCGGTGTGCCGCCCCCCACATAGACGGCCGAGCAGGGCTTGCTCTGCCCAAAGGGGGTATCCGCCGCCTGCTGCAGGCTGGCGCACAGGGCCGCCATGTAACGGCTCATGCGCGCCGGATTGGCGCCATTTTCGAAGAAATTGCAGAAGCTGCAGCGCTTGCGGCAAAACGGGATATGGATGTAGAGCGCCCGCTCCCCGGCCTCGCTCTCTTGCTGCCACCAGGCTTGCCAGCGCCCATGGTCGAGGGTGAAGGGGCGAATGCCACCCCGGCTGGCATGGGCCGAGGTTTTGGCGCCGAAGGCAAACTTGAGGGGATCCGGTGTGTCGAGTCCGGTCATGGTCGGGGTCAGTTGTAATGTCATCACTGGCTGGGTTACCGCATGGAAATAATGCAAATGATAACCACTATCAATTAATGCCGAGTTTGTGCTGGATCAAACCAGGCTCAGACAACCCAGCTTTGCTACCCATCCTTAACCTCCATCATGGATCCAGTTAACAGATAATTTACTCAAGATGGGGTAGGGTGTGCCGATAGAGAACCATCTCCCCCGCCCTGACGAGCGAGCGTGAGGAGAGTCGCCCGGCATTGACGCTCGCCCACTTGCGCATGGACCCTGCAAACGATGCAAAATCTGTCACTGAACTGGAAAATCTTCCTCCCCCTCACCCTGGTGATAGGCTGTACCTTCGCCCTCAGTTTCGAACTCTCCGCCTGGCTGCAACGGGATCTCGCCATCCGGCTGGCCGGTGAAAAGGTCGAGAGCGCTGCCAACACCTACATGGATCAGCTCAACGTCATGATGATGACGGGAGCCATCGCCAACCGGCAAATCGTGCAGACCAAGCTCAAGAGCGAGGCGGGGATCGTCGAGGCTCGCCTGATCCGCGCCCCCGCCGTGACCGACTTGTTCGGGCCGGGTCACCCGGATCAGCAGGCAGAAGACAGCTGGGATCAGCGCGCCATCGCGCAAGGGGAGACCATACTCGAGCAGCAGGGCAATCGGCTCACCCTGGTCAAGCCCTTCAAGGCATACAAGGAGTACCGCGGCACCCAGTGCACCACCTGCCATCAGGTGCCGGAAGGCACCGTCATGGGGGCTGTGCGGATCAGTTACGACCTCAGCCATACCTTCGGCGAAATTCGCCACAACAACCTGATCCTGAGCGGCAGCCTGGTGGCGGTGTTCGGGCTCGGGTTTGGCCTGCTTGGCTGGGTGCTGCAGCGCTACATCAAGCGACCGGTGCGCCACCTGCAACTGACCATGACCCGCATGGCCAAGGAGCGGGATCTCTCCCTCCCCCTGCTCAACCCGAGCCAGGATGAGCTGGGCCAGATGACCCGCGCCGTCAGCGACATGGTGCAGGGTTTTCGCCACAGCCTGCAGGAGGTGGAGCACGCGACTCGGCAGCTCTATCAGGAGTCGAACCAGATCCGGCAGGTCGCGACCCAGACCGAAGGCTCGGCCCGCCAGCAGGAGAACATGACCACCCAGGTCGCCGCCGCCGTCAGCGAATTGGCCGCCAGCTCCCACGAGGTGCGCGAGCACGCCCGCCACAGTGCCGAACTCTCCGCCCTCACCAACCAGGATGCGGCCGACACCAGTCGCCTCGCCCAGCACTCCATCGCCGACATGGGCGAGATGTCGGCCGAGATTGAACGGGTCGATCGGGTGATCCAGCAGCTCGACAACCGCTGTCTGGCCGTCGATGGCGTGCTGGAGGTGATCAAGGGGATTGCGGATCAGACCAACCTGCTGGCCCTCAACGCCGCCATAGAGGCGGCCCGCGCCGGCGAGCAGGGTCGCGGGTTTGCGGTGGTGGCCGACGAGGTACGCGCCCTCTCCAACCGCAGCCGCGCCGCCAGCGAGGAGATCTCCCAGATGATCGCCGCCCTGCAAAAAGAGGCCCAGAGCGCCGTGGCGGTGATCGGGGATGCAAAATCCAAGGCGGACGAGAGCATCCACAAAACGGAGGCGACCCTGGCCGCCATGCAGAACATCATAGGTCGCATCGCCAGCATCAACGATCTCAACGCCCAGATGGCACAATCCGCCGAGGAGCAGGACAGGGTCTGCAGCGAGGTGGACAGCTCGGTGAGTGACATTCGCAACACCTCCAACGACACCCTGGGCCAGGCACACGCCGCCAACCTCGCCAGCATCCAGCTGGTGGAACAGTGCCAGAAGCTGGAGCAGTTGCTCAAGACCTACCGCTGGTAAGGCGCAACGCCCCAACAAAAAAGCGCGACCCGAGGTCGCGCTTTTTATTGTCTTGCTGCTGCCGCAGGCAGTCAGCCGGGACAGATCAGGATCAGCCCGCGTTGCGAGTGGCTACCGCATCGGCCAGTGTGCGCAGCAGCACTTCGGTATCGGCCCAGCCGATGCAGGCATCCGTGATGCTCTGACCGACGGTGAGCTCGCACCCTTCCACCAGATCCTGACGCCCTTCCACCAGGTGGCTCTCCACCATGACACCGAACACAGCCCGGCTGCCGGCACGCAGCTGACCGGCCACGTCCTCGGCCACCAGCATCTGGTTCTTGAACTGCTTGCTGCTGTTGGCATGGCTGAAATCTATCATCACCTTCTGCGGCAGACCGGCCTTGTCCAGCCCCTTCACCACCTCGTCAACGTGCGCGGCGCTGTAGTTCGGCTCGCGACCGCCACGCAGAATGATGTGACAGTCCGGGTTGCCCCGGGTGGCGACGATGGCGGAGTGGCCATACTTGGTGACCGACAGGAAGTGGTGCGGCGCGCTGGCGGCACCGATGGCATCGATGGCCACCTTGATGGTGCCATCCGTGCCGTTCTTGAAGCCAACCGGGCAGGAGAGACCGGAGGCCAGCTCACGGTGCACCTGGGATTCGGTGGTACGGGCACCGATGGCGCCCCAGCTCATCAGATCCGCCACGTATTGCGGGGTGATCATGTCGAGGAACTCGGAGGCGGTCGGCAGCCCCATGTCGTTGAGATCCAGCAGCAGCTTGCGACCGATGCGCAGGCCGTCGTTGATCTGGCAGGTATTGTCGAGGTAGGGGTCGTTGATCAGCCCCTTCCAGCCGACAGTGGTGCGCGGCTTCTCGAAGTAGACCCGCATCACGATCTCCAGCTGCCCCTTGAGCTCGTCACGCAAGGTCTTGAGGCGCTTGCCGTACTCCAGTGCGGCGGCGGGGTCGTGGATGGAGCAGGGACCGATCACCACCAGCAGGCGCTGATCTTCACCGGCCAGGATCTGATGAATGGCCTGGCGGGATTCGAAGACGGTATTTGATGCGGTCTCGGTGGCTGGAAACTTCTCAAGCACCGCAACCGGGGGTAATAACTCTTTGATTTCACTGATACGAACGTCGTCGGTTTGATGCTGCATGACAAGGCTTCCTGCTAGATGACTGCGATAAAGAAACTTCAATCTAGCCCGCACGGGCAGCGGTGTAAATAGAAAATTACATCTTCATGAAATGAATTTAGCAACGCAGTCTTGCAAGTTGCAATAATACTGCTAGCGAATTGTTGGCGGACTGAAAAACAAGGCCCGCACTGAGGCGGGCCTTGGAGCAATCGAAACTGGCTCAAACGGCCTGACTGACGCTTGCCAATTTGTCGAAGTAGTCCGGGAAGGTCTTGGAGGTACAACCCGGATCATTGATGGTGACGGCGGTATCCGACAGCGCCACCAGCGAGAAGCACATGGCGATGCGGTGATCGTTGTAGGTGTCGATGGCCGCATGCTTGAGCTGGGCCGGCGGCGTCACGGTAATGAAGTCGTGCCCCTCCTCCACCTCCACACCCAGCTTGCGCAGCTCGGTGGCCATGGCGTGCAGACGATCCGTCTCCTTCACCCGCCAGTTGTAGATGTTGCGGATGGAAGTAGGCCCCTCGGCAAACAGCGCCACAACCGCTATGGTCATGGCCGCATCGGGAATATGGTTCATGTCCATGTCGATGCCGTGCAGCGGGGCCTGCTCGGCCTCGATGAAGTCGTCACCCCAGGTGATGCGCGCACCCATCTTCTCCAGCACGTCGGCGAAGTGGATGTCGCCCTGGATGCTGTGCTTGCCGATGCCGGTCACGCGCACCTTGCCCTTGATGGCCCCGGCCGCGAGGAAATAGGAGGCGCTGGAGGCATCCCCTTCCACCAGGAAGTCGCCCGGGCTGACATAGCTCTGGTTGCCCTTGATGTAGAACAGCTTGTAGTTGTCGTGCTCGATGACCACCCCGAACTGCTTCATGATGTGCAGCGTGATGTCGATGTAGGGCTTGGAGACCAGCTCCCCCTTGATGTGGATGCGGGTGTCGCCCGCCGCCATGGGCGCCGCCATCAAAAACGCCGTCAAAAACTGGCTGGAGACGGAGCCGTCGACATGCACATCACCGCCCCACAAGCCCTTGGCATCCACCACCAGCGGCGGGTAGCCGTCTTTTTTCAGGTACTGGATATGGGCACCCGCTTCGCGCAGGGCATCCACCAGATGGCCGATGGGACGCTCTTCCATGCGTGGCTCGCCGCCCAGGGTATATTCGCCCGAGCCCAGACACAGCGCGGCGCACAGCGGACGCATGGCGGTACCGGCGTTGCCGAGGAACAGATTGACCGGCTCCTTCACCGCGAAGCTGCGGCCCAGACCGTGCACTGTGCACTCTGTCTTGTCGGCGGAGAGCTTGTACTTGACCCCGAGCTGGGTCAGTGCCGCCAGCATGTGACGAATGTCATCGCTGTCGAGCAGGTTGGTGAGCCGGGTGGTGCCACGGGCCAGCGCCGCCAGCAGCAGGGCCCGGTTGGACACGCTCTTGGAGCCGGGCAGATTGACCTCACCGGCCACACGAGAAATAGGTTCCAAACGCAACGAATTCATAAACTTCCTGTACTGTCTCAAATAATTCACCTGACCGGACGTTAGCAGCCCGCGCCTTGCTCGGCAAGACCGCGCGTGGCACAAAAGCGGGCCAGACTCACGGTCGATCAGGATCCACTGAAAAAACAGACGCCGGGGAGTCCCCGGCGTCTGCAATTGGGGAAAAACGCCTCAGCCGTGACGCTTGGCAAAGCCATCCATAAAGCTCACCAGGGCCTTGACCCCTTCCAGCGGCATGGCGTTGTAGAGGCTGGCACGCATGCCACCGACGATGCGGTGCCCCTTGAGCGCCAGTAGACCGGCGGCTTCCGACTCGGCCAGGAAGAGCGCGTCCAGCTCGGCATTTTTCAGCTGGAACGGTATGTTCATGCGGGAGCGGCAGCTGGCATCCACCTTGTTGCCATAGAAGCTCGACTGGTCGAGGTAGCCGTAGAGGAAATCGGCCTTCTCCTTGTTGCGCGCCTCCATGGCGGCGAGCCCGCCCTGTTCTTTCAGCCACTCGAACACCAGACCGGCCAGATACCAGGCGTAGGTGGGCGGGGTGTTGAACATGGAGTCGTTCTTGGCGGTGAGCTGGTAGTCAAAAATCGAGGGCACGTCGGCGCGGGCCTGGTTCAACAGGTCATCGCGCACTATGGCGATGGCCAGGCCCGACGGGCCTATGTTCTTCTGGGCACCGGCGTAGATGATGCCGAAGCGGCTCACGTCGATGGGGCGGGAGAGGATGGTGGAGGACAAATCCGCCACCAGGGGCACATCGCCGGTGGCCGGGATGTCGAACATCTCTATGCCGTCTATGGTTTCGTTCGGGCAGTAATGCACAAAGGCCGCATCGGCGCGAAACGCCGGGGTCGGCAGCAGGTGGGAGATGCCCTGGGCGTTCTTGGCAACCCCGGGGAAGGTCTGGATGTCACCGTACTTGTGGGCTTCATCCACGGCGCTCTGGGCCCAGACACCGGTCAGCAGATAATCGGCCTTCTTGTTGGCACCGCCGAGCAGGTTCATGGGCACGGCGGAGAACTGGCCACGACCACCACCGTGCATGAAGAGCACCTTGTAGTTGTCCGGCACCGCCAGCAGTTCGCGCAGATCGGCTTCCGCCTTGGCGGCGACCGCCATATAGGGCTTGCCGCGGTGGGAAAGCTCCATGACCGAGGCTCCCAGCCCCTGGAAGTTACAAAATTCGCGCTGGGCGCGCTCCATGACTTCAACCGGCAACATGGCGGGGCCGGCGCAGAAGTTGTAAATCTGTTTGCTCATGACGCTTTCCGTGAGTGGATGAGAGTAATCGATGACTTGTCTGGTTTTACACAAGAGCCGCCCCAGGATCAAAGGCTTTTTGGGAGCTGGCTCAACCTTTTGTCGCCCGGCCCGGCTCAGGCCATGATGAAAAAAGCCCTGAACGGGTCAGGGCTTGCAGGGAACATGCATGGAAATGGGGGACAGGCCGCATCAATGACAGGCAAGGCCCCTTTTCAACAAATTCACAGCTTGGCGGTGAGCTCGGGCAGCAGGGTGAAGAGATCCCCCACCAGACCGTAGTCCGCTACCTGAAAGATGGGAGCCTCGCCATCCTTGTTGATGGCGACGATCACCTTCGACTCCTTCATGCCCGCCAGATGCTGGATGGCACCCGAGATACCGACAGCTATGTAGAGCTCGGGGGCGACCACCTTGCCGGTCTGGCCCACCTGCAGATCGTTGGCCACATAACCCGCATCCACCGCCGCCCGCGACGCCCCGACCGCGCCGCCCAGCTTGTCGGCCAGCGCCTCGATCAGGGCAAACTGCGCCTTGGAGCCGAGCGCCCGGCCGCCGGAGACCACCACCCGCGCCGCCGCAAGCTCGGGTCTGACGGATCGCACGGCGCGCCGCTCGACCAGCCGGGTGCGGCAGGCCACATCGGCCACCGGCAGCCGCTCGACAACAGCCTGCCCAGCCCCGAATTCGGCCTTGGCAAAGGCGGTCGGCCTGATGGTGAGCACCTTGATGGGAGCGCTGCTCGCCATCCGGGCAACGGCATTGCCCGCATAGATGGGCCGCAGGAAGGTATCACCGCTCTCTATGCCGGTCACCTCGGAGAGCATCTCGACCCCGAGCCTGGCCGCGACCCGCGGCAACAGATCCTTGCCCTGGGTGCTGGCCGCCATCAGGCAGTGCTGATAGTCGCGTGCTATGTGGGCGAGCAGCGGATCGACGCCGTCGTTCAGCCCTTCCGCCAGCATGGGATGCTCGGCCAGCAGCACCCTGTCCACCCCTTGCAGGCTGGCGGCCTGTTCGCCCGCCTCGGTCAGCCCCTGGCCCAGCAGCAGGAGATGCACCTCGCCGCCAAGCTGACCCGCCGCCGTGACCAGCTGGGCCACGTTGTCGGCAAGCCTGCCCTGATGATGTTCAGCAATAACCAGTACGCTCATGACAACACCCTATCGTTAGCAACGCGTTTCATCGTGCCAGCCCTCATCCCAGCCAGGGACAGGCACCCAATATGTTTCACCATCATAGGTGCGCTCATGGCAGTACCTTGGCTTCGTGCCTGAGTTTGTCCAGCAGCTCGTCCACCGAGCCGACCCTGACGCCGGCACGGCGCACGGCTGGCGCCATCACCCCAAGCAGCCGGGTATGGCCGGCGGGTTCGACGCCTAGGATCGCGAAGGGGGCACTCTCAAGCGGCTTGCGCTTGGCTTTCATGATGTTGGGAAGCGAGGCAAAGCGAGGTTCGTTCAGGCGCAGATCCACGGTCACCACGGCAGGCAGTGGCATGCCGAGGGTCTCCAGGCCGCCGTCAATCTCGCGGGTTACTTGCAGCTCGCCGTCCACCAGCTTGATGGCGGAGGCGAAAGTGGCCAGCGGCCAGTCGGTGAGGGCTGAGAGCATCTGGCCCGCCTGGTTGTTGTCAGAATCGATGGACTGCTTGCCGAGCAGCACCAGATCGGGCTGCTCCAGCTCACACACCTGTTGCAGGGAACGCGCCACGGTAAGCGGAGTGAGCGTCTCATCGGTCACATAATGGCGGGCCCGATCCGCCCCCAGCGCCAGGGCATGGCGCAACTGCTCGACCGCCGCCTCAGGCCCGAAGGTCACCACCACCAGCTCGGTCGCGATGCCGGCTTCACGCAGCCTCACCCCCTCCTCCACCGCAATTTCACAAAACGGGTTGATCCCCATCTTCACATTGGCGAGCTCCACGTCGGAACCATCGCTCTTGACCCGGATCTTGACGTTGTAATCCAGTACCCGCTTGATCGCGACCAGCAGCTTCATGACGCGCATCCCTCGCTTCGGTTGAGTGAATCCATTGACGAGCCCTCGCATTTTTTTGCTTACAATTGCTTTACGTTTACGTAAACTACCAGCACTACCCTAGGCCAAGTCAAGCGCAGAGGCAAGATGGAACGCGAAGCAATGGAATTTGATGTCGTCATCGTCGGTGGCGGCCCGGCAGGGCTCAGCGCCGCCATCGCCCTGAAGCAGCACAATGCCGATCTCTCGGTCTGTCTGCTGGAGAAGGGAGCGGAAATCGGCGCCCATCTGCTCTCCGGCGCCCTGTTCGACCCCATAGCCCTCAAGGAGCTGTTGCCGAACCGCTGGCAGCAGGCGCCCCTTGGCATTCCCGTCAACGATGATCGGGTTCATCTGTTGCAAAACGACAGCCGCGCCCTGCAACTGCCCCACTGGGCCGTGCCGCCGCGCATGCACAACGATGGCAGTCATATCCTCAGCCTGGGCAACCTCTGCCGCTGGCTCGGTCAGCAGGCCGAGCAGCTGGGAGTCGAAATATACCCGGGTTTTACCGCAAGCGAGCTCATCATGGAAGCGGGACGGGTGCGGGGTGTGATCACCGGCGATCTCGGGCTGGACAAAGCCGGCAATCCCAAGGCGGATCACGTGCCCGGCATGGCGCTCTATGGCCGCTACACCCTGTTTGCCGAAGGGGCCCGCGGCCATCTGGGCAAGCAGCTGATCGCCGAGTTCAATCTGGAAAACAGCGCCCAGCCACAACATTATGCCATCGGCTTCAAGGAGCTGTGGCAGGTGCCCGCGGATCAGGCCAAGCCGGGCCGGGTGCTCCATGGCAGCGGCTGGCCGCTGGTCGAGCGCCGAGCCAGCAAGAGCCAGGGTGGCTTCTACCTCTATCATATGGAGGGCAATCAGGTGGCGGTCGGGCTTATCGTCGATCTCAACTACAGCAACCCCTGGCTCAGCCCGTTCGACGAGTTCCAGCGCCTCAAGCACCATCCCCTCATCGCGCAGACCCTGCAGGGAGGCGAGCGCATCAGCTACGGCGCCCGCGCCATCACCAAGGGCGGCTGGCACTCCCTGCCCCGCATGCACTTTCCCGGTGGTCTGCTGATTGGCTGCGATGCCGGCACACTCGACTTCTCCCGTATCAAGGGCATTCACACCGCCATGAAGTCGGGCATGCTGGCGGCGAAAACCGTCGCCATGACGCTGCGCGGCGGCGATGAGGGTGGCCGGGATCTGGCCGAGTACAGCGATGCGTTGCAACAGAGCTGGCTGGGGCAGGAGCTGAAGACAGCCCGCAATTTCGGCGCCGCCCTGCATCGCTGGGGCCCCTTGCTTGGTGGCGCCTTCAACTGGCTCGAGCAGCGGGGTTCCTCCTTACCCCTGATGGGCTCTTTTACCCTGCTGGACCGGGAGCCGGACTACCGTCAGCTGCGCATGGCCAGCCGCTGCGATCCCATCGATTATCCCAAGCCGGACGGCAGACTCAGCTTTGACAAGCTCTCTTCTGTTTATCTCGCCAACACCAGTCACGATGAGGATCAGCCCTGCCACCTCAAGTTGCAGGACGCGAGTATCCCGGTGGCGGTCAACCTGCCCACCTGGGCCGAGCCCGCCCAGCGCTACTGTCCGGCCGGGGTGTTCGAGATAGTGGAAAGCGAGAACCAGCCGTGCTTGCAGATCAACGCGGCCAACTGCATTCACTGCAAGACCTGCGACATCAAGGATCCCAGCCAGAACATCATCTGGACACCACCGCAGGGAGGTTCGGGCCCCAACTATCCCAATATGTGACGGGAGGCCCGCAGTGCTACGGCGACAGCAAGGATGCGCAGCCCCAGAACATCGTCTGGACACCGCCGCAGGGAGGTTCGGGCCCCAACTATCCCAATATGTGATGGGACTGCCCATGCAGATCAGCGGCGACACCAAGGATGCGCAGCCCCAGAACATCGTCTGGACACCGCCGCAGGGAGGTTCGGGCCCCAACTATCCCAATATGTGACGGGAGGCCCGCAGTGCTACGGCGACAGCAAGGATGCGCAGCCCCAGAACATCATCTGGACGCCACCGCAGGGAGGTTCGGGCCCCAACTATCCCAATATGTGATGGGACTGCCCATGCAGATCAGCGGCGACACCAAGGATGCGCAGCCCCAGAACATCGTCTGGACACCACCGCAGGGTGGCTCGGGTCCCAACTATCCCAATATGTGACGGGAGGCCAGCAGCGTTACGGAAACAGCAAAGATGAGCAATCCCAGCACATCGTCTGAACGCCACCGCGGGGGCTCAGGATCCCGCAATCCCGGCAGGTAAACCCGAGTCATCTTTCGCACAGAGGTGAACAAGGAGGTCGAACAAGCATTGCCACTTTCGAGGCTGGATCCGCTGATCCGACCTCGCTGTTTTTTTGAGCGAACAGGCTGAACCTCGGATGAATAGGCCCTGACAAGCGCGCCCCGCCCCTGTATAGTTCGCCGCATTCAGGTTTTCCATCGGCCCGTTTTGCTTGTCCACGGGATCGCTTTCTATGCGATCTAGGCCGCATGACCTGTGCAACCATCCCTGATTACCCATGACTTCTTAAGGGGGGACAGATGATCACCGCCTACATTCTCAATAACAAGGTACTGGACATAGTCACGCTCGGGCCTGACGACATAGTGCCTGACAACACCGTCTGGCTGGATGCCTACAAGCCGGACACGGCGGAGCGAGAATGGTTGACGGGCCTGTTTCTGGAAGAGGTGCCCGACAAGGAAGAGCTGGACGATATCGAAGCATCCGCCCGTTTCTACTGGGATACCGATGGTCTGCACATTCACTCCCTGTTCCCCCAGCGGATCGGCCGTGACACCAAGGGTGTCCACGTCTCCTTTACCCTGCGCAACAACCTGCTGATCAGCATCCGCGAGGATGACATCGGCCTGGTGCGCCTGCTGCGCCACTACATGCGCCAGGACAGGCTGGAGGTGGAGGATGCCCTCGATATCCTGCTGGAGGTGCAGAACCTCAAGGTGGAGTACCTCTCGGATCTCATCGAAGACGGTTACAAGACGTTGGAGAACACTGCCGATCAGATCTTCGAGCCGGATCAGATCAATCCCATGCTCAAGGAGTTGATGGCGCAGGAAGAGGCCAACGGCCAGATCCGTCTCTCCCTGCACGATACCCGTCGCGCCCTGCGGTTCCTCAAGCGCAGCCTGCGCCAGCGCATGAGCAACGAGCAGAACAAGTGGATCGACGAGATGCTGCACGATGTGGAGTCGCTGTTGCCCCACACCCAGTTCCTGTTCGACAAGATCAACTTCCAGCTGGAGGCCTCCATGGGGGTCACCAACCTGGAGCAGAACAAGGTGATCAAGATCTTCTCGGTGGCGGCGGTCATCTTCCTGCCGCCGACGCTGATCGCCAGCATCTACGGCATGAACTTCGGCCGCATGCCGGAGCTCGCCTGGGAGTACGGCTATCCGCTCTCGCTGGTGCTGATGGTGATGTCATCGCTCGGCACAGGCCTCTTCTTCAAGCGCAAGGGCTGGCTGTGACGCCGGCGGCACGGCACGAAAAAAGATAAGCGGATTGGGGGGCACTGGCCCCCCGATTAATTCGTGTCACCCGGCACGCCTTGCAAAGGGCGCCAGCCTGCCCCATATCCTCTTCATCATTTGCACAACCCAAGCGGATAACGGGCGACCATGACCCTCTACCCCGAACACAGATATGACGATCACGGCCAGTTGCGCCCTCCCCTCTGGTTTTGGCCCATCGCCCTCTTGCTGACCCGCTCGGTCTGGCTGTTTCTGATGGCCGGGGTCACCCGCGAGAGCGGCAGCGAGATCCTGACCCTCTTCTATCCGGACAAGATCAGCCTCTACATCAGCCTGCTGACCGACGTGCCCGCCATGCTGGCGCTGCTCGCCTTTGGCGGCACCTATCAGCAGACCAACAGCGTGCGCGCCTGGCTCAGACGCCACAGCCGCGGCCTCTTGCTCTGCTCCACCGTCAGCGGCCTGCTGATGCAGCTGCACAGCCTCAACCTGCAGAAATGGTCGTTCAGCTGGCCGACCGCCCTGGTGCTGATCGGCAGCCTCTGGGCGCTCTGGTATCTGCTGCGCAGCCGCCAGATCCGCGAATACGCGGCCGATCAACCTCACTGAGAAAATAGGGGTCACTCATTGACGCGTGACCCGGATCTGCAGGGTCTGGCGATCGCTCTGAGAACCGCGGCCTCCCTGCAACTGGGTCCCCAGGCTGCTGCCTTGCTGGGCCGAACTGGTGGAGAGCTCCCCCACCGTCAGCCACTGCCCCGGGGCACCGCTCACCTCGGTGGCGTTCTGCCCCGTGCTGATGGTGCCCTGCTCCAGCCTGGCCTGTTCGCTGCTGAGCGCTATCTGCACCCTGTCCCCTATCAGGGTGGCGGTGGCATAGAGACCGTTGATGAGCGGCATCAAGCCCACCACCTGACCACCGCGCCACTGATAGAAGGTGACCGGCTGGTAGGAACCCATCTGCAGCAACACGGGCCGCCCTGACAGGCCGCGCACCTGCCAGCTGTCGTTCTGGCTGCGCTGGTATTGCCGGGCATTGCCCTCCAGCAGCCATTGCCGTTTGGCCGCATCACCACCGATACCCGCCTCTATCTGCTGACCGCTTGAGGCGCCATCCACCCGCCATTCGACGAGCAGACTCTGGGGCGGCTGGTTGAGTTTGGCCAGGGTCGCTTCGGCCTCCTGCAACTGGGCCCCACTGCCGCTCAGCACCAGCTGGTTGCCCATGGCACTCACCCCGAGATCCGGGTAGATCTCCTTGAGGGTCTGCACCGCCGCCTGGGCCTCGAATACCGGGATCACCTTGACCTCGGCCCGCAGCGGCAGGCACCAGAGCCCGCCCAACAACAAGATCCCGCTCCAACGCCACCTTTTCATCTCTCTCTCCTGTCCGGGAGCCCGGCTCACCGTCTCTGCCAGTCTGGCTATCACCATCATGATCCATCTGCCTCGCATTTCAATGACTTTGCACCCCAAGGGCGATGGCGGCATGGGCCGGAGCGCCCCCCTTGACGGCCTGCGAGCTAAAAGGACGGAGATAGATCAAATAATACAAATAAAAATGATTACCATTTGTTGTCACGAAAAAATCGCTCGGATACAATTCGGACTCATTTTTTCGAGCCAGCCGCTGATGAAGCCTGTTACCGCCACCACCACTCCTGCCATCATCCATCTGGCGATGCTGATCAACATGCTCTCCATGGGCAGCATGATGATGGTGATGCCGCTCGGGCCGGATCTGGTCATCAGCCTCGGCATGCAACCGGAACAGACGGGTTATTTCAGCGGCGGTGCCACTCTGGGCGCGGCCCTGATGGGGCTTATCGCCGCGCCCTGGCTCGATCGCGTCAACCGCAAACCCGCCCTGCTGGTGCTGCTGACCCTGCGTTTCCTGCTGCTGATGGCCTGCGCCCTGGTGCAGAACAGCCAGCAACTGCTGATGCTGTTCATTCTGTCGGGCTGCGTGGCCGGGCCCCTCTCCGCCATCCTGATGGCCGCCGTGCTGGACCTGGTTCCCCCGACCGAACGGGGCCGCCGCCTCGCCTACGTGGGCATGGCCTTCTCGCTGGCTGCCATTTTGGTGGTGCCCATCGCCCTCGTGCTGGCCCAGTGGCTCGGCTGGCAGAGCCCCTTCCTGCTGTTTGGCGCTGGCGGCCTGCTGCTGGCCCTGCTCTGCGCCCGGCTGCTGCCCTCCCTGCCGGTCAGCCGCGCCCCTCACGGCAGCGGCTTGCGCCAGCTGCTGGGCTCGCCGCTCTGCCAGGGCGCCCTGCTCATTCTCTGTTTGCAGATGTTCGGTCACTTCCTGCTGATCCCGCACTTTGCCAACTACTTCCAGTTCAACCTCGCCTTCCCGCGCGAGCAGATCGCCGCCCTCTATCTGTGTGGCGGTCTCGCCAGCATGGCGACCATGCGGCTGTGCGGCAGCTGGATCGATCAGGGCCGGGCGCTGGCCGCCATCCTGATCACCAGCCTGTTGCTGGCGATGATCACCCTGCTCGGCTTCGCCGCCCCCGTCGGCGTGCCCGTCTACCTGCTGTTTACCCTCTTCATGGCGCTGAGCTCGGCCCGATCCAGCACCACGCTCGCCATCACGGCGGCCATTCCGGCCCCCCATCAGCGCGCCGCCTTCATGTCCTTCCAGGGCACGGTCACCAATGTGGCGGCGGGTCTCGGCAGCCTGCTCTCGGCCAGGTATCTCTTCTCGGATGACACTGGCGCCCTGCACGGCTTTGCGGGGCTCGCCTGGATCAATATCGGCTGCGGCCTGCTGGCCTGCGGCGGTGTCTGGCTCCTGCTCAAGGGGCTGGCGCAGACAAGGAATAACAATAACCCCGAGTCTGGCGCCGCCAGACAAGGAAGTCAGTGAGCTACCGGCCCCAGAGCCGGACCCCATAACCTCTGTTTTATTCATGGAGTTTTGACTATGCAGTTGCAGCCTGGCGTATTTCGCTTGAACCCGATTTTACTCTCCCTCGGCCTGTTTGCCCTGCCGGGCCTGGCCCAGGCCGAATCGGTCAAGGCCAACGAGACCATGGTGGTCACCGCCACCCAGACCCAGCACACCGAGCTGTCCGCCCCGGCCAGCGTCTCTGTGGTGACCCGCGCCGATCTGGACAAGATGAACGCCAACAACATAGGCGATGCCCTCAAGCATGTGCCGGGTGTCAACATCATAGGCACCAACCCCACGGGCCGCAGCGAGATCAAGATCCGCGGCATGGGCGGCGACTACACACTGCTGCTGATCAACGGCAAACGGGTCAACGCCCGCGAGACCCTGGGCAGCTCCTTTGGCAATGACTTCGACTTGAGCTCCATCCCCATGGCGGCCATAGAGCGCATCGAGGTGATCCGTGGCCCCGTCTCCTCCCTGTACGGTGCCGACGCCCTCGGCGGCGTGGTCAACGTGATCCTGCGCCAGGCCAAGGAGAAGACGGAAGCGGCCTTCGGCTACACCCACACCATGCCCACCAAGGGCGACGGTGGCGATGCCAACCAGGGCAGCGCCTTCGTCTCCGGAGCCCTGATCGACAACAAGCTGCTGGGCAGCGTGGTGGTGGAAGGCTATCAGCGCGACCGCTGGCACAGCGATCAGTCCAACAACCCGGATGCCGATGCGCTGGAAAAACGGGAAGTGGTCAACATGCTCTCCAGCCTGAAGTGGCTGGTCAGTGACAACCAGGATATCGATTTCGATCTGGGCTACAACCAGAACGACATGGACAGCTACTTCAACAACGTGCCCCGTGCCCCGACCGCACCGGCCACTCCGCACAACGTGCAAAAGCTCGATCGCCTGAGCCTGGGAGTCACCCACAACGGCCGTTGGGAGCACTTCGACAGCCGCGCCCGCTACTACTTCGAGCAAACGGATCTGATGGATGACTCCCAGCTCAATGGCGGCGCCGCCGATGTCACCCAGACCAACCACACGGTCGATGGCCAGCTGAGCGGCTATCTGGGGGATCACCTGCTGACCTCGGGCGCCGAGATGCGCAAGACCGAGCTGGAGCACAGCCGCAGCATCACCAACGGCAGCGTGGATGCGAGCCAGAGCGCCCTCTATCTGCAGGACGAATTCAGCCTGGGGGATCTGGCGCTGACCCTCTCCGGCCGCCTCGACCACCACGAAACCTATGGCAACGAGTTCAGCCCGCGCGCCTATGCGCTCTACAAGCTGAGCGACGAGTGGGTGATCAAGGGTGGCGCCGGCAAGGCGTTCAAGGCACCGACCCTGGCCCAGTCCAGCGAAGGCTTTGCTACCACCGCCTGCCGTGGCGCCTGCAAGGTGGTCGGCAACCCGAACCTGAAACCGGAAACTGCCGTCAGCTATGAGCTGGGCACCGCCTACGAGAGCGCTCGCTTCGGCGCCGGTGTAACCGGCTTCCACAACGACATCGAGGATCTGATCCAGAGCGATCAGTGGGGCCCTGGCTACCGTCCGACCGTCATGACCTACCTCAACGTCAAGAAGGCGCGGGTGAAAGGGCTGGAGCTGAACGGTTGGATCGACGTGCGAGACGACCTCAAGCTGACCGGCAACTGGAGTCTGCTGGATTCCGAAGACAAGAGCACGGGCGAGGATCTGGCCAAGACCCCGGATCACACCGGCAACCTCAGCCTGGATTGGCAAGCCACCGAGATCGTCAGCACCAACCTGGCCTGGCAATACGTGGGCAGCCAGTTCATCAAGGTACCGATGCACAACTCCCAGGCGCTCAAGTCCAAGCACTACCAGACCCTGGACGTCAACACCAAGTGGAAGGTCACCCCGGCGCTCGACTTCAAACTCGGCATCACCAACCTGACCAACACCCAGCGTGACCAGGTCGCCACCGACGCCGACTTCATCCTGGAAGGTCGCACCGTCTATGCCGGCGTGGATTACAAGCTGTAATCCCCCGTTCGGGAGCCCGGTCCAGGGCTCCCTTTTTCCGTTTTATCGCCTCGACAATAAGGAGTAGCCGGGTGCTCAGACACCAAACACAGCTGTTCTGGCTGGGAGTTGTTCTCCTGTTCCTGCTGATCTGTCTGTCACTGGCCACGGGTGCCGGTGTCTATGGTGGCCGCGAGGTCGCCGGATTTCTGCTGGGCGATCCCGCCCTCATGGCCGATGAAAAGCTCGCCATGATCATTCATACCCTGCGTCTGCCCCGCACCCTGTGTGCCCTGGTGGTGGGCGTCTGTCTCGCGCTGGCGGCCTCCATGCTGCAAAGCGCCACCCGCAATCCGCTGGCCGAGCCCGGCCTGCTCGGCGTCAACGCCGGCGCCGTGTTCGCCCTGGTGATAGGGCTGACCTATTTCGGCGTCGAATCGGCCTACGGTTACCTGCTCTGGTCCGGCATGGGTGCCCTGCTTGGCAACCTCATAGTGCTGGGTCTCGGCCTCATGGTGGGGCGTTCCAATCCGCTCAAGCTCATCCTGGTGGGGGTCGCCCTCTCCGCCACCTTCGGCGGCCTCTCCAACTTCCTGTTGCTCTCCAACAAGGTGGTGCTGGAGCAGTTCCGCTTCTGGAACCTGGGATCGCTGGCCGCCTCGGATCTCGACGCCGTGCTCACTGTGGTGCCCTTCGCCCTGGCCGGTCTGCTGCTGACCCTGGCCCTGTGCCGCCAGCTCACCCTGATGCAGATGGGGGACAACCAGGCCCAGGCCCTCGGCATACGGCCGACCCGGGTGCGGATCGGCGTGCTGCTTGCCGCCACCCTGTTCACCGCCTGCGCCATCGCCATCGCTGGCCCCATCGGCTTCGTCGGCTTCCTGGCCGCCTACTGCGCCCGTCTGGTGGAGCCGGTACGCCTCGCCATCCAGGTGCGTTTCTCCGCCCTGTTTGGCGTGTTGTTTCTGCTGGGGGCCGACATACTGGCCCGCTGGCTGATCCAGCCGTTCGAGCTGCCCAACGGGGTGATCCTGGCGCTGATCGGTGCCCCCGTGCTCATCATGGTGGTGCGCAGCGGCGGCTTCCGTTCCCTGCTGGCCGTCAAATAAGGTCGCCCTGCCTCATGAATAATCCAATGAATACACCGCTGAATGCTTCCCTCCCCTCCGGCACCCTCTGCCTGCGACTGGGTGAGCGCACCCTGCTGCTGCACCGCCGTGCCTGGCTGATCACACTGGGGCTCCTGGTGGCTCTGGTGCTGCTCTCCCTGCTGGCGCTGACCCTGGGCTCAAGCAAGCTCACCATGCTGGGGGTAGTGCAGACCCTGCTTGGCGAGGGGAGCCGGCTCGATGAGGTGACTGTCTTCAAGATCCGGCTGCCGCGCATCGTCGCCGTGCTGGTGGCAGGCGCCGCCATGGGCCTCTCCGGCTGCCTGGTGCAGACCCTCATTCGCAACCGCCTCGCCACCCCGGACATGATAGGGGTCAACGAGGGGGCGTCGCTCGCCATCATCGCCTTCTCCCTCTATCTCACCCTGGGCAGCTGGCCCTGGTGGGCCGCGCCACTCGGCGCCCTGTTTGCCGCCGCAGTGCTCTACGCCCTGTGCAACAAGCCGGGGGAGCAGGGTTATCTGTTCGTGGTGATCGGCATCGGCGTCTCCGAGCTGATGAACGCCATCGGCCAGTTCGTGATGTCCACCCAGTCGCTGGTGCACCTCACCAGCCTCTACCTGTGGAACATGGGCAACTTCGTCGGCCAGGGCTACGGCACAGTGGTGCCTGTGGGGATCCTGATCCTGCTGGTCTGCCCCTGGATCATTTATCTCTCCCGCGCCCTGGGCGTGCTGCGTCTGGGCCCCATCACGGCCCAGAGTCTGGGAGTGAACGTCAACCGGGTGCAGCTCGGCGTGCTGGCCCAGGCCATAGTCGTGGCGGCCCTTGGCACCGCTATCGGCGGCCCAGTGGTGTTCATCGCCATGGCGGCCCCCATACTCGCCTCCTGGATGAGCCGGGATCGCATAGTGCCGCTGTGGATTGCCGCCCTGTGCGGCGCCCTGCTGCTGCTGGCGAGCGACACCCTGGTGCGGGTGCTGGCCAGCCCCCATGAGGTCGCCACCGGCATCATGACCCGTATTCTTGGCGGCATACTGCTGCTGTTTATTCTGATCAAAGACAGACAGAGAACCGACTGATGACCCTCACCCTAAATCGCCTCCACTTCGGCTATCAGCAAAAGCCCGTCTTCAACGACATCTCCTTCACCATTCCCAAGGGCAAGCTGGTCGGCATAGTCGGCCCCAATGGCGGTGGCAAATCCACCCTGCTCAAGCTGCTGGCGGGCCAGGAGCAGCCCCAATCCGGTGAGATATTGCTCAAGGGCAAACCGCTGGAGAGTTACGGCATGAAGGCGCTGGCCCGGGAGCTCGCCTACCTGCCCCAGCGCCCCCTGGTGCCCGCCGGCATTCAGGTCGAACAGCTAGTGCAGTACGGCCGCCATCCCCATCAGGGCTGGTTCAATCAGTGGAGCGAAGAGGATGCCCGCATGGTGCGCTGGGCCTGCGAGCGGATGCAGCTTGGCGACATCTTGGCGCAGAGCGCCAGCTCCCTCTCCGGCGGCCAGGCCCAGCGGGTGTGGCTGGCCATGGTGCTGGCCCAGGATGCGGATATCATATTGCTCGATGAACCCACCAGCGCGCTGGACATAGGCCACCAGACGGAGGTGATGGAGGCCATCCACCAGATCACCGCCGAGGGCAAGACTGTGCTCATCGTCATCCACGATCTCGCCACCGCCGCCCGCTACTGCGACGAGCTGATCGCCATCGGCGAGGGCAAGATCCAGGCCATGGGCCCGGCTCGCGAGGTGGTGACCAAGCCCCTCATCGACCGCCTCTACCAGACGGACGTGGACATACTGCACGCCCCCGGCGATGGCGCCCCCATCATAGTGCCGCGCCGCCGCCCGCACGCCTTTGCCATGCAGCAGCAGGCCTGAACACAGGATCAAAAAAACCGCCTTGATGGCGGTTTTTTTATCCCATGACACCGAGCGGCAGAGGCACGTTCAGAGCAGAAGCGTGGTCAGCACGCCCCCCGGCAAGCGTTGCCAGTGCAGAGTCGCACGCCAACCGGCAGGCAGAGCCGGGGTCAGCGCGCTTTTTAGTTCGAGGGTGAGGGTCTGCTCCGTCATGGCCAGCCAGCGGGCATCGAGAAAGTCAAAATAGCGCCCCACCCTGGGGTAGAGCGTCTTGAACAGGCTCTCCTTGGCGGAAAACACCAGGGTCAATCCCAGAGCCGGACCGAGCGGACAGCGCTGCAGCCGCGCCCACTCCTCATCATCCACGATGCCGGGCCAGAGCTCGCTCGCCTGCCCATCCTCCAGCCAGGCCTCCAGATCCAGCCCCATACCAGCCTGACCCGGACGTACCGCACACAGGGCCATGCCGCGCCCCTGCAACAGGCTGTGGCTGATGCTGCCCTCAAACCCCGCAGGCCAGCGCGGCTCGCGGGCCGATCCTATGGCCACCACATGATCACTCAGCCCAAATCGGTGCAGGGCCTGGCGCGCCGCCAACCGGCCGGCCAGAAACTCCCCCAGCCGCTTGGGGGCCGCGCGCTGCAAACTGGCGGGCAACAGGATCCCGGCCTGCTCATAGCAAGCCGGGGTGAAAGCGGCGGGATCGAAGCAGATCCGCTGCAGCGCAAGTTCCGCAAAACCGGGCAGCGGCAGGCCGTCGGCCTGCAGGATAAAACGGTCCAGTGAACAGGCTGGCGCAGTGGCAATGAACATCACAAAGAGACCTTGGTTCGAGAGCTGCCATGGTAACAAATCACCCAGTCCAAACACCACAAACGCAAATGACAATTTTTATCATTTGAATTTGTGATAGCATAAGGCCGCCCGTTTGGGGCCCGGTTTTTCGCTGATTTCACCAAGAAGGATGTAACGATGAAGATCTCCTCCCCCCTGGCCGCCGCGCTCATGCTGGCCAGCCTGGTCGGTTTTCAGGCCCAGGCCGGCACAGAGACCCGTCAGGTGACCGATGCCGATGGCAAGACCCAGGTCGTGCCCGCCCAGCCCAAGCGGGTGGTGGTGCTGAGCGAAATCGATCTGGATACGGCCCTGACCCTGGGACTGCAGCCGGTCGGCACGGTCAACGGTCGCGGCCAGGGCACATTGCCCCGTTACCTGCTGACCAAAGCGGGCAAGGATATCGCCGTGGTCGGCGATCTGGACAACCCCAATCTGGAGCGACTGATCGATCTGGAGCCAGATCTCATCCTGACCGGCCAGACCAAACCCGAGCTGCTGACCCTGCTGCAAGAGATAGCCCCCACAGTGGTCACCGGCAACTGGGGGGATTCCTGGAAGGAGATCTTCAATCGCAGCGCCCACGTGCTAAACCGGGATGCCGAGGGCAAGGCCTTCCTCGCCCAGTATGACGCCCGCCTGCAGGAGGCCCGCAGCAAGCTCGCCAAGCATCAGGGCGAGCGCCTGAGCATAGTGCGCTGGAACCCGAAGGGCCCGAGCTACATGCACGGCGGCACCTTCGCCAGCAGCGTGGTGGAAGAGATGGGGCTGGCCCGTCCGACCCACCAGATCGGTGACAAGACCCCCCACTCCCCGGCCCTGAGCCTGGAGTCCCTCAACCTGCTGGACGGTGACTGGCTGGTGATAGGCACACTGAGCGCCAGCGGCGATGCGGTGGATGCCATGAAGCAGGCTGAGCAGACTCCGGCCTTCCAGCAACTGAACGCCATCAAGGGCAAGCGCTTTGGCGCCGTGGACGGCTCGCTGTGGACCTCCACCGGCGGCCCCCAGGCGGCCCTGCGGGTGATCGACGATGTGGAGCTGCTGATGAGCAAGCCAGATGCCGCCCCCATCACCCGTTAATGCCGTCACACAGGCATAAAAAAAGCCCGCATCATGCGGGCTTTTGTTTGGCTGGCAAACTGGTGTTGCCGACAAGGACAGGATCCTCGGAGAGATCCGGCCTGCCGCTCGCGGGAGAGGCCTGCAAGCGACAACTCACCAGTAGATTTGAGTTTCAAAGCATATGTGATCTATGAAAATCAGATCTGGCAGTTTACCACCCCACCACCATTCACTCAGGCAGCGGCAACGCCTTTCTATCTAATTTCCCGCTGCCAGTCTTGGGCAGGGCCTCCAGCAGCATGAGGCGCGCCGGCACCATGTAGTGGGGCAGGCTGGCCTGCAGGCCCTTGCGCAGGGCCAGCCGGTTCAGGGTTATCCCGGCCTTGGCCTCCACATAGCCCACCAGCATGGCCTCGTCCCCCTCGCCGAAGAGCCGCACCGCCGCCTCCTGCACCCCGGGCTGGCGGCGAAGGCCGGCCTCCACCTCGCCGAGTTCGATGCGAAAACCGCGCAATTTGATCTGATCGTCGCGCCGCCCGAGATAGAGGAAACTGTCGCTGCCGAGCCTGCGCACCCGATCGCCGGTGCGATAGAGGCGATGAGTGCCCAGCCGCAAGAAAGCGGCCGCCGTCAGGGCAGGCTTGCGCCAGTAGCCCTCGCACAGGGCCGGACTCTCGATGCAGAGCTCTCCCTCCTCCCCCTCGCTCACCGGCCGCCCCTCGGCGTCCAGCACCCAGTGCCGGTAGCCCGGCAGGCTGTGGCCAACGGTGATCCGTCCCCCAACCGGCGGCATGCGCACCTCGCTCACCAGGGACCAGACGGTGGCCTCGGTCGGACCGTAGCAGTTCCACAGCCGCCGGGTGCGGCCGCACAGCTGCTCGGCAAGCCCGAGATCCAGCGCCTCGCCGCCGCACAGGGCGGTGAGGCTGTCACTGCCCTGCCAACCCGCCTTGAGCAGCATGCGCCAGCAGGCCGGGGTCGCCTGCATCCAGTCGATGGACGAGTCCGCCGCCAGCAGTGCCAGCATCCCCAGGGGATCCTTATTGTGCCGATTGCCCGCCACCGTCAGCCGGCCACCGCTCCAGAGCGGCCCCAGCATCTCCAGCAAGGAGATGTCGAAGGCCGGGGTGGTGATAAAGAGCCAGTGGCAAGCCGGGGTCAGACCCAACCGTTCACGGATCCCGTCGAGGAAGCAGAGCAGGGCGCGCCGACTGATGACTACCCCCTTGGGCTCGCCGGTGGAGCCCGAGGTGAACATCATGTAGGCCGCCAGGGCGTCGTCCACCTGGGGACAGGAGGCCGCCCCGCTTCTCACAGGGCCAGATCCAGAGCCAACCAGCTCGGCGAGGGCCCGCAGCGGGCAACCAAAGTCCGGCACCGCCTGCCCACGGTCGCAGATCACCGCCGACAGCCGTGCCTGACGGGCGATGCCCTGCAGGCGCTCCACCGGGAAATCCGGCTCGAGGGGCACGAAGCAGAGCCCGAGGCGTAGACAGGCGAGCAGGCTGGCCACCAGATCCGGCGTGCGATCCAGATAGAGACCGACCCGCTCCCCCACCGCCAGCCCTTGCAGGCTGGCGGCGATCTGATCGACCCGGCGTTGCAGATCCGCGTAGGTGAGCCAATGACCTTCCATGCCAATGGCGGGGGCCAGCGGCGTGCCGCCGAGCAACCCGGCCAGCCGGGCACTCAGCCCCACCCGCTGCGGGGAATGGGACGGGGCCCCCCCCGCCTCCTTTGTTGCAATCGATGTAGCGACCGTCATAGCACCTCCTCGGGCAGCCGTTCCAGCCAGTAATGGTAGAGGGCACAGGGCGCCCCGTGCGCCTTGAGATCCCGCAGCGTCAGCGGGCGGTGATCCCCGGCGAACGCTTGATTGAGAGCCGCCAGCAGGGCGAGCTGTTGCACCGAGTCCGCCCCGAGCGCTGCCAGCGGCTGCTGCCAGCGCGCGGCCTCGCCACAGTGCTGCTGCCACAGGGCCAGCAGGCGGCGAGCGGCAGTATGGGCGGGACACGCCTCCTGTCCCGACGGGATCTGTACCGGCACGGGGGCCTGGATCCTGTCCACCCCCGTCAGGCGGGCAGGCTCGGTCAGGGGGGCCTGCGCCAGCCACGCCAGCTCCGCCAGCCACTGCGCCAATACCCTCTGTGCCCCTTCCCGCGCTATCAGCTCACCGTCGTATTCGAGGCGCAGGTTGAGCTGGCCGCCGCGGGCGTTGACCACGAGCGACAAGGGCAACTCCACCTTCTCCACCACGGCGCCAAACTGCGGCACCAGCTGATGGGGCTCCGGCGTCTCGGGCCGCGCCGGCATGGGGTAGTTCTCGAACACGAACAGGCTCTGGAACAGGCGCGGGCCACCCCGGGTCAGGGCCGCCAGGGACTGGGTGCCGTGCTCATTGAGCGCCAGCGAGTCCCGCTGCAGCAAGGCGATATGCTGCTCCAGGGTCGCCTCGCTGCGCCAATCCAGGGCGAGCGGCAGGCTGTTGATATAGAGCCCGACGCTCTGGGTGATCCCCTCGATGGGGAAGTCCCGGCCCGGGGTCACGTTGCCCACCAGGGTTATCTCGTCGCCGCACTGGCGGGCGAGCAAGCGATGCCAGGCGTACTGGGCCAACAGGCCCGCGGTCACCCCAAGCGCCCGGGCCCGTGCTTCCAATTGTCCGGACAAGGCCGGCGCCAGCGTCTCGCCGCAGACTTCGGGCCTGTGCTGGGTCAGGTGTGGCTCCAGCGCCACCCCGAACAGCCTGGCGAGATCGTTGGGCCGCGCCAGCAGCTCGGCGCGTCCCTGCCAGTAGGCGGCGCTGGTGGCCGTTTCGCTGGCGATATGGCGACCGAAGGCGAGCCAGGCGGTATCCGGTGTCGCTTCTGGTACCTGACCCTGCTTCAGCGATTGGTAGTGTCTATGCAGGGAGCCCAGCAGCACGGGGCCGCTCCAGCCATCGAGCACGGCGTGGTGAGCGCTCAGGATCACCTTGTGGTGATCGGGGGCCAGTGTGAAGCAGGCGATCCGCAGCAGCGGCGCCTTGTCCAGTGCAATGGGGTGGGCCAGATCCTGTTGGCGATAGGCCTCGATGCGGGCATCCGCCCCCGCCACGCCGGACAAGTCCTCGTGGTGGAACGGCAGCTCGGCGTGGCGCAGTATGCGCTGCAACGCCACGCCCTCCTCCATCAACAGGGCGGCTCTGAGCACGGGCCAGCGGGCGAGCTGGGCCTGCCAGGCAGCGCGATAGACTGCCACATCCAGGTTTTGCCGATAGCTTATCTCGGTCTGCAGGTGATAGGCCGTATCATGGGGTGCCAGCGCCCTGTGATAGAGCATGCTCTGCTGCAAGGAGGTCATGGGCAGCAGGGTCTCCACCTCGCCGCCAGCCTGTTCTGCGTCCAGCACCCTGTCCAGGGTGGATTGGGACAGCGCCAGCCCCGGGAAGTCGCTCGGGGTGCGGCGTGGCTTGACTTGCGCGCAGCAGGCGTTCACCAGGGCCTCGATATTGGCCGCGAGGGCCGCCATCAGGGCGTCGCTCGCCTCTTGATTGAGGGCGCCGACCTGGCGCAGGGTGAGACAACCGCCGTAGACGCCGCCGTGCAGGCTGATGAGCTCCCGCGGTAAGTTTTCCGGTGCCGAGGGTTGGCCCGGCACCACCGGTAGCGGCTGCCAGGGAGCCGGCGTGCCTCTGTGGGAGACCCCCAGGTAGTTG
Source organism: Aeromonas sp. MR19 (assembly GCF_963899305.1). Lineage (NCBI taxonomy): Bacteria > Pseudomonadati > Pseudomonadota > Gammaproteobacteria > Aeromonadales > Aeromonadaceae > Aeromonas > Aeromonas sp. MR19. The sequence continues at coordinate 127,728 of NZ_CAWQWZ010000011.1, forward strand.
AAGACGATGGCGGAATGAGGCAGCTCACCACCATTGGGATGGTGCAGGCGCAGGGCGTTGAAGCCTACTCCCTTGTCCGGCACGGCCCGCAGCCGCTCCTTGGTGTCGCAGACGAGATCGCTCCAGGACGCGCTATCGGCCAGCGCCAGCGGATAGGTGCTGGTGAACCAGCCCAGGGTACGGCTCACATCCAGTTGCGGGGCTCTGGTGTCAGAATCAATGACTTTCGCATCGATGGCTTCACGGCCGTGCCCTTCCAGCATCACGCACTGTTTGGCGCCGTAACCGAGTTCGCTCAACGTGCGGGTCAGCGCGGCCAGCAACAGATCCGGCACCTGGGTGAGATGGGCCTGGTTGGCCTCATCGATGAGACGAGCCGTGATCCGCTCATCCAGACGCAACAGGCTGGCGGCGGCGCGGCCATCCGGGGCGCGCTTCGCCTCCAGCAAGCCTTGCTCGCAGCCTTCCCCCTGCCCCAGCCAGAACGCCAGCTGCGCGGCTTCGCGGGCCGCATAAGCGGCAAGCCCCTCTCCCCATTGGCGGTAGCTGCTGCCCTTGGCGGGCAAGGCTCGGCCCTCGGCGAGACGGGCCAGATCCTCGGCCAGGATGCGCCAGGAGACAGCATCTATGACCAGGTGGTGGAAGGCGATGAAGAGCCCCTCTACGGGGTCGGCATCCGCCTCGCTCGCGAGATTGCGCAGCCGGGCCCAGGCCAGGGTCTGGCCGTGCTCGGGCGCAAGCCCCCCCTGCCACTGGGTCAGGCAAACCTGCAGCTCGGCCTCATCCAGCCCGGCCGCGTCCAGCACCTGCAGAGGCGGCAGCGCCAGCTCGGGCAGATAACGCTGACCGGCCGGGGTGACCGCGAGGCGCAGGGCGTCGTGGTGACCGAGCAGGGTGCTCATCCAACCCATCAGGACATCGTCGTCGATGCCGGCGGGCAGGCGCAGTATCACCCCCTGGTTCCAGTGACCGGGCTTGGTAAAGCCCTGCTCGAAGAACCAGTGCTGAATGGGGTGCAGGGGGAATTCCCCTTCCAGGATCCCCTGCTCAGTCTGGTGGCTGACCGTCTGCTGCTGACCGAGCCGGCGGCAGAGGCGGCGCACCGTCTTGGCCTCGAACACGTCTTTCACGCTGCAGTGCAGGCCGGCGTCCCGCAGCCTGGTGGTGAGCTGGATGCTGAGGATGGAATCGCCCCCCAAGCGGAAGAAGTCATCCTCCACCCCGAGGGGTTGTTTCAGCACCCCCTGCCAGATGGCGAGCACTGTCTGCTCCAGCTCGCTCTGTGGCTCGGCCTTGCTCTCCTGCCAATGGATGGCGGGCAGGCGGCGCAGGTCCAGCTTGCCGTTGGGGGTCAGCGGCATCTCGGGCAGCCAACAGAGCTTCACCGGCACCATGTATTCCGGCAGCTGTTCGCCGGCCCGTTGCAGCAGGGCCTCGGCATCCGGCTCGGTCGCGCCGGCTTGCAGGCTGGCGTAAGCGAGCAATCGGCCCTCTTGTACCACCACCTTGATCTGGCGGATGGCCGGTTCGAGTGCCGCAATCTGGGTCTCTATCTCGCCGGGTTCGATGCGATAGCCCCGCAGTTTTATCTGCTCATCGAGGCGGCCCAGGTAGTTGATGTTGCCATCCCGGCGCAACAGCGCCCTGTCCCCGGAGCGATAGAGGCGATAAGTGCGACCATCCGTGTCTGCATCAAGAGTCAGCTCGACGAAGGCCTCCTGGGTGCGCTCCGGCAGATTGAGGTAGCCACGGGCCAGGCCGAGGCCGGCCAGGCAGAGCTCGCCCGGCACTCCCACCGGGCAGGGGTTGCCCGCTTCGTCCAAGATCAGCGCTTTTAAATTGCTGATGGGCTGACCTATGGTGATGGGCGCACCCGGCACCAGCCGCGCACAGAGCGCCGTCACCGTGCACTCGGTCGGGCCGTACATGTTATAGAGCGCCACCCTGTCGCCCCAACGATCCACCAGGCTGCTCGGGCAGGCTTCGCCGCCAAAGCCGATGGCTTTGAGGTAGCCGAGATCCGTCGGCGGCAGCAGGTTGGCGAGCAGGGCGGTCGGCAAAATCATATGGCTGGCGCCCCTGGCGATGGCAGCGGCGATCACCCCCTCCCCCGGCTCGCCGAAGTGCAGGGCCGCGCCGCACGAGAGCGGCAGCAGGGCCGTCATGTTGCCCGCATCGAACGACAAGGACATGCAGTTAAACATGGTCCCACTGTGATCAAGCGCGATCCGCGCCCCGTGATCCGCCATCAGGTTGACCAGACTGCCCTGCTCTACCATGACCCCCTTGGGCAGGCCGGTAGATCCCGAGGTGTAGATGATCTGGGCCAGCATGGTGGGCTCGCGGACCACAGCCGGAGCCTGTGCCGGCGAGTCCAGCGCCAGTCGGTGCAGGTTCTGATGGTGCAGGTTCTGATAACGAGCCTGGCGGTTGGCGGCCACCAGCGGCAGGGCCTCCGCCAGTCGTTCGTCCTGCTCTCCCCCCAGCACCAGGCTGATGGCGGCGTCGCCGAGGATATGAGCCAGCCGCTCGGCGGGATAGGCGGGATCGAGCGGCACATAGGCCGCCCCCGCCTTCCAGCAGGCGAGCAAGGCGATGACGAAGGCGACATCCCGTTTGGCCTGGATGCCGATGGCGGCGCCCGGGGTCACCCCTTGCGCCAGCAGCCAGTGGGCCAGCCGGTTGGCCTGATCTTCCAGCTCGCCATAGCTCAAGGCGCGCTCATCGTCGGTCACGGCGAGGGCGGCGGGATGAGTTACCGCCTGGCACTCGAACTGGCAGAGCAGTGTGTCCCGGCTCGGGTAGTCGCTCGGCAGGCTGGCGAGCTCGGCGGCCAGCGCCGCCTTGTCCATCCCCGCCTCCAGGGGCAACTGCCAGATGTCGGTGTCGGGGGCGGCCACCACGGCGCGCATCAGGTGCAGCAGGCGATCTGCATAGGCTTCGATGGTGGCACGCTCGAACAGGGCGGTGGCAAACAGCCAGTCCACCCGCACCGAGTCCATCAACTCGGTCACCTTGACCGAGATGTCGGTCTTGGCGGGCAGCACGGGGGAGGTCTCCTCCACCAGCTGGCAGCCGGGGATGAGATCGTTGAAATCCACTTTGGCCTGATACACCAGCATGATCTGGAAGATGGGGTTGATGGCGGTAGTGCGATCCGCGCCTATGGCCTCGGCCAGCGCCTCGAACCGATAGAGTTGATGGTCAAAGGCAGCGAGATCTTCTTCCCGACACTGTTGCAGGTAGTCGACGAAGCTCGGCCGCCCCTCCAGCCGTGTTCTCAGCACGAGCGTGTTGACGAAGAAGCCCACCAGAGACTCTATCTCGTGGCGTTCGCGGTAGGCGAGCGGGGTGCCGATGACGACCTCCTTCTCCCCGCTCTGGCGCACCATCAGCAGGGCGAACAGGGCGTGCAGACCGATGAAGTTGGAGGTGCTGTGACGCTGGCACAGGCGCTTGAAGCTGTCCCACAGATCGTTGTCTATGGTGGAGAAGACCAGTTCGCCGCCGCTGCCTTGATGGGCCGGGCGCGGCTTGTCGAGCGGCAGGCCGTGCACCTCGGGGCTGCCACCCAGCCTGTCCACCCAGAACGGCTTGAACTCGGCGTGATAGTCGAGGAAGTGCGGCGAGTTGAACCAGTGGGCGTAGTCGAGGTAGTTGAGCGGCAGCTCGGCCACGCTCAAGGGCGCACGGTTCTGATGGGCCAGGAAGGCACGCTTCAAGTCCGCGAACATGTTCTTGACCGACCAGCCATCGGAGATGATGTGGTGCTGGGTGATCAGCAGCACATGCTCATGGCTCCCGAGCCGGATGAGGTGCACCCGGCTCAAGTCCCCCTTGGTCAGGGAGAAGGGGCGGCCTATCTCTTCGCGCACCCGCTTGGCCACATAAGCTTCGCGCTCGGCAATGGACTCTGCACTCACATCCTCTATCTGCAGCTTGAACGGCTGATGGGGCAGGATCTCCTGGGCCCCCCTGCCTGCCTCGTCCTTGACGAAGCGGGTGCGCATGCTGGGGTGGCGGGCAAACAGGTGATCGAAGGCAAATTCCAGGGCGGCGGTGTCGAGATCTCCCTTGACCCGAAAATAGACCGGCATGTTGTAGAGGTGGGAGGCCTCCTCGTACTGCTCGATAAACCAGAGCCCGCTCTGGGACGACGAGAGCGGCCCCTGCAGGGCGCCCTGGGCGACGATAGGCGCCTCGAAGGCGGCACGGGCTGCCAGGCAGCGCACCAGCTCATCCTTGTGGGCCTTGATGGTGGCGCCGATGGCGGGGGTCACCGCCTCCTTGCTCGACTGGGAGATCAGCTGGCCCTTGTCGTTCAGGGCCAGCTTGACTCCCTGGCGCTCCAGCTGCTGGAGCAACGCAATCATGTTGTTCATAAGTTATCTCAGCCTCTTGGATCAGGCGCTCAGGGTGGCGCCGCCATCGACAACCAGATCCTGCAGCGTGATATGGCTGGCCAGGCTCGAGGCCAGGAAGAGGACGGTATTGGCGATCTCGCGGGGGGTGGCGATCTTGTTCAGTGGGATGCCGAGTTTGAACTGGGCAGGCAGCCCGGCTATGGTGCGGGCCATGGCCCCTTCATCGGGCAGCATGCCGCGCAGCATGGGGGTATCCGTCGAGCCCGGCGACACCAGGTTGACCCGTACGCCGAAGGGGGCCAGCTCCAGCCCCACCGTCTGGGTCAGGCTGGTGACCGCCGCCTTGGAGGCGCAGTAGGCCGCCATCTGCATTCGCGGCACATGGGCCGCGTTGGAACCTATGGTGACGATGGCGCCGCACCGCTGCCCCTTGAAGTGGGGCACCAGGGCCCGCAGCAGATAGAAGACGCCGGTGGCGTTGACCGCGAGGCAGTCGTGCCAGTCGTCATCGCTCAGGGCTTCGGTGGGGCCGAGGCGCAAGACCCCGGCCCCGTTCACCAGCACATCCAGCCCGCCATCCGCCAACAGTTGCTCACAGCAGGCATTGACCGCCCCTGAGTCGCGAATATCGAGCAGCCGCGTAGCATAGGGGTAGTCGGCCTCGGGAAACGCCAGATCCAGCCCCACCACGGCGGCGCCGGCGGCCACGAACTGCTCGGCCACCTCGCGGCCGATACCGCGCCCAGCCCCGGTCACCCAGACCCGCTTGCCACTGAAATCAAACGCCATTTTTTGCTGCTCCTTCGTCATCTTGCTCATCACCAGACCATCTCCACGCTCTCTTCGTCTTCGGTCAGCTTGCCGTCGAGGAAACGGCAGAAGTCGTTGAGACGAGGGTGGTCGAAGACATCGGAGACCTTCACCTGCACCCCGAACTCGGCGCCGAGCCGGTTCACTATCTGTATGGTCTGCAGGGACTGGCCCCCCAGCTCGAAGAAGTTGTCCGCGGGCGCCATGGTGGCCAGCCCCAGGATCTGCTGCCAGATAGCGCCAACCCGGTTCTCGGTCTCGCTGCCGAGGGTCAGGGCTTCCCCACCCGCCTGGTATTGGGCCAGCAGCCCCTTGCGATCCAGCTTGTTGGAGCCGGTGCGGGGCAGTTGATCAAAGTGGCGATAGTCGGTGGGGATCATGGCGGCAGGCAGCACCTTGGCCAGTTGCACCTTGATGACTCGGCTGTCGCGCTCGGACCCGGCAACGAAGGCTACCAGCCGGCGCACGCTGCCAATGCTCACCCCCTGCACGCAGGCCTCGTCCACCCCGGGCAGGGCCAGCAGTTGGGCCTCCACCTCGCCGGGCTGAATGCGGTAGCCGCTTATCTTGAACTCGTTGTCACGCCGGCCCAGATAGACCAGACGACCGGCCATTAAGCGCACCCGATCGCCGGTGCGATAGACGGGCAGCTCCTGCGCGCCGACCCTCAGGGTGCCGAAGCTGCCTTGCACGCCACCCACGTAGCCGTTGGCGAGCTGTGGGCCGAGCAGCACCAGCTCCCCCTCCTCGGCGGGTTGCTCCCCCGCCCCCAGGATCAGTGCCTGCATGCCGGGCAGCGGCAGGCCTATGGGCAGCTGGGCCTGAGTCGGGTCTTCCCCTTGCAGCTCCTGAGTGGTGACCACCACAGTGGTCTCGGTCGGGCCATAGGTGTTGAACAGGCGCAGATCGGCGCGCCCCTGACGCTGCCACTGGGCCAACTGCTCGGGGTAGACAGCCTCGCCGCCTATGATGACGGTGGCCAGATTGGCCGGGATATGGGCCTGGCCGGCGCCGAGAGACACCACCCACTCGTTCCAGAAGGCGGTGGGCAGATCGAGATGGGTGATCCCCAGCGCCTCCACCCCGGCCACGAAGGCGGGAATGGATTCGAGCAGGGCGTCGGTGCGCAGCACCAGGGTCGCGCCGGCGCTCAGGGTGGCGAACACCTCCTCTATGCTGGCGTCGAAGTTGAAGGGGGCGAATTGCAGCATCCGCGCCTCCTCATCCAGGTGATAGCGGCAACGGGCGGCGGCGGCGAAGTGATCCAGCGCCCCGTGACTGACCGCCACCCCCTTGGGAAGACCGGTCGAGCCCGAGGTGAACATCAGGTAGGCGACGGCGCGACCGGCGGCCGGCTGGTTGAGCCGATCGCCGCTCACCAGATCCCCCGCCAGCAGGGTGTGACCCTCAAACAGGCTGGCCAGCTTGTGACGATACTCGGCCTGGGTGATCAGGGTCTTCACCTCCCCCAGCCGCAGTATGTGGCCCTGACGCTCCAGCGGCTGCTCGGGATCGAGCGGCACATAGACGGCGCCCGCCAGCAGCACCGCCAGTTGGGTGAAGATGGCCTGGGGGGTGCGGGCCAGCATGACGCCGACCCTGTCCCCCGGCTGCACGCCGGCGGTCTGCAGGGCCGCCGCCATCTGCTCGCAGCGGGTCAGCAGCGCCTCGTAGCTGAAGCGGCTCTCCCCTTGTATCAAGGCAATCTTGTGCGGGGTCTGAGCTGCGAAGTGGCAGAGCGCATCCAGTACCGGGCGCACCTTGATCATTTCATGGGCGGGGCCGGCGATCAGGGCGCTGGCTCGCTGCTCGGCCAGCCAGTCGGCCTTGAGGGTGCCCAGAGTCAGGGTGGGCTCGGCCAGCCAGCGCCCCAGCAGGGCGAACAGGGTATCGGCGATGGCCGCCAGATCGGCCTGCTGGTAGCAACCGGGGTTGGCGTCCAGATCCAGTCTGGGCTGACCGTCGGCGCCGACCTGCACCTCTATGGTGAGATCCTCCACAGGGCCGGCACTGATGTTGAGAATATGGGCCGATAGCGGCCCGAAGCGGCGAGCGTGATCGAACGGCATGATGTTGACCAGAGGGCCAAACAGGCGCTTGTCGCCCCCCACCAGCCCAAGGTCGCGGCGCAGCAGCTCGTAGCGATAGTGCTGATGCTTGCGCACCCCGCGCTTGGCCTTGGCCACGGCGCCGGCGGCCCCCGCCAGATCCAGCTCTTCACCAAGCGCGAGAGCCAGGGGGGTGATGTTCATCTGCATGCAGGGCACGGTCAGGGAGGCCGAGCCGATGCGGTTCATCATCATCAGGCCAAACAGGGTCTTTTCCTGACCGCTGGCAAGGGAGAGCTGGGCCGAGAGGCCGGCCAGCAGCAGATCGGGCCAGCCCAGCTTGTGCTCGTCGGCAAAACCGGTCAGGGATTGCCACAGCGCCGCCGGCAGCGGGCGACTCTCGCGAATAAATTCGGCGGCGATGGGGGCGCGGGCCTCGCCAAAGGATTTCACCTCGGGCCAGGCCTGCAATTGCTCCTGCCAGAAGCTGCGGGCGGCGGCGTTCTTGCCGCTCTCCTCGCGGGCCAGCTCTTCGGCCAGCACCTCGTCCAGCAGGCCAAACGGCGATGGCGACGGCACAGCCTCTGCCAGCCCTTCGCCATAGAGTTCGGCGATGCGCTGGAACAGCAAGGTGGTGCCAAAGCCATCCAACGCTATGTGGTGCACGCAGCTGTAGAGGTAATCCCGGCCGGGGCCGCGCAGCAGGGCGAAGCGGCAGGGTGCTTCTTTGGTCAACTCGAACGGACGGCGCAGATCGGCCCAGGCCCAGGCGCGGGCGGCAGCCTCGTCGTCACTCGCAAGGTTCACCTCGCCATAGGCGAGCTGTGCCTCGTCCGAAACGAAGCAGACCGCCTCCCCATCCTCTTCGAAGTGGCCCTTGAGCGCCTCGCACTCACCCACAGCCCGGGTGAGCGCAGCCACCAGCACGGCCGCATCGACCTTGCCATCGAAGGCGATGCACTCGGCGGTGTTGAACATCGCCTTGTCATCGTTGAGCAGATGACCGGACCAGAGCCCCTGCTGGGGTATGGTCAAGGGGAAGCGGCTCATTGGACCACCTCCAGAGTTTTTTGCTCGGCCATCTTCTTCTCGATCAGGCGCCACCAGCCGTTGAGGGTCGGCAGCCTGGCCAAGTCCACGAAGCCCAGCTCCACCCCGGCGGCGCGCCATTCGGTGAGCAGGGACATGATGCGCACCGAATCCAGGCCGTAGTCGATCAGGTTCTCGTCCGCATCGAACTCTGCTTCATCCTCGTCGATGTGGCTCAGCAGCCGCGCCTTGAGCCCCTCATACGTCAGCAACGGATTGCTCTGGGCGGCAGAAGCAGAAACCGGGGCGAGCGCCAGCACCTCCTCGCAGGGGATCACCTTGCCGCAGCGGGTCGCCACGTAGTCCAGCGCCATCTGGTGATCGGCCAGGGAGAAGTCCGCCACCCCGTCCGCCAGGAAGAAGGGCTGGATGTCGCGCATGAAGGCGTCACAGGCGGTCATCATGCAGCCGATGTGGCCGTAGATGCCGCCTATGATGAGCTGATCCCGCCCCAGACCTTTAAGCATCTGTTCCAGCTCGGAGCGCTGGAAAGCGCTGTAGCGCCACTTGACCAGCACAATATCGTCACGCTCCGGACGCAGCGCTGCCACCACCTGTTGCAACTCGGGGCTCTTGTTCAGACCCGGGCCCCACATGTCATTGAGCAGGGCTCTGTCCTCGGGGGATTGATCCTTGGGCTGGGCGGTGTAGAAGACCGGAATGCCGAGGGCCTTGCACTGCTTGCGCACGGCGGCCAGGCGCTCGGTGAGCGCCGCGATCAGCGGGCTGTTCTCGCCATAGAAGGCGGTGAAGTACTCCTGCATGTCGTGGATCAGCAGGGCGGCGCGTTTGGGATCCAGGGTCCAGTCGACCTTGTTGGCCTTCCACTGGCTGGGCATGGCGTAATTGTTCAGGGTTGGGATAGCCATAACGTCATGATTCCTTTTTAGTTTTAAGCTGTTTTAAGGGGATTGCCGGCGATGGCGTGCGCAATGCGCGCCCGCAGCCCCTGCTTGTCTATCTTGCCCACCGCCGTCATGGGCAGGGCATCCAGGGTTTCGAAACGGTCGGGCAGCTTGAAGTCCGCCACCCCGCGCTCGCGCAGAAACTTGCGCAAGGCCAGCGGCTTCAAGGCGGGATCCGTGCTGACGATGAAGGCGCAGCTCTTCTCCCCCATGGCGCTGTCGGGCATGGAGACCAGGGCTGCATGGGTGATGGCCGGGTGGTGCAGCAGCTGGTTTTCCACCTCTTCCGCCGCTATCTTCTCGCCGCCTCTGTTGATCTGATCCTTCTGTCGCCCGACCACGGTGAGGTAACCATCGGCATCCTGTACCACCAGATCGCCGGAGCAGTAGAAGCCTTCGGCATCGAACACCCGGGCGTTGTGGGCCGGGCTCTGGTAGTAACCGCGGAAGGTATAGGGGCCGCGGGTGTGCAGGGCGCCAGGCTCGCCGGGGGCGACCGGCTTGCCCGCCTCATCCAGGATGCGCACCTCGTCGTCCGGGCTCATGGGGCGGCCCTGGGTGTGGATTATCTTGTCATCGCTATCGTCCAGCCGGGTGTAGTTGACCAGACCTTCGGCCATGCCGAACACCTGTTGCAGCCGGCAGCCGAGCAGCGGGGTGATCTTGCGCGCCACCGCCTCGGCCAGCTTGGCGCCGCCCACCTGCAGCAAGGCCAGGCTCTCGAGCTGACGGCGCACGGACGGATCCGCCTCGGCCGCCTGCAACCAGAGGGAGACGGCCGGCGGCACCAAAGAGGTGAGGTTGACCTGGTGGCGGGCTATCAGCGGGAAGCAGCTCATGGGGCCGGGATCCGGCGCCAGCACCACGGCACCACCCGCCTCGAACACCCCCAGGGCACCCGGGGAGCTCAGGGGGAAGTTGTGGGGCGCCGGCAGGGCGCACAGATAGCGGGTGTGGGGCCCCAAGTCACAGATCTCATTGCTGCGGCGCACGCTGTAGAGATAGTCGTCGTGAGTGCGGGGAATGAGCTTGGGAGTGCCAGTGCTGCCGCCGGAGAGCTGGAAGAAGGCCACCTCGTCCGCCGGACTCGGGCCATAGGCGGGGACGGCCAATCCTTCGGTCTTTGCCAGATCACTCAGCCAATGGGTCAGCCCCAGTTCCCCGCTCTCGCCATCGAGCAACACCAGCTCGGCGCCTATGCCTCGCAGCAGGCCACTGTGGCGATCCCCGTTGGCAAACAGCGCATGGGCGAGCGAGCCGATAAAGAGCCTGGGCCGGATCTGCTCGGCGTAAGAGGCCAGCTCCAGCCGGTTGTGGCTAAAGAGGGCATTGACCGGCGCTATGCCCGCTTTGAGCAGAGCGAAGAACACCAGATAGAATTCGGCCACATTGGGGAGCTGCACCAGGGCGGTATCCCCCACCCCCAGGCCATGGCGGGCGAGCCGCCCGGCCAATCGGCTCGAGGCGGCGTCCAGCTCGCCATAACTGAAGCTGCGCTCGCCGCAGAGGATGGCGTCGGCATCCGGCGCCAGTTCGCACTGGCGGTGCAGCATGGCGGTCAGCGGCTCGCCACGCCAATAGCCCTTGGCTCGGTATTGATCCGCCAGCTCTGCGGGCCAGCGGGTATAGGGCAGGAAGCGGTTGGGCTGAGTCATTGCGCCACCTCCGGACTCAGGCCCAGGGCTTTGAGCATGGTGCCGAGCTTGGTGCCGGTCTCGGCCCACTCCATGGCGGGATCCGAGCCTGCCACTATGCCGGCGCCGGCAAACAGCTCCACTTGATGGCCATCGAGCACGCCGCAGCGGATCACCACGGCCCACTCGCCATTGCCCTGACTGTCGCACCAGCCGACGATGCCGCTGAACAGGGCGCGCCGGAAGGGCTCCTGCTCGAGGATGAACTGGCGCGCCAGATCTGTGGGGTAACCGCACAGGGCCGGGGTCGGATGCAGCTGACAGGCCAGGGAGAGCACAGAAGCCTGACCCGGATGCAGCTGGCCGGCGATGGGGGTGCCCAGATGCCAGAGGGTATCCGTGCTCATCAGGGTGGGATTGGCGGGAATGGCCAGCTCGCGGCAGTGCGGTGTCAGCACCCGGCGGATCTCGTCGATCACCAAACGGTGTTCATGCTGATCCTTGCGGGAGGCCAGCAGATCCTGGGCCACCTGCCGGTCCTGCGCCGGCTCGCCACCGCGCTTGGCAGAGCCCGCCAGCGGGTGGGTGAAGACCTCGCCCCCGCTGACCCGCAACAGCAGCTCGGGGCTGGCACCGAGCAGACGGCGATCTTGCCCGAGCGGCAGAGAGAAGTGAAAGGCATGGGGATTCTGGCTCATCAGCCGGGCCAGCACCTGCTCGGGATCGGCGGGCTTGTGCAGCGTGAGGATCAGCTTGCGCGACAGCACTACCTTGGCGAGGTGACCCTGGGCGAAGGCATCCAGCGCCGAGCTGACCGAGGTCTTGAATTCGGCCGCCGCCGGCGTGCTCTGCACCGAGATGACCTGGTTGGCCTCGGCGGCACGCTCCGCCGCAAGCGCTCGCTCTCCCCGCTCATAACGGCCGGGCACATAGAGGCAGGAGGCGTCGGCCGGGTCGAAGGCGAAGGCACCGATCAGCAGCGGATTGGCTTGCCCTGCGGCCTCGGCCGCCGCCAGCGCCCTGGCTATCTGTCGCTCCAGCAAGGGCCATTCGCAGGCGGGGGTGGTGATAGGCTGGCCCAGATCGTAGGCGCTGATCGTGCCCTGACCTGAGGTAAACAAGAAATCGGGCGGAGACGCAGCCTGGGCAGGTGCGCTATTTTCCATCACAAGAGTATCCACGTTACACCCTCAAACATGATTCAAAATGATAATGATTATCAATTTGTATTTGTGCGGCGGTAAAATACTCGCTTTGAAATCACCCGGTCAATGGGATTTTTATATCGATAAAACTGGAACTTATCTGTGGATATTGGGCAAACCGCGCCACTGGCGGCCTGCCATGCCAGGCACCGAAGGGGTTACTCGTATGAAGACGCAGCCCACACCCCATATGAGGCTGCGACAAAAACGGCAGCTGTGTGCCCAGACTGGCAGCCAGGGGCATTTCCCCCTAAGATGGCGCCATCTTTCTGATCACTTATCTCAACTCACGGAACTGTCGATGTTAAAGCACCTGCTTCTGCTTCCCCTCAGCCTGCTGCTGGCAGCCTGTTCGCTCACCCAGTACAACGTCAGCGAAGGCGAAATCAACCAATACCTCAAAGAGAGGGTCGCCTTCGAGAAACAGCTGGGGATCCCCGGCATCATGTCGAGCAAGATCCGCCTGGACGAGATGCAGAGCCGCATCGGCCGCGCCCGCGCCGATCGGGTCGAGCTGGATGCGGCCGGTGATCTGCAGGTCAGCAGCCCCCTTGGCAGCCAGCAGATGAAGATCCGCTTATCTCTCAGCGCCCGCCCCGACTATGTGGCCGAGCAGGGCGCCATCTACCTGCGTGACCTCGAACTCATCTCGGTCAAGACGGAGCCGGCCGACGTGGGCGCCGCCCTCACCCCCCTGCTGCCCACCTTCAACCAGTCGCTCTCGCTGTTCCTCTCCCAGACCCCCGTCTATCGGCTGGATGGCAGTCGCAAGAACGAAGCCAGGATCAAGGAGAAGGTCGAGGCGCTCAAGGTGGAACCGGGCCGACTGGTCATCCCCTTCAAGCTGCTGTGACCCTCAGGCCGCGCCCCTCTTCTCTTCAACTCCAGGGGCGCGGTTTTTTCTTCTCAAGCTCCCCCCTTTGCCTCATAATGCACACCATTCTCATTTAGATTCATGAGAAGCGTCATAATAAAATCAAACATATGGTGAGAAGGGACATGAGAAAAACCGTACTGGTCCAGGCGATCGCCTGCGCGCTCCTGAGCAGCGCCGCACACGCTGCCGTCAAGGTGGAAGACAAGACATTCAACACCGCCGCCAACATGCTGGCCTATACCGAGTTCGAGCTCTCCGGCGAGCCGCTGGCCGAAGCGCTGGGGCTGGATCTGGATGTGCTGGATGCCAACCGCGCCGATGAGCCGACCCCGTTCGACTTCGCCGCTGGCATCGAATCCTATGAATATTCCGAAGAGGCCATGTACGCGCTGAACTATCAGTCCGGCATGGGCCCCCATCTGGTGAACGGGCCGCAAAACCTGGCCCGCGGCGGCACCCTGGCCGACCTCGGCAAGCGGGTGCTGGCCATGGCCGAGGCCGTCGGCTTCCCGGCCGATGAAGTGCCGCAAGGCATGTATCCTCTCTCCCTGCCCTACGCCTCCGCCAATCCGGAGTTTGCACAAGCGGTGAACACCACCCCGGTCAACGGCGATCAGATCACCATCAAGACCGCCAAGGGCACAGAGAAAACCGTCAAGACCCAGGTACCGGCCTACTTCCGCGACTACACCACCCTGCGCTGGAGCGGTGCCGACAACCTGCTGAACCCGGCAGCCGTGGGCGGCATACTGCTCAAAGAGGTGATGTGGTCCCAGGACTTCCTCGGCGGCATGCACGTGGCCGAGAGCGATGAAGAGGTGGAAGCCGCGTCCGCCACCATGGATCAGGATGGCAAGCACAAGCTGGGCGTCTCTGCCGCCGACGGCTTCAACGGCATGATGCTGACCGAGCAGTCCATCGACAAGCTGGCCATCATGCAGGGCCAGCTCGGTTTCGATGGCAAGCAGCTGGGTGCCAAAATCACACCGCAATACGATCCGTCCAAGGGTATCGTCTACTTCCCCCATCAGGTGAAAGTGACCGAAACCAGCAAGAATGAGGTAGGCGCCATCGGCAAACTCGAGGTGGTGGATGGCTCAGCCCAGCTGCGCGACGCCTGGATGATGCTGTGGCCGCTCTCCGAGTTCTACGCCTTCAGCGATCAACGCACGGCCAACACCAACCAGAACCCGGCCTTCCACGCCGTGTTTGACGGTGCCCCGTTTGCCGCCGCCCCGGCCGCCAACACCCAGGGTCAGAGCGCCAAGCAGGTGGTCGGCGACGACGCCTTCTCCCTGGCCCTGAACCTCTCCGGCATGGTGTTCAAGAACCTCAACGCCCTGCACTTCGAGCCCAAGGCCGGCACTTTGGTCGACAGCTGGCAGGCAGGCAAACAGGGCAAGCACGTCACCACCTTCGACGCCGCTTACGCCCTGGTCGCCCTGCAGATCTTCCAGCGTGCCCAGGATGCACTGCCGGTCGGCTACGCCGCCGGTGACAACGGCGAGCTGAACCTGAAAACCGCACAAGGCCAGCAGGCGCTGGTGCTCATTCGCCAGCAGGCCGACTTCATCCTCGGCAAGCTCAAGGGCAAGAACGGTCTGGTGCATGACGGTTTGACCCTGGGTGGCAAGCTGGATGCCGGTCAGTCCATCGACGCGCAATTTGCCGCCGTGCGGGGTCTGACGGCCGCCTTCCTGGCGACCTCGGATGCCAAGTACCGCACTGCCGCGCGCGAGCTCTTCATCGCCGCCGACAAGGCCTACTTCAACCAGAAGGCCGGCACCTGGCTTGCGGCCAAGCAGGGCGAATACACCCCCTGGACCCAGGCCGCCATCTCGGGCGCTCTGCGCTCCGCCATGCTGAACCTGCGCAACGAAGGGACAGAGAAGGCCCCCGCGCTAGAACTGGCCCAGCTGACCCAGCGCTACGTGAGCTGGTTCCGTGGCACGGTCAACGGCGGCATGCAGATGGCCGAGTGGATCGGCGACTCCGGTGAGAACGTCATCGAAGGAGCCGGTGGCGACACGGACGAAGACGGCGTGCCGCAAGTCACCGCCGCCGGTGGTAAACATGGCACCGCCATGGTGATGGCCGCCAAGGCCATTGTCAGCGAGAAATAAGTCAGCGGATAAATCCAACGACACACCATAAAGAAAGGGAGCCGATTCGGCTCCCTTTGCATTACAACGTCTGACACAGTTTCAAGCCTCTCTCTCACCCCAGCTTGGCCAGCATCTCCTTGGTCACCAGCACGATCCCCTGTTCGGAGCGGTAGAAGCGGCGGCTATCCTCGTCCGCATTTTCCCCCACCACCAGTCCATCGGGCAGCACGCAGCCCTTGTCCACCACCACCCGGCGCAGACGGCAGCCGGCACCTATCTCGACCCCGGGGAATATGATGGCCTGATCCAGGGTGCAGAAGGAGTGTACCCGCACATGGGTAAACAGCACTGAGTTGAGCACGAAGGAACCGCTGACGATGGATCCCCCCGCGAACATGGAGTTGATGGTCATGCCGTGCTGACCGTTTCTGTCCTGCACGAACTTGGCGGGCGGCGTCATGGTCTGGCTGGTCCAGATGGGCCAGTTCTCGTCATAGATGTCGAGCTCGGGCACCACGGAGGCGAGATCCATGTTGGCTTCCCAGAACGAATCCAGGGTCCCCACATCGCGCCAGTAGGGTTTCTGCCCCTCCTTGGCCCCGACACAGGACATGGTGAAGGGATGGGCAAAGGCCTTGCCCTCTCCCACGATGCGCGGGATCACGTCCATGCCGAAGTCGTGCTTGGACTCCTGATTGTGGATGTCCTCTTCCAGCAGCTGATAGAGATACTCCGCCTCGAAGATATAGATGCCCATGGAGGCCAGGGATCTGTCCTCATGGCCCGGCATGGCCGGCGGGTTGGCCGGTTTTTCGACGAAGGCGCGGATCTTGCGCTGCTCGTCTATGTCCATGACCCCGAAGGCAGAGGCCTCCGCCCGTGGCACCTCGATACAGGCCACCGTCACCTTGGCACCGAGACGCACGTGATCGAGCAGCATGGCGGCGTAATCCATCTTGTAGATGTGATCCCCCGCCAGCACCACTATGTATTTGGGGCCGTAGTCGCGAATGATGTCGACGTTCTGATAGATGGCATCGGCGGTGCCGCGATACCAGTGCACCTCGTCCACCCTTTGCTGGGCAGGTAACAGATCGATGAATTCATTCATCTGGTAGCGCAGGAAGGACCAGCCCGATTGCAGGTGGCGCAACAGACTGTGGGACTTGTACTGGGTCACCACCCCCACCCGGCGAATGCCTGAGTTGATGCAGTTGGAGAGCACGAAGTCGATGATGCGGAACTTGCCGCCGAAATGGACGGCAGGCTTGGCGCGGTTGTCTGTCAACTGCTTCAGGCGGCTGCCCCGTCCCCCCGCGAGCACCAAGGCCATACTCTGATTCAATAGTTGCCGTGCTTTGGCAGTATTTACGGGTTCTAACAACATGATTTACCTCTGCCTTGTTTGATCTATTTTCAACCCATCTTCGCCTTTTTAAGTGCCCATGAAAGTGGTTTCACTCACATTTAACCGATTTCAATTGGCCCTTTTCCAGGAGTTGAGCGGGATCCCATGCTTTACACCCCGAGCTTGGTTAGAATTTCAACATCACACGCATCATCAAGGATGACAAGATGTTGAACAAGCTCGGGAGTAACCTGTTACTGATCGCAGCCGTCACCTGTGCTCCTCTGCTGTTGTTACAAGGCATCTGGCTCGCCGTACAGGCAACCCCCTTCACCCTGATCCTCATCGTCGGCACTACCCTGCTCGGCTTTGGCCTGCTGTTCATGCTGGCCCATCGTACCCGCAACGCCGAGCGTGAACAGCAGGAACAAGTCTGGCTCAAGGCACTGCGACTGCGCGATCCCGCCTGTCTGGAGAGCCCGGCAGCCCAGGAGGCATTGCAACAACTGCTGACCCGATTCAGTGAAGCCGAGCTCGACGCCCATCGTCAGATCAGCGAGCTGCACAATCAGGCCACCCAGGATGAGCTGACCCAGTTGCAGAACCGCCATGCGTTCCGGCGCGACATGACGGAGCTGCTGCAGCGGGATCAGGATACCCAGACCGCCACCCTGGTGCTGATCCGCGCCACCGAACTTGGCAAGCTCAACGCCCAGCGCGGCTTCCAGTCGGGGGACGCCTACATCAAGGATATCGCCAATCTCATCACCCGGGTGGTCAGCCGCTTCCCGGGCCATCAGGTCTATCGCATCTCGGGGGCCGACTTCGCCGTGCTGGTGCAGCCAGTGGCCAACATACCGCCGCCCCTGCTCGGCCGGGATCTGAAAATCGCCTTCGATCACTATCAGCAGCAACACGAGCTGGAGAGCGCCGCCTACTCGGGGCTGACGCGCCTGAGCAGCGGACAGAAGATAGAGGCCATACTGGCGCGGGCGGATCTGGCGCTGGCTCGCGCCCAGACAGAAACGGTCAACGGCTGGGCCATTCAACAGGACGATGACGTGGTGGAACTGCAGGGCCAGCACCACTGGAAGCTGGTGCTCAATGATCTGCTGGAGCAGGAGCGCATCAGCTTTACCTATCAGCCGATCCAGCCCATGCACCGCAGCATGCTGGCCTACAACGAGATCTACACCCGCTTCAGCGGCGCCGACGGCACAGTGCTGCCGACCGACACCCTGTTTGCCATGGCCCAGCGACTGGACATGGTGATGCGACTGGAGCAGATGCTGGTCATCAACGTCATGCGCCAGTACCGGGCATTTGGCTCCAACCAGAGTCGCTGGGGCATCAGCCTCTCCAGTAACCTGTTGCAAAACAGCGCCTTCCTGATCTGGCTCGACCGGCAATTGCTCAAGGATCCCAACACCAGCGCCAACCTGGTGTTCGAGCTGGATGAAGAGCATCTGGAGCGCAACATGACGGGGGCCAAGCGGGTGTTCGAGCTGCTCAGGCGCAACGGCAGTCGCTCCGCCATCTGCAACTTCGGCAAGGGGATAGGGTCGTTCAACCTGTTTCGCGAGCTCAAGCCCGACTATATCAAGCTGGATCCCGCCCTGATCACAGGGCTGGAGCAGGATCTGACCAATCAGCAGTTCGTGCGGATGATAGTGGACGTATCACATCGCATGGGCTGCCAGGTGATAGCGGAAGGGGTGGAGCAGCTTGGCCAGAAACAGCTGCTGCAGGGCATGTATGTGGACGGCTTGCAGGGTTATCTCATCGCCAAGCCCCAGCAGTTGCGGCCGGATATCAGCCAGCTTGGCCTGTTTACTGAGGACGCTTCAACTTCAGCAGAGTCAGAATGATGTCGTTGAGCTGGCGATAACGTTCCAGCTCCTTCTGATCGTAACGGGTCGCTAGGGTGGTGGGATTGTGGCGATTCTTGAGGTAGCGGTTGATCTGCAGGCGGTTGAAACCCGCCACCTGATAGATCTGGCCCAGCAGGGCATTGAGCTCTTCGTGCTCGAAGCCGGCTCTGGCGAGGTAGTCGCTCTGGGCCGGGCTCTCCAGCTGGCTGCTCTGCTTGGCGATGCGGCCTGTCTCCTGCAGATAGGCGAGCCACTGTTCGAGATAAAGCGGCTTGCTGCCCGCCAGCAGATTGAAGAAACCCACCGCATCGCAGCGGCACTCGGTCAACAGCAGCACGGCCAGTTGATCGTCATCACAGCTGAAGGTGACTGGGCCTGTCTGCCCCCAGTCCAGCGCCTGGACCCGGATCTCGGCGCGCTCCCCTGCAATGCCGGTTACGTCGAATACAAACATGGCTCCTCCCGCTCGGCAAAAGGTTGATGATGGACCATACCCCCCACAGGTGCAAAGCCAAATCGCCTTTTCATTCAGTATTCTGCAAGCTGGCCATAAAAAAACCGACATCCCGTAGGGACTTATACCATAAATATACATACTTAATAATTTATCGACCCACAAGTCGCGCTATACAAGGCTTTTATGGAAGAATTGTTATGATGTATGAATACATCGCAGTACATCTTAATTTAACCGTTAGCCTTACCGTCAGCACTTTTCCTCTCACTTGGCCGCAGGCTGAACTCCGTCCTCAGAGAGGAGGTATTTTACTGTTTCAAGAACTCGTTTAACCATTCTCAATGGGATATTCACAGACGCTATCAGCGCCCATGGACGTATCATTGAGTACGTCCCGATGGTTTGCCACCGGTGGTATAGTAGATCTGCTCGATGAAGCTAACCGAGCCAAGCTGATGGTGATCACCCCAGTTGAGGAAATGTGGAGGTTGCAAACTCACCGCCAAACTTCAGGCCCGGGGATCCTATCTGATTACGACCGACCCGAAATACATGCGTTAACGCTATAGCGTCTTCGAGCACAGACGATCGTATTGGGTTCCACGTCTGCCACATGAAATAGTTGTCTTTTGACGCCCATCCGTTTTCCGCAAATATTGAACAAGGCATTCCCCAAAAATATTTTTGCATAATAGAATGAAGCATCGGCTGACTACCCGCGCCCTACTGGATAATCGATAATAACCGTTACGAGAACTGACATGTCCAAGTCCCTAGTCGAGTTCAAACGCTTCTTGACGAAGTCCGCCCCGAAGCTATCTGAAAACGAAAAAAAACTAGCCAACTTGATTCTGGGGAGGTTCGACGAAGTCGTAGTGACCGGAACGGCTGGCGGACGGCGCGGGAGGTTTTTGGCGAAACTGATCGTCGACAACGGAGAGGCTGCATCTCCTGTGCTCGAAATCGCATCCGACGAAACGAACGCCAACGAGAGCGAGATTGTCCGGCTTACCAAAGTGGAGGTCGAGCACTTTCGTGGGTTTTCCGACAAACACACTTTCGAATTCAAAAAACCGTACACGTTCATCTATGGGCTGAACGGGACGGGAAAGTCGAGTCTCTGTGAGGCGCTCGAATACGGATTGCTCGCCTCGATCCACGAAGCAGATTCGAAGCGGATCCCCGTCTCGGACTACATCAGAAACGCCACCTCAAGGAAATCGGCGAAACCCGTTCTGTATGGAGATACCGCGAGCGAGAAAGGAATCGAAGTAAAAGCAGACTCCCGAAGTTTCGAATTCTGCTTCATCGAAAAGAACCGGATCGACGGATTCGCACGGGTGGCGGCCAATACCCCGTCCGCCCAGCAAGCGCGGTTGGCGGCGCTGTTCGGCTTGGAAGAGTTCAACGCGTTCGCAACGCAATTCAACGAGAACATCGGCTCTTACCTGGACTGCGTTGGCAAAAAGGGGAAGGAGCTCGTGGAGCGGGAGAAGGCCCTCTCTGGTCACAAGGCGACCCTCGAAGGCCTCCCGGAAAAAGCTAAAGCTGCTGAACAGCGAGGCGCCGCGCTGCTCGCGAAACATTCAGAGTGTAAGGATCTCGCCGAAATCAAGGTTGCCCTCACCGGCCCAGAAGGTAATGGCGGCAAGCTAAAGGCAAACAACACTGAAATCGGCCGCCAGCAGAACCTTAAAATGGCCATCGATCCTAGGACGGACGACATCCTAGTCGATGCTGACGCACTGCTTCGGCTAATCAAAGAGAAGGCGGAATCCGAAACGTTCCTCAACCAGTACAAAGACCAGCTTTCTCTTCGAGACCTATACGCCGCGATCTTGGGTAACCGCGAAAAATTCGAGAACAAATGTCCCGCGTGCGCCTCCGAACTCTACCGCGACGGTCAACTCGTTGTTCCACTCGATCCGTACGGCAACGCGGAGGAAAAGCTGAAGCAATTCGACTCTGCCCTGAGGGTTGAAGGGCGGATCAAGGAAATCTGGGAGGCCCTCAACCTCGGCTGGCGGGACCTACTTTCGACAGTCACCAAGCTTCCAGCGTCCGCTGTAGCTATCGGATTCGCCGAAGCACCCGAGGTCGGCGCATTCAGTGCCGAGGCTTCTGACGCCTTGGATGCGGCGGGCATCGAGACCTTTCTCCGTGCTTTGCCTGCAAGGTGCGAACTCCTACAGGCGCTTAAGCACGCGACCGCCATCCATAACGCAAAGGTCGAACAATCCCAGGCCGCGATCAAGAAGCTTGAAGAGGATAACCTCACGATCACCAAAGACTTCGAGGAAATCGTGGCCATCACGACCCTTGTCGCCGCGAATGCCAAGAGCGAGATGGAAGCAAAGCAGGCTATTGAGAAGTTCAACCAAGAGAACGAGGAGCTCATCAGGGAGGCGGAAGCAGAGAAACCCGGAATCGCGAGAAACCTGAGCTACAGCATCGCTTACGTTTCGCTTCGCGATAAGCTCCTGGACTACAACGCCAGCCTACCCTTGGCCTTGGCCGCTGATCTCAATGAAAAGACTCTGAAGTTCTACAACGAGATCAACAAGAACGACCACCCTTCCGACAGGCTCAAGTCCCTGAGGTTGCCGACGGCCGCCGGGGAGAAGATAGAGATTGAGTTCGAGAACGGGGACTGGTGCGACGCGCTCCAGGTCCTCAGCGAAGGCCACATTCGCTGCCTCGGGCTCGCGATTCTATTGGCGAAGATCACTAGGGATAGCCTCCCATTCCTGATATTCGATGACGTAGTGAACTCGATCGACGACGAACACCGAGGCGCGATCATCGACCTCATCCTGAATCCGGAAGAGGTCGGTAAGAGACAACTCATCGTCACTACCCACGGAGAGGATTTCGTGAAACGCCTCGAGAACGCCGTGCCGATGAAGAAGTACAAGGAAACAGTCACCCGAATCGACTTCCTCGTACCGTTCGCCGCCAAAAAGATCACCGTGAAGCTCGACTCGCCCCGTCACTACCTCACGGTGGCGACCCGCAGCTACGATGAGGGACGTATTCGTGATTCCCTGAGTTACGTCCGGAAAGCGTTCGAAGAAGAACTCAACCGCCTCTGGAAGAAGATTGCAAATAAAAATCTGTCTGCGCAGATAAGTGTCGGGATGAGAGGACCCGGAAACCCAGACCTAATGAGCTTAGCGACGGGGCTTTTCAAGTTCCTTAACAAGGAGGACGTGAACGTGTTCCAGGAAGCTGTGCCACATCTGGGCAAGATGATTGGATATGAGGAAATGAACAGGGTCGAATGGAGTTACCTGAATAAAGGAACCCATGAAGAGGATCGGGCAGAAGAGTTCGACGCCGTGATCGTTAGGCGCATGCTCGAAACCGTCGTCAAGCTCGACGAGGCCATTGAGGCTCCACAGGCCTGATGGTGGCCATCTAGTTTTGGACATCCCCCGACATGCTTGCAGCAAATGCGCTGCTTCAACGCCTCGTAATGGCCGGGCATTCTGGGCAGGTATATAGGGTTGTAAGTCGGAGCCGCCGAATCCTCCATGAGGATTTCACAGCAGGTTTTATTTGACAAACTCCAGCGCTCTGATGGTAAACATATGTCGAAATCCATCATTAGAGGTGATTATGCTTAAACGCACCAAACCCTTTACTTACGCTAAACGCGCGATTGGGAACATCAGGAAAGATAACCAATCACACAACTACCCGAATATTGATACGGACGAGTGCCGTCTACAGGAGCTGGGGAACACGTACTGCGGGACCCCGGAAGACAAGTGGCCCGCCCCCATTCAGGAAGAGCTACAGAATATCGCCAATCGCTACTGGCCAATCACGTGGCACGCCGATCCTAGCTGCTAACTTTTCCTCTATCAATCAGCCGACCATTACCGCCTGGGCGGTCATGTCCATATCCGAGAGCGGATTGGTGCTATCAATATCTGCCTGATAGCCGACACAAAACCGCACCCACTCTTCAAACTCATCATCCGTATGGGGCGGCAGGTCGTCCCTGTCTATCTCAATCGTTACCCGTTCCATGTCCCGTCAACCCTCATATTCCGGCAATTTATCGAACTGGTCTTGAGTGAGCATCACGGTTTCAACCTGATATGGCTCATCAAGGTTCTCACATACACCGCCATGCTCATCTGCAGGGACGATGAAACACCCCATGTCGCACGTTATGCGGGCGAACTCGATCTGTTTGAAGTCCTCGCAGCGTGGGGCGTGGAGACTTGGAGGGAAGCGGCCATCTTGCGTTTCGGACAGGTCGCGGGCCATCGTCTGACAGTTGCACATGATTTTTTTCCTCTTACTTGCCACTCTTAGCGAATGAACTTAAACCACACCAGGACGACGGTTAACACGACGACCACCCATATAAACCTAACGAGCTTCACTCGTTGTGGATCCCGATATGGCTTACTGCGCTCGATGTGTTCACCCACTTCAGGATCTACACGCCCCATACCCTCATCAAACCGTCCCATTCTTTTCCTCGATCAAAAGTGCTTCGGCATATCCATTGCCGACTCCGCCTCAGCGATAACTTCGTCGCTAAAGCGCCATGCTTCGGCGGGGTAGTCTTCCCGGATGTTCACTACCTCGGCCAGCAGCGCCGCCAGGGCAGCCTCAAGCTTGCTTTCTCTATCGAGTGCCATCTTAGCCTTTTCGGCCTGCTTCCCGGCATCTGCATGGCTGATGCCCGCCAGAAATGCCTCCCTCAGTGCCCAACCACGCCACCCCGCTGGTGATGGTATGTCACGGGTATCAGAAACAGATTCGACATAAGCATATGCCGCCTCTACATCGCTATGAAGACCACACCCAAGGCTACGCTTGTCGTGTTCCGGCATGGGGTATCTCTCGTCCTTTGAACTCATGATTTTTTTCCCTCAACATCAGCTGGCTATCCAGCTCGGTGATTTTCAATTGCATTGGCGAGCAAGCAAATCGCAGCAGCGACGCATTCACCGGCTGTAACTACTGGATTTGTTTCGATAAATGCCAAGACGATGAATAATAAAAAGGCACCTAAATACTTAGTCCGTTTTCCATTGAGCTCGCTATCCGCGAAGGTGAGCTGGTGACTCATGCTAGAACTCATCGATAGCGCCAAATGGCGCCTACAATCTCATCTCGGGGGCTTGTTCGCACCTTCCCTAGTGAATACAACAACCTCTTCTATAGAGGCCTTCATGTGTTCCTCAATCGTAACCTTAGTATTCTGCCGAAGCTTATTAATGGCAGTCATTTGCTCCGTTGAAAGTGACTTCTCCTGCTCCGGAGTTGGCCCAATGGAATTCACCATAATATCTTCCTGAATTCGACAATGATCTAATGCATTGTCAAATATATCCTTGGACTTTTTATCTGTTGAAGAAGCCTGATGTACAGCGTATTCCACTAAGCAATTACTAAATGATTCTGCACTTTCTTCTAGTCTGTCAGGAGCTTCAGCGAGTGAATAAAATGCCGGTAAGGCAAAGGTGGCTACTAAGATAAGTCTCATCATTTTTCCTTAATTAACTCAGTCTGCCTTCATGCGCTCTTGCACGATAGCCAGTTCATAACCGCTAATTTTCCCTGCCCCTCTCCGGTTGTCTGGACGGGGGGGCGTTATCTCCTGACCGCGTAATACACCGCGCAGAAGCCATTCATTCAGCTCGCCTACGTGGATGCCCAACACCTGGGCGGCCAGCTCTCGACTGTAACTCTGCTTGAGCAGGGCGCTATCCCTTAACTCGTCGTATGTACCGGCCTGCATCGCCAGCAGGACACGGCGGGCAAGTAACTCGGCAGCATCGCCGAAGCGCTGTTCGGTGAAGGTTACGCGCTGGCCCATGTGGGTGGCTACCCAATGCCCTTTTGCATTTCGGGCTAACCCGTTCATCATTTTTCCTCTATCAATCAGCCTATTTTGATAACGCCCAGCTAGCGGGGCAAATGTTTGATGGCGGCTTTTTTGCGTTTTTTTGCAAAAAGGTGACTGCGAATATTTTTCCGTTTGAGCCGTTTGTTATAATCACCTGCTACCACGATAGACAATCTGACCATCTTTTATACCTAAGTCTGCTCGCATTTCATTAAGCAATGTATCAGCCTTAGTTCGCATTTCTTCCCAAGTAGTACTTTGGCCTTCGTACATTATTGGTATAAAAAAATCGATCATGTCGTTGTATTTATCCATAACCTCTTGGGTAGAAACTAAGGATATGTAGCCATAGGCTTTGTTTCTACAAAGAGAAAAGGAATTCTCAATATCAGGATTGATATTTTTTTGCTTTAATAAAGCTACAGCCTCGAGCTCTCTAAGTATTTCGCTTATGAGGTGAACAACATCCTTATAAATTGCCAATTTATCAAAATGCCTTGTAAGCTCTTTATGTTTAAGAACATCGAGTTCTTTTTTTAATTCTTCAAGCACCGATTCATTCTTTGCCCTTTCATTTTGAAGCATTCTTTTAGCCCAAATATTTCCAAGCCAACTGGAAAATGTGGCCAATAAAAGGGCTGAACCTCCAAGAGAAGCAATTATTGCTAATGAAATCTCAAATATATCCTTCACATTCGTACTCTCTGTAATTTATAACAATTTATTATATGAAAAGTATCCGTATAGAAACATGTAGTTGTTCCACATAGCCTGACAATCTTCTTGTAGAATACTCATACCAATCCTTTCAATATATTACCTCAAAGTTGACGTTTTAACTGTAGGATAAATGAAAGCTATTCCTCGTACATCAGACCAGCTTTAATTTTTCGGTTTTTGAACGTCATCAGCAGCGTTCTTTTCTCGCATCGCTTCGCCCATACGGGTGTGCAGCTTCAGAGCCCCTTGGCTCGTGATCACGCCACAAATTTGCAATGTCACAATTTGGCTTTCTAAAATCCCTTGGAATCGGTGATACGCGGCTTCTGCCGGATCTTGCTTCAACCATTGCGCTAGATTACGTTCAAACCTACCCAATTCACTTGCCCTCAAGGGATGCTGGAGCGCTTTCGTTGACATGTTTTTTCCTCTTACTTGCCGTCTGTCTTGATTAGTACATCTGGGGCTGATTGGTTCCACTCTTGGCCATATACAGCTGTACAGGAGCAATAGCGCCGCGTCAGCCACTTGTAAGCGAACACGGGCAGAATTTGTAGCCATGGCCTTAGCATTTTTATCCCACACAATCAACTTAGTTGAGGGAGCGGGCCAGACCGCAGGGTTTTGGTACTATTTATTCAGCTTATATTTGTGAAAATACTCTTCAGCTAAAACCTGAGCATCAATCAGAACCTCATTGGTCAAATGCTTGGCACTATTGTCTCGGAGTTCAACACTAGAAGGCTCACCATTAGTGGCAGATACAGAAAACCATACATATGCCAGTTTGTAATTTTGGTGAACCCCCTTCCCTTGGTAATACAATCTTCCGAGTAAAAATTGTGCACCAGCATTCCCTTGCTCTGCGGCTTTACGTGCCCACGCCTCAGCCTGTTGGTAGTTTTGTGTTACTCCTTTCCCTTCGAAGTACAAGATGCCTAGCGCCTCTTGCGCACTAGAATCCCCCTGAATTGCTGCCTTGCGAGCCCAAAACGCAGATTCTCTATAGTCCGGCGGAACAGCGATACCGTGATAGTAGAATACCGCGAGGGCTACTTGTGCTCTAACGATCCCTTGTTCCGCAGCGGCCCTGAGCCATGTCTCAGCTAGCTTGTAATTTTTCTCTTCGTAGTACAATTTGCTGAGGAATATTTGTGCATCGACATCTCCCAACGACGCATATTGCTCTATGACTGCAATAGGTTTGTTAGCCAAGTCTTTTGCTTGAACTATATTTGTCCAAAGACATGTCCAGCCCAACAACAACGCTAATATAGATTTATTCATGTCAGTTTTTCCTCTATCAACTTGCTGGGAAAGCAATCTGAAGAACTGCGGTCACAACTGAGACAACCAGCGCGATAATTGAAATCCAAAACGTTCTTCTGTTTTTTGATTCGTCTCGCTTGAGATTCATTAGGGTGATCACGTGGTCATAGCATTTGAACCACATTATTGACTCGTCCATACCTGGTTTATAAGGACGTCTATTGCCTTTATCATCAACTGTATGAGGAAAGCTGTTGAGCAGACTGTTTAGCAGCCCCTTCAGCTCATGTATTGAAAAGTCAGCTGTTGCAGGTTCAAAAACCTTACATTGAAGCTCATACAAATCACCAAATGTCATATCATTTCTCATCGAGACCTTTTTCCGCAACGATTGCTGTACCGGTTGCAGTGACCATCATCATCGATTTGCCGCCACCAGAAATCTCGTTAACATCAATTGATACACCAATTAGAGCATTGCAGCCTAATTCGTCAGCTTGCTTTCTTAGCTGTACCAATGCTTGAGTTTTGAGGTCATCGAGCTTTGACATGTAGGTGCCTGAATTACCACCAGTGAAGTCTCGGATCGAGGCCATGAAGTCTCTCAGAAAATTCATTCCGGCCACAATTGTCGCAGTAGTAACCCCTTTTACCTCGATGACTCTGGTATCTTGTGCTAGTACGTTGGTTGTAGAAGTGATTATGTGTTCATAGCCATAGGTGCCATCCCTTTGCTGTTTCCACGTTTTCAATGCATGTTCAATACTTTCAGCTCGGCAAGAGTCATAAGCGATAATGAATCCTTGTTCCTGTAGAGATGCTATTTCGCTGGATGCAGACTCAGACAAGAGGTCAACAGCTACGGGTATCCCTTTGCCAACCAGAATGATGTAATTGTACATTTTTTCCTCTTACTTTCCGTCTGCCTGGCTGGGGTCAAGAGTACCCCGCACATCTTCGAGCATCGCCTCAACAAAACCCCGGTCATACTTATCCAAGGTGGCGTTCCGTAAAATGGACAGCAAGCCCTCCTCAATCCGCTCGGCCAGCGCCTCCAGCTTCTTTTCTTGGCTTTCCATGGTCTGTCTTTCCTTTAACCCGGAACTACAACTAAACCATTTTTAGCCCGACTCATCGCCGGAGGGTAGAAAACGGCAGCATAAAGAATGGCGCACTGCTGCCACTGTGCTCGCCAAGGGAATGGGGAATTTTTACGACAACCGAGACATATTTCTTTGCAAGAACAACCAGCGGATCGACGACGTAGCACCAAGATTATCCGCATCAAAAAAGGTGTGTTTGTTGCCGGTGAGGGTTCAACGTGCCAGCCCTGCCTTGTCAATTTTTTCATCAAATAGGCGAGCTTGAACGGCGAACGAACATTGATGGGGTTGTCAATATGAGAGCCCACAACAAGAAACTGGCCAAGCAGTTGATCGACTGTGTCCTTGGAGGGAGACAGGGCGGGACAATTTTCCTTGCCACTCATCAGGTGAGGGTAGACATGGCCTTGCCGATCCAACCACCAGGACAGTACCGGATCTAGTCCGAGTAAGTCTAAGCGAGCCCCCTCCACCATTCCATGCTGGGCCAGCCGGTAAGTTAATCCGGCAACAACCAAGAAACTTAACATAGTCACATCAAACTCAGCACCATCTATCAAAGCTATTCCCGCTATAGCAAGCAACGAGAATATCACTACCGGATAAGCCGTCGCCGGACTCATTAACCAGACCTTCCAGGAGGGAGCATGTGGGGATATACGAGCATATTTATTCTGTACAAACATGACGCTGTTTGCGGTTATAAAAATAGCTAAATTCACTTGGGATAAAGTAGAGTCAAACATCAATCATCCTTGCTACATCAGTAAAATAAACGAATTTTTCGATAATTTTTATGCTGTTGGTACAGGTGCCTGAATTACGTGTTTTCCTCGATCAGTTAGAACTAAGTCCAGCCATAGGGAAGAGGCTTTCATTAACACATCTAGCCTGTTCTAAATAATTTTCCTGTAAATAGGCAGGACTCACATCCTGCACCTATTCAAACCACAGCCTTACTAGCTAATCTTCCTATTCAAGCGGTATTCGACTTTTCCATAGGCACAGTTGCTGGTGTCACGGGTCTTATCTCTCGGGCACTAACTGTATCTATAGCCTTGCCCGCAAGACTCTTCACCTGCTCCGCAAAACCGGGCACAGTTTTTATCGCTTGCGTTACGATCTCTGAAGATGCTAACTCATGCCATGGACTGCCATGGTTGGTATTTTCCACCAATCTGAGAGGTAGTTCATCAAGACGAGTCAATGCAGACATAAGCAGCTTAGCTTCCATACCTTTATCAAATCGAGCAGCCTCACGACGGAACCCTTCGTAAGCACGTGATATAGAAGCTTTAAACGCATAATCCTCAGAAAGTCTAAAACGTTGCCCTATCTGCTTTGTTGCCAACCATGCAAACCAGATGGGTGCACCAACAGACAACATAGATAGCAGTAAATTAAGAGCAACTACTGGAGTTGAGATATCAGGAATTTTTAATAGCTCTGATAGTCGCTGGAGTTGCGCTGAGCCAAAATAGCTACCAGACATTAGCGCAACTACAAGCCCTACTATCCAAAACCACATCGAACTCGATAAGGTGACTGACCTTTCACTAAAGGCAGCAGCCAGTCCAACGCTTGTTGATGCTGAATATGCTGTTTCGCACCGTTCTAATACTGACTCTGCATCATTACTACTCTTATTTAATTTCTCGTCGAGCTCATCAACATGCGTTTTAATCAATTCGAGATGGGCTCGATCTTTGATTGATTGAGCAAGAAGCTCATTAATTTCAGCTCTTGCTTCAGAGAGAGTTTCCAAATCTGTAGGCAATTGTGCGGCAGCATTATATGCCTGCTCAATACGTTCTACCATCGTGGCTAACTTAGCTGTGCGGGGGTCTAGCCCATTGATTCTTGATTCCATATTCCGAATCTGGCTCGCTAATTTTTTTAATTTGGCGAGCGAATCTCTGTGAGAATCTCCGCTCAGGACTGGAGTAATGGCTCTACGAAGCCCTTCCATTGTGATCATAAATGCAGGCACAGCATTAGCAGCGCTTGACCAAAGGTTGGGAATCGTTTGCTGTTGAAGATGAGTAAGGCGACGAGAATAATCCTTGAGCCGCGTGTCATCCCCAGAAATATCATCACCTGCATTTATATCTATTAGGTCAATGATAGATTGTGCTTCTTCAATTAATTCAGACTTTGTAAGGCAAGGGAAGGACCAATTCCCATGCGCATTTCCAAACGGCTCATCACTTGGGATTGAAGCTTTCAGCTGCTCAATAACCTTTTCTAGATTTTGATGAATATCTTTGAACGTTTGATGCATTAATTCCCCCTCAACAATATTACAATGCTATGTTTACTATAGTTTGATTGTTCTCGTTGTTGATAAAGGTAGCTAAAAATACAGCATCATGATTATCAACTTAATTACTCCAAAATCCCTATGACTGCGCGCCGTGACAGACCAGCGATTACTTCAACCCTTCATACTCGGTGAGAGTAATTTTGATACCTTCCAGATATTCGCCTTCCCCTTTTACAAATTTCAGCTCCATCCCAGGGGCAAGGGATTGTTTAATCACCCAACCACCAACGAAATTGAACTCAACATCAATGATTTTTGGTATCCCTTCAAACATTACGCACAGTTCTTTACCAACAGGTGAGCTGTTGATCATGTCGGTTAAAGTGCTTTCTGTTGCGTATTCTCTCAACTCAGTCATCACACAATCCTCTTGATTAGGTCACCCAGTCGCACCGGATCGGTATCACACAGAGTCTTGATTGCCTTGATGCTGGTCATCCCCAAGATCTCTCCGATATGCCGCTCATCAATGCCTTGGCGCTTCAATTTCACCGCCAGGGTGCGGCGACCAGATTGAGAAGTTGCCCCTTCAATCCCTGCCTGAGCAAACAGGCGGCTTATCAGGGCCGTCAACTGGTCAGCACGATAGCTAACCCGCCCGTCTCGCTCCACCCTCGTCAGCTTCAACGGCTGGCCGTTACGGCCCGAAACAAACAGATCACTGCGGGGGTCTAGCCCACGGTATGCTGTCACCTTGCCGGTGATGCCATGACCGCGCTTGATCCGGTCTGCCAAATGCTCATCCACTGCTTTGATCAGCTTCAGATTCACCCAGCACAACGGACGGGGTCGGCCATTGAAAGCAATCTCGGCCCTCACCACTGTCTCAGCCAGCGGCTCACCGCCAGGGGAGAGGTAATCGCTGACCAACAGTTGCGACAACTCGGTCGGTTTCATGCCAGTACCAAAGAAGCAAAGGAGCAGGGCAGCATCGCGGGATCCGTTCTCCTTGCTCGATGCCCGAGCGACTGCCACTGTGTGGGCAAGCTGGGCATCTTCAACAACAATTGCCTTTGGCATCTATGTTTGATTCCGATATAAACAACTAGACATAGAGAGTACGGCAAAAAAAGGGAGCCATCAAGGCCCCTATCTCAATTATGTCCAGCTGTTCACGGAAAGTTAGGGTGAGACTGTATTTTCAAGGATGGAACTATAAACTCGGGTCTGTCGCCCCGATGTTTTGTATTGCTGTCTGCGCGCGATGCAAATGGCTGCTGGAGGCAGTTGCAGTTTTGCCGATGCCACGGTGCGGGAATGCGAACGAAATCGGCATGAGAACCGGCCCCTTGCGCGTCGTGCTATTGAAAGGACCTTGTTGCTGAAGGGGCTGGAGGCGGAAGTGGCCGTTATAACCGCTCCTGAGGAAATGGATACCAGACATCTCTACGTCGCACGAAGAAGCTGGCTGTCTGCTCGTTTGCACACGTGCTTACAGCCCGCTAACTCCAGCATAACTTATCCATGTTCAATGGGGGCAACTTCCATTCGAGCAGCTTTAAGCACATCCAAGGGTCGTTCAGCTAACTCATTCATAGGTGTCTTACCACCAAGCCAGCTATTTGCACTGACAAACCAGGAAGCGATCACAAGTGCCGTTCTGTGAGCAGCTAGAATAGTCAGTATCTCCTTCATTTTGGGTACAGGCTTACCATCAATCCCTAAGCCATAGGCAGGGAAAAGATCTTGTCCCCCTACAGAGATTGCGAAAATCTGCCCCGCTTTTATCCACTTATTTGGCAGTGCTGAAGAGTTTGACCCCTTATATCCTGCATTGTCGGAGACCTGCTGTGCCGTCAGCCACTCTGACAGGTTAAGTACCTGTTCAGACAGTTGAGCTGCCGAAACCACATTAAATTTGTGCTTCACTCCAGTGTTTTTATTCATTTAGGTAGCCTCCAGCATAACGACAGGTTATGTATAGTGTTTTTTGGCGCGCCCTATAGAGTAATTTTCACATTTTTAGGGGTATTGAAAGGCAGAGGTCGTGTGGCCTGCGCAGTGCGCTGTGTTAACGTGCAGCCACACACGCCATGTTGGGTCGCTCATGGTTTATATATCCATGACCTGCTTGTTGCAACTTCCAGTAATTCATGGCACGACCTAACTAGCTGTAACGTATCTTACTGTTCTAAAACTTCATCACGTTAGAAAGCTAACTGCTACATAGCAATAGGCCAAAAAGGTATCAATGTGGTAGCCGTAACTGTAAGTTGCTGAGCGGGCATACACTCAGTAAATGCTGATGCTCGTAATCCCATTTATCAGCGCTTCTTAATTGTTTGAATTCACCTTCAACATCTCCATTTTGATCCTCAAAACCTTGCAACAAGGGGGGTCAATAGCGTCCGCCCATCTACTAACTGACCTTAACATTCGGGTCTGAGTCAGTCCTTGATCACCAGCTGCTAGTTGGTCCAACATGATTCTAGGTGACGCCAGGGGTGATTCAATTGAGGTGCCTCAGTGGTCAACTAAATCTGGACACTTGATTAGGGCGATCTTTGACTGACAGCATCCCTTCATTGTTTGATGTGGGTTTTCACTCAGCGTCGACAAGTAACTTGCGAATAGCTCGCGTAAAACCCATTTCAAAAATGGTCCTGCCACGCTCGTTGACGATTTCACCATGGCTGCCTTCGCGCAGACCCCGTTCTTCGAGGTAGTTAGCCGTAACAGCTTTTTGCAAGGCTTCTCGTTCAGATGGAGTCAGTTGTGCTGCGACTTCTAGCACTGTCACCGGGTGTCCCCCCGTTGTAGTCGAGATGGTTGCCCCAAGAGGTCGCCGATCGACGGTCACATGCGTGTTGGCCTTCAGCACGTTGAGCTGAGCCTTGAGTTTGTCACGCTCAGCAATAATAGCCTGCATAATGGAGCGAATGGCAGGATCTTCTATACGCATCAGATACTCGTGGCTTGCCAACGTCTTCTGTTGCTTGGGCGCGGCTGGCCCTGCGTAGGCAGCCCAAGCTTCAATCAATGCTTTATAGTCCGCCGACTGGGCGTTGTAGAGCGCACGTCCCTTCATGATCCCTTCGGCTTCGGCTAAACGGCCAATAGCCGCCAGCGAGAAGTCGCGCGAACCAGCCGCATGCACTCTGCGGCAAAGCTCATGCATCCTAGCGAGGTTCGCTCGCCGGTTCGAGCGCTCGGACTTGGAGAGCAGAAACTCTAAAACCACATCAGGATGGATGTCTGACATACCACTCATGTATTTTCTCCCAGTAGAGTCTGTGACCCTGCATGCAGGGTAAGGACGGAATTGGTCGTGGACAGTAGCGAGGTCAGGTCTATATTGAAGTACTGGCTCAGACTCACACCAGCATCCATCAGGCGAATGACCTCTCGTTGTCCCAATGCAGGATTCGCTGGGTTCATTTGCTGGGAGAGGCGACGCATGAAGGCATTGCCAACGAGCAGTTGCTCTTGTTCGCTTAAGAGCATAAATACTGGCGCTAGATTGTCGCGATAAAGTACAGCATCGAGCAGTTGGCTGCGACGGAACACTGCCTTTCCGGGATCCAAGTCGGGATAGACTTCAACGTTCTCGCATACACCAGCAAGCTGGCGCAATTCTGACTCTGTCTCCTCGAAGGCAACATGAACATCGGCCACATTGCCGACAGCGACCAGTTGAGTGCCATCGCCCCGGGGGTTAAGAGCTGCTTTACAGCGCTCAATTAGACGCCAGCAGGCCACCAAGTCCTCCGCATAGTCGCTAAAGTGTTTCATAGTAGCCTCCCACACCCGCTCAGCCTGCCGGTAGGCGTCAATACGAGCAAATGGCTGACATGCATCTTCAGCATCAATCCTTTGTTTTTTCAGTTCCTGAAGTTCGCTTTCACGAATGAGGCTGGCGTTTCGCGCCTCATCGAAGTGGTAAGCGAGCGTGTTGAAATGGGCCACGAGCGCCGGCAGATGGTGCGGCTCAGTCACGAACCAGCGGCATCGTATGCAATTACGACTTCCGCCGGGTACGGGCCCATACTTGGAATTTACTGATTGAGAACCACTTGTAATCATTGGTCCTCCGTTGTAGCAGCCTCCGACGGAGCCATTGTCCTCGATTTCGCTGGTATTACCGCCAACGAGGCACAGGCCATGGTGCATAGGCATCCATCCCACCGGATTACGTACTGCTGGATGCTGTGGGATGGCGGCAGCGAGGCTGGACGAATTGTTACAAATGGCCTTTTGCAGCAATTCTTCATGCGCGGTGTCGAGCAGGAAGTCTTGGATGCTTGCTTCTTTGTTCGCCTCCAGCCGCTCCGCCGCACCAAGAAGGACGTCCCGGATATGTGTTGCGCCTGGCTTGCAATAGTAGAGTGTCATCAGCAGGCGGCTGTGGCCAACGAGTTTTTGCAGTACGGGGAACGGCACTTGGCCTTCGAGAGCCAGAGCTGTGATAAGAGATACGCGCAGGCTGTGAAGCGGAAAGAGTGTTGTTCTTTTATTGTTCTGTTCTTCCAGCGGAGGAAGGAATCTTATAGGTGTGCCGTTGCGATGGGTTTCGCCCCGCTCGGCGAGACCCAGTTCCAGTTTTTTCAGTAGACGAAACCATGAATAATCCAACAAATCCTTTCTGGCTGGTAAATGGCGCTCTCCTTCCTTGTTTTCCGGCAATCTGAATAAAAAACAAGTATCGGGATAACCTGCCAGCTCTACCTCGCTCTTCACTGCCATGTGCCGCTCATCCAATTCTGCCCAGGCCGTGCGCCGCGTGATAGGGTTGTATTTTTCCTGCCAGTTACGCAACCTCTCCAGCCAGTAGAAGGCATCCTGATGCACTGGCCCACCAAAAGACCATGGTAGGACGTAACCTTTATCGATACCCGACTTGCCGATATCGGCAGTTTTGTTGGTGTTGATGTAGAGCACCTTTGGGACTGCTTCGCCATCGGCGAGTAGGTTAGTCCGGCGGAACACGCCTTGTTGTAAAGGTCGTTGTTCGCTGCCTTGGGCGAGTCGGCTTGAATTCAACACCCAGTTCCCCGCTGTGTAGCGCCAAGTATCAGCCTCACTCGAGTCAAGCATGCGAATCTGGAAAGTGCGCAGTGGTAGGATAAGTTTCATGAGCAGCGCCACCCAGCGAACCGGACTCCACATCTCCACTATCTGCCCACCGCGATAGTTCGGGGTTACCTTACGGACCCGCCACACACAGTCTGGGTCGTTCTGGTCAATCTGCTCTTCATTTACCTCGAACCAATCGGGTGCGCCATGCCCCCTTTTACCGATTTCGGCACCCAATTCACTCTGAGCCCACAACCAGTCGCGAAAATGCGGGCCCGCCGCAAGTATCTGTCGCAACTCGTCGATGTAGCCGTAGGGCAAAGGTGAATGCACACTATCGTCACGTTGCGGCAGGCGCCCCTTGGATATTCGTGGGACAGGATTGTGGAAAACCGGGGAGATAACTGGCTGTCCGTCATCGCTGGATACACTACACTCGCGCAGCAAAACAAAGTGCAAGAAAGCGTGAATGCAGTTGTTGTTCTTGATACCGGCTTCAGAATCGGGGCACGCTATCTGGTAAAAATCAGGTAGAACAGTGGTTCGGGCCAAAAAAACTGTAGGATCGAGCGGTAGTCTCTGCTGAACAAGATAGCGCTCAAAGAAGGTTGTAAGTGAGTTAAGCCGCTGGTGGATACCGTTTGTCTCACCGCTTAACCACTCTAACGCCAGAGAGCGCCATGCAGCGAGCTGCGGGTAATCGCGTTCGACCCAAGTCAGAGCTGTATCGGAGTGACGAGGAGTCACTTTCACCTTGTGGGTCGAGATAACGGATGCCTTGGGCACGGTCGTTTTCTTCTGTTCGGCCATGAAGTGTCCTCAATCGTTAAGTTCGATGCCAGAGAGCAACAATCTGGATGCAGATGTTGTTTCGGGGTACTTGGTACGCAGTAGTTGAGCGGCAACCTCGAGCGTTGCTAGGGTCTCGCGGGTGCTTGCCTGTGTGTAGACCTCTTGGCTTTCCATCGAGGCGTGATGCATGAAGCGGCGAATGTATTCCTTGTCGATGCCTGCGTTACGCAGGCGGCGACCGTAGGCGTGGCGATGACCGTGTGGGGTTGTCCCCAGTGGTTTGCTCACCGTCAGACCAATACGCTTGCAGGCTGCGGCGTGTGCCTTGTTGTACTGGTTGAGTGTGTACATTGCGCCGACGGGTTCACGATGCAGATTGATGAAGGCGAATGGATGGTCTCGCTCGATAAGTGCCACCTGCTTGAGGTAGCAATGCCACAGGTGTAGGAACCACTCGCCATATTCAGGCACGAACCAGTAGGCCTGCTTGTAATAAGCACCATCAAGTATGCCCCCCTTCCAGCCAGCGTGACGGCTATCCATCAGGTCGGTGCGCGGTACAAGGCCAAACTGGTGAGTAAGATATTCAGTCCGATTACCCTTTCGTTGTGGGCTCTGTGCGTCACGCCAATCTATGGGGGCGACACCGAAGCTTGGATGATGGATGAGGACTTTGGCTTGTCTTGAGTTAGCCGGATCCGGGAACACGTCCTGGATATAGAGGTGGAATGGCTCCGATTCACGGAAACCTGCCCCATGTAGTAACAATGTGATCAGCATACCGCGATAATCGTAACGCCCAGCAGCACAGAACCCCTTGACCAGCAACTCCTCGAAACGCGCCTCCGGGAAGGCAGGCGGTTCGCTCTTTTCGACCTTTGGCTGGCGCTGGCTCCTCACGCGATGCCCATTCTCGGCGGGCGATGAGTTTGCCGCCCAAGTATGCCCGAGAAAGGCCTTACTACGTCGGTACTGGTAAGCGGCTTCGTCGACCTGCCGGTCAAAGGCGCCGCCCATATAACGCGGATTGACCTTAGCAACCTCGGGACGCATCTCGCTGAGCCAGTCGAAGAAGTCAGTGAGATGGGTAATTATGTGACTAGCGTCTTGCGGCGAGCGGGGCGACCAACAAAGGCCGCAGGGATCTAGGCCGGTCTGTCGGTCAAAGGTTCCAGTGTAGAGCCGCTGGGCGAAATTCTGGAACAGATGGTAGGTATCGCGCTCAGTAGGATTAGTTTGCAGATACTCAAGGAACATTCGCACCGAGCGAGTGACTTTGGACATCCAAACCAGACTGCGATCGTGACTACGATAAAGGCAGTAATCGAGCAGCGGTTCCACCACACCGGCTGGAGTGAGCAGCACGGGTAGCTCTGTATAGACTCCTGTCGCATCCGTGTAGATCCGCGCCTTAACGGTCACAAACATATTCTCTCCCTACACACCCAAACAACGCAGTCGAGCTTTTGAAATCGAGTTGTCGTTCTGAGTCCTCGATTCTTCCTTCCTAGCGAATCGGTTTTCAAGGAAAGCTGGTGTTGTAATGAACAACCTCTTCTATGCATCACTGTAGTCATTCTACATACAATGCATAATTATGGAGTAGCTTCTCAATATTACAGGCAAAAAAATACCCCTTTAATAGGGGTATTCGGATGGTTAACAGCTAAAAAGCCCTAACTATGTATTCTAGGTTAGGGGGAATAACTCGCGGATATCGGTTCTTCAGGCATCCGATGGCCGTGGCCATCAATGCAGAACAGTTCAGGCGTCCAGTTCGACCAGTGCCTTGGCCAGCTCTATGGGTTCGAGCTCCTGGCCTTCCAGATCGGCATTCCAATTCGGGCCGATCAGCACATCGTCCTCGTCCAGATCGTTGATCCAGATG
The DNA here is from genome assembly GCF_963899305.1 of Aeromonas sp. MR19. NCBI lineage: Bacteria > Pseudomonadati > Pseudomonadota > Gammaproteobacteria > Aeromonadales > Aeromonadaceae > Aeromonas > Aeromonas sp. MR19. Next base: position 165,421 of record NZ_CAWQWZ010000011.1, read on the forward strand.
TCGAGGAACTCTTCCAGCTCGATCACTTCCGGCTCGTAGTCGGCCCACTCGTCCACGCAATGCAGGCGGGCATCTACCTCGGCGGACCAGAGCGGCATCACATCGGCATCTTCAAATTCGGCAGAGCGGCAGACGACCCAGTCTTCACCATAACGCAAGCCCCACACCTGACCCGACTCGCGGACTTCTTCGATGAACAGTTGGAAATTGGTGTCAAGATTGTCAGTTAACTTACTCATGGGGCTCTCTCTTTATCGGGTGCTGCGGCCACTGCAGTGCCGAGTGGCAATGCGGTGGCCAAATGGTGTCGCAAAAGTGACATGGACTCAAGCATCTTGGGGTTATTCGCACAAAAAACTGCCCAATGCCGTGTTTTGCCTGATAAAACGCCTCCCGAAGGAGGCGTTTGCCATGGCCGGGATCAACGCTCCCAGTAAACCTCTTCCAGGCTGTCTTCCTTCTCGGGCAGACCGCGAGAGAGACGCGGGCTGCTTTGGGCCAGCACCTCATAGCTGACCCGGTTGGCGTACTTGCACACCTGGGCCAGGGAGGAGTAGGTCAGGAACTCGGACATGTGCTTGGCGGAGTTCGGCACATTCATGCGGTGATAGGCATTGGCCACCATGTCGTGCAGCACGGCAGACAGCGCGCCATCCCCTGCCCCGTTGGTGTTCTTGATCTTCTCCGGGCCACCCATGTAAGGGGAGATGTGGGAGTAGATGCGGGCAGGCTTGCGGCACTTGGCGCGGGCCATGGGGCGGCTGAACTCATACATGTTGAACTCGGGGATGACACCGGGCAGCAGGGTATGAGTGGTCTCGCGCTTGTAATCTTCTTCGGTGTAGCTCGCCATGTAGAGGCCGATGGGGCCGGCGGTGCAGAGCACCATGTCGGCCCAGTCCAGCGCCTTGTCGGCAGCGCCGAGGGGATCGGCGATGCCGGTCAAAGCCTCGGCCTCATCTTCATTCATCGCCAGCACAGTCACATTCTCGGCGATGAAGTCGCGCCACCACTGGGGATTGTCGGCAATGACGAAGCGGGTACCCAGGGTCAGCACCACGGGCACGCCGGCCTCGCGAGCGTAACGCACGGCGGCCATGGCGGCCTCTTTCATGGGATCGCCATCGTCACCGCGCACCAGATAGGCGGTGATCACCAGGGCGGAAGCCCCCTTGATCACCTCTTCCGGCACATGGTGCACATCCAGCTGGTTCATCTTGCCGGCGTTGATGCCAAAGCTGCGCTCGCCGCACTCTGTGATGAAGGTGAAGCAGCGACCGACCGGGCCGTCTACCGGCTGCAGGTAATCGAGGTTGACGCGGGAAGAGGTGTTGCACAGATAGCGGTAGGCGTAGCTGCCGATGCGGATGTCCTGGCTCATGACGCCGAGCAGGATGGAGTGGGAATCCGCCAGCACCGAGTAGTTGTGCATGGTGTTGCCTATGGTGCCACCGGCAAACTCGCTCACCACCATGTTGTTGGTCTTGAGCTCTTCGTAGACCCGTTCGGCCACGTCGTCACTGATCACCACAGAGTGGCCCTTGCTCAGGCCATAACGGTTCAGGAAGTCCTCATCCACATGGGCTTCGATGTCCACCAGGGTCTGATCGATTCCCACCACATAGGCTTTGCCAAGTTCGGTAAGCAGGGGGTTTTGCGGGATCAGGGGATCGCGCCTGTCGACCGGGAAGTAGTGTTTGGACTTGCGCTGACCGGGAAATTTCATGGCAATGTTCTGTGCTCTGGGGGAAAGAGGGGCGGGATTTTAACACAATCCGCCGCGCCGAAAAGTCGCCTGATTAAAATATGGCGTCAGTATAGACAAGGGCTGCAGAGGAAAACGTTTATCCCGTTCCCATAAAAAAACCACCTCGCCGGGAGGTGGTTTTTCAGTCAGCAACGATGAGGAGATCAGCCGAGCGAGAGCCCCTGCACCAGGGCCAGCACCGAGAAGAGGCCGAGGGACAGCCAGAAGAACAGGGTACCAAACAGCCTGGGCTTGTTCGGCGCCTTGGGGATCTGGATGCCGATGGCGTGCAGGATTCGCCCCACCAGCAGGAGCGCACCGCCGAGGTGCAGCCAGAGGGCACCGACCCCCGCCAGTTCACACAGAGCCATCAGCAGCAGGGTCAGCGGCACGTACTCGGCGAAGTTGCCGTGGGCGCGGATCGCGGAGCGCATCTCGGGCGCCTCCCCTTCCCCTATCATCACCTTGAACTGGGCACGGCGCTTGACCACCCAGAAGGAGAGCAGCAGGAACAAGAGCCCCAGCAGGCCGGCGTAGATCAGCGTGATATGCATCATGAAGACAATCCTTATCGTTGAACGTTGAAACCCGGCGCGGTCACGCCAACTCGCGGCAGATCAGCGACACCATCATGCGGATATGAGCCTGATCGCTGTTGAGCGCTGGGATGTAATTGAACTGCTCGCCACCTGCCTCGGTGAAGAGGTGGCGGTTCTCGACCTGGATCTCCTCCAGGGTCTCGAGGCAGTCGGCGGAAAACGCCGGGCAGATCACATCGAGTCGCTTGATCCCCTGCCCCGCCAGCGCCGTGATGGTGGCATCGGTATAAGGCTTGAGCCACTCCTGCTTGCCAAAGCGGGACTGGAAACTGGCGCTCCACTGCTCGGGCGCAAGACCCAGGGCCTCGGCCAGCAGGGTCGCGGTGCGGCGGCACTGATGACCATAGGGATCACCCTCGTCCTCGCTGCGTTGGGGGATGCCGTGGAACGACATCAGCAGATGCTCACCCTGGCCCTGCTGCTCCCACTGGCGGCGCACGCTCATGGCCAGTGCCTGTATGTATTCGGGGTGATTGTGATAGTCACGGATGAGCCGCATCACCGGCAGGTGACGCTCGTTTTTCATCACCCGCGCCCAGCCGTCAAACACCGCGGCCGTGGTGCTGGCGGCATATTGGGGATAGAGCGGCAACAGTATCACCCGGTTGACCCCCTGCGCCTTGAGCGCCTGCCAACCGTCGGCCAGTGACGGCTTGCCATAGGTCATGGCGAGCACCACGGGCACATCCACCCCTTCGCGCTTGAGTTCCTGCTCGAGGGCATCGCGCTGACGCTGGCTGATGGCCATCAGCGGCGATCCCTGCTCGGTCCAGATCTGCTGGTAGAGCTTGGACACCCTGGGGGCACGCAGTGGCAATATAACGAAGTTGAGCAGGGGGGACCACAACAGGCGGGGTATCTCGACCACCCGCGGATCCTGTAGGAACTGGCTGAGGAAGGCCTTGACGGCGGAGGTGGTCGGCGCCGCTGGCGTCCCCAGATTGACGAGCAAGATCCCGGTTTTGGTGGTCACGTTAGCTTCCTGTCATGCTGTTTTTGTCGTTCTTGTTATGATGCAAGAAAGGGCCCTGGATGGACCCTTGTCTCAGACTCGTCATCGACCGATTGCGGTTGGCAACGGCAGGCTTAGCCCAGAATGGCGGCCAGCTGCTTGCTGACCAGATCCACCGGCTGGGTGCCGTCGATCTTGACGTAACGGGTGTTGCCCGCGTCCGCTTCTTTACCGTAGAAACCGATCAGCGGCGCAGTCTGCTGATGGTACACGTCCAGACGCTTGCGCACCGTGGTCTCTTCGTCGTCGGCACGGATCACCAGATCCTCGCCGGTCACGTCATCCTTGCCTTCCACTTTCGGCGGGTTGAACACCACGTGGTAGGTACGGCCGGAGCCGGAGTGGACGCGACGACCGCTCATGCGCTTGACGATCTCTTCGTCCGGCACGTCGAATTCCAGCACGAAGTCGACCACAACACCGGCATCCTTCATGGCTTGCGCCTGGGGAATGGTGCGCGGGAAGCCATCCAGCAGGAAGCCGTTGGCGCAATCCGGTTGGGCGATACGCTCTTTGACCAGGCCTATGATGATGTCGTCAGAGACGAGCTGACCTGCGTCCATCACGGCTTTGGCCTTGAGGCCCAGCTCGGTGCCCGCCTTGATCGCCGCACGCAGCATGTCGCCGGTGGAGATCTGCGGAATACCGTGTTTTTCCATGATGAACTGAGCCTGAGTACCCTTGCCGGCACCCGGAGCCCCCAACAGAACAATGCGCATACACGCTCCTATTGATTGGTTATTCAATTCTTGAGAAGGCAAAAAACTACACGGTTTCGCTCATTTTCACAAGCTTGCCCCGTGTGAGTGGCTTATTTTTCACCATGTTCCCGCAGCGGCGAGGCGACTCAAGCCGCAACGCTACCCTGAAAAAATGAGTGAAAATGCAGCGCCCCCCAATAACGAAGAGAGGCGCTTGCCCCTTGTCGGGCAAGCGCCACATAAAAAAGGCCCACTGCATGCAGTGGGCCCAAACATCATGCCTGGAGTAACAGACGGTTGATACGGGAGACGAAGCTCGCCGGATCATTCAGCCCGCCCTGCTCTGCCAGCTGGGCCTGTTCGTGCAGCAGGGTGACCCACTCGCCGAACAGCGCCTCGTCCTGGATGGTGTCGAGCTTCTTCACCAGAGCGTGGTCGGGGTTCAGTTCCAGTATGTACTTCTGCTCAGGTACCGGCTGGCCGGCGGCGCGCATCAGCTTGATCATCTGGGTGCTCATGCCGTGGTCGTCGGTGACGATGCAGGAGGGTGAATCGGTCAGACGGTGGGTGACACGCACCTCTTTCACCGCGTCGGCCAGGCTCTGCTTGACCCGCTCCACCAGACCGGCGTTGGCTTTTTCAGCCTCTTCCTGCGCCTGCTTGGACGCTTCATCCTCCAGATCCCCCAGATCCAGCTCGCCACGGGTCACGGAGACCAGCTGCTTGCCGTCGAACTCGGTCAGGTGGCTCATCAGCCACTCGTCGACGCGCTCCCACATCAGCAGCACTTCGACGCCCTTCTTGCGGAAGATCTCGAGGTGCGGGCTGTTCTTGGCGGCGGCGAAGCTGTCAGCGGTGATGTAGTAAATCTTCTGCTGGCCTTCCTTCATGCGGCCAACGTAATCCTCGAGAGAGACGGTCTGGGCTTCGCCCTCGCCCGCCGTGCTGGCAAAGCGCAGCAGCTTGGCGATCTCTTCCCGGTTGGCGTGATCCTCGGCCGGACCCTCTTTGAGCACGTTGCCGAACTCGCTCCAGAACTTGGCGTACTTCTCGCTGTCATCCTTGGCCAGCTTGGCCAGCATGGTCAGCACCCGCTTGGAACAGGCCTTGCGCAGGGAGACGGTCACCTTGTTGTCTTGCAGAATTTCACGGCTGACGTTGAGCGGCAGATCGTTGGAATCCAGCACCCCTTTGACGAAGCGCAGGTAGGCCGGCATGAACTGCTCGGCGTCGTCCATGATGAAGACGCGCTGCACGTAGAGCTTGAGGCCGTGTTTCTGATCCCGGTTGTAGAGATCGAATGGCGCGCGGGCCGGTACGTAGAGCAGGCTGGTGTACTCCTGCGCCCCTTCCACCCGGTTGTGACCCCACAAGAGCGGATCTTCGAAATCGTGGGCGACGTGTTTGTAGAACTCCTGGTACTCCTCGTCCTTGATCTCTTTCGGATTGCGGGTCCAGAGTGCGGTGGCGCGGTTGACCTGCTCCCACTCGCCCGGGGTGCCGACGACGGTCTCGCCATCTTCTTCACGGTCCGGGGTGCCCTCTTTGAACATTTCCACCGGCACGCTGATGTGGTCGGAATACTTGGCGACCACGGCGCGCAGACGCCAGTCGTCGAGGAACTCTTCCTCTTCGGCACGCAGGTGCAGGATGACGTCGGTACCACGGCCTTCCTTGGTCACATCGGCCACGGTGAAGGAGCCTTCCCCTTCCGATTCCCACTGCACCCCTTGATCAGGCTCGGTGCCGGCGGCGCGAGAAACCACAGTCACCTTGTCGGCAACGATGAAGGCGGAGTAGAAACCCACCCCGAACTGACCGATCAGCTGGGAATCGCGGCCCTGATCACCGGACAAGTTCTTGAAGAACTCGGCGGTACCGGACTTGGCGATGGTGCCCAGATGCTCGATCACCTGATCCCGGCTCATACCTATGCCGTTATCAGAGATGGTCAGGGTCCGATTCTCTTTATCAACCACCAGGCGAACGCGCAACTGGCCGTCGTTTTCGAACAAAGAGGCATCGGAAAGCGCCTTGAAGCGCAGCTTGTCCGCCGCATCTGAGGCGTTGGAGATCAGCTCGCGCAGGAACACTTCTTTGTTGGAGTAGAGGCTGTGGGCCATCAGGCTCAGCAGTTGTTTGACTTCAGTCTGAAACCCGTGGGTTTCGGCATGAACGCTTTGGGTCATCGACACTATCCTCAGGCGATTCGGGTTGAACACATTCCTGATACAAGATGGGGCCTGGGATCCCCATTTCAAGGGGGACAAGTCTGCTGACGGTGCGAATGGCGATTTTTGCGCCAGCACTCCGCCAGGCGCCGCCCATCGCTCAAACAAAAACCCGCCGAGGCGGGTTTGGGAAACAATAAGCCTGGCGCAGGCTCAGTTCAGAGGCTGATGCGGTCTCAATTAAGGGGCTGACGCGGCCTCAATTAAGGGGCTGACGCCCCATCAAGGAGTGAGAAAGCGTGGTGCCATCCACCAGCTCCAGCTCGCCACCCACCGGCACGCCGTGGGCAATCCTGCTCACCTTGACGCCTGCGGCGCGGGCCATGTCGGCTATGTACCAAGCGGTGGCATCCCCTTCGATGGTGGGGTTGGTGGCCAGGATCAGCTCGCTGATGGATTCGGCCTTCAGGCGCCGCTCCAGGATCTCCAGCCCCAGCTCTTCCGGGCCTATGCCATCGAGGGGGGACAGGTGCCCCATCAGCACGAAGTAACGGCCGGAGAACTGGCCCGTGTGCTCGATGGCGGCCACGTCCGCCGGGCTCTCCACCACGCACAGCAGGCCGCTCTCTTCGCGCTTGGGATTGGCGCAGATCTCGCAGCGATCGTTCTCGGTGAAGGTGCGGCAATGGCTGCAGTGGCCTATCTCGGTCAGCGCCCGGTTGAGCAGCTGGGCCAGGCGCAAACCGCCGCTGCGCTCGCGCTCGAGCAGGGTGAACGCCATGCGCTGGGCCGACTTGGGACCGACCCCCGGCAGCACCTGCAGGGCCTTCATCATCTCATCCAGCAAGGGGCTGAATTTCATGGGCTAAGTATCCTTTGACGCTGTGTCGGCGGGCGGTGACCTCAGGCAACCCTTGCGGGTACGGGTTGCGCTTCGCCCGGCCGAACCTATCTTGTTGGCGCAGGACTATACCCGAGCCGCCCCCCGTCCGCCAATGGCCTTGTGCCTGCCGGCTCTATGACGTCGCCAGCCGGATGAGGCGGTGACCGCGGCCACACTACCCCAGCAGGATGCGCTGACGACCGCTGTAGATCTCGGCGCGGCCCGGGCGGCAAAACCCTACCAGGGTGAGCCCGGTCTGCTCGGCCCGCTCGACCGCGAGCTCGGTGGCGGCCGAGATGGCGAGCAGGATCTCCACACCGGCGCTGGCGCACTTTTGCACCATCTCGAAGCTGGCACGGCTGGTCACCAGGATGGCGCCGTCGCGCCGGCCGGTGCGCTGCAGGTGCCCCACCAGCTTGTCGAGCGCTATGTGACGCCCCACGTCCTCGCGAATGGCCAGGATATTGCCAGCACCATCCACATGGACGGCGGCATGGGTGGCCCCGGTGCTCTGCCCCAGCAGTTGCAGCGGGCGCAGCGCGTCCAGCACCTTGTCGATCAGGGTCACCTCGAAACGCTGGCTATCCGGCAGCCGCGGCAAAGTGCGCACCACCTGCTCCAGGCTCTCGCTGCCACAGATGCCGCACCCAGTGCGCCCCGCCAGGGTACGCCGCTTCTCTTTCAGGCGATGAACGCAGCGATTGGCCAGGGTGATATGCAGCTCAATCCCCTGGCAGCCATCAACCTGATCGATGTCGTGAATATCGTGGAGGCTGTCGATGATCCCCTCGGAGAGTGAAAAGCCGATGGCAAAGTCCTCCAGATCGGCGGCCGAACACATCATGACGCTGTGGGCGATGCCGTTGTAGACCAGCGCCACCGGAGTTTCGCAGGGCAGCTGCATGGCGCTGTCCGTGGTGACGCCGTCGCGCTGGTAATGGACCACCTCCCGGTGGGCGCTAAGCGCCAGCGGCGTATCGCTATCGAGTTCGAGCAACATCTTGGAGCCCTTAGTTGAGGGTCTGGGGGGCTTTCGCCGAGATACCGAGCCGCTTCATCTTCGACAGCAGGGTGGTGCGTTTCATGCCGAGCCGGTTGGCGGCGCCCCGCTCCCCCGCGACTATGCCGTTGCATTCACGCAAGGTGTCTATGATGGTCTGGCGTTCGTCCTCCACCCCCTCGCTCTGGCCGCTGGCGCCCTTGAACAAGGCCTGCTCGGGCTCGTCATAGACCAGGGTCTCTATCTTGTGATAGCCCTTGAGCGGCATCAGCTCATCCGGGGAGAGGTTGAGCACATGGCCCCGGGTCATCACCACGGCGCGCTCTATGATGTTTTCCAGCTCGCGGATGTTGCCGTACCAGGGGAGCGACACCAGCATCTTCATGGCATCGGCCGGGATAGAGGTGATGTTGCGCCGCATCCGCTTGGCAATCTTCTTGATGAAGAAGTTGACCAAGAGCGGTATGTCTTCGCGCCGCTCACGCAGGGGCGGCAACTCGATGGGAAAGACGTTGAGCCGGTAGTAGAGATCGCTTCTGAAGCGCTTGTTCTTGACCATGGAGAGCAGATCGCAGTTGGTGGCCGCCACCAGCCGCACGTCGATGGCGATGGGGTTGCTGTTGCCGACCCGCTCCAGCTCGTGTTCCTGCAATACCCGCAACAGCTTGGGCTGCAAGTCCAGCGGCATGTCCCCCACTTCGTCCAGAAACAATGTGCCCTTGTGGGCCCGCTCGAAGCGACCGATGCGCTGGGCCAGGGCGCCGGTGAAGGCCCCCTTCTCGTGGCCGAACAGATCGCTCTCGATGAGGCCGGTGGGTATGGCGGCGCAGTTTACCTTCACCATCTCCTGTTCGCGGCGATCGCTCAGCCGATGGATGGCCTGGGCGATCAGCTCCTTGCCGGTGCCGGTCTCCCCCAGGATCAGCACTGAGCAGTCGCTCTGGGCCACCAGCTTCACCTTCTCCAGCACGCTCTCCATGGCGGCGCTTTGATAGATGATGCTGGAGAAATCGGCGTTGGGCTCGAGCTCCGCCACCCGGATAGTCTTCTCGCGGGCCCCCGTGGTGTTGGAGATCTCCTGCTGCGCCTGCACGTTGTTCATGGCAATGGCGGTGCGGGCCGCCACCTGCTCCAGCAATGAGATATCGATGTCGGCAAAGAAGTCGGCATCCGGGTGGGAGAGGATCAAGACCCCCAGCAGATTGCCCCGATAGCGCAGCGGCAGTATGCAGGAGCTGTCTGCATCGGCCGGCAGTATCTGGGAGCTGAAGCGGCAGCTCGAATCGCAGCCGTGGCCCTGCTCCCGATAGATGAAGAAGGGCTCGCTGTGGCCGAGCGCACCCTGCAGACAGTTCTTCTCGAAGCAGGAGTGGTTGATGATGCCGGGCTGATCGCTCTGCTGCTGATTGACCAGATAGCTCTTGAAGCTGTCGGAGGTGGCGTTGTACTCCGCCAGGCAGAGGCTGCTGATGGAGAAGTGGTGCTGCAGTATGGAGAAGAGGCTCCTCGGCAACTCGGCGATGCGCACCAGTTTGATCACCGCATTGGTGACATCCACCAGGATCTTGCAGCTGTCGCGCTCCAGACGCAGGGAGTTGGCCTGCTCCAGGGTGCGCTCCTTGTCGAGCACGTTCTCGAGCGCGATGGCGACGATGGCCGCCAGCTGGGTCAGCTTGGCCAGGGTCTCCATCGGGAAGGCATTGGCCGCCGGGCTGATGAACTCCACCCCGCCCAGGTGGCTGCGGGCCGTGGTGATGGGCAGCTGGCAGTAAGAGTGCAACCCCTCATACACCCCGGCCGCCGCCAGTAACTCGCAGCGGTTGTGAAAGCGGGCCGCGGGCAGCACTATGGCCTGCTCCCTGGAGAAATGGAGATCTGCCTTGGCACAGACCAGGTGCTTGGGGCCCTTCTCCCCCATGAAGTAGAAGAGGGCCTCCTCCCCCGCCCCCAGATTGAGGATCAGGTTGACCCGGGTCACACCGGCGAAGCAGGCATCGATCCGGTTCAGCTTCTTGATGAAATCATCCAGGGTGACGGCGGAGAGCAGGTTCTTGGAGAGAGAGAGAAAGCCGTCATCCCAGATGGGTGAGATGTCGGTTAACGGAATGGCACTCACATTCAGCATTCTGGCCTCACGTTACATCTATATGGGCAAAAGATTGCGGGCACATTGCGGTCAGCAACGACGGTAAACAACAGGTCAGCCAGATCCGTCAGATGTTATAATTAATTTTTAAAAACTTAACGCTTAATTATAAAAACTAACATGCCTTGAAATAGCTTCTCACTGCCTGATGCATAATAAGGTAGCCCTACCCCCATTACAACCAGACAGGCCAGCGCCAATATCCCGCCATCACTACCAAATATGCTCACATTGGTTCACATATATATTGCAGTGCTCCGCCAACTCCTGTCGGCTCGCGTCGCCGCATGGCGTCGTTTGATGGGTTGACTGGATAGCCGCCGCTTGCCCATGGCTGCGCTCCGTCAGGAGGAGATGATCTGGTAGTTGTAGAGCTTGAGGCCACCCAGGATGAAGCCGGCCGATAGCAGCTGAAATGCAATCAATAACCCACTGATATTGTCGGCTATTTCTGCAGACACCGCCTGATGGGTGAGCAGGATCACCAGCGCCAGCAAGCCCGTCAGCAGGCCGTTGACCAGGGTGGTGGAGAGAAAGGCGATGAGCCAGGCCGCCTGCACGCTCAGCGCCGCCAGCACGGCGCCCATGGCGATGCGCGCGGCGATAAAACAGCCGAAGAAACCGAACCCCAGCAGAAATATCAACTCGTCGTGCCACCAGAAGCAGACCAGCCCCAATAACATCACCAGAAAATAAGCGGAAACATAAAAGATCCCGAATGAGAGAGTTAATTCATTTTTCATGAAGGACACCTGCCAGCTGAAAAAAGGATGAGAGGATCCGGGCCCTGTGAACAGAGCCTGGATCCACTTTATTTAACGACGATTACCCTTTGGCGGCGCTGCGCAATTTCGCCTTGAGCGCGCTGTATTCAACCTGAACGTAATTCTCCGCCTCAGGCTGATCATCGATGCGCTCTATCTTCACCGCGCAGTATTTGTACTCGGGAGTGTAGGAGACGGGGTCCACGTGCTCTATGGTGAGCTCGTTGCAGGCCCCGATCCACCACTGGTAGGTCATGTAGACCACACCAGCGTTCACCCGCTCGTTGTAGTTGGCGCGGGTGATCACCTTGCCGCGCCGCGACGAGATCCAGACCAGCGCCTGATCCTTCACGCCGAGCTTTTGCGCATCGCTCGGGTGGATCTGCACATAGCCCGGCTCATCGGCCAGGGTCTGCAGCGCAGAGCAGTTGCCTGTCATGGAGCGGCAGGAGTAGTGACCCACCTCCCGAACCGTGGAGAGCACCAGCGGGTACTCGGCACAAGGCTGCTCCAGCGGTGCCCGCCACTCGGAGGCAATCAGCTGGCCCTTGCCACTCGGGGTGGTGAACACATTGCCCTCGAACAATGTGCTGGTGCCCGGGTGATCCTCGGTCGGGCAAGGCCACTGCACGCTCTTGAGATCGGCCATCTTGTCATAGCTGACCCCGGTATAGAGCGGGCAAAGGGCGCGCATCTCGTCCCAGATCTGGTTGGTATCCCGGTACTCCATGGGATACCCCATGGCGGTGGCCATCAGCGAGAAGATGGCCCAGTCCGGCTTCACGTTGTCTGGCGGCGTCACCGCCTTGTAGAAGCGCTGGAAGCCGCGATCCGCCGAGCTGTAAACCCCCTCGTGCTCGCCCCAGCTGGTGGCGGGCAGGATCACATCCGCCATCTCGGCGGTCTGGGTCATGAAGATGTCCTGCACTATCACCAGATCCATGCCCCCCAGGGTGCGCCTGAACTGGGCCAGGTCGGCCTCGGTCTGGGCCGGATCTTCGCCAAAGATATAGAAGGCCTTGCACTTGCCCTCCTCCACCTTGTGGCTGAGCTCGGTCAGACGGTAGCCGGGCTTTTGGGAGAGGGACGGTACGCCCCACGCCTTGGCGAACTTGGCGCTGATGGCGGGATCGCTCACGGACTGATAGCCCGGGAACTGGTGCGGCAGCATCCCCATGTCACAGGTGCCCTGCACGTTGTTCTGGCCGCGCACCGGACCGCAGCCGGTGCCACGGCGACCGAAGTTGCCGGTCAGCAGCGCAATCCCGGCGAGCCCCTTGACCACGTCCACCGCCTGACCGTACTGGGTCACCCCCATGCCCCACAGGATCATGGAAGCAGGCGAGGCGGCATAGGTGCGGATGGCGGCGCGGATATCGGCGGCCTTGAGGCCGGTGATCCCCTCCACGTATTCCGGGGTGTACCTGGCTACCAGCGCCTTGTAGGTCTCAAACCCCTCGGTGTAGTTGGCGACGAACGCCTTGTCATAGAGGTTCTCGGCGATCAACACGTTGCCGAAGGCGTTGACCAGCGCCATGTTGGATCCGTTTTTGAGCGGCAGCCACTGATCGGCGATGCGGGCGGTCTCCACCATGCGGGGATCACACACAATAACCTTGGCCCCGTTCGCCTTCGCCTTGAGGATATGGCGGGCGACTATGGGGTGAGAGTCAGCAGCGTTGTAACCAAACACCAGCAGGCACTTGGTCTCTTGAATTTCGGGAATGGCGTTGCTCATGGCGCCGTTGCCTACAGTTGTCTCCAGACCGGAGACTGAGGGTGCGTGTCACACCCTCGCGCAGTGATCGACGTTGTTCGTCCCAAGCACAGCGCGGGCAAATTTCTGCATCACATAGTTGGCTTCGTTGCCAGGGCCACGGGCCGAGCCTGTGGTCATGATGGCGTCGGGGCCATATTTCGCCTTGATGGCGGACAGACGGCTGCTGGCAAAGCCGATGGCTTCGTCCCAGGAGACGGCTTCGAGCTTGCCACCGCGCTCGCGGCGGATCATAGGGCTCTTGAGACGGGGGGTCAGCAGGTTGGTGTCATTCAAGAAATCCCAACCGTAATAACCCTTGAGGCAGAGCTGCCCCTCGTTGGTCCGGCCGTGGGCGCCTTCGGCCCCCACCACCTTGTCGTTTTCAACCAGCAGGTTGATCTTGCAACCGGTGCCGCAATAGGGGCACACGGTAATGACTTTTTTCATGACTCACACTCTTGTTTGTTAACGGTAAAAGGCTGTTAACGATAAAAGGCCTTTAACGAAAATGGCTTGTCAGGGATAAAGGGCAAAGAAGCGCAAGCAGCGGCCAGCAAGGGGCTGCGCACGCCATCCTGATGCTTTACACCTGTGCAGAGACCGGCTGGCGCTGGCAGGCCGCCATCGCCTCGGCACTGGCCAGCTGCTTCTGGCGGTTCAGCTCGCCGAGCGACTCCGGGGTCACCAAGCGCAGCGCCTGGGTCGGACACACCTCGACACAGGCCGGGCCCGCCTCGCGATGACGGCAGAGATCGCACTTCAAGGCTTGCGCCTTGGTCTGCGGGCGCTTGAACAGCGCATCGGCCGCGGGGGCCACCTCTTTCACCACCACCGCCATGGCACCGTAAGGACAGGCCACCACGCAGGATTTGCAGCCGATGCAACGCGCCTGCAGCACCTTGACGCAGCCATCTTCGGTCACGATGGCATTGTTGGGGCAGGCCAGGGCGCACGGCTTGTCTTCACACTGGCGGCACAGCACGGGCGTGGTCACCTTGCTGCCGACGATCACCTTCAGGCGCGGCTGGAAATAGCTGTCCTTGGAGACCAGATGTCCATCCTCGATGGCAAGACGCAGGCCGCCCTCCCGCTCAACGGTACCCGCGCAGGACGTTGACTGGTGTGACACGGCGCAGGCCACCTCACAGGTACGACACCCAATACAAAGACTGGGATCTGCAATCACGAAGCTGTTCATAGAGAGGGATCCTAAATGTTTCGTTACTGCCGCACTGGCATCGCCCGGCGTGCCCAAGTGTCATCACCTCAGGGGGCGCGCACTCGCACACCAACGACGCAGCCGGCTCACCCACAAAGCATTTATCAGACCAAAAGCGGGAGTGAACGAAATAAAATTCGCAAGCAACTGAAAAAAAAAGGGTTAATCAGAACGGGGAAGTGAGATTTTCGGACTGGTGACGATGACGAGCGACTCGCAGAACTGTGATCGACACGACAAAAGTGACGAGCTCGACACCGGCTGACAGGCCCCTGCCCCAACGGATTATCGGGGGATCAACGGTGCCTGATCGGGTGTGCCTTACCCGCGAGTAGACCCGCGTTCGGAGGGAGAAAATCCGTGTAAACGAGCCCTGAAAGGGCCAATACAGGGCGAGAACATAGCCATACGAGGGATTCTGGGAGCGACTGTCGTTTGGTTTTACTATCGAGCATGCCCATCAGAATCAAGCAAAACCGAACAATAAAGCACCTTATATTGACCACGTTGTTGAGCCAGAGCCGGTTTTAGCCGCCTGCCCCTTCAGTTTTTTACCTGTCCGGTTACTATGTGCTACTTGGCAACCAGCTTCATTGGGGGTAGTTCTCATAGAGCTTGCTATTCGCACCGCATAGGTCAAAAGCACAAGACCTGCTCCATCAACTTTGGATTTAAATATGCATAAGTTTAATCTAATAGAAAATGCCAATGATTCATTGGAACATGCGATTAAACACATGGGGCCTATTGATCAGAATAGTGTCGGTGACTGGAAAAGAATAATCGTTGATTTTTCTCATGTCGTGGAGTTGCTATTTAAAGAAAAACTACGACAAATCCATCCTGCCTTTGTTTTTGATAACATAGATAAATACCCATCTAATGATGCGTTTACTGTAGGTGCTGAAAAGGCTTTTAAGAGACTTAAAAGTATTGGAGGTATACATTTTTCCAAGGAAGATGAGAGCGCCATCAATACAGCAAGGAATAAGCGCAATGAAATAGAGCACTATGAGTTTTCTATATCTGAAAATGAAGCTAAAGCATTAGTCGGCCAAGTATTATCTTTTATTTTTAAATTTTCTGAAGAACATCTTCTTCTTGACTGGAAAAATACCCATCTGAAAAAGAAAAGTTGGTATGTTCTATTTCAATACACTGAGTTTTATTACCAGTTATTAGAAAAAGCAAATAATAAAATTGAAACTGAAGGCCTACATTCTATCACATGTACATCTTGCCATAATGATACTTTCAGTGTTGATTACGAAAAATGTTTGGTGTGCGGTCATGAGGAAAATGTGCTTACTTGCAAGTGGTGTAAAGAGCCATATATTTTCTCTTCGTGTGAATATGGAGAGGATGCAGCACTTTGCCCAAGCTGTGAATATAAGGACGGTTATGCCAGCGCAAATTATGAAAAATATTAATATCCAACTATATATGGCCACGGCTTTTTATATATACCACTTGGATATGAAGGTTGAAAGTTTATGGTAATAGAAATTTATAACGAGTCTCAGAATGAAATATTTAATACACTTGTTGATAATCTCAGACAATTCAACTTTAAGAAGATGGGTGAGGAGCGATCTCAACCCTTAATGGTGATCATTCGTAATGATAGCGGCGAGATTGTCGGTGGCATTGCCGGACGAACCATTTATCATCAACTTTTGATCGAGGTGCTTTGGGTACACGATGATAAGAGAGGTCAGGGGTTCGGCATTCAATTGATGGAGGTCGCTGAGCGTGAAGCGAAGGCACGAGGCTGTATTGCCGCTCAAGTCGATACCCTCTCATTTCAGGCCCCCAAATTTTATGAAAAAATGGGATTTAAAATCGTCGGTAACGTGAGTGGTGTTAAAGATAGTCCTGATCGCTACTTTTTATTAAAACACTATCATGGAGAATAATCATTCTCGTAGGGTGCAATAAGCGCAGCGCATTGCACCTCTACTCTTACGTATTTCATTAGCGGTGCAATTCACTTCGTTCATTGCACCCTACGTATATATCCTCTCTCTTGCTTTGCTTGATGATGGCTGATGTTGTGGTGGCCATATCCTTTTTCCTTCCGTCCCTACCCCCAGACCAAATAAAGACTCTATCGCCACCCAACTCTGCCCTCTTTACCCACCTCTGCATCAATTTATTAGTCAGCATTTTATCGTCTATTTTTCAACCAGCCCGATTGAAAACTCTGGCCAAAATGGATACTCAGAGAAAACAAACGCTTGCACGCGTCCCGACGGGTTATTTCAATCAATGGATAATTAATAATTTCGTTCAAAAGCCCCTTTTGATTATTTATACCAGAGCATGATCCCACAGAGTGTGTGTCATCATACGCTTAACGGCAGATGAACAGACTGTGTCCCATAATGAGCCCCTTTATATCCAGTTAACTCCCTTTCCCATAGCAATTTCTTAATACTATCCCGATTGAATATCAGGGTTTTTCCTGATCGTTCGGGCCCTTGTGCTTTGGCAAACGTGTAACAAGATAACCTCATGAGCTGTGATAACAAACAAGCCCTGTCCGGCGTCACGCTGGCGGCGATTGGCGTGGTCTATGGTGATATCGGCACCAGCCCCCTCTATACCCTGCGTGAGTGCCTGTCGGGTCAATTCGGGATCGGGGCCGAACCCGCCGCCATCCTGGGATTTCTCTCCCTCATCTTCTGGCTGCTGATCCTGGTGGTCTCGGTCAAGTACCTCTCCTTCGTGATGCGGGCCGACAACGCCGGTGAAGGGGGCATTCTCACCCTGATGTCGCTGGCCACCCGCAATGCCTCTCCCCGCTGGACGCCTGTGCTGATCATCCTGGGGCTGATTGGCGGCAGCTTCTTCTATGGCGAGGTGGTGATCACCCCGGCCATGTCTGTGATGTCGGCCATCGAAGGCTTGAGCCTGATGGCCCCCTCCCTCGACCCCTATATAGTGCCGCTCTCGGTGCTGGTGCTGACCCTGCTGTTTGCCATTCAAAAACATGGCACCGCCATGGTGGGCAAGCTGTTTGCCCCCATCATGCTCACCTGGTTTCTGACCCTGGCCGTGCTGGGGCTGCGCAGCATCATCCAGAATCCCGAGGTGCTGGGGGCGCTCAACCCCATCTGGGCGCTGCGCTTCTTCGCCGAGTACCAGACCACGTCCTTCTTTGCCCTCGGCGCCGTGGTGCTGGCCATCACAGGGGTGGAGGCGCTCTACGCCGACATGGGCCACTTTGGCAAGAACCCGATCCGGCTCGCCTGGTTTGTGGTGGTGCTGCCGTCGCTTGTGCTCAACTACTTCGGCCAGGGGGCCTTGCTGCTGGGCAACCCGGCGGCCATCGCCAACCCCTTCTTCCTGCTCGCCCCCAAATGGGCGCTGCTGCCGCTGCTGGTGCTGGCGACCATGGCGACCGTGATCGCCTCCCAGGCGGTGATCTCCGGGGTCTTCTCCCTCACCCGGCAGGCGGTGCGGCTCGGTTATCTCTCACCCATCCGCATCGTCCACACCTCCGAGCAGGAGTCCGGCCAGATCTATATTCCCGTCATCAACTGGATGCTCTACATCTCAGTGGTGATCGTCATCATGAGCTTCGAGCACTCCAGCAATCTGGCGGCAGCCTACGGTATCGCCGTGACCGGCACCATGGTGCTCACCTCCATCCTCTTCTGCTCCGTGGCCAAGAACAGCTGGCGCTGGCCCACCTACCTGGTGGCTGCCCTGTTCGCCCTGCTGCTGGCCATCGACGTGCCGCTGTTTGCCGCCAACCTGGGCAAGATCTTCTCCGGTGGCTGGCTGCCACTCACCCTGGGCGCCGTCATGTTCACCCTGATGACCAGCTGGAAGAGCGAGCGCTTCCAGCTTATTCGCCGCCTGAACGAGCACGGCAATTCGCTCGAGCCCATGATAGCCTCGCTGGAAAAATCCCCGCCGACCCGGGTGGCGGGCACAGCCGTCTATATGTCGCGGGTGGTCAATGTGATCCCCCATGCGCTGCTCCACAACCTCAAGCACAACAAGGTGCTGCACGAGCGGATAATCCTGCTCACCCTGCGGGTGGAGGATGTGCCCTACGTCCACAACGTGCGCCGGGTCTGCATAGAGCAGCTCTCCCCCACCTTCTGGCGGGTGGTGGCCAGCTACGGCTGGCGCGAGACCCCCAACATGGAGGAGATCTTCCACCGCTGCAACGCGGAGGGCTTGAGCTGCCGCATGATGGAGACCTCCTTCTTTATGGCCCACGAGTCGCTGATCATGAAGGAGCGCCCCTGGTACCTCTATCTGCGCGGCAAGCTGTTTATGCTGCTGCAACGCAACGCCCTGCGCGCGCCGGATCAGTTCGAGATCCCGCCCAACCGGGTGATAGAGCTGGGCTCGCAGGTGGATATTTGATGGCATTTTTGATGGCATAAAGAACGCCAGCAAGAGAGAGGGAGGCTTTGGCCTCCCTCTCTTTTTGCCGTTAACCACGGGGGCATTTTCCCCCTCATCCCCAACCCTTCTCCCGCGAGGGGAGAAGGGAGCAAGCCACGACGACCATATGGCTGCAAACGGTGCAATTCATTTCGTTCTTTGCACCCCATTCCCTACCGCAGACGAATAACCCTTTCACCCTTCATTACGACCCCGCATTGCTCCCTGTCGGCACTGTTTTTCCGAGGTGACGAAGCCTCTCCCTCCCTTCGTCACAAGTGACGAACGTCACACTTCGACACTGTGCCGCGCCCTGGCCACGGTTCGACACAAAATTTAAAGCCATTTAAAAACAACAACTTGAAATCAATTTCACGCCAAAAGTCAATCTGGCCCGCATTTTGCCATCCTGCCCCTATTCTCTCCGTTCGCGACACGACAAGGTAGGCTATGAACCGCTTCGTTATCGCTGACCCCAAGCTGTGTATCGGCTGTGGCACCTGTATGGCGGCCTGCAGCACGGTTCACAAGGCGCAAGGTTTGCAGCAAGCCCCCCGATTAACCGTTATGCGACACGAGCAGGCGACCATGCCGGTTCAGTGCCGTCACTGTGAAGACGCCCCCTGCATCAAGGTGTGTCCGGTCGAGGCGATTGCCCAGACGGGCGATTGCGTGCAGCTCAACGAGTCGCTCTGCATCGGCTGCAACCTGTGCGCCGTGGCCTGCCCGTTCGGCGCCATCCAGAGCGGTGGCAGCCGTCCGGTGGCCATGGCCAACAGCTACGACACCTATATCCCCTGCTCCATCCGCTCCAGCAACCCCTCCACCTCCGCCGGTCTGCGTTGCTTTGGCGAGGATCTGCTGAGCTGGGAGCCCGGCGTGCGCAGCATAGCGGTCAAGTGCGACCTCTGTGAATTTCGCGCAGAAGGCCCCGCCTGCATCGAGGCCTGCCCCTCCCAATCACTGAGCATGGTCAACGACAGTGCCTGTGCCAGCGCCGCCCGCGACCGTCGCCTGCAAGCCGCCAACGCTCACCCGCAAGGTGCGCCCGCATTCTCGGCCTCTGCATGCACGGCCACTGCGACCACGCCCCCTTCACTCGACGCTTCAATCACAGAGGGAGTTCGCTGATGTTGTCCCCGCTTGTTATGGGCACGCTCGTGCTCTTTCTATTAGGCGCGGCCGCCGGTCTGTTGCTGCAAAAGCAGCCCTGGCTTGCCAACCGCCTCAATAGCGGCTTTGCCCTGCTGGGTTCGCTGGCCGGTGTGGTTGCCGCCATCAAGGCCCTGGCCCAAGGTGCCCCCATCGACGGCCAGCTCTGGCTGCTGGGTTCGGTACATCTGGACATGCTTGCCGCGCTCATGCTGCTGGTGATCACCCTGGTCGGCGTCGCCGTCTCCCTCTACTCCTTTGCCTATATCCGCGAGTACCAGGGCAAGGGGGATGTGGCCATTGGCGTGCTGATGAACCTCTTCCTGTTCGCCATGGTGGGCATGGTGCTGGCCGACAACGCGCTCGGTTTCTTGCTCTGCTACGAGCTGGTGACCCTCACTACCTACTGGCTGGTCAAGACCAACCCGGACGCCGCCAAGCAGAGCCGTCTCTATCTGGTGATGAACCATATCGGCATGGCGCTGGTGCTGATCGCCTTCTGGCTGCTTTGCCGCGAAAGCGGCTCGCTGGAGTTCGCCGCCCTGCGTGAACACCATCTGGCGGGCGGATTGGCCTCCCTGGTCTTCCTGCTCAGCTTCTGCGGCTTTGGCCTGCGCGCCGGTTTCGTGCCCCTGCACGGCTGGCTGCCAGTGGCCGAACCCGTCGCCCCTTCCCATATCTCGGCGCTGATGTCCGGCGTGATGGTGAAGCTGGGGCTATTCGGCATTTTGCGGGTCAGCATCGACTTTCTCGGCGCCAGCCAGCTCTGGTGGGGCTACATGGTGCTGATCTTCGGTGCCTGCTCGGCTGTGCTCGGGGTGCTGTTCGCACTCGCCGAACACGATCTCAAGCGGTTGCTCGCCTACCACACGGTGGAGAACATCGGCATCATATTGATGGGGATGGGGATCGGCATGATAGGCATCGCCAACCAGCAACCGGCGCTGGTGGTGCTGGGGTTGCTCGGCGCCCTCTATCACCTGCTCAACCACGCCATCTTCAAGAGCCTGCTCTTTATGGGCACAGGATCTGTGATGTTCCGCCTCCACACCCGCGACATGGACAAGATGGGTGGCCTCGCCAAGCTGATGCCCTGGACCGCGCTGGCGTTCCTCATCGGCGCCATGGCCATCTCGGCGCTGCCACCGCTCAACGGCTTTGTCAGCGAATGGTTTATCTATCAGGCCCTGCTCAGCATGACCAAGCTCGGCACCTCCATAGTCGCGCCGCTCGCGGTGGTGATGCTGGCGGTGACCGGCGCCATGGCGGTAATGTGCTTCGTCAAGGTGTACGGCATCTGCTTCTGCGGCGCCCCGCGCAGCGAAAAAGCGAGTCAGGCCCGCGAAGTACCCAATGCCATGGTGGCAGGCACCCTGCTGCTGGCCGCCGTCTGTCTGGTACTGGGTCTGGGCGCCCCCTGGATTGCCCCCCACATCGCGGGTTACGGTCAGGCCCTTGTTGCCAGCCAGATGAGCGTCGCCACCGGCGCAACCCTGCTGCCGCTGGACAGCGCTCAGGCGATCCTCTCCCCACCGGTCATTGCCATCACCCTCTTGGGGCTGTTCCTCATCCCGCTGCTGGTCGTGGCCATCTTCAAGGGGCCCAAGCTGGGTCGTCGTCACGCCGGTACGCCCTGGGCCTGTGGTTACGCCTATGAGGAGCGCATGAGCCTCACCTCCGGCGGCGTCACCCACACCTTGCGCCAGCTCTGCGCGCCGCTTTATCGCAAACAGCCGCAGCTTGATCTGGCCAGCGCCCTGCACGGGGTGAGCGATGCCCCCGGCAACACTGGCTGGATCCTCCATGGCGTTGTGCTGGCGCTCTTTATCCTGATGGCTGTAGGAGTCTGATATGCCTGTTCTTGAAATGCCGAGCTGGGGCATGGTTGCCCTCGCCCTGACCCAGGCCATCGCCATGCTGGCGCTGGCGCCGCTGGCCACAGGTTTCAACCGGGTGCTGCGGGCAAAAATGCACTCCCGTCAGGGGCCGGGCCTGCTGCAGGACTACCGGGATATCGGGAAGCTCCTGCGCCGCCAGGAGGTCACCCCTGAGCCTGCCGGCATCATCTTCAACCTGATGCCTGCGCTGCTGATCTCAGCCCTCTTGCTGGTAGCCATGGCGCTGCCGACCCTGACCCAGGAATCCCCCTTCCCCATCGCCGGGGATCTCATTACCGACATCTATCTGTTCGCCATCTTCCGCTTCTTCTTCTCCCTGGCGGGGCTGGATAGCGGCAGCATGTTTGCAGGGATTGGTGCCCGCCGCGAGCTGACGCTGGGCATTCTGGTGGAGCCCATTCTGGTGCTCGCCTGCTTCATCATGGCGATGATGGTGGGCAGCTCGGATCTGGGCAACATCAGCAGCTATGTGGCCAACCAGCCGCTGGCCGCGCCCATCGCCACGCTGCTGGCCGGCGCCGCCTGCGCCTTCGCGGTGTTTGTGGAGATGGGCAAGCTGCCCTTTGACTGCGCCGAGGCAGAACAGGAGTTGCAGGAGGGGCCGCTCACCGAGTACTCGGGCGCGGGGCTCGCCCTGCTCAAGCTCAGCATGGGCCTCAAGCAACTGGTGGTGGTGCAGCTCTTTCTGGTTATTTTCCTGCCCTTCGGCAAGGCGGCGAACTGGAGCCTGCCCGCGCTGGCGGTGGCGGCCCTGATCCTGCTGTGCAAGCTGCTGGTGGCCTTTCTTCTTGCGGGCATCATCGAAAACGCCATGGCCCGCACCCAGTTCGTGCGCACCCACAAGCTCACCCGCTATGGCCTAGGGCTGGCCCTGCTGGCGCTGCTCGCCTATCTGGTCGGGGTCTAAGCCATGCCCGCCATCACAGCTGCTTTTTTCGATTTCACCTTTTCCGATTGCTCATTCCCGAACATAAAGTGAGAACTGCATGACCATCGCCATTTCGGATCGCATCGGCTGCGACTATATCCAGCAACTGCGACAGCAACTGCCCCACGCCATCATCGACGAGCAGTGGCAGACCGCCGATCAGGCCACCCTGACCGTCAAGCCCACCAGCCTGGTGGCCCTCACCAGCCTGATCTTCCACAAGCAGGGCGGCTGGCTCTCGGTTTCGTTTGCCAATGACGAGCGCAGCCTCAACGGCCACTTCGCCGTCTACCACGTCTTCTCCATGGAGGGCGACACCAAGAGCTGGATCACGGTCAAGGTGCTGGTCAACGCCATCGAGCAGGAGTACCCCTCCATCACCCCGACCATACCAGCGGCTGTATGGGGCGAGCGGGAGATCCGCGACATGTATGGCCTGCGCGCGGTCGGCCTGCCGGACGAACGCCGGCTGGTGCTGCCGGATGACTGGCCGGAAGATATCCACCCGCTGCGCAAGGACGCCATGGATTATCGCCAGCGCCCCATGCCCACCACGGACACAGAGACCTACCCCTTCGTCAACGAGCTCGGCAATGAGGCCAACCGCATAGTGCCGGTCGGCCCGCTGCACATCACCTCGGACGAGCCGGGGCACTTTCGCCTGTTCGTCGACGGGGAAGACATCATAGATGCCGACTACCGCCTCTTTTATGTCCATCGCGGCATGGAAAAACTGGCGGAAACCCGCATGGGCTACAACGAGGTGGCGTTTCTGACCGACCGGGTCTGCGGCATCTGCGGCTTCACCCACAGCGTCGCCTACACCACCTCGGTGGAGAACGCCATGGGCATTAAGGTGCCCGAGCGGGCCAAGATGATCCGCGCCGTGCTGCTGGAGGTGGAGCGCCTGCACAGCCATATCCTCAACATAGGCCTGTCGAGCCACTTCACCGGTTTCGACACCGGCTTCATGCAGTTCTTCCGGGTGCGGGAGAAATCCATGACCCTGGCCGAGCTGCTCACCGGCGCCCGCAAGACCTACGGCCTCAACCTGATTGGCGGGGTGCGACGGGACATCTTCAAGGAAGATCGCATCAAGGGTGCCCAGCTGGTACGGGAACTGCGTGACGAGCTCAAACCCCTGGTGGCCATGCTGCTCGACACCGCCAACATCTCCTCCCGTCTGGTGGGGATAGGCCGTCTCGATCCGCAAATCGCCCGGGATTTCAGCTGCGTCGGCCCCATGGTGCGGGCCAGCGGCTTCAAGCGCGACGTGCGCCGGGTTCACGACTTTGCCGCCTATCGCGAACTGCCGATGGAGATCCAGACCCTGGCGGGTTGCGATGTGCAATCCCGGGTACTGGTACGCATCCACGAGCTCTACGACTCCCTCGACATGATCGAGTTCGGCCTTGAGCACCTGCCGGAGGGGCCGCTGCTCACCGAAGGCTTCACCTATCAGCCGGGCAAGTTTGCGCTGGGCTTTACCGAAGCGCCCCGTGGCGAGAACGTCCACTGGAGCATGACGGGCGACAACCAGAAGCTGTTCCGCTGGCGCTGCCGCGCCGCCACCTACGCCAACTGGCCTGCCCTGCGCTACATGCTGCGTGGCAATACCGTCGCCGATGCGCCGCTGATCATCGGCAGTCTGGATCCCTGCTACTCCTGTACCGACCGGGTCACCCTGGTCGACCCCAGGAAGGGCAAGTCCACCGTGGTCTCCTACAAGGAGATCGAGCGTTACGGCATCGACCGTAAAAACTCTCCGCTCAAGTAAGGGGTCATCATGATCAAGCTGTTCAAGACCATACTCCAGGCGGGCACGCCGACCGCCAAGTACCCCTTCGCCCCCTATGAGGTGAACCGGGATTTTCGCGGCAAACCCAAATATCAGGCCGATCAGTGCATCGCCTGCGCCGCCTGCACCAAGGCCTGCCCGGCCAATGCGCTGGTGATGGAAGTCGACATGGAGACCGGCGAACGGCGCTGGGAGATCTCCATGGCCCGCTGCATCTTCTGCGGCCGCTGCGAAGAGGTCTGCCCGACCCATGCCATCGCCCTCTCCCCCGAGTTCGAGCTGGCGGTGACCAACAAGGCGGATCTCTATGAGGAGGCCCGCTTCGCGCTGGCCCCCTGCACCCTGTGCGGCACCTACTTTGCCCCGAGCAAGCTGGTGGCACTGGTGGAGGACACCCTGGTACAAGCAGCCACCCCGCTGGCGCATCCCGAGCGCCTGCACCACTGCCCCGACTGCAAACGAAAACAGAGCATGCTGAGCCAGCCTGACTCGGCCATAACCACAACACCGATTGCCACACCGATCGCCACACAACAGGAGTGGATGTGATGAGCAAGATCAAAGGCATAGAACCGGTTGTCGGCCATGCCCATACCCGCGCCGTGCCGCTGGCACAGGATCCCGAGATCACCAAACTCAAGAAGACACTGCTGAAAGACATTCGCCGCTCGGCCTATGTCTATCGGGTCGATTGCGGCGGCTGCAACGCCTGCGAAATCGAGATCTTCGCCACCATCACACCGCTGTTCGATGCCGAGCGCTTCGGCATCAAGGTGGTCGCCTCTCCCCGCCACGCCGATATCCTGCTCTTTACCGGCGCCGTGACCAGGGCGATGCGAGTGCCCGCCCTGCGCGCCTATGAAGCGGCTCCCGATCCCAAGATCTGCATCGCCTACGGCGCCTGCGGCTGTGACGGCGGCATCTTCCACGATCTGTACTGCGTCTGGGGTGGCACCGACAAGATAGTGCCGGTGGATGTTTATATTCCGGGCTGCCCGCCCACGCCGGCCGCCACCATCTATGGCTTTGCGGTGGCGCTCGGTCTGCTTGAGCAGAAACTCAAAGCCACCAGCCACCAGGTGCAACCGGGGGAGCGGGTCGAGCTGCGCCACACCGGCATCCCCAATGAAATCCGGGTGATGATAGAGCGCGAAGCGCGCCGCATGGCCGGTTACCGGCAGGGGCGCATCATAGCCGACGAGTTCATGGCCCTGCTCGAAGGGGCGACCCAGCAGGATGTGGATCTGCGCATCAAGAGCTACCTCGATCAGCACGATGATCCGCGCCTGTCGGAGATCGTCAACAACCTGGCCAACGCCTGCCTCAACCGGACTGTTGGCAAGGGAGAGGCGGTGCATGGCTGATCAGGTTTTCTTCTACCGCCTCTCGCGCAAGTTCGTGGACGAGCAGTTCGACGTGCCCGAGGAGGCCAAAGAGGTGATGTACTACAGCCTCGCCATCGGCCACCACCTCGGCATCGTCGACTGTCTGAGCGCCGATCTGGTCTGCCCGCTGACGGGCTATCGCGACTGGGTGGCCAAACTGCCCGCCGGCAGCGAGGCACGCCGCAAGATGGAGGGGTTTCTCACCTTTGGCGAGATCACCGTCTATCGGGAGCACTGCCACATGCTGGCCTGTGCCTTCGACCGGCTGCGCAAGGCCGAAGGCGTGCTCGATGAGCAGCAGCTGGGCTGGACCGACACCTTTATGGATCAGCTCACCGCCCTCTATAACGACCCCCATATGTACCTGATGGTAAGGAGCCGCTGATGGGCTGCAATCTCGTGTTGACCGTGGGCAATGCCATGATGGGGGACGACGGTGCCGGCCCCTATCTGGCGGACAAGCTGCAAGCCGCCCCCCTGCCCGGCTGGCTCCATATCGACGGCGGCATAGCGCCGGAAAATGTGGTCCACAAGGTGCGGGAGCTGCAACCGGCGCGGGTGGTGCTGGTGGATGCCGCCGAGATCGGCGAGAAGGCGGGCACCCTGCAGGTGATCCCCCCCGAGACCATAGCCGAGATGTTTATCTTCTCGACCCACAATATGCCGCTCAATTTCCTGATCGACGAACTCAAGACCTTTGTCCCCGAGGTAATCTTTGTCGGGGTGCAACCGGCCATCGTGGCGTTCTCCTTCCCGATGACAGAGATGGCGAGCGAGGCGATGGATTATCTTTATCAGCACCTTGATGCCGCCAAGGATACCAGCTTGTTAATAGAACGACTGGACCAGTGGAATATCGCCAACGCCGATCGATAACTATTTACCGAGTTGTTAACGAGCGTTATTGACTGACGCTTTTGGCAATGTGATCGAGGCCCGATGTTAAATTAAAAACATCGGGCTAATCGTGCTGAATTTGATATAAAACAAGGTTCTTTTGATTTTTCAAAAAACCGCTAACCCCCGCTTTTTCATGACAAAAAAAGCGTTGCCAGTCACAGAAATTTGCCACAAAATGGCGGCCATTACGGAAGTTGATGGGGTCTGGTGGCCTCCTCGGTCTTCAAAACCGATGTGAGCCGAGAAGGCTTTGGCAGGTTCGATTCCTGCCTCTTCCGCCAATTACATATATTGGAAAAATTGAATCAACCACATTTCAAAGCCGGTTGATGCTTGTTTAAAAACGGTGCTTGCCGCTTGCCAATATAATCCGATCACAGGTTATCGTTCTGGCCAACAATTAATTTATCAGCATCAATTCATCATTAATTTATGCGCGATATTTGCAAGAATCAGTAACCAGCCAGCACTGAAATAACCCGTCAACTCGGCCTCTCTATCGGCAAAGCTGTGTGCATGTCAAACCCACGCACTGCCCTGGTAATCCCATGCCGAACCCGTCTCACGCGCCAGCCATAGCCCACTCCCACAGCCAGCCCGAGCCAGGGTCGACTGCCAACGATTCACTGCCAGATTCACGGTCACAGTCCAGCCAGCAACAAGCGCGCCGTTTGCCACAAGTGGAACAGCTGCTGCAGCAACCTTTTCTCGCCACTTACATCGATGAACTGAGCCGCCCGCTGGTGACCCAGGCAGTGCGCGAGACCCTGAGTGAACTGCGCCAGAGCGAGGCGTTTCGCCAGCACGGGGTCGCCCCCGAGCATCTTGAAGCGCTGGTTGCCAGCCGCTGCCAGCAGCAGCTGCGCCAGCGTCAGACCCGGGTCATCAACGCCACCGGCACCCTGGTGCACACCAATCTGGGGCGCTCGCCGCTAAGCAGTGAGCTGTGGGACGAGGTGCGTGACCTCAACACCGGCTACAACAATCTGGAGCTGGATCTCGCCACCGGCAAGCGCGGCGGGCGCAAGGGGCTGATCGCTCCCCTGCTCCGTTGCCTCACCCAGGCCGAGGATTCGCTGGTGGTCAACAACAACGCCGCCTCCCTCTTCCTGCTGCTGCAAGAGATAGCCAAGGGGCGCGAGGTGATCGTCTCGCGGGGCGAGCAGATCCAGATTGGCGGCGGCTTTCGCATTCCCGACATTCTGGCCCTCTCCGGCGCCAAACTGGTGGAGGTGGGCACCACCAATATCACTACCGCCAAAGATTACCTGGATGCCATCACGGATCAGACCGCGCTGGTGCTGATGGTGCACAGATCCAATTTCGCCATTCGCGGCTTTACCGAATCCCCCGACATCGGCGAGCTGGCCCGCGCCCTGCCAGAGCACGTGGTGCTGGCGGTGGATCAGGGTTCGGGATTGACCACAGAAGAGTTTGCGCCGGACGAAACCTCGGTGCGCCAGTACATCAAGGCGGGGGCGGATCTGGTCTGCTATTCAGGCGACAAGCTGCTGGGGGGCCCGCAATCGGGCATCATCAGCGGCCGCAGCGATCTCATCAAGCGGCTGGAAAAACACCCCATGATGCGCACCTTCCGCCCGAGCCGCATCGTCTACTCCCTGCTGGAACGCCTGCTCATCCACAAGCTCAACAAGTCCCCCATCGGCGAAGGGATTGCCCAGCGCACCCTGAGCAACCCCGCCGCCATGCAGGCCAGAGCCGATCAGCTGATGGCCGCCCTGCCCGGCTGCTTTGCCGAGGTGCCCGCCCAGCTGGTGGTGGGCGGCGGCACCCTACCGGACGAATTCTACCCGGCGCTGGCGCTCGAATGCACAGATCCGCGCCCGGCCCAGCAACTGCTCGACGCCCTGCGGGAATTACCGGTGCCTGTCATTGCCACGGTGCGCCAGCAGAAGGCGCTGCTCAATATGGCCACCCTGCTGCCGGCTGAGATGGCGCTGTTGATAGCCCAACTCAAGGAATTGCTGTTGCCCGCCCAGATCAATGCGACAGAGGAGCCCTGATCCCATGACCCCCTATCGCGCCGTTATCGGCCTTGCCGGCCACGTGGATCACGGCAAGACCCTGCTTATCAAGGCCCTCACCGGCATCACCACAGCCCGCGCCCACGAGCAGGCCATTGGCATGACTCAGGATCTCGGCTTTGCCCACTTCGACGACGGTCAGGGCAACACCATAGGCGTCATCGACGTGCCCGGCCACGAGCGCTATATCCGCAACATGGTGGCGGGGCTCTGGAGTCTGGATCTGGTGCTGCTGGTGATCGCCGCCGACGAGGGGTGGATGCCGATGACAGGGGATCACCTGCGCCTGCTCAAGGCGATGGGGGTGCCGCGCCTGCTGGTCTGCATCAACAAGTGCGATCTGGTCAGCGCCGACGAGCTGGCACTCCTTGAGGAGAGCTTGCTGGAGCGGGTGATGGACGAGAGCGGCATGGTGCCCGATATCGTCAGCGTCAGCGCCAAGACAGGTGCCAACATGGCCGCCCTGCACACTGCCATCGTGGGCCAGCTTGCCGATCTGCCAGCATCGCACGCTGCCCGCGAGCAGGGCGCGCCGCGCCGCTCTCGTGAAGCGGCGCCACCGCGCCTCTATGTGGACAGGGTCTTTACCGCCAATGGCACAGGCACAGTGCTCACCGGCACCCTGCAGCAGGGCAGCCTCAAGGTGGGAGACAAGCTGCGCCTCTACCCCGCCGATCGGGAGGTGCAGGTGCGATCCCTGCAGGCCTATCACCAGAGCGTCGATGAGATCGGCGCCGTCTGCCGGGTGGCGGTGGGCCTGAAAAAGGTGCCCCACAAGGAGGTGGCACGCGGCCACTGCCTCACCAGCGCCGCCGGCCAGTGCGAGGCGGCGACCCACCTTATCGTGCGACTGAACGAGGTCGGCGGCAGCATCCGGGAGCAGCGCAACCGCGAGGTGGAGGTGGCCCTCGGCAGCTGGCACGGCCGGGCCCGTTTTGTTCCGATCAAGGATACCCGGCTGGCGCGACTGATCTTTGCCAACCCCATCCCCTGCTTCTTCGGCCAGCCGCTTGCCATCATTCGCCACGGCAGCAGCGAACTGCTGCACGGCGCCCGCATCCTCTGGTGCGGCGATATTCACCCCGCCAGACGCAAGGCGCTGCACGCCCTGCTGGGCGAGCTGCCCGATGAACTCGCCAACTACAACCCGGCCACCCTGCAACTGGGGCTCAACGGCTATGTGCTGGCCAGCCGCTTTGGCGAGCTGCCGGGCCATGTCACCCCCCTCGGTGACTGGCTGCTGGACAACCACTGGCTGGCGCAGAGCCGCGAGCGGCTGCTCGCCACCCTGGCCAGCGAGCCGCTTAGCGCCGCCGAACTGGCGACCCGCTTTGGCATTGCCTTGCCGCTCACTCACGCCCTGCTCCAGCAACTCAAGGGCGAGCAGCTGATCCGCTTGCACTATGACAAGTGGCAGCCGGGCGGCGGCGAGTCGGAAGATGATTTGGGGGAAGAGGCGCAGCTGGTGCTCAAAGTGGTGCGAGATCAAGGCAAGGAGGGTTACGAGCCCGGTAAACTGGGCCCCGGCGGCGTGGAGCTGGATCCCTTTATCACCCGCAAGCTGCCCGCGGCCCTGCAGCAGGGGTTGCAGCGCAATGGTTTACAAAAAAACTGCGCGCTGCAAAAGCAGCTGCGCAACCTGGCGCGACTCAAGTATCTGGTGCAGCTCGATGGCCCCATCTACTACGACACCGCCCTTTACAACCAGATGGTCGCCGCCGTGCTGGCGGGCCAGCAGGTGGGAGATCTGATCGACATGGCATCCCTCAAGGAGATCACCGGCTTGTCGCGTAAATACGCCATTCCGTTCTGCCTGCGCATGGAGATGGATGGCTGGGTGCGGCGCGAGGAGAACGAGCGCCGGGTGCTGCGCCTGCCACAGACTCAAGATGCCATGCAGCAGGAGCCGGCATGACGGCCACGCTAGCAGCCCATTCTGCAGCAACCCGACTGCGCCGCGAATTTCATATCGACGGCATAGTGCAAGGGGTCGGCTTTCGCCCCTTCGTCTATGGGCTGGCGCTGCGCCACGCGCTTACCGGCTATGTGCTGAACGATGCCAACGGCGTCACCATAGGCGCAGAAGGCCTGCCCGAGCAGCTGGCCGCCTTTGCCCGCGAACTGCGGAAGCTGGCACCACCGCTCAGCCGTATCGATCATTTCAGCGAGCGGGAACTGCCCCGATATGCTGACCCCGAACATAATCCCGATTATGACGGCCAGTTTCATATCAAGGCCAGCCAGCAGCAGAGCGCCGCCACGGTCGCCATCTCGCCGGATCAGGGGATGTGCGAGGCATGCGCTCGGGATGTGGCCAATCCGGCGGATCGTCACCATCACTACCCTTTTACCAACTGCACCCACTGCGGCCCGCGCTACAGCATCATCCGCCGCCTCCCCTACGACAGACCCCACACCGCCATGGCGGGCTTTGCCATGTGCCCGCGCTGCGCGGCGGCTTATGAGGATCCGCTGGATCGGCGCTACCACGCACAACCGGTGAGCTGCCCCGAGTGCGGGCCCCACCTCAGCTGGCGCAGCGGCAATGGCGATGTGCAGGCCGAGCGTGAGGATGCCCTGCAAATGACTGCCCGCGCCCTGCAAGCGGGGGCACTGATTGCGGTCAAGGGGATGGGGGGCTATCACCTGATATGTGATGCGCGAAGCGAGTCCGCCGTGGCACGACTTCGCCAGCTCAAACGGCGCGAGCGCAAGCCGCTGGCGGTGATGATGGGCTCCCTTGCCGAGGCCAAACTGCATGTCACCGGCTGCGAGGAGGAGTGGAAGCTGCTCGCCTCTCAGGCCAGGCCCATCACCTTGCTGCGCAAGCGCACCAAGGATGATCGGCCGTCAGAATCCCAACACACCGCGGCCCCGCTGGCCGAAGGGATAGCCCCCGGCATTCCCTATCTCGGCGTCATGCTTCCCTACACCCCGCTCCATCAACTGCTGCTGGACGCATGCGCCATGCCGCTGGTGGCCACCAGCGCCAATGGCCGCGGCAGCCCGATCCTCATCGAATGCGATGCTGTGGTCAGCGAACTCGGGGGCGAAATCGACGGCATCCTGGATCACAACCGCCCCATACTGCACCCCTGCGACGACAGTCTGGTGCAGTGGGCAGGCGGGCGACGCCAGACTTTACGGCTGGCCCGGGGCTATGCCCCCTGCACCCCCAGCCTGAAAGAGGCGGTCAAGGTGCCGCTCTTGGCAGTCGGGGCGCAGCAGAAAAACCAGCTGGCGCTGGCCTTCGGCCGCCAGCGCATCTACAGCCCCTATATCGGCGATCTGTACAGCCTGCCGATGCAGGGCCACTTCGAGCAGACCCTCGCCACCTTCCGCGAACTCTACGATCTCAAGCCAGAACTGCTGGTGTCGGACTGCCACCCCGGCTATCTCAGCCACCAGTGGGCCAAGGGCTATTGCGCGGCAGAGGGTGCGACCCATCTCGAGGTACAGCACCATCAC
This sequence comes from Aeromonas sp. MR19, assembly GCF_963899305.1. Lineage (NCBI taxonomy): Bacteria > Pseudomonadati > Pseudomonadota > Gammaproteobacteria > Aeromonadales > Aeromonadaceae > Aeromonas > Aeromonas sp. MR19. The sequence continues at coordinate 197,400 of NZ_CAWQWZ010000011.1, forward strand.
GCCCACCTGCTGGCTGTGATGGCCGAACACGACATCACGGGCCCAGTTCTGGGTGTTGCCTTCGATGGCACAGGCCTTGGGGATGACGGCACCCTCTGGGGTGGCGAGCTGCTGCTGGCCGATGTGAAGGACTTTACACGGGTTGCGCACCTCAAACCCTTCAAGCTGATCGGCGGCGAGGTGGCCATCCGCGAGCCGGTGCGCCAGCTGCTGGGGCTGCTGTTCGAATCCTATGCCGTGGAGGAGGTCTGCGCCCTCGATATTCCTTTGATCAACAAACTGCCCCTTGAGCGGATCCGCAATCTGCACCAGCTCTGGCAGCTGGGTCGCAACGCCCCTTACACCAGCTCCATCGGCCGACTGTTCGACGCCGTCGCGGCGCTGCTGGGGGTGATCGATACCCCGGATTACGAGGGAGAAGCCGGGCTCCTGCTGGAGGCAGCTGCCTTGCAACTGGCCCCCGATGAACTGCCCTTCCCCCTCGCCTTTGGCCTGAACCAGAGCGCAGAGGGGCCGCTGCTTATTGAGTGGGCCGCGCTGCTCAATACCCTTGTCGGCGAGCGGCGCAAAGGCACCTCCACCGCCAGCCTGGCCGCCGGTTTTATCTGCGCCATCAGCAATCTGGTCATCGCCCTGGCCGGGCGTTTCCCCGGCTATCCGGTGGCGCTCGGGGGCGGCGTGTTTCAAAACCGGGTGCTGATGGACCAGCTTGTGCCCGGCCTCGCAGCAGCCGGCCGCCAGGTATTGACCAGCGAAACCCTGCCGCTCAATGACGGTGGCATAGCCGCCGGTCAGCTCTGGTTTGCCATCCACCATATTGCCACGCACCAGCCTGCCACAACCGGTTGTGCCACCTTGTCGGAGTCCTGAAATCCATGTGTCTATCCATACCTTCTCAGGTGGTGCAGCTGCACCCAGAAGATAACTGCGTCACCGTCGACACCCTGGGGGTGCAGCGGCGCGTCAGCTGCATGCTGCTCGAAGAGCCCCTCAACCTTGGCGACTATGTGCTGCTCCATATCGGCTTTGTGATGAGCAAGATTGACGAAGCGGAGGCGCAGGCCAGCCTCGAGAGCTTCCGCCAGATGGTGGCCCTGATGCCCAAACAGGATATCTTGCCATGCTGACCTTGAATGACTTGTTTCAGGGCTTTCGCCAGCCCGAGGTGATCCGCGCCCTCGCCGCGCAAATTACTGAACTTGCAAAGGATCTGCCCGAGCCGCTGCGGGTGATGGAGGTGTGTGGCGGCCATACCCACACCATCATGAAGTACGGCCTGCCCCAGCTGCTGCCGGCCAGCATAGAGTTCGTCCATGGCCCCGGCTGCCCGGTCTGCATCATGCCCAAGGAACGCATCGATCAGGCCATCGAACTGGCTAGAGAGCCCAACGTCATTCTGGTCACCCTGGGGGACATGATCCGGGTGCCGGGCTCCAGGGGCACGCTGGCCCAGCAGCGGGCCAAGGGGAGCGATATCCGCCCCGTCTATGACCCCCTCGATGCGCTGCGCATCGCCAAGGAGAACCCGGACAAAACCGTGGTCTTCTTCGCCATCGGTTTCGAGACCTCCACCCCCATGACAGCCGCGCTGCTGGCAGCAGCCGACGCTGCGGGGGTGGAGAACCTGCTGTTTCATATCAACCATGTGCTGGTACCGCCCGCCATCCACGCCGTGATGGCCGACGGGGTTGCCAAGGTCAACGCCTTTATCGGCCCCTCCCACGTCAGCGTCATCACAGGTGCCGATATCTACCTGCCCATCGTTGATCGCTATCAGGTGCCTGTGGTGGTGAGCGGCTTCGAGCCGGTGGATGTAATGGAGGCGCTGCTGATGATGGTGCGTCAGAAGGTGGAGGGGCGCTACGCCCTGGAGGTGCAGTACAGCCGCGCCGTCACCGCCAACGGCAACCGCGCCGCCCAGCGGCTGGTCGACCAATATTTTGAGACCCGCGAGCACTTTCGCTGGCGAGGTCTCGGGGACATCAACGCCTCCGCCCTGCGCCTGCGCGATGCCTTCGCCAGGCGCGATGCGGAGCGCCACTTTCAACTCAGTGAGACCCCCATCGATGACCATAAGGCGTGCCAGTGCGCCGACATTCTGCGCGGGCTGGCCAAGCCGAACCAGTGCAAGGTCTTTGGCCGGGGCTGCACCCCGACCCAGCCCATGGGCAGCTGCATGGTCAGCTCCGAGGGGGCCTGCAATGCCTACTACCGCTATATGGGGATCCAGCAGCAATGAGAGAAACTCAACTTAGCCACGACGGTCAGGTGATGGGTGGAGATGAACCAGCCTGTTTCGGCAATCTTGTGGAGAACCAGACCCGATGAGAGAAATTCAGTTAAGCCATGGGGGCGGTGGCGTCGAGATGAACCAGCTTATCAATAGGCTCTTCTTCCACCACTTCGGCAACGAGATCCTGCTGCGCGGCGAAGATGCCGCCCTGCTGCAGGTAGAGGGCCCCGTCGCCTTCACCACCGACAGCTTCACCGTCTCGCCGCTGTTCTTCGAGGGGGGCGATATCGGAAAATTGGCCATCGCAGGCACGGTCAACGATCTCGCCATGATGGGGGCCAAACCGGAATACCTCAGCTGCAGCTTCATTATCGAAGAGGGGTTCCCCTACGCGGATCTCGTCCGCATCGTCGAGTCGATGTCCGCAGAGCTTGCCAAGAGCGGTGCCCGTATCGTCTGCGGCGACACCAAGGTGGTGCCGAGGGGAGCGGCCGACAAGATCTTCATCAACACCAGCGGGGTCGGCACCTTCCCCCTGCCCGAGCAGAGCCGGGGCATCTCGGTACGAAACCTCAAGGCCGGTGACGCCATTCTGGTGTCACGGGATATCGGCAGCCACGGCGCCTGCATCCTGATGGCCCGCGACGCCCTGCAGCTGGGCTCGACACTCAAGAGCGACTGCACCACCCTCTGGCCTCAGGTGGAGGCGCTGCTGCAAGCGGGGCTTACCCCCCATGCCCTGCGCGATGCCACCCGCGGTGGCCTCGCCGCCGTGCTCAACGAGTGGAGCACCGCCTCCCAAGTGGCCATCGAGCTGGAGGAGTCCGCCATTCCGGTCTGCGATCCGGTGCGCGGCCTGTGCGAGCTCTACGGCTTCGAGCCCCATGATCTCGCCAACGAGGGCACCATGGTGCTGGCTCTGCCTGCCGAACAGGCGCAAGACGCGCTGGGCATATTGCGGCAGTTCAACCCCTCCGCCAGCCAGATAGGCGTGGTGCAGACGAGCGATCGCCACAAGGTGGTGCTCAACAACCCCTGGGGCAGCCGCCGTTATCTGGAGCTGCCGCAAGGGGAACTGCTCCCGCGGATCTGTTGATCGGCATTGCCGTTCACCAAGCGGATGCATGTCACAAGGAGGGGGAACGGTTCCTCCTCCCAATATCGGTTAAGGAGTCACCATGCACGAAATGTCTCTGGCCATGGCTGCCATCGATCTGGCGGCTGAACAGGCCGCCCAGCGGGGCTTTAACAAGGTGACAGCCCTCTGGCTCGAGGTCGGCAGCTTCTCCTGCGTCGACCCGGACACCATTGCCTTCTGTTTCGAAGCCGCCGCCAAGGGCACCGCCGTCGAAGGCGCCCGGCTCCACTTTCAGCATCAGGCGGCAGAAGCCTGGTGTTACGACTGCAACCAGACGGTCACCCTCACCGAGCGCGGGCAGGCCTGTCCCGAGTGCGGCGGATACAAATTACGAGTCGCGCAAGGCGATAGCCTGCGCATCACCGACATCGAGGTAAGTTGATATGTGTAGCGTATGCGGATGCGGCCAGGCGCGGATCGCCGGCCATGAAGAGGATCACGACCATGCACACCCCCACGCTCACGATCATGAGCACCATCATCACCATGAACATGAGCACGGCCACCCTCATGCCCATGAGGCTCAGCACCATCATGGCCATGAGCAGAGCGCACCGCGCACCCTGATCATTCACCACCACTATCACCATCAGGGGGATGTCCATCACCACTACCACGGGGTACGGGCGCCAGTGGGAGCAGAGGGTCATGAGCTCCATCACGATCACCCCCACGACCATCATCATGATCATGCCCACCCGCATCACCATAGTCATGCTCATGACCACAGCCATTCTCATGACCATGACCATGACCATGACCATGACCATGACCATCAGCAGGGTGATCTGCACTACGGCAAAGGGGAAGCGGGATTGTCGGTCCCGGGCATGGGACAGCGCCAGCTGATCGCCATCGAGATGGATGTGCTGGCCAAGAACAACAAGCTGGCAGCCCACAACCGCGAGCACTTCGACGAGGCGGCCCAGCTGGTGCTTAACCTGGTGTCGAGCCCGGGTTCAGGCAAGACCACCTTGCTGTGCGAAACCCTGCGCCAACTGGCCGACAAGCGCCCTTGCGCAGTGATCGAGGGGGATCAGCAGACCAGTGCCGATGCGGATCGCATCCGTGCCACCGGCGTCCCTGCCGTGCAGATCAATACCGGCAAGGGCTGCCATCTGGATGCCAAAATGGTCCACGACGCCTGCCACCAGCTGCCCGCCAATGAAGGGGGCATCCTGTTTATCGAGAACGTGGGCAATCTGGTCTGCCCCGCCAGCTTCGATCTCGGCGAGAAGTACAAGGTGGCGATCCTCTCCGTCACCGAGGGGGAAGAGAAGCCCCTCAAATACCCGGACATGTTTGCCGCCGCTCAGCTGATGGTGATCAACAAGATTGACCTGCTGCCCTATGTCAGCTTTGACGTGGCCCGCTGCATCGAGAACGCCAAACGGGTCAACCCCTATATCCAGGTGATCCAGGTCAGCGCCACCACGGGTGAAGGGATGGATGCCTGGCTTAACTGGCTGGCCAGTGCCTGAGTGGTAAACCGGTTAAACGCCGTTGCTAACGGCAGATAAAGAGAGGGAGGCTGATGCCTCCCTCTAACATTAAGATACTCATTACATTTCTATCTTACATACACCATAAGTTGGTCACTGTAAGTAGACTTTACAGGGTTATGCCAGAGAATATATTTGTCTGACATTGCGTATAGGTTCCCCTGATAAGTTGGCGTACTTGGATGCCCAACAAGGGTATAATCTGAACCAACTGCATTACAGCCCTCATCTTCAGCATGCACCAGTACTGGTACACTCAGGTCATCTGACAATGGCTTACATAAATCCATAGAACTTGCAGCAGCGATATTCATAATGCCCCAGATACCGGTATTGGGTTGAACAAACAAAACTTCTTTCATTTTGCTTTTCAACATAACCCACTCTTCAGCCTTAAGATATTGACTACTACTGAGCGTAGTTATTTCATCAACAGCGTCTCCAATCCCCTGACGAACACCCGCTCGCACAGCAACCAGTTGCCAGCCACCGCCATCAATCTCCACATTACAGTACTGGCCATTGTACCAGCCAGTTTGAGTTGCACCGGAGCACCCTTCGTTTTCAACATCGGAACTCAAAAGACGGAAATCGCCACCATTTCCAGTTGTATCGTACCAATTACCTTTATACTGACCGTCTTCAGACTTAGTCCCAAGGTAGTAACTAACAGTGTCTTTTGTTGTTTTATCAAAACGAATAACTTTCTCATTGTTAGAAAAATATCCCCGTGTGACAGAGGATTCATCATATCCAGAGAAAGCATCTTGTTGCTTGTTGACTGTTAAGCCAACCGTGTTACCTTCGGTGACAATACCATCAACAATACCATCTTGTTCTATTTGATATTCGACGACCGTTGCATTAGCACCAAATGCCATAGCCAAAAGAGAAATATAGATAGCCTTCATAATTTATCCATACGTGACGTATATCACATTAAGTTTATAGTTAAGCTTTGCAAAAAAAGCCTCCATTGAGGCTCATCAAGAGTAAGGTATCACGATTAACAAGTACAGGTTTTTACAATTTCAGCCATGTAATGACACATCCATTAATAACTTCATTGTCAGCACTCTCTCTAGGCAACATTATCGCCCATGTCTGCGAACTGAAAAATTGGCACAGTCCTATCACAAAACTTTCAATGGTGAAAAGCAGACCTTAAACTGTAATTAAGATCTTAATTCACGAATTCACTCAATAACGGCTATTGAGATAAATGGACACAGACCAAATATTTCTACCCGGTGGCAGATCTGGCGCAGCAGCGCCTGCTGGTGACTGAAGACAAGCATGCCGAGCCCGCGCTGTTCGCACTCACGCATCAACTCCCGCCAGAGTTGGCGTTGAATTTGCGGATCCAGCTGGGCGGTCACCTCGTCGGCGACAAGCAACCGGGTGCGGGGATCCAGGGCGCGCAGCAGCGCGATGCGGGCCAGCTCGCCACCGGAGAGCTGGCCTGGCTTGCGCTCAAGCCACTCGGGCTTGACCATAAAGCGGGCCAGCATGGCATCATCGGGGCGCCACACATCCCACAGCGCCTGCCCTGTGGTGCGATAGGGATTGAAGGTGAGTTCGGGGTGCTGGGGCACCAGCTGGATTGGGTTGTAGCCTTTTACCCGTTCAGGCAAAGGCTGCCCATCCAGCAGGATCTGCCCACCTGCCCTAACTGGTTGCCAACCCGCCAATACCCGCCCCAGCGTGGTCTTGCCATAACCGCTCGGGGCAGACACCCCCAGCCGCTCACCGGCTTTCACCGCCAGCGACAACCCCTGCCAGAGAGGGCGCTCCCCCTGGGCGATGGTGAGATCCCGTACTTCAAACATCAGCAGACCTCCGGGGTAACAAAGGGTGAATGGCGTTGTTGCGAGCCCTGAGATTGAATCCCCGCCATTGCATATTTGCCGCGCAGCAAGCTGCCTGTTTAAGAGACTCGAACATCAGGAAACCTCCGGCGCAGAGAAGAGCGAGTTGAACTCCGGCAGCGCCTGCCAGTGGGCACGGAGCATCTCGCTCCCCAGCCCCTGGCGCAGATGGTGGCTGCTCAAGGTGTCGCTCACCTGCCCCTGATGGAGCGCCACAATGCGATCGGCAAAGCGGGCCGCCAGCGCCAGATCGTGGGTGACCCAGAGGATGCCGCTGCCCTGATTGGCCAATTCACGCAATTGGCTGAGCAGCAGACAGGCCAGCCCTTCGTCGAGCCAGGCAGTGATCTCGTCCGCCAGAATGTAGCGGGCGCCGCCGAGTGCCGCAGTGCAGGCCAGAATGCGCTTGGCCATGCCGCCGGAGAGTTGACGCGGGTATCTGTCCAGCGTGGTGGCGGGCAACTGGTATCGCAGCAGTTGCTCGCCAAGCCGCTCGCGGGAACCGTTCTGACCACATAGCTTGGCCGCGCGGCCAAGCTGGCGCTCCACTGTCAGCAATGGATTGAGGGCGCTCACCCCCTGCGGCACATAGCAGAGGGTATGGCCACGCAGACGGGCCCGGCTGGCGTCGCACAAGGGCGTGCCATCGAGGGAGATGGCGCCACGCATCCGCAGGTTGTCCGGCAGCAGGGTCAGGGCGCTTTGCAGCAGCAGGCTCTTGCCCTCGCCGCTCCCTCCCACCAGTGCCACTATCTCCCCCGGCGCCAGTTGCAGGCTGATATCGGTCAGTAAAGGCTGCCAGCTGCGTCGCCCCAGCCAGGAGTAGTGGGCCGCCTCTATGGTCACATGGTCAAAACTCAGCATGGTTCGCTCCTGTGCCACAGCAGCTGTTGCAGAGCGCGGGTAGCCTGATCAAACAGCAGTACCAGCAGCAGCAACATCAGTCCCGGGAAGAGGGCCAGCCACCAGCCGCCACCGGCCAGATAACGCAGGGCATCGGCCAGCAGCAGGCCAAGGGAGGCCTCGTGGGCCGCCAGACCAAAGCCGAGAAAGCTCAAGGCCGCGCTGTGCAGCACCGCATGGGGAAACATCAGCAGGGTGCCGATAAACCACTGGGGCAACAACCCCGGCAGCAGGTGGGTGCGCCAGCGACGCAGTGCTCCCATCCCCTGACAGCGGGCCAGCACCACGTAATCGCTGCAAGCGATCCGCCGCGCCTCCGCGCAGAGGATCAGCGCCAGCTTGGGCCAGTGGGTGAGCGCCACCGCCAGGATCACCCCGCGCATGCCGCCCCCCACGGTAAAGCAGATCAGGATCAGCAGCAGCATATGGGGCAACGCCAGCATGGCGTCGATCACGAGGCGCACTGCCACATCGCATCTGGGATGAATGAGCGACACGCTTGCCGCCACCATGGCCAGCAGGCCACTACAGAGCGCAGTGCTGATCCCCAGCTCCAGACTGGTGAGGGTGCCTTGAAAAGCCCGCAGCCAGAGATCCCGCCCCATCTGATCGGTGCCAAACCAGTGGGCCAGCGAGGGGGGCTGCTGGCGCGCCAGCAGATCCATCGGTACATCCTGAGCCGACAAGCCCCAGCCATAGGCGGCCAGCAGCGCCAATCCGATCAGGGCAAAACCCAGCCGCAGCAGTGAAGGAAGCGGATTAAACAGCATGCTCACCCTCCCAACCCCGATTGATGCGCGCCAGCAGCAAACTGGCCACCGTATTGCCAATAAAGACCAGCAGGGTGCAGAAGAGCACGATTCCCATCAGCAAGGGGATGTCTCCCCTCAGCCCCGCATCCACCGTCGCTTGCCCGAGCCCCGGGTAGGAGAAGACCTTCTCTGCCAACAGCGATCCGCCAATCAACTCACCCAGCGAGGCAAACTGCAGGCAGATCGCCGGGGTCAGGGCGTGGCGCAGCACATGAAAGCGCAACATGGGCCAGCCACCATCCCCCTGGGCGCGGGCGTAGCGGATAAAGTCGCTCTCCAGCACCTCGGCCACCCGCCCCCGGGTGTGCAGGGCAATATTGCCCACCCCGAGCAGCGCCAAAGTAGTCACCGGCAGCAACAGATGGCGCAATCGCATCAACCAGTCCGCCTCATCGGCAGCGAGGCCCGGCGTCCAGGCGCAGCAGACCGGCAGTAGCGGCCAGTGCACCGCAAACAGCGCCAGCAGCAAGAGGCCAACCCAGAAGGTGGGCAAGGAAGCGAGCAAGTAAGCAAAGCGGCAAATAAAGCGATCGGGCCAGCGGTTGAGATAGCGACCGGCGCAGAGCCCGAGCAGGATGCCGAAAAAACCGGAGAGCAGCCATGCCCCCGCCAGCAGCAGGAAAGAGGCGGCAAAGCGTTGGCCTATCACCTGAGCCACAGGCGCGTTGTAGAGCATGGAATAGCCGAAATCCCCCTGCAGCACTTGGGTAAACCAGTGCCAGTAGCGCAGCCAGAGCGGCTGATCCAACCCCCAGCGGGCGGCAATGCGGGCGTACTGCTCTGGCGGCACATGGAGCAGATCGTTGCCGATATAGGCCTTGATGGGATCGATGGGGGAGTAGCTCAGCAGCACAAAGGTGGCGACAGAGACCAGACATAGCAGCCCTGCCAGACGCAGCAGGGCTTTTACCAGAATGTAACCGGAAGAGCTAAAGGGCGAACTTAACGGCACGTCCACCGCCAATCCTGCAGGTTGTTGAGCAAAGACCAGCTACCGTGAATTTCTGGCGCCCCCTTGCCAAGGTCAATGCAACTGTTGGCCAGATAGGTGTGCTGCACATTGAGCAGCCAGGCCCAGGCGGCATCCCCCTGCACCCCGGCGCCGCTCTTGCCATCCCACTCCACCTGCTGCCAGAAGGGCACTGCCGCCTGCCAGTTCGGGGCATCCAGCGCCTGCTTGAGGTGGCCATCCACCACAGGATTGCTGTAGTGGCCCGGGTTGTAGAACTCTACCCCGCCCGAACCGCTCTGGTAGTGGTGATAGAGCTCCATGGGATCCAGACTCCCCCACCCCATCAGCACCGGATTGGCGTGCATCTCCCGCTCCACCTGCTCCCAGCTGCCGGATTTGAGGCTCACTTCGAGACCGATGGGTTTGAGCATGGCACGCACCGCTTCCGCCAGATCCCGGCGGGTGCTGTCGCCACTGGTGTACCAGAGGGTAATGGCGGCGCGCAGGTCGCCCTTGTGGCGAATGCCGTCACTGCCCCTCTTCCAGCCCGCCTCGTCGAGCAGGGCGTTGGCATGGGCGACATCCCCATCCTTGAAGGCGGTGGCCTTGTTCAGCCAGGGCAAGCCTTCCACCGCGCTGTAAGCGGGGATGGCGTGCCCTTCAAGCAACTGATCGGCCAACAGCTTGCGGTCGATGGCGTAGTTGATGGCGCGGCGCATCGCCACATCCGAGGTCACGTCGTTGCCAATGGGATAGCCCTTGGCATCTTTTTTACCAGCAGCCGGAATGGGGAAGACGATGCCACGGTTCTCCACGCTCGGCCGTACCCACAGCTTGAGCGAGGCAGGTACGGTGGGCGCCAGCGACGGGGGGATGCGCACCAGATCGAGCTGGCTGCTCTGGGCAGCGGCATAGGCGCTCTCTTCATCGATAAAGACAAACACCAGCCGTTTGAAATCATTGTTGCCACCGGCGTAATAGGGGTTCGCCTCCACCACCAGTTGCTGACCGGGCAGGAAGCTCACCAGCCGGTAGGGGCCTGCGCCGACCGGCTTTTGAGCGTACGCCTTGGGATCGTAATCCTTCTTCGACACAATGCCGAGCGACCCCAGCACGTTGACGAAGGTGCTCTGGGGGGCGCTTAAGACGATGGCCACCTCGGTAGGCGAGACCACTCTGGCCGAGACAAAGTTGCCCATGTCGATCTTGCCGCCGCCTTTGGCCGCGCTGTTGTAGGTAAAGGCCACATCCTCGGCGGTGAGCGGCGCGCCGTTGGAGAATTTCAAATCCGGCTTGAGGGTAATGAGCCACCCCTTGCCATCCTTGCTCGGGGTCACCGCTTGGGTGAGCAGATCCTGCCAGCTGAGATCAGCGTTCTGCTTGAGCAGCGGGCTGTGCAGCAGCAGGTAGCTGCCGTGGCTCCAGCCCAGCAGAGGGTCAAACCCTTCGGTGGGCTCAGCGCCGATGGCGAGTTTGAGTTCGGCAGGCACAGGTTGGGCGGCGGCCAGCGCCACGTGGGAGGCGGTGCCCTGCAGCAGAGTCAACAGGGCGGCAGCACTGGGGCCGACGTAATGGCGAAGGCAATTGCGTGGAATCGTCATGGGGATCCTTTTTATGGTTCCACTCACTCTTTATCTCTGAAAGAAGAGGTTGAATGCGTGCTGGTAAATGCGAGTGAGGGGCCAAAGTGGCCCCCTATTCTAAACTTGATTTCGCGTGAAACCTAGCGACTATGCCGGTTGGCCACGCCGGGCACCAAATAGCCGTCTGCGCCCCAGATCCACACCGCCAGCCCCTTGCTGCACCGGCAAGGAGAGCAGCATCTTGAGGGTGCTGTTCACCAGCGAGCGCCCCTGCTCGGCCCCGAGATGGGGTTCGAGCGGCGACATCAGGGAGCAGGCCAGCAGCTGACCACTTTCGGGCAGTTCACCCACCATAAAGGTCAGGTTGCCGCAGGGGAGCTGCAGGGCTAGCCGATCGCTGCTGCTGCGCACCGGCCACAGTTGATCCGGCCCCGGCAACACCACCACGCTCAGCATCCAGGGGGTGAGCACGCAGCCGAGCCACTGCTCTTCAAACAGCACGCACTCGGCCACGATGGGCATGGTGGCGTGATAGAAGGGCAGCCCTTGCATCTCCTCTCGGGCGATCCGCTCATACTGGGCTACCAGCAAAGGCGCAGGATTGGTGGCAAAACCCGAAAAATCCTGCACGCGTTCCTGCATGGCATCTGCCTCGCTTAAATGGGACTGCGCCATAAGCCCTCCCGTTCTTGTTCTGCTCGTTCCTGTTCGGAAAGCGGGATGGCGGGAGCGCCAACACTGGCCAGCAGGGTCAAAATCCGATCCGTCGCCTCCCCCATGGCGGCTGCCACCACTGGGGTGAGGCCGATGCGCGGTTCGAGGGATTCGGGTTCTATGCCGATCAGGGTGAGCCGCTTGGGCGACTCCCCCGTCATGTACAGCGCCGAGAGCACGTCCGCCAGCCCCAGCTGGTGCGGGGAGATCTTGCGGCCAAACAGGGTCGGGATCTCCTCATCCTTCAGGGTCACCACTGTACCCGGCGGGTTACCGCTGCGCACTGCATCCGCCAGAATGATGTGGTCGCGACTGGCCATGGCTTCCAGCAGCTCCATACCGGCGGTGCCGCCGTCCAGCAGCTCGATGCCGGGGGCAAAACGGTATTCGCGCCCCAGCCCCTCGACGATGCGCACACCGACGGCCTCGTCGCTCAGCAAGAGGTTGCCCACGCCCAGGATCAGGGTGTTCATCACAGCACCTTCACCTGAGTCACTTCGCCATTTTGGGTATCCACCACGTGGACCGCGCAGGACATGCAGGGGTCGAACGAGTGGATGGTACGCACCACTTCCAGCGGTTTGGCGGGATCCGCCACCGGGGTGCCTACCAGCGCCTGCTCGTAGGGGCCGGGCTCGTCATTGAAGTTGCGCGGGCCCGAGTTCCAGGTCGATGGCACCACCGCCTGATAGTTGGCGATCTTGCCACCCTTGATGACGATCCAGTGGGAGAGCATGCCCCGCGGCGCCTCTTCAAAGCCCACCCCGCGAAACTCTTTGTCTGCCGGGATCTCGGCCTTGATGTAGGCGGTGGTATCCCCCTTGCCAATGTTGTCGACAAGCGCCTTCCACTGGTGCGCCAGGGTATCTTTCAGCACGCAGCAGCGCACCGCGCGGCCTATGATGCGGCCCATGGTGGAGTGCAGCTGTTCGGTCTTGATGGCCGAACCGGTGAGCGCCTTGTAGATGCCGTTCAGCTGGTCGAAGTGCGCCACCGTCTCCGGGTGTTTGGCGGCCAGTTTCACCAAGAGGTCTGCGAGCGGCCCCACCTCCACCACCTTGCCGTAGAAGGTGGGGGATTTGACCCAAGAGTATTTGCCATCGTCCTGCCAGCCGGTGTAGTTGGGCTCGGTTTTGCCCTCCCACGGCTTGAGAGGTTCGTCATCCTTGTACCAGGCGTGCTTGTTGCTCTCGGCGATGCCATCCATCAGCCAGGCATCCTGATGGCTCTCGATGGGACGATAGCCGGCCAGATCGCCGTTCTCGATGTAGCCACCCGGCATCAGGAAGCTGCCGCCGTCACCGTCGGTGGGCAGCTCCGGCACGCTCAGGTAGTGCTTGGCCCCCTGCCCCAGGTTCAGCCACTCGGGGTAGTGCGCGGCTATGATGGCGGCATCCACCTTGTAGACCTGCTCGATAAACTCGCCGAGCCGATCGATGAAGCTCTTCACGTAGAGCAGCCGCTCCAGGTTGAGCACGCTCGGCGCATCCAGGTTGATGGGGTTGGCCACCCCGCCCACCGCCAGGTTCTGGATGTGGGGAGTCTTGCCGCCGAGGATGGCGACGATGCGGTTGGCATCGCGCTGGCACTCCAGCGCTTGCAGGTAGTGGGCCACGGCGATGAGGTTCACCTCCGGGCTCAGCTTCATCTCCTTGTGACCCCAGTAGCCGTTGGCAAAGATGCCGAGCTGGCCGCTCGCCACCAGAGCGCGGATCTTGTCCTGCACCTTGGTCAGCTCTTCGGCGCTGTTGAGGGACCAGGTGGACACCCCTTTGAGGATGTCCGCCGCCTTTTGCGGGTTGGCCTGCAGTGCAGCCGTGATGTCCACCCAGTCCAGCGCGGAGAGCTGGTAGAAGTGGACTATGTGATCGTGGATATTGTGGGCCGCGATGATGAGGTTGCGGATGTACTGGGCGTTGACCGGCACCTGGGCGCCGATGGCGTTCTCCACCGCCCGCACCGAGGCGATGGCGTGAATGGAAGTACATACCCCGCAGATGCGCTGCACTATCATCCAGGCATCGCGCGGGTCGTTGCCCTTGACGATCTCCTCCATCCCACGCCACATGGTGCCGGACGACCAGGCCTTGGTGACTATGCCGCCTTCGATCTCGCAGTCGATACGCAGGTGCCCCTCAATACGGGTGATGGGGTCTATGGTGATACGTTGGCTCATACGTTGGCTTTCCCTCGGGCCTGATAATCTTGGTGAACACGTTCAAGTGATGGCAGTACCGGCAAGAGCCGGATCAGCAGCAAATAGGCACAGACCTCGATGGCGACGAAGCCAAGGGAGATCAGCACTTCCGCCGCGGAGGGGAAGTAGTGATAGCCATTGCCGGGGTTGAAGGCGAGCAGGGAGTAATCCAGTCGCCAGAGGGCGGCGCCCAGCAGCATGCTGAGTGCCCCCAGGAACAACATGCGCGAGTCCCGGCGGCTCTTGTCCCAGTGGAACACCAGCAGCGGGAATATCATCAGTGCAATCTCGCTCCAGAACATGACGGCGTAGCGGTTGAACTCTGAGAGATAGGCCGACTTGTCGTTGATGACGATCTCGGCAAAGCGCAGCGCCACAAACAGGATCAGGAAGATGTCGATCACCTGGGTCAGCTTGTAGAACAGCGACTTCTCGTTGGGGCCCCGCCCCGCCAGCCCCGCCTGCACCAAAGAACCTTCAAACACTACGATGGAGAAGCCCATGATGAAGGCGGTCAACAAGGAGAAGACCGGCAGCAGCTCGTAGCTTTGCCAGAGCGGATGTATCTTCTCCCCCGCCACTATCATCAGGGATCCCATGGAGGACTGGTGCATGGTGGGCAGCAGGGCACCCAGCGCCAGGATGAAGAACATGATCTTGTTGAGCCGGGCCATGGAGGTCTTCCAGCCGAACTTCTCCAAGAGCACGGGCGCAAACTCCAGCGCCATCACCCCGATATAGATGGTCATGCAGACCGCCGTCTCGAACAGCACAGAGGAGGTGTTGAAGAAACCCGGAATGTAGAAGTAAGGCAGGTTCCAGTAACGGCCTACATCGATTGTGATGGAGAGGCCGCCAAGGGAGTAGCCGAACAGACTCGCCAGCAGGGCCGGTCGCACCAGGGGGTGATACTCGCCCCGGTTGAAGACGTAGACCGCCCAGGCCAGTGCCCAGCCGCCGCAGGCAAAACCTGTACCGATCAGCAGATCAAACGAGATCCACAGCCCCCAGGGATAGCCGCCGTTCAAATCAGTGACCGAACCCAGCCCGAAGATGAGGCGTTTGAGGATCAGCATGCCGCACAGGATGACGAAGGGCGCCAGCACTATGACGGGCCAGCTGACCAGCTTGCCACCGAGCGGATGTGCCTTGTGGTTACTCATGATCCTTGCCTCCCTTGTCAGAACCCGGCTCTTTGCCCTGCCCAGGCGCATGGTCTTCGTCATGAGGGTGCGCCTGATCGTGCTTCTTGGCGTTGCGGCGAATGAGCACGGAGAGGCCGGTCAGCACCACCATGGGCAGCACCATCCCCTTGTAGAGGGTGTGCTGGATATGCTCCGAGCGCGCCCCGGAGGAGAGCTCCGGCAAGTCCGGCATGTCGAGCTTGGTGTAAGGCACCCCGGCCAACACCAGCACCTGGGTGCCACCGCCCTCTTTCTCGCCATAGACGTAGGGCTGGTAGTTCGGCACTTCATGCAGATAAGGATCGTTGGCGTTAAGGGTCTGGCGCGGATAGGCGTACTCGCTGCCCGGGCTCGCCAGCAGGCGGCGCCTGGCCTCGGCCATCAGATCCTCGCGGCTGCCGAAGATGACGGCGCCGGTCGGGCACACCTCGACACAACCGGGCAGCTTGCCCTGATCAATCCGCTCAAGCCCCTGCTGGTTGCAGAGCTCGCACTTGTGAATGGCCCCGAACGGGTTGTCGTAGTCATATTTGGGCACATCGAACGGGCAGCCCACCATGCAGTAGCGGCAGCCGGTGCAGACGCTCGGGTCGTAGTGGACTATGCCGGTCTTGGGATCTTTTTTAAGGGCCTGCACCGGACAGACGGAGACACAGTTGGGATCGACGCAGTGCATGCACTGCTTCTTGATGTAGGCATAGCCATCCACCAGCTGATCCTTGTTCTCACCCGTGCCGCTCTTCCACACCTGGATGATGTTGTTGGTGTAGGGAGTCAGCTTGTCGTTGTTGGACCAGGTCTGCTCCCCCGCCGGGTTGGCCGGGCTGCCGTTGAGGCGCTGGCACTCCGCCACGCAGGCCTGACAGCCGACGCAGAGGGTGGAGTCGTACAACATGCCGAGCGATCCGGGAATGGGCGGCTTGTTCTTGGCCGCCGCCATGGCGCTGCCGGGCACGGCAGCCCCTGCCGCCAGCGCGCTGGCGGAGGCAAACTTGAGGAAATTGCGTCTGTTCACGGTCACTCCTCCCGTGATGGGTGCTGCCCGGCTTCGTGGCGCTTCTGCTGGCGACCGAGTTCGCGCACCGTCATCAGGCTCACCCCCACCAGTACCCCGAGGGCACCGCCGATGAGGCCGGTGGCGGTGGGCGACATGTGTCCCCCCTCCTGAATGGCCACGTCGGGTTTCTCCACCCGCGGGGTCGGATTTTCGACCTTGGCGAGCTGGAAGATCCCCTTGCTGAAACCCACCCCCTGTTCGTTGCAGCCGTAGCAGGGATGGCCTATGCCCACCGGCCAGATGCCGCCACCCACGTCGCAGAACTCCAGGGTCGAGCAGTTGCCGTAGGTCTCGGGCCCCTTGCAGCCAAGATGGTAGAGGCACCAGCCCTGACGGTGGCCCTCGTCGCCGAACTCCTTGGCAAAACGTCCCGCATCGAAGTGCGGGCGGCGCTCGCAGTTCTCGTGGATGAGGCGCTCATAGGCAAACAGCGGGCGCTTCTTGCTATCCAGCGCCGGCAACTTGCCGTAGGTGATGTAGTAGGCGACCGTGGTGAGGAAGTTGTGGGGGTTGGGCGGGCAACCTGGAATATTGATGATGGGGGTGCCGATATTGCCGAGGGCCTCCTCCAGGCTGACGGCGCCGGTCGGGTTGCCACCGCTGGCGGGCACGCCGCCCCAGGCAGAGCAGGAACCGATGGCGATGACGGCAGCCGCATCGGCAGCCGCACGGCGGATATGATCGACTATGGGTTCACCGGCCACCATGCAGTAGACGCCACCATCTTTCAATGGAATGGAGCCGTCCACCACCAGCACATACTTGCCCTTGTAGCGCTCGATGGCGTTGCGCTTGTTCTCTTCCGCCTGATGGCCAAAGGCCGCCGAGAGCACCTCGTGGTACTCCAGCGAAATGGTGTTGAGGATCAGGTTTTCTATGGTGGGGTGGGTTGAGCGCAGCAGTGACTCGGTGCAACCCGTGCACTCCTGCGCGCCAATCCAGATCACCGGTGGCCGCTCGGGGCTGGTGAGCGCCATGGCCATCTTGGCCACGGCATTCTGGCTTAATCCCAGGGTTGCGGCCATCCCGGCGCACAATTTCATAAAGTCACGGCGATTAATTCCATGAGCCGATAAAAAATTATCCTCGACCATTCTTCTTATTCCCGTTAGTGAGCACTTGTTTGATAAATGCTTAATAGCGGAAATGCTAAGGACTCCCCTCTCCTCCCGTGTTGATCTCCATCAAGCTGTGGGACATTATCCGGATATATAACTCATCATCATTAATTTAAAAAAACCATATGCAGCATATAGTTAGCAAAACCTCCAATGAACCAACAAAATACCTATAAAGGGTTATTTTTGTGGATTTATGAATTAACAACATAAAAATCATTCGTTAATTCGCGATGTTAAATAATCAGAATGAAAGCGTTGTCACACTATTTTACAGGCCACTGATGTTATCAGCCATGAGTGATCGCCAGAAAAGAAAGAGGCCGATAAAATATACCTTTATTATTTGTGATAATATATGTAAACAACAAGAATGGACTTGCCAATGATATTTATTATCAGCTGTCGCTCCGTCAATATCGTGCTCATGGCAGCGCTCATTCAACTGCCTTTTATTTGGGCAAAACCGCACTACGGCCAGGAGCCTTCCCCTCGTTTCCACCCCTAGCCCCCATATGAGGTTGCACAATCAGTGCCAAGTGTCTCCCAGGTCTGGTTGCAATATAAAAAATCTCTCCAACATCAGACTCTTGAACAACAATTATCACTGAGGCCCAGAGCTGGCCTCGCCCCTGCGCTGGGGCCCACTCCTGATGTAGCGTCGAGAGGATGACTTATGGGCAAGACCATACTGGTGGTGGATGATTCCGTCGGGATCAGGGCGGCCATCACCATGACGCTCAGCAGCGCCGGTTTTGACGTGATAGAAGCAGAAGATGGCGAGGCCGCCCTCATCCAGCTGGGCAACCAACGCGTACACCTCATTATTTCAGACCTCAACATGCCCGGCATGGATGGCATGACGCTGCTCAGACGGGTCAAGGCGCAGCAGACGACCCGCTACCTCCCCTTCATCATGCTGACCACGGAAGACTCCGACCAGATCAAGCGAGAGGGATTCGAGGCCGGCGCCCGGGTCTGGCTGACCAAGCCGTTCGAGCCGCTCAAGCTGCTCGATGATGTCTACAAGGTGGTGCAACCATGATCCGGGAGCGACTGTCATGAGCCTGGAACTCGATACCCGGCACACGCCCCCCACCGCCACCCTGAGCGGTGAACTGAGCATAATGACGCTGGGGGATCTGCAGGACGATCTGTTCGGCCTGCTCAACTTTGCCGACCTGAACCTGGACTTGAACCCGCTGGAGGTGCTCGACGGCTGTGGCGCCCAGCTCATCGCCATCTTGCAGCAGGAAGCAAGCCAGCAGAGCAAGCGGCTGCGGCTGCTGGCGAGCGATGAGTGTGTCGCCCACGAGGTATTGACCGAGCTGGGGTTGTGGGCAGACGTAGGCTCAGAGGGGGCGATTCATGGACATCAATAAGGCCCGCGCCCTCTTTTTCGAAGAGGCCTATGAGCAATGCGACAACCTGGAACATGCCCTGCTGGATCGTGAGAGCTATCCGGCCCACCCCGACACCTACAACCTGATGTTTCGCACCGCCCACACCATCAAGGGTTCGGCGGGCATGTTGGGGCTGACCATGCTGGTGCGCTTCGCCCATGCCATGGAAAACATGCTGGAGCGGCTGCGCAGCGGCGAGATAGCGCTGGATGAACACCTGATCAACCTGTTGCTGGCCTGCAACGATCAACTGCGCGATCTGTTGCAGGGCGCCGAACACAATCCCGAACTGCAGCAGACCGAGACCCAGCAGATCCTGGCCCTGCTCTCCCAGTTGCAGGGTCACCAGACCCTGCCCAGCGAGCCGCTGGCCATGCCCTCGCCGACCCCCGTCGCCTCGCAGGATCTGCGCCCCTGGCACCTCTCCTTGCGCTTCTATCCGGCACTGTATCAGGATGGCTTCGACCTGCTTGCCTTCATCCGCTACCTGGCCAATCTGGGACGGATCCACTTCATCCAGCCAGTCTGGCACGAGTGGCCACCACTGCAACTGCTCGATCCCACAGAATGTTTTCTCGGCTACGAGATAGGCCTGCTCAGTGCCGAGCCCAGAGAGCGGATCCTGGGCACCTTCGACTTTATCGCCCACGCCAGCCTCATCAGCGTGCTCACGCCGCATCAGGATCTGGCGCTGTTTGCCGAGCAGGGCCAACGGCTGGCGGCATGGCGGGATGAACCTCTCTCGGCCCAGCTGCAACGCTGGATAGCCGCCCAGGCACTGACCGAAGCGGAAGCCGCCCGCATCGCGAGCGGTGACTTGTCGAGTGCCGCCACGACGCCGACACCAACGGAGCCCGATCCGGCCCCCATCCCCGCCCCCCTGGTTCAGGCCAAGCCGCAGCTGCGCGCCGAAGGGCACTATATCCGGATCGAGGCGGCCAAGCTGGATCGCCTGATCAACCGGGTCGGCGAGCTGGTGATCGCCACCTCGGCCACCACACTGCAGGCCAGACTCAGGGGGGATGCGGAGCTCATCGAATCAGTCGCCACCGTCAACACCCTGGTGGAGGGGATACGTGACGATGCCCTGACCCTGCGCATGGTGCCCATCAACGAGATCTTCAACCGTTTCCCGCGACTGGTGCACGAACTCTCCCAGCAGACGGGCAAGGAGATCCAGCTGCAGATCCGCAACGCCGACACCGACATAGACAAATCCATGGTCGAGAAACTGACCGATCCCCTGATGCACCTGGTGCGCAATGCCGCCGATCACGGCCTCGAAGATCAGGCACTGCGGCTGGCGGCCGGCAAGCCGGCGCAAGGGGTGATCACCCTGAACGCCTACCATGACGCCGGTGCCGTTGTGGTGGAGGTGAGCGATGACGGCCGGGGCATAGATCGCGACAAGATCCTCGCCAAGGCCCACGCCCAGGGCATGGTGCCGGAGGGCAAGGTGTTCGGTGAGCAGGAGATCTTCCAGCTGCTGTTCCTGCCGGGGTTCTCGACCGCCGCCGATGTCAGCGATCTCTCGGGGCGCGGGGTCGGGCTGGATGTGGTCAAGCGCAATCTGGACTTTCTGCGCGGTGAAACCACCATAGAGAGTCGGCTGGGTGCAGGCACCACCTTCCGGCTCAGGCTGCCCCTGACCCTGGCCATCATAGACGGCTTCCGGATTGAGGTGGATCACGCCTCCCTGGTGATCCCCCTCGACATGATGGTCGAGTGCATCGACCTGCCGCCGGATGCCCTGCACAGCCAGAGTCGCCAGATCAACGTGCGCGGAGAGTGGGTTCCCTTCATCGCCCTGCGCGAACTCTTTGCCCTGCCGGCGGCGACCGAACCCGAGTTCGTGGTGATGGTCGATTACGCCGACAACCGCGCCGGTATCGTGGTGGATCGCCTGATAGGGGAAGTGCAGGCGGTGATCAAGCCGCTGGGAGACTTGTTCAAATCCCTGCGTTACGTCAGCGGCTCCACCATTCTGGGTAATGGCCAGCCGGCGCTGATCCTCGACGTACCCCAACTCATCCAGCTGGCGTGGCGGCGGGAGCAACACTTGCTCCATCAGCAGGCCGACGCCCTGTACACCATCAGGCATTGACCACAGACCATACTGTCACTAACAGGATTCACGGAGTAGAGCCATGGACTGGTTTCACAACTTGCAAGTCAGAACAAAGCTGGTGTTCTCGTTTTCCATTCTCATGCTGTTGCTGGGCGTGCTGACGCTCACCAGCTACTCCTCCACCAAGGAGATGGCAAAACTGGTCGAGAACATGCACGCCAATCAGCTCGTCCCCATCAAGGATCTGGCCAACGCCAACATACAGGCCATATACATGAGTCGGGCCCTCTATCGCTATGTGCTCGAGAACAATGTGGAGACCAGAAAAGTAAACGAAAACAACATGTTTCGTTATGAGAAGAAAATGAATGAGTTAATTGAAAATTATCGCAAAACCTACCTCACCCAGCCAGAAATAGATATGTTGGCTCGCTTTGACCAGGCATGGGCAATTTACAAACCCATAGCCGACAGCATCATACGGACTGTGCAATCCGATACGGGGGATAATCTCAATAACCAGAAAGCCGCCATCATGCTGGCCGAACAGGGACGACCGGCGTTCAATGTTGCTGACGATCTTCTCACCGACCTGGTCAACCTGAATGACAAACTCGCCACTCAGTCATTAGCCGACAGCAAAATCGTTTATGGGGACAATCTGCAGATCCTGGTCGCCATCGCCTGCAGCGCCTTTTTTATCTGCTTCATTCTGTCCCTGCTGGTGACCCGCAGCATATTGCGCCAGCTGGGAGGAGATCCTTCCTATACGGTGCAGGTGGTAGCCCGCGTCGCCGACGGCGATCTCTCCACCCCTGTGCTGCTCAGAGCCGACGACACCAGCAGCCTGCTTTACGCTATCAAGAGCATGGCCCACCGCCTCTCCGATACCCTCAACGAGGTGGGTGCCATGTCGGAGGCGATAGGCTCGGCCTCCGAGCAGGTGGCCGCCACCGCCAATGCCCTCTCCCAGACGTCGTCCGAGCTTGCCTCCAGCGTAGAGCAGACCAGCGCCTCTGTCGAGGAGATGACGGCGACAGTGAGCCAGAATGCCGACAACGCCAGGGTGACCGAGAACATCTCCACCAAGGCCGCCAGCAGCGCCACCGACAGTGGCAAGGCGGTTGGCGAGATGGTCCACGCCATGAAGGAGATAGCCTCGCGCATCACAGTCATCAATGACATCGCCAACAAGACGGATCTGCTGGCCATCAATGCCGCCATCGAGGCGGCCAGGGCCGGTGAACACGGCAAGGGCTTTGCCACCGTCGCCGCCGAGGTGAGAAAGCTGGCGGAGCGGTCACAAACTGCCGCCAAGGAGATAGGCGAGCTGGCGGGTCGCTCCGTCAGCGTGGCCGAGCAGGCGGGTTCGTTGCTGCGCGAGATGCTGCCCGGCATCGATCAGACCGCCACCCTGGTGCAGGAGATAGCCTCTGCCTCCCGCGAGCAGCGGGCCAGCGTCTCCCAGATCAACATAGCCGTGACCCAGATAAGCGATGGCATGCAGGCCTCGGCCGCCTCGGCGGAAGAGCTCAGTTCCACCTCGGAAGAGCTCAGCTCCACCGCCCTGCAACTGCAGGAGCTGATGCAGCAGTTCACGCTCAGGGGGGGCAACAACCGCCAACCCCATCCCTTGCACAGTGCCACCTACTCCGCCGCCAGACGCATCAAGCCAAAGAAGGGATCTGCCCGTCAACAGCCCTTCCACGAAGAGGATCTGGAGCGAGAGATAGATGATGGCAAGTTCACCAACTATTAGGAGCAGGCAGATGAGAGATACCTTTGCTCCTGCTGCCACGGCTTCCCATTTTCACTGCGTCACCTTCATGCTGGGGGGGGAGCTGTATGGGGTCGACATAGGCTGCATCCGTGAAATCATCGAGTTCGAAGGCATGACCCCGGTCCCCATGATGCCGCGCTTCGTGCGGGGCATCATCAACCTGCGCGGCGCCGTGGTACCGGTGATCGATCTCTCCATCCGCTTTGGCAGAGATCAGACTCCGCTGCTGCCCACCACCTGCGTCGCGATCCTCTCCCTGCCCAACAGCAATGGGGAGGAGCAGGAGATCGGCATGCTGCTGGATGCGGTGTGCGAGGTGCTGGAGATCCGAACCGATACCATAGAACCGGCCCCGACCTTCGGCACCCACATCC
Organism: Aeromonas sp. MR19; assembly: GCF_963899305.1. Taxonomy (NCBI): domain Bacteria; kingdom Pseudomonadati; phylum Pseudomonadota; class Gammaproteobacteria; order Aeromonadales; family Aeromonadaceae; genus Aeromonas; species Aeromonas sp. MR19. Next base: position 220,286 of record NZ_CAWQWZ010000011.1, read on the forward strand.
GGGGCGACTTCATTCAGGGGGTGGTCACCATAGATCAGCGGTTCGCCATCCTGCTCGACATGCACAAGGCACTCTCCATCACAGAGCTGAGCGCCATGGCCGAGGCCGCCACCGGCCAGCTGTTCTCGCAAGAGCAAGGCGGATGAACATGGCGGCGCCGCTGTTCACGCCAGAGCTGGTCCCGACCCTCAGTCAGAGCGAATTTGATCTGTTTCGACGCTTCATCCTCAACACGGCGGGCATAGATCTCGCCCCCTGCAAGCGAGCGCTGGTGCAATCCAGACTCGCCAAGCGGCTGCGGGCGTTGCAGCTCACCAGCTATCAAGCCTATTGGGAGCGGATAAACCAGCCCCTCGATCCCCAGGAACGCCAGCTCGCCATCAATCTTCTGTCGACCAACGAGACCTATTTCTTTCGCGAGGCCCAGCACTTCAGCTGGCTGAAACACCATGCCGAGCAGCTGCTCGCCAGTCGCAGCCAGCCGCTTCGCGTCTGGTCAGCGGCCTGCTCCACCGGCGAGGAGGCTTACTCCGCCGCCATGGTGCTGGCCGAGCAGCTCGGCATCAACGAACGCTGGAGCATTCATGGCACCGACATCAATACCCGCGTCATTCCCTTTGCCCGGCGCGCCATCTATTCGGTCGAGCGGGCCCGGCATGTGCCACCCCATCTGTGGTTGCGCTACTTTCAGCGCGGTCACGACGAATACGCGGGCAAGATCCGGGTCAAGCCGGCGCTCGCCAGAAAAGTCGCCTTCGCCAACCTCAACCTGCTGTCGTGCGGCGAGTATCAGGAGCGCAATTTCGATGTGATTTTGCTCAGAAATGTCCTCATCTACTTCAACGACACCACCAAGGCCCGCGTCCTGACCCAGCTCTGCCAATTGCTGAGACCCGGTGGCTATCTGCTGGTCGGGCACTCAGAGGTCATTCGCCAACAGGATCTTCCCCTGATGCAGGAGGCCCCTTCCCGCTATCACCATCTGCCAGCAAAGGATGCGCCATGACAATACGGGTATTGATCGTCGACGACTCGGCCCTGGTGCGGGAAGTGCTGACCCAGATGCTGAGCAAGGCTGCGGACATAGAGGTCATTGGCGCCGCCTTCGACCCCATCTTCGCCATGCAGCAGATGAAGAAGTGCTGGCCCGATGTCATCATCCTCGACATAGAGATGCCGCGCATGGACGGGCTGACCTTCCTCAAGAAGATCATGGCCGAGCGCCCGACCCCCGTCATCATCTGCTCCTCCCTTACCGAGGAGGGCGCCATGATCACCCTGGAGGCCCTCTCGGCGGGGGCCATCTCCATCGTCACCAAGCCCAGCGTGGGCATCAAGAGCTTCCTGCAGCAGTCGACCAACGACTTCATCCAGGAGATACGAGCTGCCGTCAGCGCCAAGCTGCGCAATCTGCTGCCCGCGACCAATCAGATTGCGGTCGTCCCGCGCCGCAATGCCGATGAGATGCTCTCCCCCCCGGCCGAGCGGATCTCGTTTCGCACCACGGAGAAGATCATCGCGCTAGGCACCTCCACCGGCGGCACCCAGGCACTGGAGTACCTGCTCTCCCGCCTGCCGGCCAGCTGCCCTGGGCTGGCCATAGTGCAGCACATGCCGGCCCGCTTTACCGCCTCCTTCGCCGAGCGGCTCAACAGCCTCTCCCAGCTGGAGGTCAAGGAAGCCACCACCGGCGATCGCCTGCTGCCGGGCGTCGCCATCATAGCCCCGGGCGGCAAGCACCTGCTGATCCAGCGCAGCGGCACCCAGTATCTGGCCGAGGTAAAAGAGGGCCCGCCAGTCTCCCGCCACTGCCCGTCGGTGGACGTGCTGTTTCGCTCGGTGGCCGTGAGCGCGGGCAGCAATGCGCTCGGCATCATCATGACCGGCATGGGGGACGACGGTGCCCGGGGCATGAAAGAGCTGCACGACACAGGGGCCCGCACCATAGCGCAGGATGAAGGCAGTTGCGTGGTGTTTGGCATGCCCAAGGAGGCCATAGCCCATGGCGGCGTGGACGAAGTCATGTCACTCACCCACATCACCCAGACGCTCAGCCGTCCGGATCAGCGAGGCGTGTAATTATGTCGTTGGAAAAATGGCAAGGACGCAGTGCCATGGTGGTGGATGACTCCCGCACCCAGCAGTATGAGGTGACCTGCCTGTTGCAGGAGCTGGGGTTTGGCCACGTTCATGTGGCTCAGGATGGTCAGGATGCACTGGACAAGTTGCAGCAGCTGGAGCGCATAGACGAGCGCATCGATCTGCTGCTGACCGACCTCAACATGCCGGGCATGGACGGGGTGGAGCTCATCAGCAACCTGGAGAAAAATACCCGCTACCGGATGTTTGTGGCCGTGATGAGCGGGGTGGAGCGGGATGTGCTGGACGTGATCCACGCCATTGCCGATGCGGGTACCCTGGAGGTGATAGGTGTGCTGTCAAAGCCGCTCAGGCAGAGTGACCTGCGCAACATGCTGCAGCATTGCGATCCCCTGGTGCACAGGGAGAACAAGAAGTGGATGCAGCTCGCCTTCACCGCCGACGATGTGCAACAGGCGCTGGACAACCGGCAACTGGTGCCCTTTCTGCAACCCAAGATCACGATGGCGGATTCGCGCCTCTATGGCTTTGAGGCCCTGGTGCGCTGGCTCCATCCCGAACACGGCGTGATCCCGCCCGTCTGTTTCGTCCACCATCTGGAAGAGGGGCAATTGGCGCTGGATTTCTTTTATCACTTCCTGCACGCCACCTGTGAGGCGCTCACGACACTGGCCAGCCTGCCTGGCCCCATCAGCTGCTCGATCAATTTGCCGGTGAGCCTGCTGCTCACGGATAAATTGGTCAAGAACATGATTGCCGTCGTGCAGGAGCATCAACTGCCCTGCAACGCCATCATTATTGAAGTCACCGAAACCACCTTCATGTCCAATCTCTCCATGTCATTGGGCACCCTGGCCCGTTTGCGGCTCAGGGGGTTTGGCGTCGCAATGGATGATTATGGCACCGGCTACTCCTCCATGAAGCAGTTATCCCGCTGCCCCTTCACCGAGATCAAGATAGATAAAGAATTTGTCCACGACGCCCATAGCAGCCCGAAGAAGCTGGCTATATTGACCTCAGCCATCGTCATGAGCCAGAAGCTCGGGCTCAAGACGGTGGCCGAAGGGGTTGAGAGCGAAGAGGACTGGCGGCAACTGGCCCTGCTGGGCTGTGAACTGGCCCAGGGCTATTACGTCAGTCGTCCCTTGCCTGTGGCACAGATAGCGTCCTGGTTTGCCGAATGGCAAGCCAGGGTGACATGAAGGGTGAAATAACGAGGATGCAGAAACGATATTGTGGTGCTCACCCGGCCAGGGGTGGGATGACAAGAGAGCAGTCGTAATCTCGCTGCAGGGAACGCAAATAAAACAAGCATGAGGCTACCATGAACAACCTACTTCGTCAGATCTCCATCAAGACGCGACTAATGGTCTCTTTTCTGTTGCTGAACCTCATCCTGATCGGGGTGGGGCTCTACGGCAAACAGAATACCGCCACCGTCAACGACATGCTCAATGACATGTATCTCAACATTCTGACCCCCATCACAGATGTCTCCAACGCCAATATGCAGGCCATCTACCATAACCGTTCGCTGTTTGACTATGTCATCGAGCCCACTCCTGCGGGGATGGACAAGATCGCCAGCCAGATGGATGGCTACGAACAGAAGATGAATGCCCTGCTGAATAAATACCGGGCAACCCAAACCTCCGATCAGGAAAAATCCGTGTTGACGGAGGTGGACAGAGCCTGGCCGATTTACAAGGAAGCGGCGAAAAAAACCATGACGGCAAGCGCAGCCAATGACAACGACACCGCCATCAAGCTGATGAAGGGGGAAGCCGCCGCCAGCTTCCAGGTGGTCGACGACCTGCTCAGCAAGCTGGTGGACATCAATCAGGGGCTCGGCAAGAAGGCTTATGATGACAGCGACGTGATCGTCACCGATATCACCACCGCCACCTACACCATACTCGCCGGATCCGTCATGCTCTCCCTGTTGCTGGGCTGGCTGCTCAGCAGCATCAATCTGCCCTTGCTCGCCATCATGAGCGAGCTGAAGCAGCTGGCGCAAGGGCATCTCACGGCGCAGGACAGTGCGGAAGGCAACGACGAGCTGACCCAGATGCAGCAAGCCATGAGCAGCACTCGCCACAGCCTGCGCGACATCGTCTCGACCATGCAGCGCGCCGCCGAAGGGTTGACCGCCAGCTCCTCCCAGCTGGTCGCCGCCGCCCAGCAGGTCAATACCAGCTCCCAGCAACAGTCGCTGGCGACCGCCAACACAGCCGCATCGGTCGAAGAGCTGACCACCTCGGTCTCCCAGCTCTCCTCCTTCGCGAACCAGGCCAACAGCGTGGTGATGCAGTCGGGGGAGATTGCCCATTCGGGCGAAGAGCAGGTCAAGCACGCCTCGCAAGAGGTGCTCAAGGTCACCACGGCCGTCAACGACTCGGCCAAACAGGTGCAGGGGCTGTTCGATGACATCACCCGCATCAGCCAGATCTCGGTGATGATCCAGGGAGTGGCGGATCAGACCAACCTGCTGGCACTCAACGCCGCCATCGAGGCCGCACGGGCCGGTGACATGGGCCGTGGCTTTGCCGTGGTGGCCGACGAGGTGCGCACCCTGGCGGCGCGGACGACCCAGGCGACGCAAGAGATAAACGAGATGCTCAAGTCGATCCAGCAGGGGGCCACAGGCGCGGTCAAGGGAATGAATGCCTGTGCCGACAGCATGAGCAGGGTGCGAGAAACCACCGACAGCTCCAGCGATACCATGGCCCAGGTGGATCAGAGTTCCCGCAAGGTGGTGGGCCTCATCCAGGAGATCAGCTCCATGCTCCATGAGCAGGCCGCCGCCAGCCAGCTGATCGCCCAGTCGGTCGAGGAGATCACCCAGATGTCGCTGGAGAACGTATCCGCCGCCGAGAGCGTCAACCACGATGCCTCCCAGCTGACCGACATCATCCACCAGCTCAACCAGGGCATAGGTTTCTTCAAGGTGTAACAGGCCAACAAGGGCTGCCATCCCGGCAGCCCTGCTTTTCCCCTCCCCCACACCTTCATCCGGCCGGTCTCGGCCCCCAATCCGTGTCAAACCCCATCAACCCGAGCCGGCTCCTGCCGCCAACTCACTGAAAAACCCACATTAACCCCTGCCTTTTGGCGGGTCATAACCAGTGATAAATATCGCGTGATAGGGAGCAAGACAAAGCGTTGGGAAGCACATTTATACAGAGGAATATCCCGTATTCAGGTCATTCATGCGCTCCCATTCGCCACGTAATTTACCAAACAAAAAACAACTGATAACATAATCGTACATTTTGAAGCATATAAATAAACATCCGCTGCGTGCTCCGGCGACCCGACACAGGGCGCCCAAGCCAGCGGGTCAAGATTGAGACGAACAGCCAACCCAGACCCTCATCGAGCAGACACCCGATCCCATGATGAACACAGTTACGGCCAGCATCGATGTCGATGCGCTCCATCACAATTTTGCCGTCGTGCGGCGTCACGCCCCCCACAGCAAGATCATCGCGGTCCTCAAGGCCAACGCCTATGGTCATGGCCTGCTGCAGGTCGCCAACACCCTGGTCCAGGCGGATGCCTATGCGGTGGCGCGACTCGAAGAGGCGCTGGTACTGCGTGCCAATGCCATCACCAAACCCATTCTGGTGCTGGGCGGCTTCTTCTCGGCCGAGGCGCTGCCGCTGCTGGCGGAGCACAATCTACAGACCACACTGCACACCTGGGATCAGCTGGCACTGCTCGAGCAGGCTGAATTGCCGGCCCCCATCAAGGTCTGGCTCAAGCTCGATACCGGGATGAACCGGCTGGGGGTGAGAGCGCAGGATCTGCCCGCCTTCATCGAACGACTGAGCCATTGCAGGAGCGTGGTACAACCCTTCCATCTGATGACCCATTTCGGCCAGTCCGACGAGCAGGAGAACCAAGCCACCCAGCAACAGATCGAGGCGTTCAACCAGCTCACCGCCCACCTGCCGGGCGAGCGGGCCATGGCCAACTCGGCGGGGATCCTGGCCTGGCCGGGTTCACGCAGCGACTGGATAAGACCTGGCATCATGCTCTATGGCGCCTCCCCCTTCGGGGGTCAGCTGGCCACCGATCATGGGCTGCGCCCCGTCATGACCCTCAAGAGCCAGCTCATCGCCATCAGAGAGTGCAAGCGGGGAGAATCGGTAGGATATGGCGCCCATTGGGTGGCCCAGCGCGACACCACCCTGGGGGTGGTCGCGGTCGGCTATGGCGACGGCTACCCGCGCATGGCTCCCGAGGGGACGCCCATGCTGGTCAATGGTCGCCGGGTGCCCATCGTCGGCCGGGTCTCCATGGACATGATCACGGTCGATCTCGGGCTACACGCCAGCGACCAGTGCGGGGATGAGGTGATCCTGTGGGGAGAGGGTCTGCCGGTGGAACAGGTGGCGGAGAAGATAGGGACTATCCCCTATGAACTGCTGACCCGCCTCACCTCCCGGGTGTTCGTCACGCTTGCCCAGCCCTGCGCCAATGCGCAATCGCTGGCTGACGCCGATATGCCCTCATATGCAGGCCACGCCCGGCGAGTCATGGCCTAGCACAGGCGCCCCCATCTCAACTCGGGAGAGATGAGGCATGGCGGCATCTAAAAACACCCGGCGCAGCCGGACTGCGCCGAGTGTGACTGAGCCTCTGGTGGCTGAGGCGGACTCACACTGGCCAGCCGCTCCGACCCTGGGCGAGTTGCTCGACGCAGACCCCAGAATCTTGTCCTGGCTAGTCGATATCAAACCCGACCAGCGTCTGCGTGATCAAGGCGCCGGGCATCATGAGTTGCAGCCCCTCCGTCAGCTTCGGCGGCCCAGCATCGCTGGGCCTGTCCGCTTGCCGAGCCAGGATACGGGTTGTACCAGCAAGCACTGAAAAACAAAAGGGCCTGTCTTTCGACAGGCCCTTTTGTTTTATTTGGCGGTGAGGGAGGGATTCGAACCCTCGATACGTTGCCGTATACACACTTTCCAGGCGTGCTCCTTCAGCCACTCGGACACCTCACCAATTTGTTTTAGTCATGTGCCGTTGCTTGCCGATATCATCGGCTGGCAGCCATTTGGGCACATCACCAAATTTTGGTCTGTTGTTTAACGTGTTCAGCCAACACTGTGTTCACGGCGCTGTTGCGCTGGAACGGGGCGTAATTTAGGGGAAAGCCCCGCCGGCGTCAACGGCTTTTTTTGCCTGACGAATCGTTCGCACATTTAACGCACAAATCAGTGCACGCATTCCGGCGCGACCAGGATCTCGGGCAGGTTCAGGAAGCCAAGGCGCTCGCATTCGGACACCACTTCATGGGTCGCGGCCGTGGTACTTTCGACGAACAGCAGGAACTGTTCCACTGAGAGACCCGCCTTGGTGAACACGGTGTGGCCCACGATGAGGCGCGGCAGGTTGTCATCGATAATGTCGAGGAACACCTTGAGCGACGGGTACTGCATGTTGAGGCGACCCAGTTCGGCCATCAGCGGCAACAGCGAGGAGGGACGCACTTCCAGCTCGGATGAAAACAGCAGCCCTTCCTCTTCGACAAAGATCCGGCTCTCCTGGATGCCGTCGACGGACTGCAGGGAGACAATGTGGATGCCATGACACTGATCGCAGACATAATGCTCGATACGAGCCTGCTGCAACCAACGCATTATCATTTCAGAGCTGGGGATATTCATCATTTCCACGACACGATAAGGATCAAGGGGCGCAGTCTAAACCAATTTTCCGGCAACCAAAAGTGCAGTGGCCGGATAAGCAGGGAGCCAGCTTCTTTTTGGCAAACACTATGCATATACTCAGCCATTCTCGCCCCACCTTCACCCCACAGAAGGCCTGATGACCATCCAAGAAAAGTACCGCCTGCATCTGAAATCCCTGTCGGATGAACTGCTGGCCCTGCAAAAGCCCATTCGCATTCTGGATGCCATCAAGTGGCCCCGTCACCTCCAGGCCGATTTTCTGGCCAACGGGGGACGAACGCTGCCCGCCATCGATCAGCACTTCTACGATGCCCTGCCCCTCGGCTTCGATCCCCGCAACAAGTATCTTGAACTCAAGGAGTTGCGGGACAGGATCCGGCGCCGACTGGGCCCTCAGGACGATCTGGGCCGGATCCTGCAAGAGACGGTCGATCAGTACATGGTGGTGATCGAGATGCTGCGCCAACGCGGGCAGCCTGATTTCCTGCGCTACAGCCAGCTGCTGTACGGTTCGGCCAGCGATCACCTGCGCGGGGATCGCAAGACCCTCAAGGAGCTGGGAGCCCGCTTGTGCGACATCTTCTCCCTGCCCGGTGCCCGTCATCTGGTGCGCCCCTACCCCAAGGAGTTTGAAGGGGAAGCGGCGGTCGCCAAGCTGCAGGGCAAGCTGTCGAGCTATTTCAGCGACGGCACTGTACAGGTCAAACTGAGCGATGGCATCGTCTCGGACGCCGCCGCCGGCGGCGATTACATCAAACTCAACTCCCACGCCCGCTTCTCCGAGCTGGATCTGCAGGTGCTGGAGGTCCACGAGGGCTGGGTGCACGTGGGCACCACCCTCAACGGCCGCCAGCAGCCCTACGCCACCTGGCTCAGCGCCGGCTCGCCGCGCATCACCGCCTGTCAGGAGGGGCTGGCGGTCCTGATCGAGACGCTCACCTTCAGCTCCTTTCCGGATCGGGCCAAGCGCATCTCGGATCGGGTGATGGCCATCGACATGGCGGAGCGAGGCGCCAACTTTGTCGAGGTGTTCCAGCATTTTGTGGCGCAGGGCACCAGCGAGCACGATGCCTACAAGATCACCCAGCGGGTGTTTCGTGGCGGCATGGTGGGCGGCGGCGCCTGCTTTACCAAGGATCTCTCCTACGTGCGCGGCTACGTGGAGACGGTCAACTTCATCCGCAGCGCCGTGCTGGAAGGGGTCCCCGAGATCCTGCCCATGCTGTTCGTCGGCAAGGTGACCCTGGACGACATCCCCGTGCTCTATCAGCACTATCTGGAAGGGCTGATCGATGCCCCCCGCTACCTGCCGCCCATGTTTCGCGATCTCACCGGGCTCTACGTCTGGTTCGGCTTCGCCTCCGGCATGTCGCTGGTGGACATAGGCCGGGTTCAGCAACATTTTCGCCAGCTGTTCCATCGCCTGCCGGTGGCCGATCCCATCATTGCCCCCGTGGATATCGAGATCGACTGAGTCGCAAACAAGAAGGGCGCCAGATTGGCGCCCTTCTCTCTTATCCCGGCCGGATCACTTGTAGGCCCGTCCTTCCAGATAGTGCTTGCGGCACAGCGACACATAGCGATCGTTGCCACCTATCTCCACCTGCTCGCCATCGCGCATCACCTGGCCTGCTTCATTGACCCGGGAATTCATGTGCGCCTTGTTGCCGCACCAGCAGATGCTTTTCAGCTCTTCGAACTTGTCGGCGAGACAGAGCAGATGGTAGGAGCCGGGGAACAGTTCACCGCGAAAGTCGGTCTTGAGACCGTAGGCCATCACGGGAATATCCTGCTCATCGACGATGCGCGCCAGCTGGTAGACCTGCTCGCGGGTCAGAAACTGGGCCTCGTCGACGATGAACACATCGATGCGCTTCTCGGCATGACGCGCCTTCACCATCTCGAACAGATCGCAGCCGTCACTGAACACATCCACCTTCAGCTCCAATCCCACCCGGGCACTGATCACCCCCGCGCCGAAGCGGTCATCGATGGCCGGTGTCATGGCCAGGGGCTGCATGCCCCGCTCCAGATAATTGAAGTGGGCCTGAATGAGCTGGGTGGATTTGCCTGAATTCATGGTGGCAAATTTGTAGTGCAGTGAAGCCATGGTGTTGTTCCGAAACTGAATTTATGGGGCGCATGCTAACCAAAGCCCCTGCCAAAACCAAGGGGCCCGTGGGCCCCTTGTTCTATTTATGCGATAGCCAGCTCTCGATGGAGCCGAGCCTTGCGCAGATGGTAACCGGAGAAGATCACAAACCAGAGCCCGCTGACCGTGAAGCCCGCCAGTACGGAATGCATCAACCCCATGACCAGGTAACCGAGCGCGGCACCGAAGGCGATGGCCAGCGCATAGGGCAGCTGGGTCATCACGTGATCGATGTGATGGCACCCTGCGCCCGTGGCCGACAGTATACTGGTGCTCGAGATGGGCGAGCTGTGGTCGCCAAATACCGAGCCTGCCAGCACGGCGGCCAGCATGGGCAGCATCAGGCTGATGTCGCTGGCGGCGGCCATGTCGCCGGCCAGCGGCAGCATGATGCCAAAGGTGCCCCAGCTGGTGCCGGTGGCAAACGCCATGGCGCAGGAGAGGATGAACACCACCGCCGGCAACACTTCGATCGGCAGGTTGCCGTTGGCCATGGAGGCCAGGTACTTGCCGGTCTCCACGTCGCGCACCACGGCGCCTATGGTCCAGGCGAACAGCAAGATGTTGATGGCAGGCAGCATGGCCATGATCCCTTGCGGGGCGGCCTTCATCCAGTTCTTGGCGCCGAGCTTGAGGCGCATGGCCAGACCGATGGAGACCACCAGACTGCACAGGGCGCCATAGACCAGGGAAGAACCGACGTTGGTATTCTCGAACGAGCCGAGCACGCTGAACGGCAGCCCCTTATCGCTCAGCACGGCGGCACCGGAGTGGATCATGAAGTAGACGGTGGCGGCGGTCAGGGTCAGGATCGGCAGCACCATGTCGATCATGCCGCCGTTGCTCTCTTCCGGGCTCTCCATGTCCAGACCTATGGGGCGGCCCTTGGACTCGTCCCACAGCTTGCCTTCCTGCGCCCATTGCTCATGCTGACGCATGGAGCCGATGTCGAGCTGGAATGCAATCACCACCAGCACCATGATCAGGGTGAACACGGCGTAGAGGTTCATCGGGATCATTTCGACGAAGGCAGAGATGGGGCTCTGATCGGTCAGACCGTGCGCCGCCATGATGCCACCTACCAGGGCGATGATGTAGGCCCCCCAGGAGGAGATGGGCATCAACACGCAGACGGGCGCCGCGGTGGAGTCCAGCAGATAGGCCAGCTTGGCACGGGAGATCTGGAAGCGATCGGTGACCGGACGGCAGATGGCCCCCACCGACAGGCTGTGGAAGAAATCATCGATGAAGAAGGCAAACACCATCATGCCGGTGAGCGCCTTGGCCCCCTTGCGGGTCTTGGCACGACGCTCTGCCCACTCGGCGAAGGCGCGGGTCGCACCGGAGACGCTCATCAGGCTGATGAGGCCGCCCAGCAGCAGCATGAACAGCAGCATGTTGACGTTGTCACGGTTGAGTGCACCCTCGACCCAGAAGATCTTGAGCACGGTATTCAACATGTAATGCAGGGAATCGAGCGGGGAAAACTGATTGAGCAGCAGGCTGCCGGCAACAATACCTACCCCCAGCGACACCAGGACGCGGCGGGTGATGATCGCCAGAGCGACGGCCAGTAAAGGGGGAATGACAGACCAACCGGAGTCGGCGTAATGAACGATGTCCATGATCTCTTTGCACCTAAAGACAGCAGGTGGAGATCTACCGAGAGGATAAAGAAACAAAACCCATGGGGAGGTTATACTCCTCAGCCCCTTCAGGTAGCGCTCCATAGTGGATGACTATGGCAGTCCTGCACCTGTTCGATGCAGAACCAGCAGCCCGGTATGATGGCCTGGCCACTTCGGCGCTGACTCCTTTCCTCATGCATCACAGGCATCACCCTCCGCACAAGTAGTCATAGGCAGCGCGCCTCTACTTAAAGGTATTCGAGGCACATTTTATCGTGCCGGCACGTTATAGCAAGTTTTTTGATTAAATCCCCACATGGGGCGTTTTAAAATGGCAAAGTGGTAGTCAAATGGTGCAAATATATTGGTTTTGTCGCTATTTTCATCTATCCAGAACTCAGTCGAGTATGATGACGGCCAATATTGCTGAATCCAGCCTGAATTCAAAATAGTTCACTTAATTTGCACTCTGAATTTATTAATTCGCTTATCTTGACTTAATAGCAAGCTGCCGTATAAATTACCCAAAATTACTCTTTTTTATTTAATTCACTCCTTTGCTCGCGTGGTGGACACTATGAACGAATTTTTGAAAGTACTGCTGAATATCCGTAGCTTGCGCGCAGCTTGCCGTGAGCTGACCCTGGAGCAATTGGAAGAGGGGCTGGAAAAGCTCTCTGCTATTGTTGCCGAACGTCAGCAAGATGAATCCGCCGATCGTCAGGCCCGTGAAGAGCATCAGCGCAAGATTAACGAATATGCTGAAATGCTGAAAGCCGCCGGCATTGATCCGGCCGAACTGGTGGGCACGGTTGCCACTGAACCGGCCAAAGCTGCCAAAGGCAAGCGCGCCCCTCGCCCGGCCAAATATCGCTATCTGGATAACGGCATTGAAAAAACCTGGACCGGTCAGGGTCGCATGCCGTCCGTGATTGCCAAGGCCGTTGCCGACGGTAAATCCGTCGAAGAATTTGCCATCTGATCAGGCAAACGACCTCCCATAAAAAACCTCGCACTGCGAGGTTTTTTATTGCCTGATATCCGCTCATCAACTCCGTTCTGCCGCCTTGACCCAGAGCACTTCCGGCGTCGCGGTACAGGCCAGCAGGTAGCGGGCTATGGTGAAGAACCAGTCACTCAACCGGTTCATATAAGGCAGTATGGCCGGATTGATCTGCTCCGCACGGCTCAGACTCAGCAGCAGGCGCTCACAACGACGGGTCAGGGTGCGCACCACATGGGCTTGCGCCGCCGCCCGGGAACCACTGGGCAAAATGAAATTGCGCAGCACGGGCAAATTGGCGCTGTAGCCATCAATTTGCCGCTCCAGGCGCAACGTCCATGCATTATTCACCTGCCAGATGGCCTCCTGCTGACCCTCGCTGGAAAATGCCAGTTCACCGCCCAAATCGAACAACTCTTGTTGCAATAATAACAAGTCGGCTAATAAGCCGGTTTCAGCAGCAGGAACCTCGGCAATGAGTAGACCTATATGAGAATTTAATTCATCGATATAGCCATAGGTTTCCACCCGCATATCGTCCTTGGCCAATTGCACACCATCGGCCAGCCGGGTCATGCCTTTATCACCCTGCCTCGTATATATTCTCATACCGACATCCTGTTAATAATGGGAACAATCATGGATTCGAGCCCGTTGAGCTTGATCTCATAGGCAAGGGCCAGGGTCTGGCCCAACGCGCCAGCAGGAAAACCGGTGCGCGCCATCCACACCAGATAGGGCTCTGGAATATCTATGATGCGCCGCCCCCGATATTTGCCGTAAGGCATCTTGTGGGCCAGGGTCAGCAACACCCGCTCGTCAGAGAGCCACTCCATATTAATCAATGTCCAGATATTTATGGGTCTGGATGGAGAGCCGCCAATTACGGGCGATGCAGGTGGCCATCGCCAGCTGGGTGGCTCTGGGCTTCTGGCTGATGGGTTGCAGCGCAATCACCACGTCAGGACGCAAGGTGGCGGTCGCCAGCAGGGCATCCAGCTCCTCGATATGGCGCTCGGTCGCCACCGGATGCTTGATCTCATTGGCACGCTCGAGGGCCGAGACCAGCACGGGCAGGCCCCCCTTCATGCCAATCTTGGGCGACACTGTGACCCAGGTATTGGCATGGGTCTGGATCTCGCTGGTACCGCTGGTTTCAATCTGCACCTGATAGCCGGCTGCCAGCAAGGCACAAGAGAGCGCCTGCAAGTCATACAGACAAGGCTCTCCCCCGGTGATCACCACATGACGAGCCTGATAACCGAGCTGCTGGAAACTGGCCAGGATCTGCTCGGTGTTCATCTTGCTCCAACCATCGGATTCATTGGAACAGTCGAGCACCGCCTGAACCCCCACTTCACGAGCGGGATCGACAATCCAGGTATGGCGGGTATCGCACCAGGGGCAGCCCACGGGGCAGCCTTGCAGGCGAACGAAGATGGCGGGCAGGCCGGTGAAGATGCCCTCCCCCTGGATGGTCTGGAAAATCTCGTTGATTGGGTAGTACATCTCGGTCACGGCTTGTTGCAAAAGTCGCGGATTATACCCCAAGCGAAGGCAAGACGCAGGCTCACAGTCCGCTTTTCTCGCCCAGCCCGGTTTTCTCGTACAACCGGGCCATGATGCCCGCCTTGTCGGCCAGATACAGATTCAGCCCCCGGCTACGCAGTTCGCAGGCAGGACAGGTGCCACAACCATCGCCGGCGATGCCGTTGTAGCAGGTCAGCGTCTGCTGGCGCACCGTCTCCAGGTGACCATAGTGATCCGCCAGCGCCCAGGTCTCGGCCTTGTCGAGCCACATCAGCGGGGTATCGAAGCGGATGCCGCGACCCAGCCCCAGGGAGACCGCCTGATTGAGCGCCTTGACGAACTCGTCGCGACAATCCGGGTAGCCGGAGAAATCGGTCTCGCACACCCCGGTGATCACCGATTCGGCGCCCACCTGGTAGGCATAGATGGAGGCCAGGGTCAGAAACAGTATGTTGCGGCCCGGCACGAAGGTATTGGGCAGACCATTGTCCTGCAGCTCGCAGCTCACCGGAATGTCGTCACGGGTCAGGGCCGAGACCGCCAGTTCATTGAGCAGGGTCACGTCCATCACCTTGTGGGCCGCAATCCCAAGCGCGCCGGCCAGTCGGCGAGCCGTCTCTATCTCCTCCCGATGGCGCTGGCCATAGTCAAAGGTAATGGCGTGCACCTCGTCATACTGGGCCTGAGCCTGCACCAGACAGGTGGTGCTGTCCTGCCCACCACTGAATACTACGACGGCTTTTTTCACGTTTATCACTCCTTCAGGCAGTTCAAGTACGGCGACCTTGTGCAAAGTCATGCCACTGCCGGTTTAAATGGGTAAAGAGGTTCATCAGCGGGGCGAAGCGCGCGGGCTCGCCCTCCCACTGGGATAACAGATGATAACCCGCTTCCAGGGTCGACAACGCCTCGGGAAACGGCTTCTTGCGAATGGAGTACTGGCCCGGTATGGCGCCGAGCTTGATCCTGGGCAACCTTAGCAGCGCCGGATTGCTGTGCAAGATGCGATACGCCTTGCGCCAGGTGCCATCGAGCAGCAAAAAGCAGACCTGACGGCGATCCCCTGCCTGATGCCCTTGATCGCGTACCTGATCCAGCGCCAGCGCATGCTCGTCAGGCCAGAGCAGATAGCAGTGCACCTCGGGATCCGCCAGCAAGGCATTGAGCCAATGCGCCTCGGCAAAATCCTCCCCCACATGAATGCTGGCCTGGGTGAGAGAGGCGGCGAGCAGAGCGGCTGTGCCCTTGGGGTGCCCCGCTTCGCTCGGATGCTGCAAAATATGGAGGGGAGCGAGATGCGGCACCTGCCGAATATAATCACACAGACAGGCTTTGAGGGCTCTGGTGCAACGTGTACAGTATCGGCTGTTCTTGTCGTTGGGCTGTTTCATGTTGTCAGAAAAATCAGGATTGCTCTGGGTCATCACGCTTTCACTCGCCAGCTTGTTGCTTTTCTTCACAGTACCGAATCATTTGCTCTCCTTCGATCGCCCCCTGATCGCCCAAGGCGAAGGGTGGCGCATCATAACAGGCAATCTGGCCCACACCAATTTATGGCACCTGCTGCTCAACCTGAGCGGCCTGTGCGTGCTCTACAGCCTGTTTCGTGAATACCTGACGGGTTGCCGCCTGCCGGTATTGCTGCTGTTGCTGGGGGGTGCCGTCGGTCTCGGCATCTGGTGGTTATGCCCGCAGACCCAGTGGTACATGGGGCTGTCGGGCGCCTTGCACGGCCTGTTCGTATGGGGAGCCTTGCAGGACATCCGCTATCGCCGCTATTCGGGCTGGCTGATGCTGCTGGGGGTGGCCATCAAGCTTGGAGTGGACTTCTACAGCGCGGGCGAGAGCCCGGTTTCTGTACTGATTGGCGCCCGGGTTCACATCGAATCACATCTGATTGGCTCGGTGGCGGGCCTGCTGCTTGGCCTGTTGCCGGTCAGTCTCGGCAACCAGCCCATCAAGGAGTGATGGCGCCCAGCGCCTGGTTGCCTTGACCAAAAGACAGGCCGGGGCTCACCCGGCCTTCAAACCTTAACGCCCGGCCAGCTCCGCATTGATGCCTGCCAACATGGCGGCGGGATCCTCTGCCTGGGTGATGGGACGACCTATGACCAGATAGTCGGCGCCGGCTTGCATCGCAGCCAGCGGCGTCATCACCCGGCGTTGATCCCCGGCCGCAGACCCGGTGGGGCGAATGCCCGGGGTCACCAGCTTGAAGTCGGTGCCGAGCAGGGCCTTGAGCTCACTCGCCTCATTGGCGGAGCAGACCACCCCATCCAGCCCTGCGGCCCTGGTCAATGTCGCCAGCCGGATCACCTGCTCGGCCGGGCTCACATCCAGGCCAAGGGGCGCCATGTCGGATTGCTCCATGCTGGTCAGCACGGTAACCCCGATCAGCAGCGGCGCCTTGTCGCCATAGGGCAGCAAGGCCTCTCTGGCGGCACGCATCATGCGTTCACCACCGCTGGCATGGACGTTGACCATCCAGACACCCAGCTCGGCACTGGCGGCCACGGCCTTGGCCACGGTATTGGGAATGTCGTGAAACTTCAGATCCAGAAACACATCGAATCCCTTGGCGACCAGCTGACGCACAAACTGGGGGCCAAACAGGGTAAACATCTCCTTGCCCACCTTGAGGCGGCACTGGGCCGGAGAGATACGTTCAATGAACGCGAAGGCATCGGCCTCGTGCTGATAATCCAGCGCTACCAGTACTTTGGGATCTAGCATCTCACTTCCTATTGATTGTTGTTCACCATCTGGGCGCAGCTTCACCATCCAGGCCCAGGTTCAACCTGATGACACCGCGGTGGCACTTGCAGCCCCGGTATCTCACTTTCAATTGATCCGGCTCTTACTCGCCGTCCAGGCCGCGGATCGGCTTGATGGATCCCCACTGACGGCAGGATGGGCACTGCCAGAACAGCGAGTGGGTGGCAAAACCACACTGCCGACACTTGTGGGTGGATTTGATCTTGATCTGTTCGCCAACCAGTTGCTGCAGCAACTCCAGGCTCTCCTTGGCGGGCCCCTCCTCCGCGCTGGCAAGCTGGAAGCCCACCAACTGGTAGAAGCCCTTCATGGAGGGGTGACGGCGCAGCTGGCGCAGCACCAGCGCGCGGGCCTGACTCAGGCCATCACGCTCCTCCACCAGTTTGGCCAAGGCCAGGGTCACGCTGACGCCGGCGTGATCCTCCACCGCCTGCTCCAGCAGGGGAATGAGCTCGAGAGAGCGGCCCTGGCGCTGGTAGCATTCGGTGAGCCAGGGAATGGCTTCGGAGGCAAAATCGATGTCCTGCTCGAACACCCGCAGCAGATCCTTGCCGGCCTGCTCATACTCCCCCGCCTCCATCGCCAGTTCGGCCAGTCGCAGGCTGGCGCGGGCACAGGCAGGATTGACCCCCAGTGCCCGCTTGAGCTTGGCAAGCCCAGCTGGCTTGTCGCCATCGCGCAAGGCACTGTCTGCCTGCTCGCAATAGAAGTGCGAGATGGGATCGGCCAGCTTCTTGCCCTGATATTTTTGCAACCGCACCGCGACCTCGATGGCCTTGTCCCAGTCACGCAACTGCTGATGGATGATCAGCAACTGGGCCAGCGCCGTCTCCTCATAGTCGCCGTCCTCGCACAGCTCGTTCCAGAGCGCCTCGGCCCTGTCCAGCAAGCCTGCGGCCAGGAAGTCGCGCGCCAGCTCCTGCAGCGCGAGCTGGCGCTGTTCACGGGTCAGCTCACGGGTCACCAGGTTCTGGTGGATCTTGATAGCACGGTCGACTTCGCCGCGCTGGCGAAACAGGTTGCCAAGGGAGAGGTGGGTTTCGATGGTTTCGCTGTCCACTTCCAGCAGCTGGATGAAGAGATCCACCGCCTTGTCCGACTCGTCAGACAGCAAATAGTTGAGGCCCGCCACGTACTGGCGGGAAAATTGGTTACTCTGTTTCTGGGTGTCCTGGCGAACACTCCTGCGCCCCATGTACCAGCCATAACCAGCGGCAATCGGCAACAGCAGGAAAAGCAGTTCAAGCATCGAGGGACATTATTCCTTGACTGCCGACCGAGCCAGCTCCAACTCGCGGGATTGACGACGCATGGTGCGGTTGAGGGTGCGGTTTTGCATCTTGAGGCGCAAAAACAGCAGGCCGAATACTAGCCAGCCGAGCAGGAAACCACCGCCAAAGAAGAAACCCAGCAGCATGGAGAGCGAGAACTCCCCTTGGGCAACCAGATAGTTGAACTGCACCAGCTGACCATTTTGCGAACCGATGGCCAGAGTCAGAATAAACACCAGCACCAGCGGAATGAGGGCCAAGATACGCTTCATAGGAGCTCCCTGTCAGTATCTAATGAAAGGCTGATTATCCTTAAAATCACGGGCAGACTCTAGAGCGAATGGGAAAAGACTTGGAGAAACCGGACGATTGGCACAATAGCGGCCATAAAAACAAAAAAGGCATACCCAAGTATGCCGTTTTCTGCATTATTCAATAATGTTCACGCGCTCGCGCAACTCTTTGCCAGGCTTGAAGTGAGGGACATATTTCCCGGTCAGTTCAACCTTGTCCCCGGTCTTGGGATTACGACCCACACGGGGGGCACGATAGTGCAGTGAAAAACTTCCAAATCCACGGATTTCAATCCGATCGCCGTTTTGCAAAGTCGATGCCATCTGCTCAAGGATCTCCTTGATGGCAGCTTCGACATCTTTGGCCGGCATATGCATGCGGCTCGCAGCCAATTGTTCGATGAGATCTGATTTGGTCATAACGTTAAATCTCCTTCCCCGATCACATGCAATATTCATTACGCCAATATAAAAAAGGGCGGCGTGAAGCCGCCCTTTTCTTGCATCAAGGATTATTCACCCTTGGCAGCTTTGAACGCTTCAGCCATAGCATTGCTGAACACAACTTCTTCTTGTTGGTTCAGGCTATCGATAGCAACACGCTCGTCAGCCTCGTCCTTAGCACGGACAGACAGGCTTACGGTGCGGTTCTTACGATCAACGCCCATGAACTTGGCTTCAACTTCATCACCAACAGACAGTACCAGAGTCGCGTCTTCAACACGGTCACGAGCAGCGTCGGAGGCACGCAGGTAGCCTTCTACGCCGTCAGCCAGTTCGATCACGGCACCCTTGGCATCAACCTCGGTAACCTTACCCTTCACAATAGCACCTTTCTTGTTATCAGACAGGTACTTATTGAACGGGTCTTCTTCGATCTGCTTGACACCCAGGGAGATGCGCTCACGCTCCGGGTCCACTTGCAGAACAACGGCTTCGATCTCGTCGCCTTTCTTGAATTCACGAACTGCTTCTTCGCCCTGGTTGTTCCAGGAGATGTCAGACAGGTGAACCAGGCCGTCGATGCCGCCGTCCAGACCGATGAAGATACCAAAGTCAGTGATAGACTTGATTTTACCGGAAACACGGTCGCCCTTGGCGTGAGTTTCGGCAAACAGCTGCCACGGGTTGGATTTGCACTGCTTCAGACCCAGGGAGATACGACGACGTTCTTCGTCGATATCCAGAACCATCACGTCAACCACATCGCCAACGTTAACAACTTTGGACGGGTGGATGTTCTTGTTGGTCCAATCCATCTCGGATACGTGTACCAGGCCTTCAACGCCTTCTTCGATTTCAACGAAGCAGCCGTAGTCGGTCAGGTTGGTCACGCGGCCAGACAGACGGGTGGTCTCCGGGTAACGCTTGGCGATAGCAACCCAGGGATCTTCGCCCAGCTGCTTCAGACCCAGAGATACACGGGTACGCTCGCGGTCGAACTTCAGAACCTTGACTGCGATCTCGTCGCCAACGTTGACGATTTCGGAAGGATGCTTAACGCGCTTCCACGCCATGTCGGTGATGTGCAGCAGGCCGTCAACACCGCCCAGATCTACGAATGCACCGTAGTCGGTCAGGTTCTTGACGATACCCTTAACTTCTTGACCTTCTTGCAGGTTAGCCAGCAGGCTCTCGCGCTCGGAGGTGTTCTCGGTCTCGATCACGGCACGACGGGAAACAACAACGTTGTTGCGCTTCTGGTCCAGCTTGATGACTTTGAACTCGAGTTCTTTGTTTTCCAGGTGAGCGGTGTCACGGATCGGACGCACGTCAACCAGAGAACCCGGCAGGAAGGCACGGATGCCATTCAGTTCAACGGTGAAACCACCCTTGACCTTGCCGTTGATGATACCGATAACGGTAGCTTGCTCTTCGTAAGCTTTTTCAAGCTGCAGCCAGGCTTCGTGGCGCTTGGCTTTTTCACGGGACAGCTTGGTTTCGCCGAAACCATCTTCGATAGAGTCCAGAGCTACGTCAACAGTGTCACCCACACTGATTTCCAGCTCGCCCAGGGCGTTCTTGAATTCTTCAGCCGGGATGGCGGACTCAGATTTCAGACCGGCGTCAACCAGTACGAAACCGTTCTCGATAGCAACGACAGTACCCTTGACGATGGAACCTTGACGGGTTTCAACGGAGTTCAGGGACTCTTCAAAGAGTTGAGCAAAAGATTCGATCATTGTTTATGTCACAAATGAAACATCCACTTGCAATCCGGCACAAGCGGGGCTGTTTTAAATAATCTGCGCCATCCTTGGTGCAGACGACCGGATGTCAGCTTGCGCTGGCATCACCAAGTTGTTGCTCTGCATAGGCGAGTACCGTTGCCAGCACTTCATCTATGCTCATGGCGGTAGAATCCACCACGAGAGCATCTTCTGCCGGTTTAAGGGGCGCTACGGCGCGATTTCTGTCGCGATCGTCACGTTCCCGAATCTCGGTTAAAAGACGCTCAAAGTTAACATCAAAGCCCTTATCTTGCAACTGCTTATAGCGGCGCTGGGCGCGTTCTTCCGCACTGGCGTCGAGGAAAATCTTCACCTCGGCCTCCTGGAAAACCACGGTTCCCATGTCACGTCCATCGGCGATCAGACCCGGTGCCTGACGAAATGCACGCTGGCGGCGCAGCAGGGCTTCGCGTACCCGCGGGAAGGCGGCGATTTTGCTCGCGGCATTGCCCACCTCTTCGGTACGTATGGTACGGGAGACATCCTCCCCTTCCAGTACCACCTTGACCTGCTCGCTGTCCACCTGGAATTGCACATCCAGGTTGGCAGCCAGTGGGACCAATGCGGCTTCAGAATCGAGCTCTACATCGTGATGCAAGGCAGCCAGGGCCAACACCCGGTAGATGGCGCCGGAATCGAGCAGGTGCCAACCCAGTTTCTCAGCCAGCAACTGGCACAGGGTGCCTTTACCGGCACCACTCGGGCCATCGATTGTCATCACGGGGGCCATCTGAGGCATAACTTCTCTCCTGCACACTTGTTGCACACATCCCGGAAGGGATGGGGTAATGGGCGCCGATTATACCCAAATGTGCCGAGCCTGGCAGTCGTCAGGGCGCACATTTGCGCAGAAGCCGTCGCGATCGCGTGGTTTGCGTACAGCGACTCAAGTCATTAAACAGTGCAAGGTTTTGTTCTTATGGTTGTTCTGGACAAGGCGCGCTAAACTGGCCGCCCTTTTTAAGCAGCTGTAGTAAGGAGCAACCTATGAGCAGCGTTACCCTCGTGGCCAAATCCAAGTTGCCGACCCCCTGGGGCACCTTCACGCTGGTAGGCTTTCAGGAAACCGGTACCGGCAAGGATCATGCTGCGCTGGTGATGGGCGATGTCACGGGTGATGAGCCTGTGCTGGGCCGCATTCACTCTGAGTGCCTGACCGGAGACGCCCTGTTCAGCCTGCGCTGCGACTGCGGTTTTCAATTGCAGGCCGCCATGGAGAACATCGCCAAGGCCGGTCGTGGCGTCTTGCTGTACGTGCGCCAGGAAGGGCGCGGCATAGGCCTGCTCAACAAGATCCGGGCCTACCACCTGCAGGATCAGGGCGCCGATACCGTTGAGGCCAATGTGGCGCTGGGCTTTGCCGCCGACATGCGCGACTACACCATCTGCGCCGACATGCTCAAGGCGTTGCACGTCACCAGTTTGCGTTTGATGACCAACAACCCGCGCAAGATGAAGGCAATGGAGAGCTTTGGCATTCCGGTGGCGGAGCGGGTTCCCCTGCAGGAAGGGCGCAATCCCCACAACGAGTTTTATCTCTCGACCAAGGCGAGCAAGCTGGATCACCTGTTCAAGAAGTGATCCCGACTCGTCCACGCCGGCATGAAAAACGCCTCCCATCGGGAGGCGTTTTTGTTGGCAGACACTCAGACTGGCCGCGCTAGCGGATGGGCAGCTCGATATCGGCGAACATGGCATCCACATCGTCACTGGAGCGCAGCGCAATGGCGCGCTCCACCACATCCCGGGTCAGGTGCGGGGCGAAACGGGTCATGAAGTCATACATGTAGGTGCGCAGGAAGGAGCCCTTGCGAAATCCTATCTTGGTGGTGCTGTGGGCGAACAGGTGGCTGGCATCGAGCGCCACCAGATCGGTATCGACCTGGGGATCCAGCGCCATGGTCGCCATCACGCCGATCCCCACCCCCAATCGCACATAGGTCTTGATCACGTCGGCATCGGTGGCGGTGAAGACGATGTTGGGTTCGAACCCGGCCCGGTTGAAGGCGGTATCCAGCTCGGAGCGGCCGGTGAAGCCGAACACATAGGTCACCAGCGGGAAGCGGGCAATATCGGCAATGGAGAGCTTGCCAACCTGGGTCAGCGGGTGGCCCTTGGGCACGATCACGCTGCGATTCCAGTGGTAGCAAGGCAGCATGATGAGATCTTCGTACAGGTGCAGCGCCTCGGTGGCAATGGCAAAGTCGGCCTGGCCCTTGACCACGGCTTCGCTGATCTGGGTCGGGGTGCCCTGATGCATGTGCAGGGAGACCTTGGGAAAGCGCTTGATGAACCCCTTGATCACATCGGGCAACGCATAGCGGGCCTGGGTATGGGTGGTCGCGATATGCAGCGTGCCCTGCTCGGGATGAGTATGCTGGCTCGCCACCGCCTTGATGCTCTCCACCTTGCCCAGGATCTCGTTGGCTATCTTGATCACATCCCGTCCAGCCGGTGTGATCTGGGTCAGATGCTTGCCACTGCGCTCGAAAATCTGGATCCCCAGCTCATCTTCCAGCATGCGCACCTGCTTGCTGATCCCTGGCTGAGAGGTGTAGAGGCTCTCTGCCGTTGCCGACACGTTCAATCTGTGGTTGGCAACCTCAACGATATAACGCAACTGTTGGAGTTTCATGGTGTTAGGCTCTAAAGGCGACTTGAACTAATACTAACAAACTTTTGCCTGATAGCCTTTCCTTCTTGGCCATTTATGGCCGGGCCTGCGCCAGCAAAAAATCCCGCAAGGCACGGTTCGCCATGGAGAGCGGATCCCCCCGTCGCCACGCCACGCAGAGATCGAGGAAAATGGGCGGAGCAAACGGCACGCCGGTCAAGGCAGTCTCCTCGTCCAGCACCATCCGCAGGAAGGTGGTCACCGCAAACCCCTGCTTTACCACCGCCTTGAGCAGCGGGATGAGGTTGCTCTCGAAGGCGATATTGGGCTCACAGCCCAAGCCCTGCGCCAATGCTTCCATGTGCTCGCGGTGGTAGAAACCGCGCCGGAACATGGCCAGCTCCTGGCCGAAAAACTGGGTCAGGGAGACGGCCGGGGCCTGCCGTAGCGGGTGCTCCTCCCCCACCACCATCAACATCTCTTCACGCAGCAGTTGGGCCCCTTCCAGCGCTGGGGGCAGATCGCTGGTGATCAGGATGGCGAGATCCAGGGTGCCATCCATCATGCGGCTCAGCAGCTCACGCGAGCCCGCCTCCTCCACCCGGATCTTGAGGCCGGGATAGCGATGCTTGAAGGCCATCAGGATCGGTGGAAAATAGTAAGAGCCCATCATGTAGGGAATGCCGATACGCACCTCGCCACGCTCCAGCCCTTTCAGTTCGGCCATCTCGGCTTCCGCCTGGTGCATCTGTAACAACAGTCGCTCGGCATGACGGCAGAGTACCTCCCCCTCCGGGGTGAGCCGCACTGTGCGATCCTGCCGGTCAAACAGCCGCAACTCGAGCTGCTGCTCCAGCTTGGCGATGGCCATGCTGATGGCGGGCTGGGCAATATGGAGGCCATTGGCCGCTTTAGTGAAGGAACCGGCATCCCGCACCGCCAGCAAATAGGTGAGCTGTTTCAAATCCATATCAATTAATCTTATTAGTTGGATAACTTAAATATATTATATTTATGCACTGCGGCGCACTACTCTGCACAAAAGCCGTCAGGACAACCGCATATGATCGAAGTAGGCAGCCGCGAATGGATACGCGCCACCCTGGCCCTGAGCCTGGGTTCCTTCCTGGTGTTTCTCAATCTCTACCAGACCCACCCCCTGCTGCCACTGCTGGCGGATGTCTTCTCCGTCAGCTCGCTGGCGGCAGGCTGGACACTGGCTGGCTGCACCGCAGGTCTGGCCGCCTCGCTGCTGCTCTGCGCCCGCCTCGCGGACAGGTTCGGTCGGCGACGGATCATGCTGTGGAGCCTGGCCGGCGCCATACTGCTCTCCCTGCTCATCGGCCTGGTGAACCAATTTGAATCGCTGTTGCTGCTGAGGATACTGCAAGGGGTGTTGCTGGCCGGGCTGCCCGCCACCGCCATCGCCTACATGGGAGAAGAGTTCAGCAAGCGCGCCCTGCTCTCCGCCGTCGGAGTCTACATCGCCGCCAACTCGCTAGGCGGGATCGCAGGCCGGGTGGTCGGCGGCTTGCTGGCTGGCTGGTTTGGCGACTGGCAGCACACCTTTCTCGGCATAGGCCTGATAAGCCTTGCCCTGCTGCCACTCGTCATCTGGCTGCTGCCGGCCCAGACCCGTTTCGTGCCCGTCATCGCCGAGCCGGGCCAGTTCCGGCAGGCCATCAGCAGCCACCTCGGCAACCCGCTGCTGGTCGGTGCCTATCTCATCGGTGGACTCAACTTCATGGTGTTTTTGAACCAGTACAGCTACCTCACCTTCCTGCTGGCCAAGGCCCCTTTCTCCCTGCCCACCCAGTGGCTCGGCATGCTGTTCCTGACCTATCTGTCGGGTACGGTCGCCTCCTCCCTGAGTGGTCGCTGCGCCCACCGCTGGGGGGCACAGCGCCTGCTGCTGGCGGGGATCTCGCTGATGGCGCTGGGCAGTGCGCTGCTGTTGTATGGCTCACTAGCGGCCATATTGACGGGGCTGCTCATCTCGAGCTTCGGGTTCTTTCTCGCCCACGCCTGTGCCAGTGCCTGGGTCGGTCAGCACGTGGAACACAACCGGGCGCTCGCCTCGTCACTCTATCTGGTGGGGTATTATTTGGGGGCCAGTCTGGGAGGCCTCTACCTGCACCCCTTCTGGGAGCAGGGTGGCTTGGGGGGATTGGTGCTCGGCATCGAGCTGGTGCTGGTGATCACCGCGGGCTTGAGCCTCTGGCTCGGTCACTTGAAGGGGCGTAACACCCGCCCCCTCTCCTTACGCCATCGTAGTCACGGGTAGCGGCCCCCACGCCTACACAGCATCATCATCAAGGGGCACCCGTGCCCGCGCTCGCATCAATCAGAGGTTGTCGTAATAATCGGCGGGCACAGGCACCACGGCGCCAGTGTGCAGCTCTTCCTCGATCACCTCGGCCAAAGAGCGCAGGTGAAACTTGATCTGGCCCGATGTCAGCATCAAGCCCACGTCAGGGTTGCAGAGATCATCCATGTTGCCAGTCTTGAACGGCACATCGGGATGCGCGGCCACCAGCGCCGGTAGTGACGGCACCACCAGCTCTATGTGCTCCAGCCCCGCCTGATGGCTGCGACCCGGTTTGGGCGCCGCCAGTTCGATGCAGGGCACGCTGACGTCGCCACAGCACACGGGATGATGCAGCTGGTAGGTGGCAATGGGACGCCCCCCTATCATGCCTTCCACCAGCAGGGCACCGTGCGCCACCAGGGTCTGTTGCAGGGCCTGATATTCGACCAGCGTGGCCGCACGGTAACAGAGGTGGTCAACGTCGATGGCATCGACATGGACGGCCCGTTGCGCCAGTTCAGCCAGCAGCTGGCAAACAAATGGGGCCATGGGCCCCAGTGTGGTATCGAGTGGGTGGGACATGATCACCATTTCTTCTTGGGTTGGAACAGGACGTCCAGCTCGTCCGCCTCTTTATCCTTGATGTTCTGCAGCTCCTTCTCGCTGTGCTGCTGCAGGTGGGCATCCAGTCCGGCCAGCCCCTGGCGCATGTCTTCTTCACGGGCCATCAGATAGGGATCCTTGTCAGACACCCCGGCCAATGCGGAGAGTCCCTTGGTATAGAGCTGACGACAGGTACCGTATTGCCCCTGGATCTGGGCATCCATGGCCCGCTTGACCAGATTGGAGATGTTGATCTTGAGCTGCATCAGCTCGAGCCGACGCTCCTCCTGGGCAAAACCGTGGGGATCTATCTTGCCCTTGTTGTGCTCGACCCGCAGCACGGCCCGCATCTTCTTGACCAGTTGCAGCATCTGAATGGCCTGACGGTCGGATTCGGGCGTCTTGAAGTGCCCCTCATCCTGGCTGCTGTAATTCTCCTGCACATTCTTGATCTGGGTCTGCACATCAGCGATGCGCTGCTTGATCTGGCCATTGGGCATCACCAGAGCGATCGCCCGGTACGCATCCAGAATACGGTGTTGCAGCAACAGCACTATGTTCTTGGAGAAGGGCACCAAGTTGACATTCAGCAGCACCTCTTCGGTTTCATCCGCCACTGCCTTATGACGAGCGATGGCATGGCGCTTGTCGGCCTCTGCCTTCTGCTTATATTGCTGCATCACGTTATAGGCGATCACCAGAAACAGGAGTGCGCCAATAGACAGCAATACCAAGGTTAAAATCATAGGATGTTCAAACTCCTGTCCCAATCCAATTGCGTGATCCTACAACAGCTTACCCACTTAAGGTAGTCCGCACCGCCGCGCTTACCCACGATTTATTGCGCTTTGGAGCCACAAATTGGCAGCGGAGATCAGGATCACGCAGCGATGGCAACACTGCCATTACCTCATAGTATCGCCCATCGGGCCCATTACTTGAGGTTGAACCCTTTCGATTGCAGGAATTCCTGCATGAAGGGGCGCGCCTCCTTGCCGAGGATGCCCCGGATCTGGCTGCTCCAGGTCTGCTGCTTGTTATTGCTGCTGCGAGCCTGATAGTAGGCCTCGATCTGCTGATCGTATTGCGCCAGCAAGGGGCGGTCCAGCTCGGCCTGGTAGTGGTTTTCGTGCACCACCAGCGCCCGGGGCAAGCGGGGTTTCTGCTCGGGGGCCTGCGCCGGATGGCCCAGACAGAGCCCAAACAGGGGGATCACCTGATGAGGCAGCCCCAGCGCCTCGCTCACGGCGACCGGATTGTTGCGAATACCGCCTATGTAGACGCCACCCAATCCCAGCGATTGGGCGGCCAGCAGGGCATTCTGGGCCATCAGGGCGCCATCGATGGCCCCGATCAGCAACTGCTCGACAAAACCTGTCTGGGCATCCGGCACGATTTGGCCGTGGCGATGATAATCGGCGCAGAACATCAGAAACTCGGCCGCCTCGGCCACATAGGCCTGATGCCCCGCCAGCTCGGCGAGCCGGGCACGCAGGGCCATGTCGGTCACCCGTATGATGCTGTTCGCCTGCAGGAAACTGGAGCTGGAGGCAGACTGGGCCGCACTCAGGATCTGGTCGAGCTGGCTCGCCGTGATGGGCTCCGGGGTAAATTGACGAATGGATCTATGGGCGAGAATAAGGTCTATGGTCGGGTTCATGATGCCTCCAGGAA
The DNA here is from genome assembly GCF_963899305.1 of Aeromonas sp. MR19. Classification (NCBI taxonomy): domain Bacteria; kingdom Pseudomonadati; phylum Pseudomonadota; class Gammaproteobacteria; order Aeromonadales; family Aeromonadaceae; genus Aeromonas; species Aeromonas sp. MR19. The sequence goes on from NZ_CAWQWZ010000011.1 coordinate 248,164, forward strand.
GAAGCCCACACTCTACCCAAAAAAACGGAGGGGCCCAAGGCCCCTCGTAGCTGACGATGACGGATGCACTTCCTTGGCCCTATCCTGCCAGCGGATAGTCGCCCGCCTTGCAGCACACCAGAAAAGCGCTGGCCTCCACCTGCTCCACCGTCATCGGCTTGCTGAACAAAAAGCCCTGGAACACGTGACAACCCTGGGCACGCAGCGCGGCGAGCTCATGCTCATCCTCCACCCCTTCGGCCATGATGCCAAGCCCCAGGCTGGTCGCCATGGCGACGGTGGCGCGGATCACCGGCAGGTTCAGCCCCACCACGAACGAGCGATCCAGCTTGATGGTGTCGATCGGCAGTCGGTTCAGGTAGGCCAGCGACGAATAGCCGGTACCAAAATCGTCGATGGCGATCTTGATCCCCTGCTCGCTCAGGGCATCGAGGATCTCGATGCAGCCTTTCATGTCCAGCATAAGGACTGTCTCGGTCAGCTCCAGAGTCAGCAGGCTGGCATCCACGCCATACGCCTTGAGCTGCTGGGCCACCAGCTCCGGCAAGGAGGAGGAGAGCTGAAACCCGGACAGATTGACCGAAACCGGCACCCGCACCCGCCACTGCTGCTGCCAATGGGCCATCTGGGCCAAGGCCGTCGAGAGCACCCAGCTGCCGATCTCCCGGATCAGCCCCATCTCCTCGGCCAGCGGAATGAACTCCACCGGCGAGACATGGCCGAGCACAGGGTTGTGCCAGCGCAGCAGGGCCTCGTAACCGAGCAACTTGCCCTTTGCCACATCCACCTGGGGCTGGTAGCAGAGACTCAGTTCCTGCCGACCTATGGCCTTGGCCAGAAACTGCTTCAGGGTCAGCTTGCGGTGCAGGGTCTGCTGCATGCTGGGGGTGAAACGCTGCCAGCGTAGGCGCCCCATCTGCTTTGCCTGATACATGGCCATGTCGGCGCGGGTGATCAGGTTGTCGCCGTCATCCGCATCGTCCGGGTAGATGGCGATACCTATGCTGCCGCCTATGGTCACCTCGGGCACCCCGCTCAACTGCAGCGGCTTGGTCATCTGGGAGAGCATGAGATCGGCCACTTCCTGCGCCCGATCGCTGGAGTGCGTCAGCGGCACCAGGGCGGTGAACTCGTCTCCGCCGAGGCGCGCCAGCTCCACATCTCGCGGACAAACCTGCTTGAGCCGACCGGCCACCCGCTCCAGCAGCCGATCCCCGGCCTTGTGGCCATAGTTGTCGTTGACCAGCTTGAAGTTGTCCAGATCCATGAACACCAGCGCGAAACGCCCACCCAGACCGCAATATGCCTCGAGGGATTTCATCAGGCCGTAGCGGTTGAGCAACCCGGTCAGCGAGTCGTGCCAGGCTAGATGGCGGTGTTCCAGCTCCTCCAGCTTGCGGTCCGTGATGTCGCGCATGGTGAGCAGGATCTGCGCCCCCTGCTGGATATGACGGAACTGGTACTGGAACCAGCGCATCCCCTTGAGCGTCCGGCACTCCCCCTCGGCCACCACTTCGTCGAGTCGGGAGAGCTTCTGGTAGAAGGCTTCGTCGTTGCCGGAAAACACCTGGGAGAGCTGGCTGACCTGGCCACCGAAACACATGTCGAAATGGTGGTTGCCACTCTCCAGCCGCCCCTGATTGTCAAACAGGCAGGCCAGGGTGTCGCCAGTGGCGAGGGAGGACTCCTGATAGAGGGTATCGGCATCGATCACCGCCTCCGTCATCATCATCAGGCGGCCAGCCAGCTGAATGCCGGACAGCCGCAGGTAGATCTGCTTCTTGACGCCCTTGGGCGAGAGAGTCCACCACTCGCTGTAGCTGCGCCCCTGCTGAAAATCACCGAGATAGCGTTGCAGCAACAAGTCGATGGCATCGGCCATGTCGGCCGAGAAGTCGCGCGATTGCAGTTCGGCAAGCGAGCTGGCTTCCCACACCCCCAATGCGGTGCGGTTGGCCCAGTAGATATGATGGTGGCGGATGTCATAAACCCAGATCGGGGTATGCAGCACATCCATCCCGTTCAATAACCGTTCGTCTAGCGTATTCATCTAATATGGTGATTCATGATGTGTGATCACAGGGAAACCCTGCAACAAGACGCCCTATCGGGACGCCCGGTGCTGGTACAAAATCGGATCCAGCCCATAATCTGGAAATAAGCATGCGCACAAGGGCTGACTTCATATGAAAACGCTACATGTGAAACCCATGGTCAGGAAAAACGGACTCACCTTGATATTGTTGGGCATCATAGTAACCATTACTATGATTTTTATACTTTTTTTATTCCGTGAACAACCACTAATCCCCTTCGTCTCCGGCCTGTTGGCGGGTCTGATGATGATATTTATCGGCTCATTGAAGCTGGTTGAACCCCATTTCAGCCTCTCGCTCTGTCACGATTGTTTGCAATATCACCATAAATACGGCGGTTGGATCCTGAAATGGAGAAATATTCAACGTATTGACCAACCACGCATTCATCTGGGCTGGGATCTGGTCGCCCTGCCCTACATAGGTTTGAAGATAAAAGATTACGACGATTTTTTGACATTGATCACACCCAGATTGGCCGTGCGCCTGCTGACCGAACAGCGGGCAGTGCTGTTGCAAGCCCTGCGCAGTGAACGACAAGATTGTGCCAGCGGCGGCTGCGGTGATGCCTTTCAGGGGGAGGGATTGCTGGAAGAGAGCCACTTTCGCTCCCCGTCTGGTCAGCGCTACGAGGGGGTGATCGCCATGCTGGCCAATCGCATGACCCGCTTGCGTGACCTGCTCGGTTACGATCTGCTGGTGCCGGACAACAGCCTGGACCGGGATCCGGCCGAATTTGTCCGCCTGTTGCACCAATACCAGCGGGAGTCGAATCTAATCCAGATCAATTAAACGCCGGATTGCACTTGCCAAGGCGGGCGGCTCTTTTTAAGGTCACTCCCTTGTTACACCCAGAACACCGCTTATGAAGTACATCGAAGAGTTCTATCTGTTCGTCAAGGTGGTGCAAGAGGGAGGCTTCTCCCACGCGGCTGCCGCACTGGGCATGCCTACCGGCACCATCAGTCGACGTATTTCTCAGCTGGAAGAGCAGCTCGGCTGCTCCTTGCTACACAGATCCACCCGCAAACTCCGCCTCACCGACGACGGGCTCAGATATTACGAGCGTCTGTGCACCCCGCTGGCCGAGATTGAGCAGGCCACGGGTGAAATCCAGGGCCGGGAAGCCGACATCAACGGGGTGATCCGCCTCGCCGCGCCTATCGCGCTCTCCAACACCATACTGGTCGACATGCTGGCGGATTTTGGCCTGCACTACCCGGCGGTGCGGTTTGACATCGCCCAGACCAACGACCATCAACACCTGCTCGACAACGATCGGGATCTGGTGTTTTTCAACGGTGAACTGCCGCAATCCATGACCAATGCCCAGTGCCTCGGTCACATCGAATACGGCCTGTTCGCCTCCAGACTCTATCTGGAAAAGATGGGCACACCGGCGCACCCGGCCCAGCTGGAGGAGCACTCCCTGATCTACTGCTGGCCCCATCAGCACTGGCAACTGACCGGCCGGGACGAGCAGACGGTGCAGATCAAGCGCGCCGCCAAGCTCACCGTCAACCAGACCCAGGCGGCTGTCAGGGCCGCCAGACGGCATCTGGGAATAGTCAACGCACCGCGCCACTACGTGCACCCCTTCCTGCAGGATGAGCAACTGGTCGCCGTGCTGCCGGACTGGAAAACCGGCAATCGCCCCTTCTATATGTTGCGCTGCCAGCCTCAGTTCGCCCCGCTGCGTGTTAAGATGTTCGCTGAATTCGTTGAAAAATACTCAGCGCGCTACCGGAACCATCAATGGGACAACCAATTTTCACCGGCAACCAGTTTGTCCCATTGCATCTGACCGTCAGCGGGCCACACTTATAGCAATCCTCGTTGACCAGGCCAGCCTAACACTATGAATGTATTGATATGTGATGACTCAGGATTCGCTCGTAAGCAGCTGGCCCGCGCCCTTCCTTCCGACTGGGATGTGACGCTGCATTACGCCGCAAACGGGCTCGAAGGGGTGGAACAGGTGCTGATGGGGCATGGCGATCTGATCTTTCTGGATCTGACCATGCCGGAAATGGACGGCTACGGGGTGTTGGAGACACTGCAACAGGAAGGGCTGCGCAACAAGGTGTTCGTCGTCTCTGGCGACATCCAGCCCGAGGCGCATCAAAGGGTCATGAGCCTGGGCGCCCTCGATTTCATCAAGAAACCCGCCGCCCCCGAGACCCTGAGCGCCCTGCTCAGACAACACGGTTTGTGGCAACCCAATGGCGTCGCCGCTGCGCCTGCCTTGCTCGAGGGCCTGGCGGCAGGTGAACCTGATGCCGATGTCGGCGTCAAGATCACCCCCGAGATCCGCGACGTTTACCAGGAGCTTGCCAACGTCTCCATGGGCCAGGCTGCCGACCTGCTTGCCCGTCTGCTCAACGCCTTCGTGGTGCTGCCCATCCCAAATGTCAACGTACTGGAAGTCTCCGAGTTGCACATGGCCCTCTCGGCCGCCGCCGATTCGGATACCCTCTCCGCCGTCTGTCAGGGCTTCATCGGGGCGGGGATCGCCGGCGAAGCGCTGATCCTGTTTCACGACTCCAGCTTCAAGGATCTGGCCCGGCTGATGAACCATCAGGGCGCGCTGGATCGCAATGCCGAGCTGGAACTCTTGATGGACACGGCCAACGTGCTGATCGGCGCCTTCCTGCGCGGTTACGCCAGCCAGCTCGATACCCCCTTCAGCCAAGGTCACCCTGTGGTGCTCGGCCAGCACAGGCCCATCAAGGATCTCATCAACACCAACAAGAGCCGCTGGCGCCGCACCCTGGCCATCGAGATCAACTACCGGGTCCAGGATTACGCGGTGCAGTGTGACCTGCTGCTGCTGTTTACCGAAGATTCCATCGCCACCATGAACAACAAAATCATGCACATGCTCTAAGGAGTGACCATGGAAATTCGTGAATTTCATTGGCTGATGAACATAGTCCAGAACCTGGACGTGGGGCTGGTGGTGCTCGACAAGGAGTACAGGGTGCAGGTGTGGAACGGCTTCATGGAGAGCCACAGCGGCCGGCTGGCCGGTGAGGTGCGCGATGGCGTGCTGTTCGATCTCTTCCCCGACGTTGACAAGGCCTGGTTCGAACGCAAGGCCAACATGGTGTTCAAGCTCAACAATCGCGCCTTCAGCACCTGGGAGCAGAAACCCTATCTGCTGCGTTTCTCCAACTATCGCCCCATCACGGGCTCGGCCCCCCACATGTTCCAAAATCTGACCCTGGTGCCGCTGGCCGATTTTGGCGGTCAGGTGACCCATATCGCCGTGATGATCTACGATGCCACCGACGAGGCCATGCTGATGACAGGCCAGCGACAGGCGTAACGAACAACATCATTCACAAATGAAACAGGGCGCCGCGGCGCCCTGTGTTGTTTCTGTAGTGAGCAACCCGTATCAATGCGCTCCTAGGTACTCGGTAAAGGCGTCGATCACCTCTTCGATATCATCATCATGGATCTGCAGATGAGTCACCAGCCGCAACTCGCCATAACCGGAGAAGAGGATCCCCCGCTCCTTCATGAAGGCCAGCAAGGGTGCACTCTCGCCACTCGTCAGTTGCAGGAACACCATGTTGGTCTGCACCTGCGCCAGATCCAGCCTGATGCCGGGCAGCGCCGCCAGCCCTTCGGCCAGCCGTCTGGCACGGCGGTGATCGTCTGCGAGGCGTACCACATGCTGCTGCAGGGCAAACAGGCCGGCCTGGGCCAGGATCCCCGCCTGACGCATGCCACCACCCAGCATCTTGCGCAGCCTTCTGGCACGGGCGATGAAGGCATGGGAACCCACCAGCAGCGATCCCACCGGCGCCCCCAGCCCCTTGGAGAGGCAGATGGAGACACTGTCAAACGGCGCGACCAGCTCGCACACCGTATGGCCACTCGCCACCACGGCGTTGAACAGACGCGCGCCGTCTAGGTGCAACTGCAAGCCATGCTCGTCGACAAACTCGCGCATCTCGCGCAGATAAGGCAAGGGCAGCACCTTGCCGTTATGGGTGTTTTCGAGGCAGACGAGGCGGGTCTGGGCAAAATGGGCATCGTCAGGGGCGATGGCCGCCCGCACATCCGCCAGTGCCAGCGAGCCATCGGCCTGCATGGGCACGGGTTGCAGGGCCACAGACCCCAGCACGGCAGAACCCTGCGCCTCGTAGCGATAGATGTGGGCTGCCGAGCCCAGCACGGCCCCTTCCCCTCGCTGGCAATGGCTCATCACCGCCAGCAGGTTGGACATGGTGCCGGACGGCACGAACAGCGCGGCCTCCTTGCCAAGCAGGTCGGCGCCATAGGCTTCCAGCGCATTGACGCCCGGATCCTCCCCATAGACATCGTCCCCGACCTCGGCATGCAGCATGCTCTGGCGCATGGCATCCGTGGGCTGGGTGACCGTATCACTTCGTAAATCGATGTAGCGCATGACATCCCTCCTGGTGCAGGAGGACGACGTTAGCCAGCCCGGGCGGGCTTGGCAAGCAGGGAGTCGCCGGAATGTGAACCCGGTGACGGCTTACCAGGGTAGCGGCTGCCCCTGCAGATCCACAAAGGCGCCGGATTGCACCATCGACAAACCGGCGATCAGATCCAGCAAACGGGGGGCGACCCAGGCCGGATCCTGCAGGCTGTCGGGAACCAGCTCATGGAGAAAGGGCTGGTTCATGGGGGTATTCATGGGACCCGGGTGCACAGTGATCACCCCGGCGCCGGGGAAGCGGTCCCGCCATTCGAGCGCCAGCGTCCTGGCCCCCATGTTGAGGGCCGCCTTGCTCATCCGGTAGCTGTAGCGGCTGCCCGTCTCATTGGCGGTCAGGCTGCCGGCCAGATCGGAGAGAGAGCAGAGCCACAAGCTGGCATCCGGGGCCATGCGGCGGCTCAGGCAGGCGCCGATGGCCAGATGTGGCCAGGCATTGGCCAGCAGGCTGTCGCACAGCCACTTGGGATTGACCTCCTCCACCCGCCGCTCCGGCATGAAGTTGATGTCGTGCAGCAAGCCTATGGTGTTGATCACCACGTTCGGCAGGGTGGTCGTGTCATAGAGGGTGAACAGTGCATCGAAGGAGAGTGGATCCACCTCCTGCAACGGGAAGTAGCAGGCCGGATCCAGCCCTTTTGGCAGTTGCCTGCCCGCCAGCACCAGCTCCTCGCCCCGGTCCGACAGCTCCCTGGCCAGCGCCGTGCCCAATCCACCACTGCCCAAGATCAGATAGCCCATCACCCTCTCCCCGGATCTGCCGTCTGTTTAGAGGTTATCAGAATAATAACCGGCTGCCGCCAAGAGTTGGCCGGCTATGCCCATCCGGGTTCATGCCTCATTGAGGTGCTTGCCAAATTCGCGCGCCAGCGCCAGATCCAGGAAGCCGTCGGCCTTCTTGTGGCTGCGCAGGAACTGGTAGTAGGCGAGCAGGGTGACCAGTTGCCTTTCATCAGGCAGGGATGGCGCCGGCTGCAGCTCCTGCAGCAGGGCGCCTGCGGCGGCCAGCGCCTCCCGATCCACCACTTCTGCCTGTCGGTAAAGATAACCACAGCCGGTAGCAAGCCACTCCAGCGAGCAGTTGGCCCCCATGGCGATCTGGTTTGCCTTGCCAAGGCCGGGCTCGGCCCCCTTCAAATATTTGCGGATCAGGGCTTCGCTCAAGCCGACTTTACGCGCAAACGCACTGATGCTGCCCGCCCCGATCAGACTCCGCAACCGCTCGGCAAATCCTTCCATATATATCCCGTCAGAACCAAAGTTCGAGTGAACAAAAGCCGCATTATTGCCTTGCCAGGCAGAAGAGACCAAGATGCTGACAGCATTAATTTCCCAAGGAGTCACTCATGTCTGTATCTCGCGTCGCCCTGCACGATCAGGGCCCGACCTTCTCCCGCCTCATCATGGGCTACTGGCGTCTGATGGAGTGGCAACTTTCCCCGGCCGCGCTGCTCGACCTGATGAAGTACCACCTGGATCTGGGAGTGACCACCCTGGATCACGCCGACATCTACGGCGGTTACCAGTGCGAGGAGGCGTTCGGCAAGGCCCTGCGCCTCGAGCCTTCCCTGCGCGAGCGGATGGAGATCGTCAGCAAGTGTGGCATCGCCCTCACCGCCAGGCCGGAACATGCCCTCAACCACTACAACACCGGCAAGACCCATATCGTCGCCAGCGCCGAGGCCTCCTTGCAAAAGCTCGGCACCGACCATCTTGATCTGCTGCTGATCCACCGTCCGGATCCCCTGATGGATGCCGACGAGGTGGCCGATGCCTTCATCACCCTCAGGCAGGCAGGCAAGATCAAGCACGCCGGGGTATCCAACTTCACCCCTCGCCAGTTCGAGCTGCTGCAGTCGCGCCTGCCCTTCCCGCTGGTCACCAACCAGCTGGAGATCTCGCCGCTGAACCAGAGCACCACCCTGGATGGCACCCTGGATCAATGCCAGCAACTGCGCATCAAACCCATGGCCTGGTCCTGCCTCGGTGGCGGACGCCTGTTCAACGGCCAGGAGTATGCGCCGCTGCGCGCCGAGCTCGAGCAGATCCGCCATGAAGTGGGCGCTCAGCACATAGAGCAGCTGGTCTACGCCTGGGTGATGATGCTGCCAAGCCAGCCGTTGCCGCTGATAGGATCAGGCAAGCGGGAGCGGATCGCCGCCGCCGTGGCCGCCGAGTCCATTGTGCTCACTCGCCAGCAGTGGTTCCGCATTCGCAAGGCGGCGCTCGGGTATGACGTGCCCTGACCCTGAGTGACAGCGGCATGGCGCCGCACCAACAAAAACGGCATGGGAGATACCCATGCCGTTTTGCATTATCGAGGCAACTCAACGATGACGCTGGGGGCGACCACGTGGTGCATCTGTCTTCGGTTTGGCTTGGTTGACTGTGATAGTGCGGCCACCGATTTCGGTGCCATGCAAACCGGCGATGGCCTTCTCGGCATCGCCATTGACAGGCATTTCAATAAAGCCAAACCCCTTGGACTGACCGGTATCGCGATCGATGATGATATCGACCTTTTCTACCTGCCCAAATTGGCTGAACACGGTTGTCAGTTCGTCGGCCGTCATCCGGTACGACAGATTACCTACGTAAATCTTCATGCCATCCACTCTCGATTCAAGGTGCCTTCTCTATCCAATCACCAACACAGAAGTAAGGGCACAACCTCCATGCCGGACCTGCCAGGGCATCATGCCGAGGCACTCCCCGTCCTGTTCACTCAAGTCATTGATCTCTTGGGCGAACAGAACAGGCAAGATCAATTCGAGTCACTGGCAGTATCTGAGCTTTGAGGTGGATTGTCGAGAAAATAGTCAGCTCAAATGGGGAGCAGCGCCCTGAGTATCTCCTTGAGTGCACGGCGACCGTGCCAGGCCCGTTTAAAGCCGAAGCGATAAATGCCGGGCGCGACCTCGTGGGTTCCCTCACGGCCTAGCCCCATCAGTTTGGTCGCCGCCGCAAGCTGCTCGCCATCGAGCCTGAGATCCAGGCTGAACTCCAGCCACTGGCCGTCGTGGCCCACCTTGCGATCCCGCTCTATGCCAACCAGGGCCGCTCTTGGCAGTGCCAGCGCCCTGTCATCGCTGCCATTGAGCAGATAGAGGCGCTCATCGTCCCAGGCGAGCTCGGCCAGTCGCCAGCGCTGCCAGTTGCGAGGCAGCACCATCATCAGCAGCACTATGCCGCCAAACACCAGACCCACCCAGGGCAGCAGCCCCATCGTCGGATAACCCAAGCCGATTGCGGCCAGCACGGTTACCAGACTCGCCAGCAGCAAGACCCCCATCACAAGATAAAAACGTCGGGCGGGAGGCATCAGGCAACAGAGCCCCGCCTTCTCCACCAGCTCACTCACCTTCATCTCCTTCTCCTCATGCTCTCATGCGCTCACCTGGCTGTGGCGCGCATTGTGCGGGAGCCGGACGCCAAGATGCAACCCGACCGGCAAGTCGGATGACGACCTTGCCAGACTCTTGATATGATTGGGGCTATCTGAGCCCACCTCTTAGCGTGATTGTCGGGAGTCTCATGCTTGCTACCACCCTGCTCTTCATGGCCAGTGCCCTGCATACCGGGACCAGCCGCCCGATCGATCCCGAAGCCATTGGCGGCTATTCGGCCGGCTGCCTCAAAAATGGCATGGCCCTGCCGCTGACCGGGCCCGGCTATCAGGTGATCCGCAGCAAACGACTGCGCTACTACGGTCACCCCGACCTTATTCACTACCTCACTACCCTGGCAAACCAGACCCGGATGGCTGGCATGCCGGATCTCTATATCGCCGATCTGGCCATGGCCCACGGCGGCCCCTTCAGCTCGGGCCATCGCAGCCACCAGACCGGGCTCGATGCCGACATCTGGTTTCGGATGGCCAACCAGCCCATCAGCAAATGGGAGCAGGATGCCCCCAGGGAGTGGGCGCTCATCGACGAGTCCAGTTACCGGGTCTTGCCGGGACGCTTCGGTCCCCAGCAACTGGAACTGCTGCGCCTCGCGGCCAGCAAGCCCGAGGTGGCCCGCATCTTTATCAACCCTGTGCTCAAGGGCGAGGTGTGCAAACGGGCCGCTGACGAACCCTGGGTCGCCAAGCTGCGTCCCTGGGTCGGCCACTTCAGCCACTTCCATGTGCGCCTGCGCTGTCCGGCTGGCAGTCCGGATTGCCAGCCCCAGGCCCCGATCCCGCCCGGCAATGGCTGCGGCGCCGAGCTGGCCTCCTGGCTCAAGGACAAGCCGCAATTGCCCAAGGTCTCGATGGCGTACAGCAAACCCAGGCTGCCCGCCCGTTGTGGCAGTTGACCACAAGCTGTTATGGTGCACCTATATCCGCTAAAAATTTCAATGGAGAACAACAAGATGGCCACTTCACTCTGGCGCAGGACAACGCAGAGCCTGTTGACCCTGACCCTGCTGCTGGGACTGACGGGTTGCGGCATGAACAACATTCCGACCCTGGATGAACAGGTCAAGGCGAGCTGGGGCCAGGTCGAGAACCAGTACCAGCGCCGGGCCGATCTCATTCCCAATCTGGTGGCCACCGTCAAGGGCTATGCCAGCCATGAGCAGGAGACCCTGAAAGCTGTCACCGACGCCCGTGCCCGGGTCGGCAGCGTGCAGGTGAGCGATCCCGCCCAGCTCAAGGAGTTTGAAGCGGCCCAGAACCAGCTCTCCAGCGCCCTCTCCCGACTGATGGTAGTGGTCGAACGCTATCCGGACCTGAAGGCGGATCAGCAGTTCCTCACCCTTCAGGCCCAGCTGGAAGGCACCGAGAACCGTATCTCTGTGGCCCGCCGCGACTACATAGAGGCGGTGCGCCAGTTCAATACCGAGATCCGCACCTTCCCCGGCGTCATCTGGTCCAAGTTGCTCTATTCGGATCTGGAGGCCAAACCTAGCTTCAGTGCCAAGCCAGGTGCCGATGAGGCGCCCAAGGTCAGCTTCCAATGAGTAGGCTTGTTCGCTGGCTGTTGCCCTGTCTGCTGCTGTGGACGGCGGCGCTGCAAGCCGCCCCCACCTTTCCGGCCCTCAGCGGCCGGGTGGTGGACGAGGCGAACCTGATGTCCCGCAAGCAGGCCCATCAGCTGACCCAGCAACTGGCCGCGTTTGAAAAGCGCAGCGGCATCCAGCTGGTGGTGGTCTCCATCGACACGCTGGGTGGCGACACCATAGAGGAGTACGGCTACCAGCTCGGCCGCCACTGGGGCATAGGTCAGAAGGGCAAGAACAACGGCGTCCTGCTGTTGATCGCCCAGGATGAACGCAAGGTGCGCATCGAGGTGGGTTATGGGCTGGAAGGTGCCCTGCCCGACGCCATTGCGGCCAACATCATCCAGACCCGGATCCTGCCCGCCTTCAAGCGTGGCGACATGGTCGCCGGCGTGGTCGCCGGCAGCCGGAGCATCATGCAAGCGCTGGCGGGTGAGTATACGCCGGTGGACACCGACAAACAGGAGGGCAAACTGGGCGGCCCCTGGCTGTTCATCCTGATGGTGATTGTGATGCTAGTGCTGCACAACCTGCGCGGCGGTGGCGGAGGGGGCGGCAGCGGTGGCCGACGCCGCGCGGCCTTGCTGACCGGAGGCTTCGGGGCCGGCAGCTTCGGTGGCCGTGGCGGCAGCGGGGGCGGTTTCAGCGGGGGCGGCGGCAGTTTTGGCGGCGGCGGAGCCTCCGGTGGTTGGTAACAGGAATACAGGAATGAAGAGACGACACCATGATTTCTAAACAGTTCTTCCACACGCTGCAGGCCAAGGTTCGCGAGGCTGAGCTGGAAACGGATGCTGAACTGGTCACAGTGCTGGCGCCAGCCAGCGACGGCTATCGTTATATTCCCACCCTGTGGGCAGCGCTGATTGCCATGCTCACGCCCCTGCTGGTCTTCGAGCTCGGCTTCTGGCTCGGCTGGTACGAGATCCTGCTGGCACAGTGGTCGGTCTGGCTGCTGCTGAGCCTGTTGTTCCACTGGACCCCCATCAAGATGTACCTGATCCCGAAGAAGGTACGCCGGCACAGGGCGGCGCTGATGGCTCGCCTGCAGTTTGTCGAACAGGGTCTGCACCGCACCCGGGACCGGCTGGGGGTGCTGATCTTTGTCTCGGTGGCCGAGCACTATGTGGAGATACTGGTGGACGACGGCATAGCCCAGCACATCGACAATGCCCAGTGGCAGGCGATCATCGACGACTTCACCCAACGGGTGCGCAACCGGGAAGTGGAGCAGGGATTCATCGAGTGCGTGGAGCGCACCAGCGCCATCCTGACCGATGCCTTCCCGGCAACCCGGGATCAGAATGAGCTGCCCGACAGCCTGATCATCCTGGACAAGCCCTGATCGGGTTTAAAAAACCGGCATTCTGTTCAAGGGATAGGCATCCGATAAAGATTATGAAAAATAAGGGGAAAAGTGGTTGACCCCGGCAGCCCTTTCCCCTAAATTACGCCCCGTTCCAGCGCAACGGCGCAGTGAACAAGGTGTTGGCTGAGCACCCTAAACAACAGACCAAAATTTGGTGAGGTGTCCGAGTGGCTGAAGGAGCACGCCTGGAAAGTGTGTATACGGCAACGTATCGAGGGTTCGAATCCCTCCCTCACCGCCAAATTGCAAAGCCCGACCCACTGGTCGGGCTTTTTGCTTTCTGGCCTGCGCCATCGGCTCTCGAGCGGCTAATGCTCTCACCCTCCTCCCGAAAAACACAGGCACTATTCTGGGGACATCCTCCCTATCAGGTGTCCTTGCCCACCCAGGAATGAACATGCCTGGTTTCTCGCCCTGTCCAGACAGATGTTCCGCCCTGCGCCGTCAAATATTTTCCCGCCGGACCCGGCTCTGATTTATTGCTCACCGATTGGATATCATTTTGAAAAACTGATACTTAAATAGCTACACTAGCCATTATCAATATCCAGGGACGTACAAAGAATGAGCTTGATTGGCCTGATTTTTGCAATAATCTGTATCCTTGGCGGTAACATCATCGAGGGGGGCCATCCCAGCGCCCTGCTCGATCTGCCAGCCTTCCTCATAGTGATCGGTGGTACTGTCGGTGCCGCACTGACCCAGTTTCCCTTCTCCGTCGTCGGTAAAACCTTCAAGCGCTTCAAGTGGCTGCTTGCCCCCCCCAAGCTCGACATGCTGGAGCAGGCGCAGTTGCTGGAAACCCTGGCCGGCAACGCCAGACGCAGCGGCATGCTGGCCCTGGAGGGCATGATCGACGAGATCAAGGATCCCTTCCTGCAAAAAGGGGTACAGATGATGGTCGATGGCTACGAGAAGACCAAGATCCACGAGGTGTTGGAGAACGAGATCGAGTTCGAGCATGAGGATCTCGAGCAGACAGTCAAATTCTACGAGGCCATGGGCGGCTACTGCCCGACCATGGGGATAGTGGGCGCGGTATTTGGCCTGATCCACGCCATGGGCCTGCTGGATGCCCCTGACAAACTGGGTGGTGCCATCGCAGTGGCCTTCATCGCCACCATCTACGGGGTGGGTGCCGCCAACCTGATCTTTCTTCCCTTCGGTAACCGCTACAAGGGGTTTGCCCATGACATCCGCCACTACAAGGAGATGACCTTGACCGGTATCCTCTGCATCGTGGATGGCGAGTCGCAAGCCCGGTTACAAGTTACCCTCGAACCTTATCTGGGAGGCCATGGTGGCCAAAAAGAAAAAGCCTGAAGCGCCCGAGAACCACGAGCGCTGGCTGGTTTCCTATGCCGACTTCATGACCCTGTTGTTCGCCCTGTTCGTGGTGCTCTACTCCTTTGCCATGGCCAAACAATCCGAGACCCGGGTGCTGATCCAGGGCTTCATCGAGTCGCTGGGTAAAATCGGCCTCATCTCTCCACCCGCGGGTTCCCCTGTGATGCAGGGCGGCACCGGGATCCTGGAGCCGGAATCCAGAACGGCCCCCAGCAGCCCGGATAAAGAAACCGTGCTGGAAAAAGAGGCACCGACCGCGGCGGCAGATCCCTTCAACGAAACCATAGGGGCCTCGGAGAAGCCGAGTGCTACCGAGGCCTGGCCGCACAAGACCAAGGAACAGGAGTGGGTACAGGTTACCAAGAAGAAACTCGAGCAGCAGCTCAAGGCGCAGATTGAATCCAAGGATCTGGAGGTGGAGCAGCTCGGCAGCCAGCTGGTGATCCGCATAGGCGAGAAGGCGCTGTTCCCGGCCGATTCGGCCTTCCTGCAGCCCCAGTTCATTCCGCTGGTCAGCAAGATCTCCGGCATACTGGCCGACATCCCAGGCAAGGTGGTGGTGACAGGCCACACAGACAATTCGCAAGCGCCGATAGAGCTCTATCGCAGCAACTGGGAGCTGTCGGTGCTGCGCTCGGCCTCCATCGTCCACACCCTGCTCACCAACCCCAAGCTGGACGCAACCAGAGTCATAGCTCAGGGGGTGGCCGATGCCCAGCCGCGCTATGCCAACGACACGCCTGAGCACCGACAGGCCAACCGCCGGGTCGAGATCACCCTCTCCCAGGGCAAGGCCGCCGAAGAGGCGCTCCCCATCCTCAAACCCTGATCAGCAAACCCCGCCCAGCGGGGTTTTCTTTGCGCCTCATCCAGCCGTTATCGCCCCGGTCATCCGACCAGCATCCCCTATTTTCCCCGCATGCCACGCTGTACAGGCCCCTGCGGCGCGCCGTTTTCCGGGTCTATTCGCGCCATTGAAAATGATTCTCAAATGAGAAAATTGACCTTGCTAGCAAAAACCGATTTTTCCCCCCATGATTAATAATTAATCCTTTGAAATGACATGTAAATCAGTATGGAAGTGGCATAATGCGTAACACCCTTGTTAAGTCACATGATTAATTCGGTTAGGGAAAACCTATATGTTTGCTGATATTGCTGTCCAGCATTGGGCTTTTGCTATCTATGTCGTTGCAGCCATTTGCCTGTGCCTGATCATGATAGGTCTGGCCGCCTTGCTGGGAGGCCGTGCCTACGGTCGAGCCAAAAACAAGCCCTTCGAATCGGGCATAGATTCGGTTGGCAATGCCCGTCTGCGTTTCTCCGCCAAGTTCTACCTGGTCGCCATGTTCTTCGTCATCTTCGACGTAGAGGCTCTCTATCTGTTCGCCTGGTCCGTCTCCGTTCGGGAGAGTGGCTGGGTCGGCTTTATTGAAGCCGCCATCTTTATCACCCTGCTGCTGGTAGGTCTTATCTACCTGTGGCGCATCGGCGCCCTCGACTGGGCACCAAAGAAACGCGTTCTGACTGACAAGAAGCCAGACTGAATTACCGATATTCCCTTTGAGGTTGCACCATGAAGTACACCCTGACCCGGATTGACCCGGATGCGCCGGTTGAGCGCTACCCCCAGGAACAGCGCCAGACAGTCGATGATCCGCTGGCGCAACAGGCTGAACGCGGCATCATGATGGGGCGTCTCGAGGAGGTGTTGCAAGACACCGTCAACTGGGGTCGCAAGAATTCCCTCTGGCCCTACAACTTCGGCATCTCCTGCTGCTACGTAGAGATGTGTACCGCCTTCACCTCCCCCCATGACGTGGCCCGCTTCGGCGCCGAGGTTATTCGAGCCTCGCCGCGTCAGGCCGATTTCATGGTGATAGCAGGGACGCCCTTCATCAAGATGGCACCCGTCATCCAGCGCCTGTACGAACAGCTGCTCGAACCCAAGTGGGTCATCTCAATGGGTGCCTGCGCCAACTCGGGCGGCATGTATGACATCTACTCAGTGGTACAGGGCGTGGACAAGTTCCTGCCGGTCGACGTCTACATTCCAGGCTGCCCGCCCCGTCCCGAGGCCTTCCTGCAAGCCCTGATGCTGCTGCAGGACTCCATCGGCAAGGAACGCCGCCCCCTCTCCTGGGTGGTGGGCGATCAGGGGATCTACCGTCCCCAGATGCAGGCCGAGAAGGAACGCAAGCGCGGCGAGCGGATCAACGTTACCAACCTGCGCACGCCGGATGAGATCTGATCATGAAACTGACTCGAGAATTCCCCAGTAACTACACCATGGCCCAGTGGCAACCGAGCGATCACCAGGATGCCCAGGTGGTCCGCGAGCTGTTTGCCCACTTTGGCGCCGAGCGCTTCACCGTTCAGACCACCCGCACCGGCGTGCCCGTGGTCTGGCTCTCCCGCGAGCTGCTGCTGGACGTGATGGGCTTCTTGCGCAAGCTCCCCTCCCCGTTCGTGATGCTGTTTGATCTCAGCGCCACCGACGAGCGGATGCGCAGCCATCGCGACGGCCTGCCCGAGAGCGACTTCACCGTCTTCTATCACCTCATCTCCATCGACCGCAACGCCGATGTGATGCTGAAGGTGCCGCTCAAAGAGAGCGATCTGAGCCTGCCAACCATCAGCCGCCACTTCCCCAACGCCAACTGGTACGAGCGAGAAGTGTGGGATCTGATGGGCATCAACTTCGATGGTCACCCCCATCTGACCCGCATCATGATGCCCAAGAGCTGGCAGGGTCACCCGCTGCGCAAAGACTATCCGGCGCGCGCCACCGAGTTCGATCCCTTCATGCTCGATGCGGTCAAACAGGATCAGGAGCAGGACAACCTGCTGTTCAAACCAGAAGAGTGGGGCATGAACCGGGGCAACGAGAACGAGGACTACATGTTCTTGAACCTCGGCCCGAACCACCCCTCCGCCCACGGCGCCTTCCGGCTGGTGCTGCAGCTCGATGGCGAGGAGATCCGCGACTGCGTGCCCGACATCGGCTATCACCACCGCGGTGCCGAGAAGATGGGTGAGCGTCAGTCCTGGCACAGCTACATCCCCTATACCGACCGGGTCGAGTACCTGGGCGGCGTCATGAACAACCTGCCTTATGTGCTGGCGGTCGAGAAGCTGGCGGGCATCAAGGTGCCAAACCGGGTCGACGTGATCCGGGTGATGCTGGCGGAGCTGTTCCGCATCCAGAGCCACCTGCTGTTCCTCGGGACCTATATCCAGGACGTGGGTGCCATGACCCCCGTCTTCTTCACCTTCACCGACAGGCAGAAGATCTACACCATCATCGAAGCCATCACGGGCGCGCGCATGCACCCGGCCTGGTTCCGTATCGGCGGCGTGGCGCACGATCTGCCGGTGGGCTGGGCTCGTCTCATCCAGGATAACCTGCTGAACTGGCTGCCCAAGCGGCTGATGGATTATGAGAAGGCGGCCATGCGCAACAGCATATTGCGCGGCCGCACCATAGGCGTCGCCCCCTATACCACAGAGCAGGCATTGGCGTGGGGCATCACGGGGGGCGGTCTGCGCGCCACCGGCCTCAACTTTGACGTACGCAAATGGCGCCCTTACTCGGGCTACGATCAGTTCGAGTTCGAGGTACCGGTTGGTGCCAACGGTGATGTGTACGACCGTGGCATGATACGCCTCGAAGAGATGCGCCAGAGCCTGCGCATCATAGAGCAGTGTGTGAAGAACATGCCGGAGGGGCCATTCAAGGCGGATCACCCGCTCACTACACCACCGCCCAAAGATCGCACCCTGCAAGACATAGAGACCCTGATCACCCACTTCCTGCAAGTGTCCTGGGGCCCGGTGATGCCGGCCGCCGAATCCTTCCAGATGATAGAGGCGACCAAGGGGATCAACAGTTATTACCTGACCAGCGATGGCTCCACCATGAGTTACCGGACCCGGATCCGCACCCCGAGCTTTGCTCACCTGCAACAGATCCCCTCGGTGATCCGAGGCAGCATGGTGTCGGATCTCATCGCCTACCTGGGCAGTATCGATTTCGTTATGTCGGATGTGGATCGTTGAGTAACCGCTGTTACTAAACAACCGTTACGCGACAAAAAGGACAAGCCACAAAAGGTTAAGCCATGAGCCAGCAATGTCAGTGCCAAAACAATCAGACCCCGCAGGGGCAAAGTGAGTGCCAGGGCAAGGGGGACGGCTTCGTCCTGAGCCAGGCCGAACGCGATGCCATCCGGCATGAGATACACCACTACGAAGATCCCCGCGCCGCCAGCATAGAAGCGCTCAAGATAGTGCAACAGGCCCGCGGCTGGGTACCGGACGGTGCCATCCATGCCATCGCTGCCGAACTCGGCATTCCCGCCAGCGACGTGGAAGGGGTTGCGACTTTCTACAGCCAGATCTTCCGCCAGCCGGTCGGGCGCCACATCATCCGGGTCTGTGACAGCATGGTCTGTTACATCAACGGCCACGAAGGGCTGCTGGCCGGCCTCAAGGAAGTGATGGATCTGGCCCCCGGCCAGACCAGCGCCGACGGCCGCTTCACCCTGCTGCCCGTCTGCTGCCTCGGCAACTGCGACAAGGGACCGGCGCTGATGATCGACGACGACACCTATGGCGGACTCGATGCCATCAGCCTGCTCAAGACCCTGGAGGCCTACCCATGAGTCTTCACGAGGGCAATCTGCCCATGCGCCTTGAACGCAACAAGACCCCGGAGGCCAACCTATGTCCATGAGCCCACGGCCGACCACGCCTCTCGCCTCCATCGGCACGGCCAACCTGATCGCGCGCGCCCCCGAGACCCATCCGCTCACCTGGCGGCTGCGTGACGACGGCCAGCCGGTCTGGCTGGATGAATACCAGAGCAAGCAGGGCTATGACGCTGCCCGCAAAGCCCTCGGCCAGATGAGCCCGGACGAGATAGTCGGCACCGTCAAGGATGCCGGCCTCAAGGGTCGCGGTGGCGCCGGCTTCTCCACCGGCGTGAAGTGGGGCCTGATGCCCAAAGACGAGAGCATGAACATACGTTACCTCCTCTGCAACGCCGACGAGATGGAGCCGAATACCTACAAGGATCGGCTGCTGATGGAGCAACTGCCCCACCTGCTGATCGAGGGAATGATCATCTCCGCCAAGGCCCTCAAGGCCTATCGCGGCTACATCTTCCTGCGTGGCGAGTACGTGGATGCCGCCATCAATCTGCGCCGCGCGGTGGAAGAGGCCAAAGCAGCCGGCCTGCTCGGCAAGAACATCCTGGGCTCGGGCTTTGACTTCGAGCTGTTCGTCCACACCGGCGCCGGTCGTTACATCTGCGGCGAAGAGACGGCGCTCATCAACTCCCTGGAAGGGCGCCGCGCCAACCCGCGCGCCAAGCCCCCCTTCCCCGCCGTCTCCGGCGTCTGGGGCAAGCCGACCTGCGTCAACAACGTCGAGACCCTGTGCAACGTGCCCGCCATCATAGGCAACGGGGTTGCCTGGTATCAGGGGCTGGCGCTGCCGGGCTCCGAAGATCACGGCACCAAGCTGATGGGCTTCTCCGGCAAGGTGAACAACCCTGGGGTCTGGGAGCTGCCGTTTGGCATCACGGCCCGCGAGCTGTTTGAAAACTACGCCGGTGGCATGAAGCCCGGCTACCGCCTCAAGGCCTGGCAACCGGGGGGGGCCGGTACCGGCTTCCTGCTGCCCGAGCACCTGGATGCCCAGATGTATGCCGGCGGCATCGGCAAGGTCGGCACCCGCATGGGGACGGGCCTCGCCATGGCGGTGGATGACAGCATCAACATGGTGGGGCTCTTGCGCAACATGGAAGAGTTCTTCGCCCGCGAATCCTGTGGCTGGTGCACTCCCTGTCGCGACGGCCTGCCCTGGAGCGTCAAGCTGCTGCGGGCGCTGGAGCGGGGCGAGGGTCAGCAAGGAGATCTGGCAACGCTGGAACAGCTGGTCAGTTTCCTCGGCCCGGGCAAGACCTTCTGTGCCCACGCCCCTGGCGCCGTCGAGCCGCTTGGCAGCGCTCTCAAGTATTTCCGCGCCGAGTTCGAGGCCGGGATCAAGGGACCGCAAGATAATCACAAGCTGCTCAAAGGGATCCAGCCCAATCTGCTGGGTGAACGCTGGTAAGACGAGGACGCAGGGCCGATGGGCGAAGCCTGATCGGCCGTTTCATGCAACACAGGTGCAAACCAGAGTTCACGAATGTTTGATGACGCCATTGTCTGATTACGCCTGCCGGCTAATCCAATCTGCGCGTTTTATCTAATTGATGTCAGGGAAGTTGTATGGCCACCATTTTTGTAGACGGTAAAGAGTACGAGGTAGACGGGGCAGACAACCTGCTGCAAGCCTGTCTCTCCTTAGGGCTGGACGTCCCCTATTTTTGCTGGCACCCGGCGCTGGGTAGCGTCGGCGCCTGCCGCCAGTGTGCGGTCAAGCAGTATCAGAATGCCGACGACAAGCGCGGCCGCCTGGTCATGTCCTGCATGACCCCCTCTACCGATGGCACCTATATCTCCATCGAAGACGAGGAGGCGAAAGAATTCCGCAAGACGGTGGTGGAGTGGCAGATGACCAACCACCCCCACGACTGCCCGGTATGTGAAGAGGGTGGCGCCTGCCACCTGCAGGACATGACGGTGATGACAGGCCACAACAGCCGTCGCTACCGCTTCACCAAGCGCACCCACCAGAATCAGGAACTGGGGCCTTTCATCAATCACGAGATGAACCGCTGCATCGCCTGTTATCGCTGCGTGCGTTACTACAAGGACTACGCCGGTGGCGAGGATCTGGGTGTCTATGGCGCCCACGACAACGTCTATTTCGGCCGGGTCGAAGATGGCACCCTGGAGAGCGAGTTCTCCGGCAACCTGGTGGAGGTCTGCCCCACCGGCGTGTTCACCGACAAGACCCACTCCGAGCGTTACAACCGCAAGTGGGACATGCAGTTTGCCCCCAGCATCTGCCAGCAGTGCTCGGTCGGTTGCAACATCAGCCCGGGCGAGCGCTACGGCGAACTGCGCCGCATCGAGAACCGCTTCCACGGTGGCCTCAACCACTACTTCCTGTGCGATCGCGGCCGCTTTGGCTATGGCTACGTCAATCTGGCGGATCGCCCGCGTCAGCCATTGCTGCGTGACGGCAACGACAAGCTGGCCATCACGGTGGACGGCGCCCTGAACCGTGCCGCCGACGCCCTGCGCACCGCGGCCGGCGTCATCGGCATCGGCTCTCCCCGCGCCTCGCTGGAGAGCAACTTCGCCCTGCGCGAGCTGGTGGGTGCCGACAACTTCTATTGCGGCGTCGAGCAGAGCGAGTGGGAGTGCCTGCAAAAGATGTTGCACATACTGCAACACGGCGGCATTCGCACGCCGAGCCTGCGGGATATGGAAGAGGCCGACGCCATTCTGGTGCTGGGTGAAGATGTCACCATGAGCGCCGCCCGTATCGCCCTGGCCCTGCGCCAGTCGGTCAAGGGCAAGGCGCGCGAGATCGCCCGCAAGATGAAGGTGGACTTGTGGCAGGTCGCAGCGGTGCAGACCCTGGGCCAGAATGAGCGCTACCCGCTGCTCATCACCAGCCTGGATAGCACCCGCCTCGACGACGTGGCGGCAGAAAAACTGCACGCCCCCCACGCGGATCAGGCCCGCCTCGGCTTCGCCATCGCCCATCTGCTCGACAGCTCGGCCCCGGCCCTGGCCGATCTCGGCCAAGAACAGCAGGCACAAGCCGCTCGCTGGGCCGACCTGCTTGGCAACGCCAAAAAGCCGCTCATCATCGCAGGCTCCGGCGCCCGCACTCTGGCACTGATCGAGGCTGCCAGCAACATAGCCCGTGCCCTCAAGGGCCGTGGTCAGGACGTCAGCCTGGCACTGGTGGCGCAAGAGGCCAACAGTCTGGGTCTGGCCATGCTGGATGCAGGCAAGTCGGCAGGCAAATCGCTGGAAGCGGCCCTTGAGCGCGTCGAAGCCCAGGATAACCTGGCGCTGGTGGCCCTGGAGAACGATCTCTATCGCCGCGCCCCGCGCAATCGGGTCGATGCGGCCATCGCCCGCCTGCAACACCTGCTGGTGATCGATCATCAGGATACCCAGACAGCCCAGAAGGCCGATCTGGTGCTGCCTGCCGCCAGCTTTGCCGAGGCCGATGGTACCCTCGTCAATATGGAGGGCCGTGCCCAGCGCTACTTCCAGGTCTATGCACCGGCCTTCTACAATGCCGACATCCAGATCCGGGAAGGGTGGCGCTGGCTGGCCGCGCTGCAGGGGGCTCTCGATCACAAACCCCTGCGCTGGCAGAACCTTGACGAGATCAGCAGTGCCTGCGCCGCCTCGACGCCGCTGCTCGCCCCCATGCTGGAAGCCTCGCCCAACGCCGGGCTGCGGATCCGTGGCATGAAGCTGGCTCGTGAGCCGCACCGCTACAGCGGTCGCACCTCCATGCTGGCGGATCAGAACGTCAGCGAGCCGAGAGTGGCCCAGGATCCGGACTCCCCCTTCAACTTCTCCATGGAAGGCTATGCCGGTGCCCGCCAACCGATGCAACAGGTGCCGTTTGCCTGGGCGCCGGGCTGGAACTCCCCGTCAGCCTGGAACAAGTTCCAGGACGAGGTGGGCGGCAAGCTGCGCGCCGGTGATCCCGGTCGCCGCCTGCTGGAGCCGGGTGAAGACAATCTCGGCTGGTTTGATGCCATACCGGCCCCCTTCGTGGCTCAGGAAGCCCTGCAGGTGGTCAACTATGACCAGCTGTTTGGCGGCGAGGAGCTCTCCGCTCGCAGCCCGGTGATCCAGGCCCGCATGAATGAGCCCGAGCTGGTGCTGAACCCGGCCGATGCGGCTCGCCTTGCCCTCAACGCGGGCAACCAGGTGAGCTTCTCCTGGGGTGGCAACCACTGGCGCCTCAAGCTGCGGCTGAGCCATGCTCTGGCACAGGGTCTGCTGGGTCTGCCGCTCGGCGTGAACGGTCTGCCGACTGCGCTGCAACAGGCCTACATCAACAACCTGCAGGAGGCGATCGCATGAGTGATTCCCTGATGGAGCTGCTGATTGAAGTTGGCAAGGCGCTGATCGTGCTGGTGGGGATAGTGGGGGCTGGCGCCTTCATGAGCTTCATCGAACGTCGCCTGCTGGCGCTGTGGCAGGATCGCTACGGCCCCAACCGGGTGGGCCCGTTCGGCCTGCTGCAGCTGGCGGCCGACATGGTCAAGATGTTCTTCAAGGAGGACTGGATCCCGCCGTTCGCGGATCGCCGGATCTTCATCCTGGCCCCCATCATAGCCTTTACCGCCTTTATTCTGGCGTTTGCCGTGGTGCCGCTCACCCCCACCTGGGGCGTGGCGGATCTCAACGTGGGCCTGCTCTACATACTGGCCATCGCGGGACTGGCGGTCTATGCCGTGCTGTTCGCCGGCTGGTCGAGCAACAACAAATACTCATTGCTCGGCAGCCTGCGCGCCTCGGCCCAGACCCTCTCCTATGAGGTGTTCCTGGGGCTCTCCCTGATGGGAATAGTGATCCAGACCGGCAGCTTCAACCTGAGAGACATAGTCGAGGCCCAGGAGGGCTTGTGGAACGTGGTGCCCCAGATCCTGGGCTTCATCACCTTCCTGTTTGCCGGCGTCGCCGTCACCCACCGCCACCCGTTTGACCAGCCGGAGGCCGAGCAGGAGCTCGCCGACGGCTATCACATCGAGTATGCGGGCATGAAATGGGGTCTCTTCTTCGTGGGCGAGTACATCGGCATAGTGCTGATCTCCTCCCTCATAGTGACCCTGTTCTTCGGTGGCTGGCACGGCCCCTGGTTGCCGCCCTTCATCTGGTTTGCCCTGAAGACCGCCTGCTTCATGGTGCTCTTCATTCTGCTGCGGGCCTCCCTGCCCCGTCCGCGTTTTGACCAGGTGATGTCCTTTGGCTGGAAAGTCTGCCTGCCGCTGACCCTGATCAACATGCTGATCACGGGTGCCGTGGTGCTGATGAGTGCGCAGTGAGGCCGGAATGGATATGAACATTGTGATGCCGTTTGGCTGGAACGTCTGCTTGCCTCGCGTCTTGCACCCCGCTCGGGATGCAAGGCTCAGGGGCTGTGGTGCTGATGAATGTGCAGTGAGGCACGACTATGAAAATTGTTAGCATAATCAAGGGTGTCGGTACCCAACTTCGCAGTCTGGGCATGGTGTTTTCCCATGCCTGGCGACCACGCGAAACCCTGAGTTACCCGGAAGAGGCTGTCTATGCCGCCCCCCGTTTCCGTGGCCGCATCGTGCTGACCCGCGACCCGGACGGCGACGAGCGCTGCGTGGCCTGCAACCTCTGCGCCGTGGCCTGCCCGGTCGGCTGCATCTCGCTGCAGAAAGCGGAGCGGGACGATGGTCGCTGGTATCCGGAGTTCTTTCGCATCAACTTCTCCCGCTGCATCTTCTGCGGCCTGTGCGAAGAGGCCTGCCCCACCACCGCTATCCAGCTGACGCCGGATTTCGAGATGGGCGAATACCGCCGCCAGGATCTGGTGTACGAGAAGGAAGACTTGCTGATCAGCGGGCCCGGCAAATACCCGGATTACAACTTCTATCGCATGAGCGGTATGGCCATCGACGGCAAGCCGAAAGGGGATGCCGAGCACGAAGCCAAACCTATCGATGTCAAGAGCCTGCTGCCCTAGGAGTCAATCATGGAACTGGCATTTTATGCCGCGGCCCTGGTAGCCGTTTACAGCACGCTGCGGGTGATCAGCACCAGCAATCCCATGCATGCGCTGCTCAATCTCATTATTTCGCTCATCGCCGTGGCCATGATCTTCTTCTGTCTGGGTGCCTCCTTCGCGGGTGCCCTGCAGGTGATCGTCTACGCGGGCGCCATCATGGTGCTGTTCGTGTTCGTGGTGATGATGCTGAACCTGGGATCGTCCCAGGATCAGGAGAAGAACTGGCTCACCCCCACCACCTGGGTGGGTCCGGGCCTGCTCTCTCTCGTCCTGCTGGGCTTTCTGGCCTACGGCATCCTCGGCGTGACAGGGGGTCAGCTTGGTCTGACCGACGTCAGCGCGAAAGAGGTCGGCATCGCCCTGTTCGGCCCTTATGTGCTGGCGGTGGAGCTCGCTTCCATCCTGCTGCTGGCGGGTCTGGTGACCGCCTACCACCTGGGCCGTGAAGACAAGAGCGGAGAAGTGCTTTCCGTTCCCAAAACTGCCGTGCGCTCAGCACCAAGTCCATCTCAAGAAGGAGGTCAGCAATGAGTGGCATCCCCATGGAACACGGTCTGCTGCTGGCCGCCGTGCTGTTTTGCATCGGTTTGTGCGGTCTGCTGATCCGCCGTAACTTGCTGTTTATCCTCATGAGTATCGAGATCATGATGAATGCGTCCGCGCTGGCGTTCGTGGTGGCTGGCAGCCGCTGGGCCCAGGCCGATGGCCAGATCATGTACATACTGGTGATTTCTCTGGCGGCAGCGGAGGCCAGTATAGGCCTGGCCCTGTTACTGCTGCTCTATCGTCGTTACCACACCCTCAACGTGGACACTGTGAGCGAGATGCGCGGATGAGCCTCTTATACCTGACTTTTCTATTCCCGCTGCTGGGATGGCTGGTGCTGGCCTTCTCCCTCGGCCGTTTCGGCGAGCGCAGCTCGGCACTGATCGGCGTCGGCAGCATAGGGTTGTCGGCCCTCACCACCCTGTGGGTCGGCATCGATTTCCTCAATACCATGCCGGTCGGCGGTGTCTACACCCAGACCCTGTGGCAATGGATGTCGGTGGGCAGCTTCAATCCCACCTTCCGCTTGGCGCTGGACGGCCTATCGCTGACCATGCTGGGGGTGGTGACCGGGGTGGGCTTCTTCATCCACCTGTTCGCCTCCTGGTACATGCGCGGAGAAGAGGGCTATTCCCGCTTCTTCACCTACACCAACCTGTTCATCGCCAGCATGGTGTTCCTGGTGCTGGCCGATGACCTGCTGTTCGTCTACCTCGGCTGGGAAGGGGTGGGGCTGTGCAGTTACCTGCTGATCGGCTTCTACTACCGCAACCCGGCCAACGGGGCGGCCGCCCTGAAGGCGTTCGTGGTGACCCGGGTCGGCGACGTCTTCCTCGCCATCGGCCTGTTCGTCCTCTACCGGGAGCTGGGCACCCTCAACATCCATGAGCTGCTGGTGCGCGCCCCCGCGATGTTCGCCGAGGGATCCCCTGCCCTGTCGTTCGCCTGCCTGATGCTGCTCGGCGGCGCCGTCGGTAAATCGGCCCAGCTGCCGCTGCAAACCTGGCTGGCGGATGCCATGGCGGGCCCGACGCCTGTCTCTGCCCTGATCCACGCCGCGACCATGGTGACCGCCGGTGTCTATCTCATCGCCCGTACCCACGGCCTCTTCCTGCTGGCCCCCGAGATCCTGCATCTGGTGGCACTGGTCGGTGCCATTACCCTGGTGCTGGCGGGTTTTGCGGCCCTGGTACAGACCGACATCAAGCGGATCCTGGCTTACTCCACCATGAGCCAGATAGGCTACATGTTCCTGGCCCTCGGGGTCGGCGCCTGGGAAGGGGCCATCTTCCACCTGATGACCCACGCCTTCTTCAAGGCACTGTTGTTCCTCTCCGCCGGTGCCGTCATAGTCGCGACCCACCACGAGCAGAACATCTTCAAGATGGGAGGCCTGCGCAAGAGTCTGCCGCTGGTCTATGCCTGCTTCCTGGTGGGGGGCTCGGCGCTGGCCGCGCTGCCGCTGGTCACGGCCGGTTTCTACAGTAAAGATGCCATCCTGTGGCAGGTGCAGGCATCCGGCCAGACCACACTGTTGTGGGCCGGTCTGGTGGGGGCCTTCCTGACCTCCCTCTACACCTTCCGCCTCATCTTCATCGCCTTCCACGGCAAGGTGCAGACCGAGGCCCACGCCGGCCACGGCCTGGCCCACCAGCTGCCGCTGCTGGTGCTGCTGGTGCTCTCCACCGGGATCGGGGCCCTGATAGTGCCGCCGCTGGCTGGAGTACTGCCGGCCGGTCCGGGAGATCACATAGAAGCGGGTCGTCATGCGCTGGAAATAGCCTCCGGCATAGTCGCCATCGCGGGCATAGCCCTGGCCGCCTTCCTGTTCCTGGGTGAGCGTCGACTGGCCGCCAGCGTGGCGAACAGCGCGCCTGGCCGTCTGCTCAGCACCCTCTGGTTCAATGCCTGGGGCTTTGACTGGTTGTACGATCAGCTGTGGGTCAAACCCTACCTGCTCAGCACCCGCCTGCTCGGCAAGGATCCGCTGGACTGGATGATGAACCTGCCGGCCTGGCTGGCACAGAGTGGCCACCAGCTGTTGGCCTGGACCGTTTCCGGCAAGTTGCGCTGGTATGCAGCCTCCATGGGGATGGGCGCCGCCCTGATCCTGGCCCTGCTGCTGCTCGGCTGATCCCGTGATGCAGCCCCTGAACTCGCAGCAAGCCCACGGGCCTGCACAGTGACTAGAACATAGACGAGAGCTGATATCGTGACCTTACTCTGGATCTTGTTAATACCCTTCATCGGCGGTCTGCTCTGTTGGCAGACGGAGCGCTTCGGTGAATACTTCGTGCGCTGGGTCGCCCTGCTGTCCATGAGCGCCTGCCTGCTGCTCTCCGGCGCCATCTGGTGGAGCGGTGACTTTTCCCTTGCAACCCAGACGGGCGTGTCCGCCTGGGCCGCCGAACTGCAGTTGCCCTGGATCCCCCGCTTCGGCATCTCCCTGCATCTGGCGGTGGATGGCTTGTCGCTCTTGATGGTGATGCTCACCTGCTTCATCGGCGTGCTGGCCATCCTCTGTTCCTGGAAGGAAATCGTGCAGCGCATCGGCTTCTTCCACCTGAACCTGCTCTGGATCCTGGGGGGTGTGCTCGGCGTCTTCATGGCGCTGGATCTGTTCCTGTTCTTCTTCTTCTGGGAGATGATGCTGGTCCCCATGTACTTCCTGATCGCGCTGTGGGGCCACTCGGTCACCGACGGCAAGTCCAGGATCAACGCGGCCACCAAGTTCTTCATCTACACCCAGGTCAGCGGCCTCATCATGCTGGTCGCCATCCTGGGTCTGGTGCTGACCCACCACGCCGCCACCGGCGTGTTCACCTTTGACTATCAGGACTTGCTCAACACCCCGATGAGCAAGGGCGTCCAGTGGTTGTTGATGCTGGGCTTCTTCATCGCCTTCGCGGTCAAGATGCCGCTGGTACCGCTGCACGGCTGGCTGCCGGATGCCCACAGTCAGGCGCCGACCGCAGGCTCGGTGGACCTGGCCGGCATCTTGCTGAAAACCGCCGCCTACGGTCTGCTGCGCTTCGCCCTGCCGCTGTTCCCGGAGGCCTCCGCCGAGTTTGCCCCCTACGCCATGCTGCTGGGCCTGGTCGGCATCGTTTACGGCGCCATAGTGGCGTTCGCCCAGACCGACATCAAGCGGCTGGTGGCCTACACCAGCATCTCCCACATGGGCTTCGTGATGATCGCCATCTACTCGGGTAGCGAGCTGGCGCTGCAAGGCGCCGTGGTGCAGATGATCGCCCACGGTCTCTCCGCCGCCGGTTTGTTTATCCTGTGCGGCCAGCTCTACGAGCGGCTGCACACCCGTGATCTGCGCCTGATGGGCGGCCTGTGGGGCCGGTTGCGCTACCTGCCCGGCGTCATGCTGTTCTTCTCGGTGGCCTCCCTTGGCATGCCGGGTACCGGCAACTTCGTCGGCGAGTTCCTGATCCTCATCGGCAGCTTCCAGGTCGCTCCCATCATCACAATCATCGCCACCTTCGGTCTGGTGCTGGCATCCGTCTACTCCCTCATCATGCTGCAACGGGCCTGCTTCGGCGCACCCAAGGACGACAAGATCCTCAAGGGACTGGACAGCCGCGAGCTGGCCATGATGCTGACCATAGCCGGCCTGCTGGTGCTGCTCGGTGTCTATCCCCAGCCGGTGCTCGATACCGCAGGCAGCAGCCTGATGAGCGTGCTGCACTGGTACGCACTGCCGTCCGCTGGAGCATTGCAATGAACCTGACTGTTTCCCGACCGCTGGCCCTGTTGCCTTACTTGTCCATTACAGGAGCACTGCAATGACATTCACAGCTTCTCAACTGCTGGCCCTGTTGCCTCTGCTGCTGACCACGGGGGCCATGCTGGCCCTGATGCTGGCCATCGCCTGGCGGCGCTGTGACGACACCGCCTTCGTCGTCACCATAGCGGGCCTCAACCTGGCGCTCTTCTCCCTGCCCATCGTCATGGCGCAGGGTGATCAGGGGGTCACCCCGCTGCTGCAGATAGACGGCTACGCCGTCTTCTACATGGGGCTGGTGCTCATCGGCGCCCTGGCCACCTGCACCTTCGGCCGCTCCTGGCTCAAGGGCTATCCGGACAACCGGGAAGAGTTCTACCTGCTGCTGCTGATCGCCACCGCCGGCGGCCTGGTGCTGGCCGGTTCCCGCCACCTCGCCTCCCTGTTCATCGGGATCGAGATGCTGACCCTGCCCATGTTCGGTCTGGTGGGCTACGCCTACCGCGAGCGCCATTCGCTGGAGGCCAGCATCAAGTACATGGTGCTCTCCGCCGCCGCCACCGCCTTCCTGCTGTTTGGCATGGCGCTGCTCTATGCCCAGGCGGGCAGCCTGAGCTTCAGCGATCTCGGCCTGACCCTGGCCACCACCCCGGCTCACCACCCGCTGCTGATGGGCGGTCTGGGACTGATGCTGGTGGGGTTTGCCTTCAAGCTCTCCCTGGCCCCCTTCCACCTCTGGACACCTGACGTGTACGAAGGCGCCCCGGCACCTGTGGCCACCTTCCTGGCCACCGTCAGCAAGATAGCCGTGTTCTGCGTGCTGTTGCGCTTCTACCTGGCGGTGCCTGCGGCGGGAGATCCCATGATCCACTGGCTGCTGGCCGCCATGGCGGTCGTCTCCATCGTCATCGGCAACCTGCTGGCCCTGCTGCAGACCAACATCAAGCGGATGATGGGTTACTCCTCCATCTCCCACTTCGGTTATCTGCTGGCGGTGATCGTCGCCAGCCGCCTCGGCCAGATGCCGGTGGAAGCGGCCGGCGTCTACCTGCTGATGTACCTGTTCACCAGCCTGGGGGCCTTCGGCGTCATCAGCATGATGTCCAGCCCCTATCGCGGCAAGGATGCGGACTCCCTGCACAGCTACCGTGGTCTGTTCTGGCACCGCCCCTACCTGACCGCCGTCATGACGGTGATGATGTTGTCGCTCGCGGGTATCCCCATGACGCTGGGCTTCATCGGCAAGTTCTATCTCATCGGGGTGACGGTCGATGCCAAGCTGTGGTGGCTCTCCGGCGCCATAGTGCTGGGCAGCGCCCTGGGTCTCTATTACTACCTGCGCGTCATGGTCACCCTCTATCTGCGGGAACCCGGCATGCAGCTGCGCGATGCCAAGGCCGACTGGGCCGTCTCCTCGGGCGGCATGGTGGTCCTGCTCTCCGCCATCATAGTGGTGGCGCTGGGCATCTACCCCCAACCCGTCATCAGCCTGGTGCAGGGCTTCCAGAACGTGGTCTTGCGCTAACCCGCCCTGATGGCCAATGCCCCTTGTGTCAGGCACCATTGGCCATCTTCCAGAGATGAAAAAATCCGAAACCAGCTTGGCTGGTTTCGGATTAATGTGATTGTCAGCAGATGAAACCTACAGATTAAGAATAGGACTTTAGTCGACACATTCCATTAATGTGCTTATTAAGACCCTTTATATTTATGACAATAATCTATTTTCTCAACGTGAAATCATAGTTCCCCGCACCATTATAAGAATAAACGTTAAACCGATAATAACCACTGCTTGCAACATAGTTAATCGCTTCATTCGAGGTGACGCTTGTTGATGTTGCCACAGCTATCCAAGTACTATTCTGCCATTTTTCCAGTGACAAATCGAAATCAGCATTGCCGGGGCCGGTCAACACACCACTCAGGGTTCCACCATCATATTGAAACCAGCTGCCATTCGGAATAATATGGCTAACGCCCTTCCCACTCAGATAACCTGAATAATTTTCCTCTTGATTTGAATTACCCTTGCCACCGATGCCAAATGTCATTTGACTTGAGACAGCGCTGATATTAGTCAGCTCCAACCCTGAATCAGCACCACTCCACCAGCGTGAATTGGTTCCTCGGCTGGACAGCGCATTGGGCTGAGTATCACCGAAAGTGTCTTGCCCAGAAGCATGATACATATCATAAGCATCACCAAGATTAGTATTTTTTTCTGGGTCACGATTCCCATCCGCATGCTCCATCTGAACATATGGATACCACTCATTATTATTGGAGCCATTAGGATCAACATGCCATACAATCAGACCTTGACCTGGCATATACTGATTTTGCCCGACTTGTGTTCTTGTCTCTATATAAAAAGCCTCACCAGCTTTATTCGGGTTGGACCAGCGGTATAGTGTGTTGCTGTTAGCCTGGTGGCTCAATAGACCTGAAGGAGCATTGCTGTTAACCGCAGGGTTGAGCTCGGTGATCGTTTCCCAGCCACTCAGTGAGCGAAAGTAGCCATTGGGTGGAACTGGTTTTTTATGTCTGTTACCGGTTACACCGCCATATCCCATAATGCAGTGCGAGCCAGCGGATCCTCCTGAGCTGCCATCGTAATCGTAAAGATCAGGCCAGCCGAACAACAGGTGTCCTGACTCGTGGATGAAGGTCCCGATAGATAAACTGCTATCCATGTTGGAGATCTGGTATTTGGATGCACAGACCCCATCAGCACACCAGCGGTTCAAGCCACCTTGATGAGGCCATAGGCCCTGAGCCCAGCCACCACCAGTACTGCCGGAATAGAACACGTTCAAACCACGAATATTGCCGTCACTATCTTTCGAGATGGTCGAAAAGTCGAAGCCTTCGGTGTATTCAAGCCAATCCAGAGCTTCGGCTATCAACTCTCTTGCTCTGGCACCATAGGTTATCGTGGGGTCTGTGTAGTAGGACTTATATTTCTTGGCCGTATAATATCCAACAACAGTATTGGTATAGTCTAATTTATTACCAGACACAGCACGAAAATAGTCCCGGATTGATTGTGCATTTCCATAGCCTGTGTAACCGATTTGGTTGGTGTAGTTGATGACCTCACTGGGTGGAATAGAACTGGATTCATCAGGAAACTGAATTAATATGGTCAACCCTCGAACATTACCTGTTACATTGGCATATTGATTGGCAAAAACACTGATTTTTGGTGACTGGGGTTGATATTGTAAAATTTGTAATTGCTTGGCGTTACGTTGCACGATAGAACGCTTGGCATGTTGAGGAATATCGGTGCCCTTCTGTATGGACCTGGTGCTAACACCATTCGACTTGGTAACTAGAATTCCGGTCGACTCAAACATTTCTCCATTTTCTGAAAGCTTGGCATAAGCGTAACCTTTCAGGGTATTGTCATAGATAACCGGATAGCCATCTTTAGTACGTTGATCTGCGTAAAGAGTTGAACCATTGAGGATCAACTCAAGTGTCGAACCATCCGGCTGCGTAACCGTGTGATGATAGTTGACATAAGGTATTGCAGCCTCCGTTTGAACAGTGAACATTACTGACCCTAGGATGGTTAAAATATTTAACCATCCTGTTCTTCCATTTTTCATTTTATCTTCCTTGTGAGTCCCGTGCAGAGTAAGTCTTATATCCAGTTCACCAAGGGATCAAATTTTATTTTTAAACTGGGATGTGTGTAACCATTCACCGACGTGAATTCAAACAAAACCATGTCATTTTTTGTGTAAGTGGGAGCGTTATATCCCAGGTTAGGGAATCGCCCAGGTATTCCCATGACATTGGGCTTTATCGGCAAGTCCCATCTACGTGACGGTCAAAGTCCGGCTGTGGTGGCGCTGGGCATCTACCCCCAACCCGTCATCAGCCTGGTGCAGGGCTTCCAGAACCTGGTACTGCGCTAAGTAACGCCTCTGCCAGAAACACAAAACCGGCCCAGGTGGCCGGTTTTTTATTGCTGGTTGAGCAAGAGCACGGCCGCAAGGTGGCAAGCTCTTTTTTTATGCGTATTTATAACCACTTATGTCACATCGCAGGTCACCGCTGAGTATCATCACCCCGCCCCTTGCTGATATATTCATGAAATACAGGAATGGAGCCAGGAGCCATGACGCAACCCTCCTTTTGCCTCTTTGATACCCGCTCACTGGTCGATGCACTGCTCCCCTATCGAGGCGGTCGGCTCGATGTGTTGCTGGCCGAACAGGATATCGACCGTGTCGCCGAGCTGCAGCAAGAGTGCCGGCAGCTGGCGATTTCGCTTTCCGGCGCCATCTTTCCCCGCCTCATCAGCCGACAGGGTTTTCATGACAGGGGCGCCTGGTTGCTGCCCCGTCCGTCATCCCACGATCCCCGGCTGATCTCGTTACCCCAAAATGACGATGCAGACCGGCTTGCCGCCATGCTCTGCGAACAGCTGGCGCCCCGGCTCGCGCAATGGCCGGATCCGGCCCGCCCCCCCACCCTCTTTCTGACCTTCGATGCCATGATCCCCAACATCGCCTCCATCCTCGAGGGGATCTATCTCAGGCTGGCGGACAGGGTCAACTACGCAGGCGTCAATGCGGGCAGCGGCCAGTTCAAGGCCATGCCCTGCCTGTTCGACAGCCAGACCCTGACGAGTCAGGCGGTCATCTGCAGCCTACTGCCCCATCACAGCTATCCCCTGCTGGAGCATGGCTATCAACTCATGGCCCAGCCCATGCTCGCCACCAGTACGGAGGGCAACAAGGTCTCCTTCATCGACTGGGAGCCCGCCTTCAGCCGCTACCAGTCGCTTGTCCGGCAACAATTTCAGCAGGCGCTGACCCAGGCGCAGTTCTATCAGTACGGCGTCCACCTGCCGCTGGGTCTGCTGCGGGCCAATGGCGACGTGGTCGTGAGGATCCCGGTCACAGTCACCGAAGAGGGCGCCCTGCTCTGTGTCGGCGAGGTGCCGGATCACAGCATTCTCACCCTGCTCAAGGCCCCCCATAGCCCGACCGCCCATGCCATCGAACTGGCCGGCAAGCTCCGCCAGCACGGCCCGGTCGACACACTGGAGCTCTATTACTGCGCCGGCCGTCAGCAGCATTTTGGCCAGCAGAGCGAGCTCGAGCTGAGCACGCTGTTTACCCATAGCGGCGCCCGCGAGCTGGTCGGCGCCCTCTCACTCGGCGAGATTGGCAGTTTGCGGGCGGGGGATTATCCCCTCTTCCACAATGGCGCCATTCTCTGCAACGGAGCAACGCCGTCATGAACAACGACCATGCCATGGCCATCGTCTGCGATCTCGCCCTCTGCATTGGACGCGAGGTGACCCTGGATGCCTTGCTGACCAAGGTGCTGCAACGCTTTCTGTTTCACTGCGCCTGCCCGGTTGGTCTCGTGCTGCAGCAGTTGCCGCAGGGGGAGTACAAGATCGTCAAGGCCATCGGGGACGAGCAGTTGATCCAGCAGCACGGGCAACCACTGGCGCTGCCCGCCTGGGTCAGTGACGGCGAGCAGTGCACCCTGCACGGCCCCATCCCCCTGCCCGGCTCCCGCCCCTATCCCTTTGCCTACCGCTTGCGGATCGAAGGGGGCTACCTCATGCTGCTGCTCTCCCCCAGAGCCGAACAAGAGGGTGAACAGCTGTGCCACCTGTTCAGCCCCATCCTCGGCAACCTGGCTCGCGCCATCCAGCTGTGCCGGGACAGCGAGCAGCTGGCCCTGCGTCAGCAGGCGGAGCTGGTGGACATGCAGCGCTTCAACGAATCCCTGCTCAAGGCGATCCCCATCCCCGTGTTCTACAAGGACGTCGAAGGGCGCTTCATCAGTTGCAACCCGACCTTTACCCAGATCACCGGCATCAGCAAGGCAGAGCTGCTGGGGAAACGCGTGGATGAAATTCTGCCGCCCGAGATGGCGGACGAGTACAGCCAGCGGGACATGGAGGTACTGCGCAGCAAACAGCCGCAATATTTCGAGCACAGTCTGCTCGATCGCAGCGGCCACCGTTATCAGGTGCTCAACTTCAAGGATCTCTTCTATGACCATCAGGGCAAGGTGGCCGGCATCATAGGAGCACTGGTCGATATCACCCATATCAAGGAGAGCGAGCAGCATCAGCGCACCTTGCTGTTTCAAACCATAGCGGCACTCTCCTCCGCCATCGCCCACAAGGATCCCGGCACGGCCGGCCATGAAAAGCGCGTACACGACCTGGCGCTGGCCATAGGTCAACACCTGCAACTGCCACAGGAGCAGCTGGATGGGCTCGGTCTCGCGGCCATGGTGCACAACATAGGCCTGCTGCAGATCCCGGCCGAAATTCTCACCCGCCCCCGTGAGCTCAGGCCGGTGGAGTTTGAACTGATCAAGCTGCACCCTCAGGCCGGCAGTGACATCCTGCAGCAGATAGATTTCCCCTGGCCCATCGCCACCATAGTGCAGCAGCATCACGAAAACATGGACGGCAGCGGCTACCCGCAGGGCCTGCAGAGTGATGCCATCTGCCTGGAGGCCAGGATCATCCGGGTAGCGGACTCGCTGGCTGCCATGACGGCGCACCGCCCCTTCCGCCGCGCCATGTCGCTGACCGATGCCTTCGCCCAGCTGGCGCGCTATGCCGGCGTCCACTATGACGAGCAGGTGGTGAACGCCTGTCTCGCCGTGTGGCAGGCGGGCTACCGTTTCACTACCAGCTGATCAGCCGCAGGAGCACAGATGACTTCAAGACCGGAACCCTCATCCTGCCATCAGCTCGACGCCCAGCTGCCGTTGCCCGCTGGCCCTCTCTTCGCTCAGGTGATGGATCAGCTGCCCTATCGCGTCCTGCTCAAGGATACCCGCTCCGTCTTCACCGCCTGCAACCGGCTGCTGGCCGATGATCTCGCCCTGGAGCCGGCCCAGATCATCGGCAAGTGCGATGCTGATTTTTTCCCGGCCGAACTGGCCCAGCGCTATCGGGATGACGATCTCAGGGTCATGACCAACGGCACAACGCACCGGCACGAAGAACCCTACCTCAAGGGCGGCGAGGCCCGCTGGCTCAGCACCACCAAGTTTCCCCTGCGCGATGAGCTGGGCCAGGTGATCGGCGTCGGGGTCTTTTTCGATGACATCACGGAGAAGAAACAGCAGCAGGAGCAGTTGCTGCAATATACCTGGACCCTGGAGGCCATTGGCCGTGCCCACCATGCCATGCTCAGGCAGGGGGATGAGCAGATGCTGCTGCAGGAGATCTGTGACGCCATCACCTTCGATGGCCGCTTTCCCCTCGTCACCGTGTTGCAGGAGGCCACGGAGCCGGATGCGCTGCAGATCCTGGCGCAGGCGGGCAATGCCGTCTGGTTTGCCAACGACCGCTGGCTCACCCGGGATCCTGCCTTGCGTCAGGCCATCCGCGATGACGAACCACGCAACGAAGCACTGGCGAGCGAGATTGTCCATCACTCGGCCACCTTGCGGGCCCGCCTGCTGCTCCCGCTGCCGTGGCATTCCAGCGTGCGGGGCGCCCTGCTCATCCACAGCCCGCAGGCCAGGGCCTTCACCGAGGAGGAGGTGCGACTGTTCAGCCAGCTGGCCGATTACCTGGCCTATGGCCTGCACGCCCGTGGCACTCAACAGGCCTATCTCGCCGCACAACGGGACAAGGTGCTGCATGCCCGTCAGCTGGAGCTGGCGCTGGAGGATGCCCTGGGTGCCATCGCCGCCGTACTGGAACAACGCGACCCCTACACAGCCGGTCACCAGAAGCATGTCGCCACCCTGGCCATGGCCATAGGCCGCGAGCTGGTACTGGGCGACAAACAGCTGCGCGGCCTCTATCTGGGGGCCATGGTGCACGACATCGGCAAGATCCAGGTACCGGTCGACATCCTCACCAAACCGGGCAGGCTGACCCCCCAGGAGTTCAACCTGGTCAAGGAGCACCCGGGCGCCGGTTACCAGGTCCTCAAGGACATCGCCTTCCCCTGGCCCATCGCCCAGATGATCCACCAGCATCATGAGTATCTCGACGGCTCAGGCTATCCAGAGGGTCTCACGGGAGATCAGATCTTGCTGGAGGCGCGCATTCTCACCGTGGCCGACATTGTCGAGTCCATGTCTTCGGATCGTCCCTACCGCGCCGCCCTCGGCATTCCCCAGGCGAGGGCTCACATCATACGGATGCGGGGAGCCCAGCTGGACGAGGCCGTGGTGGATGCCTGCCTGCGCATTCTGGATCGGGGGGATTTCACCCCCCACGAGCTGGGCAACGGCTAGCAGGAGGCAGAGATAAAAAAACCGGCCTGCTGGCCGGTTTTTTATTGTTGCAGGTTGCGCTGCGGGATTAACCCAGTTGCACCCGGGCGTTGCGGAACATCCGCATCCAGGCACCGTCCTCGCCCCAGTTGTCCGGGTGCCAGGAGTTGGCCACGGTGCGGAACACCCGCTCCGGATGCGGCATCATGATGGTGGCGCGACCGTCTGTGGTGGTCACGGCGCTGATACCGTCCGGCGAACCGTTCGGGTTGGCCGGGTACTGCTCGGTGACCTTGCCGCGGTTGTCCACGAAGCGCAGTCCCACCAGACCGCTGGCTTGCAACGCGCTCAGGTGAGCGGCGTCACGCACCTCCACTCGCCCTTCCCCGTGGGAGACGGCAATCGGCATCACTGAACCCGCCATGCCGGCGAAGAAGGCGGACGGCGACTCCTGCACCTCCACCAGGCTGAAGCGCGCCTCGAAGCGCTCGGAGCGGTTGCGCACGAAGCGCGGCCACAGATCGGCTCCCGGGATCAGGGTGCGCAGGTTGGACATCATCTGGCAGCCGTTGCACACGCCCAAGGAGAGGGTATCGCCACGCTCGAAGAAGCGCTGGAACTGCTCGCGGGCATTGTCGTTGAACAGGATGGACTTGGCCCAACCCTCACCGGCCCCCAGCACGTCGCCGTAGGAGAAGCCGCCACAGGCCACCAGGCTCTGGAACTCTTCCAGCTTGATCCGGCCGCTGAGGATGTCACTCATGTGGACGTCGACTGCCGCGAACCCGGCCCGATCAAACGCCGCCGCCATCTCCACATGGGAGTTGACCCCCTGCTCGCGCAGCACCGCCAGACGGGGGGAAACCCCGCGGGCGATATAGGGCGCAGCCACGTCGTCGGACGGGTTGTAGCTCAATTTGGCCTGCAGACCCGGATCCGTGGCGTCCTGACGGGCGGCATGTTCCTGATCGGCGCACGCCGGGTTGTCGCGCAGACGCTGCATCTGCCAGCTGGTCTCGCCCCAGAGGGTGCGAAGCGCAGTGCGGCTGGCGCGATACACTTCCTGGCCCGCGCGCTGCAGAGTGATGAGATCCCCCTCGCGCACAGTGCCCAGCACGTGGGAGCAAGCCGCCAGGCCGTGACCGGCCAGCAGTGTCATCACGGCTTCCTTGTCGTCGCGACGCACCTGGATGACGGCACCCAGCTCCTCGTTGAACAGTGCCGGCAGCAGCTCGCCACCGATGCGATCCAGCTGGATGTCGAGGCCGCAGTGACCGGCAAAGGCCATCTCGGTCAGGGTGACGAAGAGGCCGCCGTCGGATCTGTCGTGATAGGCGATCAGTTTGCGATCGGCCACCAGCGCCTGAATGGCGTTGAAGAAGCCTTTCAGCTGCACCGGATTGTCGAGATCCGGCGCCTTGTCCCCCAGCTGGCGGTAGACCTGGGCCAGGGCG
Organism: Aeromonas sp. MR19; assembly: GCF_963899305.1. Taxonomy (NCBI): domain Bacteria; kingdom Pseudomonadati; phylum Pseudomonadota; class Gammaproteobacteria; order Aeromonadales; family Aeromonadaceae; genus Aeromonas; species Aeromonas sp. MR19. The sequence goes on from NZ_CAWQWZ010000011.1 coordinate 287,090, forward strand.
GAGGCGCCGAGACGCTGCTTGCCGTTGCCAAGATCGATGAGGATAAGGTCTGTCTCACCGAGATCGGTACGCAGTTGCGGAGTGACGGTATTGCGCACGTCCTCGACCCGGGCAAAGGCGGTGATGAGCAGGGAGAGCGGCGAGGTGACGCTCTGTTCCTTGCCATCCTGCTGCCAGCGGGTCTTCATGGACATGGAGTCCTTGCCGACCGGGATCGTGATGCCAAGGGCCGGGCAGAGCTCCTCGCCCACCGCCTTGACTGCCTCATAGAGGCCGGCATCCTCACCCGGATGGCCGGCAGCAGACATCCAGTTGGCGGAGAGCTTGACCCGCTTGAGCGATCCGATATGGGTCGGTGCCAGGTTGGTGAGCGCTTCCGCCACCGCCATGCGGGCCGACGCGGCATGGGAGAGCAGCGCCACCGGGGTGCGCTCGCCCATGGACATGGCCTCGCCATGATAGCCGTCGTAGGTGGCGGCGGTGACGGCGCAATCGGCTACCGGGATCTGCCAGGGGCCGACCATCTGGTCACGGTTGACCAGACCGGTCACGCTGCGATCACCTATGGTGATGAGGAAGGATTTCTCCGCCACGGTGGGCAAACGCAGCACCCGCTCGGCCGCCTCGGAAAGAGTGGTGCCATCGAGCTGCAACGGCTTGCCCTGGGCAGGCAGGGTCACCACATCACGGTGCATCTTGGGCGCCTTGCCCAGCAGCACGTCCAGCGGCAAGTCGATGGGCTGGTTGTCAAAGTGGCTGTCAGAGAGGGTGAGGTGCTTCTCTTCGGTGGCGGTGCCTATGACGGCATAGGGCGCGCGCTCACGCTCGCACAGCGCCTTGAACAGCGGCAGCTTGTCCTGCGCCACCGCCAGCACGTAACGCTCCTGGGACTCGTTGCACCAGATCTCCAGCGGGCTCATGCCAGGCTCGTCGCTCTGAATGGCGCGCAGATCGAAACGACCGCCACGCTCACCGTCATTGACCAGCTCCGGCATGGCGTTGGAGAGGCCACCGGCCCCCACGTCATGGATGAAGACGATGGGGTTGTCGTCCCCCAGCTGCCAGCAGCGATCGATCACCTCCTGGCAACGGCGCTCCATCTCGGGGTTGTCGCGCTGGACCGAGGCAAAGTCGAGATCTTCGGCCGACTGACCGGAGGCCATGCTCGATGCAGCGCCGCCGCCCAGACCTATGTTCATGGCCGGGCCACCCAGCACTATGAGGGCCGCCCCGACCGGGATCTCCCCCTTCTGGACGTGTTCGGTGCGGATGTTGCCGATACCGCCCGCCAGCATGATGGGCTTGTGATAGCCGCGCACCTCGACGCCGTTGTGGCTCGGCACCTCCTCTTCGAAGGTGCGGAAGTAGCCGAGAATGGCCGGACGACCGAATTCGTTGTTGAAGGCGGCGCCGCCGAGCGGCCCCTCCTGCATGATGTCAAAGGCGCTGACGATGCGGCTCGGTTTGCCGAAGTCCTGCTCCCAGGGCTGCTCGAAACCGGGGATGCGCAGGTTGGAGACGGTAAAGCCCACCAGACCCGCCTTGGGCTTGGCACCACGGCCGGTTGCGCCCTCGTCGCGGATCTCGCCGCCGGAGCCGGTGGCGGCCCCCGGGAAGGGGGATATAGCTGTCGGGTGGTTGTGGGTCTCCACCTTCATCAGGATGTCGACGCGCTCCTGATGATACTGGTACTCACCGCTGGCCGGACTCGGGAAGAAGCGGCCACCCTGGCTGCCTTCCATCACGGCGGCGTTGTCTTTATAGGCAGACAGGACATGATCCGGCGTCTGCTCGAAGGTGTTCTTGATCATCTTGAACAGCGACTTGGGCTGCAGCTCGCCGTCTATGGTCCAGTCGGCGTTGAAGATCTTGTGACGACAGTGCTCGGAGTTTGCCTGGGCAAACATGTAGAGCTCGATGTCGTTGGGGTTGCGACCAAGCTTGGTGAAGTTCTCCACCAGATAGTCGATTTCGTCATCGGCCAGCGCCAGACCGAGCGCCACGTTGGCGTCGGCCAGCGCGACGCGACCACCGGCCAGCACATCCACCTGGGTGAAGGGGCGCGGCGCCTGATGGGCAAACAGGGCGGCTGCCTCGTTCATCTCGCCAAACACCACTTCCATCATGCGGTCATGGAGCACGGCGGCAACGTCAGCGCACTGGGCCTGGGTCAAGCCGCCCTTGGCCTGCACGTAATAGGCGATGCCGCGCTCCAGCCGCTTGACCTGGGTCAGGCCGCAGTTGTGGGCTATGTCGGTTGCTTTGGAAGACCAGGGGGAGATAGTGCCGGGGCGGGGGGTAACGAGAAACAGCTGACCGCTGGGGGTGTGTTCGGGGATGGTCGGGCCGTAGCGCAGAAGCTGGCCCAATGTCGCTCGCTCGGGCGGTGACAGCGGGCTCGAGAGCTCGGCGAAGTGCACATATTCGGCATAGACATCCTCTATCTCTACTCCGCTCTCTACTCCACTCTCCTTTCTCATCTGTGCGAAGCGTTGCAGCAGTTTTTGGACACGAAAATCAGACAGTGCTGGGGCACCACGCAAGATATCCATATGACCTTTCTCACCAAGTGTTAAAGTGGGGGGGAATTGAGACGCGCGTATTATAGGGATCAGGCCGACGCCGGACAAACGTTTTTCTTGATTTGCCAAGTGTGACTCGGTGCACACTCTCTGGTATAAAGGTCCCTCTTTTTTGACAAATGCCGATTTTTTCAACAAGGGTACTCACCTACTTGCGCTGCATTTTTCGACTGTTTATCGGGCTGACGTTGCTGCTGACCCTGGTCGGCTGTGACTTCTACACCCCCTCCAGCCAGCTGGAACAGATCCGCCAACGGGGCGAGATCCGGGTTGGCACCATCTATGGCCCCACCTCCTATTACCAGCGTGACGAGACCGCCCAGGGCTTCGATTACGAGCTGGCGAAAAGCTATGCCGACTGGTTGGGCGTCAAGCTCACCATAGTCCCCGTCTACTCCACCGCCGAACTGGTCGAGCTGCTCAAGAAGGGCAAGCTGGATCTCGCCGCCGCCGCCATCGTGGTCACCCCGGAGCGACGTGCCCTGTTTCGCTTCGGCCCCGGCTTTTATCAGGTCTCCCCCAAGCTGGTCTATCGCAACGGCTCCCCCAAGCCCAAGGGGATTGGTGATCTCAAGGGCTCCATAGTGGTGCCTGCCGGCTCCACCGGGGAAGATCTGCTCAAGGAGCTCGGCAAGCAGCACCCCAACCTGAAATGGAGCACCAACCGGGACGCGGATGTGGAAGAGCTGCTCAAGCAGGTGGCCGACGGCAAGATTGATTACACAGTGGTGCAGGATACTGTGCTGGCCCGTACCCAGCGCTACTACCCCGAGCTCACCGAGGGGCTGACCCTCTCCAAGAACCAGACGGTGGCCTGGGCCATGACCAAGCTGCCCGATGACAGCCTCTACGCCAGCATCATCGACTTCTTCGGCCAGCGCTTCATGGATGGCGCCATCGCCAAGCTGGACGAGAAGTACTTCGGCCACGTGCAGAACTTCGACTTCGTCGACACCCGCACCTTCCTGCAACGGGCCAAGAGTCTGCTGCCCAAGTATCAGGATCTGTTCAAGACCCACGCCAGCGTGGTGGATTGGCGCCTGCTGGCCGCCATCAGCTATCAGGAATCCCACTGGGATCCGGAGGCGCGCTCCTACACGGGCGTGCGCGGCATGATGATGCTGACCGAACCCACCGCCAAGGCGATGGGGGTCAACAACCGGCTGCACCCGGAGGAGAGCATCAAGGGCGGTGCCCGTTATCTGCAACAGATGATGGAGAAGGTACCCGCCTCCGTGCCCGATGACGAGAAGGTGTGGTTTGCCCTCACCGCCTACAACATCGGCTACGGCCACATGATGGATGCCCGCCGCCTGACCAAGGAGCTCGGCAAGAATCCCGACGCCTGGAGCGACGTGAAAGAGGTGCTGCCCCTGCTGCAGCAGGCACGCTGGCACCGCAAGGCGCGCTACGGCTATGCCAGGGGCGGCGAGGCGCGCAACTACGTCAACAACGTGCGCCAGTATTACCAGAGCCTGCTCTGGCTCGACAACGAGCAGCAGAAGGCCCACCGCCGCGAGGAGCTGGATGACGACGACAGCAGCGAGCCGCCCAGTGCCGAACATCCCACCGTCATCGCCGAAGTGGTCAAGCAGATCACCCTGCGTTGAACCCTTGTTGACAAGTTTGTTTTACCGGTAGGTTCTCTGTTACCATCCGGATGTGCCGGGGCCTGTCCGAAACTGTTTTTATCGCCTGATTTCAGCAGCTTGTCAGCTGGATGACAGCATTTTCAGATGGGCTCCATTCATCGAGGCCGGGATGGCCATTCAATGGGAGGAGACCAAGATGCGAGCTCGTAAAAGAACTACTCTGGTCAGAAAAGCAAAGTGCGCCTGGAGCCCCAGACGCAAACTCAAGCTCAATGACACCAAACGCAAGATATGGCGCAGAAACCGCTCCTACACCTTGCTGATAGCAGAACACACAGCATAAACCCGGCATTTGCCGGGTTTTTTATTGCCTCACGCCAGCCCTGCCGGGCTCGCCTCGAAGTGCACCGCGCGCTTCGACACCAGGCTGTTGCAGTGGTTGCAGAAGTAATCCACGGCACCGCAGGCCTTGAGCCGCTCCAGATCCTGCTGGCAGGTCGGACACAGGGCGCGGATGCGATAACGGGCCTGGCACTGGCTACAGCAGACTTCGGGACTGCGGCTGTCCAGCTCGGCGCCGCAGGCCGGGCATATCAGGGTGCTCATACTCGACTCCTCTCAAAGTGGATCTGCTGTGGGTCGCCCCACAGCAGATCCCCCTCGCCTCTCCCCAAGAAAAAACGGCTGCCGGTGAGGGCAGCCGCTGGGCCTTACTTCTTGGTTTTGGCCTTGAGCAGGCGCTTGCGTTGACGCTCCTGGCTCAGGGTCATGGTGTTCTTCCGGCCCTCGAACGGGTTGGCCGACTCCTGGAACTCGACCCGGATCGGGGAGCCCATGATCTTGAGCGACTTGCGGAAGTAGTTGATGAGATACCGCTTGTACGAATCCGGCAGATCGTTCAACTGGTTGCCGTGGATCACGATGCGCGGCGGGTTGTAACCACCGGCGTGGGCATACTTCAGCTTGACGCGGCGACCGTTCACCATGGGCGGCTGGTGATCTTCCTGCGCCATCTGCATGATGCGGGTCAGCATGGCGGTGCTGGTACGGCGGGTGGCGGACTGGTACGCCTCCTGAATGGATTCGAACAGGTGGCCGACGCCGCTGCCGTGCAGGGCGGAGATGAAGTGGACACGGGCGAAATCGATGAAGCCCAGACGTCTGTCCAGCTCGTTCTTGACGTCCTCTTTCACCTTCTGATCCAGGCCGTCCCACTTGTTCACCACCAGCACCACTGAGCGGCCTGAGTGGAGCACGAAGCCGAGGATGCTCAAGTCCTGATCCGTGATGGTCTCCTGGGCATCGATCACCAGCAGGCAGACGTTGGCATCCTCGATGGCCTTGAGGGTCTTGATGACGGAGAACTTTTCCACCGTCTCATGCACCTTGCCACGACGACGCACACCGGCGGTGTCGATGATGACGTACTTCTGCTCGTCACGCTCCATCGGCACATAGACGGAGTCGCGGGTGGTGCCCGGCATGTCATAGACGATGACCCGGTCTTCACCCAGCATGCGGTTGGTCAGGGTCGATTTGCCAACGTTGGGGCGACCGACGATGGCGAACTTGATGGGCAAGTCGGCGAACGGGGTCTCCTTGGTATCTTCCCGGGTATCGAGATCACCGGCGGCTACCATGCGCAGCAGGGCTTCTTCGTCGAAGTCCTCCTCTTCTTCATCCTGCGCATCTTCTTCGGCAGCGGCTTCGACCAGGGTTTCCAGATGGGGTGCCAGCGCCAGTTCAAGCAGGCTCAGCACGCCACGGCCGTGGGCGGCAGCGATCTGGTAGACCTCCCCCAGCGCCAGACCGTAGAACTCGGACACGGCGGAGTCACCGTCGATGCCATCTGTCTTGTTGGCCACCAGAAACACCGTCTTGTGGGTCTTGCGCAGGTGCTCGGCGATGGCCTGATCCGCGGCGGTCAGACCGGCACGGGCATCCACCATGAACAGCACCACATCGGCTTCTTCGATGGCCAGCAGGGACTGCTCGGCCATCTTCAGCTCGATCCCCTCTTCGGTGCCATCGATACCACCGGTATCCACCACGATAAATTCCAGCTCGCCCAACTTCGCCTGACCGTATTTACGGTCCCGGGTCAAACCGGGGAAGTCGGCCACCAGGGCATCCCGGGTACGGGTCAAGCGGTTAAACAGGGTGGATTTCCCCACGTTGGGGCGGCCCACCAGGGCTACTACAGGAGTCATAAAAGCCTCATTCTCAAGACGACAAAGGCTCCGGGTCCGAAGACCAGGAGCCGGATATTCACATTATCGGACGATCAGGGACGCTTGATAGCGTACAACTTGCCGCCACGGCTCTGCACATACAGGGTGTCACCGTCCACCAGAGGGGCGGCGTAGAGACCACTGCTGTCGAGCTGCTGCATGGCCTTGATGGACCCGTCGGTACGATCCAGCCAATACAGGTAACCTTCCACATCGCCGACCACCACATAGTCACCCAGGATGACGGGGGCAGTCACGGTGCGGTTTTCCAGCTGGGTATTGGACCACAGCTCAAGCCCGTTGCGTCTGTCAACGGCAAACAGATGGCTGCGGCTGTCGGTCAGCACTATGGCATTGCCGGTCACCGCCATGTCGCGGTAGCCGGAATACTTGCGCTTCCACACCTCGTCACCCGTCATCAGCTTGCGTGCCATCAGCTGACCATTGTAGGCGATGGCATAGAGCTCATCACCGGCGATCAGCGGCGTCGCATCCACGTCCACCATGCGATCCAGCTCGGTCGCACCGCGCGGATCGGCTACCTTGGACTGACGCACCGGCTGGCCGTTGCTCAGCAGGGCAATGCCGACCTTGCCATCGGCACGGCCATAGAGCACGGCGCCGTTGGTAATGATGGGGGCACCGGCACTGCGCAGGGTCAGCGGCGGCTGCTCTTCCGCCAGGGTCCACTGCAACTTGCCTTCATCGGTATCGAGCGCCACCAGGCGACCCGAAGTGGTCAGCACCACCACACGACCGTCTTCGACGGCGGGGCTTGCCACCACTTCACCCGGCACCGTGGTCTGCCACAGCACTTCCCCGTTCTCTTCGTTCAGGGCGTAGACAACCCCGTTCTCGGAGCCGAGGAACAACTTGCCGTAGCGAGAGACCAGACCGCCGGAGAGACGGGCGCTGCGCTTGTCGGCGTTGATGGGCAGATCAGCCAGATCCACGCTCCACAGCTCCTTGCCGCTGGCACGATCGAAGGCGGTCACATCGCCATCGCGGGCCGCGGCATAGATGCGCTCCTCTTCCACCGCCGGCTTGAGCTGGGAATAGAAGTCGCCTATGCCATCCCCGACGGAAGAGGACCAGGCCGTGTCGGCGGTGAAGGCAGACTCAACCACGGGCAAAGGTGCCATGGGGTTGAGATCTTCTTCCGAGCTGAACAGGGAGCACCCCTGCAGGGCGAAGGAGACTGCCGCCCCCAACGCCACCATCTTGAACAGATTACGCATCCGGAGCTCCACCCGTGGTCACGGCTGGCAACGCCAGATCGTCCATCTTCAGCTTGAGCTCGGCGCTGCCCTGCAGGCCGCCGGCATCGGCCGCCGCCTGATAGGCATCGCGCGCCTCTTCGGCCTTGCCCTGTTTGAGCAGGATGTCGCCACGCACTTCCGCCACCTGGGCCTTGAAGGCGTCATTGCTGATCTTGCCAAGCTGGGCCAGGGCCTCGTCGGCCTTGCCCTGATCGTTGAGCACGCGAGCCAGACGCAGGGCGGCGATGGGACGAATGCTCTCATCACCATTGTTTGCCACCTGGGTCAGCTGCTCGGCAGCCAAGTCCAGCTTGTTTGCCTTGACGGCAGCGGCAGCCAGTTGCAGGGCGGCCAGCTCGGCATAAGAGTCACCCTGATGGGCACTGATAAAGCCTTGCACCTGTTCGAAGGCGGCGGCATCACCCTTGGCCAGCTGGGCCGAGATCTCGTTGTAAGCCTGGGAAGCGGCTTCCTGATTGGTCTGCTGACGCTCGTTGTAATAACGCCAGCCAAAGAGTCCAACCAGACCGATAACAGTTCCTGCGAGCACCGAGGTTCCGTTCTCTTTCCACCAGCTCTTGATGACCTCAACCTGTTGTTCTTCGGTGGTATAAACTTCCACTGCTTACTCTCCTTTGGCTGCCAGCAGGGCAATGGCGGCGTCGACCTTGACGGTCTGTTGCTCGGCCTGGCCACGCAGATATTTGATGGTGATCTCCCCGTTTTGCACCTCGGTTTCACCGAGGATCAGGGCAATGGCCGCGCCGCACTTGTCGGCACGCTTGAGTTGTTTCTTGAAGTTGCCGCCACCGCAGTGGCTCATCAGGCGCAGGTCAGGCAGGGCATCGCGCAGACGCTCGGCCAACTGGAAGCCCGCTTGCTCAGTCCCCTCGCCCACCATGCACAGATAGGCATCCACCGCAGGACGAATGTCGGCATTGAGCTCGAGGGTCTCCAGCATCAGCACCAGACGTTCCATGCCCATGGCAAAGCCCACCGCCGGGGTCGCTTGACCGCCAAGCTGCTCCACCAGGCCGTCGTAACGGCCACCGGCACAGACGGTGCCCTGGGCACCCAGACTGTTGGTGACCCACTCGAACACGGTGAGGTTGTAATAGTCAAGGCCGCGCACCAGACGCTCGTTCACCTCGAACTGGATACCGGCGGAGGTGAGCAGGCGCTTGAGCCCCTCGAAGTGAGCCAGGCTCTCTTCGCCCAGGTGATCGAACAGACGCGGGGCATCCACCAGAATGGCCTGAACCTTGGCATCCTTGGAGTCGAGCACCCGCAGCGGGTTGCTGTACATGCGGCGCTGGCTCTCTTCGTCCAGCTGATCCTTGTACTGCTCAAGGTAGGCCACCAGCGCATCGCGATAGGCGGCGCGCTCGGCACTCTGACCGAGCGTGTTGAGCTGCAGGGTGACATGATCGCTGATGCCGAACAGACGCCACAGACGGTGAGTCAGCATGATGAGTTCGGCGTCAATATCCGGCCCGTTGATGCCAAACAGCTCGACCCCAAACTGGTGGAACTGGCGGTAACGGCCCTTCTGGGGACGCTCGTGGCGGAACATGGGGCCCATGTACCACATCCGGCGTTCCTGGTTGTAGAGCAGGCCGTGCTCGATACCGGCGCGGACACAGCTGGCGGTCCCTTCCGGACGCAGGCTCAGGCTGTCGCCGTTGCGGTCTTCGAAGCTGTACATCTCTTTTTCGACCACGTCGGTCACTTCACCGATGGCACGCTTGAACAGATGAGTCTGCTCGACGATCGGCATGCGCACTTCGCTGTAGCCATAGCTGGCGACCACTTGGCGCAGTATCTGTTCTACTTTCTGCCATACCGGGCTCTGCTCCGGCAGGCAATCGTTCATACCGCGAATAGCTTGGATCTGTTTTGCCACGTTGATACTCGAGAAAAAGACGTGAAATTTGGCCGCATTATAGGGATTTTCGACCCCGAGGTAAAATCAGGGCGTTCCAATGCGGGATTTAAAATCAGCAACCTAAAGACGGGGCCACCCTAGGTGGCCCCGCACTGGCTCAACCCTCGTCCACCTGGATCTGGTTGGCCGGATCCAGCATGGCCGCCCGGGCGCGAATGCGGCGCTCCAGGATCGGGATGAGATCCTTGTTGTCCAGCCGGTCGACCCGCTGACCACCCTCGTAGAAGGCGCTCTTGTTGGCGGCCCCCGCCAGCCCCAGATCGGAGACCAGCGCCTCGCCCGGCCCGTTCACCACACAGCCGATGATGGAGACATCCATGGGAGTGATGATGTCTTCCAGCCGCGCTTCCAGGGCGTTGACGGTACCGATCACGTCGAACTCCTGACGGGAGCAGGAGGGGCAGGCGATGAAATTGATGCCGCGGGAACGGATGCGCAGGGATTTGAGGATATCAAAGCCTACCTTGATCTCTTCCACCGGATCGGCCGCCAGCGAGATGCGGATGGTATCGCCTATGCCATCGGCCAGCAGCATGCCGAGCCCGACAGCGGATTTCACCGCGCCGGCGCGAAAACCGCCCGCTTCCGTGATGCCAAGGTGCAGCGGCTGCTCGATCTGCTTGGCCAGCAGGCGATAGGCCCCGATGGCCAGGAAGACGTCAGACGCCTTGACGCTCACCTTGAAGTTGTCGAAGTTGAGGCGATCCAGGTAATCCACGTGGCGCATGGCCGACTCGAGCAGCGCCTCCGGGGTCGGCTCACCGTACTTCTCCTGAATGTCTTTCTCAAGAGAGCCGCCGTTGACGCCGATGCGGATCGGGATGTTGTAGTGGCGCGCGCAGTCGACCACGGCACGCACCCGCTCTTCGTTGCCTATGTTGCCCGGGTTGATGCGCAGGCAATCGGCGCCGTACTCGGCCACTTTCAGGGCGATGCGGTAGTCGAAGTGGATGTCGGCAACGATGGGGATACGGGTCTGCTGCTTGATGAGCTTGAAGGCTTCCGCCGCTTCCATGGTGGGTACCGAGACCCGGACTATGTCGGCGCCAACCCGCTCGATCCGCCGGATCTGCTCGACGGTGGCGGCCACGTCCGTGGTCTTGGTGTTGGTCATGGTCTGGACCGTGATGGGGGCGTCGCCCCCAACCGGTACGTTACCGACCATGATCTGCCTGGATTTACGACGAATGATGGGAGATTCGTGAGCGGACATGGCGGACAGATTACTCCTGCGGCAGTGAGAGGCGAGCAGTCCGGCCGTTGTTGTAACGGCTCATGTCGATGGACTTGCCCTGATATTCGATATTGACCGCCATGGGCGCGCCAATGATGAACTTGAGCGGCTCGGGTCCTTCCAATACCAGTTGATCATTTGCCTTCTTCAGGCCGCTGAACAGTGTCTTGCCCTTGGCGTCCTTGACGTCCAGCCAGCAATCGGCGGTGAAACTCATCTTGAGCTGAGGTGCCTTGGCGGGATCCGCGGCCGTATCGTCAGCGACCGGCAGCGTCGCCACACTCGCAGAGGTCACAGTCGCCACGGCGGCACTGCTGGCCTCAACCTGCGGCGCCGTGGCAGCAGCGCCGCTCACGGTCGGCTCTGCGGTCGTTGCCATCGCATCGGAGGCAACAGGCATGAGCACAGGGTCGACCACATCCGCCGCTGACGACAGGGTTGCCCCCTGCGGGTTGGCGGTCGCACTCATTTCAGTGGCCGCCAGAGCTTCGTCACCGGCGGAGCGGCGCGCAGTGCTCTGCCACCACCAGGCGACGGAGAGCGCGATCAGCACCAGGATCACCAGCCAGGTCACCACCTTGAGTCGACTGTCGTTGGCCTGCTGGCGCGAGCGACGGGAGAAGCTCTGCATGTCGATGTTGTCGGGGGGCGTCAGCCCCAGCTTGTCGTAGGCGGCCAGTATGGTCTCATCCGGGATGCCGACCAGCTTGGCGTAGGTACGCAGGTAGCCCCGGATAAAGGTATGGGAAGTGTGCTTGTCATACGTATCTGATTCGATCGCAGCAATCAGGGTCAGACGAAGGTGAATGCGGGACGCAACCTGTTCTCGTGTCCAGCCAAGCTGTTCACGGGCGTTGCGCAGCAGCTGGCCTGGGCCTGCTGCCTGAGAGTCGTCTTGAAAATCGTGTGGCTGTTCAGTAGTCATTGGCTAAGTAACGCTTGGCTTGTTGCGAAGAGGGATATTGCCTTACCAGCTCAGTCCCGAATTGGTGAAGGAGTGCCGGTTTGTCCATGGCCTGAGCCAGCCGCAATCTCAACCAGAGACTGCTCTCGTTCTCGTCTGACGCATCGGCAAAACGAGCGAGATAGGCCTGCACATCAGGCAGCTTGCCATCTTTCATGGAAAGCTCAGCCATGTCCAGCAATAACCTTGGATTGCGGGGATTATACCCCAAGGCCAAGCGATAGTACTCGCTTGCTTTATCATTTCTGCGATTTTGCGCGGCGCAAAGTGCCGCATTTTCATAGGTATCGGCAATCTTGATGTAATTGGGTTGGCTGATTGCCTGCAGGAATGCCTTCTCCGCCTCGTCGAAGCGACCACGGTTGCACAGGAAGGCACCATAGTTGTTCATTGCGTCAGCATTGGACGGATCCATGGCGAGGGCTTTCTTGTAGCTCTCCTCGGCCGCCTTGTAATCCTCTACTTGCTGGTAGAAGTAAGCGAAGCCGATGTAGACCTGAGGGTTGTCGGGGTCGTACTGGAGGGCGCGATCAAGGTTGAACTTGGCCTGCTCGGCGTTGCCCTGTCGCAAATATTGAATGCCTAAGTCCAGACGGGTCTGGGCAGCCGCCTTAAGGTCGGGACCCACCTCACGCTGGGTCGAATTCTGGCCCGCGTAAGTGGTCTCGGTAACACAGCCTGGCAGCGCGCAGAGCGCTGCCACTACGATCAATGTACGTGTATCCATTCCCTGACTATACAATGGCTTAGCAATTTAAACCATTTTGACGGAAATCCCATCCTGTTGCATCCGATTTTTCATGGTGCGTTTGGTGCGATCTATCACCTCTCCCACCAGCTGACCGCAGGCGGCGTCTATGTCGTCACCACGGGTCTTGCGGACTATGACGGTGAAGCCATATTCCATCAGCACCTTGGAGAAACGGTCGATGCGACTGTTGCTCGGCTTGCCATAGGGGTTGCCCGGGAAGGGGTTGAACGGGATCAGGTTGATCTTGCTCGGGGTATCTTTGAGCACCTTGGCCAGCTCGTGGGCATGCTGCATGTCGTCATTGATATGATCGAGCAGCACATACTCCACCGTCACGCGACCACCGTTAGCATTGGACTTGGCCAGATAACGGCGCACACCGGCGAGGAAGTCCTCGATGTTGTACTTGTCGTTGATCGGCATGATCTCGGAACGCAGCTTGTCGTTCGGCGCATGCAGGGAGATGGCCAGGGCCACATCAATTTGATCGCCGAGGATATCCAGCGCCGGCACCACACCCGAGGTGGAGATGGTCACCCGGCGCTTGGAGATGCCGTAGCCGAAGTCATCCATCATCAGACGCATGGCCGGCACCACGTTGGCGAGGTTGAGCAGCGGCTCGCCCATACCCATCATCACCACGTTGGTGATGGGGCGCTTGCCACCGACTATCTTGGCGGCGCGCCATACCTGGCCGATGATCTCGGACACTTTCAGGTTGCGGTTAAAACCCTGCTGGGCCGTGGAGCAGAACTTGCACGCCAGCGCACAGCCGACCTGAGAGGAGACGCACAGGGTGGCCCTGTCCTCTTCCGGAATGTAGACGGTTTCCACTTCCTGATCGCCGACCTGCAGCGCCCACTTGATGGTGCCGTCCGCGGAACGCTGTTCACGGCTCACTTGTGGCGCGCGGATCTCGGCGATCGCCTTCAGGCGCTCGCGCAGTACCTTGTTGACGTTGTTCATCTGATCGAAATCATCACAACCGAAGTGATAGATCCACTTCATGATCTGATCTGCCCGGAATGGCTTCTCGCCCAGTTCGACGAAGAAGGCACGCATGGCATCCCGATCAAGATCCAGCAGGTTGGTTTTTATTTCGCTCATCAAAGGCCTCAGTCCACAAACTACACAAATTATTGGCTGACGATGTCAGGGGGCGGCATTGTACAAATAATGGGTCCGGCTTTCCAGCTGGAGAATAAGAGGATATTGACCAAAAGGCCAAAAAACAAAAGGGAGCCGAGGCTCCCTTGATCATCTCAGGGCAAGATCAGCCGCGCGGGCAGATTTCGTCGTCGGAGAAGAAGTAGGCAATTTCACGGGCGGCAGAGGCCGGGGCGTCGGAGCCGTGCACCGCATTGCGGTCGATGCTCTCGGCGTAGCAGGCACGCAGGGTACCGGCCAGGGCCTCTTTCGGGTTGGTCGCCCCCATGATTTCACGGTGACGGCGGATGGCCTCTTCCCCTTCCAGCACCTGTACCATCACAGGGCCAGAGGTCATGAAGCTGACCAGCGCATCATAGAAAGGCTTGCCCTGGTGTTCTGCGTAGAAACCGGCGGCTTGCTCGCTGCTCAGGTGCAGCATCTTGGCGGCGATGACCTTCAGGCCAGCGCTCTCGAAGCGGTTGTAGATGGCACCGATCAGGTTTTTGCTGACAGCATCCGGTTTCACGATAGAGAAGGTACGTTCGATGGCCATTGAGATCTTTCCTTAACTACAGAGTTTTATTGTTAGAATCCATGTTCGGCGGCGATTATACGTAAACAAAAACCGAAATAACACACAAAAAAGCAACTTTTTATTAAACAAACACGTCCTTAAAACAACATCACCACTCATCTTGGCCCAGGGCAGCAGGAAAAAATGTGCGCTTGTGCACGATAGCAATGTTAAGCCTCTGAAACCCTGCCTATTGCTCACTCATCCAGCACGGTTGAAAAGGGCACCCTCAGGTGCCCTTCCTTGACGATTGTCTCTCTGCTCAGCGCGCTTCCGCCAGCAGGGTATGCGCTATGGTGCGCATGCCCAGGGTATTGGCCCCCGGCGCCCACAGGCTGTCGCCGTTGTCGCTGAAACAGGCGGCCAGATCGATATGCAACCAGCCCTGCCCCTCGCTCGCGACAAAACGGGAGAGGAAGCCCGCCGCATTGGAAGCACCACCCGGACCGCCGCCCTTGACCGGACGACTGTTGGCCGTGTCGGCATAGTGGGACGGACACTGCTGGCGATGCCAGGGCTCCAGCGGCAACGGCCAGGCCGGCTCCTGCTCCGCATCGGCGTAGACCATGGCCCGGCTCAGCAGCCCCTTGTCCAGGCCAAACAGGGCGTTGTAACGTCCCCCCAGCGCCATCACGGCGGCGCCGGTCAGGGTGGCGGCATCTATGATGAGCGGCGCCCCGCTGTCGCTCGCCAGTTGCAGCCCATCGGCCAGCACCAGGCGCCCTTCGGCGTCGGTGTTGACGATCTCCACCGTGGTGCCGTTCTTGTAGGTGAGGATGTCACCCAGCTTGTAGGCGTGACCCGAGACCAGGTTCTCGGCGCAGCAGAGGATGAGCTTCACCCGCTTGTCGAGTCCGCGCAAGATGGCCAGCGCCAGCGCGCCCGTGACAATGGCCGCTCCGCCCATGTCGCACTTCATGGTGAGCATGCCTTCCGAGCTCTTCATGGAGTAGCCACCCGAGTCGAAGGTGATGCCCTTGCCCACCAGAGCGGCTGCCACCGGCGCCTTGGGATCCCGCCCCGGGTTGAAGTCCAGCTCCAGCAGCACGGGTTCGCGCTCGCTGCCACGGCCCACCTGATAGAGGCCGACCCAGCCAGCCTGTTGCAAGGCTTCACCTTTCAAAATGCGGTGGCTCACCTTGTCCGGCGCCAGCTCTGTGATGAAGGCCGCCGCCTCCACCGCCAGCTCCAGCGGCCCCAGCTGCTCCGGGGTAGCATTGGTCATCTCGCGCACCCAGCGCCCGCACAGCCAGCGTGCCTCCAGCTCTTCCCTGTCCTCTTCCGACGAGGTGGCCCACTGCAATTCGACCTCGGCCTTGGGCGTTTGCAGCCCCTGGGCGAAGGCCCACTGCTGTTCGCGCTCCCAATGACCGGCCAGCGCCACCTTCTGGATCCCCTGGCTGCACAGACGACGCGCCGCCTGCTGGATATCGAGCAGTGGCGTGGCGGTGACCAGATGGATCACCATGCCATCGGCGCGGTGAGAGAGCAGCGCTCCCTCCCCCCACTCGGCTGGCGCAAACTCACGGCTTAACCAGACGTTCATGCTGTCTCCTCCTGCAGCCTGCGGGCTACCGATAATGCGCAGGCCGTGGCTCTTTGCGCCGGTTGTCCCAAACCATCACCCAATTCTTGATTCAGCCAGACACTCATTGTGTCACCTCCTGCAGCCAGCGAGCGATAGTGCGCAGGCCATGGCCCTTGGCACCGGTCGCCCACAGATCGTTGCCGGATTTTTGATAGGAAGCCGCCAGATCCAGGTGCACCCAGCCCCGCCCCTCGTCACGCACGAAGCGGGACAGAAACGCGGCCGCCGTGGTGGCACCGGCCGTGCCCTCGGCGGAGGCCACGTTACCCAGCTCGGCAAAGGCGGAGGTGAGCTGGCTGGCATGCCAGGGTTCCAGCGGCAGGGCCCAGGCCTTCTCCTGTTCGGCTTTGGCGGCCGCCAGGGCGCGTTGCTGCTCGGTCTCATCGAGGGCAAACACGGCGTTGTAGTCGCGGCCCAGCGCCGTCTTGGCGGCGCCGGTCAGGGTGGCGGCATCGAGAATATAGGCGGCGCCACTGTCGGATGCGGCCATCAGGCCGTCGGCCAGCACCAGACGCCCTTCGGCATCGGTGTTCTGGATCTCGACCGAGATACCGTTCTTGTAGGTGAGGATATCACCCAGCTTGAAGGCATGGCCGGAGACCAGGTTCTCGGCGCAGCAGAGGATCAGCTTGACCCTTTGCTTGAGACCGCGACTGATGGCCAGCGCCAGGGCACCGGTCACCATGGCGGCGCCGCCCATATCGGACTTCATCGGCAGCATGTTGTCAGAGGACTTCATGGAGTAGCCACCGGAGTCGAAGGTGATGCCCTTGCCCACCAGGGCCGCCACCACGGGGGCGTTGCGATCCCCGGTCGGGTTGTAGTCCAGCTCCAGCAGCACGGGTTCGCGCTCGCTGCCACGGCCCACCGACCAGATCCCGATATGGCCGGCTTCACGCAGCGCCTCACCAGCCGTGATACGGGCAGTCACCTGATCCCCGGCCAGACCGCGAATGAGCAGCAGGGCGGATTCCGCCAGGCTCATGGGATAAATGTCTTCCGGGCAACCGTTGGTCACCTCGCGCACCCAGCGGCTCGCCTTGATCAGCGCATCCAGCTCGCGTGCATCAGCAACACTCTGCTCACCGAGGTCAAGCTCACGCACGCCCTTGGCGGCATAGAAGCCCTGGGCGAACGCATAGCGGCGCTCCAGATCCCAGGCGTCACCAGCCAGCTTGACCCGCTTGATGCCGGTCGACTCGAGTCGACGGCCAGCACGCTGGATGGCACGCAGTGCATCCGGCTCCTGGCGGGCAAGGTCCAGATGGATCAGCACCTGGTCATCGTTGAAACTGAGCAGGGCGCCTTCGCCCCAATGGGCGGCGGCGGCCTGGGTGGACAACAGAACCTTCATCATGTCAGCCATCTTCGCTTGCTTCCTTTTTATTGGCACTTTCATTCATGAACAGGGAAATAACGAGCACAAAAAAGGCCGTTCCCCTCGAGGGTCACGGCCTTCACCATATCATTACTGCACCATGGGATGCTGCACGCTCAATTCACTCATGTGTAATTAAGGCGTCATCAATGGCGTTCTGAGGCGAGGTTGATGGTGTACTTGGGCAGTTCCACCACCAGATCCTCGTCCGCCAGACGGGCCTGGCAACTGAGGCGGGATTCCGGCTCCAGTCCCCATGCCTTGTCCAGCATGTCATCTTCCAGCTCATCGCTCGGCTCGAGGGAGTCGAACCCCTCCCGCACCACGCAGTGACAGGTAGTACAGGCGCAGGACTTCTCGCAGGCGTGCTCGATCTCGATGCCGTTGCGCAGCGCCACGTCCAGAATGGTCTCGCCACTCTTGCCTTCGAGGGCGGCACCGTCCGGACAGAGCTCGGGATGGGGCAGAATAATCAGTTTTGGCATATTACACCTTGTTGACGTTTTGTCCGGTCAGCACCTTGCGGATGGAGGCATCCATCCGGCGGGCTGCAAATTCGCCACTGGCGGCGTCCGCCGCCTCGATGGCATCTTTGATTTGATTGGTTGTCCCTGTGGCGCGCATGGCCAGCAGATGGGTGATAGCACCGTCGATGGCGGCGCGCTCGGCGGCGCTCAGCAGCGCATCGCCGTCGGCGGCCAGCGCGGCGTTGAGGCTTTCGACCACACGATCGGCCTCCACCTGCTGCTCTGCCAGCATGCGGGCATCCATGTCTTGCTGGGCATTGGCGATGGAGGCGCTCAGCATGGTGAGTATGTCCTCCTCCCCCAGCCCGTAGGAGGGCTTGACCTGGATCTCGGCCTGCACGCCGGAGGATTTCTCCATGGCGCTGACCGACAGCAGACCATCCGCATCCACCTGGAAGGTGACGCGAATGTGGGCGGCGCCCGCCGCCATCGGCGGAATGCCGGTCAGGGTGAACCGGGCCAGGGAGCGGCAATCGGCCACCAGCTCGCGTTCGCCCTGCACCACGTGGATCGCCATCGCGGTCTGGCCATCCTTGAAGGTGGTGAACTCCTGGGCGCGGGCCACCGGTATGGTGGTGTTGCGCGGGATCACCTTCTCGGCCAGGCCACCCATGGTCTCGAGCCCCAGGGAGAGCGGGATCACGTCCAGCAGCAGCATCTCGGCATCGGGCTTGTTGCCCACCAGGATGTCGGCCTGGATGGCGGCGCCGATGGCCACCACCTTGTCCGGGTCGATACTGGTCAGCGGCGGACGCTGGAAGAAATCGCCCACCAGCTCGCGCACCAGCGGAACTCGGGTGGAACCACCGACCATCACCACTTCCAGCACTTCCACCTGCTCCAGCCCCGCATCGCGCAGGGCGCGGCGGCAAGCCAGCAGGGTGCGCTTGACCAGCGGCATGATGAGCTCATCAAACTGGCTGCGGCTCACCTCTCCCTGCCAGCCGGCAAAGGCACAGGGCACCCGATCGGCATCGGTCAGGCCGTGTTTGACGGCGGCGGCCACGTCCAGCAGCTCGCGCTGGGTACGGGCGTCGAGCTGGCCTTCAAGGCCGGCTTGCGCCTTGATCCAGTCCGCCAGCAGGTGATCGAAATCATCGCCGCCGAGGGCGGAGTCGCCGCCGGTGGCCATCACCTCGAACACGCCGCGGTGCAGCCGCAGGATGGAGATGTCGAAGGTACCGCCGCCGAGGTCATAGACAGCTATCACCCCTTCCTGACCGGAGTCGAGGCCGTAGGCGATGGCGGCCGCGGTCGGCTCGTTGAGCAGGCGCAGCACGTGCAGACCGGCCAGACGGGCCGCGTCCTTGGTGCCCTGACGCTGGGCGTCATCGAAATAGGCGGGCACGGTAATGACAACGCCATCCAGCTCGCCACCCAGTGCGGCGGCGCCCCGCTCGGCCAGTTTCTTCAAGATTTCGGCTGAGACCTGCACCGGGTTGACCAGCCCCTGACGGGTCTGCAACTGGGGCATGCCGTTATCGGCGGCCACGAACTCATAAGGCTGCTGGCGGGTATCAATATCGGCCAGTGCCTTGCCCATCATTCGCTTGGCGGAGACGATGGTGTTGTGCGGATCGAGGGCCGCCTCGCGCTTGGCGTCGAAGCCGACCCGGATCGCATCAGCCTGACCATTGTCGAACTGATAGTGCACCACGGATGGCAGCAGATCGCGCCCCTGCTCGTCGCAGAGAGTATCGGCGTGGCCGCTGCGAACCGCAGCAACGAGAGAGTTGGTGGTGCCAAGATCGATGCCAACGGCACGTTTATGCTGATGAGGTGCGGCGCTCTGGCCGGGCTCGGCGATTTGCAGTAATGCCATGGGTAATCAAAATTCCAGCGTTAAAGGATCAAGACTCGAACAGCGAGTCTTCGAATCGTTCCAGCTCTTCGAGGAGCTTGTCGACAAACTTGAGTTTGCGAACGCAATCAGCCGCGCTCACATCATCGCCAGCGGCGAGATCCTGCGTCAGGCGTTGCATCAACAACTGGTGATCATGCCTGATTTCGTGGCGAAAATCCTTGATGGCGCGCTCAGGCTCGGGCTCCCCTTTCAGGTCGGCCAGTCGCTCGCGCCACTCCAGTTGCTGCATCAGGAAGGTAGTGTCTTGCAGGGTTTGCTGCTCGCCACGAAGTTCGGTGCCGCGCAGGGAGAGCAGATACTCGGCTCGGCGAAGGGGCGCCTTGAGGGTCGTGAAGGCATCGTTGATCTGGGCGGCACGTTGCACCGCAACCAGCTGCTCCCGCTCGGGAGCCGTGGCAAAACGATCGGGGTGGAACTGGGTTTGCAACTGACGGTAGGTGTCCGCCAGCTGACGGGTATCGAGCTCGAAGCCTTCAACCAGCCCAAACAGCTCGAAATGATTCATGCAAGCCTCTTAGACACGTTCGCCATCACCACACTCGCCCTTGGCGCTGGCGATGTTGAACTGGCCGTTTCCGGCCAGTTCAAGCGGCAAGACATGCCGTGCGTCAAATCGGTTAGACACTGAAACTTTCGCCACAACCACACTCGCCCTTGGCGTTGGGGTTGTTGAACTGGAAGCCCTCGTTGAGCCCCTCCTTGACGAAGTCCAGCTCGGTGCCATCCAGATGGATCAGGCTCTTGGCATCGACGATGACTTTGACACCGTTTTGCTCAAACACCTGATCTTCATCCGCCAGCTCATCGACAAACTCGAGCACATAGGCAAGACCCGAACAGCCGGTGGTCTTGACGCCGAGGCGCAGGCCAATGCCCTTGCCCCGGTTGGTCAGAAAAGAGGAAACCCGTGCCGCTGCGGCATCTGTCATGGTAATGGCCATACTGCGCTCCTGACCTTAGAGACCTTTCTTCTGCTTATAATCGGCGATGGCGGCCTTGATGGCGTCCTCAGCCAGAATGGAGCAGTGGATCTTCACCGGCGGCAGGGCCAGCTCTTCGGCGATGTCGGTGTTCTTGATGCCGGCGGCTTCGTCCAGGGTCTTGCCCTTGACCCACTCGGTCACCAGGGAGCTGGAGGCAATGGCGGAACCACAGCCATAGGTCTTGAACTTGGCATCTTCGATGATGCCGTCGTCGCTGATCTTCAGCTGCAGCTTCATCACGTCGCCACAAGCCGGGGCGCCAACCATGCCGGTCGCAATGTTGGGATCGTTCTTGTCGAAGCCACCTACGTTGCGGGGATTCTCGTAGTGGTCGATTACTTTTTCACTGTAAGCCATATCTAACTCCTGCTAATTCCGTTGATCACTGATCCTGTGGATCAGTGATGAGCCCATTCGACCGTGTTCAGATCGACGCCGTCTTTGTACATCTCCCACAGGGGAGACATCTCGCGCAAACGACCGATGGAGTCACGGATAAGCTTGATTGCGTAATCAATCTCTTCTTCTGTGGTGAAGCGACCCAGACTGAAACGAATGGAGCTGTGCGCCAGCTCGTCGTTCAGACCCAGTGCACGCAGCACATAGGAGGGCTCCAGGCTGGCCGAGGTACAGGCAGAGCCGGAAGAGACCGCCAGATCCTTCAACGCCATGATGAGGGATTCCCCTTCCACATAGGCGAAGCTGACGTTCAGGTTGCCCGGCACACGCTGTTCAAGGTCACCGTTGATGTAAACGGCTTCGATGTCCTTGATGCCATCCCACAGACGCTGACGCAGGGCCATGATGCGTTGACCTTCACTCACCATCTCTTCCCTGGCGATGCGGAAGGCCTCGCCCATGCCGACGATCTGGTGGGTCGGCAGGGTGCCGGAACGCATGCCGCGCTCATGACCGCCACCGTGCATCTGGGCTTCCAGACGAACGCGCGGCTTGCGGCGCACGTAGAGGGCACCTATGCCTTTGGGGCCGTATACCTTGTGGGCGGACATGGAGAGCAGATCCACTTTCAGGGCTTCCACATCCACCGGGATCTTGCCCACGCTCTGGACAGCGTCCACGTGCAGCAGGATCTTGCGGGAGCGGCACAGATCGCCGATGGCGGCAATGTTCTGCACCACGCCGATCTCGTTGTTCACATGCATGATGCTGACCAGAATGGTGTCATCGCGCAGGGCACCTTCGATCTGCTCCAGAGTGAACAGGCCGTTCGGCATCGGCTCGAGGTAGGTCACCTCATAGCCTTCACGCTCCAGCTGGCGGCAGGTGTCAAGTACTGCCTTGTGCTCTGTCTTGGAGGTGATGATGTGTTTGCCCTTGCCAGCATAGAAATGGGCAACGCCCTTGATGGCCAGGTTGTTGGATTCTGTCGCGCCGGAGGTGAAGACGATCTCGCGCGGGTCGGCACCGATCAGCTCTGCCACTTGATTACGGGCCAGGTCTACCGCCTCTTCGGCTTGCCAGCCAAAGCGGTGGGAACGGGATGCTGGATTGCCGAACAGGCCATCCATGGTGAGACACTGCATCATTTTTTCTGCGACACGCGGGTCCACCGGACAGGTTGCCGAATAATCAAGGTAAATAGGCAGTTTCATGTTTTTCTCCGTTACAGCCAGGGTCACACATCGACCGACTGTGGAAAGCACGTTTGTTTATAGTTGGACTTTCAAGCTCACATCGCCGCGTTCTGCCCGATCAACCAGGGACAACACGGTTTTCATTTGTTCGTCTTGCTTGCCGGCGATCCGGCGCACATCCGCCTGACCCACCAGCTCTGCCAGGGTGATATCCCCCAGGAAACTGGAAATGCGCTCGCTGAGATCACGCCACAGGGAGTGAGTGAGGCACTGGGTGCCGCCGTGGCAGCCGCCTTTGCCGAGGCACTTGGTGGCATCCACCGACTCGTCGACCGCGGTGATCACCTGACCGACCGAGATGGCATCAGGGGCCAGACCGAGGCGATAACCGCCACCCGGGCCACGTACGCTGCTCACCAGGCCATGCTTGCGCAGGCGGGCAAACAGTTGCTCCAGATAGGACAAGGAGATGCCCTGGCGTTCTGAAATATCAGCCAGAGGCACGGGCCCCTGCTCTGCATGCAACGCCACGTCGAGCATGGCAGTCACAGCGTAACGTCCTTTTGAGGTCAGTCTCATATGCCTTACCGTCTTGCGAACCAATCAATATGGGCATATGGTCACATACCCGACTAAAACAGTCAAGTATATGGTTGAGTAAACCAGTCAGGTTTAATCCTGCGGTTTCGGCTTCTGTACCGAGGTCAAAATGCCGCGCAGAATGTTGAGTTCCACCGTTTCCGGACGGGCTCGATTGAACAGGCGACGCAGCTTGCTCATCACCTGCCCCGGATGATCATCGGCGATGAAACCCGTCTTGAGCAGGGTCTGCTCCAGGTGCTGATAGAAACCTTCCAGCTGATCGGCACTGGGATAATCCGCCTCGCTCTCCACCTCGGGAACCTGATCCTGCAACCAGTGCATCCGCACTTCGTAGCAGATGGTCTGCACCGCCATGGCCAGATTGAGGGAGCTGTATTCGGGGTTGGCCGCAATGGCCACGTGGTAGTGGCACTTCTGCAGCTCGTCGTTGGTGAGACCGGTGCGTTCACGACCAAACACCAGGGCCACCGGATGCTTCACGCCCTCCACCACAGCCTTCTCCCCCGCTTCGCGAGGATCCAGCATGGGCCAGCTCAGGGTCCGGGAACGGGCGCTGGTGCCTATGACCAGACCACAATCGGCAATGGCTTCATCCAGCGTCGAGACGATACGGGCATTGGCCAGTACATCGCTGGCCCCTGCAGCCAGGGCCATGGCGTTGTCATCTGGCAGGGTCTGCGGATCAACCAACACCAGTTGAGTCAGTCCCATGGTCTTCATGGCGCGCGCCGCAGAGCCCATGTTGCCGGTGTGAGAAGTGTTTACCAACACGATACGAATCTGATCCAACATGCCCAGTCAATCTTCAGTCAAAAATGGCGCGCAATTGTAACATAGCCAATCGCTATTTTGGCACCGTAAAAGGCGCGCCATTTCACAACAAAACCATCATTGTGTAGAACAAAGCATCATGAGCGGAGGCTGACCGCAGGCTAAACTTGGAGGATGTGTGGATCTAGGAGCGGAGGCAACATGTGCCCACGCTGGCTTTATGAGAGGTTACCCGTCTGCTATCTGCTGACCGCGGTCGGCACGCTCACGCTTACCCAGACCCCCTTGCTCTGGCTGGCGGGCAGCCTGTTGTTTGTCGCAGGTGCCGTCATCTGGATGATGCGATCCAGCTATCGGCGCACCGATCTGGTCATCTTTCCGACCAAACGCTGGTTCCAGCCGGAGTGGCTGTACGAGGCGCAGCCCTTCGTCTGGCTGGCGCTGGGCCTGTTGCTCTCCCGCCTCCCCAACGCCACTGCCCTGCTGGCCTTGCTCCCTTGCGTCTGGGCCTGCCGCTGTCTGTGGGCACGCAGTCACTATCGCCACCATGCCGGTGGCCTGGCATCACACCTGAGACGGGACCCCGCCCGTCGGCGCAGAGTGCGGCTCCTGCGCTGACGCGGTCCGTGCCCGTTCGATGAAGGTGGCAAGATCCATCAGCGGGTAGCGCATCAGGCTCGGCAAGCCAGCCAGATCCAGGCTGTCCATCAGGTTCTTCACCTCCAGTCCCAGCTCGGTATCCCCTTCAATCTTCAGCTTCCGCTGAAAGAAAAGGGAATCGGGATCTTCCTTGCGACCGGCGATCAATATGAGGTCGTTGGTGGTGCCGCTGAAGCAGACATCCGCCCGCTCACAATCGCGGGCCACCACCAGTTTTCCATCCTGTTCGCTGATGAACCAGCACAGCTCGAGATCCGATACCTCGACCTTGAGCCATTTGCCGGCCAGAAATTCGAAGTCACCATCCTGGATGGCTTCCTTGAACACCCGTGCCAGCAGGCGCTCCATCAGGTTCTGCTGCAGCGCAAACGGCACCAACTTGAGGGGGCGGCGCAGAAAGCGGGGAGCCTGTTCGACCAGGCGACATTGCAGTTGTTGAAACACGATAAACTCCCAGTTTTTTGCGCATTCAAACACAGGGCCACGCTCTGGATCCTGTTGGAAATCAAACTTGTGCCGACTTACCTCAAGAAGGGTAAAGCCACACAAAGCTGCCTCAGGTCAAAAAGTGGGAAGGCATCGATGAATACAATCGGGCCACTTTTGCATTTTTTGCCCTCTCGGAGCGTACCCGATGGAATTACTCTGTCCGGCAGGCAGTTTGCCGGCACTGAAAACAGCCGTGGATAACGGGGCCGATGCGGTTTACATCGGTTTCAAGGATGACACCAATGCCCGCCACTTTGCCGGCCTCAACTTCACCGACAGCAAGCTGGAAAAGGCGGTGGACTACGTGCACCAGCATGGCCGCAAGCTGCACATCGCCATCAATACCTTCGCCCACCCGGGCTCGGATGCCAGATGGAAGCAGGCTGTGGACCGGGGGGTGGCGCTCGGTGCCGACGCCCTGATCATCGCCGATCTCGCCGTGCTCGATTACGCCAGCCGCCATCATCCGGACATGGAGCTGCACGTCTCTGTGCAGGCCAGCGCCACCAATGCCGCCGCCATCCGCTTCTATCAGCAGCATTTCAACGTCGGCCGGGTGGTGTTGCCACGGGTGCTCTCCATGCATCAGGTCAGACAGCTGGCCCGCGAGACCGATGTCGGCCTCGAGGTGTTCGCCTTTGGCAGCCTCTGCATCATGGCCGAGGGGCGCTGCTATCTCTCCTCCTACATGACAGGCGAGAGTCCCAATACCGTGGGTGCCTGCTCACCGGCCAAGTTTGTGCGCTGGGAGGAGACACCGACTGGCCTCGAGTCCCGCCTCAACGAGGTGCTGATCGACCGCTACGGCCCGGGTGAAAACGCCGGTTACCCGACCCTGTGCAAGGGCCGCTTCGAGGTGGATGGCCAGACCTACCACGCCCTGGAGGAGCCGACCAGTCTCAACACGCTCGGCCTCTTGCCCGAGCTGTTCCAGACCGGGATCCAGTCGGTCAAGATCGAGGGGCGCCAGCGCAGTCCCGCCTACGTGGAGCAGGTCACCCGGGTCTGGCGCGCGGCCATCGATGCCTACCAGGCCAATCCCGAGGGCTATAGCGTCAAGGCCGAGTGGGATGCCCAGCTCGCCCGCGTCTCCGAGGGGAGTCAGACTACCCTGGGTGCCTATCATCGTCAGTGGCAATAAAGGAGCTCAACCACATGCAATTCTCTCTCGGGCCTCTGCTCTTCTACTGGCCCAAGGCCGACACCCAGACCTTCTACGACGCCGCGGCACAAAGCCAGGCGGACATCATCTATCTGGGGGAAACCGTCTGCAGCAAGCGCCGCGAACTGAAAGTAGATGACTGGATCGCCCTCGCCCGCCAGGTGGCGACCTCGGGCAAGCAGGCGGTGCTCTCCACCCTGGCGCTGATCTCGGCCCCCTCGGAGCTCAAGGAGGTGAAGCGGCTGGTCGACAATGGCGATCTCATGGTCGAGGCCAACGATCTCGGCACGGTGCAACTTGCCTGGGAGGCGGGGATCCCGTTTGTCTGCGGTCCGGCCATCAATGCCTACAACGCCGACGTGCTGCGCATGCTGCTCAAACAGGGGATGCAACGCTGGGTGATGCCGGTGGAGCTGTCGCGCGACTGGCTGGTGCAGCTCAATCAGGATCTGGGCAGCGCTCGCCAGCAGTTCGAAGTGGAGGTGTTCGCCTACGGCCACCTGCCGCTCGCCTACTCGGCGCGCTGCTTCACCGCCCGCTCCCTCGACAAGCCCAAGGACAGCTGCGAGCTCGCCTGTATCCACTACCCCACGGGGCGCCTCGCCAGCAGCCGGGAGGGACAGAAGGTGTTCAACCTCAACGGTATCCAGACCCAGTCCGGCTACTGCTACAACTTGGGCAACGAGCTCAAAACGATGGACGGTCTGGTGGACGTGGTGCGCCTCTCTCCCGAAGGGATGGAGACACTGGAGATGCTGGCCAGCTTCAAGGCCAATGTGCAGGGTCAGGCTCCTCTCCCCCTGCAGCAGGAGCGGGACTGCAACGGTTACTGGCGTCAGATCCCCGGCATGAGCCTGGTGGAATAACGCCACTCCCATGCCAGAGCGCAGACAGGTCTGGGCGCTGTTGCCACGGCTACTGTTGCCAAATACCCCCGGCATAGGCCTAGTGGAATAACGCCACACCCATGCCAGAGCTCAGACAGCAAAAAGGCCTCATTGTGAGGCCTTTTTTACATCGCGAGAGCCTGTAATCAGGAGGCCTGCTTGCTGCTCTTGCCCTGTGCGCTCTGGGCACCCGGCGGCAAGGGTTTGCGCGCCATCAGCTCCAGCTCGAGCAGGGCATATCTGTGCTCGATGAAGTCGTACACGTTGTTGGCGAGTGCCAGCTTGAAGTAGCTGATGGCTTCCTTGCGGTTGCCCTTGGCCAGTTCAAACTTGCCGAGGTAGAAATAGGTTTCACACAGGCGCTCGGCAAGCTCCCGGTTGTCCTTCACCCCTTTCACCACGTTGCCCATCAACTGGGTCGCATTGAGCTCGCCTGTGTAGAGGCGAACCAGATCCCAGTTCCAGGCGTCATCGTCATATTTGTTGAGACGCTCGCGCATCCGGCTCATGGCGGCCGGCGCGTTGAGCTTCTGCTCGGCCAGATAGAGCCAGATCACCCGATAGGGATCTTCCGGCTGCGCTTCATAGAAGCGTTTCATATCGGCTGCGGCCAGCTCGGGACGATTGCCGTAATAGAGCGCTATGCCACGGTTGAGATAGGCATAGTCATAATCGGGAGCCAGCTCGAGAGCGGAATCAAATGCCTCGTAGGCTTCGTCATAATTCTGCTGCTGCACCAGATAGACACCGATGAAGTTGTAGGCCTCGGCAAAATCCGGTTTCTCCCGCAAGGCCCGGTTGAAATCCAGCCTAGCCAGGGAGCGCAAGCCGACCCGGTCAAACACCACGGCACGCTCATAAAACAGTTCAGCCCGTTGCTCGGTGGTCAATTCCATCTCACCGAGCATCTGCCCGAGTCGCGCCAACGCCAACTCGCTCTGGTAAGAGACCTGCAGGGGGGTCGCCAATACCAGTGAAGCGGGTTGCGGCTTGGGAACTTGAGGCGCTTCAACCTGACTGCTACTGCTGCAACCCCACATGGGGAGCAGCAACAGGATACCAAGGAGGTATCCAATCCCTTTCCTGACGTTCAATGAACACTCCGACGCTTACGCTTGACCCCGCATATGGTAAAGGTCAACCGACACTTTGTCATGTGGCTGATCCTCTCTCCCTCAAATAAATCAGGATTCGACAGGGTATCCGGCATCACACCAGCCCCGAAAGCCACCATCTACGCTGACAACCTGGCTATAACCCATCTTCTGCAGGTTATCCGCCACCAGGATGGAGCGAAATCCCCCACCACAATAGAGGTAGAGCTCGGTGGCCGGATCCGGATAACGAGTCTCTATGTCGCGCTCTATCACGCCACGGCCCAGGTATTCGGCCCCCGGCAGATGACCCCTTGCCCACTCGCTCTCTTCCCGCACGTCGATCAGATGAAAGGCGCGCCCCTCATCCTGCCAGCGTTTGACCTGATGCACGTCTGTCTCTTGCACCTGGGGACGAACGGCCTCTACCAGCGCCAGAAAACGGGGATTGTGTTGCATGGCTTGCTCCTTGCCTTGGATGATAGGAGATGGGTAACGGGGAGCATAATGACTCACCCGGGCCATAAGAGAAAGGGCGCCTCGCGGCGCCCTTGTCGTTTACGGCAGGATCTCTTGCTGATCCGCGCCCTCTTTTTCCACCTGGGTCGGCAGCATGTGCTCCCGCTTGACCCCGAAGAACATGGCTGAGGCACTCGCCACATAGATGGAGGAGTAGGTCCCGAAGGCCACCCCGATCACCATGGCGATGGCAAAACCGTGGATCAGCGGACCGCCCTTGAGCAGCAGCGCCACTACCACCACGAAGGTCAACCCCGAGGTGATGATGGTCCGGCTCAGGGTCTCGGTCATGGAAAGATCCATGATTTCGCTGGTATTTCCCTTGCGCACCTTGCGAAAGTTCTCCCGCAGCCGGTCGAACACCACTATGGTGTCGTTCAGGGAGTAACCCACCAGCGTCATCAGCGCCGCCAGCACGGTCAAGTCGAACTCGTACTGGAAGTAGGCGAAGATGCCGAGGGTGATGATGACATCGTGCGCCAGAGAGAGAATGCCCCCCATGGCCAGACGCCATTCGAAGCGCACAGCCACGTAGATCAGGATACAGATGATGGAGGCCAGCATGGCCAGGGCACCGTCGGTCGCCAGCTCGTCACCCACTGAGGGGCCGACGAATTCGACGCGCTTGAGCACGGCGCTCTGATCGATCAACTTGGCTGCAGCCAGCACTTCGTTACCCTGCTGCTCCACCTTGACCCCCTCTTTCGGGGTCATACGCACCAGCACGTCACGGCTGGAGCCGAAGAATTGCAGGGTCGCCCCTTCAATCTTCTGCTGATCCAGCGCCTCATGCATCTTGTCCAGGCTCACCGATTGCTGGAATCCCACCTCTATGGTGGTACCACCGGTGAAGTCCAGACCCCAGTTCAGACCCCGATCGAACAGGCAGAACAGGGCGAGTATCGTCAGCAGGGCAGAGAACACCATTCCCGACTTGGCGAAGCGCATGAAGGGAATGGGCTTTTCAAAATGTAGAATCTGAAACATGTCTCTTCCTTAGATCGGCAGCTTGTCGATGCGCCGTCCACCCCAGGCCAGGTTGATGATGGCGCGGGATACCGTGATGGCCGTAAACATGGAGGCACTCAGACCAATGCCCAGCGTCAGGGCGAAGCCCTTGATGGCGCCGGTGCCGATACCGAACAGGATCACGCAGGTGATGAGCGAGGTGACGTTGGAGTCGGCGATGGTCGAGAAGGCGCGGTCGAAGCCCAGATGGATGGCTTGCTGCACCCCGCGACCGTTGCGGATCTCTTCACGAATACGCTCGTAGATCAGCACGTTGGCATCCACCGCCATCCCTAAGGTCAGGACGATACCGGCAATGCCCGGCAGTGTCATGGTGGCCCCGGGGATCATCGACATGATGCCGACGATCAGCACCAGGTTCATGGTAAGCGCCAGGTTGGCCACCCAGCCGAATGCACGGTAGTAGATCCCCATGAACAGCACGATCACCAGCATGGCCCAGCCGATGGCTTCCATACCGCTGTCGATGTTCTGCTGACCCAGGCTCGGGCCTATGGTGCGTTCTTCGACGATCTGGATCGGGGCTATCAGGGCACCGGCACGCAACAGCAGCGCCAGGTTGTGGGCTTCGTTCGCGTTGTCGATACCCGTGATGCGGAACTGGCTGCCAAGACGCGACTGGATGGTGGCGACGTTGATCACCTCCTCCTGCTTGCGGAACTTGCGCTTGCCATCCGGACCCGGCTGACCGACCGGCTTGTATTCGATGAACACTGTGGCCATGCCTTTACCGACGTTGTCCTTGGTAAAGTTGGCCATCTTGTTGCCACCCTGGCCATCAAGCTTGATGTTGACCTGGGGACGGCTGTATTCGTCGAAACCAGACTGGGCACCCACTATGTGGTCACCGGTCAGTATGATGCGCTTTTGCAGCACGACGGGACGGCCGTTGCGATCGTTGTAGACCTTGGAGCTCGGTGGCACCCGGCCATCGGCGGCAGCCTGGATGTCGGCAGTCTCATCGACCATGTGGAATTCCAGGGTCGCGGTCGCGCCCAGGATCTCCTTGGCACGGGCCGTGTCCTGAATACCGGGCAGCTCCACCACGATGCGCTCGGCACCCTGCTGTTGTACCAGCGGCTCGGCCACACCCAGCTCGTTCACCCGGTTACGGATGATGGTGATGTTCTGCTCGAGGGCGTACTTCTTCACTTCCTTGATCTTGGCTTCACTCAGACCCGCCAGCAGGATGAACTCATCCCCCTTCTGTTCTGTGGTAAAGGTGAGATCTGGGTTCTGACGACGCAGGTGAGAGACCGCCTTGGCCTGATCCGCTTCATCGCGGAACAGCACCTGAACCTGATCACCGGCCCGACGCACGCCGGAATAACGGATCTTCTGGGTACGCAGCTCGGCGCGGAAATCCTGCACCATCTGCTCTTGCTGCTTGGTCAGCGCCTCGGCCATGTCCACTTCCATCAGGAAGTGCACACCGCCGCGCAGGTCAAGACCCAGCTTGAGCGGGTTGGCACCGATGGCTTCGAGCCAGGCAGGCGTGGAGGGTGCCAGGTTGAGAGCGGTAATGAAGTTGTCGCCCAGCTTGTTGGCGACGACGTCGCGCGCCTTGAGCTGTTCTTCGGTGTTCTTGAAACGGATCAGAATGAAACCGTGCTCGAACGCAGCATGC
This sequence comes from Aeromonas sp. MR19, assembly GCF_963899305.1. Taxonomy (NCBI): domain Bacteria; kingdom Pseudomonadati; phylum Pseudomonadota; class Gammaproteobacteria; order Aeromonadales; family Aeromonadaceae; genus Aeromonas; species Aeromonas sp. MR19. The sequence continues at coordinate 318,147 of NZ_CAWQWZ010000011.1, forward strand.
TTGACCGGGATCTGAGCCGCATCCAGCGTCTCTTTCACCAGATCAAGCGTCTCTAGCTTGACTTCGGCACCCCGGCTGGCAGAGATCTGCAAGGCCGGGTCTTCGCCGTAAAGATTGGGGGCTGCATATAGAAAACCGATGGCGATCACGAAGACCACCATCAGGTATTTCCACAGCGGATAGCGATTTAACACGCTGTGCTCCTCGGGAGATTAAAGGGACTGAATAGAACCCTTGGGCAGAACGGCAGAGACGAAATCACGTTTGATGGTGACTTGAGTCTGATCATTCAGGGCCAGCACAATGTATTCGCTATCGGCGGACACCTTGGCAATCTTGCCGACTAGGCCACCGGAAGTGAGCACTTCATCACCCTTGGAGAGGGAGCTCATCAGATCACGATGAGTCTTGGCGCGCTTGGCCTGGGGACGATAGATCATGAAGTAGAAAATAAGGCCGAACACGGCCAGCATGATGATCATTTCCATACCACCACCCTGTGCACCCGGAACTGCGCCTTCTGCATACGCCTTGGAGATAATGCTCATTTAACAACCTCTTATTGATGTAGATTTGAGAACTGGCTTATATATCGTTGTTATTTCACGTCATTTTCAGCTAACGGAGGCACAGGCTTCCCTTGCCGACGGTAAAACTCAGCTACAAAGTCGTCTAATTTACCCTGCTCGATCGCGTCCCGCAAACCCTGCATCACACGCTGGTAATAACGCAGGTTGTGAATGGTGTTCAGACGGGCACCGAGGATCTCGTTGCACTTGTCCAGATGGTACAAATAGCTGCGGGTGTAGTTCTTGCAGGTGTAGCAATCGCAATCGGCATCCAGGGTGCTGGTGTCGCTGCGATACTTGGCGTTGCGGATCTTGACCACACCATCTGTGGTGAACAGATGGCCGTTGCGGGCATTGCGGGTCGGCATCACGCAGTCGAACATGTCGACCCCGCGGCGCACCCCTTCCACCAAGTCTTCCGGCTTGCCCACGCCCATCAGGTAACGCGGCTTGTCGGCCGGAATTTTCGGGCAGACGTGTTCGAGGATGCGATGCATGTCTTCCTTGGGCTCACCCACCGCCAGACCACCGACCGCATAACCGTCGAAGCCGATCTCCAGCAGGCCGTTGAGAGAGACATCCCGCAGCTCTTCATACACGGAGCCCTGAATGATACCGAACAGGGCATTCTTGTTGCCCAGGGCATCAAACTTGTCGCGCGAGCGCTTGCCCCAGCGCAGGGACATCTCCATGGACTTGCGCGCCTCTTCGTACGTGGCCGGATACGGGGTGCACTCGTCGAAGATCATCACGATATCGGAGCCCAGATCGTACTGGATCTCCATGGATTTCTCGGGGTCGAGGAAGATCTTCTCGCCATTGATGGGGTGACGGAAGTGCACGCCCGCCTCGGTGATCTTGCGAATGTGCCCCAGGCTGAACACCTGGAAACCACCCGAGTCGGTCAGGATCGGGCCCTGCCAGTTCATGAAGTCATGCAGATCGCCGTGGGCGCGCATCACTTCCTGCCCCGGCCGCAGCCAGAGGTGGAAGGTGTTGCCAAGCAGGATCTGGGCACCTGTCTCGCGCACTTCTTCCGGGGTCATCCCCTTGACGGTGCCATAGGTACCGACCGGCATAAAGGCTGGGGTCTGCACTGTGCCGCGCTCGAATACCAACTGGCCGCGACGGGCACGGCCGTCGGTGGTTTTCAGTTCAAATTTCATTGCTACCTCGTTGCGTCAGAGAAACAGTCTGACAATAGAGAGCCCGAAGGCCCGGTATAAAGGGCGAGGCTTATGCCACCGCCCGGCGACGGGTGACGAACATGGCGTCCCCGTAGCTGAAGAAACGGTAATTTTCGGTCACGGCCGCCTGATAGGCCGCCATCACGTGATCGTACCCGGCGAAGGCGCTGACCAGCATGATCAGGGTCGACTCCGGCAGATGGAAGTTGGTCACCATGGCATCGACCACCTGGAACTGGTAGCCGGGGAAGATGAAGATGTCGGTGTCGCTGAAAAACGGCGCCAGCGGCTTGCCCTGAGCCAGGCTCACCTTGGCGGCGCTCTCGAGCGAGCGTACCGAGGTGGTCCCCACCGCAATCACCCGGCCACCGCGGGCGCGCGTTGCGGCTATGGCATCCACCACCTCCTGCGGCACTTCAGCATATTCCGAGTGCATGTGGTGATCTTCAATCTTGTCCACCCGCACCGGCTGGAAGGTCCCCGCCCCTACATGCAGGGTGACGAAGGCCAGCTCCACACCCTTGGCCTTGATCCGCTCGAGCAGCGGCTCATCGAAGTGCAGGCCGGCGGTCGGCGCCGCCACGGCGCCCGGCTTCTGGTTGTAAACGGTCTGGTAACGCTCCTTGTCGGCATCCTCGTCGGGGCGGTCGATATAGGGGGGCAACGGCATGTGGCCTATGGCCTCCAGGATCTCCAGCACGGGGCGGGGGTCCTGGAAATGGATCTCGAACAGGGCATCGTGGCGGGCCCGCATCTCGGCTTCGACTTTCTCACCGTCGGGCCCACCATCCAGAATAAGACGGGTGCCGGGCTTGGGCGATTTGGAAGAGCGCACGTGAGCCAGCACGCTGTGTTCATCCAGGATGCGCTCCACCAGCACCTCCAGCTTGCCGCCGCTGGCCTTCTGGCCAAACATGCGCGCCGGAATGACACGGGTGTTGTTGAATACCAGCAGATCGCCGGGGTTGAGCTGGTCCAGCACGTCCACAAATTGACCATGGCGCAGGGCGCCGCTTTGACCATCGAGCTGCAACAGGCGGCTGGCGGTACGCTCTGCCATCGGATAGCGGGCAATCAGCTCGTCTGGCAGATCAAAATGAAAATCGGATACTTGCATCTTTCACCTCGGGGGAATCGGCGGCTAGTCTAGTTATCCCCCTCTTCCAAGGCAACCCAAAAGACCAAAAACCCAAGAGAGACAAGGGATAGCGAGCAATTATGTGAAGCAGGACCAGTTAAAAAACCTTTAAGGTTTTGTATTGACCCTGATCATGTTTTGCCTGTGGGGGCTGGGCTAGGGTGAAAGCAGATACACAAGGAGGCCCACCATGATGACCTTATCCGAGATCATGACAGAACATCCCTTCACTCTGGGTCCGGAAAACAGCGTCAAACAGGCGATGGATCTGATGCAGCAGGAGCGGATCCGCCACATCCCCATCGTCGACGAGCACCATCACCTGCTGGGTCTGGTCACCCTCACCGACATCCTGGCCACCCGCGAGTCCAAGCTGCTGCTCATCAACCCGGAGCGGGAAGCGGAATTCACCGACAGCGTCCAGCTCGACGAGATCATGACCCGCCAGGTGGCGAGCGTGGATCCCCACGCCGGCATCAAGGAGGCGGCGCTCTACCTGCAGCGCCACAAATATGGCTGCCTGCCGGTGCTCAAGGGGCGCAAACTGGTGGGCATAGTCACGGAGTCGGATTTCATTGCGGTTGCCATCAACCTGCTCGAACTGATGGAAGAACAGGAACCGCCCGGCGATTTCTGATCTTTAAAACCTGTAATAAAATTACAATAAAAGCGTTTTCAGCACATGAAATCGGCAATAAAGCTGAAAGACTTTCATTTTGATTGAAAATTTACACCACAACCTTGCTTTGTGATCTGCATCACACTATTATCTCCCCCATGCAATAGTTGCCGAGGGGGAGACGAGGGATTGTGCACCCAGCCTCTTCCTCTCATATGTCTGCAAGTTTGCACACCCCGTAGTTAGTCTTTGCTGTAAAGCTTTTGTTTATATAGCCATTCCTTGTTTGATGACCCGGCCTTGTCCTTACGACAGCGCCGGGATTTTTTTTATCTGCACCCTCCTGCCCTGCCCCGGGCCCCCCTCTTTTTGCGTGTTTCGCCCAGTACGTCACTGCCACGCCCCGTCCCCCCGAGAAAGCTGCCCATTCGCCCCTTGAAAAACCCAAGAACCGCACAGATGTTGAATCTCGACAAGGGGTTACCTCTGCATGTCAGAAATATTCATGTTAGGTACAGCAGCGGTAGGTTATCTAATAGATAGATTGAAGTGATTCAAAATTGCGGCTTTAACCGATTAGGAGAAGCCCCTATGATGAATCCATCGAACGTTAAACGCCTGGTCCGGACAGACTCTTCAATACCAGACAGGCATATGTACATCACCAAGGAGCTAATACATGTCTACCTACATCAACACTGAAATCAAGCCGTTCAACGCCACCGCCTACCACAATGGCAAATTCGTTCAGGTGTCTGACGCTGACCTGAAAGGCAAGTGGTCCGTGGTGTTCTTCTACCCGGCTGACTTCACCTTCGTTTGCCCGACCGAGCTGGGTGACCTGGCTGACAACTACGCCGAATTCAAGAAGCTGGGCGTCGAGATCTACTCCGTCTCCACCGACACCCACTTCACCCACAAGGCATGGCACGACACCTCCGACACCATCCAGAAGATCCAGTATCCGATGATTGGTGACCCGACTGGCGCCATCACCCGCAACTTCGGCGTCATGATCGAAGAAGCCGGTCTGGCTGACCGCGGCACCTTCGTCATCGACCCGCAGGGCATCATCCAGATCGTTGAAATCAACGCTGGCGGCATCGGCCGTGACGCCCTGGAACTGCTGCGCAAAGTCAAAGCGGCCCAGTACGTTGCTTCCCACCCGGGTGAAGTCTGCCCGGCCAAGTGGAAAGAAGGCGATGCCACCCTGGCCCCGTCCCTGGATCTGGTAGGCAAAATCTAAGCCTCCGCTTCCAAGACCGGCCCATTCAAGGGCCGGTCTGCTTTCTGGCCTGACAAAACGCCGACCCGCAATCAAAAGAAGGAATTCGAAGATGTTGGATACCAACCTCAAACAACAGCTGAACACCTATCTGCAGTACATCGTCAATCCCATCGAGATCAGCGTGTCCGGCAATGACAGTGACAAATCCGCAGAGCTGCTGGCATTGGCCACAGAGATCAGCGAGATGTCCCCCAAGATTACCCAGACCTCTGGCACTGCCGCTCGCAAGCCTTCCATGAGCATCGCGCCAAAGGGCCAGGCCCCGCGCGTTCATTTTGCCGGCATCCCCATGGGTCATGAATTTACCTCCCTGGTGCTCGCCCTGCTGCAAAGCGGTGGTCACCCCTCCAAGGCCGATCCGGCCGTGCAGGAGCAGATCCGCAACCTCAAGGGCGAGTTCCACTTCGAGACTTACATTTCCCTCTCCTGCCACAACTGCCCGGACGTGGTACAGGCGCTGAACCTGATGGCGACCCTGAACCCCGGCATCACCCACACCATGATCGACGGCGCCCTGTTCCAGGACGAAGTGAACGAGCGCCAGATCATGGCGGTGCCGAACGTCTATATGAACGGCCAACCGTTCAGCCAGGGTCGCATCTCGCTGGAAGAGATAGTGGCCAAGCTCGACACTGGCGCAGCAGAACGCAAGGCTGAAGAGCTCAATGAAAAAGCGCCTTACGACGTGCTGGTAGTGGGCGGTGGCCCGGCTGGCGCCGCGGCTGCCATCTATGCCGCTCGCAAAGGCATTCGCACCGCCATCGTCGCCGAGCGTTTCGGTGGTCAGGTGATGGACACGGTAGGCATCGAGAACTTCATCTCGGTAACCTACACCGAAGGCCCCAAGCTGGCCGCCAGTCTGGAGCAGCACGTCAAGCAGTACGGCGTGGAAGTGATCACAGAGCAGCGCGCCGCCGCCATCAGCAAGGATGGCTATGTGAACGTGGAGCTGGCCTCCGGCGCCACCTTGAAGAGCCGCGCCGTGATCCTGGCGACCGGTGCCCGCTGGCGTGATCTGAACGTGCCGGGCGAACTTGAATACCGCACCAAGGGCGTGGCCTACTGCCCGCACTGTGACGGCCCCTTCTTCAAGGGCAAGCGGGTGGCGGTGATCGGTGGTGGTAACTCAGGCATAGAAGCGGCCATCGATCTCGCCGGCATCGTCGAGCACGTGACCGTGGTGGAGTTCGCCGATACCCTGCGCGCCGACGAGGTACTGCAGAAGAAGGCGCGCTCCATGGGCAACATCGACATCATCATGAGCGCCCGCACCACGGAAGTGATCGGTGACGGCAGCAAGGTGGTGGGCATGGATTACGAAGATCGCACCACCGGCGAGATCAAGCATCTGGCGGTCGCCGGTATCTTCGTGCAGATCGGCCTGGTGCCGAACACCGAGTTCCTCAAGGGGAGTGAAGTGGCACTGACCCGCTTTGGCGAGATAGAGATCGACGCCAAGGGCGCCACCTCCCTGCCCGGCGTCTATGCCGCAGGCGACGCCACGACGGTGCCGTTCAAGCAGATCATCATCTCCATGGGCGCAGGAGCGACCGCTGCGCTGGGGGCATTTGATTACCTCATCCGCAATGCGGCGCCGGACGCCACCGAGACATCCGCCAAGGCCGATGCCGTGACCGCCTGATAGTCTCCGTTACCAATAAAAAGCCGACTCCCTGGAGCCGGCTTTTTTTATCCGCGTGATTCAGCGACCGCTAGCCGGCCTTCATATCCTGCGGCCCGGACGACTCAGACGTGGCATAGCTGGCAGGCACAGCTTCCCCCGCCAGATCAGTTCTCGGCTCCAGTTCGGCAGTCATGGGAGTATTGGGCGGCACCGGCATGAACACCTGATGATCGGCCAGCGGAATGGGGGCCCGCTGCCGCTTGCGCCAGCCCAGATACGCCGTCAGCAGGGTGCCGCACAGAGCGAAGTAGACGAACAAGCCCTGCGGCCCGAACTGCAGCATGACGAAAGGCGCCAGCAGCGGCCCTATCATGGCCCCCAGGCTGTAGGCGAGCAGCAGCCCCTGATTGGCCCCCAGCACCTGATCCGGGCGCAGCTCATCGCAGGCGTGACTCAGGCTCAGGGGATAGATGGAAAACGCCATCCCCCCCAGCAAGAACACCAGGGTGCCGGTGACAGGCTCGCGCCACGCCTCCGGCAACAGCACCATCAGCAGGGCGAGCAGGGTCAGCACGGCGCCGAGCAGCAGGATCACCAGCCGCCTGTCATAGCGATCGGACATGCGGCCTATGGGATATTGCAGGCACATGCCCCCCAGGATCACCAGCGCCATCATGTCCGCCACCCGCGAGAGCGAGGCGCCGCTGTCGGTAAAATAGAGTGGCAGCAGGCCGTAGATGGCACCGAGGATCAGGCCCGAGGTGAAGCTGCTGCCCATACCCGCCGGGGTAAGCCGCACCAGCTCGATCACCCCGACCGGTTGGGGCGCCACCATGGCGGGCGTCGCCACCCGGGAGAGCGCCAGCGGCACCACAGACAGGGTGGCCGCCATGGCGCACAGGGCAAACGGGGTCAGCACCATGGGATCCACCCACTTGAGCAGCAACTGGCCCATGGCCAGAGATCCGTAGAGCAGTATCATGTAGAGCGACATCAGCCGCCCCCGGTTGGCCGGGGTGCTGGAAACCAGCATCCAGGACTCCAGCACCACGAACAGGCCGCCTGTGGCAAAGCCACCCAGCAGCCGCAGCGCCGCCCAGCTGACGGGTTCCACCACCATGCCGTGCAGCAGGAACAGAAAACAGAGCAGGGAGGCGTAGGCCGCATAGGCCCGGATATGGCCGACCCGTATGATGAGGCGAGCGTTGACGAAGGCTCCCAGCACCAGGCCGCCGAAATAGGCGGCCGACACCAGACCTATGGCCTGCACCGACACCTGCTCGGCCGAGAGTCGCACCGTCAGCAGGGTATTGAGCATGCCGTGGCCCAGAATGAATATCACCAGACTGGCCAAGGGTGACAACAACCTTGTGAGTGTCATGGGGTCTCCCTGTAGGGCTAAACAGCCATGGTACCGTTTGCTTCCCGCCCACTTCAACCCAACCGGCCCCGCCACGGCCGGACTATCCTTGATGAGACCCACCATTGAGGTAACCAAGATGAAACCTGTCCTGTTATTGATTGGCCTGCTCTTTGCCGGCAGTGCCCTCGCGTTTCACTGCCCCGCAGACATGAAGAAGATCGATGATGCCCTCGCCGCAGGCCCCGCCCTCAGCGCCGAGCAGCTGGCCGAGGTGAAGCAGCTGCGCGCCGAAGGCGAGGCACTGCACAAGACGGGCAAGCATCAGGAATCCGTCGATACCCTGGCCAAAGCCCTGGCCCTGCTCGCACCGGCCAAATCCTGACGCAGCCCGAGGCTGAGAAGGCTCCTGCGTGATGTCATGTCAGACATTCGCCATAAACAACAAGGCCACCCGCTGGGGTGGCCTTGGTTTTATCGGGCAGCTGGCCCGCGTTCACTCTGCGCCGCTATTACTTGGCGTAATCCTCGGTCGGGATGCAGGAGCAGAACAGGTTGCGATCGCCGTAGACGTCGTCGATGCGGTTGACCGACGGCCACAACTTGGCGGCGCGCACGGCGTCGGACGGGAAGACCGCCTCGGCGCGGCTGTAACCACGGTTCCACTGCTCGTCCATCACGTCATCCTGGGTATGGGGCGCGTTGACCAGGGGGTTGTCGGCCAGGCTCCAGTGGCCGTCCTGCACCTTGGCTATCTCGGCACGGATGGCGGTCATCGCCTCGACGAAGCGATCCAGCTCGCGCTTGGATTCAGATTCGGTCGGCTCGACCATCAGGGTGCCCGCCACCGGGAAGCTCATGGTCGGCGCATGGAAGCCGTAGTCCATCAACCGCTTGGCCACGTCCATCTCGCTGATGCCGGACGCCTCTTTGAGCGGGCGAATATCCAGGATGCACTCGTGGGCCACCCGGCCGTTGCGCCCGGAATAGAGTACGGGGAAGGATTCCCCCAGCTTCTTGGCCAGATAGTTGGCATTGAGGATGGCCACCTGGGTGGATTTTTTGAGCCCCTCGTCGCCCAGCATGGCGATATACATCCAGCTGATGGGCAGGATACTGGCCGAACCGAACGGGGCTGCCGACACGGCGCCGTTGTTGCGGCTCTCCTTGTCGGTCTTGACCACGGCGTGACCGGCCACGAAGGGTGCCAGGTGTTTCTTCACGCCTATGGGGCCCATGCCCGGGCCGCCACCGCCGTGAGGAATGGCGAAGGTCTTGTGCAGGTTGAGGTGGGAGACGTCCGCCCCGATGAAGCCCGGCGCCGTCAGCCCAACTTGCGCGTTCATGTTGGCGCCATCCAGATAGACCTGACCACCGTGCTGGTGAACGATGTCGCACACCTCCTTGATGGTCTCCTCATACACCCCGTGGGTGGAAGGGTAGGTCACCATCAGGCAGGAGAGCTGATCCCCCGCCTCGGCGGCCTTGGCACGCAGGTCGTCGAGATCCACGTTACCTGACTTGTCACAGGCGGTGACTATGACCCGCAGCCCCGCCATCTGGGCGGAAGCCGGGTTGGTGCCGTGAGCGGAAGCCGGAATGAGGCAGATGTCGCGATGACCATCGCCACGGGACTCGTGGTACTTCTTGATGGCCAGAAGGCCCGCGTACTCGCCCTGAGCGCCAGAGTTCGGCTGCATGCAGACCGCATCGTAACCTGTCACCTTCACCAGCCAGTCTTCGAGGTCGGCCAGCAGCAGCTGGTAGCCCTTGGCCTGGGCCAGCGGCGCAAACGGGTGCAGCTTGCCGAACTCGGGCCAGGTCACCGGGATCATCTCGGCGGTGGCGTTGAGCTTCATGGTGCAGGAGCCGAGCGAAATCATGGCGTAGTTGAGCGCCAGATCTTTCGCCTCGAGACGGTGGATGTAACGCAGCATCTCGGTCTCGGAGTGGTACTTGTTGAACACCTCGTGGGTCAGCACGGCGTCGGTGCGCAGCAGATCCTGCGGTATGCCGTGATGGGTCTGGGCCGCCTTGTCGAGGGCCTCAATGTCCAGGCCGTGGCCTGCCCCCAGGAACAGCTCGAACAGCTCGGCGACATCGCTACGGGTGGTGGTTTCGGAGAGGGACACGCCCACGGCACCATCGAGATCGGCGCGCAGGTTGATGCCGAGCCCTTCAGCCTTGGCGATCAGCTCTGATTTGCCCGTGGTCAGCACTGTGAGGGTATCGAACCAGCTGGCGTGTTTGAGGGCCACGCCCTTGGTTTTAAGCCCCAGCGCCAGGATGCTGGTGAGACGGTGAACGCGGGAGGCGATGGTTTTCAACCCCACAGGGCCGTGGTAGACGGCGTAGAAGCTCGCCATGTTGGCCAGCAGCACCTGGGCGGTACAGATGTTGGAGTTCGCCTTCTCGCGGCGGATATGCTGCTCGCGAGTCTGCATCGCCATGCGCAGGGCAGCCTTGCCGCGGGCATCCTTGGAGACGCCTATGATGCGGCCCGGCATGGAGCGCTTGTAGGCATCGCGGGTGGCGAAGAAGGCGGCGTGGGGGCCACCGTAACCCATGGGCACGCCGAAGCGCTGGGCTGAGCCGAATACCACGTCGGCCCCCAGTTCCCCCGGGGATTTGAGCAGCAGCAAGGAGAGCAGGTCGGCACTGACGCAGGCCAGCCCCTTCTGGGCTTGCACGGCGGCGATCAGGGCACGCAGATCTTTCACCTCACCCGTGGTGGTGGGGTACTGGAACAGGGCACCGAACACCTCTTCACTCACCGCCTCGCCGGCGGGGCCGACGGCCACGTCGAAGCCAAAATGCACGGCGCGCTCCTTGACCACGTCGATCACCTGGGGGTGCACGTCATCGGCCACGAAGAAGAGATGGGACTTGGACTTGGCCATGCGCTTGGCCAGCGCCATGGCTTCGGCGGCGGCGGTGGCTTCATCCAGCAGGGAGGCACTTGCCAGATCCATGCCGGTCAAGTCCAGCGTCAGCTGCTGGAAGTTGAGCAGGGCTTCGAGACGGCCCTGGGCCAGCTCGGGCTGGTACGGGGTGTAGGCGGTATACCAGCCCGGGTTCTCCAGCACGTTGCGCAGGATGACGTGGGGCACATGGGTGTCGTGATAGCCCATGCCGATATAGCTCTTGGCGATCTTGTTCTGGGCGGCGTAGCCCTTGAGCTTGGCCAGTGCCTCCACTTCCGTCATGGGGACGCCGATGCCGAGCGGGCCCGGCCGGCGAATGGCGGCGGGGACCGTCTGCTCAATCAGATCGTCCAGGCTCTCTGCGCCCACGGTGGCCAACAGGGCGCGCACTTCTTCCTCACCCGGGCCTATGTGGCGACGGATGAAATCGGTTTTTTGCTCGAGTTCAAACAGTGACTGGGTCATTTCCCTATTCCTGGTATTAAGTCCTGATAACCAAGACCTGATGTTCCTGATAGCCGGTTGATACCGACTCCACTCATGTTCTGGGTCCCGCAGGCTGGGTGCGGCACCGGATGCTGCGCCAGCATCGACAGGGGATCGCCTTGTTGCGTACCGGCCCGCTTGCCCCCTGGCAAGGCCAGGCTGGCAAACGGCAGGCGCGGGCGACTTCACCCTTCCACCGGCCGGCATGTGCCCGGCTGGCGGTCATACAAAGGGGCCCTGCTGTGTTGGCAGGGCCCGGGGGCATTACTCTTCGTCCACCAGGTTCTGGTAGCCTTCGGCATCCAGCAGATTGGCGAGCTCGCCCGCGTCATCCAGCTTGATGCGGAACAGCCAGCCGGCGCCGTAGGGGTCTGAGTTGACCAGTTCCGGGCTGCCTTCCAGCTCTTCGTTGATGGCGATGATTTCGCCGCTCACCGGGCTGTAGATGTCGGAGGCGGCCTTGACCGACTCGGCCACGGCGCAGTCATCACCGGCGCCAATTTGCTTGCCCACTTCCGGCAGATCGATAAACACCATGTCTCCCAGCAGATCCTGGGCGTGCTCGGTGATACCGACCACGGCCTCGCCGTTGGCTTCAACACGGATCCACTCGTGGGAGGTGGCATATTTCAGTTCGCTCGGGATATGGCTCATTTGTGCTTCCTTCTTATTCACTTGGATCACTTGTACCTGGACCGCGTACAAGGGGTACTGGCGAAGGGCAGCCCCTTCGCCGCAATGGGGTTGTTACACCAGCTTCTGGCCGTTGCGCACGAAAGCGGGCTTGGTGACTTTGACGGTGACCAGCTTCTTGCGGATCTCCACCTCGGCCTGTTCGCCGATGTCGCGGGGCACCCGCGCCAAGGCAATACTGTAGCCCAGGGTCGGCGAGAAAGAACCCGAGGTGATCACACCTTCCCGCTTCTCGCCGCTGGCGGTGGTGAAGGTGACCGGCATGCCGGCACGCAGTACGCCCTTCTCTTCCATCACCAGACCGACCTGCTTGGGCTGAGTGCCCGCCGCCTTCTGTGCTTCCAGCGCGGCGCGACCGATAAATTGGCGGGAGGCCGGCTCGAAGGCCAGGGTCCAGGCCATGTTGGCGGCGAGCGGGCTGATGCTCTCGTCCATGTCCTGGCTGTAGAGGTTCATGCCGGCTTCGAGGCGCAGGGTATCCCGCGCGCCCAGCCCGCAGGGGGCCACGCCGTTGTCCAGCAGCGCCTGCCACAGGTCGCACGCCTTCTCTTGTGGCACCACGATTTCATAGCCGTCTTCGCCTGTGTAGCCTGTGGTGGCGATGAAGAGATCTCCTGCCTGCACGCCGAAGAAGGGCTTCATCCCCTCCACTGCCGCATTTTGCTCAGGAGTGAACACCTTGGCCGTCTTGGCCTTGGCGTTGGGGCCCTGCACCGCGATCATGGCGAGCTCGGGACGTTCGGTCACGCTCACGGCAAAATCGATGGCGTGGTGGCGGATCCAGGCCAGATCCTTCTCGCGGGTGGCGGAGTTCACCACCAGGCGGTAAAACGTATCGCCAAGATAATAGGTGATGAGGTCGTCGATGACGCCGCCTTCCGGATTGAGCATGCCGCTGTAGAGGGCCTTGCCCGGGACTGTGAGTTTGGCCACGTCGTTGGCCAGCAGGTGTTGCAGGAAGGCTTTGACCCGTTCGCCGGTCAAGTCGACTATGGTCATGTGGGAGACGTCGAACATGCCGGCATCGGTGCGCACCGCGTGGTGCTCTTCCAGCTGGGAGCCGTAGTTGATGGGCATTTCCCAACCGTGGAAGTCCACCATTTTGGCGCCGGCTTCCAGGTGCTTGGGATGCAGTACTGTAGTCTGGATCATCGCTGTGTTTCCTTAAGCGTTCGCGACAACACTCGCAATCCGCCCTCCCCTGACAGCCAACAGGACATGCAATCGCCTGTGCAACAGAAAGAGAAAAGACAGTCGGAGTCTGTGCTCGTTCCAGCCCCGCGGGGCAAGAGTGATTCCTTGAACGCAGCGGATTATATGACAAGCGGGCGAGCCTGCCGCTCAAAAAAAACTAATCCACCGCCAGTAAACAGACCCCAGACACTAAGGTAAAAACAGTGATAAAAACAGTCGAACAGCGACTCACACGAGATTAAATTTTGATTTTTACCGTTTCGTCACAATTTGAAGAAAAACGTTTCGCCTGCCACCCAGATTAAAGGCTGATGCCCAAAATGGGTCATCAGCCTCGTCAGATTAGTTTTGTTGTAAAAAAACCTGAGTAGTATTAGATTTTTTCACCCTTGGCCAGGGCGGGCAGTTCGCCATCGAGCCCCATGGCAGCCCGGATCACCCCCTGCTTGAGCGGCACCAGCGCGTCGAAGGCGCACAATCCCACCCCGCGCACCAGCTTCTTGAGGGGGTTGGCCCCGCTGAACAGCCGCTTGAGCCCTTCCATGGCCGCCAGCATGCGGGCCGCCTCGCTCTTGCGCCAGCGCTCGTAGCTGCGCAGGTTGGCCAGCAGACCTATGTCCCCACCGGCACGATGCGTTTGCACAATCTGCTCCGCCAGCGCCGCCGCATCCAGCAGGCCCAGGTTGACCCCCTGCCCCGCCAGCGGATGTATGGTGTGAGCCGCATCCCCCACCAGTACCAGCCGCTCGCGAGCGAAGTCGCGGGCATAGCGGGCGGTGAGCGGGATGGCGCTGCGCGCCCCTTCCACCTTGCACAGCCCCAGCCGGCCATCGAAGGCGGTGGTGAGTTGGCGGTTGAACTGCTCGTCATCGCAGGCGCACAGTGCCTCGGCCCGGCTGGCGGGCACGGACCAGACGATGGAGCAGAGATCCGGTTGCCACAGGGGCAGGAAGGCGAGCGGGCCATCCGGGGTGAAGATCTGGCGGGCCACCGCCTCGTGGGGTTCGGCACAGCGCACCGTCGCCACCAGGGCGTGATGGCCGTAATCCCAGCTGGTGAGCGGAATGTCCGCCTGGCGGCGCACCCAGGAGTGGGCGCCATCGGCGGCCACCACCAGCTTGGCCGACAGCGCGCGGCCATCGTCCAGCAGCAGGAGCGACCCCGCCTCGCCACTTTGCAGGCTGGCGGCCCGGGCCGGACTCAGCAGCTGTATGTTGTCTGCATCCCCTGCATTGCCACCAAGAATCGCCTCCAGCAACGCCAGCTGGATGACCCGGTTCTCAACTATGTGACCGAGCGCCCCCTGGCGCAGACTGGCGGCATCAAAGCCAATCTGGCCGAAGCTGTCCTGCTCCCACACCTGCATCTTCTCGTAGGGCTGCAGGCGCCGCGCCGCTATTCCGGCCCAGGCGCCGACCTGCTGCAAGATGCGCTGGCTGGCCAGACTCAGGGCACTGACCCGGTTGTCCGGCGCGTCGCCGAGCTGGGGTTCGGGCAACTGCCCCTCCACGATGGCAATCTTGAGGCCACTCTCCTTGAGCGCGGCGGCGAGCCCCAGGCCCACCATGCCGCCCCCCACAATCACCACATCCACGTTTTGCATCTGCATCATCTGTTCCTTTCGTGGCTGACCGCCGGGTCAGCAGGGGACGCCCGTTGGCATAGCCCCTTTCAATTCGCGATTGACCGCCGCGGGTGGGCGGCGCCCCTCATTTACGGCACAGGTCGGCCACAAACCCCAGGGTACGGGAGGCCAGCGGCGCCTTGAGGCAAGTCAGCCGTCCCATCAGGGAGAGCGCCAGGTTGCGGCCCGCCACCAGCGGATCGTGGCCATTGGAGAAGAGCTGGGCCAGCGAGGAGGTGAGCCAGATGGTCCGGGCCTGATCCTCCTTGCGCAGCTGCCAGTAACCGTTCAGCACCGCAAAGCTGCCTATGTCCTCCCCCGCCGCGAGCGCGCCGGCAACCGCCTGGGTGAGCAGGTCCAGATCGCGCATACCGAGGTTGAAGCCCTGCCCGGCGATGGGGTGCAGCAGGTGGGCGGCATTGCCCACCAGCACGGTGCGCTGGGCCAGCGGGTAGTCGGTGGCCGTCTGTACCAGCGGATAGACGTGGCGCTGGCCGCATCGCTCGAAACGGCCCAGCCGCCAGCCAAACGCCTGCTGCAACCGGGCGAGAAAGGCGGCCTCATCCAGCCCCATCAGTTCATCCGCCTGCTCCCGCCCGACGCTCCACACCAGGGAGGAGAGCCCATCCTGCATCGGCAGCAAGGCCAGCGGCCCCCCCTGGGTGAAGCGCTCGAACGCCCGCCCGGCGGGATCCTCGGCGGTCTTGACCGTGGCTATGATGGCACTTTGCTCAAAGTCGTGACGAGTGACGGCCATCTTGAAGTGCTGGCGCACGAAGGAGTGACCGCCATCGGCCGCTACCAGCAGCCGGGTCTGGTAGCGCTCGCCACCGGCCAGCGTCAGGGTCACGCCCTCCTCAAGCGGCTCAATGGTCGAGAGCTGGGCCGGGCACAGCATATGGATGTTGGGGCAGGCCGCCATCCCCTGCTGCAGTGTTATGCCGGCCGCCGACAGCTCTATCACCTGGCCGAGCGCGGGCAGACCATATTCCGCCGCCGACAATCCAGCCTGGCCGACGTGGCCCCGATCCGAGACATGGATTTGGGTGATGGGGGAGCAGTGAGGGGCGAAGCGAGGCCAGAGCCCGTGACGGGCCAGTGCCTCGCAGGTGCCCGCAGAGAGCGCGATGGCGCGGGCATCGAAGCCCGGATGGGCATTGAGCTCGGGGGCGCTCGCCTCCAGCAGCAGGATCTGCAGGGGCTCGCCGTCGGCACCTCGCAACGCGGCAAGAGAGAGCGCCAGCACGGCGCCGCTCATTCCACCGCCGACGATAGCCACGTCGACGTGAACCAGATCAGATTGAGACATGAGATGAGAGGAAGAAGCTGGGAACGTGACCTCATGCTATCACAAAGCGGGGGGCCGGGATGCGAGGCCACGGGCAAAAAACGGCGTCACGACCATGATCTGGTTGAAAAAATGCTGAGCTGCCTCCCCCATACGGCCGGATAAAAGCAGAGCGCCACCGGGGCGCTCTGCGTTGTTTTATGCTGTTTCTGTCGCAGGGGCGATCAGTGCAGGGTCGGCGGTGCGATCGGGGTATCGGGACGCTTGCCAAACTCCTCGAAGGTCATCATGACCCCCAGACGTACATGCTCGTAGAGCACCAGGAAGGAGGCTTCGTTCTCGTCATCTTCCTGATCGAACTCGGCAGAGACCTGGGTGATGCTGGCGATGTCCTGGATCATCTCCTGCAACTCTTCGGACGCCCTGGAAAGCTCCTGCTGCACCACGCCAAACCCGGCCAGAAATGCCTGTGACCAGTCAACAAGCGAATCGATGCGCTCATCGAGCGGCGCCTCATCGCTTGGCAGCAGCAGCTCGACGCCCTTCTGGGCCATCAGGCTCTCGACTATCTCGTGATAGAGATCTGTCATCACCTGGCGCACCGGGGCCGGCAAGCCGAAACCGTCGTTGACCAGATCGTTGAAGGGCGGCAGCCAGCTCTTGTCATCCAGTGCCACGCCACCGCAGACGAGACCACAGATCACGCCATGGGCCTCCACCGCCGTTGCCATCAGCTCATGCTGTTCCATCAGGTCGGCCACGGCCGTGTATTTCAGGGGGTTCGTTTTGCTCATCGAAGATCCGCTCAAAGTTCAGGCAAATATGCAAAATTAATGGTCAGGATCCTAGCATTCTCCCCCTTCCAGAGCCAGCAAGGCCTTGAAACTTCTGCATCTGCGCTATATAGTCCCGCCCAGTTGTCCACGTGGATAAAGGCGGAAATCAGCACCGCCGTATTGAGGAAGGCATGAGCACAGAGGCCGTAGAAATCGTCATTTTGGGACGTCCCTACAAGGTATCCTGTCCCTTGGGACAGCAGGATGCCCTGCGCCAGGCCGCCGACCAGCTGACTGACAAACTCATCGAGCTGCGTCAACGTTCCAAGGTCTCCAGCAACGAGCAATTGGCGATCATGGCAGCGCTCAATTTTTGCCATGAGCTCTGCCTTGAAAAAGAGAAGAATCACCAATACTCTGAGACCATGGACAAGCGGATCAAGATGCTGCAACGCACCATAGAAGCGGCCTTGATCGAGCACGGACAGTATGGCGAATCCAGCGGCGAGGGCCTGCAGCCCTAATCGCGCACCGTTTTAAAATTCCCTGGGATGTGCGTCAGCCGGTTCAAGTCCCCGAGCCGATAATCATACCCACCAGGGGATCGGCCTTCTGGCTATTGCGCATGCTCGGCACGACCGAGAAGCCTGCGGTCAGATTCGATTCCCGCCTTGAACCTACGGTTCAAGGGCCCAAACCGGCAACGGCATCTCCGGGGTACCAACAGCAAAAAGCCCGTCATCACGATGACGGGCTTTTTCTTTGTCTCTCGTTTACAGGGACCCAGCGCGACAGCTCATTCTTGTCTGCTCAGGTTCATCCCCTACTTCTCCCCTAACCCAGGCCCCCACGACACCCAGTATCGAGCCAATAAAAAGCCCGCCGGCGAGGGCGGGCTTGTCACTGTCACGAGGCGATCAGACGGCCATCTGCTCGTGCGGCGAGCCGTGGTGGCGCAGCCAGGCAAAGCTCAGGGCCACCAGCAGGACCATGAGCGTCATGATGGCTCCCAGGGTCACCTGGCCTTCCATCGGGAAGCAGGCTGCCAGCAGGGTGACTATCCCCGCCCCCAGGTTCTGCATGCCACCCAGGATGGCGCCGGCGGTGCCCGCCTGCCCCGGGAAGGGCTCGATGGCGCAGGAGGTGGCGGTCGGATAGAGGATGCCGCTACCGATGAAGTAGACGGCCGCGCCCCCCACCAGCGAGGCCGCACTCACCACCCCGAACAAGCCAGGCAACAGTATGATGAGGGAGCCCAGCGCCAGGAAGACGATACCAAGGCGCATCAGCTTGCCCTGACTCAGCCGGAAGCTCAGCTTGGCGGAGAGCCAGGCGCCGAACAGGTAGCCGGGCAGCGGCAACACGAACAGCACGCTCACTGTGCGGGCGCTCAGCTTGAGCACATCGCCGAGCAGCACGCCGGCCGCCGCTTCAAACACCGCCAGACCGGCGAAGGTCGCCATCAGGCAGAGCAGATTGCCCTGAAAGCGCGGATTGCCCAGCACGTGGCGGTAGGCAGCGCCGACCCGCAGCGGCTGTTGGCGAGCCGCCTGCGGCAGGGTTTCACCAAACCAGGCCAGCAGGGCCAGGGTGGTCACGGCGCCAAAGCCAAACAGGAACCAGTAACCGGCACGCCAGTTGAACAGCTCGGTCAACCAGCCACCCAGGACGGGGGCCAGCAGCGGGGAGAAGATCACCCCCATGCTCACCAGGCTGTTGGCCCGGTTCAGTTCGGCGCCGCTGTAACGATCGCGCATCACGGTCCGGCTCATGGCACCGCCGGCACCCGTGCCCATCCCCTGGATCAGGCTGCCCACCAGCAATGCGGTGAAGCTCGGGATCAGCTGAATGGTCAGGGTCCCCACCAGAAACACCATCATGCCGATGAGCAGCACAGGACGACGACCGATGCGATCCGACAACGGGCCATAGACGAACTGGGAGAGCCCGTACGGAATGAGGTAACAGGCCATCACCGCCTGCAACTGGCCGGAGGCCACGTTGAAGTCCCCCGCCATCATGGGAATGGAGGGCACATACAGGGTCTGGGTCATCTGACCCACGGCGACCATCAGGATGGTCAGAAAAAACAGAGGGTAAAAACTGTGCCGATACATATCTCAGTCCCGCAAATCATCAAAAAGCTGCCGCACCCCTGGCAGAAACCTGCAGAGGGGATCCAAAAAACAGAGTCAATCAAAGGTGAAAATACAAGGCGGAGAACCCGCACCGGCCGGGAGCAGGACACTCCCTTGGCTTGGCGTGATCTTAGTGATTCAGATCACGAAAAACGAACGAATCTTTGTAATCAGCTTTCCCTAGTTTTTCTAATGTAACGGGGCAATTTGCCCCGTCAGCAATAAAAATCAACGCGTTACCATCTGCTGGGCCTGCTTGACCAGATCCTCCGGTGTCTCGTTGCGTGGCGGTATGGTGATCCCCTTCTGGCAGGCGGGTTTTTCTGCCATGCGCGCCATCCAGGCTTGCAGATGCGGCAGACCCTCGATGGAGATGCCACTCCAGTCATGAATGCGTACCCAGGGCCAGGTGGCGATGTCGGCGATGCTGTACTCATCGGCCAGGTATTCGTGCTGCGCCAAGTGGCTGTCGAGCACCTCGAACAGGCGGCGCCCCTCCTTCTGATAGCGCTCGATGGCCGCCGGGATCTTCTCCGGGAAGTAGCGATAGAAGACGTTGGCCTGCCCCATCATGGGGCCGACCCCGCCCATCTGGAACATCAGCCACTGGATGGCCTGGGAACGACGCTTGGGATCCTGCGGCAACAACTTGCCCGCCTTCTCTGCCAGATAGAGCAGGATGGCGCCGGACTCGAACACGGCGAAGTCACCGTTATCCCGATCGATGATGGCCGGGATGCGTCCGTTGGGGTTGATGGCCAGAAACGCGGGGGTTTTCTGATCCAGCGCCGACAAATCCAGCGGGATCACCCGATAGGGCAGCCCCAGCTCTTCGAGGGCGATCGCCACCTTGAAACCATTGGGGGTGGCTGCGGTATAAAAATCGATCATCATGAACTCCTTGTGATCCACACATTGGCACAGACACGACCACTGCTGTGCTGATGCCAAGCAGGTAAAGACTACGGGATAGACGCCATGCGGACATTTTCCCGGCTCCGGCATGGCAAAGCGGCGCAATACGGGTCAGTTATGACAAATATTGCACCGCTTGAACAGCCCGAAAGCCGGAAGATAAGCGCTAGTTGCACAGCCCCACGGGTTGGCGCTGGCGCAGCAAAATGAGGCGGGACAACAGCGGGAAGTAGGACTCAAGCTTGCTCAACAGCACTCTGCTGCAGGCGGGATCGGCCAGCTCGGATTCGTCCAGCACTATGCCGTTGGAGACAAAATAGAAGCGCGGATCCCGCACATCCGGCCCCTGAATGGTGAGGGTCTCATCCCCGCCGCGCATCAGCAACGGCAATACCGGCAAGCCGAACGTCTCGCCGCTGCGCTGCCAGGCAAACTCGGGCCAGGGGGTATCGCCATCGAGCAGCAGTATGGCCGCCTCTTCTTTGCCCGGTTGCCACTGTGATGGCTGGGCAATGCTCACCTCATTGAAGTAGTCGCCATATCCGGTTGATGCTCTCAAGGCAGCCAGCAGCCCTTGAGTGCTCGCTGCCGACGGTTTTTGACTGACTAATGACAGATTCATGATCCACGTCCCTATGCTCAATGCAGCCTGTTATTCGGCTGCTGCCATAAGACTAGACCAAAAGGAGCCTATATTGGAGCCGTCAGATCTGGCAGTCGCCAAGGTCAGGGAGAAGGCGTATAACGGTTGCCATTATCGAAAAGACTGGTATTATACCGCGTCCTTTTATCCCCCGTTCTTTAACATCCAGTGGTGAACCTATGCATCCGATGCTGAATATCGCCGTGCGCGCTGCGCGCAACGCCGGTCAAGTAGTAGTAAAAGCCTTCTCCCAGCCCGAGAACATCGAGGCCATCCAGAAAGGCAGCAATGACTTCGTGACCAACGTTGACCGTGACGCCGAAGCGGCCATCATTCACACCATCAAAAAATCTTACCCGGAACACAGCATCATAGCTGAAGAGTCTGGTGAGATTGCCGGTACCAATCCGGACTACCAATGGATCATTGACCCACTGGATGGCACGACCAACCTCGTCAAGGGCATTCCGCACTTTGCCGTCTCCATCGCCCTGCGCGTCAAGGGCAAGACCGAACAGGCCGTCGTTTACGATCCCATCCGTGACGAGCTGTTTACCGCGACCCGTGGTAACGGCGCCCAGCTGAACGGCTACCGCATCCGTGTCGGCAAGGCCAAAGAGCTGGCTGGCACAGTACTGGCCACAGGTTTCCCGTTCAAGCAGAAGCACCACATAGAGCCGTACCTGAAGATGTTCCAGAGCATGTTCATCGAATGTGCCGACATCCGTCGCTCCGGCTCTGCCGCACTGGATCTGGCCTATGTGGCCGCCGGTCGCGTCGACGGTTTCTGGGAAATCGGCCTCAAGCCCTGGGATACCGCTGCCGGTGAGCTGCTGGCCAAAGAGTCCGGTGCCATCGTCACCGACTTCGTGGGTGGTCACAACTACGAAAACTCCGGCAACATAGTGGTTGCCAACCCGCGCGTCCTGAAAGAGATGCTCGGCAAGATCCGCGAAAACCTGCCGGAGTCCCTGGCCAAATAAGCCAGCCTCTCGCAGCGCACGCACAAAAAACCCGGCCTTGGCCGGGTTTTTTTATTGCTACAGCAACGAGGCCAGGCCATCCCGTGGCAGTGCTGAGCCTCCCTTTCAGCTCAGCTGGCATGAGCGTTATCAACGCAAATCCTCATACCCCCTTTCCTGCCAACCGGGTTTCACCAGGCGTCACTGCCGACATCAATCCCTTGCCCGCGGCCATCCGCCCGCTGTCGCAGGCCCGGCGTGAAGATCAGGATTCACTATGCACCGGGTATCCGCCTCCCCTGGCGCCCTGTAAAACAACAAAACCCGGCAAGCGCCGGGTTTTGTTGTGTGTCCAGCGGGCATTGGCCGGCTCAGCCTAGACCAAGCCAGCATTGCCCTCATCAGGCCAGGCGGAAGCGACCTATGGTCTGCTTCAGACCGGCTGCCAGCTGGCTCAGCTCCAGACAGGCGCGGGCGGTGTGATCGGCACCGATGGCAACCTCGTTGGAGGATTCATTGATCCGCTCCACGTTGCGACCCAGCTCATCGGAGACCGCATCCTGCTCGCCACAGGCACTGGCAATCTGAATGGCCATGTCGGCAATCTGGGCGACCGCCTCTTCGATCTGCTGGATGCCGTTGCTGGTCTGCTCGCTCTGCACCACGCACTGGCGGATCATGTCACAGCTTTGACCTGTCACCTCTTTCGCCTGGTTGGCGCGCGCCTGCAGGGTTTCTATGATGGCCACTATCTCGCCGGTGGATGCCTGGGTACGGCCCGCCAGGGTACGCACCTCATCGGCCACCACGGCAAAGCCGCGACCCTGCTCGCCGGCACGGGCCGCCTCGATGGCGGCGTTGAGCGCCAGCAGGTTGGTCTGATCGGCGATGCCACGGATCACATCCACCACCACGTTGATCTGGGCAGATTCACGCTCCAGCTCGGCGACCAGGGTCCCCGCCTGTTCAATCTCCTCGGCGACCCGGGTAATGGCCACCAGCGAGCTCTGCACATCCTGATTGCCGCGACGGGCCAGGGCGTTGGCAGAGCTGGCCGATTCGGACGCGGTCTCAGTGTTGCCGGCCACGTCGGCCACGGTCGCCTTCATCTGGGTCATGGCGGTTGCCACCAGGGAGATCTCCTGCTGCTGGCTCTGGATCCCTTGCGCCGACTGTTCGGAAACAGCGCTCACCTCTTCGATGGCGGCGCCAAGCTGGGTCACCGCGGCTACCACCTCTTCGATCAAGCCACGCAGGTTGTCCTGCATCTTGAGGGATGCCTTGGCCAGCATGCCAAGCTCATCGCGGCCTATGTGCTGGCGATCCAGCTGATGGGTCAGATCACCGGCGGCGATGGCGTTGGCCTGCGCCACCACGGCTTGCAGTGGCAGGCAGATCTGGCGAGTCAGGAACCAGGTCATGGCCATCATGAACAGCAGCAGGCCGCCTATGCTCACCATGGCAAAGCTGGTCACCATGTTGACGCTGTCGAGCAGGCTGCCCCGATTCTCCTTCACGAAGCCGAGGTTCACCTCCACCAGGCTGTTGACCGACTGTTCCAGCGCACCATAGGCGGCGTTGGACTGGAACAGCTGCGCCTTGGCCTGGGCCAGCTGGCCTTGTACCAGCAGCTGATCGACCGCATTGACCGAGTTCAGGTACTGCTGCCAGTCCTGCTTGGCGCGGTTGAACACCTGGCGCTCATGATCGGCACCAACCGTTGACTCGTAAGCACGAAAGGCACGCTCGACCTTCTGGACATTGTCCTGAATGCGGCCACGGCGGGCCTGCAGATCGGCGGCATCGTCAACCATCAGCAGGGCGAACTGGGCCCGACGCACGTAGGAGACATCGTAGAGCAGCGTTTCCACCGAGAGCACGCTCGGCAGGGTGGAGTCGGTAAAGTTCAGCACGCGGTCGCGCACGCCGCGCAGCTCGCTGGAGAGAAAAATACCGAATATCACGTTGACGGCGGCAATGACCGCAAAGACCACGGCAATCTTCTTGCCGATAGACAGATTTTTATAAAACATGGTGGCTGGTGATCCTCAACTGCTGACAAGCAGGTGCACTGTGGCGATCACATCCGTATGAGCTGATACCCGGACATTCCTGACGGGAGATGGGACGTTGCGAAAAACCAAGGGAAGGGCTGGTTTCGCGAGGGCGGCACTTTACCACAGATCTGCCTACTCCTTCACCGGATTTCGCGGCGTGAAAGCAAGTTGTTTTTCCGTACAACCGGACTTTCATCACAAACTTTTTATAGCGACCAAAACATATCAAATAGTTAACCGATGAAGGCAATCGGTCAGCGGGCATGGACAAAGCAGGCCCGTCTCGGTGTAATGCAAGACCATGGTGATGAGCCCCCTCATCCGCTGCCAATCGAGGTCATGCTTATGGATAACGCGTCGGCGCTGCCGGTTTCCTCCTGGTCAATTCAGCTGCGCGAGCAGATGCAGGCTCGCCCGCTGACCGCGATCGGCCTGCTCATCGCCCTGGCAGCCGTGTTGTTGCTGCTGTTGCAGAGCCTCATCATGCTGGCGGCTGGCGACATCAGTCCGGGAGCCCGTTATGGCCTCATCGGTGGACTGGCCGGTTTTGCCGCCACCGCCCTCGGGGCCCTGCCGGCCCTCTTCCTGCGCGCCGTGCCGCAACGGGTGGAAGACAGCATGCTGGGCTTTGCCGCCGGCATGATGCTGGCCGCCAGTGCCTTCTCCCTGCTGCTGCCGGGACTCGAGGCGGCGGAAGGGATCACCGGGGATGGCTTCCTCGCCGCCGCCGTGGTGGTAGCCGGCATGACGCTGGGGGTACTGCTGATGCTGGGACTGGATCAGTTCACCCCCCATGAACACGACAAGACGGGCCCCTGCGGCCCGGGCCATGAGAGTTGCTCCCGGGTCTGGTTGTTCGTGTTTGCCATCGCCCTGCACAACCTGCCGGAGGGCATGGCCATCGGGGTGAGCTTCTCCCAGGGGGACATGTCGGTGGGGCTGCCACTCACCACCGCCATCGCACTGCAGGACATTCCGGAAGGGCTGGCGGTGGCGCTGGCCATGTGCGCCGCCGGTTTTCATCCAGGCAAAGCCGTACTGGTCGCCATCGGCAGCGGTCTGCTGGAACCGCTCGGCGCCCTGCTCGGGGTGGGCCTCTCCAGCGGCATGGCCATCGCCTATCCCATAGGGCTGGGGCTGGCCGCCGGCGCCATGCTGTTTGTGGTCTCCCACGAGGTGATCCCCGAGACTCATCGCAATGGTCACCAGACCCACGCCACCCTGGGGCTGATGGCCGGCTTTGCCCTCATGATGACGCTCGACACCGCATTGGGTTGATAAGATGCTGATAAATAGCCCAATGTCTCATTCGTTGACGATACTGACATAGCTGGCATCGGGATCTCCCCGAGCCTTCATCGAGGGCCTGCATGAGATGAGATCCTGGGTGGCCTCACTGCTTTTCCTGCTTGCCCCTGCGCTCTGGGCAGCCAGTACCATAGAGGTCTATCACACGGCGGCGCAGCCGGAGTCGGCCCCAAAATACATTGAAAACCCGGATGGACACGTCGGCGGGATCTGCGTCGACCTGTTTCGACTCATGGAGCAGCGGGAACCCGCCCTGCGCATCCAGGGCGATCAGATCTTCCGGCCGCTGAAACGACTGGAGAAGAGCGTGCTGCACGGCCAGCTCGATTTTATCTGCGGCGTCGGTGACAACCCGGCCCGCCGCAACCACTTCATCTATCTGCAACCTCCCATCTTCACGGTGCGCTACCACCTGGCAGTGCGCAGCGACGACCCCATTCATATTCGTCACTGGGACGATGTCAGGGCCCTCGGCAAGGAGGGCATCATCCTCATCAACCATGGCAGCGGAGCCATAGAGCGGCTGCAAGCCATCGGCGGACTACTCATCGACAGCGGCGGGATCAACAGCACGGCCAACTACGACAAGCTGCGGATGAAACGGGGGCGCTTCATCTATTACCGCTCACCCGGCTTCGAATTCGATATTCGCCAGCACAGGCTCACCGGCCAAGTGCGCATACTCCCCACCGTCCTGGAGGAGACCCCTTTCTACATACTATTTCATCAACACACCTCGCCCGCACGGCTGGCCCTGTTTGCCAGCACGCTGCAGCAACTGGCCGACAGCGGCGCGCTGACCAGGCTGGTGGAACAATACCGCTGAGCGGGGACACATCACTTCCGCCTCTTTCCCCTTTTATCTTCCTCCTGGCGACCCTCTCGGAATGCTCGGCGCCATCGCCAACTTTTGTTATGATCCACAACAACTTATTCGGCCACGCGGCCATCGAGACGAGGTGAGTGATGAAAGTAGGTATTATCGGCGCCATGGAACAGGAAGTGGCCCTGCTGCGCAGCCAGATGAGCGAGCCAACCACCCTGCAACTGGGCGGTTGCGAGTTCTATCAGGGGATGCTGGCGGGCAAAGAGGTGATCCTGACTCGCTCCGGCATCGGTAAGGTCGCCGCCAGCGTCGCCACCAGCCTGCTGCTGGAAAAATTTGCTCCGGATTGCGTGATCAACACAGGCTCCGCCGGCGGCTTCGCCCAGGATCTGCATATAGGTGACGTGGTCATCGCCAGCGAAATGCGCTTCCACGACGTGGATGTGACCGCCTTCGGCTACGAGATGGGCCAGATGGCGCAACAACCCGCCGCCTTCCCCTGCGACGAGAAGCTGATCGCGGTGGCCCAGGATTGCATCGCCGAGCAAGGCAAGCATCAGACCAAAGTTGGCCTCATCTGCACCGGCGATCAGTTTATGTGCAAGCCCGAGGCGATTGCGAAAGCCCGTGCCGATTTCCCGCAGATGCTGGCAGTCGAGATGGAAGGGGCCGCCATCGGCCAGGTGTGCCACATGTTCAAGGTCCCCTATCTGGTGGTCCGCGCCATGTCGGACATCGCCGGCAAGGAACAGGTTGAATCCTTCGACGCCTTCATCGAGGTGGCGGGCCAGCATTCGGCCGAGATGATCATCAAGATGCTCGGCAAGCTGTGATCGACCTCGCCACGCTGGAACAGATGGCCGCCACTCCGGCGGCCATTTTGCTCGGGGCCGCGCTGCTGGAAGCCATACTGCCCTGGCCTGCCCAGTTCAGGCTCTCCGCCCTGGTGCCCCTGCTGACCCGCCTCGGCCACAAGGTGCACAGGCCAGATGGCACGCCCAGACAGCAATTCCAGGCCGGTCTGCTGGCCTTGCTGGTCGTCTGGCTGCCGTGCGCCGCCGGACTCTGGGCGGTGCGCAACCTTTCCCTCTCGGAGCCGTTGTTTGATCTGCTGTTTCTGCTGCTGATGATAGAGTCGCGCCCGCTGCGAGAGCTGGCCAAGGCCACCCGTTCGCTGGCAAGTCAGGAGACGCTGGTGGTTGCCCGGCTGCAGGCCGCCCCCTGGCTCAGGCGCGATACCGGCAAACTCTCCGTGATGGGGGTTGCCAAGGCGGTCAGCGAAACCTGTGCGCTGCGACTGACAGGCCAGTGGGCTGGTCCCCTGCTCGGGTTTGCACTGGCGGGCGTTCAGGGTGCCCTGCTGTGGCGACTCGCTCAGTTGATGAACCAGGGCTGGAGCCCCAAGCAAGCGGTATTCAGCCACTTCGGCCGCGCCGCTGCCGTGCTTTATCAGGGGCTCTGTACCCCCGCCATCCTGCTGCTGGCACTGCCCCTGTGCCTGACCCAATTGCGTCAACTGGGGGCTCGCCTGCGCACGGCCATACGGTGGCCCTACCCTGCCATGGGCGCCTTGCTGACGCTGCTTTCCCACTCGCTGGGGATCCGGCTGGGCGGCCCACGCTATTACCAGGACACCCTGTTTCGCTTCCCTGTGTTCGATGCGGTGAGCGACCCTGATGCCAGCAGTGCACTGCGCTTGCTCAACCGGTTGCAACAAATTGGCTGGGGCTGGCTGGCACTGGCCGTCCTCTTCACCGCGCTGGAGCAACTGCATGGCTAGGCATGTCGCCCTGATCTGCCTGCTCTGCTGGCCACTGACGCTGCTGGCGGCTGCGCCGATGCGCATCGTCAGCCTCACCCCCCATCTGACCGAGCTGCTGTTTGCCATCGGTGCCGGCGATCGCATCGTCGCCACCGATGATGCCTCCGACTTTCCACCCGAGGTGACGACACGGCCGCACGTGGCCAACTACCGCAGCATCAACCTGGAAGCCCTGCTGGCCCAGAAACCGGATCTGGTGGTGGCCTGGCGCTCGGCCCAATCCCGCATGCTGGCTCCCATAGAGCAGCTGGGTATTCCGGTGTTCTACTCCGAGCCCACGGATTTCGCCTCCCTGGCCTCGGAAATACGCGCGCTGGGAACACGGCTGGAGCTGCAGCAAGCAGCCAATGCCCAGGCCGATGCCTATCTCGCCAAGTTGACCAACATCAAACAACGCTACGGCCAGCCCAAGCATATCAAGGTGTTTTATCAGCTCTGGGATCCCCCCCTGACCAGCGTCAGCGATTCCGCCTGGCCGGCTCAGGCCATCGAACTGTGTGGCGGAGAGAATGTGATGGCGGGAGCCCGCACTCCCTACCCCCAGGTCAGC
Organism: Aeromonas sp. MR19; assembly: GCF_963899305.1. Lineage (NCBI taxonomy): Bacteria > Pseudomonadati > Pseudomonadota > Gammaproteobacteria > Aeromonadales > Aeromonadaceae > Aeromonas > Aeromonas sp. MR19. Next base: position 346,138 of record NZ_CAWQWZ010000011.1, read on the forward strand.
CTGGAGCAGGTGATCAAGGCCAACCCGGCACTGATCCTGGCGGGGAGTCAAGATCCCGGCGTCCTGCGTCACTGGCAGCAGTGGCCCATGATCGATGCGGTCAAGCACCGGCGTCTGCAACTCATCAACTCGGACGAGCTGCACCGCTTCACTCCAAGGGCACTCAATGCCGTACAGCAGGTGTGCGATGCCATCGCGCAGTTGCAAACCAAGTAGCAACCAGATCTGGTCATGACATCAGGATATTGAAAACAGAGACGCCGGCATCAGCCGGCGTCTCGTTATGCCTCAACAGGCATCTTTCAGTAGAAGGCATGACCTGCTTGTCAGGTATGTTTGAAGACATTAAGCCCGGCGAAGTAGGTAGAATCCTGCCGCTGGAATGCATCGGCATACATGACCTTACTCTCATCAAAGAAGTGACCCAGTATTGCTTCAGCCTCTTTCAGCTTTATTTCAAACTCGCCAGCCTCTGCATTCACCAATGCCATCATCAAGCTGATGATATTGGCATAGAAATAGTTTATCGAACCAATCAGTACACGATAGAGATGGCATTCACGACTCATGAGCAAGTAGAGGAGATAATCATGGTGCCGTTGCATCAGGGCTAATATGGCATTGTGCTCGCACGGCACGACTTGCCAGTCTGCTTGAAGTTTATCTATCAGCTCCTCGAAGAGTGACGCATTGAGCGCAGCATTGAAATCAAAACTGGTCATGTCAAAAGGTTGGAAACAACGTTCCATCACCTCATCCATCAAGTGAACTTTATTAAGTTCAGGCCAGGATGGCTGCAGAGATTCGATACGCTGAGGTTTGGCACCTTCTATATAGGCACCATCGCTGCTGTTGATGCAGCGCAAATCAGGATAATCATTCAGCACCCGCTCCATATTATGGATGGCGAGCCCGAACAAATGATTGATGCGCACCTCGCCACCAAAGTTGCCTGGTGCGGGGAAAGTGTCTTTCAAATTCTCGTCATATTTTGCTTCTTTCTTGTCGTTATAATACAGGCTCAAACTGGAGTGATGTTTTCCAGCAGACTTGTAACCATTGTCGATGCCGAACAGATAAACCTGCTTGAAACCCAGCAAGGCCGCGTAGTTGAGACCTGTATTCCCAACAAACGGGTTGGAAAACTCAATGGAGTCATATTCAAATGCCTGACCAAAAGCACTGATCAGCATGGAGAACATGGGTTCGTTCGGTTTGAACGTCAATCCCGTCTTGCGGAAGAATTCTTTGCACTCAGGGTGGATGACATCAACACTCAGGAAGACGGTGTCCTTGATAAAATCATCGGCATCCAGGATACGCAGAAAATCGGCCGAACTCTTGGTTCGCTCTACCGCCACATAGATATCTGGTTTGACTCCTGCCTTGTGAAGCGCGCTGACGGCCGTACCACAGGCGATGATAATGGCCTGCTGCTGGTGCTGCTTGATAAAATCTATGCTCTGGTCCAGAGACGGCCCATTACCTACAACAAATACAGGGACCTGGCTGAATGCAGATGTATCACGCTGCCGCTTGAGGAATGGCGTTCCCTCCTGCAGATGATTATGGCTATGGGCAAGTGCATAAATATTATCGTCAAAAAATCCCCAACCCGTCTTGAGCAAATAGAACTCGCGCTCTACCTGATCTATCAATTCATGTAATTTTGGTGAATGATAATGACAAAACGAGAAATAACTGGCCGACCAGAATGCCCCCTTGCGATGGAGGGCCTCCATCATGTCCGCTACCAGCAATTGTTCATCTACACCGATGAACAGGTGCAGAGTCAGTGACTCTTGCTCCATATACTCAAGCAAAGTATGCCAGTCGAAGCAGTAGAGGGAAGCATAGAACATGTCGAGATCAGGCTCGAAGGCAAATAGATTCCTTATCTTGCACCGCTCATAGAGATAACCCAGCTGGTAACCCAGACCAATGCCAAACATGAGTGACAATGGAATATCTGAATTCAATACCTTATTTAATCTAAGTCCTTCCAACGCGGCCTTGTCTTTAAGATTGGATATTTCATTGTTGTATTTTATATGGATTTGACCATCGATGTACCACTGGGGAACAAAATCGATGCATTGCAACACACTCTGTTCAATCACTTCGGTTATCTGTGCTTGTGCTTCGACAAGTGGGTCTTCCCCATAGAGTGACACTTGTTCATCAAGCCATAAGACGTTGGGAATACCATTCTCATTGCAGAAGAAGCGAAACGGCCTGACAGGCTGGTAATCTTTGAAAAATTCATGAATGCTAGGCATGTATTTTTCGAAGGCCGCCATATTGAGTTCATAACGAGCAGGCAGCACATCCAGCATGGCGGCCTCCTGCTTTTTTTGCAGTTCGAGGCGGGATAATTCATTCTCGACCTGAGTAATATTTTTATTAAAATCCATTCTATATGCCTAACCTGCATTCAATTTGTAAAGATCAGAGGCTCGACCGGCCTTGGAAAACTGCAGTAACTCTTGTTCTGTCAGATGCTTCGCTTTTTCTACCCAGTCGTGGATGGTTTGAAACTGCAGCAATACTTGTTGCTGTTCCACACTCAATGCAGTTCCAAGTTCAATGTGTTGAAACACACCATCAAGCGCGCTCAAGTAATGAGCCGTCAGCTTGTCTGCCGCAAGCATGTCGCCCTGCTCCAGCAGGGCCAACAGCTGGTTGCCATGCTCAATCAGCTCGGATAACGGGACATGGCTCATTCCGGCCGGCCCACTTTTTGCTGAGCCAGCGCCTTGTCACGCTCTTCAACAGGAATCGCATCCCACCCGCTTTTCACGGTCAACATCAGGGCCATCACCTCGTCAACGATGGCGATATCCATGTCGCGGCTGGCATCCATCATCCGCACCTTCATATAGTCATAAAGCGCAAAGAGATCTTCTGGTATCTTGCCATAGGAGAGATCCAGCGAGTCCTGCAACCCGTTGATGATGGCCATGGTTTTGGAAATTGATTGGGACTTGCTCTCAAAATCACGACGCTCAATCGCACCACGCGCCTGAGCAAGACGTTCGAGACACCCCTGCATCAGCAGCTGGATGACGCGATAAGGGTCTGCGACTGCCAGCTCGGATTGCAGACTCTGGGTGGTATAGGCTTTGATATTTTTCCGATACATATGAGACACCGATCCTGACTACAAATTAGCTGCTCTTGGTGTTGAGCAGATTCAAATATGAGGCCGACTTGTTCATCTTGGCCAGCATGCTATCCAGACTCCCATAGCGGGCACGCAGGGTCTCTTCATACTTGGTCAGCTGGGCCGCGACATCCGACTGCTTGCGATTGACATCGCGCAGATCCGAATTGAGGCTCTCTTCACGTTTGGCAAGCAATCCACCAGTTTTTGAGTAACTTTCGAGCTGCCCGGCCAACTTGCCCGCCACACCATCCTTGCCACCAAATACGGCTACTACCTGGTCGAAGTTCTTGTCGATAGCCTCATTAAATTTTTCACTATCGAGGGAGAGTACTCCCTTGTTGTCCATCTTGACACCCAACTGGAAGATGGTCGAAAAAGTGGAGGAGTTATTGGAAGGCTCTGTGATCGCACCGCTCATCATGTTGGCCACGGCGCGAGTCGTGGCGTCACCGGCCAAGGCACCGCCATCATTTTGACTGACCCCTGCCACAATCGAGTTGCGTTTGCCAAGGTCACTGCTCTTCTTCACCAAGGCGTTATAGCCATCGATGAAGCTTTTGACCATGTCCTTGATGCCGCCCTTGTCGGTGGTCACATCCACTTTGTTAGATTTGAACGTATTGTCCGCATTTTTATCGGACTCTCTCAGCACTGTCACCTTGAGTCCGGCAATGGTGCCATCGAAGGTGTTGGTCGCACTGGTCAGCGTGCTGCCATCCACTTTGATCTGGGCATCTTGAGCAGCTTGTTTTTGGCTCAGCTTGGAGACAAGGTTGTTAGTCAGCTCAGTGGTATTGCCGGTAATCTGCAGATCCTTGCCTGTACCACTGATGCCAGAGTCGATGACAAGTTTGGACTTGCCATCGGATGTGTTCATGATGTTGACGCTCAGGCCAAAGTTGTCACCGTCATTATTGATGCGCTTGCGAATGGATTGCAGCGTATCCCCCGCCTTGACGTCCACGTCAAAGGTCTTGTCCCCGGCCTTGAAGGTCAGGACACCATCCTGGGTAATAAGAGGGTCGGTGGATTTGTCGAAAACACCTTCAAACCTACTGGTCTTTGCCAATTTTTCGACGGTAATGTCGTACTGCCCGTTGGAAGCTCCCGCTTTACTCTCGATTTTGAGGACAGGATTATCCTTGTCCTGGGTGATAGAGATGGCCCGCTTATTGAAGGCATCATCCTTGGACATCGCCTTGAGCGTGGTCACGAAAGAGGCAATAGCGGATTTCAGCTGCCCAACCCCTGAGAGAGTGATCTGAGTGTTGGTCTTCTTGGTGGTGATAGGCTGCAGCAGCTGTGCCTTCTTGGCATCGACACTGGCAGCAATCACTGACTCCAGGTCGAGTCCCGAACCCGCACCTGCAGAAGTAATCGTGGTCATACTCACTCTCCTCGTAACGCTTGCGTATTAGATCTCTTTATCGAGCAACAACCCGACGCGCGAGCCTCCACCGGCCACATCGCCTTCGCGCAAATCCTTGATCCGTTTGCTGATGGCCAGCAACTCTTCACTGGGTATCTGGCGAATCATAGATTTGGTTTCAGCATCCATCACCTTGATGACGACCTGCTCGAGATCCTTCTCAACACTGAAATTGACTGTCCATCCTTGCAACTTACTGAACTCTTGCAAGTTTTGAACCTCTTTTTCAACATCAATCTCGGAGGTGTCCTGCTTGCTGCTTTTTTCTTCAGCTTTGACCTCTTGCTGTTTTTTCACATCCTGTGCCGTCACCCGCTGCTCTTCTGTCGTGCCAGATAGCACTTGAGCGGCCGATTGGCCGCTCTTGCTACTTGACTGAAGAGAAGAAGGAGTGACCGATGACGGGATTCCAATTTCATTGGCCATATCGTCGCTCCTCTTTCTATCTCATCACAGCCTGTCTGTTAACCCAGCAGGGACAGGGCAGATTGCGGTCTTTGGTTGGCTTGCGCCAGGATGCTGGAAGCAGCCTGTTGCAGGATGTTTTGCTTGGTCAGGTTGGCCGTCTCAGTCGCGAAGTCTGCGTCACGAATACGAGAGCGTGCTGCACTCAGGTTCTCGGAGACGTTGGACTGGTTGCGAATGGTCGAGTCAAAACGGTTCTGCACCGCCCCCAGCTCTGCCCGCTTGCTGTCAACCGCCTTGATCATGAAATCAAGGTTGGCCATGGCGGTCTGAGCATCCTTAGCAGTACTGATGCTGCTTACACTGGTGGAAGTCACAGCAGTGGTGCCCTTGGTCACAGTGTAGGGTTCGCCGGTGGCACTGGTCGCCACGGTAGCGCTGCCCTTGGTCGATGACGCAATACCCTTAATGGTAAAAGCGGATGTCATCTTGAAGGTGATGGTTTGACCGGCATCGGCACCGACCTGGAAGGAACCTTTGTAGTTGCCATCCAGCAGTTTTTGACCACCAAAGGAAGTATCGGTGGAGATACGGTCGATCTCTGTGGTCAGCTGGTCGAACTCCTGCTGCAGTGCTGTACGGTCATCAGTGTTGTTGGAACCGTTGGCCGATTGCTGGGCCAGGGTACGCATACGCTGCAGCATGGAGGTGACTTCATCCATGGCGCCTTCAGCGGTCTGAGCAACAGAGATGCCATCGTTGGCGTTGCGGTTACCTTGATCCAGGCCATTAACTTGTGAAGTCAAACGGTTGGAGATCTGCAGACCGGCGGCGTCATCCTTGGCGGTGTTGATACGCAGACCGGAAGCCAGTCTGGTATAGGACGTATCCAGGGACTTGTTGGTGTTCATCAGGTTACGCTGGGCGTTCAGTGATGAAGTATTCGTGTTGATGTACATGGCCATAAAATATTCTCCCGAAGAACATGCGACTGCGGGTTGCGCCGCCAAAGCGACGTCCCACCGTTAGAAGAACAGGTTGAACAATCCTGTGTCTTCTGGCGGGTGTCTGTTTGAACGAACAGGCCACCCGCAGTAGTGCAAACGTTGGATTCCGAACACCCCTCGATTGCTTCACTTTATTTAACGGCCGCATGGACACAAGCTTTAGGAAAATAATTGCCGAAGGCGGCAAGTTTTATCCGGCAAGCGGCAAATCGCAGGCACCAGAAGACTCGCCACGTGACGTCAGGCACCATGACGACGTGCTCATAGGAGAGGTTGGTTTTGGCACGGTTTGTGCTTTGCTATGATGGAGTGGCGTCAATTTGACGGCACAATAAAAAGAGGCCGGAAAATCCGGCCTAAAATGAGCATATGCTCAGGAGAATACGACCAAGGGTGACAGAACTGAACAACTGGACAACACTTGGCATTACTAATAGAGAATTGATTCTCTCCCGATAGAACAGAGTGCAAACCCGAACACCCCTTTGTTCCATCTCTTGACCAGGGCGGCCTGAACAACCGCCCTGTTTTCTTTTGTTAGCCCTGCAGCAGCGAGAGAGCAGACTGAGGGCGCTGGTTTGCCTGTGACAGTATGGTTGATGCCGCCTGTTGCAGGATGTTCTGCTTGGTCAGATTGGCGGTTTCTGTCGCGAAATCTGCATCACGGATCCGTGAGCGGGCGGCGCTGACGTTCTCGGACACGTTCGCCTGGTTGCGAATGGTCGAATCGAACCGGTTCTGTACCGCACCCAGCTCCGCACGCTTGCTATCGACTACCTTAATCATAAAGTCCAGATTAGCCATCGATGTCTGTGCCTCTTTGGCGCTCGTAATACTACCGATACTTGTCGTAGTTACGGTACCACTTGTGCTCTTCGCAACAGTAAACGGCTCACCCGTTGTGGTCGTGGTGACAGTGGCATTACCCTTCGTTGCTGACGCCATACCAGAGATTGTAAACGCAGAAGTCATCCGGAACGTAATGGTCTGACCGGCATCGGCACCGACCTGGAAGCTGCCTATGTAACCGCCACTGAGCAGGTTTTGCCCACCAAAGGTAGTGTCTTTGGCCACTCGGTCAATTTCAGTCATCAGTTGAGTGTACTCTTGCTGCAACGCGGTACGGTCATCCGTGTTGTTTGAGCCGTTGGCGGATTGCTGAGCCAGGGTACGCATCCGTTGCAGCATGGAGGTCACTTCATCCATGGCGCCTTCAGCGGTCTGGGCAACGGAAATACCATCGTTGGCGTTGCGGTTACCTTGATCCAGACCATTGATCTGGGAGGTCAAACGGTTGGATATTTGCAGACCGGCGGCATCATCTTTTGCGCTGTTGATGCGCAGACCAGATGCCAGGCGGGTGTAGGAAGTATCCAGAGATTTGTTGGTGTTCATCAGGTTACGCTGAGCGTTGAGCGATGAAACGTTCGTATTGATATAAAGACCCATGACCATTCTCCTAAGCTATTAAATTTACTATCTAATTTGCTCGAACTTTATTGTCTTTCATGTCCGATGCGTCTTATTTAACGGCCTCTTTTTCGATGTCTTTAGCATTATTTTTAACGCTTCATCGCATTAACGCCGCTTACCCTATTTATCGGCACATTCTCGCAGGACTTAAGGGAAAAAATTCAAAAAGTGCCCCTTATCAGCAGGATGCAGGCACAGGCGGAGGACAATGAGAAGCACAGCCCCCTTGCCAGCTGCGGCTCCCGCCTCAAGCCAGCAGCCACGTCCCCTCTGCCTCCCCCCCATCCCGCCTGCAAAAACTTGGTCTGGCTCCCACTTTTGCAGGCAGCCATTGGTCAGATGCTGGCCCAGCCCCTAAAATCGCGGCCCCATCAACAATTGGACGTGAGTTGTTCTCCATGCAGACACTGGTTGAGCAGATTGTTTACATCAGCGACATGTTTGGTACTGCGGTATTCGCGTTTTCGGGCGTGCTGGTTGCGGGGCGGCTCAGGATGGATGGCTTCGGCGTCATGGTGCTGGCAGCCGTCACCGCCATTGGTGGCGGTACCATACGTGACATGATCCTGGGGGCCACCCCCGTGTTCTGGGTTCGCGACCCTCTCTATATCTGGGTCGTCATCGCCACTGCGCTGATCGGCATGTGGATGGTCAAGCTGCCCCGTCGCATGCCCTGGTATGTGTTGCCGGTGGCGGATGCCTTCGGGCTGGCCCTCTTCACCGTGATCGGCACCCAGAAGGCCCTCAACTTTGGTTCCCCCGGCCTGATTGCCGTGCTCATGGGAACCATGACAGGGGTGGCTGGCGGCATGATCCGCGATGTGCTGGCCCGGGAGGTGCCCATGGTGCTGCAAAAGGAGATCTATGCCACCGCCTGCATCCTGGGCGGCATCCTCTACACCCTGGCGCTTGAGGTCAATATGGACAGGGTCACCGCCATGCTCATCTGCATGACAGCCGTGTTCGGTTTGCGGGTTGCCGCCATCTACTGGCACCTGTCACTGCCCACCTTCTCGTTGCAACGCAATTGATATCCAGGCCGGGGGCGCCATGTCGCACTCCCGGCCTCGTTACGTTGAACCAAGCAGGCTTTTCTGTTGTCATAGGATCCAGTCGTTGTAAGCCGGAATCCCTCATGCAAAAACTTGGGCTCATCACTTCCCTGTTACTGATGAATGTGGCAACGGCGCAAGCCGATGCACAGGTACTGTTCGGACGACTGGCTTCTACCCCGGTACAGCAGTTCAACCAGCAGATCCGCCAGGCAAGCACTGCCCAGCAAACCTGGGTCAATGATTATCGTGAAGTGGCGCTGCGTTTCGTCGGCCACAGCGACATACCCAGTCGTATCCAGGCACAACAGCTGGACAACGATCTGGTGCTCTCGGTGGCCCTCGATGGCAACAAGAGCGACATGATCTACATCCTGACCCTGTTTCGCAGCAACAACCTGTGGCAGATGCGGCAAGCCGAAATGGGCTGGCGCTGTCAGGGGCAATCGACCTTTACCCCCGTCCCCTGCCCCTGAGCCGCGCACGACGTCAGGATGCAATCAGCGTGAAATAAAAAAATCCGGCACATTGGCCGGATTTTTTTATGGAAAGCGCATGCCGTTACGGGCGGTACACCTTCACATTGTCAAAGCCCTTCTCTTTCAGATAGAGCGCCTGCAGCTTGCTCATCACACCGCGATCGCAGTAGAGCAGGTAGGTCTTTTCTTTTGGCAGATCACCAAAGGCGGTGGCCAGCTTGAAGAAGGGAAGGTGCTGCACCTCGCGCCCTTCCACCACCAGCGGCTTCTCGTCGCGCTCATCACTGGAGCGGATATCCAGGATCACCTCATCGGCGGCCAGCACTTGCGTGGTCTCCACCTCCTGTACCTCGGCGGCAGTCTCTTCACCGATGCGGCGGATGTCGAGGTAACGGGCCTCGGAGACCACCTTGTCCAGGATGGCGAAGTCAAAGTTGGCCTCTTCCGCCTCTATGTTGGACAGCACAGCCTTGATGGTCGGCTTCTTGGAGATGACACCGCAATACTCCGGCATGGTCTCGGCAAACTCCAGGGTGCCGATGCGGCGGGCTTCGCTGATGATGTCCGGCTTGTCCCAGGTGATGAGCGGGCGCAGGATCACCTTGTCGGTCACCCGGTCGATGACATTGAGGTTGGTGAGGGTCTGGCTGGAGACCTGGCCAACACACTCCCCCGTCACCAGCGCCGGGATCTGGAAGTAGTCGGCAACCTGGCCGGCGGCACGCATCATCATCCGCTTGAGCACCACGCCCATCTGACCGTTGTCGATCTTCTCGAGGATCTCCGCCACCACGGGTTCAAAGTCGATGGCGGTGAAACGCACCTTGTGGGAGGCACCAAACTTGTTCCACAGGTAATAGGCCACCTGCTTGACACCGATCTCGTGGGCGGCGCCGCCGAGATTGAAGAAGCAGTAGTGCACCCGGCAACCGCGCTTGATGAACTGGTAAGAGGCCACGCCCGAGTCAAAGCCGCCGGAGAGCAGGCTCAGCACATCTTCCTGGGTCGCCATGGGGAAGCCGCCCATGCCGTGGTGGACGGCGCTGATGATGTAGAGCTCGTCGTTTTCCACTTCCAGATTGACCTGGATATCGGGCTTCTTCAGACGCACACCGGCGGTTTCGCAGTGCTGATTGAGGCCACCGCCCACATAACGCTCCAGCTCCAGCGAGCTGAAGTCGTGCTTGCCGACGCGGCGGGCACGCACGCAGAAGGTCTTGCCTTTCAGACGATCGCCCCAGACGGCGCGGGTCTGCTCGAAGATGTCGTGCAGGTCGGTAAAGTTGCTCAGCTTCACTTCGAGGAAATACTGGATGCCCGGGATGCAGGCCAGGGTCTCCAGATACTGGGCGTGGAACTGATCGTTGCGGGAGCTCACTACCAGCTTGTCCCAATCCATCCGTACGCGGGCGTCTTCGTCAAAGCGGCGCAACACGTTGCGAATGTTGCCCTGCAACATCTTGGTGAAGCGCTGGCGAACTGACTTGCTCTTGATGGTGATTTCCGGGAACAGCTTGATAATGAACTTCATGGTTTTGACTCGGGTGGCCTTGATTTAAGGGCGCGAATTATATCAGAACTTTCTGGCCGGCGCCTACTGGATGCGCGTTTGCTCACATTCCCCCACGCAACGTTTGCGACGCGGCGGCAATCTTGCGTATATTCCCAAGCCTGCACCCTGGCAACCCCCTGACAACAGACTGATCCGATGAAGACCTATATCTACTACCCCGGCATGGAGGTACGCGACGAGCTCTGGCTCAAGTTTGCCCTGCTCTATCTGGAGCGACTCGCCTTCGTCTTTACCGTCAGTGAAAAGAGCGGCCTCACCGCCCTGCTCCATACCCTGGAAGAGCAGACCGATCTGCTGGCAGAGCGGCCCGAACCTGGCTTCTTTGCAGACATAACCCCGCAGCTGGAGAGCCAGCTCGGCGGTCTAATAGCCCCTGACTTCACTCGCCACAAGGTGTTCGGCAACAAGGAGCTGATCACTCGCTGGCGCCAAGGCGCCAACCACGACTGCTTCTGCCCGACCCAGGCCGGTCTCGAGCGACTGCACGGTTTTTGCCTGACTCACGGCTTTGCTACGCAAGATGAGGGGGGGATCAGGATGGCGCGGCGCTTTGCCAATCTGCTCTCCATGCGCCTCGCCCGTGAGTGGGCACTCGCCAATGAGGGGGCCCTCATCACGGATCACGACTATCTGGACCGGCTGCTACACCTGCTCGAATCCCGCTACCACAATCGGGGCGGCCAGGACTGCTTCCACCTCGAGATACCATTGCAAGTGCCCACTCACCTGAGCGAGATCCCGTTTGCCGAGCTGATTGCCCTGCGCGCCCGCAGTGGCTTTCGCCAGCAGCTGGCCGAGTTTCATCAGGCCCTCGATGCCCTACTGGCCATGATCGGCAGTGGCTATGCCGAGCCAACGGCCCTGGCCCGTTTCGAGCTGGCGCAGCAAGGGCTCAATCAGCTGCTGGGGCCAGAGACTCAAAGCCTGCCGCTCACCACACTGGTCAGCACAGGCCTGCCCGCCATGGCGATGATCCACCAGCTCAAGGCGAGCCACCCAAAGAGCCGCCTCATCTTCCATCCCATCAAGAAGAGTCATTTCCACCAGCGCAAGAGCCAGCACTTTTTCACCCGGCTGGGGCAAGTCAAACCCTGAGCCAGCTGGCCGCCAACAGGGTCCAACGGGATCGGCTCACAGCCTGATCCCGTCTTGGTGACACGAGGCGCCGTCAATATTCTGGCGCCCGGTCGGTGCGAACCAAGAGTCCCCTCAGGAGGGGTTTTCCAGCCGAAATTCGACTCTGTCGCTGTTGCCCGCCTCATCCACCACCACCAGCTGGTAGCGTCCCGCCTCGCTCAATACCTGATCCCCGTCCCAGCGCAACCGCTGGCCGTTGAGAAACCAGAACGGCTTGCCCACGCCACCCAGCACCCTGGGTTGCAGGCGATAGCGCTGGCTGCGGATAAGGTTGCCCTCCCCCAGCGCCACGATGCGAATGGGCGCCTGCAGCTCGGCACTCTGCCCCTCCCCCGCGCAATGGCTTGCCAGCAGCGCCGTGCGCCGTTCCCCCGGCGCCCGCCAGGGTTCCAGCGAGAGCGGCCAGAGCGCTCGCCAGCTTGAGTGGGTCGCATCACTGCAGCGCGCCAGGGTGGGGGTTCCCTGCTCGGTCAGCGCAACCTGGCGCAGCGGTGAGGGCCAATCCATGGGGTCCGGCAAGGTGGGGGGATCCCGCTCGTCCAGCAGCCAGGCGCTCTGTTGCTGCAGGCAGGCCTCTGGCAGGGTGGCACTCACCCGCCGCCCGAGCGGCCAGCAGATGTCGGCCTCGCTCACCGTATTGGGCTGCGCCGGCAAGGGACTGTTGTCACCCAGCCGCGAATAGACGGAGAGCAGCAGCGGCACGGCCGCACTCTGGCCGTAAAAACCGGGCAAGGGGGTGCCGTCCGGGCGCCCCAGCCAGACACCAATGGTCCAGCGACCGGAAACCCCCAACGCCCAGCTGTCCCGGTAGCCATAGCTGGTGCCCGTCTTCCAGGCCAGCCGGTTGACCCGGCCAGTCGCCTCGCTGGCAAAGGGCTGATCCGCCCGCCCCTGCGCACTCAAGATCTGCCAGACGATCCAGGCGGCTCCCGGACTCAGCAAGGGGCGCGAAACCGCCTTTTGTCCCGCCAGCCAGACCGGCATCGCCACCTGTCCCTGCCGGGTGAGCGCACTGTAGAGGGCCACCAGCTGCTCCAGCCGAATGCCCGCCGCCCCCAGCGCAATGGCGGGGTTGGGCCTGTCGGAGAGGGCCAGCCTGACCCCGGCGTTGTCCAGTCGATTGACCAGGGTAGCGGGCCCCAGCGCCTCCAGTACCTGCACGGCCGGCACGTTGAGGGATTGCTGCAGCGCCTGGGTCAGGGTCACGGGCCCCTGAAAGGCGCCGGTAAAGTTGGCGGGCCTATAGTCGGATCCCAATCTGGGGGCATCGGAGAGCAGGGAGGCGGAGTGCACCAGCCCGGCATCGAGCGCCAGACCGTAGATGAAGGGCTTGAGGGTGGAGCCGGGGGAGCGGATCGCCTGCACCATGTCGAGGTAACCGTGGCGCCTCAAGTTGCCGTACTCGGCGCTGCCCACGTAGGCGCGCACCGCCATGGTTCTGTTGTCCACCAACAGCAGGGCGGCGGAGGTCTGCTCCGGGAAACGGCGGATATAGCTCTCCACCCGCGCCTCAAGCCAGCGCTGCAGATCCCCGTCTATGGTGGTGTGCACCAGGGCCCCCGGCTGGCTGTCGGCGGCGAGGCGGGCAAACAGCGGTGCCTCCATGGGGGTGAAGTGGCCGCGCGCCAGCACGGGTTCGATGCGCCCCTCCGTCCAGACTGCCTCCGGCCAGGCCCCCTGCCTGACCAGTCGCTGCATCACCTTGTCACGGGCGGCGCGGGCGCGATCCGGGTGCCTGTCCGGCCGGTAACGGCTGGGGGCCTGCGGCAGCACCGCCAGCAGGGCGGCCTCGGCATGGGTGAGTTTGGCCGCACTCTTGCCCAGATAGGCAAAGCTGGCCGCCTGCACCCCTTCGAGGTTGCCGCCAAACGGCGCCCGATTGAGGTAAACGGTAAGCAGGGTGCGCTTGTCATAGTGCCACTCCAGTTGCAGCGCCCGCGCCATCTGGCGCAGCTTGCCGGGCACGCTCCTGTGATAGGGCTCAATGAGGCGGGCCACCTGCATGGTGAGGGTCGAGCCCCCCGAGACGGCACGACCATAGCGCAGCCACTGACCGATGCCGCGCACCATGGCCACAGGGTTGACCCCGGGATGGCGCCAGAAATAGCGATCCTCGTAGCCCAGCAGCGCCTCTATATAGCGGGGGGAGACCTGCTCCAGGGTCACGGGATAGCGCCACACCCCGCTGGTATCGGCGAAGGCCCGCAGCGGCCTCCCCTTGATGTCGAGCACCACCCGCGCAAAGGCGGGATCCAGCGGTGGCGGCGGAAAGGCGCGATCCAGCACCAGCAACAACAGGATCACGCCAGCCAATAACAGCCCCGTCAGGCGCAGCCAGCGGGGCAGATGCCGCAGCACAAGCCAAGTCTGGCGCAACCACAAACGGCCACGTTGCCAGAAGGTGGCCGGGAGAATCGTCTCCAGCAAGGGGGCGTTACTCAGAGATGATCACCTCGTGAATATCCTGCCCGACCGCCCGCAGCTCCGGCCGGTACATATCCTCCACCTGGGTCGGCGGCACCTGATAACGGCCCGGGGTCACGGCCCGCATCAGGTAGACCAGCTGCTGATTGCCCCCCTCGCTCAGATCCAGCGCCGCCGTGTAGCGGTCGTCACGAAACTCCTGATGCTTGAGGTAGTCGTTCCACTCGCTCTGCCACGCAGGTTTGCCCTCTATGCTGAGCTCCTCGAGCTTGATGCTGGTGCCAAGGGCCGGGTTTTCCAGCTCGAAACCCGCCGGCAGCATCTCCACCAGCAGGGCGTCGGGCACAGTCTGCTCGCTGCTCACATTGAGCCGCACCACCACCAGATCGCCGACCCGCACCTTGGCCGGATCGAGCGGCTTACCATCGGCATTGAACCAGCTGCGGGTCACGCTCATGCCCTGGCTGATGCGCGCGGGCGCCTGCTCCGGGTAGCCTACCAGGGTGCGCTGCACATACAGGGAGCCCTTGCCCTCGTTGGTCACGGCAGCGGCCGCCAGGGCCTCGGGGGCGCCGATCTGCAGGCTGTTTTTACCGGCAACGGGATGATCGCCATTGATTGACACTAGCCTTGCCTGCCAGTCGGCGGCGGGATCAACTTGCGCCAGCCGCAGCAGGGCGAGGCGCTCCTGGGTGCTGAGCCACTGACGATGAGCCAGGGTATCGGCCACCCTGGCGCTCAGCGCAGGCCAGCGATCCTCGGCCAGCTTGTGCTGGCGCAGCAACGAAAGCGCAAGGGCATCATCGCGCAACGGTGAGCCGTAATCCCCCAGATAATCCTCACCGCGCTCGGTCGCCAATGCCCGAGCCAGGGCCTTGGCGGCATTCTGCTCATCCCCCATGGCCGAAAGCGCCAGCGAGAGGTGCAAGAGCGGCAGGCCTGAGCGGGCGTGATCCGCCTGCTGCTCCCAGATGAGGCGCAGGGTGGCGAGCGGCGCCTTGCCCACCCGCGCCAGCACATAGGCGCTGTAGGCCTGATAGGCCAACCGGCTATGCTCGGGGGCACTGCTCCAGCGCTCGCCGTACTGGCTGTCGGTGAGGTAGCTCTGCAGGCGATTGAGGGCCTGACTCAACATGGCCTCGGGCACGGCGTCGCCGGCCTCCTTGCGGGTCAGCAGGTAGTCGGCCGCATAGGCGGTGAGCCACTGCTCCTCGTCGGAGCGACCATCCCACAGGCCAAAGCCGCCGCTCGGCAGTTGCAACCGTTGCAGCCGCTGCAGCAGGGTGCGCTGCAGATCCGCCTCGCTCACCGGCTTGCTCCCCTCTGCAGGTTTAGCCCAGACCGCACGCTCATCCACCGTGGTCAGCAAGTAAGGCCAGGCGCGGGACAGGGTCTGCTCCAGACAGGCGTAGGGATAATCGGCCAGCGCCTGCCACTGGGCCGCCGGATCCCAGGGTGGCGTACCTGAGAGGCTGAGCAGCCCCTGCAGGTTGGCGGGATCCAGCCCGGCCAGTTCGCTCTGGGCAAAGCTCATCTGCTGACCTGGAGTCAGCATCTGGTAACGCTGGCGCGTCTGGGCAGGCCAGGGGGAGCGCAGCGGTAGCGACCAGTCGCGGCTTATCGCAAAGCCCTTGCCGCTCGCCGCCAGTTGCAGGCGGGCCACCCCGCTCGCCCCGGTCACTGTGAGCGGCAGGGTCAGCCACTGCTCCTCGCCGTTTTTAAGCGTCAACGTCTCGGGCAGTTCACCGCCCGCCTGCAAGCCGCCGGTCAGGGTCCAGACCAGCGACAGGCTCTGATCCTCGCCGCTCATGTTGCGCAGTTGCATCAGGGCGCGGGTCTGATCCCCCCTGGCCCCAAAGCGTGGCCAGCCGATCTCGGCCACCAGCGGTGCCACCACCTTGACGGCGCGCTCGGCCTCCCCCACCTGCTGCGCGTTCCAGGCCAGCGCCATCAGCGCCAGCTCGCCGTTGAAGTTGGGCAGGTCGAGCGGGATCACCGCCTTGCCACTCTCGTCAAAACTCACCTCACCGCTCCAGAGCGCGGCGATCTCGACCCGGCTCTCCAGCGCACCGCCCTTCTTCAGCGCCGGGGCATCGCCGCCGTAGTTGAGGCGGGCCAGCTTGCCATCCTGCGGCGGTATCACCTGACCGTAGTTGTCGAACAAGTCTTGCGCGAAGCGCTTGCGGCCAAAGAAGATCTCGAACGGGGAGAGGGGCTGGTAATCGCTGATATTGAGCACGCCCCGATCCACCGCCGCCAATACCACTCGCCCCTGACTATTGGGAGTGGAGGTGGCGGTTACCTCGAAACGGGTGAGCGGCACCGCCTTGTCCGGCGCACTCAGGCTGAGCGGCAGGCGGCGGGCTTCTCTGTCCAGGGTGAGCGGCACCAGCCCGACCGAACGTAGACTCTGCACGCTCTTTTGGCTCACCGGCTTTGATTCGCTGTCGGGAGCGGCGATCTGGGCTGAGATATGCAGATCATGACGCTGCCACTCTGGGCTCACGGGGATCTCGAACTCGCCGCGCGCCTCTGCCGATCCGCCGCCTTCGGCTCGCAGCTCGATACGCTGCCACCAGCGCAGGCCGTCGCCATCTTCCACCAGCAGCAGTCCCTTGCCGGCACGGGGGGCAACCAGGGTCACCTTCGCCTTGTCGCCGGCCTGATAGGCGCGCTTGTCGAGGCTGATGGCAATCTTGTCAGGCCGCGCCTGCTCACCACCGCCGCCCCAGGCGTAACTGCCGATCTCGACCCTCAGGCTGGATTGATGGCCCTGACTGTTCTCCACCTCCACTCGATACCAGCCCGCCGCCAGTTGCAAACTGAGGGCGGTCGGCCCCTTGCCATCGAGTTGCAAGATCTGCTCCTGTTCCAGATAGGGCTGGCTGTTGAACTCGTACTTCCACCCCTCGCCGTCGGCGTAGTGCCAGTAGTAGTCGCGGTATTCGTTGACCAGTCGCACCTTCACCTCGCCCGCCACCGGCTGGCCCTTGTCATCCAGGTTGAGGATCTGGAAGGGCAGCGGCTTGCCCCCTTCCACCCTGTCCGCCACGAAATCGGCCCTGAGGGCCGGCCACTGGCTGCCCGCCGGCCAACCGTACTGGGTGCGACTGCGATTGACGGCGCGACCGCCTGGCTCGGAGAGCGACACCCGATAGGCTACCTCCAGCGGTCCGAGGGCGCGCACGCCATCCAGCTCATCTGCCAGCGAGAAGGTCCCCTGCCCCTGTTCATTCAGGGTGAGGTTGAGGGGTTCCAGCTCCTTGGTTTGCTCGGCGAGCAGCACGTCCCCCAGGGTGAACTCCTGCCACTGGGTGAAAGGCATGGCCGCGCGGCTTATTTTCACGTCGGCCTTCGCCTTGGTGTTGCTGGCGGGGGCGCCGTAGAGATAATCCCCCTGCAACGGTAGGGTGAGCGCCTCTTGCGGGGTCAGCAATTCGCCATCCGGCCCCTTGCCAAGTTGCAGCTTGAGCCGCTCCGGCAGGAACTCCTCCACCAGGAAGGGCCACTCGAAGCGGCTGCCAGCGGCGGTTTTCAGGCTGATGGTCCAGCGCCCGAGCGGCGCGTCATCCGGCAGGCGCAGACCGTAGTGGGCGGCCCCCAGGCTGTCCGGCAGCAGCCGTTTCTGTTCGAGCAGCTGGCCGTCCGGCTGTTTCACCTCCAGCTCCACCGCCATTCCCGGCAGCAGCTGGCCATCCTGCCCCTTGAGCAGGATCTCGCTGTCCAGCCGCTCGCCGGGACGATAGAGATCCCGCCCGCTGAACAGATACAACTGCTGGGCCTGCCAGGGCTGGGTGCCGAGATCGAAGGCGGCGAGATCCAGCGCGGCGCCATCGAGGCGCAGCACAGCCAGATGCTTGCCCTGTTCGGCCAGCAACAGGCGGGCTCCCTGCACCTGGTCGAAGCGACGATGGCCCTGATTGTCACTGGTCTGCACCTGCAGCCGGTTGCCCTTCTCGTCGAGCAGGGAGAGCTGTACCTCCTTGAGGGGATCCGCACTCGCCAGCGAGCTGACAAACACCTCCAGCTGATCCCGGTAACGGCGGGCACTGAGCCCCATGTCGCTCACCGCGAAATAGGTGGTCTCCTTGCGCCAGTCGTAATTGCCAAGGGGGGACATGACGGCAAAGTAGACACCGGCCTCGGCCAGCTGCGGCTCCTTGACGTTGATGAGGCGGGTCTCACGGCGGTTGGCATCCAGCGCCAGCGCGTAGCGGCCGCTGAACACCCGTTTGGCGCGGCTGGTGATCTGGTCCAGCTCCCAGTTGCCCATGCCGGCGCCGGGTCTGTACTCAGCCAAAAAGCGCGGTAGATAGCCGGCATCGACCCGGAAGAAATCGATATTGACCTCATCCACGTTGACCGCGCTGATGGGCAGGCGCAGCTCCTGGCGCAGCGGCAACACCATGCCGCTGGCGGTAAACGAGGCCCCCGCCTCCAGCGGCCGGGTCTTGAGGGTCCAGCGCTGGGGCTCAGGGCCCAGGCCCGATTTGAGGGTCACCTCGTAGCTTTTGTCGGGTGCGACCTGCGGGAAGTAGAGGGTGCGGCCATCCTCGGCCAGGATCCACTCCCCCTGCACCTGCTTGCCCCCCTGGCTCACCGCCAGCCAGCTCTGCCAGTTCGCCCTGGGCGCCAGCGAGCCGGAGAAGACCAGCGCCAACGCCGGTGCGTCTCTATATTGGCGGGCATTGGCCTGCACCACTGAGCCAGGTGCTCCTGCCTCCTGCTGCGCGCCGGTTTGCGCAGTCGGCGCACTGGCTGTGGCATGAGTGGCGGGCTTGTCAGGGCCGCAGCCGACCAAGAGCAGACCGGCCAGCCCGCTCAACAACAAGGTAGACCAGCGACGCCGGCGCGGCGCAAGCCGCAGGGGAGCAAGGTGGTGGGCAGCAGGGCGAGGGTCAAAGGGGCGCATAGGTTCCATCCCGGATTGGATCGCTGCCACAGCAGCGCGATAGGCAACAGGATAAGACATCCGACTCGCTTGACACAAAACTCATTTCCTGGAGGCCAAGCGCCTCACTGTTCAGCAGTGATCCCAGACGGCCATAGCGTTGTCGTTCGAATAACAAGCCGGCAGACATGTCATTGGGCACAGCTTACGAGACCCATGCTTGGTGTGACGCTACCCACATGCTTTCTATCAACCCCGGCTAAACTGAATGTCACTGTCATCTTTACTGAAGTTAACGATGGTTCACGCTCAGACAGCAACTGTTTTTAGAACATGTCGAAATGGAAATTACAAAGAGAATCCATCTTTAAGAAGCTTGATAAACATCTAATTTATTCAATGCATTGCGATAAACATCATCCGAAATGATGTGCAGCCATGAATATAGCGACATGAAAGATCCAATTATATTTATGTGATTGCCGGCTTGGACGTTAGCCACGACCGAATAGTATGCCCCTTTGTTAATCATGAGGTTTCGTCAAAATGGAAAATAATGACCAGTCTCTTTTTGAAAAACGACTAGTTGCCAGATTCCTGGATATGTTCATCAAGTTTGGTCTGATCATGGGGTTGGGTTCTTTCTGCTTTACCGTATTTTCACCCTTCATGAACATGATGCTGTGGGCCCTGATCCTGGCCGTGACCCTCTATCCGCTGCACCAGCGCTTTGCCGCACGGCTGGGGGGAAAGCAAGGGCGGGCATCGACCCTGTTGGTGCTGCTTGGCGTGCTGCTGATCGTGGCCCCCACCGTCGCCATGCTCAGCTCGCTGGGCGACAGCGTCAGCGCCCTAGTCGACAAGATGGACAACAATACTCTGGTGATCCCGGCACCTTCTGCTGACATCGCCAGCATTCCGCTGGTGGGCGCCAAGCTGCATGGCATCTGGTCAAAAGCCTCGCAGGATCTGCCCAGCCTGGTGAACAGCTACCGGCCGCAGTTGGGGGATCTGGCCAAGCAAGTCGTCGGCATGCTGGCCAGCATGGGGGGTGGCTTGCTCGGCTTCGTTGTCTCCTTCATCGTCGCCGGCATCATGATGGCCTGGGGCACGGCAGGTGCCGTCAGTGCCGACCGCATCGCCATGCGCATCACGGATGAGCGCAAGGGACTCGCCCTGACCAAGCTGTGCACCAGCACCATACGGGCCGTCGCTCAAGGGGTCATCGGGGTCGCCTTCATTCAGGCCCTGCTGGCAGGCATCGTCATGTCCTTGGCAGGGATCCCGGCTGTCGGCATCTTCTTTATCCTGGCCCTCATCCTGGGCATAGCCCAGGTCCCCGTTATTCTGGTGACAGGCCCCGCCATCGCTTACATGTGGGCAGCGGGCGATCACGGCACAGTAGTGAACATCATTTACTCTGTGCTGCTGATAGTGGCGGGCATGGCAGACAATGTGCTCAAGCCGCTGCTACTGGGGCGTGGTGTCGATGCCCCCATGCCTGTGGTACTGCTCGGCGCCCTGGGCGGCATGGCCACCAGCGGTATCCTCGGCATGTTCATCGGGGCCACCCTGCTCTCCATCGGCTATCGCATCTTCATGGCCTGGGTCAACGAAGGTCTGGCCAGCACGGGCCAATAACCCTATGGCCCCCGACCTGCCTCTCATGCGCCCCCTGCTTGCCGGGGGCGCATGCCTGTTGCTCGGCGCCTGTACCCTGCTAGGCCCCGACTATCAGACACCCCGAGTCGAGGAGATAGCCAGCTGGCAGAACGCCAGCCAGCACGAGATGCCAGCAGCGGCTCGCACCGTCGACTATCACCAGTGGTGGCAGCGGCTGAATGATCCCGTGCTGACTGCGCTGGTCGAGGAGGCTCTGGTCAAGAACCCGGACGTACGGATCGCGGGCCTGCGCATCCTCGAGGCCCAGGCCCAGCTCGGCATCGCCGAGAGCCTGCTCGGCCCGCAAGCCACTGTGGGCACGGGGGAATGGCTGCAGACCGGCCAGACTCAGAGCGGCCACAGCAGCGCGGGCAGTCGCTATGGCGCTGGCTTCAACCTCGGCTGGGAACTCGACTTCTGGGGCAGGTTCCAGCGTGGTGTCGAGTCGGCGGATGCCAACTACTTCGCCACCCTGGCGCAGTATGACGATGTGCAGGTGTTGATGATTGCCCAGGTGGCCCAGCTCTATGTGAGCATACGCACAGTCGAGGCCCGCCTGCAGATAGCCCATGAGAACGCCCGCATCCAGCAGCGCAGCCTGGAGATCACCGAGCGGCTGTTCAAAAGCGGCAACAGCGCCGAACTGGATGTGCAGCAGGCCAAGACCCAGTACCTCGGCACCCTCTCCGGCATCCCGCAGCTCGAAACCAACCTGCGCCAGAGTCAGAATACCCTCAGTACCCTGCTTGCCAGGGCTCCGGGGCCGCTGCCGGAGATGAACCGCCATACCGGGAAGATCCCGCAAGGTGCGCTCGCACTGGTCGCCGAGATGCCGGCAGACTTGCTGCGCCGCCGCCCCGACGTGCGCGTCGCAGAGCGGCAACTGGCCGCCCAGTCGGCGCTGATCGGGGTCGCAGAGGCCGAACTCTACCCCGCCATCACCCTGCTCGGCACCCTAGGGATCAGCGCTACAAGCGGCAGCAGCGAGACCTTCTCCTGGGCCGTAGGGCCGTCACTGAGCTGGAACCTGCTCGATCAGGGGCGGCTCGGCAACCAGATCCTGGTGCAGGATGCTCGCTTCCAGCAGTTGCACGAACGCTATCGCGATACCGTGTTCAAGGCGGCTCGCGAGGTGGACGATGCGGCCGTGGCCTATGCCAACGACCAGGATGAGCTCGCCCTGCTGATCCAGACAGGGGCGGCGGCCCGTCGCTCTCTGGACATCGCCAACACCCAGTACCGCGAGGGGATGGCCGACTTCCAGCGGGTACTCGACTCCCAGCGCGCCCTGTTCAACCAGCAGGAGCGCCTGGTCAACAGTCGCGGTGCCCAGATGCGCGACCTCATCACGCTCTACAAGGCTCTCGGCGGTGGCTGGGAACCGGGACGATCGCGCGCCCTGGTGACCCCAGAGGTCGATGCCCGGCTCAGAGCCCGCGCCGACTGGGCTCCCCTGCTCGATGCCACCCGGCCCCCACCCACGACCATCAAGGTAATCACCCATGACTGACAGATCTGCCTCGCCCGGTCAGGCCAGCCGCCGCGCCACCCAAGGGCTGCTGGGGTTAATCGTCCTGCTGCTTGGCTGGTATCTGCTGGCCGACCGGCTGACGCCTTACAGCTCCCAGGCTCGCGTGCAGGCCTTCGTGATCCCCGTCGCAGCCGAGGTGGCCGGCCAGATCAAGCAGGTGTATGTGCGCGACAACCAGGACGTAGAGGCCGGCGCTCCGCTGTTCGAAATCGATGCCGAGCCCTATGACATAGCGCTGGCCAAGGCCCGCTCCGACTACCAGACGGTCTTGAGCGGCGTCAAGGCGAGCGGTGAAGGGGTCAAGGCCGCCGAGGCGGCCCTGCAGGCCATGCGTGCGGCCTATGACAACGCAGCCAAGGATGCCGATCGCCAGGAGCGGCTCTATCGCGAGGATCCCGGTGCCATCTCGGTGCGCCGCCTCGAGGTGGCCCAGGCCAGCCGCGAGACGGCCAGGAGCCAGGTGGTAGCGGCCGAAGCCGACGTGCGCCGGGCCATCGAAGCCGCAGGGGTGAACGGGGACAACAACTCCCAGCTGCTCAGCGCCCGCTCGGCGGTGCACAAGGCCGAGCTGGATCGCAAGAACACCCTGATGGTGGCCCCCGGCCGCGGACTCATCACGGATCTTCGCACCGACGCGGGCCAGTTCCTCGGCGCCGGCGCCTCGGTCATGACGCTGATCGCCATCCACGACGTCTGGGTGTCGGCAGATATGACGGAGAACAACCTCGGCCACATTCAAGCCGGTGACAGGGTCGCCATCCTGCTCGACAGCCTGCCCGGCCGTTTGTTCGAAGGCGAGGTGCGCAGCGTCGGCTACGGGGTGGGCGACGGCAAGAGCCAACCGGCAGGCACCTTGCCGAGCGTGGACAACAACCGTGACTGGCTGCGCCAGGCTCAGCGCTTCCCGGTCAAGATCGCCTTCAGGGCCGATGATCTCCCCCCCGTTGCCAGTCTGCGGGTTGGCGGTCAGGCCGACGTACTGGTCTATGCCGGCGAGAATGGGCTGATGAACCTGCTGGGGGCCCTCTATATCCGACTGATGAGCCTCTGCTCCTTTCTCTACTGAGGCGTCACATGCATAACGCCGACAGGGCAGTACTGCGGATTGGCACCGGCATCGCACTGGCGACGCTGATCTGCTACGGGCTGGCCCTGCCCATGCCGCACTTCGGCGTCATCATGGCCTGGGTGGTGCTGTGCCGCCCCGGCGAGCCGCTCGGCCTTGGCAAAGGGCTGATGGGCGGGATCCTGCTGCTGACCGTGATGGTCGGTGGCGTGTTGCTGGTGCCTCTGCTGACTCACTATGCCCTGGTGGCCGTGCTGCTCGTCGCACTGCTGCTCCATGGTCTGATGCAGCAGGCGATGGCGGGCAAGGGAGCGGCCGCCATGCTGCTCATCATGGCCATCACAGTGATCCCGGTGGCCGGCCTCATCGAGCAGGCATTGGCCATCGCCATTGCCCAGATGATGGCGCTGGGGATCCTGATAGGCACTCTGGTCAACCGGGTGGCCCATGCTCTGTTTCCACCCCAGTCGACTCCAACGGGGGCTAAGCCTCACAAACCAAGCCCCCCCGAGCATCCCGAGCGCCTCGCCCTGCGGGCGGTCGCGATCGTGCTGCCGGTGTGGCTGCTGGCGCTCGGCAATCCGGCGTTCTATATCCCGGCGGTGATGAAGACTATGATGCTGGCTCAGCAAAGCAGCTCGCTCAATGCCAGACAGGCGGGTCGGGAGCTGGTCCTGTCGACGCTGATGGGCGCCCTGCTGGCGTTTGTGCTCTGGCTGGGACTCAGCCTCTGGCCCTCCCTGTTGATGCTGGTACTGATGCTGGGCCTGATGACGCTCTGGCTGGCGCGACGACTGACGCAGCTGGTACGGGGTCGCTTCCCGCCCTCCTTCTGGAGCAACGCCTGGATCACGGCGCTGATCCTGTTTGGTCCGGCAATCGAGGACAGTGCCACCGGCAAGGATGTCTGGCTGGCGGCCGCGATGCGCTGCGGCCTCTATCTGTTGGTGGCCGGTTACGGCTGGCTGTGTATCTGGCTGCTCGAACAGTGCTGGCCCGTCGGCCGACCACTGGCAGACGCATCGATAGGAGACTGATATGTTTTCCATTTTTCTGGTCGGCATCCCGGTGATCCTGGCCAACATGCTGTTGCAATCCCTGATGTCCGTCTGGTGCATCCGCTTCTACGTCAAGCGATTCAGTGAGCGGGAAGGCATGCTCGCCGGGGTGTTGGCGCTGTTTGGCATCATCACCCTGGTGATGCTGGGCAATCTGGTACAGATCGGCATCTGGGGCGCCCTGTTCCTGTGGCTGGGCGAGTTCAACACGCTGCAGGAGGCCGTCTACCACTCGGGCGTCAACTTTGCCACCCTGGGCTATGGCGACATCGTCATGAGCGCACAGTGGAAGCTGCTCGGGCCGCTCGAGGCGGTCAACGGCGCCCTGATGATAGGCCTCTCCGGCGCCTGCATGCTGGCGATCCTGCAACACCATGTTCGCAAGCAACTGGGCAACACGCCGCACTAGCCATTCATCAGGCAAGTAACGAAAACAAAAAGGCCACTCCCCCGAGTGGCCTTTTGGCTGATATTGACCCGGATCCCCCTCGGGGTCAGCGCTATTCGATGGTGGCCATCTGCCAGGTTTTGAAGCCACCGGAGAGGTTCTTCACCTTGAAGCCGTGCTGGCTCAGCAGGCGACAGGCCACGTGACCGCGCAAGCCCACCTGACAGCTGATAAGCAGCTCTTTATCCCTGGGCAGTTCATCCAGCCGGCCGCGCAGCTCATCGAGGGGGATGTGCAGGGCACCCGGGATACGACCCAGCTTGTCGAGCTCGGGGCCATTGCGCACATCCAGCACCTGTTGATGGGGATGACGGGCCTGCACCTCGGCGGCGTGGCAGAGCAGGGTATCCCCCTTCAAGTGGTTGCTCGCCACGAAGCCCGCCATGTTGATCACGTCCTTGGCCGAGCCGAACGGCGGCGCATAGGTGAGCTCCAGATCCTGCAGATCAAACACGCTGAGCCCGGCGCGCTGGGCCACCGCCAGCACGTCGATGCGCTTGTCGACCCCGTCCTTGCCGATGGCCTGGGCACCGTAGATCTTGCCATCGGGGGCAAACAACAGCTTGAGGCTGACCGGGTGGGCGCCCGGGTAGTAACCGGCGTGACTGCCCGGATGCACATAGGCCTTCTCGAACGGCAACCCCAGCTGCAGCAGCCGCTTCTCGTTGAGACCCGTGCTGGCCACCGCCAGGTCGAACAGCTTGCAGATGGCGGTACCCTGGGTCTTCTTGTAGGTTTCAGCTCGGCCCAGCATGTTGTCGGCGGCGATGCGTCCCTGCCGGTTGGCGGGGCCCGCCAGCGGGATCAGCACTGACTCGCCAGTCACAAAATCTGTCTCTTCCACCGCATCCCCCACCGCATAGATGAAGGGATCCGAGGTGCGCATGCCGACATCCACCTTGATGCCGCCGCGCGGCCCCAGCTCAAGCCCCGCCTTGGCGGCAAGCAGGGTTTCTGGCTTGACGCCGATGGCCAGGATCAGCAGGCCGGTATCGAGCCGGGTGCCGTCGCTCAGGGTCAGCCGCAAGCCGGTGCTGGCCGTTTGCGCCGGCTGGCCGTCCAGGCGCTCGATGGCCGAGAGGCCGGTGCGCAGCCGCAGGTCGATCCCCTCTTCGCGGATACGGGCATGGAGCATGTTGGCCATCTCTCTGTCCACCGGTGCCATCACCTGATCGGAGAGCTCCAGCAGGGTGACATCCAGCTTGCGCTGGTGCAGTGCCTCCATCATCTCCAGCCCGATGAAGCCGCCCCCCACCACTGTGACGTGGCGCGGATCATCGCGCTGCAGCGCCGCCAGTATGCGGTCCATGTCCGGAATGTTGCGCAGGGTATGCACGCCTTGGCTGTCGATGCCGGGGAAAGGCGGGCGAATGGGGGCCGCCCCCGGGCTCAGCAGCAGCTGATCATAAGATTCGCGCCGCTCTTCGCCGGTGAGCAGGTTGCGCACCAGGAGGGTCTTGCCGGCCCTGTCGATGTCGATCACATCGTGAAAGACCCGCACATCCACGTTGAAACGGCGCTTGAAGCTCTGCGGCGTCTGCAGCAGCAGGGCCGAGCGGTCCTGAATGTCGCCACCGATATGATAAGGCAGACCACAGTTGGCGAAGCTGACAAACTCGCCCCGCTCGAACATCACTATCTCGGCCGTTTCGCTCAGACGGCGGGCTCTGGCCGCCGCCGAGGCACCGCCCGCCACACCGCCTACAATCAGGATCCGTTTCATCAGCAAGACTCCGGTTAACTACAGATTGCCACTACATTAGTAATATCTAATTTAGATTTCAATGAAATTTTGTTTGCGTCGATTTTGCAGTATTCTTGCCACCCGACAGTTGTTCAACAGGATGTTACCAGTTCATGTCGTCTACCGCGCTCAGTCACCTTCCCCCTGCCAGCCAGACACCCCTGTTCTTTCGTCTGGATGTGCGCAGCCAACGGCTGGTCGCCCTGACCGATGTGATGCAAACCCCGCTCTACTGGCTGGATGAACCGAGAAGCGCCTGGCCCGCCCAGTTGCCCGATGCCCTGCGCCTGCCCATAGAACAAGCCCTTGCCAGCGGCCAGGGAGGCAAGCTGGTGCTGCGCTTCGCCGGCCAACAGTGGCACATAGCCCTCTCCCACGAGCAGGATGCCTTCTGGCTCATCTGCCTGCAGACCCTGCGCCAGGAGCCCATCGCCGATCTGGCGTTGCAGTTGCCACGGCTGAGCCAGATGGCCAGCCAGCAGCAGTTTGCCGCCATGCTGGAGGCCCTCAAGGAGAGCCTGGGGGCCGATCGCCTTATTCTTTGGCACTATCAGGCCAACGGTTCGCTCGGCAGCGAGCAGCTGACCCCAGTCTTTGCCCTCGGCGCCGAGGGGCTCTCGGCCATCCGGGGTGACAGCCGCTACATACGCGCCCTGCGCACCCGCAAGTCCTTGAGCTTTTCCGAAGCCGCGCACCAGCCCATGCTGAGCCAGCACTATTACCTGGCCAGCGCGGGGATAAGCTCGCGCCTCGACGGAGCCCTGCTGGAGCAGGAAAAACTCATAGGCGTGCTGAGCCTCGAATACCTCAACGCCACCCCACTCAGCGAGGAGATGCTGCAGCTGGTGCGCCACAGCGCCCAACTGCTCGGCCACTGGCAGCCGGAACCCGAGCCCCTGCTCAGCCCCGGGCTGACCCTGCCGGCCGAGCTGACCCTGCTGACCGGCATCGCCTATTGCCGCGCCCTGGTGCACTGGGCCATGACCGCCTGTGGCGCCCGCATCGGCTGGATCGGTGAGTACCAGCCGCGCGGCCAGGATCTCTGGATCATTCCGCGCTGCGTGCTGGAGGGGGAGACCTTCTCCGTCCTCAAACCCATACAGATGGATCCGGGCCCCGGCCAGGAGCTGTTCCAGCACGGTCAGGCTGTCTATGTGGAAGACCTGCCCCTGCGCTACCCCCAGGCGGCCCAGTTGCTGGCCCTCAACGCCAGGGCCTATGTCGGCATACCGCTGCACGGGCCGAGCGGCGCCCCCATGGGCCAGCTCACCCTGCTGCTCGACGAGCCGCTGGCCGACCCCATGCCCCTGCTCGATGCCCTCAGCAGCCAGCACGAGCGGGCCGCCATCGAACTGCAGCGGCTCGCCGCCGACGATGCCCTGCGCCTGGCGGAGGTGGCCTTCAACACCCACGACGGCCTGCTGGTGATGGATCACCAGGGGATCATCCTCAAGGTCAACCGCTCCTTTGGCCGCATCACCGGCTTTGGCGATGATGAGATGATCGGCCAGCATATCGTCAAGCTGAGACCCACCTATTACGGCGATCACCTGAAAGAGGATGTCAGGCGGGCGGTCGATGAGCAGGAATTCTGGATGGGCGAGGAGCGCTGCCTGCACCAGGATGGTCACCTGTTCCCGGTGCGGCTGATGGTGAGCGGCGTCAAGGACGAGCATGGCGAGCTCAGCCATTACGTCTGCAGTTTCTACGACATCACCCGGGAGAAGGACGCCGCCCGCCACATAGAGCAGCTCGCCTATTACGACGATCTGTGCGGCCTCTACAACAGGCGCAGCCTCAACGACATCATGCAGCGCACCCTGCAGGCACCCAGTGGCCAGTGGGGCGCCCTGTTGCTGGTGGATCTGGACAACTTCAAGTCGATCAACGACTCCCTCGGCCACGCCTGCGGTGATCTGCTGCTGCAAGCCGTGGTGGAGCGGCTCAAGGGGCTGCCCCAGGACAACCTGGTGCTGGCCCGCATCTCGGGGGACGAGTTCGCCCTGCTGTTCACCGCCCTGGGTCAGGGCTATGTCACCGCCAAGATCCTGGCCGAGCACTTCGCCCGCGAGCTGATGGGGCTGTTTCGCACCCCGTTCGACATCGAGGATCACAAGCTGCACTGCAGCGCCTCTGTGGGGATCAGCCTCTTCTCCAACGAGGATCAGGATCATCTGGTGCTGATGCAGCAGGCCGATACCGCCACGCACATGGCCAAGCGCTCCGGCCAGGGCAACTATGTGTTCTTCAGCGAGGCCATGGCGGAGAAGGAGAAAAACAAGCTGGCCCTCAACAACCAGCTGCGCGATGCCCTGCGCAATCACGAACTGCAGCTTTACTACCAGCCGCAATACAGGGTCGACAACGGCAGCTTGTCAGGGATAGAGGCGCTGCTGCGTTGGCAGCGCAGCGACGGCACCATGGTGCCGCCGGGAGACTTCATCCCCATCGCCGAGGAGACCAGCCTCATCCAGGACATAGGCTACTGGGTGATGAAGACCGCCTGCGCCCAGTACAGCTTCTGGCTCAACCGCGGCTTTGCCATTCCCCACCTGTCGGTCAACGTCAGCGCCCGCCAGTTCCACACAGCGGGGTTCGTGCAGCAGGTGGAGTACATATTGCGCGACACAGGCGTGCCCCCCTCCCGCCTGCTGCTGGAGGTGACCGAATCCGTGGTGCTGGAGAACCGGCTGGAGAGCATAGCCCGCATGCGGCAGCTCAAGGATCTCGGCATCCTGCTCTCCATCGACGACTTCGGCACCGGCTACTCGTCTCTCGCCTACCTGCGCGACTTGCCGGCGGACGAGGTGAAGCTCGACAGAAGTTTCATTCAGACCCTGGTGCACAGCGAACAGGACAAGGCCATCGTCAAGGCGATCTTGGATCTGGCCAAGGTTTTCCGCTTTACCGTCACCGCCGAAGGGGTGGAAGATGAGGAGCAGCTCGCCATCCTCAAAGCGCTGGGATGCCAGCATTATCAAGGCTTCCTGACCAGTCGGCCACTCACTGTCAGGGCCCTGGAGAGCCTGCTGGGTTCGCCCCAACCGGGCTAAACATGTAGGATTTATAGGGCTTTATGTAATAAAATAACGACCTGCTCGAATCGTTGGAGTTGTCTATGTCTGTCATTAATCGGATCCCTGCTGTCGAAACCAGCGGTGTGGTCGCTGAAACCAGCGCGTCCGGGATCATTGGCCGGATCCATTCCGTTGAAACCTGCGGCACCGTCGATGGCCCCGGGATACGGTTTATCGTGTTCATGCAAGGCTGCCTGATGCGCTGCAAGTACTGCCACAACCGGGACACCTGGGACACCCAGGGTGGCCGCGAAGTGACGGTGCCGGAGTTGATGAGCGACATCACCAGCTATCGTCACTTCATGAATGCCTCCGGCGGTGGCGTGACCGCCTCGGGTGGCGAAGCCATGTTGCAACAAAACTTCATCGCCGAACTGTTCGCCGCCTGCAAAGAGAAAGGCATACACACCTGTCTCGATACCAACGGCTTCGTGCGTCACTACGACGAACAGCTCGACAAGGTGCTCGACAACACGGATCTGGTGCTGCTCGACATCAAGCAGATCAATGACGAGAAGCACATACCGCTCACCCACGTCAGCAACAAGTACACCCTGGAGTTCGCCCGCTACCTGGCCGCCAGGGGCAAGACCATGTGGATCCGCTACGTGGTGGTGCCGACCTGGTCAGACGATGACGAGAGCGCCGAAGGGCTGGGCCAGTTCATCGCCGAACTGGGTGATTGCGTCGAGAAGGTGGAGCTGCTGCCCTACCACGAGCTGGGCAAGCACAAGTGGGACGTACTGGGTGAAAACTATGATCTGACCGGGATCAAGCCCCCCAGCAAGGAGACCATGGACCGCGTTCAGAGCATCCTCAGCAAGTATCACAAGCTCGTCAAATACTGATTGTTACAGCAGGGCTGGCAGGGAAGACGCCAGCCCTTGTTATTGTTATCCGTCACCCCTGCTCGCTCAGTACGCCATCACATGACAAGGACATGCCATGAGTGAAGGACAAGCCGCAGCCCTCCTGCTCTGGCTATTGCTGCTTATATTCAGCCTGCGCGGCGCCCTGCTGCGAACCCTGCTTGCCCAGCCACTCTATCAGCACCTCTGCCTTGGCGGCGCCATAGCCCTGGTACCACTCTGGGTCTTGCGTGCCGGCCTGCACGAGGGGCTGGAGGTGCACTTTCTCGGCCTCACCAGCCTGACCCTGCTGCTGGGATGGCGCCTCGCCCTGCTCGCTCCCTGCCTGACACTGCTGGTGCTCGGCTACTTCAATGTCATCGAGCTCGCCGACATCGGCTGGCAGGCGCTGATCGGCATCGCCCTGCCCGTGGCCACCACTTGGCTGCTGTTTCTGGCCAGCTGGGCCTGGATGCCCCGCCACCTGTTCGTCTACCTGTTCGTGGTCGCCTTCGGCGGCGGGGCGCTGAGCATCTCGGTCAAGGTGATCGCCAGCGCCCTGCTGATGGGCATGAGTGGCACCTATCCGTGGCACACCATCAGCGCCGACTACCTCTCCATCTGGCCGCTGCTGCTCTTCCCCGAAGCCCTGCTCAACGGCATGACAATGACACTGCTCGCCATCTATCGCCCCCACTGGGTCAACACCTTCTTCGATCGGGAATACCTGGGGCGCTGAGTAACGATCACCCACAAAAAAGCCCGCGATTGCGGGCTTTTTTTATGGGGATTACACGGTGCGGGGGCGCAGGTGGGCGTGCCAGCGGGCCTCCCACTTCTTGAACAGCCAGACGATGACGAAGGTCAGCAGCATGTAGAGCAGGCCTGCGGTCAAAAACGCCTCGAACGGGCTGTAGTAGCGGGAATTGATGATCCGCGCCGCACCTGTCAGGTCGACTATGGTGATGATGCCGGCCACCGCCGAGCCCTGCAGCATGAAGATCACCTCGTTGCTGTAGGCGGGCAGCGCACGGCGAAACGAGTTGGGCAATATGATGCGGGTCAGGGTCTGCCAGCGGGTCATGCCAAAGGCGTTGGCCGCTTCGATCTGTCCCTTGGGCATGTTGAGCACGGCGCCGCGCACTATCTCGGCGGTATAGGCCCCCGTGTTGAGGGTGAACGCCAGCAGGGCGCAGAACCAGGCCTGGGCGAACAGCTCCCAGGCGGCGCTGTTTTTCAGCCACTCCCACTGGGCGGCGCCGTAGTAGATGATGAACAGCTGCACCAGCAGCGGGGTGCCACGGAAGAAGTAGATGTAGGCCCAGATCGGCCCCTTGATCAGCCAGTTGCGGCTGTTGCGCAGTATCCCCATGGGCACCGCCAGAGCCAGGCCGAGCACCAGAGAGGCAGCCACCAGCAGCACCGTGGTGTAGAGCCCCTCCCAGTAGGTGGGCCACTCTTTGAGAATGATTGAGAAATCCATGGCTTACCTCGTCTTTATCGCGTAGTGACGCTCGGCCCATTTCAGTGCCGAGGTGGAGACCGCAGTGAAGATCAGGAAGATCAGGGCCACCGCCATGTAGAAGGTGAAGGGCTGCTGGGTCGACCCCGCCGCCAGGGATGCTTTGCGCACCATGTCATCGAGCCCGATGATGGAGACCAGCGCCGTGGTTTTCAGCAGCACCAGCCAGTTGTTGCCAAAGCCCGGCAGGGCGTGGCGCATCATCTGGGGGAAGAGGATCCGCACAAACACCTGGGTCGCCCGCATGCCAAAGGCGCGAGCCGCTTCCAGCTCCCCCTTGTCCACCGCCAGAATGGCGCCGCGGAAAGTCTCTGTCATGTAGGCGCCGAAGATGAAGCCTATGGTGGCCACACCAGCCGCGAACGGGCTGATGTCGATGTAGTCAGGCAGCAGGGAGACCCACTCCTGGTTCGGATCGCTCGCCAGCAGGTAGTTGTTGTAGCTCTCGTTGACCCAGCTGCAGAGGTTGTTGATCAGCACCTGGCCGCCGAAGAACAGCAGCATCATCAGCACCAGATCGGGAATGCCACGAATGACGGTGGTGTAGGCGGTGGCGATGCCACGTGCCCACTTGTAGGGGGAGAGCTTGGCGAGTGCTCCCAGCATGCCCAGCAGCAACGCCAGCAGTAGCGAGGCCAGCGCCACCTCCAGGGTGATCCAGGCGCCCTCCAGCAGGGAGGCTTCGTATCCTTTCAAATCAAACATATGCGGCTCCATTGCAACGCATTGAGCGGGCCAGCCCGTCCCAATATCCTTTCAAACCAAACACATGCAGCTCCATTGCAACTAAGCGGGCCCATCGCTCCCTTGCGAGAGACAACGGGCCCGATGACTACAGACGAGGGTCAACCTGTCGTGATGATTCGCCGCAATCCCTTCGGCTGCTACCCTGTGTAGCGTGCCTGGGGGTTACTCGCCGTAGACGTCGAAGTCGAAGTACTTGTCGTTGATTGCCTTGTACTTGCCGTTGGCGCGCAGCGCCAGGATGGCGGCGTTGAATTTCTCTTTCAGATCCTTGTCAGCCTTGCGTACCGCTATGCCGGCACCCTCGCCAAACCACTTGGGATCGGTCAGTTTCGGGCCGACGAACTCGTAGGCATCGCCCCCTTCCTTCTTCAGCAGACCGTCGCTGATGGCGGCGGAGTCGGCCATCACATAGTCAACCCGACCAGATTTCAGATCGAGATAGGCTTCATCTGCGGTGCCATAACGCTTGATGGTGGCGTTCGGGAAGTTGTCCGTGATGTAGGTATCCATGGAAGTGGCGCGTTGCACCGCCACGGTTTTACCGTCCATGAAGGCCTTGTCGAGCTTGACCTCTGTGCCCTTCTTGGCGGCGAAGCGGGCCGGAATGTGCTGATACTTCTGGGTGAAGTCCACCTTCTTCTTGCGCTCTTCGGTGATGTCCATGGTGGCTATGATGGCGTCATATTTGCGCGACAGCAGCGCCGGAATGATGCCGTCCCAGTCTTGCTTGACCAGGGTACACTTCACCTTCATCTCTTCGCACAGGGCGTTGGCGATGTCGATATCGAAGCCTTTCACCTCGCCACTGGGCTCGGTCCAAGAGAAGGGAGGGTATGCACCCTCGACCCCGATCCGCACCTCTTTCCACTCCTTGGCCATCAGGCTGCCGGAAGACAGGGCAGTGACTATGGCAGTCGCCAGCATCAGCTTGTTCATGTATCTCTCCTTGATAAAATCGTCGACTGTTGAAGTTGCAGCTTGTTGAAAACAGATCCCGCCCATCAATAGATGGAGGAGATGAATTGCTTGAACCGTTCCGACTTGGGATGGGCGAAGATCTCCTTGGGATTGCCCTCCTCTTCCACGCGCCCCTGATGCAGAAACATTACCTTGTTCGACACATCACGGGCAAACGACATCTCGTGGGTCACCACCAGCATGGTGCGCCCCTCTTCGGCCAGCTCGCGCATCAGGCCGAGTACCTCCCCCACCAGCTCGGGGTCCAGCGCCGAGGTGGGTTCGTCAAACAGCATCACCTCGGGCTCCACCGCCAGCGCCCTGGCGATGGCCGCCCGCTGCTGCTGGCCGCCGGAGAGGTGACCGGGATAATAATCTCGCCGCTCCCACAGACCCACCCGGTTGAGCAGGTGTTCCGCCTTGGCGATGGCCTCGGCGCGGGGGACTTTCAGCACCTGGATAGGCACCTCTATGATGTTCTGCATTATGGTCATGTGCGACCAGAGGTTGAAACTTTGAAACACCATGGCCAACCGGCTGCGAATGCGCTCCACCTGACGCATGTCCTCCGGCAGCCGCTCACCGGCCCGGTTGGATTTCATGCGAATAAGCTCGCCATGGAGTGAAACTGTGCCGGAAGAGGGTGTTTCCAGCAGATTGATACAACGAAGAAAGGTCGACTTCCCCGAGCCGGAGGAGCCGATCAGGGAGATGACATCCCCCTTGCGGGCTGTCATATCGATGCCCTTGAGCACTTCGTGGGTGCCGAAATACTTGTGCAGTTCACGAACTTCCAGTGCGGCAACGTCACTCATCCATTACAACCTTGTCTGTCCCTAGACGCCGCTGGGGCGTGACTCACACCATCATGGATTTAACAAAAAGTTAACCGATGGCAACCTTCAGCGAAAATATCACTCGAATAGTTAAAAAACAATACAGAACAGAGGTCTTTGGTGTTTTGTCTGTATTTTTATTGGTCTCACTGGTATTTTTCAGCACTTTGTCTGCATAAAACTTGGTTTGGACCCGTCGAGCGACACCGCCTTTTTATACCCTGATCGCAAGGGTGGCAAGAAAATTCCGACATCATGACAGCAAGATGGCGAAAGCGACTTTATTCACCCCATCGATGTTTGCATCTTGTTGAAAAATCGGCGATGAGCGTGATTTTATGGCGGCACGCTTGCCGCACCAAGGTGGGCCTTTGAGCCAAATGAGTGCAGCTGCTTGCACCAAAAACATAACAACCTGATAAAAAGCCCCGGATGAGCCATCCAAACTCACAGAAATGTGACACAGAGCCAATAAGTAGTGATAAGGTGTCATTTTTATCAGTTTTTGTGATCGAGGCCCCGATGTTGCTCAATGTATTGCTGATCCTGCTGCCGTTAGGCGTCGGCTATCTGATCCCCCTCTCCTCCGCCCGGCTCATCAAGCTGGTCAATCAGTCCCTCGGCAAGATGGTCTACCTCATCCTGTTTCTGATGGGGCTGGGACTGGCCTATGTGGAAAACCTCGGCAGCAATCTGGCGGTGATCTTCAAGGTGGCCGGTGTCATGCTGGCCGCCATTACCCTCTGCAACCTGCTGGCGCTCTGGTGGCTGGACAAGCGCAGCCCACCGACCCACGAGGCGAGCGACGCCAAGATGCCGAGCAAGCTGCACCTGCTGTGGGAATCCCTCCAGCTCTGCTTCGTGGTGCTGGGGGGCGTGCTGCTGGGGCTGCTGGTCGATCTGCAAGCCCTGCCCATCGATCGCTTAAGCGAGTGGGCCCTGATGCTGCTGCTGTTGCTCATCGGGGTGCAGATGCGCAACTCCGGCATGCGGCTTCGCCAGATCCTGCTCAACCCCTGGGGCATGAAGATCGCCTTCACCGTCATCATCAGCAGCTGGCTGGGCAGCGTGGTGGCGGCCCAGCTGCTGGGCATGCCGCTGAGCCACGCCCTGGCGCTCAGCTCCAGCTTCGGCTGGTATTCGCTCTCCGGCATTCTGGTGGCCGACAAGCTGGGGCCCATGCTCGGCTCAGCCGCCTTTATCAACGATCTGGGCCGCGAGCTCATCGCCATCCTCATCATTCCCATGCTGATGCGTCGCCACCCCTCCGCCGCCATCGGCTACGGCGGCGCCACCGCACTGGACTTCACCCTGCCGGTCATTCAAAAATCCGGTGGCATCCAGATGGTGCCTGTGGCCATCGTCTCCGGCTTTATCCTGAGCCTGCTCGGCCCCATCCTGATCCTGGGATTCCTGGCGATCTAGGCCACACTTGCCGCCCGCAGAATCAAAGAAGCCCGACATTGCTGTCGGGCTTCCTTCATCTGGATATACCGCACTCTCGCGCTATCCGCCGTTCATCCGCGCCACTGACCGCCGCTCATCACCCGCTCGATGGCGAAAGAGTGGGGATGGATCAGCAGCAGATCCGCATCCTGCCCCACTGCGATCCTCCCCTTTGCGGCCAATCCCAGCGCTCGTGCCGGATGGGTACTCACCACCGCCAGCGCCACCTCGAGCGACACCCCGAGCTGGCAGGCGCGTACGCACTCCTGCCACAGGCTGGCAATCTGGCCGCAGCGCATTTCGATCAATCGCCCCTCCGCATCGAAGCGCGGCAGGCTGGCGTTGGCATCTGAGCTGAACGTGATGCGATCGGCAGGCACGCCGGCGGCCAGCAATTCGGTCAATCCATCGGCGGCCAGCCGTTCGCCATCCTCCACCAGATCGGGGAAGCTGGAAGTGGTGAGATCGACCCAGCCTCCCGCCTTGCCCCAGGCTATCGCCTCGGCAAACAGCCAGGGGTTGCGGTTGC
Source organism: Aeromonas sp. MR19 (assembly GCF_963899305.1). NCBI lineage: Bacteria > Pseudomonadati > Pseudomonadota > Gammaproteobacteria > Aeromonadales > Aeromonadaceae > Aeromonas > Aeromonas sp. MR19. The sequence goes on from NZ_CAWQWZ010000011.1 coordinate 382,645, forward strand.
AGTGGGTGGGATAGAGCTGGCGCAGCGGAATGTCGGTTTCATCGCGCAGGGTCCGCAGCGGTGCCAGCGCCCCGCGGCCATCCCCCAGATGGAAGAAGCTGACGCCGCTCTTGCCCGAGAGCAGCCCGGCCACCCGCGCCTCGCTCACCAGCCGGGCCAGCTCGTCATGGGTGGGGGCGCTGGATCTGTGATCGCTGATGGCCAGCTCCCCCACCCCCAGCACTTCGGGAATGAGCATGATGTCGGACTCCACCGTGCCGGTGAGTGTCTTGACCGGCAGATGGTAGGAGCCGGTATACATGAAGGCGCTCACCCCCGCCTTGAGGGCCTCACTCGCGGCGAGTTCGGGCGTGCGAAAGGCAAAGCCCCCCTTGCCGCCGCCCCCGGTGATATGGGCCAGCGGATCCATCAGCCCGGGCACCAGGTAGCGACTGCGACCATCGATCCGCGTCAACGGCCAATCTGCGGGGGCCGTCAACCCCTTGCCCATCCAGGCAATGCGGCCATCGGCCACCAGCAGATCCTGCTGGCCGAGGTGGGTGGGACTGAAGATCTCGGCGCCCTCGATCAGGGTCAACATCATGGCTACTCCTTGCAAGCTATCCCCCTGCGGGGAAAAGAGAGAAATCGCTATTTACCCACCATTGGCCTCTCGGTAACGGCAGTGCCTGCCGGCCAGTTTGCCATGTTCGGCATAGGCAAGGGAGAGGGGATCGGCTAGGCTCACCAGCAATTCCCGTTTGCTGGTCGACATCCACCGTCATGAACTATCTGGCTCACCTGCATCTGGCCGCCCATACCCAAAGCTCCCTCACCGGCAACCTGCTGGGGGATTTCGTCAAGGGCCCTTTGCCAAGCACGCTCGGCCCCGCCTTCGATGAGGGGATCTGGCTGCACCGCAAAATCGATGCCTTCACCGATGCCCACCCAGAGCACAGGGCGGCAGTGGCCTGCTTCGAGGCGCCCTGGCGCCGCTTTGGCGGCATCCTGGTGGACATGCTCTACGACCACTGGCTCAGCCTGCACTGGCCACAATTTGGTGAAGACCCCCTGCCCCGCTTTCTGCAGCAGAGTTATGGGCAGCTGCTGGCGGATCATCGGCGCCTGCCGGATGGCTTGCCCGTTGCGCTCACGCGGATGGCGGAGCAAAACTGGATCGCCTCCTATCGCCACAGGGAGGGACTGGGCCGCGCCCTCAACGGCATAGGTCACCGGTTGCGCCGCCCCATCTTGCTGGGCGATGCCCTCGCCACCCTGGACGATGCCAGCTGGCACAATGGCGAGCAGGGATTTCTGCGCTTTTATCCCCAGTTGATGAGTTTTAGCGAGCAGCAGCTCGCCCACTATCGCGAGACTGGCGGCCACGCCGGCGTGCGGCCATAAAAAAGACCCCGTGAGGGGCCTTCTACCAACTCTTCATCAGGCCCCTGGCGTGGCAGGCAGGAAGGTGAACGCCTTGGCCGGCACAAACTTGTCCGCCGTTTCGCCCGCATAGAGTTGACGCTCGGTCAGCGGGAGTTTCTTGACCGGGGCGCCCGCACTCAGATCCAGCTGCTCCATGCTCACCCAGAAGGTGTTGGGCAAATGAGTCAGCTCGAAGAAGTAGCGGCGATGCTGTTGATCCGACACGCTGCGCCACAGGGTGGTGGAGATGTTGGGTTGATCCTGTGTACTGATCCCCATGGGCACCGAGACGTTGCGCATCACGCTCATCACACCGGCAACGGCTTCATTGGCCTGATCCGTCTTGGGCAGGGTCTTGATATAAAAAGAGGCCCGGGCGAAACGATCCGCCGAACGGTTGGTACCCGGCAGCATGATGAGCCCGCCTATCTCCTCCCAGTACTCGTTGAGTGCCAGCTGCTTGTCGAAAACGGGGGAGTTGGTCATCACCTGATAGCTGCGGTCGTGGTGGATCTGCAACTTGCCATCCACGTACTGGAAAATGGCCGAGTCACCGCTGGCATCCGAGATGGAGAGGTGCAGCTGGCCCGGCTTGCCATCCGGCGTCAGAGTGGTCACCACATAGAACTCGTCCTTCGACAAGGCGGCGACCGCCTCGGTGACGGTGGCAAAATTGTCCAGCACATACTGGGCCCAGAGGGAGATGGAGAGCGTCTTGCGCGGATCCTTGTCGCTCGGAGTCACATACTCGGACTCGGTCAGATAGAGCAAATTGGCCACCAGCCCCTTTTCGTTCATGCCATCGGCGGTACCCGCGTCAAAACCTGCGGCGACCAGGGAGCCATAGCGCGCGTTCCACTTCATGGAGTGCGGACCGGCCGCCCCGCTCCGATCGATGCCACGCGGCAAGGCCCAGAGGTTGGTCGGCATGGCGGCGCGCCAGTCCATGGTGCGGCCGGTTACCACCAGACCACCGTCGCCCTGATAAACGGCGCGGGTGCAGGCATCGGCCAGCGAGCTGACCGACAGGGCCATGGTCAATGCCAACAGGGTTTTCTGGAACAGGGGGCGGGATTGGCGTTTCATAGGGTGCATCACTCAGGCTGGTGAAAACGACAGGCTAACGGCTACCGCTGTATGGGAGCTTAATGAGGATAGTCAGCCGCCCGCCACGCTCCCACCTCGCTGCGGCCAAGATGTGATCATGTCGACATAGTTACAGCAAGATCAGCGAGATACACCTGGCATCTGCGTTGCCAGCAGGCTTTTGGCCCAGCCGCTGTCACGTCAACCCCGGTCACGTCATGCTAGGCTGCACATCCATAAAAAAACCGGACCCTGGGCCCGGTTTGCAGATAAAAGTGCGCTGACGCGGGCCTTATTTCTCTTGCTGTGACGGCTCACCCTTCTTCTTGCGGATGCTGAGCCCCAGCTCACGGCCACGCAGGCGGGCGTAATAGATGGTGCCGACAAAGGCGAGTATGGTGAACACCAGCTCCACCACCGCCAGCCAACGCTCTCCCTCGTCCGTGGTGATCAGGGTCAGGGCGTGCAGGAAATAGGGCATCAGCACGAAGTTGCCCCAGGCGTGGGTGTAGGGGTTACCCTGCACTATGCCCTTGAGCGGGAACAGCAGCGGCACAGTCCAGATCACCGGCAGCAGCCAGGGGTTGAGCTCAGGGTGGGGCGAGAGCCACAGATGCCAGAGGATGACCCAGCCCAGCAGGCCAAAGAAGCCGACCAGGGTCAGCAGACGGGCGAAGCGGATGCTCACTTGAGGATCTCCAGCACCTGCTCGGGCGGACGGCCGATGCGGGCCTGACCATCCTTGATGACGATGGGGCGCTCGATCAGCTTGGGGTGCTGGTGCATGGCGCGAATAAGGGCGTCGCCACTCACCTCGCCCAGCCCCAACTCCTTGTAGAGCTCTTCCTTGGTGCGCATCAGCTGGCGCGGATCGGTGAAGCCGAGCTGGCTCAGCAGGGTACGGATTTGCGCCTCGCTCGGGGCCTGCTCCAGATAGAGCACCACATCAGGGGCGATCCCGTGCTGCTCCAGCAGGGCCAGGGTTTCACGGCTCTTTGAGCAGCGCGGATTGTGGTAAATTTGGGTCTCGCTCATGGTAACTCCCTGATTGATCGCAAGATGGGACAAGAAACGGCGTTATTGTAGGGGAAACGGATGGTCAGAGTAAGCGGCAGGGCAAAGGAAATGAAACGAATTTGTTGGCTGATTGTGGCCGGTCTGCTGAGCGCCTGCACCCCGGCGCCCGAGTTCACCAACGGTCAGGGCCAGCCGGTGGCACTGGCCCAGTTTGCCGGCAAGCCGCTCTTGGTCAACTACTTCGCCCCCTGGTGCGCCCCCTGCCTGCGAGAGTTGCCGCTGCTGGAAGCGCTGGCGCAGGAGGGCGCCCTCGCCGTTGTGGCCATCCACTATGATCCGGCCACCCCGGCCGAGCTGGCGGCACTGGCGAGCCGCTACCGGATCAGCCTGCCGCTGTTGATCGCCAATGACACGGCAAGCCTGCCTTTCCCCCACCCGACCGGGCTACCCACCAGCTATCTGCTCGACGCAGAGGGCAAGCTGCAACAGACGATCGTCGGCGAACTCGATGCGCAGCAGATTGCCACCCTCAAGGCGCAGGCTGCGGCGGTTCGCTAGAGTGATCCCTCCCCTCTCCTTGGCAAGTAAGGGGCCCATCACACCCACACACGACGACGGGATTGACCTGCACGACGCCAGGGTACCGCTGGAAAAGGAAACGGGGTGTCCCATTGCTGGCACACCCCGTTTCACCGCACCTCTGATGCATCACCCCTTCAGGCTGTCGAGATCCTTCTTCGCCCGCTCCAGCTCAGTGATGCGAGCCTCCAGCCTGGCCAGGGTCAGCTTGTCGCTGGTGGTGCCACGGGCCACGATCAGCTCGTCGATGGCGGCCTGATAATCTCCGCGCAGGGAGAGCATCTCGGCCCGCGCCATGTGCAGGTCCGTCATCCGTCCCGCCTTGCGATAGGCATCGGAGAGCAGGCTCCAGGCCAGGTTGTTCTCTTCATGCTCGCGGGCATAGGGGTCCAGGATGGCGATGGACTTCTTGTAGTTGCCCCCTTCCAGATAGGCGTTGCCGAGATTGACCACCACCACCTCGTTGTCCGGCATGCGGGTGCGGAACTTCTCCAGCCGGGCGATGGCCTGGGCGCTGCGCCCCTTGGCGAGATCGATGTCGGTGAGGGCATCCACCACGAACAGATCTTCCGGGTGACGGCTCGCCAGCTCCTGCATCAGGGTGTCGGCCTCGTCGGTGCGCTTGAGCTGCAACAGCGCCAGCGCCTTGCCGTAGGTGGCCGCATCCTTGAGCGGGTAATCCCCTTTCTGCAGGCGGTTGTCGAAATAGCTGAGCAGCGCCTGCGGGCTTTCGGTGCCATAGCGCACCTGAATGCGCACCTTGGCCAGCCAGAAGTCGAGGCTGGGGGGCAGGTTGCGGCGAGCATAGCTGGAGGCGCGGCCACGGGCCTCGGAGATCCGGGTCTCCGGCAGCGGGTGAGTCAGCAGCATCTCGGGCGGCTTGCTGGCGTAACGATACTCGGCCGCCAGTTTCTGGAAGAAGTTGGCCATGCCCATGGGATCGAAGCCTGCGTCATACAGGGTCTTCATGCCGATCCGGTCCGCTTCGTACTCGTTATCGCGGGTGTAGTTGATGGCCGACTGCATGGAGAGGCCGAGCGTGGTCTGCAGGGCGGCGATACCGGCGGTGGGGTTGATCACCGCCAGCGCGATGGAGCCCACCAGCCCGGCCAGGGTCATGGCGGAGCTGCTCGCCTGCGCTTCCATGTAGCGGGCTATGTGACGCTGGGTCACGTGGGTGATTTCGTGCGCCAGCACCGAGGCCAGCTCGCTCTCGCTGTCGGCGTAGAGGAACAGGCCTGTGTGCACCTTGACCCGTCCGCCCAGGAAGGCGGCCGCGTTGATGCTGGGGTCATTGATGAGGAAGAAGGTAAACGGGAAGCGTACCCCATCGGCGTTGGAGAGCAGCCGCTGGCCGAGATCGTCTATGTACTGGCTCAGCACGGGATCATCTATGATCGGCAGGCCGGCCCGGGCGAAACGCATGAAGGCGTTGCCATAGCGCACCTCCTGCTCGATGGGCAGGGCGGCCACCCCGGCGGTGCCTATGTCGGGAAGCTGGTTGTTCGCCTGGGCATGGAAGGTGGCACCCATCAGGGAAGCCAGCAGGGGAAGCGATGCCATCAGGGGGGAAAAGCGTGCCACGTTATCTCTATCTCCATCAGAAGGGGCCTCGGCAGAATACCCTTGCCCCTCAAGGGCTACAAGCGTTGTTTCGTGCTCTCATCACGGCCATAATAGCCGCCTCACGCCTGCTGGAGCCCTCATGGAACACCTCGATCTGACCCCCTGGCGCTGCCCCGAGCCGCTGATCCGGCTCAAGCTCTGGCTAAGGGAGGCCAAAAGCGGTCAAACCGTGACCATTCGGCTGGCCGATGCCGGCTCCCGGCAGGACATTCCGGCCTATCTGCAACGTCAGGGTCACCCCTTCACGGTGCAGCAGGCGCAGGACAATACGCTCTCTTTGCAGTTGGTCGTCGGGGCACAGCACCATCATGAGCCCCGGTAACGAAAGGATGCTGTCATGTTAGATGTGCTCAAACGCTGGTATCAGACCCGCTTCTCCGACCCCGATGCGGTCACCCTCTTCCTGTTGCTGGTGGCCTGCTTCGCCGTGCTCTGGCTGTTTGGCGATCTGCTGGCGCCGCTGCTGGTGGCGCTGGTGATGGCCTACCTGCTGGAGTGGCCGGTGAGCCGGCTGAAGCGCCTCGGCCTCTCCCGCACCCTGGGCACCAGCCTGATCCTGCTGCTGTTCATCGCCCTGACGGTCATGGCATTCCTGGGCCTGATCCCGACGCTTGTAAGCCAGGGCATCAACCTGGCCAAGGAGTCCCCCTCCATGCTGGCCCATGCCCAGGACTATGTGCGCACCCTGCCGGAGCAGTATCCCGAGCTCATCAACGTGACCCTGGTCGAGACCATCATAGACAACATTCGCCAGCGCATTCTGACCGGTGGCGAACAGCTGGTGAGCGCCTCCCTGAACTCGCTGGTCAACGTGGTGGCCATCCTCATCTACCTCATACTGGTCCCCTTGATGGCGTTCTTCATGCTCAAGGACAAGCAGGTGCTGATGGGCAGCCTGCGCCGCTTCCTGCCGCGCAACCGCACCCTGGTCAACCGGGTCTGGGTGGAGATGAACGAGCAGATCCTCAACTACATCCGCGGCAAGGTGATCGAGATCCTCATCGTCGGGGTCATCAGCTACGGCGCCTTTGCCATGCTGGGGCTGCGCTATTCGGTGCTGCTGGCGGTGGCGGTCGGCTTCTCCGTGCTCATTCCCTACATAGGGGCCGCCGCCGTGACGGTACCGGTCGCCATGGTGGCCCTGTTCCAGTGGGGGTTGACCCCGGAATTCACCTGGCTGATGGTGGTCTATACCGTGATCCAGGTGCTCACCGGCAACGTGCTGGAGCCCGTGCTCTTCTCCGAGGCGCTCAACCTCCATCCGGTGGCCATCATCATAGCCGTGCTGGTGTTTGGCGGGCTCTGGGGATTCTGGGGCGTCTTCTTCGCCATTCCCCTCGCCACCCTGGTCAAGGCCGTGCTCAACGCCTGGCCCAAGCGCGATGACGCCCCCCAGCCTGGAGCCTGATGAGGCGCCTTCCCGCACTCCCGTTTCATCCCCCACAGGGCATCTCTTCGGACATGCCCTGTGTCATCTTGAACATCTGCTAGCTGGCGCTGTCAGCGCCCTGATAAAGTGCGCTAATATCCAGCCTCACAGCGCCAACCGACCAGGATGGATGCCTCACGTTCATGGAGCCCGAGCGACAATGACCCTACCTAGCGCACGCCGGCTTGCCAGCGCACTCACAGCCCTCTCACTGCTCAGTACCGCGGCCCATGCCGAGATCGATCTGGGCTCCCTCGACGTGTTCGCCCACGACAGCCCCACCAGTCCTGTCCCCAAGGGGCTGGTGCTGGGGACGGCGGTCATAGGCGGAGATGCGCGCTATCAGGCGCAAGATGCCGCAGGCTACGTCATTCCCGGCTTCATCTACTTTGGCGACCAGTTCATGTACCTGGGCGATCGGGCCCGCTACTACTTCTACAAGGATGAGACCCTGGCCGCCTACGGCTATGGCCGGCTGCGCTTTGGCAACCTGGATCCCGACGAATATGCGCAGTTCAACGGTATGGAACCACGCAAGTGGGAGCTGGAAGGGGGCATGGGAGCCAGCCTGATCACCCCCTACGCCCTGCTCAGCACCCGCCTCAGCACGGATGTGACCGGGCGCAGCCAGGGCCAGGAGCTGCTGCTGTGGGCCGACTTTCCCATCATCCGCGACCGGCTGCTCATCATGCCCGGCATGGGGATGATGATCCGCAGCAGCAAGCTGGCGAACTACTACTTCGGCGGCGTTTCCGAGAGCGAGGCCACGGCGCAGCGACCGGCATGGGACACGGGGGCAACCCTCTCACCCATGGTGGCCATAGTCACCAGCTACCGCTTCACTCCCAACTGGATCGGCATGTTCGCCGCCAACTACGAACGCTATGACGAGGAGGTTGCCAACAGCCCCCTGGTCCAACACCAGGGGGAGCTCTACGCCGGCTTCGGGATCGGCTATATCTGGTAAGCCGCGCCGCCATCACAAGCAAGAAGGGAGCCCATGGCTCCCTTCCTGGTCTGGCAACATGGCCGTAGCTGTATCAGAGGTCGGCCAGAAACGCCGCCAGGGCCTGATTGACGAAGGCGGGATTTTCCAGCGACGAGATATGACCCGCAGCCGGGATTTCCTTGAAGGGGCAACCCAGCACCTCGGCCATCAGGTAGCCTTCCAGCACGGGGCGTGCCTTGTCTTCGCACCCTGTCATCACCAGCGCAGGCATGGCCATCTCTTCCAGCCAGTCGATGCGATCTTCCCGGGTCACGAAACTGCGCCCCACCGCCACCATGGCGGCGATCTTCTCCCCTGGCCAGGCGGCGAGACGCCCCTTGAAGTCGGCCATCAGGGCCACATCCGGCTGGTTGGCAAAGAACAGCGGCGCCACCTGCTCGACGATGGGGGCCGGTATGGTGCCGAGCTGCCCAATCATGCCCAGCATGCCGAGGTAACGTTCGCAGGTGATCTGCGGCTCCAGGCCGACGAAGCTGTCCATCAGCACCAGACCCTTGATGCGATTTGGCGCCATCCTGGCCAGCTCCACACCCCACATGCCACCGATGGAGAGACCCACCAGCACGCACTCGTCGATGCCGAGGCCGTCGAGCAGGGCCAGGTGATCCCGCGCCAGGGTCGCCAGGGTGCAGGGGCCTTCCGGCAGCAGGTCGGAATCACCGTGGCCCCACAGCTCGGGCACTATGCAGCGGTACTGGCCCTTGAGCGCGGCGACTTGCGGCGCCCACATGGCGCTGTCCCACAGGTAGCTGTGACCAAACAACAGAACCGGGCCCAGCCCCTCGTCCAGATAGGCCATTTGGCGGCCCGCTATCTCCATAAATTGCTTCATGTTTTCTCCTGTTGCCAGCTGCTGATGATGAGACGGCAGTGCAAATCGCCATAAATGGCTTCATGTTTTTTCCATTGCCAGCGGCTGATGAGGCGGCCATCACAAGCGCCATACACCGCCTCATGTTTTCTTCTGTTTCTGTTGCCAGCGGTTGACGGGGCGGCAGTGTAACACGTCGGCCTTGGCAGTGGCGCCTCCCTGGTGCAAGCTGGGGTGACGCACAAAAAGGACTCAAAAAGGAGAGAGCCATGCCCAAGGAAAAGAGCAAGAAACGCCCGCGCCTGGACAAGAAATGCTACGAGCACCACCTAGCCCACCTGCAGGAGGAACTGGTCAAGCTGCAGGAGTGGGTCAAGCAGGAGGGGCTGAAAGTGGTGGTGCTGTTCGAGGGACGCGATGCCGCCGGCAAGGGGGGCGTCATCAAGGCGATCACCGAGCCCCTCAACCCCCGGGTCTGCCGGGTCACGGCCCTGCCCGCCCCCTCGGATCGGGAGCGATCCCAGTGGTATTTTCAGCGCTATGCCGCCCACCTGCCCGCCGCCGGCGAGATGGTGCTGTTCGACCGCTCCTGGTACAACCGGGCCGGGGTCGAGCGGGTGATGGGCTTTTGCAGCGACAACGAGTATCGCGAGTTTCTGCGCGCCTGCCCCGAGTTCGAACGCATGCTGATCCGCTCGGGGATCACCCTGATCAAGTACTGGTTCTCGGTGTCGGACGAGGAGCAGGAGAAGCGCTTCAAGGAGCGCATCAACACCCCCATCAAGCGCTGGAAGTTCAGCCCCATGGATCTGCAATCCCGTTCGCGCTGGGTGGAGTACTCCCGCGCCAAGGATGACATGTTCACCTACACGGACACGCAAGACAGTCCTTGGTTCGTGGTGGAGGCGGACGACAAGCGCCGGGCCCGCCTCAACTGCGTCGCTCACCTGCTCAGCAAGGTGCCCTACGAGGCGATCCACTACGAGCCCATCACACTCCCCCCCATCAAGACCGAGGGCTATGAGCGCCCGCCCCTGACCAGCCAGACCTTCGTGCCCGACATCACGGCCGCGCTGGAGACCTGAGCAGAGGCCAGGGAGCCAGGCCTGCCGGACGGGCCCCGAACGGCAGGCAATAAAAAGCCGGTCTTGCGACCGGCAAAAAGGCATTGAATTTAGTGGAAAACCTCGGCGCCATCAGGCTCTTACATAGCGAGCCATGCGCGGGAAGGCTTGTTCGTTGGCATCGAACAGGTAGCAGGCTTCGGCCGGAATGCCGACGCTGTACGCCTGACCCGTGGCCACGTCGATATCGGAGTGCGCCTTGACGGTGAAGTCGTGGCCATCCACATCCATATAGACGAAAGACTCGGCGCCCAGATGCTCGGCCACCTGCACGACGCCGGTCACCTTGCTGTGCGCATGGGGGTGATCCAGGGTCACCAGGTGCTCGGGGCGAATGCCCAGCTCCACCTTGTCACCGACCGCGCCGCGACGGGCATCTACCCGCGCCCGCACCGTATCGCCGGAAGTCAGCTTGACCACGCACTCCTGCTCGCCGATTTCCAGCAACTCGCCAGCTAGGAAGTTCATCTTGGGGGAGCCGATGAAGCCCGCCACGAACTTGTTGTCCGGGTTGTGGTAGAGATCGAGCGGGGTGCCGAACTGCTCCAGATTGGTCTCGGCATCGCCCTTGAGCGGGCTCAGCACCACGATGCGGTTGGCCAGCGTCATGGCCTCCACCTGATCGTGGGTCACGTAGATGATGGTGGAGTTGAGCTCCTTGTGCAGCTTGGCGATCTCGATGCGCATCTTGACCCGCAGGGCGGCATCCAGGTTCGACAGGGGTTCGTCAAACAGGAACACCTGGGGCTGCTGCACTATGGAGCGACCTATGGCCACCCGCTGGCGCTGACCGCCGGAGAGGGCCTTGGGCTTACGGTCCAGCAATGGCTCAAGCCCCAGGATCTCGGCGGCGCGCATCACCCGCTTGTGGATGTTCTCCTTGTCCATCTTCTTGAGCTTGAGGCCGAACGCCATGTTCTCGTAGATGTTCATGTGCGGGTAGAGGGCGTAGGACTGGAACACCATGCCCACGTTGCGCTCCACCGGCGGCACGTCGTTCATGTAACGACCGCCTATGGTCAGCTCACCGCTGGTGATGTCCTCGAGCCCTGCGATCATGCGCAGCAGGGTGGACTTGCCGCAGCCGGACGGGCCGACGAAGACGATGAACTCCCCTTCCTTGATGGCCAGGTTGATGTTGCGCAGCGTGTCCTTGTGGACCGCCGGATCGTAGTTCTTGCGAACGTTGTTGAGTACTACTTCAGCCATGACGAGCTCCGCTCTTAAATCTGTGCAAATCGTGACGGCGGGGGAAGTCAGCTCCCCCGGCCATTAAAACCTTAACCTTTCACACCACCAGCAGTGAGGCCACCGACCAGCCAGCCCTGCGACAGACCAGCAGGAACACCTTGGTGCTGGCTGTGTGGCGCATGCGGCAACACACTTAACCTTTCACGCCACCGGCAGTGAGGCCGCCGACCAGCCAGCCCTGTGACAGACCAGCAGGAACACCTTGGTGCTGGCTGTGTGATGCATGCGGCAACACACTTAACCTTTCACGCCACCGGCAGTGAGGCCACCGACCAGCCAGCGCTGCGCCATCAGGAACACCACTGTGATGGGCAGGCCAGACAGCACGGCAGCAGCGGCGAAGTCGCCCCACAGATAGTTCTGCGGATAGAGGTATTGCTGGGCACCGACCGCCAGGGTCAGGTTGTTCACATCCTGCAGCAGGATGGAGGCCACGGGCACCTCTGTGATGGTGCCGATGAAGGCCAGAATGAACACCACCGCCAGTATGGGCACCGACAGGGGCAACAGGATCAGGCGGAACGCCTGCCAGGGGGTCGCACCGTCGATGGCCGCCGCTTCTTCAAGCGAAGAGTCTATGGTCTCGAAGTAGCCCTTGATGGTCCACACGTGCAAGGCAATGCCGCCCATGTAGGCCAGGATCAGGCCACCGTGGGTGTTGAGACCCAGCCAGGGCACATAGTCGCCTATCTTGTTGAACAGCGCATAGATGGCCACCAGCGCCAGCACGGCCGGGAACATCTGGAAGATCAGCATGCCCTGCAATATGGTCTGCTTGCCACGGAACCGCAGGCGGGCAAACGCATAGGCACAGGTGGTCGACAGCGTCACTATCATCAGCGCCGTGATGCACGCGATCTTGATGGAGTTCCACAGCCAGGTCAGCACGGGGAACGGCGGCGGCGTTATGCTGCCATCGGCGTTGGTGATGGACATGCCGAGCGCCAGCTTCCAGTGATCCAGGGTCGGATTGGAGGGGATGATCTCCCCGACTGAGAAGTTGCCGTTACGAAACGAGATGGCGATGACCATGATCACCGGGAAGATGATCAGCGCCAGGAAGCCCCACATGACCAGGTGGGTTGCCCACACCCGGTATTTGACTGATTTGGGTTGTACGATAGCCATTGAGAAGCCTCCTTACTGTTGCTTGTCGGCTTTGGACAATTTCAGGTTGAGCAGTGCAAGCGCGCCGACGATCAGGAAGATGGCGGTGGCGATGGCACTGGCCAGACCGTAGTCCTGACCACCCGAGCCCTGGAACGCGATCCGGTAGGTGTAGTTCACCAACAGATCCGTGGTCCCGGCCGGGGTACTGGCGCCTATGATGTCCGGTGCCCCGTTGGTCAACAACTGTATGAGTACGAAGTTGTTGAAGTTGAAGGCAAAGGATGCGATCAGCAGCGGCGTGAGCGGCTTCATCAAGAGCGGAACCGTGATCTTGAAGAAGTTCTGCACCGGACCCGCACCGTCCATGGCGGACGCCTCATAGAGATCTTCCGGGATGGCTTTGAGCAGGCCCATGCAGAGGATCATCATGTAGGGATAGCCGAGCCAGGTGTTGACGATGAGGATCATCACCTTGGCCAGGAAGGGGGTGGTGTACCAGTCCGGCTTGATGCCGAACGCCGCTTCCAGGAACAGGTTGATCTCGCCGAAGTTCTGGTTGAACAAACCCTTGAACACCAGGATGGAGATGAAAGCAGGTATCGCGTAGGGCAGGATCAGCATGACCCGGTAGAAACCGCGACCTCTGAGCTGCTCCCACTGCACCAGGCACGCCATCACCATGCCGATGGCCAGGGTGAAGGCCACTGAACCGGCGGAGAAGATCACGGTCCAGACGAAGATCTGCATGAAGGGACCCTGGATACCCGGGTCTGTCATGATGCGCACGAAGTTTTTCCACCCCACGCTCACCACGAAACCGGGGGCCATGCCCTTGCCGACAAACTGTCCCTGCTCGTCGATGTATTGATAGAAGCCGGTGTCGCCGTTGGGCAGCATCAGCTCGCCGGTCTGGGTGTCGCGCAGCAGGTTGCTGTCCTTGATCACCACGCCGGACTTGAGCACGGCGCCATCCATCAGACGGGTGTATTGCTGCTTCTGGGCGGCAAACTTGCGCAGGCTGCTCAGGGTCAAGTGGGTGCCGCCATCCGGCAGGACCAGATCCAGGTCACTCAGGTGAGTACGATGCTCAACGATGGCACGGATCGGGGCGGCCTTGCTGGCCGCTTCGCCAGTGAAGGGCTGCAGTTCGACCACTTGCTGGGTGCTTTGCACTCGGCCCTCACGGGTCGCCAGCTCACGCGCCTTGTTGTTCATCAGGGAAACAGGTTGACTGATAAAGGATTGGTCGTCCTGTTTCAGCAGCAGCTGAAACTGATTGTCCTCACCACCCAGCAGGGTGAAATCGAACTCACCGCCCGCCACCTTGTAGCTTTTTTTCAGATGGTAATCCCGCGCCTGCTCGAGGGAGAGCAAGTTGGATCCCGAATAGTTGGTGAAGGCGATGCCGATCGTGTAGGCAAGAGGGAAGATGATAAACACAACCATGCCAGCCACACCGGGGAAGATATAGCGGTGGGCATAGGTCTTCTTGTTCATGAAGACATACAGACCGACGGAGACCACCACCAGATCGAGCAGAGCGAATACCCACTCACCGCTGGCGTACATCATCACGGCCGCATAACCGTTGAGGATGGCTACCAGAGCAGCGATGGTCCACTTAAGCCAGGTGTGCTTATCCTTCGGACCGGCATAGGATTCAATAGAAGGTACTACTTCCATGCCAATTAACCTTTATAACGCCAAGAGAGATTTGAGAGAGTGGGAGGCCATTGCGGCCTCCCGGGTAGTGCATGCTTACTGAACGATACGCTTGGCAGCGGTATCCAGGGCTTCGTCAACGCTCTGACGGCCGGAGGTCACGTTCTTGAGGGCAGTTTCGAAGGAAGACCAGAAACGGCTCATCTCAGGCACGGACGGCATAGGCTCGCCATTCTGGGCGTTTTGCATGGTGGCCTTGATGTGCGGATCGGATTCCAGGGTCTTCTGGAAGGACTTCAGTGCCACGGCGCCCAGCGGTTTGTCGGCGTTCACCGGAGCCAGACCGGCGTCGGTCAGCAGGTAGTTTTCCAGGAACTCGATGGCCAGATCCTTGTTCGGGCTGGCGGCGTTGATGGTGGCACCCAATACGCCAACGAAGGCTTTGGCCGGCTTGCCGTTCAGGGTCGGCAGCGGCGCTACGCCGTACTTGATGCCGCTCTTGTCCAGGTTGCTCCAGGCCCAGGGACCGTTGATCATCATGGCCACTTCGCCCTTGTTGAACTTGGCGTCCATCACACCGTAGTCGATGCCTTTTTCCAGGTGACCGGATTTGATCATCTCTGAGATGTAGCCCACACCGGCCTTGGCGCCTGCGTTGTTCACGCCGGTGTCTTTCACGTCATAACCGGTAGCGGTTTTCTTGAAGGCGTAGCCACCGTTGGCAGCCACCAGCGGATAGCTGAAATAGGGGGTGTCATAGGCCCACATGATGGCGCGCTTGCCGTTCTTCTTCAGAGTCTCGTCAATCTTGGCGATCTCTTCGAAGGTCTTCGGCGGCTCAGGCAGCAGATCCTTGTTGTAAATCAGGCTGACGGCTTCCACCGCAACCGGGTAACCGTAGGTCTTGCCATCGACTGCCATGGCATCCCAGGCGAACTGTTCAAACTTGGCTTTGGTGGCTGCATTCGGGGTCACGGGGACCAGCAGACCGGCCTTGACCCACTCACCGTAACGGTCGTGAGCCCAGAAGAAGATGTCCGGACCGTTGCCGGTGGCAGCGGCTTGCTGGAATTTCACTTCCACCTGATCAGGGTGAGCAACCGTCACCTTGATGCCGGTTTCGGCTTCAAACTTCTTGCCGACTTCAGCCAGACCATTGTATCCCTTGTCACCGTTAATCCAGATGGTCAGTTGACCTTCGTCAATGGCGGCGGTGGCAGAGCAAGCCACGCCCAGAGTAGCCAGACCGATCAGGGATGACAGCAATTTCTTTTTCATGAGCCTTTCCTTGTATTAGTTCCGCGCTGTAAGAGCATTGTGTGCGAGATGAATATTATCCCAAGCCGTCACCGCCTCACATGACGCAACTCGCATTTTTGAAATGCAATTACGTATTTTCTTCCAGAAAGTTCTGAAAACATTTTCTTATTTCAGGGGGTTATCGCCATTTATTGGCATATTCCTCGCCAAAAATGGAAATTAAATTACCAAATGGAAATAAAAAAACACGAATGAAAGGGTTTTCACCTCATTGAAAACCCTTTCATGGTGGTTATTCTGTTTAATTTGTTAACAAAGCACCGAGTTGGTTTCGATGCGACTTACCCCCTTAAATAAAAAGACACCGCAGCGAAGTGCGGTGTCTTTTTGCCAAAAGTGGAAAGCAGATCACATTACGACTGGCGCAGCAGCTGATCCTTGAGATTGGGCGGCACGCCACGAATGGTCAGGGTGTCGGTCTGGGGATCATAAAACACCCGGCTGTTCAGCAACTTCTGCTCGAAGCTCAGGGTCAGGCCACCGCCGGATCCGACGAACTTGGTCAGGCCGCGCAGGGTGGAGCGATCGGCGGGGAAGCGATCTTCCAGCTCATACTCCTGGCCGATGAAGCTGTAAAAATCGAGGTCGCCCTCGCCCGCTTCTTTTGCAGAGAGTTCGGCGGAGAGCTCCTTGATTTCGATCTCTTCACCGGCGCTGGCCTGCTCGGTGCAATATTTGAAGACCTGCTTCTTGTAGTCGTTTCGCTCGGCCGGCTCCAGCTGACGGCTGTCGCAATAATCGTCCACCGCCTGCAGCAAGCCCTTATTTTGCACCTTGGCATCCATCCCCTCGCGGGCACCCAGCAGATCCATGAAGAAGTCGCCCAGTTTGCGACCGACCCGCCCCTTGCTGAAGGTGATATATCGGCGAGAATCCGGCTGGGTTTTCCATTCGGTCAGATCGATACGGGCCACCAGATTGAGTTTGCCGATATCCAGATAATGGATATGGCGCAAGTCCAGCGCCTCGCTGACGGTGACGCTCTCCTTGCCTTCCAGCAGGGCAAGCATCAGGTAATCGACCCCGACGTAGTTGTATTTGGCAAACAGCAGCACCCCCTGCTCATCGAGGGCGTGATCCACCAGGTTTTTCACCAGCAGCTGGGTCATGTTGACCGAAAAGGGCACGAATTCGGTCTGTTCGCCGAGCAGTTGCTCGAGGGCGATGCGAAAGGCGGGAGAAGGCTGCTTGGGGGCGTCCTCACCGTCGGCCAGCTCGGCGACGGCGGCTTCGGGGTCGGCAAAGAAGCCGAAGCCCTTGCCACCCTTGCCGTTGTAAATGCGATGCAGCTCCGCCATCAGCCCCTGTACCGCCTCATCGGCAGGCAGGGTCTGGCTGCGGGTGTCGGCGTGAGGTTGACCATCGCCGCCCTGGCGCAGGGAGTGAAGAATGATCTTGTCGATATCGAGACTCATGTCACAAAGCCATAGTGTTAGCCGAAAGGGTGAAGTATTATAAGGCGCTTTGAACCGAGATGAACCCAAGATTATGCCCATCGTATCAAAGTACACAAACCAGCAATTTGATGACCTGATGAATGACCTGATCACTGTACTGGAGAAGCACAAAGCGCCAGTCGACCTCAGCCTGATGGTGCTGGGTAACGTGACAACCAATATCATCAACGGCATGGCCCCGGCACAACGCCAGGCGATCACTGAAAAATTTGTCCAGGCACTGACTTCCTCGGTCGACAATCGCCACGACGCACACTGAATCGCCGCTTTTTTTTGACGTTTCTCAAAGCAGATGGATCACTATGGTCGAAACCGGCAACCCCTATCGTGATAATGTCTCTCGCCTGATCACCTGGGGGCATTGGTTCTCCTTCTTCAACATCATACTGGCCATGCTGATTGCCACCCGCTATCTGGGGGCGATCAGCTGGCCGTCGACCACGCTCGGCGTGACCTATCTCATCATCAGCTGGATAGGTCACTTCTCGTTTCTGAGCTTTGTCACCTACCTGTTGACGGTATTTCCGCTGAGCTTCGTGCTGCCCAAAGAGAAGGCGCTGCGCTTCATTTCGGCCATCATAGCCACCCTGGCGCTGGTGCTGCTGCTCATCGACACCCAGGTGTTCCAGCTGTTCAAGTTCCACCTGAACGGTCAGGTGTGGCAGCTGCTGCTGGATCAGGCCCAGACCGAGGAGGGCTCGATCTGGAGCATCATCTTCGTGGCTGTGCCGACCATCTTCCTGCTGCAACTGCTGCTGTCGGCCTATGTGTGGCGCAAGATCAACAAGCGCAAACGCCGCCAGTACGGCAATCAGGTGGGGCTGGCCCTGCTGGTCTGCTTCATTCTGACCCACGTGGTCAACAGCTGGGCCGATGCCACCCTGTATCAGCCCATCACAATGCAGCGCGCCAACTTCCCGCTCTCCTACCCCATGACTGCCAAGAGCTTCCTGGCCAAGCACGGCTGGCTGGATCTGGATCAGTACGAGAAGAAGGCCGAATCCCAGGACGGCGACAGCGCGAGCCGCTTGCGCTACCCGCTGCGACCGCTCAGCGTCAATGCCCCCGTCGAGCACAAGAATCTGCTGATCGTGGTGGTGGACTCGCTGCGGGCCGACATGCTCAACAATATCAACATGCCCAATCTGCAGCGCTATGCGGATCAGCACCTCAACTTCCGTAACCACATGAGTGGCGGCAACGATGATGTGATGGGGATGTTCAGCCTCTTCTATGGCCTGCCCGGCCACTATTACGACGACATTCGCAACGACAAGACGCCGCCGGTATTGTTCGACGAGATGCTGCGCCAGGACTACCAGTTCGGCCTGTTCGGCGCGCTGGAAGATGCCCAGAAGTACCGTCAGAGCATTCTCTCCGGCCTGCGCAAGCAGGTGTTCGTCTCCGAGCAGACCGATGACACCCAGCTGATCGGCGACTGGCAGCAGTGGCTCGCCAAGCGCTCGCCGGACCGGCCCTGGTTCTCGCTGGTCTATCTGTCGAGCCCGGGTGACTACCAGCTGCCGGCCAACGTGAAGGGGCCCTTCCAGCCGGAGCTCACCAAGTTCAATCCGGCCACCGCCTATCAGGCCGAGAATCTGGTGAAGCTGGAGAACCGCTACAAGAATGCGGTCTTCTATACCGACCAGTTGCTGGAACAGATGCTGGCCCAGCTGCAACAGCAGGGGCTCGGTGAGCAGACCATCGTCGTGGTCACCTCCAACCACGGTCAGGAGTTCAACGAGACCCAGAACAACAGCTGGGGCTATGGCACCAACTACTCGCCCTATCAGGTGCAGGTGCCGTTCGTGCTGGCCTGGCCCGGCAACGACACCCTGCCGACGAGCCCGGTGAGCAGCCACCTGGATCTGGTGCCGACCCTGATGCAGAGCATGCTGGGAGTGCGCAATGCGCCGCGGGACTACAGCATAGGCCGCAACCTGTTCGACACCAGCCCGCGCAACTGGCTGCTGGCGGGGGATCAGCGCGACTTTGCCATCTATCAGGGCAACACCATCACCCACTTCAACAAGCAGGGTGACTTCGAGCTGCTGGAGCGAAACAGCTACCGTCCCATCAAGCACGGCACCCCCGACATGGGCGTCATGATCCAGGTGATGAACGAGCTGAACCGCTTCTATCGCGCCCCCTGATAGCCGCCTCCTGCCCCTTGAAAACCCGCTCCTGCAGCGGGTTTTTTTATTGCCGATATCGCCTTGGCATGAACTGCAGTCCCCTCCGCCAACACCTTGCCACCCTCCCCCGTTTCATCCCCTGTCAGCCCGCCTTGCGCCCTGCGGGCGCAAACGTTGGCCCGTGTTGCTACTGATGCCTTCATCAAAAAATGCAGTCTGATCAGGATCATAAAAACAAAATGATAATGATTATCAATCGTTGATCTGGCTGTACCTCTCTGCAATAATCCGCGGCCTTCAGGCTCAAATAATAATTATTCTCAACATGAAAACACTGCTTCACTACTGGCCCATGCTGCTGTCCGGTACAGCGCTGGCCGCCGGCGATCCCGCCGGAATAGACACCTCCGGCACCACCCAGCCCAAGGCGCGCGAGACCATAGTCGTCAAGGGTCAGCGGGTCGAACAGAAACTGTCCGACATCTCCGGCTCCATCACAGTCATCACCGAAGAGGACTTGGAGCGCCAAATCGCCACCGAGCTCACAGACGTGTTCAAGAACGAGCCCGGCGTCTCTGTGACCGGCTCGGCGGGCCGGCCGCAGAACATCAGCATCCGCGGCATCGGCGGCAACCGGGTGCTGATCATCAAGGACGGGGTCAGGGTCAGCGACGGCTTCGGCGCCGACGACCTCAACGACAAGGTGGGCCGTTTCAGCTTCGATCTCGATGACGTCAAGCAGATCGAGGTGGCCAAGGGGGCCGGCTCCGCCCTGCACGGCTCGGACGCCATCGGCGGCACCGTGGTCATCACCACCAAGCAGCCGGAAGATTACCTGCAGGGGCAGGATGCCTACCTCAGCAGCAAGGTGCTGCACGACGGCAGCAGCGATAAGCAGAAACTGAGCGCCACCGGCGCCGCCCGCTGGGGCGAGAGCGCCCACCTGCTGCGCCTCTCCGGCTGGCAGGGACACGAGACCGCCAACTACGACCAGAGCCGCATCCCGGCGGATCTCGATGGCCTCAGCGCCTCCACCAGCTCCAGCCTGACCCTCAATGAACAGCATCTGCTGCGCCTCGAGCTCGACTACTTCGAAGACAATGCCAAGCGGGATCAGGGGCCGCGCGAAATTCCCCAGCCCGACGGCAAGTGGCAGGTGCGCCAGTATCGCGAGAACGGCACCCAGCGCTCCCAGGGCGGCAAGCTGAGCTGGGAGGCGCAGGATCTCGGCCACCCGCTGGCCGACCGTTTTACCTGGAACCTGCACGGCAACTACGCCAAGAACACCGCCAACAAGCGCAGCCTGCTGCAAAATGACGAGCTGAGCGGCTACCCCCGCTATCGCAGCGAGCGGGAGCTGGCCACCTTCACCGAACACCTGATCGGCAGCGAGCTGGATATCCGCCGTGATCTGGTCACCGGTGCCATCGAGCACAAGCTGAGCTACGGCATCGAGCTGGCGCGCACCCGGCACGAGCGACCGGTGGAAAAACTGATGCTGGAAGCCGGCATTCCCCAGCCCACCCAGTCCGCTCCCTTCAGCAGCGCCCGCACCGATCGGGCCGGCATCTGGCTGGGTGACGTGGCGACCCTGGGCCAGTGGCAGTTCACCCCGACCCTGCGCATGGATCAGCAGTGGCTGAGCCCGCAGGATGGCCGGGGCGAGAGCAACCACAGCTGGCATATTTCGCCGAGCCTGGCCACCAGCTACCGCTTCAACGAGCAGTGGCGCAGCTGGCTGAGCTACGCCAACGGCTTCAGCGCCCCCTCCTACGACAAGGTGTACGGCAACATTCCCCACTACTTTGCCCTGCCGCCGTTCGAGATCATCGCCAACCCTAACCTCAAGGAGGAGACCAGCCACAGCTTCGAGTGGGGGGTGAGCGGCGAAGGGGATGAGTGGAGCATCAAGCCGGCCCTGTTCTACAACCGCTACTACAACTTCGTCGACTGGCGTCAGGTGGGCTTTCGCCTGAGCGACGGAGTCATGCTGCGTCAATACCGCAACGTCGCCAAGTCCGAAACCTGGGGCGCCGAGATCGCCGCCAGCTACTGGCTGACCCAGCAGTGGGAGCTGGCCACCAAGCTGGGCTGGGTCGACGGCAAGACCAGCCAGGGCGAATCGCCGCGCAACCTCACGCCGCTCGAGGGCAACACCCGCCTCAGCTATCAGGCCAACGACTGGAGCCTGGGGCTGCAGGCCGACTACGCCGCCGCCATGAGCCGGGTGCCCAGCTGTGGCAACAGCCTGACACAGCAGCAGGGCGAGTGCCTGAAAACCGCAGGCTGGCTCAGCTTCGCCCTGACCGCCGACTGGCAGATCACCGACGCCCTCAAGGCCAACCTCAAGCTCGACAACCTGCTCGACACCCGCTACACCCGCTATCAGGACGTCGCCGGGCTGGAAGCAGGCACGGATGCGGGCCTCTACACCCAGACGGGCCGCTCCCTGAGCGCCAGCCTGCGCTACACCTTTGTGGGGCTCTGATGCACGCACTCCTGATGCTGGCCAGCCTGCTGGCCAATCCGGCGCCCGCCCAGCCTGTCGCCCTTGCACCTGCCGATACCCAGAGCCAGGCCGTCGCCACCTCGGCGCCGCTCGTGGCCCCGCTTATTCCTCACCGCCCGCTGCCGATGTCGGGAGAGCGGGCCCGGCTCGATCCCTATGGCGGCTGGCGCGACGACAGCCGTCAGGATCCCGCCCTGCTGGCCCTGCTGGGCGAGCAGAACCGCTGGACCGAGCAGCAGCTCGCCGCGCAGCGACCGCTGGAGCAGGCGCTGCAGGCCGAGTGGCAGGCACAAACGCGCGGCGAGTCCATGCCGCAAGAGTGGCTGCGCGAGGCGGGCAGCCAGTGGCGGATGGAAGCCGACGGCAGCCTGTGGCAGCGAGACGGCGAGCAGGCTGAGCCCCGCCAACGGCTGGCAGCCCGCCAGCCGGCCAGCGGCTACTACGAGCTCGCCAGCTGGGCCCTGTACCCGAACGGGCGCTGGCTGGCGCTGGCCGAAGATCTGCGCGGCGATCGGGACTACCGCATCACCTTGCTCGATCTGGCCGATGGCAAGACTCTCGCTACTCTGGCGCACCGAGCCGCCGATCTGCTCTGGAGCCTGGATGGCAAGACCCTCTACACCCTTGCCAACGAGCGCCGCACCTTGCGCCCCTGGCAGCTGTGGGCCTGGCAGGATGGCAAGGAGCGGCTAGTACACCAGGAGGCCGATCCCGCCTGGCTGCTCAGCCTCTATCGCACCACGGACAGGCGCCACCTGCTGCTGCAGAGCAACAACCACGACAGCTCGGAGCAGTACCTGCTGGACGAGGGGACACCCTCTCTGCTCAAGGCCCGTCAGGCCGGGCTCGAGTACTACCTGGATACCCAGGGGGAGCGGGTGCTCATCAAGAGCAACAAAGATGGTGCCCTCGGCCTTTATCAGGTGACCAGTCTGACACAGGTGGCCGAGGGCCGCTGGCAACCACTCTGGTCCGGCGAGGACAAGAGTCTCGAGAAGTGGCGCCTGTTTGCCGGCTACACGGTGCTACAGTATCGCCATCACGGGGATGACTGGCTCGATGTGCTGGATGGCCGCGGCCGGCTCAGCCATCGTCTGCTGCTGACCGAGGGGGCCGGCACGGCCTGGATCCAGGGCGCCCACGACCCCGCCAGCGGGCAGATCCTGATCCGCCGCCAGGGCATGGCCGAGCCGCCGCACCAGCGCCTGCTCGATCTCGCCAGCGGCCGCTGGCTGCCGGACACCCGGGCCGTCCTCCCTTCCCCCTACCAGAGCGAGCGCCGCTGGGTAGTGGGCAAGGATGGTGTCAAGGTGCCGGTCTCCCTGGTATGGCGCAAGGACATCCACACTCCCAAGGCGCTGCTGCTCTACGGCTATGGCGCCTACGGTACCCCCATGCGCCCCTACTACCAGCCGCAGGTGCTGAGCCTGCTGGATCGCGGCTTCGTCTACGCCATCGCCCACGTGCGTGGCGGCGGCATGCTGGGGGATGCGTGGTATCTGGCGGGGCGTGGTCGCCACAAGCAGCACAGCGTGGACGACTTCCTGACCGTGGCCAATACGCTGGCCCGGGATCCCGCCATCGACCCCGCCCGGCTGTTTGCCATGGGCGGCAGCGCCGGTGGCCTGCTGGTGGCGGCGGCCCTTAACCAGGCACCAACCCGCTTCGCCGGAGCCGTGTTGCAGGTGCCCTTCGTCGATCTCATCGGCACCATGAGCGATCCCGAACTGCCGCTCACCCGTCAGGAGTACGCCGAGTGGGGCAACCCGGCCATCCCCGCCGACTATGCCGCCATGCGCCGCCTGAGCCCTTACGACAACCTGCACGCGGCCCCTTATCCCCCCGTCTATGTGACGGCCGGACTGCACGACAGCCAGGTGCCCTACTGGGAGCCGCTCAAGTGGGTCGCCCGGTTGCGGGAGCACAGCACAGGCACGGGCCCCTATCTGCTGAGCACGGCCCTCGACAGCGGCCACCAGGCCAGCGCCGGCACGGCGCGCCAGCAGGCGGCCCGCGAGTATGCCTTCCTGCTCACCCTGGCGGGTGTCAGCCAGTGATCCCTTTTCTCATTTTTGTGTTGGAGTAAACCATGAAACCCTCTTCCCTGGCCCTCTGGCTGGCGACCTTGCTCTCCCAGCCTCTGCTGGCGGCCGAGCTGCAGTTTGTCGATGAACAACCGCTGACCACGACGCCACAGCAGTGGCTCGAACAGCGCCTCGGCGTCACGCTCGCCCCCGACTACGACAGGGCCAGCCTGCTCGGCCATCACTACAGCTTCCGCCAGCTGGTCAACGGCCTGCCGGTGGCCACCATCCAGGCCGCCGTCAGTGTCGATCTGGCCGGCAAGCCCTGGCGCCTCTATCACAACAGCCGCCCCCTGCAGAGCAGTGAGCCCGGCTGCGATGCCAGCGGCAACCTGGATCCCTTGCTCGGCCAGTTGCGCGATGCGGGCAACGAGATCGACACGCTGGGCGCGGTCGAGGCCTGGTACTGGCGCGACGGCGACACCCTGGTGCCCGCCCTGCGCCAGCGGGTGCGCGAGCACCAGGCGGGCAACGCCAAGGCCAGCTATGTGCAGCTGTTCGCCAGTTGCGACGGCAGCCGAGAGCTGGGCCGCTGGATGGATGCGGCCAGCACCCGGGCCAGCCGCACCGCCGACGCCGGCGACACCCAGGTGGAAGCACGCGTGTTCGACCCGGATCCCCGCACCCAGTTGCAAGACGCCAGCCTGGTCTGGCACGACGAGCTGGTACTGGCGGACGCCGCCTATCAGGACAAGGTGGCGCTGCCGGTCACCCTGGCGGGCGGCCACTATCTGCTGAGCGGCCCTCACGCTCGGGTGGTGGATGCCATGGAGCCCGATACGGCCCCCTTCAGCGGCGACACCCCGCATGCGTTTCGGCTGACCCGGGACGATCGGGGCTTCGCCGACATCAACGCCTATTACCATCTGGACTTGGCCCAGCGCCACCTCAAGAAGCTGGGCTTTAGCGGGCTCATCCCGGGGGCCCTCGACATAGACACAGAGGCCGGCTATCAGGACAACTCCCTCTACGATCCGTTCGAGCGCCGGCTGGAGCTGGGTCGCAGCGGCGTGCCCGATGCCGAGGATCCCATGGTGATCTGGCACGAGTTCGGCCACGCAGTGCAACACCACATAGTGCCTGATCTCGGGGACGAGGCGGACTGGGGCGCCATCGGCGAAGGTTTCAGCGACTACCTGGCCGCCAGCCACCGCCAGCGCAGCGAGGCGGGTCGCCAGTTCGAACCGGCCATGGTGTTCAACTGGGATGCCCGTTTCACCGACCGCACCCCGCGCCAGCTGGACGATCTGCGGGCCCGCTACCACCCGGACTACAGCTATCCGGCCCACCGCACCATCAACGGCAGCAACGGCGATCAGTTGTGGGGCACACCGCTGTTCCAGGCCCTGCTGGCGTCGGTGACCGAGCATGGCGAAGGGGCCCGGGACGAGTTTGACCGCGTCATCATCGAATCCCACTTCGGGCTGGGCCCTGCCATTCGCATGCCGCAACTGGCCCGCATCACTGTGGACACGGCGGCGCGGCTCTACCCGGCCCGTCACTACGCCAGCCATCTGGAGCAGGCCTTCCGCCAGCACGGCCTCTTGCTGGCGCCGGTCAATATCGCCCTGGCCGAGGGCAGCGCCATCGAGCTGGGGCAGCGTCAATCCGTGCAACTGACCCTCACCAACCAGGGCCCGGCGCCTGTGACCCTCAATGAGCTGACCCTGACCCTGCCCGCCGGGCTGCAGGCCGATCCCTATCAGTGGCAAGCCACCACACTGGCGGTGGGTGCCAGCACCACCACCACGCTGCGGCTGCTGGCCCAGAGCCCGCTGGCCTGCGGCGATGAGGTGAGCCTGCCGGTGAGCCTCGCCATGACGGGGACCAGCCCGACCGAGCGCCAGTGGCAGCAACCACTGAGCCTGCCCATAGGCACGCCCATCATCAGCCGCGCCACTGGTCAGCCGCTGCTCCTCAACGATGCCCAGAGCGAGGAGGTGCGCGGCTTGAGCCAAGCCAGCCTGTTGCTGGAGCAGAGCAGTGCCAAGGTGAGTGAGCAGCTGCAACTGAGCCTGGATCTGCAACACGATGCCCTGGATGAGCTGGAGATCTGGCTCAACTCCCCCTCCGGCACCCGCATCCAGATCTGGGACAAGGGCTACAGCCCCTTGCCACGGCTGAAGGGGCTCTTCCCCACCGAGCTGCAGTCCCTGCAACCCTTCACCCCCTTGCTGGGAGAGCCGCTGGCCGGCAGATGGACGCTGGAAGTGGTGGACAGCAAACCCGGGCACCAGGGCCGCATCAATGGCTGGAGCATCAGCCAGCGCATCGGCGCCCAGTGTGGTGAACCGGTCGCCCCGCCGGATGACGGCATCATCCATTTCAACGTTTCCGACAGCAGCGGCGGTGGCGCCGCCAACCTGCTCTGGCTGCTGCCGCTGGCAGTCTGGCGCCGCCTTCGCAGGCGCGGCTGAGTAACCCACCCATATATAAGAAGAAGGGGCCCAAAGCCCCTTCCCAAGGACAAGAGATGAACCCAACCTATTCCCGTCTGGCCTGCCTGCTGGCCCCCCTGCTCACCGCCTGCGGTGGCGGTGGCTCGGATGAGGCACCGCTGGCGGCGCCAGCCTATACCCTGAACGTCAATCTGCCCGAAAGTGGCACCCTGTGCGTCAATCTCAACCAGAACACCAGTTGTGATGAGGGGGAGCCCGGCGTCAGCGGCGTGGCCGGTGCCCGTCAGCTGAGCGGCACCTCCCCCGCCCTGCTGACCAGTCCGCTGCTGTTCCTGCCAACCAATCCGGCGGCGCCGACGCTGCTGCATCCGGCCGCCCGACTGGATGGCCAGACTCTGACTCCCAGCCTGCTCAGCACCCTGCTGCAAAGCCGCATCGCCGAGGGACATCCCCCCAAACAGGCACTCGACCAGATGCTGAGCGCGCTGGCACCGCTGCAACCGGGTCAGGGGCTGGCCGCCCTGTCGCAACTGGCCGACTTCAACCTGGCGCTGGGGCAACTGCTGCAGGCGGTGATCGATGCCGATCCAGGAATATCGGACCTTTCGCCCGTCCTCGTGCAAGCCGTGGTGTGGCCGGCCCTCGGCAGCCTGCTGCCCGAGCTGGCCAGCCACTTCGCCCAGCACGGCGAGCTGACCAGCCTGCAGGAGAGCGTCTCCCGCCTGCTGCAACAGCAATACTCCCATCCCCTGGTCACCGGCAGCGGCGTCACTACCTACACGGATGGCGTCGACTACCTGCTCACCGAGGAGCCCGCCGACCACCCGGGCCAGGAGGCCAGCCTGAACAAGGCCCCCCTGCGCTATCGCAAGCTGGATGGCAAGGGCCAGCCCCTGCCGGATGACGCCCCCGTCTGGGAGTGTGTGGAGGATCTCACTACCCGCCTCATCTGGGAGAAAAAGCAGGATGATGGGAAAAGCCCCCGCGATCTGCACCGCACCTTCGCCTGGGAGCTTGGCGACTATCACCCCACCCAGGAGGAGCGCGACTACGCCTGCCCGCAAGGCGAGGCCATCTGTACCACGGAGCAGTATCGCCAGTGGCTCAACGCCCAGCAGCTGTGCGGCATCACCAGCTGGCGCATGCCCCACTCGCGCGAGCTGATGAGCCTGCAACACTACGGCTCGCTCGCCCGCCAGTATGGCCAGCTGGTCACCCTGGATGTGCGCTACTTCCCCGATGTCGGCACCACGACCAAGGATTTCAGCGGCTACTACTGGAGCCAGACCCTGACCCCGTCCCGTCGGCTGGAGAGCGCCCCCCTGAGCGCCATCGCCCATATCTTCCTCGGCGATGACGCCGGCACCGACTACGCCACCACAGTTCAAAACAGCGATGATGCCAACGGTCTGCAACTGCGACTGGTGGCGGAGGTAACCCGATGAACCGATTGATGTTGACCCTGCTGCTGACCCTCGGCAGCCCCCTCGCCCTGGCCACCGCCATCTGCGATGACACCATGCCCAGAACCAGCCCCACCGCCCGCTTCATCGATCGCGGCAACGGCACAGTCACGGACAGGAGCACGGGCCTGACCTGGATGCGCTGCCAGCTCGGCCAGACCTGGCGCGACCAGAGCTGCAGCGGCGAGCCGACCCGGCTTTACTGGCAGCAGGCCCTGCTGACGGCAGAGCGGATCCGCACCGAGCCCAGCCATGCCCTGTACGGCTTTGGCGGCTACCGGGATTGGCGCCTGCCCACCATCAAGGAGCTGACCAGCGTGCTGGAGTCCGCCTGCTACAAGCCTGCGCTGAACGAAACCATATTCCCCCGCGCCATGGCCGGGGAAGGGAAAGAGGTCAACGACGGTTACGTCTATCTCTGGTCCTCGACCCCGGTGCCGGCCAGCAAGAGCGTCGCCTATCTGGATATCACCAGTGGCGCCGTTGGCATGCGGGCGCCTGGCGCCTGGGCCAAGCAGCTGCTCCTGGTACGCTGAGTGCGCAGGGGTGGCCGGGGGTACTGCTGAAAACAGGATCCGCTTCCGGCCACCCCAGCCCCTTGCCGGTGAGGCGTACAAGGAGTGTGCGCCCTGTCAGAAAACAGCCAGAACACGTCATCCTGTGCCGGATCCGGCATGATTTGCACCGCAGATCGCTGGCATGAAACGGGCAGAGCGGTTAGTCTAGCGGCGTTGAACCAACCCCATGAGGTACAGATGAAAACCGTATTGCGTTTTAGCCTGCTGGGCGCCTTGTTGCTGGGCGGCCATGCCTTCGCCGCCGAACCGAAAAAATTTGATATCAGCATGTTCCCGGCCGCCGAAGTAAACCAGGAACGTGTCGTGATCCGCCTGCCGGAAGTCGAGAACGAAGCCGACATGATGGTCGAGCTGCAGGTCGGCAAGAAAATGATGGTCGATTGCAATGTGCCGCGCTTCGCGGGCAATCTGGAGCAGCACAGCGTCAAGGGCTGGGGCTACAACTACCTGATGCTCGGCAAGGTGTCCGATCCCATCAGCACCCTGATGGCCTGCCCGGATGGCCAGAAGAAAGAGACCTTCGTCCAGATCTACGGTCAGGGCTTCTTCGTGAACTACAACTCCAAGCTGCCGTTCGTGCTCTACGTCCCGCAGGAGTATGAAGTGCGCTACCGTCTGTGGCGTGCCGACAACCTGGCCCAGCCGGCCATGATAGAGTAAGTCTCCATCGAGACCAAACCTCCCGCTTTGGTTCATGATTGATGTAAAATAGAGCGCCGAATGGCGCTTTATTTTTGGCCCGAAATCGTCTGCCCCGCGCGCCAAACCTTTACAGAACCTGACATAACTCCGCTTTTTTTCTCGCTTTTTTGCTCCTGTCTCCCCTGAATGCCCACTGGATCATGGCGAAATCACTTTCGATGAAAGAGTTTTATCCATATAGTGAAAAAATTGATTTTGCACTCTGCGACGGCCTGATGATACTTGCCCGCAAAGGTCAAACTAACCAGAAAAAGAGCACTATGAGCTTCGAATCCGACAAGCGTTTCAACGACTTCAAACATTTTCCCCGTGGCCTGCGTCGCAGTGGCGAATTCACTGTGGCCGAAGCGGACAGTCTGGAAAAATACGGCACCGCCATGCTGGCGCTCTATCAGGGCAACCTGACGCCGCGCGATGACATAGAAAGCGCCTTTCTCGAACAGATCAAATCCGGCGCCGCCGGCAGCAACCCCCACGCCAAGGTGTGGTTCAAGTATCTGAAGGTGATAGGTCCCAAGCGCGTGCATCGTCTGTGCACAGTCGCGGGTGGCGCCAACGAGGAAACCGGTGGCGGCGGGTTTGAAGGTGGCAGTGGTGGCGGCAGCGACGAGTCCATCGATTAATGGATACCGAACTGCTTCGGACCTTTATCGAGGTCAGCAAGACCCGGCACTTTGGCCGGGCTGCTGAGAATCTCTACCTGACCCAGTCGGCGGTGAGCTTTCGGATCCGCCAGCTCGAGCAGCAACTCGGGGTCAGTCTGTTTGCCCGTCATCGCAACAACATCCGCCTGACCGCCTCCGGTGAGCGTCTGCTGCCCTATGCAGACGCCATCTTGCACACCCTGGGCCGCGCCAGACAGGATGTGGCCCTCTCCCCCGGTTTCAGCCAGCAGCTCGCCATAGGTGCGCCCGCCGTGTTTTGGGAGCTCGATTTCAACGACTGGCTCAACCATGTCTATGCGCTGGCCCCCGGCCTCGCGGTGCGGCTCGAAACGGCTTCCCGCGAGCACCTGTGCCGCCAGTTGCTGGAGCGCTCCCTCGATCTCGCCCTGCTCTCCGAGCCGACCAAGATCGACGAGATAGCCCTGCACCCCATAGGCGAGCTGGTGTTCGAACTGGTGAGCCGGGATGCCGCCGCCAACGCCGACAGCCTGATGCAGATGCCCCACATTCATCTGGATTGGGGCACCAGCTTCGAGCCGCAGCCCAGCCGCTTGCAGAGCCTGCAAAAGACCCCTGTGCTGCACTCGAGCTCCGCCAACATGGCGCTGCAGTTCGTGCTGGCCAATGGTGGCGCCGCCTATCTGCCGCGGCGCATGGTGAGCCCCTTCCTGGAGCAGGGACGGCTGCATCTGGTGGAGGGGGGGCAGCCGCTCAGTCGTCCGCTCTACCTCGCCTATCTGGAGAAATCCGATCGCCGGGAGCTGATCGATCAACTGCTGACCTTGCCGCTCGGTTGGGATGGCGCCGATCTGCGCCTGCCGCAGCCCGAGTAACCTCGGGCCGGACAGCACAGACAGAAAAGGGGCCGAACAGGCCCCTTTTTTATGATGCTTGTGTGCGATCGCATCAGCCGTGCTGGCGGCGGTCGTTGGCCTGGGCCAGCAGCATGCGGCTCTCGCGCAGGAACTCGTCGGCATGTTCGCCGAAGAAGCCGGACACCTGCGAGAAGGCATCGATGAAGCCGGCCCTGTCCCCCTGCTCCAGCAACCCCAGCACCTCGCCAAAGTTCTGGTAGTAGCGGCGGATCATCGCCAGATTCTGCGGGGACGACAATATGATGTCGGCATAGAGCTCGGGGTCCTGGGCAAACAGCCGCCCCACCATGGCCAGCTCCAGCCGGTAGATGGGGGAGCTCAGACTCAGCAGGCGATCCAGATTGGCCCGCTCCCGCGACAGGTGCCAGCCGTAGGCGAAGGTGGCGAAGTGGCGCAGTGCCTGGATGAGGGTCATGGCCTCGTCGTGAGCCTTGGCTTCCACCTGTTGCAGACGGGCGCCCCAGATGGTCATCTGATCCAGCAGCCACTGACTGGCGGCCGCGTCACGGCCCTGACAGCAGACGATCACCTGCTTGGCGAGACTCGCCACATCCGGTCCGAACATGGGGTGCAGCCCTAACACCGGGCCTTTGTGCACCGCCAGCATGTGCTCAAGCGGCGCCACCTTCACGCTGGTGACATCCACCAGCAGACAGTCGGCGGGCAAGTTGCCGAGCCGGTCGATGATCTGGCAGGTGATATCGATGGGCACGGCCACCATCACCAGACCCGCATCGGCCAGGATGGCGTCAGCCCTTGGCCAATCGGCTTGTTCCAGGGTCTCGACCCGGTAGCCGGAGAGGCCGAACATCTGGCCGAACAAGCGGCCCAGCTGGCCCTGGCCGCCTATGATGACCACCTTGCCAAGCTCCGGTTTCATGCACTTGAAGTGGTTCTCTTTTTCGCTGGCCGATTCGAGGATGTAGGATTCGCGCATCACCCGGCGCAGCACGTCTTCGATGAGATCGCCGGGCACCCCCAGCAGCTCGGCCTCGGCTCGGCGGCGGGCCAGCATGCTCGCCTCCCTGTCCGGCGCATAGATGGGCAGGCCATGGCGGCTCTTCACCTCACCCACTTCCCCCACCAGGGCCAGACGGGCAGCCAGCAGATCGATCAGCTGCCTGTCCACCGCATCTATCTTGTCCCTGAGGGCATTCAACTCTTCAGCCATATCCAGTCCCTGCTGGCGCCGCTGGCGGCGGCGCCCTGTGATTCAAGAGGCAACAAGGTATCACTGCATGGGCGGTGATACCTCTATGGTTCAATCAGTTACGACAAGATACCACGGCTTAACGCCCGGTTCTGCCCCTGAGCGGCGCCGCCAGCTCGCGATGGCATCGCGCCAGCAGATTGGCTGTGCTATCCCAGTCGATGCAGGCATCCGTGATGGAGACGCCGTAGCGCATCTGCTCCTTGGGCTGCTCGCTGGACTGATTGCCCTCGAACAGGTTGGATTCGAGCATCACCCCTATGATGGAGCGGTTGCCCTCCTGGATCTGGTGGATGACGTTGTCGGCCACCTTGGGCTGCAGGCGGTGATCCTTGCTGGAGTTGCCGTGGCTACAATCCACCACCAGGCCGGGCAGCAGGCCCGCTTTCTCCAACGCCTCTTCCGCCAGCGACACATTGACCGAGTCGTAGTTCGGGTGCTTGCCGCCGCGCAGTATCACGTGGCCATCCGGGTTGCCCTGGGTCTGCAGCAAGGCGACCTGGCCCTGCTGGTTGATCCCCATGAAGGCGTGGGGGCTGGAAGCCGCCTGCAGCGCATTGATGGCGGTACCCAGGTTGCCGTCTGTGCCGTTCTTGAAGCCCACCGGCATGGAGAGGCCGGACGCCATCTCCCTGTGGGTCTGGGATTCTGTGGTGCGTGCACCTATGGCCGACCAGGAGAAGAGCTCCGCCAGGTATTGCGGGCTGATGGGGTCGAGCGCCTCGGTCGCCAGCGGCAACTCCAGCTCCGCCAGCCAGCAGAGCAGCTCGCGGGCGCGATGCAGCCCCAGCTCCACATCGAAGGTACCATCCAGGTTCGGGTCATTGATGAACCCTTTCCAGCCGACCGTGGTGCGCGGCTTCTCAAAGTAGACCCGCATGACAATGTAGAGAGAATCCTGGTAGGCATCATGCAGCGCTTTGAGTCTGGTTGCGTACTCTTTGGCGGCGTCCATGTCGTGGATGGAACAGGGTCCACAGATCACCAGCAGGCGGTGATCGCGACGGTGGATGATGTCGGCTATGGTAGTGCGGGCCCCTTGCACGAATGCCAGCGCCTGGTCGGAGATGGGTAGCTTCTCCTTGAGCTGAGCAGGCGTGATCATCACTTGTTCGGACTGGATATGGATGTTGTTCAGGGGGTCTCTTTGCATTTTCTCATTCTCTCTACAGTATTTAAGCCAATTGCACTGAGTGTATTATTTTATTTACACAAGTCAGCACTTTGTTACGCAACCGCCCTCACCTTACCAAGGAAAAACAAACAATCAAGTGAAACTAGCGGGTTAACTGTCTAACCGGTGGATAAACGACCAGAAAGGCGACCTGAACAGCCAGAAAGTAGCGGGTAAAAAGCCCCTGACCTGACAATATCGTAAACATATGGTTACACCCTAATACTGCCGTCAGCGCTGCTAGACCATAATCCCACCCCGGTGCTTGCCTCCATTTTATAAAAAAAGCGGGGCACCTGGCCCCGCTTGCGTTCCCGTGTTGCTCTTCTTTTATGATTTGCCGTGTGCCTTGATGGCTTCGACCGCCTTGTCCGGGAAGTCGCTGAACACCCCGTCCACATCGGCCTGATAGAGGAAGATGTTGAGCAGGTCGCTGAAGTCCTTGGCATAGGCCGGGATCTGCCCCTCATCCTGGCGGAAGGTATAAGGATGCACCTTGAGACCGGCGGCATGGGCCTCTTTCACCATATTGGTAAACACTGGTTTGCCCAGGGTACCCGGCTCAGTGACTATCATCGGCTTCCAGGGGCCTATCCCTTCCGCGTAGCCGGCTATGGTCTTCATGGCGCCCGGCTTGAACATCCAGTCATAGTCGTAAGGGGTTGCTTTGCCCTTGGCGTCATAGACCATGGTCTCGTTCCAGTCGGTCTCGGCCATCAGCTGCACCAGTTTCAAGTCCATCCCCATGGCGGGCATCAGCTCGCTGTTGATGCGCTTGAGCTCGTCGGCATCGAAGCACTGCAGATAGACCTTGTCGTTCTTGCTGGTGTAGCCGTACTCCTTCAGCACCTTGAGCACTGCCTTGGAGATGTCCTTGCCCTCGTGGCGGAACAGCCAGGGAGCCTTGATCTCCGGGTAGATACCTATGTTTTTGCCGGTGCTCTTGTTGAGCCCCTGGATCATCTCTATCTCTTCCTGGAAGGTGTGGATCTTGAAGCTGGACTTCCACAACGGGAAGCGGGCCGGATAAACGGGCACCTGCTTGCCATCCACCAGCTGGAACGGCTCAGTCATGCGCAGGGAGCGCACCTCGGCCAGGGTAAAGTCCACCACATAGTAGCGACCGTCCGGACGGGCCCGGCCGGGGAAGCGCTCGGCCACGTCCGTGATGCCGTCGAGGAAGTGATCGTGCATCACCACCAGCTGGTCATCCCTGGTCATCACCAGATCCTGCTCCAGATAGTCGGCCCCCATGCCATAGGCCAGCGCCTTGGATTCCAGGGTGTGCTCGGGCAGGTAGCCGGAGGCGCCACGGTGGGCGATCACGATTTTACCTTCATCGGCAGCCAGAACGGGCAATGCGAGGGCCGCCCCCAGGCCAAGGGCGATCAGGGAGAGAGAGAGTTTTTTCATGCGCGGTGCTCTTTGTTATTGTTTATTGGGTGTAGGTTATTGTTATAACAGAGGTTTATTGCATTTTAACGACGGGCGACCAAGGGGCCGCCCGCCTCTTCATCAGCTGGCCTTGGGCAGGGCGTGCTGGTGTTGCTCCAGCCAGGCGTGCAGTTGCTGCTGCTCAGGCTGGGATAGACGCAGCCCCAGCTTGCTGCGGCGCCACAATATATCTTCCATCGAATGGGCCCACTCGCGGCTCATCAGATAACGCACTTCCGATTCGTACAGGCCGGCGCCAAAGTGCTGGCCGCGCTCTTCGTGCAACCAGAGGCGGGCATGACTGCCATAGGCCTCGGCGATGCGACGGGCGTTGCGCTCATCCAGCCAGTCGAACTCGAGCAGGTAGGCGCGGGCCAGCTCTGTGGTGGAGCAGTCGAACTCGCCACCGGGCAGACGGCTGCTCGCGGTCCAGTCCTCACCCATCTGGCTGAACCAGGGCTTGAGCTTGTTGCAGGCGGCCTGGGCCAGCTTGCGATAGGTGGTGAGCTTGCCGCCAAACACGGACAGGAGCGGCGCGCCGTCGGACTCGCCGGAGAGCTCCAGGGTGTAGTCGCGGGTCACCGCCTGGGGGGAATCGGATTCGTCATCGCACAGCGGGCGCACGCCGGCATAGGTCCAGATGACCTCTTTGGGCGCTATCTGGCGGGTGAAGTGGGCGTTGACCACCTTGCACAGGTAGCTGATCTCGGCATCGCTGATCTTCGCTTCCCGCGGGCTGCCGTGATGCTCCACGTCCGTGGTGCCGATGAGGGAGTAGTCCTGCTGATAGGGGATGACGAAGACGATGCGGTTGTCTTCGTTTTGCAGGATATAGGCCTCTTCGCGCTCATGGATGCGCGGCACTATGATGTGGCTGCCCTTGATGAGGCGGATGCCACGGGGAGATTTTTCGTGCAGGCTCTCGTCATAGAAGGTCTTGACCCAGGGGCCGGCCGCATTAACCAGACCGCGGCAGGTGACGGTGAACTGCTCGCCCCCTTCCCGCTCCAGGGTCAGGGTCCAGTGTTTGGAACCGCGCACCGCCTTGACGCAGCGGGTACGGGTCTGCACGTCGGCACCCTTGTCGCGGGCCATCATGGCATTGAGCACCACCAGGCGAGCGTCATCGACCCAGGCATCCGAGTATTCGAAGCCCTTGTTGATGCCGCTCTTGAGGCCGTCTTGCGGCAGGAAGCGCACGCCGCAACTGCCCTTGAGCTTGTCGCGCTTGGCCAGGTTGTCATACAGGAACAGACCGGCGCGGATCATCCAGGCCGGACGCAGGTGCGGGCGGTGGGGCAGCCGAAAACGCATGGGACGGGCGATGTGGGGGGCCATGCCGAGCAGCACTTCCCGCTCCGCCAGCGCCTCTTTCACCAGCCGGAATTCGTAATGTTCGAGGTAACGCAAGCCACCGTGGATAAGCTTGCTGGAGTTGGAGGAGGTGGCAGAGGCGAGATCCTGTGCCTCGAACAGGGCAACCTTCAGACCCCGACCCGCTGCATCAGCCGCAATGCCCACCCCATTGATGCCGCCGCCAACGACGACCAGATCATAATGTTCGCTCATGTTCACCTACTCTTTCTTATTTTGTGTTGCCATGACAGCAATGTTTGATTTCGCTCATATTAGAGCATGAAAAAATGATAAACGAACATTTTATGGAGAAAATGTGATCGCGATTGTTTTGGCAATGCTAAAAATGCTGCCAGTCGGTGATCAGGGCGTCAGCACCGGGCTGCCGGGCCCGAAAACGTGCGCGAGAACGCGCTCATGTCGGGGAACATCTAAGCAGTGGGGCGCGGCAGGTGTGCAGGCAGAGGGGAGAAAGCGAAAAAGAAGCGGCCGCCAGTGCGGCGGCCTGATGCCAGAGAGGGGTTAACGGCGGCTCAGCAGATGTGGCACTCGATCTGGTGCTGGGACATCAGCCGCATCAGCTTCTCGGGCGGCTCCTGATCGGTGAACAGGGCGTGGATCTGGTTGAGGTTGCCCAGATTGACCATGGCATTGCGGCCAAACTTGGTGTGATCGGCGGCCAGAAACACCTGACGGGAGTGGGCTATGATGGCCTGGGCAATCTTCACCTCGTGGTAGTCAAAATCGAGCAGAGAGCCGTCGTTGTCGATGCCCGAGATGCCGATGACACCGTAGTCCATGCGGAACTGGCCGATGAAGTCGCGGGTCGCCTCCCCCACTATGCCGCCATCCCGGTTGCGGATCTCGCCACCGGCTATGATGACGGTGAAGTCATCCTTGGCGGTGAGAATGCTGGCCACGTTGAGGTTGTTGGTGACCACGCGCAGCTCGCGGTGATCGAGCAGGGCGCGGGCGATGGCTTCTGTGGTGGTGCCTATGTCGATGAAGAGCGATGAACCGTCGGGAATGTTGGCGGCCACTTCGCGGGCGATGCGCTCTTTCTCCTTGAGCTGCATCACTTTACGGGCGCTGTAGGCGGTATTGACGGTACTCGAATGCAGGGAGGCACCGCCATGATGGCGCCGGATCTTGTTCTGTTCGGCGAGATCATTCAGATCGCGGCGAATAGTCTGGGGGCTGACGTCAAAGTGGGTCACCAGATCCTCGGTCGAGACAAAGCCCTGCCGCGTCAGGACGTCCAGGATCTCCAGATGTCGTTGGGTTTGCTTCACGCTTGAACTCCGATGATGAGACGAAAAAAGGCCCCGGCAGATGCGGGGCCTTTGGCAGTTTACCTGATCCCTTTTCGGATCGATAAGGGCAGGATCACGTTTTATGCCTTATCGGCAGCCGCTTTCTTGGCCGCGACGGCAATGTTCTCGTGCTTGAGGGTCATGGCCAGCAAGATGATGGAGAGCACGCAAGACGCGGTCAGCACCATGAAGCCACCATCCCAGCCGAAGTGGTCAACCGTGTAGCCCAGCATGGCGTTGGCCGCCACGGCGCCACCCAGATAACCGAACAGCCCGGTGAAGCCTGCCGCGGTACCGGCCGCCTTCTTGGGTGCCAGCTCCAGCGCATACAGACCGATCAGCATGACGGGACCGTAGATCAGGAAGCCGATGGCCACCAGCGCCATCATGTCGATGGTCGGGTTGCCAGCCGGATTGAACCAGTAAACCAGCACGGCCAGGGTCACCAGCACCATGAACAGGATACCGGCCGGGGCACGGCGACCCTGGAACATCTTGTCCGAGATCCAGCCGCACAGCAGGGTGCCCGGAATACCGGCCCACTCGTACAGGAAGTAAGCCCAGGAGGAGTTGTCGACGCTGAAGTCCTTGGCCTCTTTCAGGTAGGTCGGAGCCCAGTCCAGCACGCCGTAACGAATGAGGTAAACGAAGGCGTTGGCAATGGCGATGTACCACAGCAGCTTGTTGTGCAGCACGTACTTGACGAAGATCTCCTTGGCGGAAAACTCCTGCTCGTGGCTTTCGTTATAGTCCTTCGGATAGTCGTTCTTGTGCTCTTCGATGGGAGGCAGACCCACGGATTGCGGGGTGTCGCGCATCACGAAGAAGGCGATCACCGCGATGGCCGCCGCCGCCGCCGCCGGCACATAGAAGGCACTGCGCCAGTCGTTGAACCAGCCCATCCCCAGGATGAACAGCGGACCTATCATGCCGCCGCCGACGTTGTGCGCCACGTTCCAGACCGCGACCACTTCGCCACGCTCCTTCTGTGACCACCAGTGCACCATGGTGCGACCGCAGGGCGGCCAGCCCATGCCCTGTGCCCAGCCGTTCAGGAACAACAGCACAAACATGATGCCGATGCTGGAGGTGGCCCAGTGCACTGTCCCCATCATGAACATGATGCCCGCCGACAGCAGCAGGCCGGCGGAGAGGAAGTAGCGCGCATTGGAGCGGTCAGACACGTTCCCCATCAGGAACTTGGACAGACCATAAGCGATGGAGACCCCGGACAGGGCCAGGCCCAGATCGCCGCGGGAGAATCCCTGTTCGATCAGATAAGGCATCGCCAGACTGAAGTTTTTCCGTACCAGGTAGTAACCGGCATAACCGAAGAAGATCCCGAAAAACACCTGCCAACGCATGCGTTTGTAGAAGGGATCGACCTTGTCGGCCGGGAGCCTGTCTATATGTGGTGCAGGCCTGAAGAGACTAAGCATGTTCTGCTTCCTTATTGTTGTTGTGGGCGGTTGAGGGTGCCCTGTCCATGCTGACCAACCAGAGGAGTCCTGATTCGAAAGCGAGCCTATTGTGCTCATATGTGAACATTTAATCTGTGATGGAGGCTCAAATATTGCAGTTTTATTACAAAAGAAAGCGCCAAGTGAGTAGTCACTCATCAGCCGCAATCCCTTGTATAGCAAGGCTTTCAGCTACCCACTAAGTGGTATAACCACTGTTGCAACTTGCTTTCCGTCACATTTTCTTAGCAATGAGTGGGATCTTGTCCACATTTCCTGCGGGGAGGGCGTGGTGAATGTTCGATTTAGGTTTATTTTCTCTCTCGTCCGATAACGAGCGCAAACGAGCATAACGTTTGCGCCAGCTCAAAAAACAAGAAAAAACGTTTTCGGACGCAACAATGGGACTGAAAAAACAACAAAACGGAACATCAAACCTACTCTGGGTGGATATAAGGAATAACGGTATGAGCATACAAAGACCCAATACCCTGCTTGGCGAGTGCATTGCCGAGTTTATCGGAACCGGCCTGCTGATATTTTTCGGCGTCGGTTGTGTGGCCGCCCTGGTGCTGGCCGGTGCCAACTTCGGACAATGGGAAATCTCCATTACCTGGGGTCTGGGTGTCGCCATCGCCATCTATGTGACCGGCGGTATTTCAGGTGCCCACCTGAACCCGGCCGTGACCCTGGCGCTGATGACCTTCTGCGGGTTCGACAAGCGTAAAGTGGTGCCCTACATCATCGCTCAGGTCGCAGGCGCCTTCTGCTTCGCCGCCCTTGTCTACTTCCTCTACGGCGGCCTGTTCACCCAGTGGGAAGTGACCCACAACGTGGTGCGCGGCAGCGTCGAGAGCCTCGGCACCGCCGGCATCTTCTCTACCTACCCGAACGCCCTGCTCTCCAACATGCAAGCCTTCGCGGTCGAGCTGGTGATCACCGCCGTCTTGATGCTGGGCATCATGGCACTGGGTGACAACAACAACGGCGCCCCCAAAGGCTTCGCCGCCGCCCTGCTGATCGGTATCCTGATCGCCGTGATTGGCGCCTCCCTCGGCCCGTTAACCGGTTTTGCCATGAACCCGGCCCGTGATTTCGGCCCCAAACTGTTTGCCTTCCTGGCAGGCTGGGGTGACGTGGCCATGACAGGTGGTCGTGACAACCCCTACTTCTGGGTCCCCATCCTTGGCCCAATCGCCGGTGCCCAGCTTGGTACCGCCCTGTATGTGAAAGTGTTGGCTCCCTGTGTGCCTGGCAACCGTGTTGCCGCCACCGAGCAAGCTGCCCAAACCGCCAAAGAAGAGGCCGCCGCATAAGAGCGGCCCTCCCCAACGTGTAAAAACGTGGAAAATAAAAACGTGGAGAACATCATGTCTGCTGAAAAAAAATATGTCGTCGCTCTGGACCAGGGTACTACCTCTTCCCGCGCCATCGTGTTTGACCAGGATGCCAACATAGTCGGCACCTCCCAGCGCGAATTCACCCAGCACTACCCGAAAGCGGGCTGGGTAGAGCACGACCCCATGGAGATCTGGGCGACCCAGTCCTCCGTCTTCACCGAAGTGCTGGCCAAGACAGGCCTGCGCAGCGAAGAGATCGCCGCCATCGGCATCACCAACCAGCGTGAAACCACAGTGGTGTGGGAAAAGGCCACCGGCAAACCCATCTACAACGCCATCGTCTGGCAGTGCCGCCGCACCGCGGCCATCTGTGAAGAGCTCAAGGCCCGTGGCCTGGAAGAGTATGTGCGCGAGAACACCGGCCTGGTGCTGGATGCCTACTTCTCCGGCACCAAGGTGAAGTGGATCCTCGACAACGTCGAAGGAGCCCGCGAGAAGGCGATGAACGGCGAGCTGCTGTTCGGCACCATAGACACCTGGCTGGTGTGGAAGATGACCAATGGCGAAGTGCACGTCACCGACCCGACCAACGCCTCCCGTACCATGCTCTACAACATCCGCGACCTGAAGTGGGACGAGAAGATGCTGGACGAGCTGGGCATCCCCTTGTCCATGCTGCCAGAGGTCAAACCCTCTTCCGAAGTCTACGGCTACACCACCCGTGGCGGCGGTTCCCGCATCCCCATCGCCGGCATTGCCGGTGACCAGCAGTCTGCCCTGTTCGGCCAGCTCTGCTTCGAAAAAGGGATGGCCAAGAACACCTATGGCACCGGCTGCTTCTTGCTGATGAACACGGGCACAGAGCCGGTTCGCTCCAGCAACGGCCTGCTGACCACAGTCGCCATCGGCCCGAAAGGGGAAGTGAACTACGCGCTGGAAGGGGCTGTCTTTATGGGCGGCGCCACAGTGCAGTGGCTGCGTGACGAGCTGAAGCTCATCCACGATGCCCGCGATACCGACTACTTCGCCTCCAAGGTGGGTGACACCAACGGCGTTTACCTGGTACCGGCCTTCGTCGGTCTGGGCGCGCCCTACTGGGATCCGTATGCTCGCGGCACCATGGTCGGCCTGACCCGTGGCGCCAACCGCAACCACATCATTCGTGCCGCACTGGAATCCATCGCCTACCAGAGCCGCGATGTGCTGGATGCCATGCAGCAGGACTCCGGCATCAAGCTGGCCGCCCTCAAGGTGGACGGTGGCGCGGTAGCCAACGACTTCCTGATGCAGTTCCAGTCCGACATGATGCACACCCCGGTTGTGCGTCCGACCCGCATCGAGACCACCGCCATGGGCGCCGCCTTCCTGGCCGGTCTGGCGGTCGGCTTCTGGAAGAGCTCGGACGAGCTGGAAGACAAGTTCAGCGTGGATCGTGAATTCATCCCGCAGATGAGCCACGAAGAGCGCAACAAGCTCTACCACGGCTGGCAGAAAGCGGTTGAGCGTTCACGCCGCTGGGCCGAAGAGGATTAATCGGGTAACCGACATCTTTCCGAGATGAAAATACAAAGAGGCCGACAGCGATGTCGGCCTCTTCTTTATTCAACCAGGCATCCACAGTGGTCATTCACCACCGCTGGCGGACAGCCGGTCGGCTCCCTTTCTCTTGTCATGAATGGAGGCCGGCTCTTTCTTCCCTCCCGCTTGTCGGAGCTGCCAGAGGCTACCTCGCCCCTTCTGTTGCCAAGGGAAGACGCCAGCCTATGCAGCCTGGTTGTCATGGCTGGTCGCCAACATCCCCTCCCCTTTGGCCGGGAGAGTGTCGGCCCTTAAACGCCGCCATCACAGGGTATGGCTGCCGAGCTGCTCCTTGATAAAGTCGAGCCAGACCCGCAGCCGGATGTCGCGCTGGGCATCGGAGTAGAACACCGCATTGATGGGGCGCGAGGCGCCGCTGTTGCTGCGAGCCAGCACCTCCACCAGGGCGCCGCTGGCCCGATCCGGCCCTGTCATGAAGTCAGACAGGCAGACGATCCCCTGCCCCGCCAGCGCCAGCTGACGCAAGGTCTCGCCGCTGCTGGCGCGCAGGGTCGGGGTAATGGGAAAGCGATCACCCTGCTCGGCACTGAGCAGCGGCCAATGGTTGAGGTGATCGGGGTGCAAAAAGCCCAGCAGCTCGTGGCCCGCCAGCAGATCCGCCGGCTGGCGCGGGGTGCCGCGCTCGCTCAGGTAAGCAGGGGATGCCAGCAACCGCAGCCGTGAGTGGCCGAGCGGCAGGGCGCGCAGGGAAGAGTCGGTCAGCTCGCCGATACGGATGGCCATGTCCACCCGCCGCTCCATCAGGTTGATGAACCCCTCCGAGCTGTGCAGCTGCAGCTCGATGCCGGGATAGCGGCGGCGAAACTCGCCTATGATGGGCACCAGCCGGTGAAGGATGAAGGGAGTGGCCGCATCGACCCGCAAAATCCCCTCCGGCTGCTCCTTGCGGCTGAGCAGGTGCCCCTCAGCCTCGCTCATCTCGGTCAGAATCTTCACCGCCCGCTGATAGAACCAGCTCCCCTCCTCGGTCAGGCTGACCCGGCGGGTGGTGCGGTTGAGCAGCACGGTCGCAAGCTTCTCCTCCAGCCGCTTGATGCCGCGGCTCACTACGGAGTTGTCCATGCCGAGGTTCTCCGCCGCCTGGCGAAAACTGCCCGCCTCCACCACGGCCACAAACAGGGTCAGTTCATCAGAATGGGTCTTCATTGCTGTTATCCAGACAAGAGTAATGGACCTTTATAGGTGCAGTCGCTGTGGATTGGCAAGTGAGCTCTGGTGCCACATCTTTGTTTGCATAGATAAATAACGTGATGGCCAGCTCAAACCAGACTCGCCCATTGCCGGTACAATGCAGCCAAAACGGCATCGTATGGCGCCACAATCTGACAAGGAAGGAAACCATGACATTCGAAGCGCGGCTGGCCGCCGCCCATCAGGAGCTGGCCAGCAAAGGAGTATGGCACGCCAACTACAATCCGCCGCTGTTCAGACTGCTGCGCAGGCTGGGTTGCCCGGTCAAACCTCCTCACTATCAGGGCTGGCTAACCAACGTTCTCGGGTTTGGCATCAGCATAGGGCTGCTCTGGGGTCTGTTGATGTGGTTTTTCAGCTGGCGCGGGACGGGAATATCGCCGGCAGCGGCTCTGTATCAAACGGCCCTGTTTGTCAGTTTCTTTGGCCTCACCATGGCGAGCTGGTTCTGGTTTCGCTGCAAGCAACTGAAATTGACCCCATGGGAGCAGCTGGGCAAGGAGTAACATTTGCAGGCATGAGTAGTGGCAAAGGGACAAGTCCACCCATATGGCTCTGGACATAATGCTGCTGCACCTATAAAAAACGGTTCTTGCCTAAATGGAGCTCTGATTTTGCTGGATTTTGTCGTCACCTTTGCGCTAACCCTTTTCTTCGGTGGCCTGCTGATCATCTACCGGGTTCTGCGTCATCACAACAGAAGTTGGCACACCTACAGACGCAGCAAGGATCCTGTCCCACTCATTTTTTACATTCCCATCAGCACTGGGGGCGCCAACATTCTGAAACCGTTCATCATGGCAGCCCTGTTCTAAACCGTCGATAAACGGGTCGAGGCCCACGGTTTCAAACCACAAAGAGGAGTGCAACGAATGACCAGACAGTGTTGCCCCCGCTGTGGAATGGATACAGAGCACAGCGAGCGGATAAAACAGAAGCCCTCCCCTTATCCCAAGACCCGCCGCGGCCAGTTCAGGGCGTTTCTCAACGGATTTTTCTCCGGTGTCGGCGGTCATGGCATAGCCGCACTTGAGCTGCTCGACCGCTATGTGGTGTGCCAGCAGTGCGGACTGGAGCGACTGGAAAACCACGGCGAAGAGTTCAAATAGCCTTCCGTTTTGCCAGCGCCACAATTTCAGGGAAATGATTTGATGGGGTATTGTTAACCAGGCACTCTTTAATCAGCCTCTTCTTGACACAAGATGGACACGCAGGGAGCAAAACAGCATGAAAGCCCATGAAAAACTGAACTATGTGGAGTTTGCGGCGCGGGATCTCGCGGCCACCAAGGCCTTCTTTCAGGCCGCCTTCGGCTGGCAGTTTGTCGATTATGGCCCCGACTACTGCGCCTTTGCCGATGAGGGGCTGGACGGCGGTTTCTATAAGGCGGATCTGTGCAGCAGCACGGCTCAAGGTGGCGCCCTGCTGGTGTTCTACAGTGCTGATATCGTGGCGACCCAGACCAAGGTGGCCTGCGCCGGGGGCACCATAGTACGACCCCTGTTCGACTTCCCCGGTGGCCGCCGTTTCCACTTCGTCGAGCCCAGCGGTAATGAGTTCGCGGTCTGGTCGGAGCCCGCCAATACCTGATGGCAAGGGGGTGCCCCGGCGCTCCCTGCTCCATTCGCCTCCCTGACCTCCTCACCCCCACCTCGCA
The DNA here is from genome assembly GCF_963899305.1 of Aeromonas sp. MR19. Classification (NCBI taxonomy): domain Bacteria; kingdom Pseudomonadati; phylum Pseudomonadota; class Gammaproteobacteria; order Aeromonadales; family Aeromonadaceae; genus Aeromonas; species Aeromonas sp. MR19. The sequence goes on from NZ_CAWQWZ010000011.1 coordinate 426,674, forward strand.
CCGGCCCATTTATTGCGGCACTCTTGCCACAGGATTGCTGCGCTCTCCTCAATACTGTTTTGCGGCTGTTGCCCTATTTCCCTCCCCCTGCGGCAGGCATACTGACCTTCGTTTTCGCAAGGAGGTTCAGATGTCATCACCCGTGATTGTGATTGCCCAACTTGAAGCCAAACCCGAATTTTCCGCCCAGTTTCGGGCCGCCCTTGAGCCGCTGATAGCGGCCACCCTGCAGGAGGCCGGCTGCCTGCGTTACCAGTTGCACCAGAGCCTGGACAACCCCCATGGCTGGATGCTGCACGAGGAGTGGGAGAGCGAAGCCGCGCTCAAAGCCCACCAACAGCAAGCTCACTTCCTCGCGTTTGTCGCCAGGGCCGAGCCCTGGTTTGCCAGCAGCCATATTCGCAATTACCGCCGACTCCCGGCCTGAGTAGCCCGAGACTCGTTGACGATGGCGCTGCCAACTTGCAACGCCGCCACGGCCTGTGCACCGAGCCAACACCCTTGCTCTGGGCAAGGGCCAACCACCCCATTTGAGGAAATAGATGATGAAAATGCCCGCCATGGGTCTGGGCACCTTTCGCCTGAAAGGTGAGCCCCTGCTTGCAACCCTGAATACCGGCCTGGCGCTCGGCTATCGCCATATCGATACCGCCCAGATTTACGACAACGAAAGCGAAGTGGGCGAGGTGCTGGCCAGCACGGCTGTCCCCCGCAACGAGATCTACCTGACCACCAAGGTGTGGACCAGCGAGTTTGGCCCGGGCAAGCTGATCCCCAGCCTCAAGACCAGCTTGGCGAAACTGCGCACCGATTATCTGGATCTGGCGCTCATTCACTGGCCCTCCCCCAAAGATGAGGTGCCGATGGCGGTCTATCTGGAGCAGTTGGCCGAGGCCAAAGCCCGGGGTCTGACCCGCGAGATCGGGGTCTCCAACTTCACGGTCGCCCAGCTTAAAGAAGCCGTCGAGATCCTGGGGCCGGGTGCCATCGCCCACCAGCAGGTGGAGATCCATCCGCTGCTGCAAAACCGCAAGGTGGTGGAGTTCTGCCAGGATCAGGGCATCGCCATCACCGCCTATATGCCGCTCGCCTATGGCAAGGTGCTGAGCGAGCCACTGCTGATGGAGATCGGCAAGCGCCACGGCGTCTCGGCGGCCCAGGTGTCGCTGGCCTGGCTGCTGGCCCAGGGCATGACGGTGATCCCGAGCTCTACCAAGCGGGAGAACCAGGCCGCCAACCTGGCCGCCCTCAAGGTGCAGCTCAGCCCCGACGAGATGGCCCAGATCGCCACCCTGGAGCGGGGCGAGCGCTGCGCCAACCCGGACTTCGCACCGGCCTGGGACTGATCCCCCTCATCCCCGGCCCTTCTCCCGCCAGGGGAGAAGGGAGAACAACAGTTCGGGACATCTCTTCGACCCCAAGCGGGAGGCACAGTGCCTCCCGCTTTTTTGTCTCCAATACCACATGCCACTGCCGCCTGTGCAGCTGGCATCTTCCCGCCACCTTCTGTTGTCCATTGTCTGGTTGCGCGCGCTTCGCACGCTATTTATTCTCGCTACTCTCTACTCCCCTGCATGACCCCTCTTGTCTCCATCACCCCATGCCACGGCGCCATTGCTGCTGATTAAGCAAAAGTAATTTGATGTCATCGTCATTTTTGCCAACAAAGCTCATCGGCATACTGGCGCCATTCTCCCGTCGGGAGTCCTATCCAAGGAGTTTGTATGCCACTGGCGTTATTTGCCCTCACCCTGAGTGCCTTTGCGATCGGCACCACCGAATTTGTGATAGTGGGGCTCATTCCCACCATAGCCGAGCAACTTCATGTCTCCCTGCCCTCGGCGGGCCTGCTGGTCAGCCTCTACGCCCTCGGCGTCGCCATAGGCGCGCCGCTTCTGACGGCCCTCACCGGCAAGCTGCCGCGCAAGTGGCTGCTGGTGGGGCTGATGGCGCTCTTCACCGCCGGCAACCTGCTCGCCTGGCAGGCCCCCGGCTACGAGAGCCTGATCGTCGCCCGCGTGCTGACCGGTCTGGCCCACGGGGTCTTCTTCTCGGTGGGCTCCACCATAGCCACTGGTCTGGTGGCCAAGGAGAAGGCGGCCAGCGCCATCGCCATCATGTTCAGCGGCCTGACCGTCGCTCTGGTCACCGGCGTGCCGCTCGGCACCTGGATTGGCCAACAGTTTGGCTGGCGCGAGACCTTCCTGGTGGTGAGCCTCTTGGGCCTCATCGCCATGGTGGGTAGCCTGCTGCTGATCCCGAGCAACCTGCCCAAGGGAGCGGCCTCCAGCATCCGTGAACAACTGCTGGTGCTGACCAAGAAGCCGCTGCTGCTGGTCTACGCCAAGACAGCGCTCGGGTACGGCGGCGCCTTCACGGCGTTTACCTTCCTCGCCCCCATCTTGCAACAGGTGAGTGGCTTCGGCGCCAACGCGGTCAGCCTGATCCTGCTGGTGTACGGGGTGTCGGTGGCGTTCGGCAACATCTGGGGCGGCAAGCTGGCGGACAAGATGGGCCCCTTGCCCGCCCTGAAGCTGATGTTTGCCGGATTGGCTGTCATCCTGCTAATGCTCACCTTCACCGCGCCCCATCCGGTGCTGGCGGTGCTGACCGTGCTGGTGTGGGGTGCCTTCGCCTTTGGCAACGTGCCTGGGCTGCAGGTGCTGGTGGTGAAACAGGCCGAGATCCATACCCCCAACGCCGTGGACGTGGCCTCCGGCCTCAACATCGCCGCCTTCAACGTCGGCATCGCCTTGGGTTCTGTCGTTGGTGGCTTTGTGGTGGAGCACCTTGGGTTGATGCACACTCCCTGGATAGGTGCGCTGATCGTGCTGCTAGCCTATGGCCTGACCCACGTCAGCGAGAAGCGCGAGGCCAGATTGGCGCTGGCCTGCCCCCAGTATTGAGGGCACAGACCAGCCGCAGGCCCCTTCTCTTCTCCCAATAAAAACGAGCGGCACATGCCGCTCGTTTTTTCACGCTCTGCTATTTTTGCTTGTTGTTATGCCGCCTGCGGGCGAACGGCCCCTCGGTTCACTGCTCGCGTGAGCCAGTAGTCGAGGCTGACATAGCGACCCCCGCCGTACACCAGCAGCACCAGCAACATCACGAAGTAGGTGGCGGCAAACTCCATACCGTTGTTGAGCATCACGGGGTCTCCCAGCTCGGTGATGTAGTTGTAGCGACCGGGGAAGTTGGCGGCCAGCCACTCGATAAAACCGTTAAGACGCAAGGTGGCCTCCATGCTGCCGGTGGCGATGGCGTCCCAGCCGTGCTTCCAGTGCACCATGGCGCTGGCCACACTCATCAGGAAGATGGTGGGAATAGCCATGATGCGGGTGAAGAGGCCAAGGGCGATGCAGATGCAACCCAGCACCTCGGTACCCGCCGCCAGAAAGGCGAGCAGGGTCGGGAACGGCAGGTTGAGCCCCCCTTCCGAGGCCGGCGCGCCAAACCAGGCGACAGTACCGGCAAAGCCCACCACCTTGGAGTGGGCCCCCACATAGATGACCGGAATCAGATAGAGGCGAATGGCCAGCAGGGCCAGAAAATCGAGCCGTTTGCACTGGGCCACCGCCCGCTCGTACCACTGGATCAGGGTATTGTTCATGGGAATTCTCCTTGGTGTTTGCTAAATGAGGGCAAGGGGGCGCCGGGCTGGCGCTCGCCAACAGGCCGCGTCAGCAGACCAAGCCGGTGAAAATGGCACGCCCATTCGGTCAGATCAAAATCGCTGCGAACCTGTTGAACCTGTTGCTGGAACGCCGTTCGGCTAAGCCCCGGCTGCTGTTGCAACAGCTGGATCAGCGCCACATCCCATTCGCGCAACCGCTGGGTCACCACCTGATGATCCGGGCTGCGAAACAGACCATAGAAGTGGTTGCCCTGCCGGGTCGGCACCACGCCGCTGCGGCTAATGGCAAAGGGGAGCTCAAGCAGTTGCAGGGTGGGATTGAGCCGAAGTGGACTCTCCGCCGTCACCTCCTCCCACGGCACAACTTGCGGCACCACCCCTTCGTCAATCTCGACACACAGGCAGGCCCACTCATACTCCAGCAGCGCCAGCCACTGCTTTGGCCAGTTGAGGGAGCCCTCGCCGTGGCGATGCTGCACATAGCGGACAAACTCGGTGGCAATATGGTGAAACTCGGGGGCATCGGCGCCGTGGTGGGCGACAAAGCCCTCCACCAGCTGCCATCTGTCCACCGGCTCCCAGTGGCCGTGGGTGAGCGGAAACGCGCTCTCCAGCACCGACTCCACATTGGCGCGCACGCTGCGGGCATACTGGCTGGCGATGCCATCCTGCGGCAACCGCACCCGGCTCGCCAGCCAGGCGGTCTGCTGCTGCATCCGCTGCGGGGCCACTTCGGGCGCGGTGATCAGTGATAACCGCCTATCCATAGCGCACCTCCCGCACCTGACTGTCGAGCGCCTCGCAACAGGCGCCATGCACCCGCGCCAGCTCGGCCTCCAGCTCAGGCAACGGCGGCAGATGGTGATCCCGCTCCAGCAGCAGAGGGCGTAGGCCGTGGGTCTGCACCGTATAACGGGCCAGCGCCACCACCGCCTCGCACACCGGGCGACCATGCGTGTCGAGCAAGGTGCCGTCCGCCTCTTCCAGATGGCCAGCGATATGGAAGTAGCGGATCGCACTGCCCGGCAATCCGGCGATCATCCGCTTGGGGCAGTAGCCGTGATTGCGGCTGTTCACAAAAACGTTGTTGATATCGAGCAGCAGCTCGCAACCGCTGCACGCCACCAGCTCGGCGAGAAAATCCTCCTCCGGCATCTCGTGCTCATAGCCGTGGTAGTAGGAGATATTCTCCAGCACCAGCGGGCGGGCCAGCGCCTCCTGCACCTGCTCGATCCGCGCTGCCAGATAAGGGATGTTCTCCCACTGGCGCGGCACCGGTAAGAGCTCGTAGAGATAGCCCTGCTGGTCGCGGGAAAAGCTCAGGTGCTCGCTGTAGAGCCCGATGCCGAACTCGTCCAGAAAGGTGCGGATCTGGCCAAGCAAAGTGCGATTGAGCGGCTGGCAATCGCCGAGCGAGAGGCTCAGGCCGTGGGCCACCAGCGGGTAACGCTCGGCCAGCTGATGCAGCTGCGCCCGCTTGGCGCCGCCGATGGCCATCCAGTTCTCCGGCGCCAGCTCGAGAAAGTCGATGCCGGGGCGGATGGGGCCGGAGCAGAGCGCATCCAGATGCTCCTGACGCAGCCCTATCCCCCGACTGCGGGAGCTTATTGGCCGCATACCCCCTCCGTCATCTTGCTGCCCTTGCGCGAGGTATCGCCATCGATCCCCTGCTCTGCCACGCCGCACTTGCCATCACGGGCACGCACCAGCCGACCCTGCGGATCGCTGTCTAAAGCCTGCTTTTCGAAGCGCTTCTCGGTGCCGCACTTGCCAGCCGCACACTTGCCGCCATGCTGTTCGCTCGGCGCCGCCTTCACCGGCGCCTCGCTCGGGGTGGCCGCCAGCGCCAACCCGGGGGTCAGGGCGATCAGGCCGGTCATGGCGATGGAGAGAGTCAGTTTGCCGGTGCTCTTGTTGTTGCTTGCATTACTCATGGTTGGACTCCTTGACGGATGAGACGGGGTAGCTGGAGAGATCGCGGGCGGCCACCACCTGGCCGTGGAACTGCTGCTTGACGATGGCCATCGCCTCTTTCTTGTGATGGAGGCCGACCCCCATCCAGTGGTTCAGCACCAGCAGCCTGGGGTTTATCTCGGCAGCAATCCTGGCCACCACCGACGGTTTGGCATGGAGCGAGGCGGAAACCGGGTCGGCCCCTTCGTGGATGGCGAGCGGCATCACCAGGATGTCGGCCCCCTTGGCAAACGGCACAAAGGCCGGGTTGCTGCCGTTCTGATCCGCCGAGATGACGATGGTCCCCTCGGCGCTCTCGATGCGATAGGCCAGACAGGGCACGTCTCCGTGGGGGATGCCGAGCGCCGTGATGGTCAAGCCGTCCTGCTGATAGACCTGATGGGGCTGGGGTGTCTGGTAGGGCACATCGTGCAGGGTGATGGGGAAGAGGCCATCGCTGCCATCCTTGAAGCCACTCAGGTAGGCATAGGCCCCCTTGTCCGGGTTGAACAGGGCATCAAAGTAACCGCTCATGCTGGGAAAGGCCGAGCCGGCTTGCGGCCCCGCCAAGTCGAGCGGATCGCTGCGCTTGAAGAAGTAGGCCCCCTTGAGCAGAGCGGGCAAATCGGTCACATGGTCGGTGTGAAAGTGGGTGATGCCGATGAAATCGACCTCCTCGAGCTTGGCGCCCGCCTGGCCGAAGCGCAGATAGACGCCGCCACCCGCATCGATCAGGATGCGCGATTTGCCTTTCCACCAGATCACCTCGCTCGAGGAAGCGCGCAGATCGTCGGAGATGGGGCCGCCGCTGCCGAGTACTTGCAGGGTGAATGCCTTGTCCAATGGCGTCAGTTGTACGGGCTCGGCCCAGGCCGGCGCGGTGGCAAGCGCGCAGCCGATGGCCAGCGTGACCGCTTTCAGTGTCTGTTTCATATCGGATTACCTGTCGGTTGGATGACAAGAGAAAGGGGCCGGGGCGAGGCAGCTCGTGCCTCCCCCGGCCGAGGGGGATCAGGATCGGGACTGAGAGTCATCCCGTTCATCGGCTGCCCAGCGCGCTTCCAGCCAGAGCAGGTTGACCAAACCGCACAGCAGGGCAAAGCCCAGCCCCAGAATCCAGGTGAAATACCACATAGTCGAAACTCCCTTGAGTAGAAGACGGTTAGTAGAGGCTATGGCCGTGCTGGCGAACCTGATCCGTACTGACCTTGCCGCGCACCACCCGATAGACCCAGAGGGTGTAACCGATGTTGATGGGCATCAGCACCCCCACTATCCCCAGCATGATGAGCAGGGTGCCCTCGCTGGAGGTGCCGTCCCACAGGGTCAGGCTGCTCGACGGATCCAGGGACGAGGGCAGCACGAAGGGGAACAGGGCGATGGCGATGGTCAGCATCATGGTGGCGCAGGCGCCGCCGCTGGCCATGATCGCCAGGCGCGGCAGGCCGCGGGCACTGGCGAGGCTGCTCACCATGGGCAGCAGCAGGCCCAGGGCCGGTACGCACCAGAGCCAGGGCTGCGCCGCGAAGTTGCTGAACCAGCCGTCCGGTGCCAGCGCCACCTGCTTCATCAGCGGGGTGAGGGCGCCGTTGAGATCGCCGATCTCCTGTAAGCGGTAACCTTCCATCTGGCTGAGCCAGACGCCGCCGAGGGCAAACAGGCCGCTGGCCAGGGGGCCGAGCCAGAGGCTCTGACGGGCGCAGCGCTCGGCGATCACCCCTTGGGTCTTGCACTGCAGGAAGCTGGCGCCGTGCAGCATCAGCAGGGCCAGCGCCGTGCCCATGCAGGTCAACAGCAGGGGCCAGTTGAAATCGAAGGCGCCGTAGTGGATGCGAAGATGCGAGTCGAAGCGAAACGGCAGGCCTTGCAGCAGGAAGCCGAGGGTCGCGCCGAATACCAGGGTCGGCAGCAGGGCCCCCGTCACCAGGGCCCTGTCCCACCAGCGGCGCCACTGGGCCGATTCCAGCTTGCTGCGATAGTCAAAACCGACCGGGCGCAGGAAGAGGCCGAACAGCAGGAACATGAAGGGCACGTAGAGCGCCGAGAAGGCGGCGGCATAGACCAGCGGCCAGGCGGCGAACAGGGCGCCGGCACCGGCAATGAGCCACACCTGGTTACCCTCCCACACCGGGCCCACGCTGTTGAGCAGCACCCGCCGCTCCTCATCTGTCTTGCCGACGATGGGCAGCAACAGGCCCACCCCCAGATCGAAGCCGTCCATCACCACGAAGCCGATGAGCATGAACAGCACCAGGCCCCACCAGATCAATTTCAGGGTTTCGTAATCCATCAGAGCGCACTCCCGCTTGCCAAGACTTCACCTTGATAACGACCCGTCTTCAGGCTGGCGGGCCCTTTGCGGATCACATGACGCAACAAGAACAGCTCCACCACCAGCAGGCTGGTGTAGATGAGGCTGATGGAGATGAGGCTGAACCAGATCTGGCCCGGCTGCAGCAAGGAGACCGAGGCCGAGACCGGCAGCACCTCACTGATGGTCCAGGGCTGGCGGCCAAACTCGGCCACGAACCAGCCCGCCTCGATGGCGATCCAGGGCAGCGGTATGCTCCAGAACAGCACCCTCAGCAAGCGCGGCGATTGCACCAGCCGGCCCCGGCACAGTTGCAGGAAGGAGGCGGCAAAGAGCACGAGCAACACAACCCCTATGCCCACCATCAGCCGGAAGCTCCAGAACAGCGGCGCCACTTGGGGCACTGAATCCGCCACCGCCTTGGCGATGGCCGCCTCGTCGGCCCGGGCTATGTCCTTGGCATGAGGAGTCAGCAGCAGGCCGTAGCCGAGATCCTGGCGGTGCTGCTCGAAGGTGGCGCGGGCGGCGCCGTTGCCACCGTCCTGGCGCAGCGCCTCCAGGGCGCCATAGGCCAGCATGCCGCTGCGGATACGCACCTCGTGCTCGGCCTTGAGATCCTTGATGCCGGTCACCGCCTCATCCAGGGAGCGGGTGGCGATGATGCCCATCAGATAGGGGATCTTGACGGCCGCGTGAGTGGTCTCGGCACGCTGATCGGGCCAGCCGAACAGGGTGAAGGCCGCCGGGGCGGGTTCTGTCTCCCACTCCGCCTCGATGGCGGCGAGCTTGACCTTCTGAACCTCACCGGTGCGATAACCTGACTCGTCGCCGAGGACTATGACCGAAAGGATGGCCGCCAACCCGAAACCGGAGGCGATGGCGAAGGAGCGCAAGGCGAAGCGCACCTCCATGCGGCGCAGCAGATACCAGCTGCTCACCCCCATCACGAACAGGGAGGCGGCCACGTAACCCGCCGCCACCGTGTGCACGAACTTGACCTGGGCCACAGGGTTGAACAGCACGGCGGTGACGTCGGTCAGCTCCATGCGCATCGTCATGGGGTTGAACTCGGCGCCGACCGGGTTCTGCATCCAGCCGTTGGCGATCAGGATCCAGAGGGCGGAGAGGTTGGAGCCGAGCGCCACCAGCATGGTCACCATCAGGTGCTGACCACGGGAGAGTCTGTCCCAGCCGAAGAAGAACAGGCCCACCAGGGTGGATTCCAGGAAGAAGGCCATCAGCCCTTCCACCGCCAGGGGGGCGCCGAAGATGTCGCCGACATAGTGGGAGTAGTAGGCCCAGTTGGTGCCGAATTGAAACTCCAGGGTGATCCCCGTGGTCACCCCCATCACGAAGTTGATACCGAACAGCTTGCCCCAGAAACGGGTGATGTCCTTGTAGATCACCTTGCCGGTCATCACGTACGCGGATTCGGCGATCACCAGGATCCAGGACAGCCCCAGGGTGAGGGGCACAAACAGGAAGTGAAACATGGCCGTGGCCCCGAACTGCAATCGGGACAGGCTTACCACATCATCCAGGCTAATCATGCAGGACTCTCTATGTTGCATTTAACAGACAGGTTTTCGCCTGCCAAGTACAACATGAGTCATGACACCTATAACAGATGCAGTTATATTGAATTACACCTATAACAGTTGTCTTATCGCATGTCCCTTTACCGTCAGCTGGCCGACCGCCTGCAACAGCAGATAGAGCGCGGCGTCTGGCAACCGGGGGAGCGCATTCCCTCCATTCGCCAGAGCTGCAAGACCCACGCCCTCAGCCCCATGACTGTGCTGCAGGCCTATCAGCTGCTCGAAAGCCGCGGCCTCATACTGGCGCGGCCCCAGTCCGGCTACTACGTCAAGGCCGCCACCTCCCCGCTGCGGGCCAGCGCGCCGCAACAGGCCCACTACAGCGGCTCGGTGGACATCAACGATCTGGTGTTCGAGGTGTTGCAGGCGAGCAAATCCCGGGAACTGGTGCCGCTTGGCATGGCGGTGGCGGATCCCGCGCTCTTCCCCCACCCCCAGCTCGGGCGGGCCCTGGCCAGCTGCATGCGCCGGCTCGACCCCTTCAGCACTGTGGCCGACCTTCCCCCCGGCAACGAGGCGCTGCGCCGGGCCATCGCCCGGCGCTATGCCAGCGACGGGCTGGCTGTCGACCCCCAGCAGATCATCATCACCACGGGGGCCATGGAGGCACTCTCCCTCAGCCTGCAGGTACTGACCGAGCCCGGTAACTGGGTGGTGGTGGAGTCCCCCACCTTCTACGGCGCCCTGCAGGCCATAGAGCGGCTGAAACTGAACGCGGTGGAGATCCCGGTGATCCCGGGGATGGGTATCGATCTGGCGCTGCTGGCCGAGGCGCTGGCCCAGCGCCCCATCAAGGCGTGCTGGTTGATGGGCAATGTCCAGCATCCGCTCGGTCACACCATGCCGGATGGCCACAAGCAGGCGCTGATGGCGCTGCTCAACGCACATGAAGTGCCACTGGTGGAGGACGACGTCTATGCAGAGGTCTACTTCGGCCGCGAGCGGCCAAGGCCCATCAAGTATTGGGATACCAGTGGCGACAGCCTGCTGTGCAGCTCGTTTTCAAAGTGCCTGGCACCGGGCTTTCGGGTTGGCTGGGTGGTGGCCGGCCGCCACGCCGAGCGGGTGCAGCGACTGCAGCTGATGTCGACCCTGTCGACCAATGTGCCAAGCCAGCTGGCGCTGGCCGAGATGCTGCGCCAAGGCGGAGTGGAGGCCCACTTTCGCCGCCTGCGCCACACCCTGGCCCAGCGCCAGCAGCAGATGCGGGCGGCCCTGCTGCGCCTCTTCCCGGATGAGGTGCGCATCAGCGCCCCCGATGGCGGTCACTTCCTCTGGCTGGAGTTTGACCCTCGCATAGACAGCCGTGCCCTGCACGTCCAGGCGCTCAGTTGCGGCTTCTCGCTGGCGCCGGGGGCCCTGTTCTCCAGCCAGGGGATGCACAACCACTGCCTGCGCCTCAACAGCTCCCATCCCTGGAGCCCGCAACTGGAAGCCGCCCTCGCCCGGCTGGCCGAGCTTATCCATCAGCAACTGGCTGTCGTCCCAGCCAAAAACAACAAGGCCCCGTAACGGGGCCCGACTGGCTTGCCCGGCTTGAGCAGGCTATCTGGCGTAAATTTCCGACTGGCGCGTGAACCCCAGGGATTCGTAGAGTGCCTTGGCTCGTTCGTTGAACGACATCACCTCCAGCCGGATCTGGTGGGCACCGTGCGCCTTGCCCCAGTCATCGCAATGGGCGATCAGCGTCTTGCCTATGCCTCGGGATCTGTGGTTTTCGTCAACCACCACTGAGCCGATGCGGCAGATGGGCTGCTTGCTGAGAAAGGGGATGGCATCATTGATGTCTATTCTGGCGGTCAGAAAACCCACCACTTCCGCCTCCAGCACGGCGACACAAAACAGTCGCCCTTCGCTGCCGATGGCATTGAGCAGAAAATCCCGCTCCTGCGGTGATGGCGGACAGAACACCTCGGGGGCATGTTCAAAGTGGATCAAGCCGATTTGCCGATTCAGCTCGAGAATGGCGTCAATATCCTGCTCGGTTGCCTTGCGTATCTCCAACATGTGCTCCTTGCTCTGGCGTTGGCTAACAGCTGGGGTCGTCCATCCTCTTTGAGATGGGCGAGAGGCCCATCATAGTGGGAGTCAGCGGCAACAAAAAGGGTCAATCGTATCCTGTCATGGCCGATGGCCGGTCTCGCTGCTGGCAACAATAACGCCCCGTGACGGGGCGTTATGGCCATTCCCGCTACCCAGGCGTCAGCTCGGGGATCCCAGCTGGGCCACCTGCCGCTCGATACTTCCCTTGAGGTTGTCATCGAGTTTCAAGGCCCGCGCCAGCTCATCCAGATAGCCGCGCTCCATGAAGTGGTCCACGTCGATGGCGAGCAGGGAGGCGAGGTAGACCTCGGTGGCCTGCTCCATGTCTGTCACATCCCGGGCCAACGCCTGCGGATCCAGGGGACGGGCCAGCTCGGCGTCAATCCAGCGCGCCGCATCGCTTTGACCCTGCTCGGTCAGGTAGTCCTGGATCTTCTGGCGCTCGGCGGCGTCGATATGGCCGTCGGCCCGGGCCGCCGCCACCATGGCGCGCACCAGCAGGGTGGCACGCGCATCCAGCGCCTGACCCTGCAGGGTATCGAGGGACTGGGCAGGTTGCGCGGCCCCGCTCTGCTGGGCCTGCCAATCCTGATAGAGCTTGTAGGCGAGGCCGCCGAGGGCCGCCGCGCCGCCTACCGCCGCTACCTTGCCGCCATACTTGCGCACCTTCTTGTTGCCAAGCAGCAAGGCCATGGCGCCGGCAGCCAGGCCGCCCTGCGCCATGCCCTTCATCTGCGACTTGCGGCTGTCGCCGCCTTCGTTGAGCCAGCCCTTGCCAGCGCCCATTAATTGCTCCAGCATCTGTTTCATAAGACCTCCGCTTTGCATGATTTTCCATGCTGGGCCGCGCCCACTGAACTCAAGGTGAATGGATGCCACTGCCACGCCTGTTGCTGCTGACCCTGCTGACCCTGATGGCGTTCGCCGCCAACTCTGTGCTCTGCCGTCTGGCCCTGTTTGAAGAACGGATGGATCCGGCCCTGTTCACCCTGCTGCGGCTGACCAGTGGCGCCCTAGTGCTGCTCCTGCTGTGCCGAGCCCGTCAGCCGTCGCCTCGCCAGGGAGACTGGGGCGGCGCCCTGGCCCTCCTCGTCTACGCTGCCGCCTTCTCCTTTGCCTATCTCACCCTGACCACGGGCACTGGTGCCCTGTTGCTGTTTGCCGCCGTTCAGCTCAGCATGCTGGCGCCCCCTCTGCTGCGCGGGGAGTCTCTGCCACGACGCCAGTGGGCCGGTCTGCTGCTCGCCATGGCGGGGCTGGTACTGCTGCTGTTGCCGGGCATCCGGGCGCCGGATCCCCTGGGCGCGGCCCTGATGATCGCGGCCGGCATCGCCTGGGCCTGCTATACCCTGCGGGCATCGCGTTTTGCCGATCCGGTCGCCGCCAATGCCGGCCACTTCCTGCGCGCCAGCCTGCCGGCCAGCCTCCTTTATCTGCTGCTGGGTCAGCTTGAGGCCAGCCCGGCCGCCATCGGCTATGCCCTGGCCTCTGGGGCCCTCGCCTCCGGCCTGGGCTATTCACTCTGGTACCAGGTGTTGCCCCAGCTGGGGCGCACCTTGGCCGCCAGCGTGCAGTTGCTGGTGCCCCTGCTCGCGGCGCTGGCCGGTCTCGTCTGGTTGGATGAGTCCTGGTCACTGCGGTTGTTATTGTCATCACTGGGCATTCTGGGGGGCATAGCCCTGGTCATAGCGGGACGCCCCCCTTCAGGAGACAAGCCATGAAAATTGCCATACTGCTGCTCGGTTGCAGCCTCTCGGCCAGCCTGCTGGCCGCGGTAGAAGACAGGGAAGCCCAGCAGGCCAAACTGGATACCGCCTGCCAGCAAGCCCAGCAACAGCTGGTCGAACAGGGCAAGCAACAGCGGATCGATGCCTGCATCAAGGCCGGTGGCAAGGCCGCCAAATGCCAGCAGGAGTTCGCCAGCTTCGGCCAGCGGGAGGGCAACAAGCGGCCCGATCTCAACAGCCTGCCCCCCTGCCAGCAGGCCGATGCCTATCGCAAGAGTTACCGCCAATGAACCCGGCCCCTGGAGAAAACCTGACCCCACTCCGCGAACTGACCCTGCAGTTCCTGGCCGAGCCCGCCGACGTCAACTTCGGCGGCAAGGTGCACGGCGGCATGGTGATGAAGTGGATCGATCAGGCGGGTTACGCCTGCGCCGCCGGCTGGTGCGGCGGCTATGCGGTCACCGTCTACGTTGGGGGGATCCGCTTCCTGCGCCCCATCCAGATAGGCCAGCTGGTGGAGGTACACGCCCAGGTGATCCACACAGGCACCACCAGCATGCACCTGGCGGTGGATGTTTACAGCCGCCACCCGGCCAGCCGGGAGCGCCACAAGACCACCCACTGCATCATCATCTTCGTGGCCATGGACGAGACGGGCACACCGACCCCTGTGCCCCAGTGGCAACCTGTCTCGGCTGCCGATCGGCAGTTGCAGCAGTACGCCAAGAAGCTGATGGCCCTGCGCGAGGAGATAGACAAGGAGATGCGCCAGCACCTCTGAGCCGGATCGCCCGTGACACTGGGCCGATCCCTATCCGGGTGCGGCTCTGTATAATGGCGTTTTGCCCATTACGGAGTCTGTCATGTCATTGGAAAATGCCCCGCCCGAGGTCAAGCTCGCGGTGGATCTCATCGAGCTGCTGGAGACCAACCGGATCGATCCGGCGCTGGCCCTGGCGGCGCTGGCCATCGTCTCCGAGGACTATCAACGCAAGCTCAAAGAAGGCAAGGATCACTGAGCACGGCAGCGCTGCCGCCCCACCCCGCACAGGAGGTACCATGACAGGTCCTATCCGTTTCGAAACCGGCCGCCCCATGCTGTTTGGCGGCCTGCGCCGTCATCATGCCTTCGCCCACGCCGACTTCGGCGGCCAATGGCGTGACTTCAGCGCCCTGGGCCCGTTGCCGGGCCAGCTGGGCGAGCATGCCTATGGCGTCATCTGCGGCGTGACCGCGACCCAATGCGAATACATGTGTGCGGTGGAAGTCGCCGCGCTGGAGGTGCTGCCCAAGACGCTGGGGCGGATGCGCATCGAGCCCCAGACCTATGCCGTCTTCCTGCATAAGGGGCATGTCTCGGCCATGCCGAATACCTGGCAACAGGCGCTGGACTGGCTGGCGCAGTCCGCTTACCAGTCGGCCCACAAGCCCGATTTCGAACGCTATGGCGCCGCCTTTGACCCGGAGACCGGCAGCGGCGAGGTCGAACTCTGGCTCGCCGTGCTGCCGCGTCAGGCCATCGCCTGAGGCTGACCCCTCGACGGCGAGCCTAACCATTCAGGCGGGCCCCATCACCTGGTCGCACAGGCTGATGAGGGCCTCACCGAGGCGAGTCAGCGGCTCGCCGCGCTCCGCCCCCAAATGCAGTGCCAGCTCCACCGGCGCCACCGCCGGCCAGTGGCTCAGCTCCCGCTGATCCGGTTGCAGCAGCCGTCTTGGCAACAGACTGACCCCGATCCCCACACTCACGGCCCCCTGCAAACTGGCGAGGCTGGCGCTGACATAGGCGATGCGCCAGCGCAGCCCCTGTCCATCGAGCGCCTCGGTGATCTGCCGCCGATAGAGCCCCTCGCTCGGGAACACCACCAGCGGCAGGGGATCCCGCTCGCTGGCGGGCCAGTCGCGACTGTCGACCCAGGCCAGGGGTTCACGCCAGCTGGCGAGCGGTGTCCCCTGCCCCCGCGCCTGCTTGACCAGCGCCAAGTCCAGCTCGCCAGCCTCGAACCGCTGCCAGATCTCGTGGCTGAGGCCGCTGTGCACCTCCAGCCGTACCTGCGGATAGTCGCGGGCAAAGGCCGCCAGCACAGGGGCCATGGCGCCGGCGGCGAAGTCCTCCGGCACCCCCAGGCTCAGTTGCAGGCTCCCTTCGGTCACCTGCTCCTCGGCCTGCATCAGCAGCGCCAGGATGCGGCGAGCCAGCCCCAACAGCTTTTCACCCTCCGTCGTGGTCACCACCTGGCGGCCGGAGCGGTCAAGCAGCGGGCAGCCGAGCTGCTGCTCGAGGCGTCGCATCTGCTGGCTGATGGTGGACTGGGTCAGGTGCACCCGCTCACCGGCGCGGGTGAAGCTGCCGGTGTCGACGATGGCGACGAAGCTGCGTAGCAACAGGGGATCCAGCATGGGGCACTCCATTTACAAAACCACTGAATGCCATTCTATCATTTAATTTCCCCATGACTGGATCCCCCGCTAGGCTGGTCTGCTCCCCTCATTGGCTCAAGGTCTCTCTCATGTCCCATACCCCTGTCGACTCCACCGGCACTCGCCTTGCCCCTTCGCTGACCGCCCTCACGGATCCCGCCCATCAAGGGTGGCTGGAGCAGGCGTTGCAGCTGGCCCTTTGCAACCGCCGGCAGGGTGGCCGCCCCTTCGCCGCCCTGCTGGTGCAGGATGACCGACTGGTGGCGAGCGCCGTCAACGCCATGCATCTGGACGGTGACCCCACCCGCCATGCGGAACTGGAGGCCCTGCGCCAGGCCAGCCAGGTGGGGCCGCTGGCGGGGGCCATCGTCTATGCCAGCGGTCACCCCTGCCCCATGTGCCTGAGCGCCCTGGTGATGAACGGCATTCGCGCCGTCTATTACGCCTTCGACAATCAGGATGCTGCCCCCTTCGGCTTTGACAGCACATCGAGCTATGACAAGCTGCGACTGCCCCTCAAGCCGCCCCCCCTGCCCCTCATCAAGCTGCCGAGCTCCATCAGCGCCGCCTGCCTCTATGGCGATGAGGCTCCCAAGCCGCAGGCGGAGCCGGCTCATGAGTAAGGGCCTGCCTGCCGGTGCCGCCGCCGATGGCAAGCAGGCACTGGCCCTGCTGGTGCTGGTGATCCTGATTGGCCTCAACCTGCGCCCCTTTCTCACCGCCATTGGCCCCCTGAGCCGCGACATTGCCGACGCGCTGGCGCTGGGCATGGATACCCTGGCCTGGCTCACCCTGCTGCCGCTCTGGCTTATCGGGGTCGGCGTGCTGATCACCCCTGGCCTGCGTCGTCTCACAGGCCCGCGCCAACTGCTGGGGGCCGCCCTCTTGCTGCTGGGGATGGGTAATGCCATGCGCTTCGATGCCCAGAGCGGCGCCCTGCTGATCGCCAGCGCGGCGCTCTGTGGCCTGGGCTCGGCACTGGTGCAAGGGGTGCTGCCCGGCCTTATCAAGCAGCGCTTCGCCCACAAGGTGCCGCTGGTGATGGGGATCTTCTCCGCCTGCATGATGGGAGGCGGGGCGCTGGGAGCCAGCCTCACCCCGCAGCTGGTGGCGAGCCTCGACTGGTCGCGGGCGCTGGCGCTGTGGAGCCTGCCGGTGCTGCTGGCCATGGTCTGGCTTATCTGGCGGGTACGGCTGCCAGGCGCCACCGCAGTCGCCATTCCCCACGGCGAGCAGCGGCTGATCGCCCTGCCCCGCAGCTGGCTGCTGATCGGCTGCTTTGGCATCATCAACAGCGGCTACGGCATAGTCGTCGCCTGGCTGGCACCCGCCTACATGGCGCAAGGCTGGAGCGCCCAGCAGGGAGGCGAGCTGGTGGCCTGGCTGGCACTGGCCCAGACCGCCAGCGGCCTCGGCCTGCCGCTGCTGGCGGCACGCAACACAGACCGGCGCCCCTGGATGGGGTTGGCCATTGTCATGCAACTGGCGGGATTTGGCGGCCTCTGGCTCGCCCCACAAGCCGCCCCCATCCTCTGGTGCATGCTGTGCGGCGCAGGGCTCGGCGGCAGCTTCTCCCTCATTATGGTGATAGCGCTGGATCACCTGCCCGACCCGCGCCGCGCCGGCACCCTCAGCGCCCTGATGCAGGGATTTGGCTTCATGCTGGCGGCTACCGGCCCCTGGGTGGCCGCCCGCCTCCATCACCTGAGCGGTGACTTCGCCGCCGCCTGGCAGTGGCAGCTGGGGGGCCTGGTGCTGATGAGCCTGCTGGTGCTGCGCCTCGATCCGCGCAGCTATGCCAAGGTGATGAGGTTGCCAGCGTCTGCGGCCACGGCCAGCAGTCAGGCCCAAAGCAAAACACCGGCCTGAGGCCGGTGTGTTGGGGATAACAAGGGGAGGCTGACGCCACTCAGGGTTGCGCCTCAGCGCCCCTTCTTCTGGCGGCCAGACTGGCCGGCGCGTGGTTTGGCTGCGGCCGGTTTGCCGCCCTTGTTGGGGGCCCCTTTGCCTGCGGCGGCTTTTCCAGCGCCGCCTTTGTTGGCAGCCCCTTTACCGGATCCGACCTTGCCCACCGGGCTCTTCTTCTCGAAGGCTTCCGGGCCCGGCACATTGGGACGACCGCCTATCTCGTGATCATCATCCCGGCGCGGCTTCTTGCCTTGCGCCGCTTTGCCGGTTTGTGCAACAGCGGCTTTGGCCACCTTGGGCTTGTCGCCTTTGGCCGGTTTCACCTCGGAGGAAGAGTCCTCGATCAGCTTGAACAGCTCGATCAGCTCGTCGTCGGTCAGATCCCGCCACTCGCCCACCGGCAACCCCTTGAGGCTGACGTTCATGATGCGAATGCGCTCGAGCTTGGTCACCTCGAAGCCGAAGTGTTCGCACATGCGGCGGATCTGGCGATTGAGCCCCTGCACCAGGGTGATGCGAAACACGAAGGGCGCCTCTTTCTTCACCTTGCACTTCTTGGTGACGGCGCCGAGGATAGGCACCCCGGCCGCCATCCCACGCACAAACTCGTCGGTCACCGGCTTGTCGACGGTCACCAGGTACTCTTTCTCGTGATCGTTGCCCGCCCTCAGTATCTTGTTGACCAGATCGCCGTGGTTGGTCAGGAAGATGAGCCCCTGAGAGTCCTTGTCGAGCCGCCCTATAGGGAAGACGCGGGTGCTGTGGTTGACGAAATCGACGATATTGTCCTTCTCGCCCGCCTCCGTGGTGGAGACTATGCCCACCGGCTTGTTGAGCACGATGAAGACCAGGCTGTCGGCTTCCCGCGCCTCGATCACCTGACCGTTGACCTTGACCAGATCCCCGGCAAACACCTGATCGCCGATCCCGGCCCGCTTGCCATTGATAAAGACCTGGCCCTGCTCGATGAAGCGGTCGGCCTCACGGCGCGAGCAGATGCCGCTCTCGCTGATGTATTTGTTCAGGCGCATGGATTCATCAGCCAGCATGAGTCACCTGCCACAGGCCGATAGCCCCATCCAGTTGCGCGGTTGCCGGTTCCGGCCAGGCCGGGGAGGCTGTCTGCTGCATCAGCCGATTCACTACGTCAAAGTTCTGCATACCATTCCATCTTCAAAAAGGCCAAGGCCAGCTTAACCATCAAAAAACGCCGCTACAGTAGCATATTGCCCCGTCCAGCACGCCGGATACTTGCCATCCACGGCGACGCGCCACCCCAAAATGTGCGTGGCGTCATGCCATTATGCGGCCGCACCGCTGGCGCCTTGCTCCTCGCCCAACACGGCAAGGCCGGGATGCGGCCAAGAGAAAGGTTAAAAAATGGCGACCAGGGCGAGGCATAAAGAGCCTCCCATTTTCATCCTGAAAACATTCACGCCATATGCAACCGGCTTGCCCCTGCGCCCTACATCACCAATAACAGCTTGCTATTTATTAACTTAAAATGCATAAAAAGATTTTCGTTGTCGCGAATTATCTTGCTGCAGCCATCCCGGTTTTCTGTGACTTTCGGCGGCCAACACAACAATCGTTGGCAAACCAGACACAAAACCAAATCTTTGTCCGCATTCATCCCCAACACAAATCATAAATTTGGATGCACGGCATGCGCTTTTCTCTGGCAAGAGGCCAATTTCATCATTCATTACAGGAGTTACAGATGAGTCATTCCCTATCCCAGACGGATTTTCTGGCCCAGGTGGCCAGCCGCAACCCCCACCAGCCCGAGTTCATTCAGGCGGTGAGCGAGGTGGTCGCCTCCATCTGGCCCTATGTGGAACGCCACCCCCGCTATTTGCAGCACGGCCTGCTGGAGCGGCTGGTGGAGCCGGAGCGGCTGATCCAGTTTCGGGTGAGCTGGGTCGACGACCAGGGCCGGGTACAGGTCAATCGCGGCTATCGCATCCAGCACAGCTCGGCCATAGGCCCCTTCAAGGGCGGCATGCGCTTTCATCCCTCGGTGGATCTCTCGGTACTGAAATTCCTCGCCTTCGAGCAGACCTTCAAGAACGCCCTCACCACCTTGCCCATGGGCGGCGGCAAGGGCGGCAGTGATTTTGATCCCAAGGGCAAGAGCGAGGGGGAGGTGATGCGCTTCTGCCAGGCGCTGATGCTGGAGCTCTATCGCCACCTGGGGGCCAACACAGACGTGCCGGCCGGCGATATCGGGGTGGGCGGGCGCGAGGTGAGTTACATGGCGGGCATGATGAAGAAGCTCACCAACAGCGCCGAGTGCGTCTTCACCGGCAAGGGACTCTCCTTTGGTGGCAGTCTCATTCGCCCCGAGGCCACCGGCTACGGCCTGCTCTATTTCGCCCAGGCCATGCTGGCCCATCGCGATCAGTCGCTGGCGGGCATGACGGTGTCGGTGTCTGGCTCGGGCAACGTGGCCCAATACGCCATCGAGAAGGCGATGGCGCTCGGCGCCCGGGTGATCACCGCCTCCGACTCCGGTGGCACAGTCCATGATCCGGATGGCTTTACCCCCGCCAAGCTGGCCAGGTTGATGGCACTCAAGAACGAGCAGCGCAAGCGGGTTGCCGATTATGCCCACGAGCTGGGGCTCGAGTTTTTGAGCGGCCGCACGCCCTGGCACCTGCCCACCCAGATTGCCCTGCCCTGCGCCACCCAGAACGAATTGGGGGAAGAGGACGCCAGACAACTGGTGGCCAACGGCGTGCAGCTGGTGGCCGAGGGGGCCAACATGCCGAGCAGCGCCGCCGCCATCAAGCTATTCCACGAGGCCCGGGTGCTATTTGCCCCGGGCAAAGCGGCCAATGCGGGGGGCGTGGCCACCTCGGGCCTCGAGATGAGCCAGAATGCCCAGCGCCTCTCCTGGAGCCGGGAAGAGGTGGATGCCCGCCTCAGGGAGATCATGACCAGCATACACGCCACCTGTGTCCGCTTCGGACAGGATGGCGAGGGCCATGTGAACTACGAGAGCGGCGCCAACATCGCCGGCTTCGTCAAGGTGGCCGATGCCATGCTGGCGCAGGGGGTCTGCTAGTTCAGCTCAACTGACCAGGCCCAACACACAGCGCGGCAGCCCAGGGGCTGCCGCGTTTTTCATGGCCTTGCCACCTGCCATCGCCTGTACTTATCACCTTGTTTCCATTAGGCTTTAGACCATATTTCTGCATTCAAATCGCAGCGCTCATTCCGGCAGCCCGGCCCAACCTGTGCCGGCCCCCTCTTCATTGCCAAGGACAGTTTCATGCTGGCTCGTACCCGTCGCCTCCTTCGCCTCTCTCTGCTGACCCTGTTGCTGGCGCTGTTGCTCGGCTGGGGGGTGATCGCCTACCTCGCCTGGCAGGCGGCGCCGCTACAACTGTGGCATACCTTTGTGCCACCCGAACTCAGTGCCGAGGCGCTGGATAGCAGCGACTGGCAAGCCTATCTAACCCGCGAGCAGCAGTTGTTCAGTCTGGTGGAGCAAGAGGTGGTCGCCAAGACGCCGCCGGAGCAACAGCTGGCGGGCAATCGCTACTTTCAGGATGCGCCCATCAATCCCGCCCATTTTCGCGATAACTGGAACCGATCCTACCTGCTGCGCCCGGATGGCGAGGTGAAGGGGGTGGCCGTGTTCCTGCACGGCCTGACCGACTCCCCCTACAGCCTGCGTCACCTGGCCCAGCGCTATCGCGAGCAGGGCTTCATCGCCCTGGGCCTGCGCATTCCCGGCCACGGCACAGTGCCCGCCGGGCTGGTCAAGATGGAGTGGGAAACCTGGCTGGCAGCCACCCGGCTGGCGGTGCGCGAGGCCAGGGTGCTGGCTCCGGGCAAGTTGCCGCTGCATCTGGTGGGCTTCTCCAACGGCGGCGCACTGGCGGTGAAATACGCGCTGGATGCGCTGGAAGACAAGACGGGCACCTTGGCGAAGCCGGATCGGCTGGTGCTCATCTCCCCCATGATAGGAGTGACCCGCTTTGCCCGCTTTGCTGGCCTGAAGGCGGTGCCCGCCCTGCTGCCCGCCTTTGCCAACGCGGCCTGGCTCGGCATCATGCCGGAGTTCAATCCGTTCAAATACAACTCCTTCCCGGTCAACGGGGCACGCCAATCCTACCGGCTGACCCACGCCATCCAGCAGCAAGTGCGCCAGCTGGCAGCCAGTGGCGAGCTGGTGGCATTTCCCCCGGCCCTCACCTTCCAGTCTGTGATGGACTACACGGTCAGCACCCGCTCCATCATCGCCGATCTCTACCACTTCCTGCCGGCCAACGGCAGCGAGCTGGTGCTGTTCGACATCAATCGCGGCTCTGTCTTCGGCCCCCTGATAAACAGCGCCTCCGAGCTGGCCCTGAGTCACCTGCTGCCGAGCCAGCCCCAGCCCTATCGGCTGACGGTGGTGGGCAACGAGGCGACGTCTCGTCCACAGACCCAGGCCAGCACCCTGGCCGCGGGCGGCGGGCCGCAGCAGATCCAGCCCCTTGGCATCGACTATCCCAAGGAGATCTACTCCCTCTCCCACGTGGCCCTGCCCTTCCCCATGGACGATCCCCTCTATGGCATGGCGCCCCGCCCCGAGCAGATGAACCAGTACGGCATCAACCTGGGCGGCCTGGCCCTGCGCGGGGAGCGCGGGGTACTGATCGTCAATCCCGGCGCCCTCACCCGCACCTCCTCCAACCCCTTCTACCCCTATCTGCAGGCGCGGGTGATGGAGACGCTGACGGCGCCAGCCCAGCTCCCGCCAGCGGCCATGGGGCAGCCGGCACAGGTCGGCAACGAGCGCAGCGATGCCGACTATCGGGCCGACATAGACGCGTTTTTGGATGAAGTGGATACGCCGGACTCGCCCTTTTAGGGCGGTCGGCAGGCAGTCAAGCGCGAGTCGTCAGCCGAGGGGCGTCATCCCCCCTCCAGAGGCAGCTGATTACGATAGGGGCTGGCGGGTCCAAGCCATGGCAGGGCCCGCAGCATTCGCCGGCAGGGATCAGACAGCGCCATCAGGGATAGCGGCTGATCTCGACCAGGTTCTGATCCGGATCCAGGCAGTAGACGGATTCGATGGGCCCGCAGGCGCCGCTCTTGGTGACCGGCCCCTCCACTATCTCGACTCCGTGACAGTGAAGCTGGGCTATGACCTGTTCCAGCGGCCAGCGAGTGATGAGGCAGAGATCCCCCGCCCCCACCTGCGCCCGGTTGCGCGGCTCCTGCCCCGGCAGTTGCAGATTGATCTTCTGGTTGCCAAAGCGCAGCGCCCGACGCCCCTTGCCAAAGGTGATGGCCTCCATGTTGAGCACAGAGCTGTAAAACGCGACGGCCCGCTCTATGTCGCTCACCGTCAATACCAGATGGTCGATGTGGCTGATCATGTCCCCTCCTGGTTGCTGTGTGTCGATGCCGCAGGCCGTACAGACTGGCCCGCCAGCCCCCTCATCATATCCAATTGCACACATGGCAACTGTGCCGCAAGGCGCAAAGATGGCCTAGAACGGCTGATGGCTGAATGAAAGAGGCCTTGGTGTTCACCGCTGCGCGCTACAAGCCTGTTCACGCTGAGCCAGCAGGGTTTCATCATCACTGTCCATGGCCGCCAGAATGGCCTGATTGCAGGCGCGTTCAGCCTGCCGGGCAGGATCCTGTTTGCTCTCGCGAATGTCGGCGATCATGGGGCGATAGTTGACTGACGCCGCACAGTACATAGCGCGATACTGAGGTTGCTGCCAATTACTGTCCTGGCGAGACAACTCGTCACACAGCTTGCCAAACAGGGCGGACGCCTTGACGGTGCACTGGCTGAAACGTCGCGCATCCTGCTCGTAACTGCGGCAGACACTTTTGGGCTGAAGCTGCCAGAACTGGAAGACAAAGGGGATCTGCTCCCCCTCATACTCCACCACCAGCGACTTGGGCTCGGTGCCATAAATATCCGATACCTGCTGCTGCACCAGATTGAGATAGGCCGAAAAAAGATAAGAAACCGGATCCATCACCACCTCCCTGTGGTTGCCACTGCCGAGCTGTATCACGGAAAACCGGAGCGATCTTCAAACGAGTAACAGGCGACAACAGCTTACTGATTTGGTTGGAAAAAATGATACTCTTCTCGCCACCCTTATGTACAACGTTCAAGGCCAGTGTGCGATGCAACAATGCGGCATTTATGAACAGCTCATTACTCAACTGCTGACATCTCGACTCGACCGCGAGCGTTTTTACGTAGGGGAACGCCAGCTTGAGCCGGCCGAAGCGGCAGTTTGGTTATCACGATTTCTGAGCCGTGTTTTGGAATATGCGGTGGGTTCGGTCACTGGAGAGGATCAGCTGCAACGGCAAATTGAACTGGCTAACCAGTTATTGCTTTGGTTAAAGGATCGCACACAAGACCCAGACTTTATTGGCGAGAACCTCATCGATAGTCAGGGGAAAATCCTGACGGCTCTCTATCAGTTGGATAACCCCATCTCCGCTAATTTAAAGCAATATGCCGAAGATATTTTCCCTCTGACAGGTCTAACGCAAAGTGAGCTTTTCTGCGGCAGCAATGCGGGTTTGTCGATGGAATCAGAGATTAAACGGGAAATATTATCGGCAGATAGCATCTGCTGGTTGGTTTCATTTATCAAATGGGCAGGTATTCGTATTTTTCGCCATGAGCTGGAGGAGTTCACCCGTAGCGGCCGCCAATTAAAAGTGATTACCACTTCTTATATGGGGGCAACCGACGCCAAGGCAGTCGAATTTTTAGCCAGCCTGCCCAACACAGAAGTCAAACTCAGCTACAACACCCAGCGCGAGCGGTTGCATGCCAAGAGCTATCTCTTTTGCCGAAATACGGGCTTTCATACCGGCTATATAGGTTCATCCAACCTCTCTCATTCTGCCCTCACCAGTGGCTTGGAGTGGAACCTAAAAATCACCTCGCAAGAGATCCCTCATATTATTGAGAAATCCCTGAGTACCTTTGAAACCTATTGGGAGTCCGATGATTTTGAGCTGTTTGATGGCAAGCTCGAAAGCCGAACAAAATTACAGCATGCGCTGCAAGAGGCTCGTGGTGATGGCGACAAAAATGCCCCTGCCTATTTCTTTGATATCACGCCGTTTCCCCATCAACAGGAGATCCTTGAGCAATTGGCCATGGAGCGCTCCTTGCACCAGCGCTTTCGTAACTTGGTGGTTGCGGCCACCGGCACAGGAAAAACCCTCATCTCCGCCTTTGATTTTGCTCGTTTTCTGAAAACCAAACCCGACGCCAAGCTTCTATTTGTCGCCCACAAAGAGGAGATCTTGCGCCAAGCATTGGCCTCTTATCGCGGTGTGCTCAAGCAATCCCATTTTGGTGAACTCTTGGTCGGTGGGGTTGTGCCAACCCACTATCATCAGCTGTTTGCCTCGGTGCAATCCTTGAATAACCAACTGGCTAGTTTGCGTCTTAGCCCAGAATATTTCGATTACATCGTCATCGATGAGGTTCATCATATTGCTGCAGCCAGTTATCGTGGTTTGCTCGCCGCCTTTAACCCTCACATTCTGTTGGGATTGACCGCAACGCCAGAGCGCCATGATGGCGGTGATATTCTCGCCGACTTTGGTGGCGTGATCGCCGCTGAAATCCGCCTACCAGAGGCCATCAATCGCCGCCATCTCTGTCCGTTCCAATATTTTGGCATCGACGATGATACCGATTTGCGCCAAGTCGCTTGGAAAAATGGCCGCTATGACATCACCGAACTCACCAATATCTACACCCACAATCAGCAGCGGGTGCAGAAAATCGTCCAGAGCCTCTATGAGATCGTCACCGATATAACCATGATCAAGGCGCTGGCCTTTTGTGTGAGCCGTGAACATGCCGATTTTATGCGCAAGGCATTTTTATTGAAGGGCATCAAGGCTGACATTCTCACCAG
Organism: Aeromonas sp. MR19; assembly: GCF_963899305.1. NCBI lineage: Bacteria > Pseudomonadati > Pseudomonadota > Gammaproteobacteria > Aeromonadales > Aeromonadaceae > Aeromonas > Aeromonas sp. MR19. The sequence goes on from NZ_CAWQWZ010000011.1 coordinate 452,185, forward strand.
CGATAACCGAGACGAGCGGCATAGCAAACAACAAGATTTGCGCACCGGGATTATCAATATTCTCTGCGTGGTGGACATCTTCAACGAAGGGGTCGATATCCCGGAAGTCGATACCTTGCTGTTTTTACGACCGACGGAAAGCCTCACTATCTTCTTGCAGCAATTAGGGCGGGGTCTGCGACTGGCAAACGATAAAGAGTGCTGCACCGTGTTGGATTTTGTCGGTAATGCCCGTGCTGAGTATGACTTTGCCCAGAAATTCCGGGCACTGGTGGGTAAAACCAATAAGGCGATCAGCCACGAAATCAAACAGGGCTTCCCTCACGCCCCCTTGGGCTGCCGCATCGAGCTCTCAAAACAGACCCAAGAGTTAATTCTGAGCAATATCAAGAAGGCGACCCTCAATACCTCGCGACTCATGGGCCTGATCCGCCGTTTTTCACAGGATTGTGATTTGCCGCTGACGCTGGCGAACTTTTTGAAGTTTTACCCCCATATCAGCCTCGAGGAGATCTACAAGCGCGGCAACTGGAGCACCTTGGTCAAACAGGCCCGCAACCATACCGTTTCTGAAATGAGCGATGAGAAGTTATCTACCCTCTACACCCGGGCCATCAAAACCCGGCTATTGGGCTGCGATGCGCTCCATTACTTGAAATTCTTACAAACCTTGGTGGCAGACGCCTTTACCTTAACGGCCGAGCACGATGAACGCATGGCCTTGATGTGCCATTACGACTTCTGGCAACAGAGCGGTCCCAATGCAGGCTTTAGCTCCTTGGCGCACAGCCTGAAACGACTCAATCAACCAGAGTTAAGGACCGAGCTGGCAGATCTGTTGCCCATGCTGATCAACCGGGTGCAGCACGAGCAACGAGCCATGCCTCACTTGCCCGGTAATCCGCTGCAACTGCATGCCCGTTATGCCAGAGAGCAGGTACTGGTCGGCTTTGGCGCCACTACCTTCGAGCAACAGCCTACGGCTCGCGAAGGGGTATATGTCATCGCAGAGCAAAATATCGAGTTGCTGTTCGTGACTCTGAACAAAACGGAGCAGCACTTCTCCCCTACCACTCGTTATCACGACTACGCCATCAACGAGTCGCTGTTCCATTGGCAGAGCCAAAACAGTGCTCGCCCTGAGCGTGGTAAGGGCCTGAGTTATATTGAGCATAAGAAGGAGGGTAAGCGCTTGTTTTTGTTCGTCCGTGAGCAGAGCAAAGATGAATTTGGCCGTACCCTTGGCTTCGTGAACTTTGGCGAGGTGGAGTACATCTCCCACAGCGGCAGCCAACCGATGAACATCAAATGGCAGTTGGCTACTCCGATGCCTCCCTTCATGTGGAAAGAAGCAGCAAAGTTGGCGGTTGGCTAACTCCTGTTAAATAAAACGGCTCGCCAGTGGCGAGCCGTTTTCGTCGGGGTTAGCAGGCGATCCGCTCGATGCGGCCGCCGCTGAGTTTGAAGAAGGCATCCTGCGGCAGCTCTTGTGACCAGGTGGTGGTGTAGTCGAGATCGGCATAGGCGCCGCGCAGCATGGCGCCGAACAGGCCGTGGGAAACCACGATGGCACGCTCTGCAATGCGCTCATCCTGCAGCCAGCTCCGGGCCCGGCGTTGAATGCTCTCAAAACTCTCGCCCTCGGGGGCTTGCAGATACCAGTCGGGTTGTTCCAGATCGAGATCTGGGTGGGCCGCCAGCAGCTCGGGCACCCGGCGGCTCTCCCACTCTCCCATGTCCAGCTCCACCAGCCGCTCGTCCCAGACGATGCGCTCGCTATCGAACCCAAGCTGTTGGCACACCAGTTGCGCCGTCTGCCGCGCCCGACCGAGCGGGCTGGCATAGATAGTCCAGCGTGCGGCGTCATCCAGCAGCTCGCGCAGGCGAGCGCCCATGGCGGTGGCTTGCGCCTCCCCCTTGGCGGTCAGATCCGAGTTGCAGCGCCCCTGCAGCCTCAGCTCGGCGTTATAGCGGGTTTGGCCGTGGCGCAGCAGATAGAGGGTGCGAGGCATGGTTTCTCCAGCAAGTTGAGATAGACGAAAGGGCAGATGATAACAGATGAGCGGGGCGATGGAGACTCAGCTGGCAGCAAGGGGCGGGCAAACGGGTCAGGGCTGACCCGGTTCCTGCCACGACGTTCAGGCTGGGCGGGCTCAGCCTTTCTTGATTTCCCGCAGATAGCGGTAGATGGAGTGCACCGAGATGTCGAGCTGGCGGGCGGCTATCTGGGCGCTGTCTTTGAGCTCGAAGATCCCCAGATCATGCAGCTGGTTGACCATGACCCGGGTCTTCTGGGACGGCGGCACGGCGTCGTTGCCACGCACCTCGGCACTGACTGTGTCTATGGTGCTGTTGAGGGCCTCGTCTATGTTGCGGGCAAACACTTCCGGCGTGCCGCTCGGCTCATGGTGCTGCATGCACTCTGGCATCATGGTGCGCAGCACGGATTGCAGCGGGGCGTCCATGTCGGTGTTGATGCAGAGCAGCCCTATGGCCTGCCCCTCGCCATTGCGAATGACGGTGGTGAGGGAGCGCAAGGTCTTGCCGGTGGCGCACTTGGTCATGTAGGGGCTGGAGATGTCCTGCCCGCTCTTGAGCTTCATCATCGCCAGGTTGGTGATGGGGGCCCCGACACTGCGGCCCGTGATATGGCCGTTGGCAATCTTGATGATGGCAGGATTGCGCACATCCAGGCTGTGCAGCAGCACCTCGGTGTGCTGGCCATACATGGCGGCTATGCCGTCCACTATGATCTCCATCGCCTTGAGGATCTCGAAGTCAGTCGGGGTCAACTCTTGCAGTTTCATGGGGGCCTTCATGGTAGTGCTGCTGCCCGTCACCGGCAGCAGCCAGGTCGCGTGATCAAGCAGACATGATGTCGATAATGGTGGTGTCTGTGGCAGACATGCCGTCTTTTACCATCTGCCCGATATTTTTGATAGTTTGCTCGACATCGTGCGAGACGATCCCCTGCCCCGATACCGAATGGCTGTTGATGGCCATCAGGAAGCCGCGCACGGCCGCGCCGGAGGAGGTGCTCACCTTCATGGCGCAGGAGGCTTTCGCCCCGTCACACACCATGCCGGCGCTGTCGCTCAGCACGTTCTGGATGGCGTGACAGGATTGCGCCAGGCTGCCGCCCGCCAGATAGACCATGGCCATGGCGGCCGCCGCGCTGGTGACCGTGTTGCCACAGAACGCCGACAAGGGCGGATAGTGGGACTTGATGTAGATGGCCCCCAGGTGACTCATGATGAGGGCCCGCGCCAACTGCTCCTCGCTGGCGCCGTAACGCTCGGCGATCACCACCACGGGGATGGTGGCGGCTATGCCTTGGTTGCCGCTGCCAAAGTTGCTCATGGCCGGCAGGCTGGCGCCCCCCATGCGAGCGTCGGAGGCGGCGGCGGTGCGCATCACGATGCGGTTCATCACATCCTCGCCGATGAAGCCGGCGCTGATGCTCTTTTGCATGGTGCGGCCTATCTCCAGGCCATAGGGGTGATTCATCCCTTCGTCGGAGAGCTTGCCGTTGAGCTCGGAGGCCTGGAGGATGAAGCGGATCTGCTCAAATTCCACCTGGGTAGCGAACTCATGGATGGCGGCGATGCTGATGTCGACGCCGTCACAGATGGCGCCTGTGGCCCCACGCTGGCTCTGATCGGCGGTGAAGGTCACCTCGCCGTCGCGGCGCTGCTCGACGATGCGGGTATGGCCGCCGCACAGGGTCACGTCGGCGCTGTGCTCCTCCCCCTTCTCATCAGCGCCGAACACACTCACGCGGCAGTAGATGAACTCGGGCGCCTCGGTGCGGCTGACCTGGACGCCACCGGCATCGATCAGGGTCTGGGCCCGGGCAACCTGCGCCGGGGTGATGGCGGCCAGCACCTCCAGTCCGGCATCGGCCTTGCCGCCGATGGCACCGGCGGCCGCGGCTATGGCCAGCCCTATCTTGCCGGTGCCGGGTACATAGACCCCCATGGAGTTCTTGTAGAGATTATCCGACACCGCGACCTCGATGCGCCGGACTTCACAGCCCAGTTGCCGAGCGGCGACGGCGGCGGCATAAGCGGCGGCGATGGGCTCGGTGCAGCCCAGCGCCGGTTTGACAACCTGTTGAATAATCTGCAGATACTGCTGCCATGCTTGCTTCATTGCGGGGACCTTTTTATCAGCATTAACGGGCGATGTGGGCGATCGCTTCGATTTCAACCTTGACGCCCATCGGCAGATCCTTCACTGCAAAGCAGCTGCGGGCCGGGCAATCTTGCTGGAAATAGTCTTTGTAGACGGCATTGAACTGGGCAAAATCGCCGATCTCCGCCAGATAACAGGTGGTCTTGAGCACCGTATCCAGGCTGCCACCGGCCGCTTCCAGCACGGATCTCAGGTTTTCCAGCGATTGGCGGGTCTGGGCTGCGATCCCCCCCTCCACCACGCCGCCCTGCTGCTTGCACACCGGCAACTGGCCTGAGGTAAAGATGAGGTCGCCATAGGCGGTGCCATGGCTGTAGGGACCGATGGCATCGGGTGCTGCGGCTGATGTGATGATGGTTTTCATATGACCTCCACTTTCATTCAAATAATGTTGCACTTGTGCAATTTGTTTCATGCAACATTATTTGCTTTTAAAGCCGTTCATTCAACTATTTTATAAATTTAAAACCAGATTAGCGCGATAACGCCGCATTAACACAAACTGTGAGCGCCATTCCGATTTGAGCCGATGAGAGAAACCCGCCATTGTTTAGGGTTTTTTATTCAACTATATTTGCGCCAACAATCACTCACATAACAACAAGGTCAACCATGGACGCTCACAGCACGACACTCACCCGGCCCGCCATGGGCACGCTGGAATGGAAAGAAGCAGTTCGTTTTGACAGCACCGACTGGGGCTGGATCATCATGAGCATCGGCATGGCCATAGGCGCGGGGATCGTCTTTTTGCCGGTGCAGGTGGGGTTGATGGGCTTGTGGGTCTTCCTGCTGTCGGCGGTGATCGGCTACCCGGCCATGTACATGTTCCAGCGCCTCTTCATCAATACCCTGGCCACCTCGCCCGAATGCAAGGATTACCCCAGCGTCATCACCGGCTACCTCGGCAAGAACTGGGGCATGCTGCTCGGCGCCCTCTACTTCGTGATGCTGGTGATCTGGGTGTTCGTCTACTCCACCGCCATCACCAATGACAGCGCCTCCTTCCTGCAGAGCTTCGGGGTAACCCAACAGCTGCTCTCCGAGAACCCCTTCTACGGCCTGGTGCTGATCTGCGGCCTAGTGGCACTGGCGTCGCGCGGCGAGAACCTGCTGTTCAAGATCTCCACCTTCATGGTGCTGACCAAGATAAGTGTGGTGGCCGTGCTCGGCCTCATGATGGTCGACAAGTGGGACGCGGCCAACATCACCGCCATGCCGGCGGCCGGCGACTGGATGAAGGACGCCATCATAATGCTGCCCTTCACCCTCACCTCCATCCTCTTCATCCAGAGCCTGAGCCCCATGGTGATCTCCTACCGCTCGCGGGAGAAGTCGCTGGAAGTGGCCCGCTTCAAGGCGATGCGCGCCATGAACATCGCCTTCGGCATCCTGTTCGTGGTGGTCTTCTTCTACGCCGTCTCCTTCACCCTGGCCATGGGCCACGAGCAGGCGGTCAAGGCCTCCGAAGAGAACATCTCGGCGCTGGCCATGGTGGCGCAAGGCATGCCGGGCCAGACCCTCAAGCTCTTGAGCCTGACCCTCAACATCTTCGCCGTGATGACCGCCTACTTCGGCGTCTACCTGGGCTTTCGTGAAGCCTGCCAGGGGCTGGCGATGAACCTGCTGCGCCGGATGATGCCGGAAGATCGCATCAACAAGGGGCTGGTGGGTCGCGGCATCATGCTGTTCACCGTGCTGCTCTCCTGGGGCGCCATCGTGCTCAACGCCCCCGTGCTGAGCTTCACCTCCATCTGCAGCCCCATCTTCGGCATGGTAGGGTGCCTCATCCCGGCCTATCTGGTCTATCAGGTGCCAGCGCTGCACAAGTACAAGGGCGCCTCCCTTTACGTCATCATAATCACCGGCCTGCTGCTGTGCGTCTCGCCCTTCCTGGCGTTCAACTGACCCGCCGCCAACCGGGCCGCGCGGCCCAATGTTCAACCGATAACGGGCCACCCTCTGGGTGGCCCGTTTGTCTGACTCATACAGCCCCGCCCTGCCCCGAAAAAGCCAAGGGGATCACAACTTGCACCCCAGTCTCACCGGACCTCGCCGGCTAAGGGTAATATCCAGCCATCGCGGTACACACCCGCCACTTCGGGTATCGAGGCTTCACATGAAATGGATTTTCACCCCGGCCATCCGGCTGGGCAATCAGCTCTCCTTCAAATACAAGTTCCTGCTCTGGTCCTGCCTGATGCTGTTGCCGCTGGCCTACAGCATGACCAACCTGCTGGGGCGATTGCAGGATGACAACAACCTGGCCCGCAGGGAGCTGGCGGGCGTGGTCAAGCTGGCCCCTGTCCCCGCCATCGAGCAGGCGCTGCTGACCCATCGCAATCTGGTCACCCGGCACGCCTATGAGCAGGCCCCGGCCACCGAGGAGGAGGTCAAGGCGGCGGCCCGGGCCGTGGAGGCCAGCCTGGCCGCCTTCGTCGACACCAAACAGAGCAACCCCGCCTTCGACGCCCTGGCGCAAGGCTGGTCAAGCCTGCAAAGCGAGGCGCTCACCCTGGAGGTGGAGCAGAGCAACCTGCGCCACGACAAGCTGCTGACCGAGGTGCGCCACCTCTACAAGAGCACCACGGCCGCCAGCAGCCTGATCCAGGATCCGGCGCTTGGCACCTACTACATGGTGATCCTGGCCAGCGAGCGGCTGCCCCAATTGCGCGATCTGCTGGCCCAGGTGCGGGACAGGGCCGCCACCATAGCCGACTTCGGCCTGTTTCAGGCCGAGGGCTACAGCGGCCTGCGCTTTCGCCTCGATCTCATCAGCGCCACCCTGCAGGAGCTGGAGGCCGACTTGACCCTGCTCTACCAGATAGCTCCCGCCTACCGCACCGAGCTGGGCCAGCAGACCGATGCCCTGTTGCAGCAGCTGCGCCAGGGAGTCGATACCCTGGAAAACAAGATGATGAAGGATCAGCTGGTACAGCTCTCGACCAAAGAGGTGCTGGCGCTGGGGGATGGCATGGACACCGCCATCACGGCACTGGCTGGCCAGGTGCGCCAGCGGCTGGAGGCGGATCTGCACCAGCGGCTGGCCGCCAACCAGCGCAACTTCTGGTGGGTGACGGCGCCGCTGACCGCCATACTGCTGCTCTATCTCTATCTGATGATCGGCGCCTACCTCTCCCTGCGCAGCACAGTGGGCCGGGTGCGGGAGATAGCCGCCCGGGTCAATGCCCAGGATCTCAGCCAGCAGATCGAGATCGTCGGCCAGGATGAGCTGGCTGACATCAGCCGGGATTACAACGTGACGCTGCAGACGCTGCGCACCCTGATGCTGCGGGTGCGGGAAAACGGCGTTACCGTGGTGGAGAGTGCCACCGACATAGAGGCGCGCACCTGCCGCTCCCAGGAGGTGATTTCCGATCAGCAAGGGGAGACCCACCAGGTCGCCACCGCCATCAAGGAGCTGGCGGCCACCTCCCACGACATGGCGGGCAACGCCCTGCAGGCCGCCCGCATGACCCAGGAGGCGCAAACCGTGGTTGGCCAGGGCGAGGCCGTGGTCGAGCGCACCATAGCGGCCATCGACCACATCAACCGCGAGGTGCTGCGCACCGCCGACGCCATCGGCCAGCTGGAGCAAAGGTGCAGCCAGATAGGCGGCGTCATCAGCGTGATCCGCGGCATCGCCGAGCAGACCAACCTGCTGGCCCTCAACGCCGCCATCGAGGCGGCGCGGGCCGGCGAGCAGGGACGCGGCTTCGCGGTGGTGGCCGACGAGGTGCGCTCCCTTGCCAACCGCACCCAGGGGGCGACCGTCGAGATCCAGCAGATGATAGAGCAGCTGCAGTCCGGCGCCCGCGCCTCGGTCAGCGCCATGTCGTCGGCCAGCCATGAGGCGCAGGAGGGGGTCGGTCTGGCCCGGGAGGCGAAACAGGCCTTTGGCGCCATCACCGAGAAGGTGGATCGCATGGTCGATACCAACTCCGTCATCGCCAGTGCCATCGAGCAGCAGGGGGCCGTGGTCAACGAAATAGAACGCAACGTGGTGCGCATCTCGGATGGCAGCGACGAGGCGCTGCAGGTGGCCAACGCCGCCCGCGATGCCGCCCGCCAGATCCACCGGCTCACCGAGCAGATGCGTACCATGGTGCAGAGCTTCGTGCTCTGACCCCGGTTGATGGCTCGTTCGACAACCCTGCCACCAGCCTCGTGATGAGGCTGGTTTTTTTGTTTGCCCTGCCAGGCAGAGCCCATTGTTTTGTCTGGCGAAAAAAGTATCGGCCACCCATTGTGCGATGCGGTGAAAGCAGGGTAATCTCCAGCCACAACAAGATTCGAACGTTACCTTTTTTGCCTGCAAGAGGCGCGGGGATCAGTTCGACAAGATGAAGGTCACATCATTTATCACCCGTTCAGGCGAGGAATCGCAGATGGCTAGATACCAGTTTTTTACCGTTCCGGCATCCAACCGGCAGCAGTACACCTTTGTCGACATGGCCTCCCCCACCTTTCTGATTGAGAAAGAGGCGCTGCTGGCGCAGGGGTTCGAGGTGGAAGAGGATTTTATCGATGCGCACAGCCGGGAAGAGGCGGTGGAGAAGTACAGATCCAACTTCCTCTACGTGGCCGATGAGGTTGGCAAGTCAGACAGCAGCTACGCCGCGGCGAGCGCCCTGATGGAGATGGGCAAGAAACTGTTTGGCCGCAAGACGAACGGCTGACGGGAAAAAACAGAAGGTGGCCATCGCAGCGCATTGCCCGATGGCCATCAGACAGGCTCAGAAGCGGGCCAGTTGCTGGAGCATGGCGATCAGCTCCTCCTCGCTGCTGGGCTCACAGGCCAGCTCCAGTCTCGGTGCCGCGCCCCCCATCAGCATGTAAACTTGCGTGCTGCAGTGGTCATAGTGATACCACTTACCGTCGATACAGACGTCGGTATAGCATCTCGGGTCCCTTTCAAGTTCCATATTCACATCCTTTTGTTACATACCACCAACATCACTCCTGACCGTAAAATAACCCGCCCGCAGCAGGCTTGATGCAGATCAAGAGAAGAAGCGGACTGAGGCCGATATCTGCCGGATCCTGGCCTTGAGCCCCCTACTGCAAACATCCACTACTCAAATGACAATGGCCGCCCCGCCTCCCGCGCGCCCGATGCCATCAACAAAAACGGCGCCCGAAGGCGCCGTTTTTCATTCCCGTCTTTTTGTGTCCACCGACGGGGCGAACAAACCAGAGGCTTATTCGTCTTCCAGGTAGGCGTAGCCTTGCAGACCCAGCTCCAGCTCGTCGAGCAGGGCCTTGCGGGTCGCGTCGTCCAGCGCCGGGTGGGAGACGATGCGCTGATAGTTCTCGCGAATGACGGAGGGGTCTATGTTGACGTAACGCAGCAGCTGATCGACGGTGTCGCCGCGCACCACGTTGCGAATGTCCATCTTGCCTTCGTCATCGAGCCACACTTCCGCGCAGTGGGTGTCACCGAACAGGTTGTGCAGATCCCCCAGGATCTCCTGATAGGCACCGACCAGGAAGAAGCCGACGTGGCACACTTCGTTCTCGGCGTACTCCGGCATCGGCAGCGTGCTCTCGACACCCAGACCGTCGACGTAGTGCTCCACCTGACCGTCCGAGTCGCAGGTGATGTCCATCAGGATGCCACGGCGGCTGAGCGGACGCTCGAGACCGGTCAGCGGCATCACCGGGAACACCTGGCCGATACCCCAGGCATCCGGCAGGGACTGGAACAGGGAGAAGTTGGCAAAGCACTTGTCGGCCAGTTTCTCGGAGAGCTCGTCAGCCAGCGCGCGGTGGTTGCGGTTGACCGGGTTGAGCAGCTCTTTGAGCGCCAGACAGGTGTTCTGGTGCAGCATCTCGGCCCAGGCGCGTTGCTCCAGGTTGAGCAGACCCATGGTGTACTGGGTGTTCACGTCGCCCAGATCCGCCACCGAGTCGTGGAAGATCTCCAGCAGGGAGGGATCTTCGCTGCGCAGGTCCAGCCAGCCTTTCCACATGTTCTGCAAAATGGTGGGGGCGTCGTCATCCGGTGCGCTGATGTCGCTCATCTCCACCCCTTCGGCACCAATCAGATTGGTGACCAGCACGGCGTGGTGAGCGGTCAGGGCACGGCCGGACTCGCTGATGATGGTCGGGTGCGGCAGGTCGAACTCGCGGCACACATCGCCTATGCCCCACACCACGTTGTTGGCGTACTCGGACAGGCTGTAGTTGGCGGAGCAGTGACTCTGGGAGCGGGTGCCCTCATAGTCCACACCCAGACCACCACCCACGTCGACCACGTCGATGGGCACGCCCAAACGACGCAACTCGGAATAGAAGCGGCCGCACTCGCGGATACCGCCCTGGATGTCACGGATGTTGGCGATCTGGGAGCCCAGATGGAAGTGCAGCAGTTGCAGGCAATCCAGCTTGCCGACGCTGCGCAGGCGCTCCACCAGCGCCAGGATCTGGGAGGCGGAGAGGCCGAATTTGGACATGGAGCCGCCGCTCGATTCCCACATGCCGGAGCCGGTGGAGGCAAGCTTGGCACGCACCCCTATGTTGGGCTTGATGTTGAGGCGAGCTGACTCGTCCAGCACCATTTCCAGCTCGGAGGGTTTTTCCACCACGATATAGACCTTGTGGCCCATCAGGTTGCCCAGGAGGGCGTGGCGGATATATTCGCGGTCTTTGTAACCGTTGCAGACGATCACCGAGCCTTGCTCATGGTGATGGGACAGCACGGCCAGCAGTTCCGGTTTGGAACCAGCTTCCAGGCCAAGCCGGGGCTTGTCGCTGTAGGACTGGCTGATGGTCTCGATGACACGACGCTGCTGGTTTACCTTGATCGGGTAAACGCACAGGTAGTCCCCTTCATAGCCTGACTTCTCGATGGCCTGACCAAAGGCGTTGAACAGCGCATCGACCCGACTCTTGAGGATGTCGGGGAAGCGCAGCAACACTGGGGTGGTCAGCCCGGACTGACGCAGCTGTTCGATGGCATCAGAGATGACGATGTGTGCGTCAGGGCGTGACTTGTCGGGAGCGACGGTCACATGACCGGCGTCATTGATGTTGAAAAAACCCGCACCCCAGTAGGGAACGTTGTAGACCTTCAAGGAGTCCTTGCTGGACCAGTTAGTCATGGGCTATGCCTCGCAAATGAGCGGCCAGTGGCCGCCTTCGTTACCCTCAATCACATCCAGACCATCGAGTGCAAAGCGTGGCGAGCAAAAGCTGCCTGCTGGAGCCTGGAAAGTCATCTGTCTGAGCCCGCGGCGCAGGGCCGCTTGACCTCGACCGTGACTCTCTGTCACATCCAGACCATCTCTTTGCACATCGCGGCAAGCCTGTGGCTGCCTGGTGGATTTTGGGAAGTAACGAGTCTTGATGTGGGGCTGGTGGCTTTACATCAAGCTCAACGGTATGCGGTGCTGCGCAAACAGCGCCGCGGTACTTTGATGACAGACGACATCAGCCACGCCGTCAGTTCATCATTCGGCCGCATCACGACGACAAGGGAGGTTTCAAAGAAGAAAGCGAAGACGCCAGCACGCAAGCGTGTTGATGGACGACCACGACCACAGCCCAACTCAACACCAGTGACCGCCCATGACAAGGGAAGATGATGAGCCATTGGCTCACTCGGTCAGATGGATAATGAGTGTCCGTTGTTCTCCCTGATACCGGAGCCTAACCGGTATTAAAGAAACCATACCCCAGCAGTGTCTGTCGTTTCTGCGTGCCTCGCCCTATAGGCGTATGATCTTTCAGGTTTCTGGCGGCCTCTGCCTGCTTCAGGGTTACCCTTGGATCGGCGCGGAGTGTACACACTTACCGCCAGCGGTGACAATAAAAAATAGTGTTCAAAAACTGCTTTTAATAAGGCGATCAAATCTTGCTGCCGATGAGGCTGGCACTGGGATGCCGAGGCTCGCCCGCAGGCCATTCTTGCCCCTGAAAATAGCGCGGGATTGGCCCCCTCGGGCAGAGCCCTTGTGACACCACGCCGCACACCGGATGGGGCTTAATTACAACACGCTTAAAAATGCCGATTTCTCGTTATTTTATTCTGCGTGGAATATCAGTAGCCACCGCTTGCTCTACCTTACACGCTTCACGCCACATCTTCGCCAAAAAATGTGACAAAAACTGCGCTGACGCAATAAGCGCCCCGGCAAGATTGGCCACAATGGCCCTTCACCACAGGTTTGAGGCTTGCCAATGGATACCCTGCTTGAGCGTTTTCTGCGTTACGTGACTTTTCATACCCGCTCCGATGCGACCAATCCCGTCTGTCCCAGCAGTGAGGGGCAGCTGATCTTCGCCCGCGCCCTGCAAGGTGAGATGCAGCAGATGGGGCTGACCCAGGTCACCCTGGACGAGCACGGCTACCTCACCGCCTGCCTGCCGGGCAACCAGCCGGATGCGCCGGCCATCGGCTTGATTGCCCACATGGACACCGCCGACTACGAGGCCGAGCAGGTGGTGCCCCAGATCATCGAGAACTATCAGGGAGGGGACATCTGCCTAGGCAAGGGGGACGAGGTGCTGGCCATTCGCCAGTATCGCTGCCTGAAAAACTACCTGGGCCAGGATCTCATCACCACGGATGGCACTACCCTGCTGGGCGCCGATGACAAGGCGGGCATCGCCGAGATCCTCAGCGCCATCGCCCATCTGCAGGCCCACCCCGAGATCCCCCGTGGCGACGTCTGGGTCTGCCTCACCCCGGACGAGGAGATAGGCCGCGGCGCCGATCTGTTCCCGCTGGACCGCTTCCCGGCCAAATGGGCCTACACGGTCGATGGCGGTGAACTGGGCGAGCTGGAGTATGAAAACTTCAACGCCGCCAGCGCCACTGTGCGGTTTGTCGGCAACAACGTGCACCCGGGCACCGCCAAGGGCAGCATGATCAACAGCCAGACCCTGGCCGCCCGCTTCCACGCCACCATGCCCCCCGAGCAGACCCCGGAGGCGACCGACGGCTACGAGGGCTTCTTCCACCTGGCCCAGATGAGCGGCACTGTGGAGGAGAGTACCCTGCATTACATCATCCGCGACTTCGATGACGATAGCTTCGCCGCCCGCAAGGCCCAGCTCAAGGAGCGGGTCGCCTCTTCGCAGCTGGATGCCCCCAAGGCACGCATCGAGCTCACCCTGACCGACAGCTATCGCAACATGCGCAGCCAGATAGAGCCGCACATGCACATCATCGAGCTGGCCAGGGCCGCCATGCTGGCTGCCGACGTGGTGCCCAAGATCAAACCCATTCGCGGTGGCACAGATGGCGCCCGCCTCTCCTTCATGGGCCTGCCCTGCCCCAACATTTTTACCGGTGGCCACAACTTCCACGGCAAGCACGAGTTCATCCCGCTGCAATCCATGGAGAAAGCGGTCGCCACCCTGGTGGAGCTGGTGCGGCTGACCTCCGCCTGGCGCGGTTAATCGGGTAGCCAGCGCGACCATGACCACCAAGAGGAGAGCCGGTTAGCGGGCTCCCCTCTTTGCTAGCAAGCAATCATCCCGCGGCACAAGGGCGGGAACAGAACACGGCCATTCCCTGCCCCTGCCATCAAACCGTCATACCGCTGCCACATGGCGGGAACAGAAACCGCACATGCTGGGGCAAAGGTTCACCGGAGCTTTGCCCATGTTCAGCGTCGATACCCTGCTACGACAATACCTGCCCCACCTCCCGGACAAGACGCCGCTGCGCCCCCTGCTCGGCCGGGGCCTGCGCTGGCTGCTGCACGAAGAGGCTTTCCAGCACTTTGCCGGCCGCTACCCCCATCTGCGCGGACTCGATTTCGTTGAGCAGGCGCTGCAGCAGCTCGATTTTGACTACCGGGTGAGCGAGATACAGCTGGAGCACATACCGACCTCGGGCCGGGTCATTATCGTCGCCAATCACCCCATAGGCTCGCTGGACGGGCTGGCACTGCTGCGCCTGCTAGGTCGCATCCGGCCGGACGTCAAGATAGTGGCCAACCAGCTGCTGGCCCAGCTGGCGCCGCTGCGCCCCTTGCTGTTGCCGGTGGACAACCTGGGGGGCAAGACCGACCGACGGGCCATTCTGGCGATGGGGGAACACCTGGCGAACGAAGGGGCGCTGGTTATCTTCCCCGCCGGCGAAGTGTCGCGCCTCGGCCCCAGGGGGGTGAAGGATGGCCCCTGGCAGGGGGGCTTCATCAAACTGGCCCAGCGTACCCGCACCCCGCTGGTGCCCATTCACCTGGGCGGGCGCAACGGTCTGGGTTTCTATCTCGCCGCCTGGCTCAACAACGCCTGGGCGGGTCTCTTGCTGGTCAAACAGCTGTTTCGCCAGCAGGGCGGGCGCATTGCGGTCACCATAGGGGCGCGCATTCCGCCGGCCAGCCTGGCCGGACTCCCCGCCAAGACGGCGGCGCAACTGGTGCGCAGTCACCTCTACCGGATCGGCAAGGGCAAGCGGGGCAAACTCGCGACCGAGGCCCCCATAGCCCTGCCGGAGGAGCGCCGTCAGCTCAAGCAGGCCATCGAAGCCTGCGAGGCCCTCGGCCACACCCCGGACGGTCAGGGGATCTACCTCTACCGGCGCCATGAGCTGAGCCATTCGGTGATCCTGCGCGAGCTGGGACGGCTGAGGGAAATAGCCTTTCGCGCCGTGGGGGAAGGCTCGGGCAAGCGGCGGGATCTCGACGCCTTCGACGATGACTATCACCACCTGATCCTGTGGGATCCGGCCCGGCTCGAGATCATAGGCGCCTACCGCTTCGCCCCCGTGGCCGAGCTGATGGCGAGCAAGGGACTGGCCGGCCTCTACAGCCATACCCTGTTCGGTTTCGAGGAGAAGCTGCTGCCCCGGCTGGAGCTCGCCATCGAGCTGGGCCGCAGCTTCATCCAGCCCGCCTACTGGGGCAAGCGGGGGCTGGATTACCTCTGGTTCGGCATAGGTGCCTACCTGGCCCGCTATCCCTACTACCGCTATCTGTTCGGCCCTGTGTCGCTGTCCGGCAGCCTGCCGCCGGCGGCCAAGGATCTGCTGGTGAGTTTCTACCGCCAGCACTTTGCCCCCGAGCTGGCCCTAGCTCCGTCGCGCCGCCCCTACCCCGCCACACCGCCGCTGTTTGCAGGGCAGGATTACGCCGCCGATCTGCGGGAGCTCAAGGCCCGGCTCGACAATCTGGGCTGCGCCATCCCCACCCTCTACAAGCAGTATTCCGAGCTGTGCGAGCCCGGCGGCGTACAGTTCATGGATTTCGGCATAGACCCCGATTTCAACCACTGCATCGACGGCCTGGTGTGGGTGGACACAAGTCGCCTCAAGCCCCACAAGCGGGCCCGCTATATCGGCCTCCCCGCCGAAGATAAGCCGAGCACAGCTGCCGACCGTTGACCGGACGCCACAACGAGAGAGGGAGGCCTATGCCTCCCTCTCTTTGTCATTGGTGCTGTGGCCTACTCGGCGGCCGACTTGCGATCCGAGTGACCCAGATCCCGCTCGGGGGCGATGACGTCGCGCACCCGCTGCTTGATCTCTTTCGCCTCGGGGAAGCCCTCGTCGGCCACCCTGTCCCACACCAGCACACCATTCACCAGGATGCGGAACTCCCCCTTGCTGGCGGGCACCAGCGCCACCTCGCCGAGATCGCTGTCGAAGGTGGAGAGCAGCTCCTGCGCCAGCCAGGCGGCGCGCAGCATCCAGCGACAGAGGGTGCAGTAGCGGATCTCGATGCGGGGCTTGCTGATGGGGGTTAACGACTCTGTCATTGGGTGACTCCATAAAAATCGGCCAGCGGGAAATGGGGATAATGATGGCCCGCCATGCCGGCTGCAATAGCAAAAAGCAGCGCCTGGCTCACTGGCTGACCCCGTGGAAATCGGTCAGCCAGTGGCGGGCTATGGTGCGCATGGTGGACTGCGGCAGATCGAACAGGCCGGGGACCAGGGGTTGCTGCGCCAGCTGACGTACCCCCTCGATGATCTCCGCCAGCACCAGATAGACGTATTCGCCGATGACGGCGCCGTGAACGAAATTGACCGCCTCCCCCCGGTTGAGCAGGAAGATGGTGCTGCCATCGGGCCGGGTCAGCGCCAGCACATGGGGGCACACCTCCTCGCTCGGCCAGGGCAGCTGGGAGAGACAAAATGCGAATTCGTCGTCGGCCGAGGTGACCGAGGCCAGCATGGCGCCGGGGCGCAATTGCTGCAGGTCGGCCAGATCCAGCGCACCGTTGCCGGTGGAGCAGATCACCAGCTCGGCCCGACTCAGCGCCTCGGCCTTGCCCACCAGCTTGAAGCCGTGGGAGAGCGCCTCCACCTGGCGCAGCACGTCTGTCTCCACCAGCTCCAGGTGCAGGTTGCGGCACCTGAGCTCGCGGGCGATGCTGCGCCCCACCTTGCCATAGCCGAACAGGGCGGCCTGACAGACGTTGAAGGTACGGTTGAGGGTGCGGGCCAGGGACTCGGCGGAGTAGACCACGCTCAGGCCAATCTGGATATCCTCGGCCTGCTTGAGGGGGCTGCGCGCCACCGAGATGACAGGGGTCGCCAGCACCTCCTGCTCGTAGCGCTGATGGCCGTTTTCGGTCATCTCCACCACCCCGAGGAAACGGGGGCCGAAATACTCGCTCAGGGTCGCCTGGGTCTTGGCAAAGTAGCCGCCTATGTCCAGAATGATCAACCGTTCATGGGGGGCCACCAGGGGGGCTATGTGCTCTATCACCCCCTGCGGCGTGTTGGTCCACTGGCGGTTGAGCGGCAGCACCGGGTAGTGCTGCTGGGCCCAGGTCAGGGTCGGTCCGTGCACTGACTTGGGTTTGGGCAGGATGGCGCCGATCCGCCCGATTTGATCGAGAGCCTGGATAAACTGGGGGCGATCGGGAAGCAGATGGGTAACCAGCAGGATGCAGAGACCGTCGAGGCGTCCCTGCTCGGTGAAATGGCGAAAAAACAGATGCTCAGATCCTTGACTGCGCAACTGTGGCCTCCTTAGCGCGCCGCAAACAAGCAGGCAAACAGAACCCGGCATGACCGGGTTCTGTGTGTGTCCAGATAATTGAAAATCCTTTTTATCTGAATCCACAAGGGGGCTCAATCTTTATCTGTGCAGACTATGACGAAGTCGTCAACTTTAGGGTTAATTGCCTGTTTTTTATGCTAAAAATCAGTACAAAGAGGCCTCGGGCCATACCTTCCACAGACTCAATCCGGTGCCGACTCCCGCCAGCAGGATCAGCACAACCCAACGCTGGATCCAGGGCTTGTTGCGCAAGACCCACTCCAGCAGCGGCAACAGCCAGACCGGCAGCAAGACCGCAAGCGGCACTTCCACGTATTGCCAGGCGAGCATCTGCATGAAGGCCAGTGCCAACCCGAGCGCGGCAGGCGCCGCCTTGACGCCGGCAAAGGCGCCAAGCAGGGCACGGAAACCGGCAAAGGCAGCCAGGGCCCCCGCCAGCTGGGCAATCAGCAGGCTGCCGTCTATGCCGATCACCAGCGCCAGCCAGATGAAGCCGAGCGCAAAGCCGAGCCCCTCGTGGCTGTCACCGCGCAAATCAGCCCAGCCAACCCAGACGATGGCAGGCAGCAGCGCCAGCCAGATGCGAGGCTCACTGCTCAGCACAGAGGCGAGCCCCTGCCACCACACCAGGGCGGCGAGCGCCGCGAACAGCAAGAGCGCGGCCCGCTTGTCGGCCAGTTGCGCCGCCATCGCCGGCACCAGCAGGGTCAGCGGCAGCCACTGCCACGCCTTGACCGGCAGCCCATAGGCACCACCCAGCAGGCAGCCCACCAGCCAGAGCGCCAGGGCGCCCCATAGATACCCCAGTCGTGGCCAGCGCCATGACAGCAAAGCGGCCCCCAAAGGAGCCGCCAGGGTTTGTAGCAGGAGTGCTGCGCCCATTACTTGCGCACGCCTTCGACGAACAGGTTGATGCTCATCTCGTCCGGAATGCCGGGCAACATGTAGCTCACGCCAAAGTCACTGCGCTTGATGGTGGTGGAGGCATTGAAGCCACTGCGATAGCCGCCCCAGGGATCCTTGCCTTCACCGATGTGAACCAGCTCGAATGCCACCGGCTTGCTGATGCCATGCAGGGTCAGGGTGCCTTTCAACACGCCCTTCTCCTTGGTGCCTTCATAGCCGGTGCTGACGAAGGTCATCTTGGGGTACTGTTTCACATCCAGAAAATCGGGGCTGCGCAGGTGTTTGTCGCGCGGCTCGTGGTTGGAGTCCACGCTGGCGGCGTCGATTTCGAAGCTTGCCTTGGCCGCTACCGGGTTGGCATCGTCCATGCTGAAGGTGCCGCTGAAGGTGTTGAAACGACCGACCAGCTCGGAGAAGCCGAGGTGCCCCACCTTGAACTGGACAGTGGTGTGAGCCGCATCGACATCGTAATCGGCCGCCATCAGGGGGGCCGCCATAAACAGGCAGGAGGCCAGCAGGGCCTTGGTCATTTTCATCCGTTCGTTCCTTCATATTGGGGGTTCACAACAACACCCAAGATGCTAACCTCCATATCGGAATAGATAATCAGCGATTTATTAAAATAATTATCAACTGAGAGTGAAAGATGGACCAGATAGCCGCCATGCGCACCTTCATCAAGGTGGTGGAGTGTCAGAGTTTTACCAAGGCCGCCAACCAGCTCGGCATCTCGGTCGCCATGACCTCCAAGCTGATGCAGCAGCTGGAGGAGTCCCTCTCCACCCGCTTGCTGTCGCGCACCACCCGTCAGGTCAACCCCACAGAGGCCGGCCAGTTCTACTACCAGCGCTCCCAGGCCCTGCTGGCGGAGCTCGAAGAGACCCACAGCCAGCTCACCCGCAACAACCAGCAGCCCCAGGGCACCCTCAAGCTGTCGGTGCCGATGGACTTTGGCTACCTGCACCTCTCCCCCGCCCTGCCGCTGTTTCGTGAACGCTTCCCGGATCTGAAGCTGGAGATAGAGTACAGCGACCGGCGAGTGGCCCTGGTGGAAGAGGGGTTCGATCTGGCGCTGCGCATCGGCAACCTGCCGGACTCCTCCCTGGTGGCCAAGCCGCTGGCCATGATGAGGCTGGAGGTGTGTGCCAGCCCCACCTACCTGGCCCGCAAGGGCGCTCCCAAGACCCCGGAGGATCTCAAGCAGCACGACTGCCTCATCTACACCCTGACCCAGCCGGACTGGGTCTTCAAGCGGGATGGGGAGCAGCTGAGCGTGCGCCCGCAGGGACCGCTTCGCGCCAACAACGGCGTGGCCCTGACCCGGGCCGCCTGCGATCATCAGGGCATCATATTGCAGCCCACCTTCATCGTCGGCGATGCGCTGCGCTCGGGAGAGCTGGTGTCACTGCTGCCGGAGTGGGAGAAGGGGCAGGTGGGGCTCTATGCCCTCTATCCGCACCGCCGTTTCGTCTCGGCCAAGGTGCGCTGCTTTATCGAGTTCGTGCAGGAGCGCTATCTCGCTCCCCACTACTGGGATCGGGAGGTCTAACCGGTGGCATTGGTTCGATGATGGAAGCGGCCTCGCCTCCCATGGCGGGAAGCGAGGCTGATGTTCAGGAGTGGGTCTCGGGGGACGCTGTATGATCGGCGGGCAGCGGCAGCTCGGCCACCAGCAGTTGATCGGTCTGCATCAGTTGCCAGCGCGGCAGGCGGCGCCGCAGGGTGGCGAGCTGCTCCTCGCTCAAGGCATAGGGCAGAGCGATGTGCAGGCAGTGGCAATCGAGCATGCCGGCCAGCTGCAACATCAGGATGAGATTGGCCTCATCCGTCTTGTGCTTGTTGATGCGCTTGCCCAGTTCGTGGCGAAAGTGGGTCTCGGGATCCTGGGTCATCGCCTGCCAGCCATAACCGAACAGCGGCATGAAGGCGCTGACGATGCCAAGGGCGGTGAGCGGCCGCTTGGGCGGGTGGTAGAGGGCGTTGAGATCCAGCAGTATGGGCGTTAGATGCAGCTCACGACTGCCGGATAAAATGTTATTACTCATTGGATAACCCTGTTGATTCCACTAGACTGCGCCGCATATTTGACCTGACATGCCAACGAGGTGCTGATGCTAAGCGATATCGAGATCTCCCGCCAGTCCCCCCGCCTTCCCATCCATGCGCTGGCCGAGCGCTTGTGCATACCGGCTCGGCTGCTCAGCCCTCACGGTCACTACAAGGGCAAGCTCAGCCTGGATCTGCTCAGGCTACCCGCTGGCAAGGCAGGCAAGCTGGTGCTGGTAAGCGCCATCACACCGACGCCCCTCGGCGAGGGCAAGACGGTCACCACCCTGGGTCTCTCCATGGGGCTCAATCACATAGGCCAGCCCAGCATGGCCACCATACGCCAGCCGAGCCTGGGCCCGGTGTTCGGGGTCAAGGGGGGTGCCGCCGGTGGCGGCCACGCCCAGGTGGTGCCGATGGAGGAGATGAACCTGCACCTGACCGGCGATTTTCACGCTCTCACCGCCGCCCACAACCTGGCGGCCGCCGCGCTGGATGCCCGCCTGTTCCACGAGACCCGCCTCGGCGCCGACTTCACCGCCAGGACAGGGCTGGCACGGCTCGATATCGATCCCGCCAACATCCTCTGGCCGCGTACCCTCGACATGAATGACCGCGCCCTGCGCCACCTCACGATTGGGCAGGGGGGCGCCGCCGATGGCGTTGAACGCCAGGATCGCTTCGTCATCACAGCCGCCTCCGAGCTGATGGCCATACTGGCGCTGGCCAGCGATCTGAAAGACTTGCGCGAGCGCATCGGCCGCATCCAGCTGGCCCTCGATAGCCAGGGCAACCCCATCACAGCCGAGCAGCTGGAAGTCGCGGGCGCCATGACTGTGCTGCTCAAAGACGCGCTGCAACCGACCCTGATGCAGACCACGGAGCAGACCCCGGTACTGGTGCACGCAGGCCCGTTTGCCAACATAGCCCATGGCAACTCCTCGGTGATCGCCGATCGCATGGCGCTGCAACTGACCGACTATGTGGTGACAGAGGCGGGTTTTGGCTCCGATATGGGGCTGGAGAAGTTCTTCAACATCAAGCACCGCCAGTCCGGCATAGCGCCAGCCTGCGTGGTGCTGGTGGCCACGGTGCGCGGCCTCAAGGCCAACAGCGGCCTGCTCGATATCCGTCCCGGTCAGCCGCTGCCCGAGAGCCTGCTGGGGGAAGACTTGCCCACCCTTGAGAAAGGCTGTGCCAACCTCGCCTGGCATATCACCAATGCCCGCCGTTATGGTGTGCCCGTGGTGGTGGCGGTCAACCGCTTCCCCACCGACAGCCAGGCCGAGCTGGATCTGCTGATGCGCGAGGCGCGCCAAGCCGGCGCCTGCGGCACGGCCATCTCCAGCGCCTTCACTCAAGGGGGCGCGGGTGCCAGTGAGCTGGCCCGTGCCGTGGTCGCCGCCTGCGAGATGCCAAGCCAGATCCAGCTGCTCTATCCCGATGAGATGAGCCTGTGTGCCAAGCTCGCCACCCTGGTGGAGTGCGGCTATGGCGGGCGCGGTGTGCGGCTCTCTGACAAGGCACGCCGCCAGCTGGCGGCGCTCTCGGCCGCAGGCTGGGATCACCTGCCCATCTGTGTGGCCAAGACGCCGCTCTCCATCAGCCATGACCCCGCCCTCAAGGGAGTGCCGACGGACTTCGAGGTGCCCATCGACGAGGTGAAGCTGTGCGCCGGTGCCGGCTTCGTCTATGCCTTGGCGGGCCCCATCATGACAATGCCTGGGCTCGGCAGCCTGCCGGCCTATCGTCATATCGACATCGATGATGATGGCGAGATCGTCGGACTGAGCTGATGGTGAGTGGCAGCTGCAGGCCAAGCCGACAGCCTCCACGCTCAAGATCGTCGGAAACAACAAGGCCCCGCCAATGGACGGGGCCTTGTTGTTAGTAGCCATACAACTCGCTGGCCTGCCCCTAGAGGGTGAAGCGCTGGGTCATATGGTGCAGCGAGGTCGCCAGCTTGCTCAACTCGACGCAAGCCTGGGCGGTCTGCTGCGCCCCCTGGGCGTTCTCGTCCGCGGCATTGTGGATGTTGACTATGCTGCGGTTGAGCTCCTCGGTCACCGCGTTCTGCTCCTCGGTCGCGGTGGCGATCAGGGTGTTCATGTCGGTGATCTGGGTGACTGCCCCATTGATGGTATCTATGCTGCTGCCGGCATCCCGCGCCAGCCCGACGCTCTCCTGCATCTGCTGACGGCTCAGCTGCATGGCGCTGCCCGCCTCGGCGGCGCGGCTCTGCAACAGCTCTATCATCTTGCTGATCTCGGCGGTGGAGTCCTGAGTCCGCTGGGCCAGGGAGCGCACCTCGTCCGCCACCACGGCGAAACCGCGTCCCTGTTCGCCGGCACGGGCGGCCTCGATGGCGGCGTTGAGCGCCAGCAGATTGGTCTGACCGGCGATGTCGCGGATCACATCCAGCACCATGCTGATGTTGGCGCTGTCGGTCTCCAGCTGCTGCACCACGGCGCCCGCCTGTTCAATCTTGACCGACACATCTTCGATGCTGCTGATGGCGCTGCGCACCACCTGGTTGCCCTGGGACGAGGTGCGGGAGGCATCCTTGGCGGCACTCATGGCATCCGTGGTATTGCGGGCCACTTCATTGACCGTGGACTGCATCTCGTTCATGGCGGTGGCCACCTGGGAGACCTCGCTCTGCTGGCGGGCCATGCCGGTGGCGGACTGTTCGGAGATGGCACTCACCTCCTCCACGGCGCTGCTGAGCTGGCTCACCGAGCCGGCAATTTCACTCACCAGATCCGCGAGCGCACCCTGCATGCGATCGATGGCGGTGCCGAGCTGACCGAGCTCGTCACGCTTGAAGCGACTGCCGCGGATCCACTCCTGCAGTTCACCCTTGCCGAGATCACCGCTCGCGATGCGCTGCGCCTGACGGGCCAGCATCACCAGGGGATCGCGGATCTGGCGGGTCAGCACGGTGGAGAGCACGGCCGCCAACCCCAGTCCCAGCAGCAGGGAGATGATGATGCTCAGCTTGGCGCTGTCAAACGCCCCCACCACCTGGGCGCGGGAGTTGGCGGCATAGCCGTGATTGATGCGAATGAGCTCGGCCACCGACTTGGACAGGGTGGTGTACAGCGTGACCCCCTCCGCCATGAAGATGCGCTGGGCCTCCGCCATCTGGCCGTTGTCCTGCATCTGTTTGATGAGCTGGTGCAGGGCGACGTACTTGCTCCAGTCCGCCTTGACGATGTCGAAGGCACGTCGCTCTTCCAGATCCTCCGCCCAGATGGTGGCATCGTGGGCCGCTACCTGGCGATCTGCTTCGCGCAGGCTCTGCTCGCTGGCATCGCGGTAATGGGCTTTCTGCTGGGGGTCGTCCGCCACCAGGAACACATCCAGCTCATAGCGGCGCAGGGCATTGATGGTCTCACCCAGGGTGCTGGTGCGAACGACGGCAGGCAGGATGCTGTCGGTGAAGCCGGTAGCGGCCCGGTTCATGTTGCCAAACTGCAGCAGCGAGAAGCCGCCGATAAAGGCCATCATCAGGCCGAGCACCGCAAAGCCTGCGGTGAGTTTCTTACCTATGGTCATGGTGTTCATGGCATGTCCTGCAATGGGTGAGCGAGTGGTATTCGTCTGTACTGTGCCTTCCCGGCACGGATCAGGATACCTGCCATCCATAGCAGTTCATCGAGCCGCCTACATCCTGATGACAGGGATGAGGCGAGTTCCAGGGGTAGCCGTGGCCTGTCCCCTGAAGCGCCCTTGCCCTGAAAGGGCAATGGCCAGGGCAGCGTTAGACCGGCATGGTGAGCTGTATCGGCCCATTCGCGCATGGCTTTAGCACTTTTCTGACGAAAGTGTCGGGCACAGCAAAAGGGGATAGAAGACAACAGGGGCATGTCGATGCGACATGCCCCTGTCTGCTAGCCTTTCAGGCCGCCCAGAAACTCGGCACGGGTGTCGGGCTGGGTCTTGAACACTCCACCGAGAGAGGTGGTGGTGGTATAGGAAGTGGAGTCCATCACGCCGCGCGCCTTCACGCAGAAGTGGGTCGCCTTGATGCTGATGGCCACATCCTTGGTACCGAGCAGGGTCTGCAACGCCAGCAGGATCTGCTGGGTGAGTCGCTCCTGCACCTGGGGCCGGCGGGCGAAGAACTGCACTATGCGGTTGATTTTCGACAGCCCGATCACCTTGCCACGGGGGATGTAGGCCACATGGGCCAGCCCGTCGATAGTGACGAAGTGGTGTTCACAGGTGCTGGTGAGACTGATGTCCCGCACCATGATCATCTCGTCCACCTTCATCTTGTTCTCGATCACTGTCACCTTGGGGAAGGTGCTGTAATCGAGGCCGGAGAAGATCTCGTTCACGTACATCTTGGCGATGCGGTGTGGCGTCTCCGCCAGGCTGTCATCGGTCAGATCCAGCCCCAGCGTCTCCATGATGGCGCGCATGTGGCCTTCGATCTTCTCCCGCTTCTGCTGACCGTCCAGTGCATTGGCCACCAGAGGTGTCTCGAGGCCCTCGGCCTCGAGGGCTGCCCTGACCAACAGGGCTTCCTGGCTTAAGCTCGTCATCTTGTTCCTCTCCCACGGGACTGTGATGGCCGCCTTGTCTGTGACGGCACTTTGTTATGGCGCAATAGTAAACGGCGATTATTGCCATAATTCAAGCTAACTCAAGTCCGTCTCCTGACTTTATGCCAATCCGTCGACTTTTACCCCTTGATGGCCCCCCCATACGGGGAGGATTGCAACAAACAATCCCTCTTCCGCCCCCCCTGTGCCAGACAGCCTGGTGTCGGCTCCTGATAAGCCTGCCCATCCACCCTGATTTTTGGGATAATCCGCCCTCAACCACACCAAAGAGGTAATGACGATGGGATTTGATACCAGCGGACTACTCCCCCTGAGCTATGCCCTGCAAGGGATGCTGGACCAACTCGCCTGCTGCTGCGACACGGAGCAAGTGCCCCTGCCCCAGGCCCTCGGCCGGGTGCTCGCGGCAGATATCGCCTCCCCCTTGTCAGTGCCTCCGTTCGACAACGCCGCCATGGACGGTTACGCCGTGCGGCTGGCCGATCTCGCTGCCGGCACTCCGCTCATCATGGCGGGCAAGGCCTTCGCCGGTCAGCCCTATCAGGGGGAGTGGCCCGCCGGCCACTGCGTGCGGATCATGACGGGCGCGCCCGTGCCAGAGGGGACGGATGCGGTAGTGATGCAGGAGGAAACCCAGGCCGACGGTGACAAGATCACTTTTCTGGTGCCACCCGCCTTGGGCCAGAATATCCGCCGCCGCGGTGAAGATATCCGCGAGGGAGCCAGCGTGCTCTGCGCCGGTACCCGGCTCACCCCCCGCGAGCTGCCGCTGCTGGCCTCCTTGGGCATAGCCACCGTCAGCGTGCGCCGCCCGCTGCGAGTAGCCATCTTCAGCACAGGTGACGAACTCAAGCCGGTCGGCACCCCGCTCGCCCACGGCGACATCTATGATTCCAACCGTTACGGGGTCAAGGCCATGCTGGCGCGCATGGGCTGCGACTGCCTCGACCTTGGCATCATACCGGACGACCCCGCACAGCTGCGCGCCGCCTTCCTGCAGGCCGACCGCGAGGCCGATGCCCTGATCACCACGGGGGGCGTCTCGGTCGGTGAGGCAGACTTCACCAAGCAGTTGCTCGAGGAACTCGGCGAGATCGGCTTCTGGAAACTGGCCATCAAGCCGGGCAAGCCATTCGCCTTCGGTCGTCTGCCCAACGCCTGGTTCTTCGGTCTGCCGGGTAATCCGGTTTCCGCCATGGTCACCTTCGATCAACTGGTGCAGCCTGCGCTGGCCAAGCTGGCCGGGCAGCAGTTCGAGCGCCCGCTGCAACTGCAAGCCGTCGCCAGCGAGCCTCTGAAAAAAGCGCCGGGTCGGCTCGACTTCCAGCGCGGCATCCTGAGCCAGGGGCCAGACGGCCTCGAGGTGCGCAGCACAGGCTCCCAGGATTCCGCCGTGTTCAGCTCACTGTCGCGGGCCAACTGCTACATAGTGCTTGAACGTGAGCGGGGCAAGGTGGCGGCGGGTGAAGCCGTCACCGTCGAACCGTTCGGGGGCTTGCTGCTGTGAGCGACATTCTCTCGGACGCCGAGCTCTTGCGCTACAACCGCCAGATCATCCTCAAATCCTTCGACTTCGAGGGGCAGGAGGCGCTCAAGCAGGCCAGCGTGCTGGTGATAGGTGCGGGGGGCCTGGGCTGCGCCGCCAGCCAGTATCTGGCGGTGGCCGGGGTCGGCCAGCTCACTCTGGTGGATTTTGACAAGGTGGAGCTATCCAATCTGCAACGCCAGGTACTGCACACAGATGAGCGCATCGGCCACTACAAGGTGGACTCCGCCGCCCAGTCCCTGCGCGCGCTCAACCCCTGGCTCAAGGTGGAGACTCACGCCTCTGTTGCCGACGAGCCGCTGCTCGATGCCCTGCTACCCAGCCATCAGCTGGTGCTCGACTGTACCGACAACCTGACCATCCGCAATCTGCTCAACCAATGCGCGCGCAAGCACAGGGTACCGCTGGTCAGCGGCGCCGCCATCCGGCTGGAGGGGCAGCTGTGCAGCTTCACCTGGCAGGAGGATGAACCCTGCTACGCCTGCCTCAGCGCCCTGTTTGGCGAGCAGGCCCTTACCTGCGTCGAGGCGGGGGTACTCGCCCCCGTGGTAGGACTGGTGGGCAGCCTGCAGGCGCTGGAGGCGATAAAATTGCTGGCGGGCACGGGGCGCAGCTACAGCGGCCGTCTCTTGATGATCGATGGCCTCACCGGCACCTTCCGCGAGATGAAGCTGCCCCAACGCCCCGACTGCCCTGTCTGTTCGCACCCTTAAGTGATCCTCGTCACCAATAACTCGCAGCCAATAAAAAAGCCGACCCCACTGGGTCGGCTTTTTGCATCGTGCATACGACGGGTAATCAGCCTGCGCAGTAAACGCGAGCCTCACGCGGGGTGTAGATCCCGAAGGTCACGAACCCCAGCAGACCGTTGACGAAGGTGTGTTGTGCTTCGACACGGACCACTTTATCCGCCCCATTACAAACCGCGGCAGCATCTATGGTTTTGCTCTGACCCAGACCGGAAATGAAGAAATGATGGGTCACTTCCTTGGTGGGCTTCACTGCATTACCGGAATGCACTGTGAACCCCTGCTGCGCACAACCAGCCATCATCATTGCAACGGCCGCAGTCAATACCATTTTTTTCATTTTATTATCCCTGACAACTTTATTATTTCCGGCTATACCGGTGCCAACATAAGAAATATTATCCTTTATTATCAATAGCATAAATAGATAACATTCCAAGATGCGCGCACATTACCAAAATCTTGAGATGGCAACAAGGCTTTGTATGAGACTTTATATCACGTGGCAGAAAATCAAAGATTGCAATAAACCCGCGCCGTTCTCGGGGTATAAATTCCCAGCGTCAATGCCGCCATCAAACCATCCAGTGGCGTCTGCTGCACTTCCACACGAACGACCTTTTCCGGGTCGCCATGACAGGCCAAAGAGGCGTTGACCGTTTCACTCTGACCAATGCCTGCCAGTACAAAATCATGGCTAACTTCCCTGTTTGGTTGACCCGGGTTGCCCGCATGCACGAAGAAGGTCTGCTGGGCGCAACCCGATAGCAGCAAGGCGCACCATGCCATCCATACTACATGTTTCATCTGTTTGATCCTGACGATAACGGCATCTTGATCGAGGCGGAGTACTTAGAAAATGCCCTTGGCCCTGACCTTCTTCATGTTGGCAACCTGGCTCGAGAGATCCTCGATCAGGGGTTCTGCCTCACCCGCCGTCGTAACCTGACGGCCGGGTACGCTGGCCAGTCGCTGGATCAGTCGATGCTGCTCGCGAATAAGCCTGGATTGCTCTTCAAGCTGACGGGAGAGCTGCTGGATACTACTCTGGAGCGGCGCCAGATCCTGCTCAACCGCCGCTGACGGCAGTTTGCCCGCGATCGCCTCGGCCAGCTGATCATGGTCGAGAGGGGCCGGCAACCCCTGCCTCAACTCATCCCACAACTCGGTGGGCTGCTGCTCGCCCAAGCGGCTCACAATCTCATCCACCAGATTGTCCTGAGCGGGGGTGGACGATTGCTGACCAAGGCGATGGACGATCTCATCCACCAACGAGGCGTTATCTCCCTGTCCCAACTGGGGAAGCAACCGTGCCACTATCTGATCGATCATGACATCGGCGGCGGGTGGTGCAGCCGAGCTCCCCTCTCCCAGGTTGAAACCACAACTGGCAAAGGCGTGACGCAATGTGGTCAGGCTCACCTGTTCCGGCCCCAGAGCGTTGGCAATGGCCTTGCACAGATTGGGCGCCAGCACATACATGAACATGCCGGAAAGGTAGATATCCTTGTGAAAACGGCTCTTGGAGAAGTCAAACTCCTCTGCGCCATCCTGGATCTTGCGGGCCCGTTGATACCAGTTTTGCAACACCCCGACCGCATAGCGATCAGACTCCAGCGCACCCGGATCCATGTAGATGGAGAAGGTCATGCGCTTGAGTTGACTACTCATCGCCAACCTCGGCCATCACGGCAGCCTCGCGATAGACTTCGTCTTCTTCCGTGGTGTAGAGGCAAATCTCGCGAGCCAGCGCAGACTGGGCATCATCCAGCAGCTCGACTCTGTCTCCCAGGGTCGGATAGGCCGCCTTGATCGCCTCATAAATCAGGGAAGCACCGCCCCCGACCAGATAGATCCGGTTCGGGTTCTTGGCAAACTTCTTCGCCTCATGAGCAACCTGGGTACCCAGCTCGTCAATCTTGTTCTGCATCTTCTCGAGGATCTTGGGGATCTGGCTCTCGTCATTGACCACATCACGCACGAAGCTCATGTCGTGGCGGCGCTTGATGAACTCGTTGGCCACCAGATAGCTGGAGTCACTGTCTGCCGCCGCCAGCGCTTTGCGGGTCGCATCGGTCACCATGGAGACACCGATCTCGTTGTTGCCATAGACATCGGAGACATCGTCAAACTCGCCGACGATAATCCCCATATCGAGGGTGGTACCGCCACAATCGATCACCAGGGTCTTGGTGAACTCGTTGCAGCCCGAACCGATCAGACGGGAGAGCGCCGCAGGCAGGCTCTCCGGCATGACTTCCACGCTGACGATATTGAACAGCTCTCCCTTGTTGAGGGAAATGGCACGCATCAAGTTGCGACGCTTCTTCTCGATTTTTTCTTCGTTGCGCTGGCAATCGTCCGGGTTGTAGAACTCGGTAATGGGCAATGTCACGGTAATCGCCACATCACAGGGAATGACACAGGTCTGTAGCAAGGCGTGGTGAACGGACAACAGATTGAGATCGTCGTACTGGTATTCCACATGGGTGGTTGCCAATGACTTGTCCGACGTAGCGTCGTAGGTGTACTTGGTATTGCCTATCTCGTAGTTGTAGATCTTCTTGTCCTTGCGCAATGCGGCGCTCTTCCAATCCTTGCGAAAGGAGTTGGGAGAGATGATGGTCTTGAGCACCTTGTTCTCAATCCAGCTCACCTTGACATTGGTTGAACCATCATCGATGGCCATTTTAATTACTTCAGACATGAGGAAATACCTGTTAATAGAGCAAAATGGGTCCGATTGCCTTGCCTTATACCATTGGCAAGGCAATCGGACCAACACATACACTGGTTAAAGGGCGACAAGTTTAATGAGTTTCTAAAATCCGGTGAAGCAAATGATTAAACCCCGAGGGATCTTCTGCCGGCCAGGCGTGGTGGCCGTTGGGGGTGTGGATGGTGGCGTTGGGCAGGGAGGCGAACTGCTCCACCCGCTTGGCGAGCGGCAGATAGTCGTGGCTGGTGGAGATGATGGCCACCGGCTGCCAGATGGCGCCGAGCCGGGCGCGCACCGACCAGCCGGGCAAGGCGTCGAGCAGCGCCCGATAGGTCTTCTTTTTGTTGCTGCGCACGAAGCGCAGCCGGAAGGTGTGACGCACCTGGGCGAGATCCGGGCCGGGGAAGAGCTCGCGCCCGAGCCACCAGGCGAGCGGGCGCATGCCAAACCAGCGCAGCCACTTGAGGCGCTGGGCGTAACGCTCCTGCTCCTTCGGGGTTTCCAGCAGAAACTCGCTAACACCGTTGACCAGCACCAGACCTCGTACCTTGTGAGGAAGTTGCAAGGCCAGCTCCAGTGCCACCATGGCCCCCAGAGAAAGACCCACAACCCAGGCGGGCTCCGGTTGCTCGTCGAGCCAGCGCACCACGTCGGCAGCCAGAGTGGCCACGTCGAACGGCCCCTCCTGCATGCTCTGACCATGGCCGCGCAGGTCGAGGGCCACTACCCGATAGTGTTCGGAGAAGCGCTCTATCTGCGCCTGCCAGTCGAGACTGGATGAACCCAGCCCGTGCAGCAGCAACAGCAAGGGGCCCTCCCCCGCACTGCGCAGGGCAAGACCGTTGGATTTCATCACCTGATTGCGACGCATCAGCTCATTGCCCCTCGACTCATCGCCTGAACCATGCCTTGTTTATCCCGATAGTGACCAGCCAGCTTGCTGGCATCCTCCAGCACCCACCAGGGATGCCGCTCCATAATGTATCAGAACGACGCCGGCTCAGCCTTCGCTGACCAGACTGACCGCCTTGATATAGGCGTATATCTGCTGCTCCGGCACCAGCGCCAGCCGGGTGGCGGAGCGGCTGGTGATCCGGGCCAGCAGTATCTGCTCCCCCAGTGCCAACTGCAACAGAGTCTGGCCGGGGCGCACCTCGCGCACCGCCAGCAAACGAGTGACAAGGCAGTTGGAGAGGCTGGAGTGTTCGATGGGGGCGGTGGCGATCACCACGTCCCGCCCCGCCACCTTGATCTGCAAGGGGCCGCGCTCGTCCGGCACATGATTCATGGTGACCCGCAGGCGCTGCTCGCCGAGCTGCAGGGTCGCCATCTGCTCGTCGTCATCGTAGTGGGCCAGGGTGGCATCCAGCATCACACCGGCATCGTCGCGACTGGCGAGCGAGAGATCGGTGCGAGCGAAGATCTCGCTCGGCCGCCCCTGCGCCTCCACCCGGCCGCCCTCCAGCAACACCAGCTGATCGCACAGCAGGCTCACCTCTTCCATGGCGTGGCTGACGAAGATCATGGGGATGCCACTCTCCTGCTGCAACCCCTTGAGCACGTGGGCCTGATGAATGCGGCTACGCCTGTCCAGCGCAGAAAAAGGCTCATCCAGCAGCAGCAGATCGGGCTCAGCCAACAGGGCCCGCCCCAGTGCCACCCGCTGGCGCTGGCCGCCGGAGAGGCCATGAGCCGGCTGCGCCAGCAACTCGGCAAAGCCGAGTCGCGCCGCCAGCGCCTCTGGCTGCCAGCGCCCTCGCCCCTTGCGGGCCGCCAGCTGCAGATTGCCCAGCACGCTCAGATGGGGGAAGAGCCGCGAATCCTGAAACACCAGTCCGATGCGACGCGCTTCGGGCAGCAGATCGGCCAGTTCACGTCCTCGCCACCACAGGCGATCGCCGCTCTGGCGATCCAGCCCGGCCATGATGCGCAGCAGTGTGCTCTTGCCGCAGCCGGAGGGGCCGAACAGGCCGAGAATACCCCCCGGCTCGAGGGCCAGTTCGCAGTCGAGGGTAAAGGCGCCAAACTCGCGCCTGGCATTAAGTTGCAGGGCGTGACCCTGAGACATATTGGCTGGCGGGTTCATCCGAACAGCCTCCGTTGCCGGCGCTGCAATACGCCATAGACCAGCACCAGCATCACCAGCGAGAAGCCCATCAGGCCGCCAGCCAGAATATGGGCGTTTTGGTAATCCATCGCCTCCACATGATCAAACAGGGCGATGGAGAGCACCTGGGTCTCCCCCGGGATGTTGCCGCCGATCATCAGCACAACGCCAAACTCCCCCAGGGTGTGGGCAAAGCCAAGGGCCGCCGCCATCACGAAGCTGGGCAGCGTCATCGGCAAAATGATGTGAAAGAAGCGCTCCAGCGGCCCGAGCCCCAGGGTGGCGGCAGCGTCCAGCTCCTTGTTGCCCATGTTGACGAAAGCAGAGGTGAGCGGCTGCACCACGAAGGGGAGCGAGTAGAGGATGGAGGCCAGCAGCAGACCGAGAAAGCTGAAGGCAAGCGGTGCGCCAAAGGTGTCACGCCACCAGGCACCTAGGCCGTATGAGGGTGAGAAGGCGAGCAGCAGATAGAAACCGAGTACCGTGGGGGGCAGCACCAGAGGCAGGGCCACCAGCGCCTCCACCAAGGGCCGCAGCTTGTTCTGGCTGCGGGACAGCCACCAAGCCAGCGGCGGCGACAGCAGCAATAGGATGCCGGTAGTGCTGGCCGCCAGCTTCAGGGTGAGCCAGATGGCCTGCAGATCCCCTTCACTCATCGAACTCACTCCCAACGCCAGGTTCAGCACCAGACACTGCGAATGAGCAGATCCCCCGATAGACCTGACCCTGAGTCAGGCAGGTCATCGCCAGCAGATCCCTTTTATTCATCGCCAAGCTCCCGGTTGGGATCAGCCAACGACATGGTGTGCATCCTCATGGCAAAGCGTGGTCGACCCCAAGGCCGACCACTCCTGGTTGTGCATCAGGCTCATGTCCTTATTGGGGCAGGGCATAGCCCGCGGCCTTGATCTGCGCCTGACCCGGTCCCTTGAGCCAGGCGACCAGCGCCTCGACGGCGGCGCCCTTCTTCAGCACCAGCCCCTGCTGTTCGATGGCCGGATACAGCGTGTTCGGCACAGCCCAGGCTTCGCCTGTTTTGCCCGCCTCCACCAGATTGGCCCAGGCGACGAAGCCCAGCTCGGCGTTGCCGGTATCGACGAACTGCCAGGTCTGGCCTATGTTGGCGCCGGTCAGCAGACGGTACTGTTTGGGATCGATCTTGAGGCTCTCCAGGGTCGCCATGGCGGCGGCGCCATAGGGAGCGGTACGGGCATTGGCGATGGCGAGGTTGCCTTTCCAGCTGCGCAGGCTCGCCTCGTCGGGGGCCGGGCCGCCCTTCTTCCACAAGCCCAGCTGGCCGATGGCATAGGTGAAACGATCGCTGCCCTTGCCCTCTTTCTCCAGCTTCTCGGGGGTGGCCACATCGGCGGAGAGGAAGAGGTCGAACGGCGCGCCGTGACTGATCTGGGTGTAGAGCACGCCGGTGGCGGCAGAGCTGATGATGACGCTGTGGCCGGTCTTGGCGGTGAACTCCTTGCCGATGTGCTCTATGGTGCCCTTGAAGTTGGCGGCCACGGCCACCTTCACCTCGTCGGCTTGTACGGCAATGGGGTTCAGCGCCGCGGCGCAGACGCCTGCAATGACAACAGATAACAACGGTTTCATTCCCTTCCTCCTGATGTGGGTCTGGTCTCACCAGGCCCGAAAACAGGGGCAAGGTTCCCGTTGAACCTGCGCCCCTACGATGAACAGGTCAAATTTTCCAGCGGGCGGCGGCAGCGCTGTCGCTCTCCTTGGCCTCGACCCAGCGTTGAATCCCCTCGGCAGTCAGCTCTTTTTTCCAGAACGGTGCCCGGGTTTTCAGAAAATCCATGATGAAGTGACAGGCATCAAACGCGGCATCGCGGTGGGCACTGCTCACCGCCACCAGCACTATCTGATCGCCGAGCAACAACTCGCCGATGCGGTGAATGAGGGTGCACTCCTGCAGCGACCAGCGGCGGCGTGCCTCCTGCACTATGTCGGCCAGCGCCTTCTCGGTCATGCCGGGATAGTGCTCGAGGGCCAGCCCCTTCACCTCATCTCCCTGATTGAAGTCGCGCACCTTGCCGACGAAGGTGACGATGGCGCCACTGTCGGCGCGGGTGGCGAGACGGGCATACTCATCGGCCAGTGAGAAGTCTTCCCGCTGCACCAGGATGCGATCTACGGGCGTCGTGGTTGCTTGAGACATGGCTCAGCCTCCGGTCGTGACTGGAAGGAGAGGGAAGAAGGCGGCCTCATCCCCGTCCCACAGCTCAGTGGTGCGATCCACGGTCGTTATCTCGCTCATCCTCAGCCTCCGGTCACGGGGGGGAAGAAGGCCACTTCATCGCCATCATTGATGGGGGTATCGAGGGGCACCAGGGTCTGGTTGACCGCGACCAGCAGCTTGCCCGCTTCCAGCGCCAGTGCCCACTTGTCACCGCGCTCACACAGGGTCGCCCGCAGCTGCTCGGCGGTAGCGTAGTCGCAGGGCAGGCTCAGTTCGTCACAGGCCACCAGCTCTCTTACTTGCGCAAAAAACAGTACCTTGATCATGCCTGCTCTCCTGCACTCGCGCCCAACTGAAAGTGGCCGGACTTGCCGCCCTTTTTTTCCACCAGTCGCACCTGTTCGATCACCATGTCCTTTTGCACCGCCTTGCACATGTCGTAGATGGTCAGCGCCGCCACCGAGGCTGCGGTCAGCGCCTCCATCTCCACCCCTGTCTTGCCGGAGAGCTTGCAGAGGGTGCGAATATGGACCCTATTGTGCGCCGGCAGAGGTTCGATCTCCACCTCCACCCGGGTAAGGGCCAGGGGGTGGCAGAGGGGGATGAGATCCGCCGTTTTCTTGGCCGCCATGATGCCGGCGATGCGGGCGGTGGCGAACACGTCCCCCTTGTGGTGCTGACCGCTCAGGATCAGCGCCAGGGTTTCCGGTGCCATGGCGACGAAAGCCTCGGCGCGGGCCTCACGTTCGGTGACCTGCTTGTCGGTCACGTCCACCATGTGGGCTTCGCCGCTTTGGTTGAGATGGGTCAGGTTCATCAGGTTCCCCTTGAAGGCTGAAAGAGTGCTGGGATCCCTGGCTCGTGGCTCAGAGATGGGTCACGAAGTTGCAGGGCTGGGTACGGGCATCGAGCTGATCCCGGATGAGCTGCTCCCAGCCCAGCTGGCAGGCGCCGGGAGAACCGGGCAGACAGCAGACCAGGGTGCGGTTGGCGAGCCCGGCCAGGGCACGGCTCTGCATGGCCGAACCTTCGATCTCGGCAAACGAGAGCTGACGGAACAGCTCGCCAAAGCCCTTGACGGTGCGGTCGAACAAGACGCCGACCGCCTCCGGCACCCAGTTCTGATCGGTGAAACCCGTGCCGCCATTGATCAGCACCACCTGGATGCCCTCATCGGCGATCCACTGGCTGACCCGGGAGCGAACTTGATAGAGGTTGTCGGCGAGCAGGGCCCGATCGGCCAGCTGGTGACCGGCGTCGGTCACGGCCGAGACCAGATAGTCGCCCGAGCTGTCATTGGCGCTGGTACGACTGTCGGAGACCGTCAACACGGCGATCTTGAGGGGAATGAATGCGGTCATGTTCTGTCCCATGGGCAGCTCCTGATAACAAAGGACCGTGAGCAAAGAGAAGAAGAGAGTAGCCAGGATCCTGGTGTGCAGCGCTTGATCCGGGGAGGATCCATACCTGCGCAGGCATGACCCTTACCACATGGTCACTCGCTGCGACTCACGGCGGCCCGATTCTACCAAAACTCGTGCCAGAGGGGGGATTTAAAGGGCACACAAATGCCGTTTTGGCGCGGTTGGCTGCAATATGAACAGGCCGGGCAAGCCCGGCCTGGATCTGGCTACCTTAGAAGCCCTTCACCCCTGTCATGTCAGGCAGCTGGTGAGCTATGCCCTTGTGACAGTCAATGCAGGTGCTCTCGCCACTGGCCAGACTGGTGGAGTGCATCTGGGCCCCCCGCTTGCCTTGCAGGGAGAAGTCCATGTACTCGAAGTTGTGGCAGTTGCGACACTCCCTCGAATCCGTGTCCTTCATGCGCTTCCACTCCCGCTCGGCCATCTCGCGGCGGTGGCTCTCGAACTTCTCGCGGGTATCCACCTTGCCGGTCAGCATGCCCCACAGCTCCTTGGACGCCTGCACCTTGCGAATGATCTTGTAGGTCCATTCGTGGGGCACGTGGCAATCCGGGCAGCTGGCGCGCACGCCGGAACGGTTGGCGTAGTGGATGGTGTCGCGGTACTCCACGAACACGTTGTCCTTCATCTCGTGACAACCGGTACAAAACTTCTCGGTGTTGGAGGCTTCCATGGCGGTGTTGAAACCGCCCCAGAAGATGACCCCGCCAAAGAAGCCCATCATCAGCAACACCCAGAGGGCAGCCTTGGAAGGAGACTTGAAGGTGGTCCACAGTCGTTGCACAAAACCAGGTAATTTCATCTATGGGTTCCTCAGTTCAGCGCTTCAACCGGTTTAAACGTATTTTCCACCAGCGGCTTGGCATCCGTTTGCGGCACGTGGCACTGCAGGCAGAAGTAGCGACGGGGCGAGACCTCCCCCAAGGTCATGCCGTCACGGGTCTCGAAGTGAGTCGGGCTGATCTTGGGGGCCTTCATCTTGCTGGCATTCTTGAAGCTGTGACAGGCCAGGCACTTGTTGACCTTGTTGTCCACTTCATAGTTGCGGGTATCGTGGGGGATCAGCGGTGGCTGATGCATGTACTGGCGATCGTAGAGGTCGCCATCCTTGCGAAAGTTCTTCATGGGGGCGGCTTCGGCCTCGGTCCCGAGATCCGTGGTGCCCCGTTCAGACTTGATGCCACCGGTCTCCGTCGTGATTTCGGGATTCTGTGCTGCCATCAAGGACCCCGCCACCAGGCAGGCCAGCATTGCTCCAATCAGCTTTTTCATTATCTGTTCTCCGACGTTTTATCAGCCTTGACGGCAAAACCTACAGTGATTTCAAAAACTTGCTCCGCGCAGACATCAATGCAACGGCCGCAGTTGGTACACTCTTGAGCCACAATCAAGGGCCCGTGACCACGCTTGGCACCGTGAACGGGGCCGCGCAGAATGGGGCGCTCGGGGCAGACCGCATAACAATCCATGCAGTTGCTGCACCGCTCGCGCCCCCTGGCAGAAATCTTGATGAACCCGACCCGGTTGACCAGGGCATAGAAGGCCCCCACAGGGCAGAGATGACCACACCAGCCCCGCTCCACCACAAAGAGGTCGAACAGGAAGAGCACCGCCAGCAAAGCCCACCCAGCCCCCATGCCAAACAGCAGACCGCGCAGGGTGAGCGAGACCGGATTGACCAGCTCCCACACCAGCACGCCCGCGATGGCCGGGGCCACCAGCACCATGGCCAGCAGCCAGTAGCGCGTATTGCGGTTGAACTGACCGTTGCCCTTGAGGCCAAGCCGGGCCCTGGCCCAGGCGGCGGCATCCGTGATGAGGTTGACCGGACAGACCCAGGAGCAGAACACCCGCCCCCCGACCAGCCAGTACCCCAGCAGCACCAGGGCCGCCCCCAGCCAGAGGGTGGTGATGGGCCAATGGCCCGCCGCCACCGACTGCAGCAGGGTGAGGGGATCCGTGAGCGGGACCGTCTCCAGCAAGAGTGAGCTGGAGAGGTTGCCCTTGAGGATCCAGACGCCCGCCAGCGGCCCCAGCAGGAACAGCCCCAGCACGCAGCACTGGGTCAGTCGCCGCAGCAGCAGGAAGCGGTGTGACCGCCACCAGCCGAGCCGCGCGCTAGCCTCGGCCCCCGGATAACGACTCATAGCCCCTCCGGTTTGCGGGTCGGCAGGGTGAGCCGCTCACCGATGAGCGACTTGCCCGCCTTGCGCTTCTCTTCCCAGCCGAGCCGGTAGTGATGGCCCAGCTCCCCCTTGGCGAGCTGACGGGGTACCACCTTGATGGCAGACTCCTCCAGCACGCAGGCGTGCTCGCACTTGCCGCAGCCGGTACAGCTGTCGCTGTGCACAGTGGGCAGAAACATGGCGTGCTTGCCGGTGCGCTGATTGTGCTGCAGCTCGAGGGTGATCGCCTTGTCAATCAAGGGGCAGACCCGGTAGCAGACATCGCAGCGCAGCCCCAGGTAGTTGAGGCAGGTCTCGTGATCGATGAGCACCGCCACCCCCATGCGCGCCTGATCGATGTCGGTCATCCCCTGATCCAGCGCCCCGCTCGGGCAGGCCACCACGCAGGGAATGTCGTCACACATCTCGCACGGCACGGCCCGCGCATCAAAATAGGGGGTGCCGGTGGTCACGGGTTCAAACAGCCGGGCAAGCTTGAGAGTGTCGTAGGGGCAGGCCTCGACGCAGAGCCCGCAGCGCACGCAGGCGCTGAGGAACTCGGCCTCGTCGAGGGCGGCTGGCGGGCGCAGCGCCTGGGCAGGCACGGCTTGCACCTGCTGGCGCGCCATGCCGCCGAGCCCCACACCAAGCAGGCCCACACCGCAGGCCCCCTTGGCCATGTCGGCCAGAAACTGGCGCCGACTACGACTCATCTCGCGCTCCCCCGCCTTATGCCTTGACGACCTTGACGGCGCACTTCTTGTAATCCGTCTCTTTGGAGAGCGGATCCGTGGCGTCCAGGGTCAGCTTGTTGACCAGCTGGCTCGCGTCGAAGAAGGGCATGAACACCAGGCCTTTGGGCGGACGGTTGCGGCCGCGGGTCTCGACCCGGGTCTTCACCTCGCCACGACGGGAGGAGACGATCACCTCTTCGCCACGACGCACGCCACGGGCCTTGGCATCTTCCGGGTGCATGAAGAGCACGGCATCCGGGAAGGCGCGATAGAGCTCGGGCACGCGACGGGTCATGGTGCCTGTGTGCCAGTGTTCCAGCACGCGGCCGGTAGAGAGCCACATGTCGTACTCTTTGTCCGGTGCCTCGGCGGCCGGCTCGTAGGGCAGCGCGAAGATCACCGCCTTGCCATCGGGCTTGCCGTAGAAACGCACCCCCTCGCCCGCTTTCACGTAGGGGTCGAACCCTTCACGGTAGCGCCACAGGGTCTCCTTGCCATCCACCACGGGCCAGCGCAGACCGCGCGCCTCGTGGTACTGATCGAAGGGGGCCAGATCGTGACCATGACCGCGGCCGAAGCTGGCGTACTCCTCGAACAGCCCCTTCTGGACGTAGAAACCGAAGTGTTCAGCCTCGTCGTTGAGCACGCCCTTGCTCTGCTCTTTCGGGAACTGATCGACCTGACCGTTCTTGTAGAGCACCTCATACAGGGTCTTGCCCTTCACTTCCGGCATCTTGGCGATAAGCTCGGCCGGCCACACCTCTTCCACGGTGAAGCGCTTGGCAAACTCCATCAGCTGCCACAAGTCGGACTTGGCCCCTTCCGGCGGCTTGACCTGCTGGTGCCAGAACTGGGTGCGGCGCTCGGCGTTGCCATAGGCCCCCTCTTTCTCCACCCACATGGCGGTGGGCAGGATGAGATCCGCAGCCTGGGCTGTCACGGTCGGGTAAGGGTCAGACACCACGATGAAGTTGGCCGGGTTGCGGTAACCGGGCAGCCCCTCCTCGTTCATGTTGGGACCGGCCTGCATGTTGTTGTTGCACATCACCCAGTAGGCGTTGAGCTTGCCGTCTTTGAGCATGCGGTTTTGCAGCACGGCGTGGTAACCCACCTTCTCCGGTATGGTGCCTTCCGGCAGTTTCCAGATCTTCTCGGCGATGGCACGGTGCTTGGGCTCGGTCACCACCATGTCGGCCGGCAGACGGTGGGCGAAGGTGCCCACTTCGCGCGCGGTGCCGCAGGCGGAGGGCTGGCCGGTCAGGGAGAAGGGACCCGAGCCCGGGGTGGAGATCTTGCCGGTCAACAGGTGGATGTTGTAGCAGAGGTTGTTGGCCCAGACGCCACGGGTGTGCTGGTTGAAGCCCATGGTCCAGTAGGAGACCACCTTCTTGCTCGGGTCGGCATAGAGCTGGGCCAGCTTCTCGAGCTTGTCTTTGGAGACGCCGGAGAGCTTGGCAACCGAGTCGACATCGTAATCCGCCACGAATTTCGCGAAGTCATCGAAGCTCATGGGGGTGGAGTCGCCACTGTCCGGGTTCTTCGCCTGCTGTTGCAGCGGGTGAGTCGGACGCAGGCCATAGCCGATGTCGGTGACCCCCTTGCGGAACTGGGTGTGCTTGTTGACGAACTCCCAGTTCACCTTGTCGTTCTGGATGATGTAGTTGGCTATGTAGTTGAGGATCGCCAAGTCGGTCTGCGGCGTGAACACCATGCCGTTGTCGGCCAGTTCGAAGCTGCGGTGCTCGAAGGTGGAGAGCACGTGTACCTGCACCTCTTGATGGGACAAACGGCGATCCGAGATGCGTGACCAGAGGATGGGGTGCATCTCGGCCATGTTCGAGCCCCACAACACGAAGGCATCGGCCTGCTCTATGTCGTCGTAGCAGCCCATGGGCTCGTCCATGCCGAAGGTGCGCATGAAACCCACTACGGCCGAGGCCATGCAGTGACGGGCATTGGGATCCAGGTTGTTGGTCCGCAGCCCCGCCTTCATCAGCTTGGCGGCGGCGTAGCCTTCCCACACTGTCCACTGGCCGGAGCCGAACATGCCGACGGCGGTCGGCCCCTTCTCTTTCAGGGTCGCCTTGAACTTCTCGGCCATGATGTCGAATGCCTGATCCCAGCTGATGGGGGCAAAGTCACCGTTCTTGTCGAACTTGCCATCCGTCATGCGCAGCATGGGCTGGGTCAACCGGTCCTGGCCATACATGATCTTGGACAGGAAGTAGCCCTTGATGCAGTTCAGGCCACGGTTGACCGGTGCATCGGGATCGCCCTGGGTCGCCACGACGCGCCCATTCTGGGAACCCACCAGCACGGAACAGCCGGTACCGCAGAAGCGGCACGGCGCCTTGTCCCAGGTGATGGCGGTCTTGTCGGTGCTGGTGATCAGGTTGGCCGCCAGCGTGGGGGCACTGACTCCGGCCACGGCCGCGGCAGCAGCCACCGCATTGGCCTTCATAAAGTCGCGTCGACTCAGCTTCATGACATATCCTCACATTGCTTAATCACATCAATGACAGCCATAGTGACGAGCCGCGCTGGCTCAGCTTCATGGCGCTTTATTGCTTTTATCGGGCATCGCGAACCTCGCGGCCCCGCCCTCACGGCGTTTCTATTCCTTGCATTCGACATCGAGCTCATCGAACTGATGGTAGATCAGGGCGGCGGACAACACGCCCGGCATGGCATTTATCGCATCTATGGCATCCATGATGGGGCGCTGGCTTGGCCCTTCCAGTGTCACCACCAGCTTGCCGATCTCACTGACGGCGTGGACCTCGGCCCCCTCAAGGGATGCTATCTGTTCTGCGAGCTGGTGACGCAGGGAGGGCTGGGTCAGCACCACCAGGCTCGATACATGGAACTCTTGGTTCATTGTGGCTCCTGCTTCACACACATCCTGACTCATGTTGGATCCTCGGATTTGGGTGCGCCGACCCGGATGCTGCCCACCGGACAGTCCATTACGCAGGCGCCACAGCCGGTACACGAGGCGGCATCTATGCTGGGGGTCGGTACCCGGCCCAGCACGGGAGAAAAGCGGATCGCACGGGTTTCGCAGCTATCCTGGCAACGCTGGCAGAAGACCTGGGTACTGGCCAGACAGCTGGCTTCAATATGGGCTATGTATCGCCAGGGCGCCTCCGTCATGGGACGAAATACCGGCGCCTTGCAGGCCGTGACGCAATCACCGCAGAAGGTGCACTCACCACGCAGGAAATCCACCGCAGGATAACCACCGTCACCCTTGATCAGGATCTGCTCCGGGCAGGCCGCCAGGCAGTCGCCACAGCGGGTGCAGTCGGCCACGAACTCGGGCCAGGAGACTGACCAGGGCAACTGAACCTGAGGGTCGCTCGATGTCAGGCGACCTCGAAACAGACCACGACGCGACAGGTTGACCCCATCCGGCATATCGACTCCTTTCTGGTGGTTGATAGCGCACGAGCGAGTCCCATGACAGGCATTTTCAATACCTATTATAAGAGTGGGTGTATATTGCGGCCCTGACAAGGTCAGGGATATACCACTAGGGAGATAAACAGGGGGGATTCTTGCGCTGGATCAAACCCTTGGCGTCAAGAGAGAGAAGGGGGGCCGGTGAAAATACCCCCATTTGAGGATTGCTTATTAATCGATGGCTATTTTTTCAAGCCCACCTGAGGGTTAGCCGCCGATGGAGGCCAGATGAGGGGTCATGCCGGCATTGCCCTCGTGCAGACGGTGGGATGCAGCCTTGCCGGTGAGGGCGGCACGAATGCGCTGTTGCAGCGCATCCTGCTGGTTGTCTGCCGCCAGCAGATCACGCAGCTCCACCCCGCTGTCACCGAACAGACACAGGTGCAGCTTGCCCACGGAGGAGACCCGCAGCCGGTTGCAACCGGCACAGAAATCCTTGCTGTAGGGCATGATGAGCCCCACGCCCCCCATTGACTCAGGATGCATGAAGACCTGGGCCGGACCATCGTCCGCACCACGCAACTGCTGGACCCAGCCACTCTCGAGCAGCCGCTGCTTGATGAGGTCACCGCTGGCGTGATGGTTCTGAAACAGGGTATCCATCTCGCCGGTCTGCATCAGCTCGATGAAACGCAGCTCGATGGGCTTGTGCCGGATCCAGGCCAGAAACGCATCCAGTTGATGGTCATTGAGCCCCTTGAGCAGCACCGCATTGATCTTCACCGATTTGAAACCGGCGGCCAGCGCCGCTTCGATCCCGTCCATCACCTCCGCCAGCTTGTTCTCACCGGTGATCTGGTGAAACTGACGGGGATCCAGACTGTCGACGCTGACGTTGAGGGCGGTGAGGCCCGCATCGAACCACTCCTGGGCGCGCTCTTTCAAGCGGTAGCCATTGGTGGTCATGGCCACCTTCTCTATGCCAGGGGTATTGGCCACCGTCTCTATGATGGCGGTGAAGTCCCGGCGCAGAGAGGGCTCGCCTCCGGTCAGGCGCACCTTGCGGGTGCCCATGGCGGCGAAGCCCGAGACAATGCGGCGGATCTCGTCCAGCGAGAGAAACGACTTGCGCCCCTCTTTGTTACCGTCCGGGGGACGATAGCCGTCGGGCAAACAGTAGGTACAACGAAAATTGCACACATCGGTAACCGACAGGCGCAAATAGTAAAAACGACGGGAAAAACCATCTTGCAGTGGCGACATAAACACCTTTCCAAATACGGGAGGCCAGGGCATTTCTTTCCTGACCCTTACAGCTCGAACATCGGCTGACGGCGGTTTTCCCCTATCGCAAGGACTTAGGCAAAACAGCTCGGAGTTCATCTAGTTTTTCGATGCTAGCACAAGTTGGAGTACACTCCCATGCTACTTTGTGGGGTTATTGTCTGATGCGAAGGAAGACGATCAGCATGGGAAAGTGGTTCAAAGTGCATTCGGTCAGCAGCGCCATCGGGCGCTCCATGGTGCTCATTCTGTTCATGGCAAGCCTGATCGCCGTGGTGGCCATGGTGACCCTGTTCTACTCGGTGCCCGATGCCAAGGCGATCAACCTGTCGGGTTCGCTGCGGATGCAGGCCTACCGCATGGCCTACGAGATAGAGCAGGGGCAGC
The DNA here is from genome assembly GCF_963899305.1 of Aeromonas sp. MR19. Classification (NCBI taxonomy): domain Bacteria; kingdom Pseudomonadati; phylum Pseudomonadota; class Gammaproteobacteria; order Aeromonadales; family Aeromonadaceae; genus Aeromonas; species Aeromonas sp. MR19. The sequence continues at coordinate 495,574 of NZ_CAWQWZ010000011.1, forward strand.
CCGTGCTGGGACGACTCGATCAGTTTGAACAGACGCTGCATGCGGCCGAGTTGCAGGAGACCCAGCGCTGGATCACCCCTGCCTCCCTGCGCCGCACCTATGGCGAGGTGTTGCTGCAATGGCAGGTGATGCGCGAACACATCGAGAATGCCACCCCCAGACGCTACACAGACAACACTGAGCAGTTTGTGGCGGCCATCGACGACTTCGTCAACCAGATGCAGTACCACGTGGAGTTCAAGGTGCGCATGCTGGCGCTGGCGGAGGGGCTGGGGCTGCTCTCCATCATCACCATCGCCTGGTTTACCGTGCGGTTTACCCGCCAGCAGGTGGTGGCACCGCTCAACCAGCTGGTCTATTGCGCCCGCCAGATCCAGCGCCAGGAGTTCGATCTCACCCTGCCCCCCCATTGCGAGAACGAGCTGGGGGAGCTGTCGGGCGCCTTCGTCACCATGGCCGACGAGCTGGGCAAACTCTATCGGGAGCTGGAGAGCAAGGTGGAAGAGAAGACCGCCAAGCTGCAGCAGGCCAACGACACCCTCTCCTTCCTCTACAGCACAGCCCAGAAGCTGCATGCGGCGCCGCTGAGCCGGCGCACCCTGCTCAAGCTGCTGGAGCGGGCCGCGGCCCATCAGCACATAGACCACATACGGCTGACCCGCTTCGAACACAACGCCATGCCGGACTACATCACGGGGCGCAAGGGCTGGCCCGGCGATCTCGACTCAGTGGTGAGCTTTCATCTGCAGATGGATGAGCAGGAGTACGGCCGGCTTGACGTGATCAGCAGCCACCCCATAGACGAGCGGCTGATGAAGAACTTCTCCATGCTGCTGGCCCAGGTGCTGCACAAGGATCAGACCCTGCTGCAACATCAGCGGCTGCTGCTGATGGAAGAGAGAGCCGTCATCGCCCGCGAGCTGCACGACTCGCTGGCCCAGGCGCTCTCCTATCTCAAGATCCAGTCCACCCTGCTCAAACGCGCCTTCGCCAAGGGGGAATCCGCCAAGACAGAGGCCGCCATGCAACAGATCGACGAGGGGCTCAGCAGCGCCTACACCCAGCTGCGCGAGCTGCTCGGCACCTTCCGCCTCAGCATAGGTGACGCCAATCTGGGGGAAGCCATCAAGGTGATGCTGGAACAGCTCAAGCCACAGACCCAGGCCGAGATCGGGCTCCATTACGGTCTGGCCGATACGGATCTGGAGGCGGGCCAGCATATCCATATCCTGCAGCTGATCCGTGAGGCAGTGCTCAACGCCATCAAACATGCCAACGCGCAAGTGATTGATGTTAGCTGTGAGACCCTCGCCAATGGTAACATTCAGGTTCAGATTTCAGATGACGGTGTTGGAATAGGGATCGCAAGCTCGGCGGTCAACCACTATGGCCTTAGCATCATGAATGAGCGTGCCAGCAAGTTGCATGGTCTGCTGACCATCAGTGAGCAGCCGCCCAGAGGCACCTGCGTACATCTGACCTTTCCCACCAGCCTAACAAGAGATGCCTGATGGACGAGATGAAATATAGTGTTCTGGTCGTGGATGACCATCCCCTCATGCGCAAAGGGATTGTGCAATTGCTGGCCCTGGAAGAGAACATAGAGGTGGTCGGTGAAGCGTCCAACGGCACCGACGCCGTCGCCATGGCCAAGGAGTCCGAACCGGATCTGATCCTGCTCGACCTCAACATGAAAGGCCTCTCCGGTCTGGATACCCTCAAGGCGCTGCGCACCGAAGAGGTCACCTCCCGGGTGGTGATCCTGACCGTCTCGGATGCCCGCCAGGACGTGGTCGCCCTGCTCAAGGCCGGCGCCGATGGCTATCTGCTCAAGGATACCGAGCCAGAGATGCTGCTGGCCCAGCTGGCGGACGTGATGACCGGCAAGCAGATCCTGAGCGAGCCGCTGCGCCCCTACCTCGAGAACATCTACGAGCTGGACCATCTGCAGCAGAAGCTGGAGAGCCTGACCCGTCGCGAGATGCAGATCCTGCGCGAGATTGCCAAGGGCCTCTCCAACAAACAGGTCGCCTCCGTGCTCCATATTTCCGAGGGCACGGTCAAGGTACACGTGAAGAGTCTGCTGAAGAAACTCGAGGCCCAGAGCCGCGTCGAAGCGGCCGTCATGTACCTGGAGCAGCGCAACTAACGCGCGCTGGCAGAGGTGGATGAACGCAGGCAACCGAGCGCCTTGCTTCGCTCTATTCATGCCTTGATCAGCTTGAGAGAAAAACCAAAGCCCCGCATCGTCGGGGCTTTCCTTATCTGCGCTACATCCGCCCGACACCCGACCCGCCACCCTTCACCCCACAACAAGCGAGATGGGCGACCACACACTCCCGCTTGTGTGGAAGCGGAATTCACCCGCCGATTCACCGCATCCGTCACTGCGGCACGCTTCTATCTTCTCGCTTATCGAACCAGGCTCCCCTGCCTGCTCGCACCTTGTACTCAGGCCAGCGACGCGGCTTGCACGCCGCCGCAACGGCCATGCGCATTTTGCACTTGGCTCTTTGCAAGATGCGATGCGCTTCAATTCAGGACGCAAAGAGAGCAGGGGGCGAGTACTCAGGATCCGGCCGTATTCAGCTGACTACGGGATCACCTTGGCAAAAAAGATAAAAATATAAATATCTGATTATTAATAAATTTCAGACTCAATTTAGAGACTAACACCCCCATTCCGGGGCCTTTTTCATCCTCTGGCACAGTCGCTGCATTGTCCTATTCAGCAACTACTCAATGGAGGACGGAACATGAAACTTCAACCCTTGGCATTGTTCCCCTTGCCTTCCCACATACTGCCTGGTGGCAAGCTTCCGCTGCGTTTGTTTGAACCGCGCCACCTGCAGATGCTCAAAGAGTCATTCATCAATGACCAGGGTTTCGGCATAGTGATGGAAGAGGCGACCACCACGGGCAAGTCCGGGCGCATACTGCCGGTCGGCACCCGGGTGAAGGTGACCGATTTCTACACCCTGAATGACGGCCTGCTCGGCGTCACTGTGCTCGGCATGGAACGTTTCTGCATCCATGAGATGGAAACGGACGAGATGGGATTGCGCCGGGCCAAGGTCGAAGCGCTGCCCAACTGGCCGAGCGCCCATTCAGACTTCAGTGACAAACCGCTGGTCACCCGGCTGCGGGAAGTGTTCGAGCAGTATCCGGAGCTCGATGAGCTCTACCCGGACAAGCAGTTTGACGATGCGGCCTGGCTCTGCCAACGCTGGCTCGAAATTCTGCCCATGCCCATCTACGAAAAACAGATGTTGATTGCCAAACAAAATAGCGAAGCGGCCCGTCAATTCCTGCGCCGACTGATCGCACAGTGAGTCAAAGAGAACATTGCAAAATGCGAATATTCCCACAATGAAAATAAGAATTTCGCATTTTGCAAACGGCGGTGATCGATAAAAAGCAATAACACAGCCGCAAGCCGCATAAACAGGTTCTGAAAAGTTGGCACGACTTTTTCATATAGAATCGTACAACCCGATTTATCCCGTGCTCTCTTCAGTATTTGCTGAAGAATTGGTCAACCACCCAGGTTGACCATTTTTTTTACCTGCGATCCGGCAACACTGGGCTGATATGGCGCTGCAGGCACTCTCTCAGTCGCATCAGGCTGATGGGCTTGGCCAGAAAATCATCCATTCCCTGGGCCAGACAACGGGCCCTGTCTTCGGCCATGGCATTGGCCGTCAAGGCCACGATGGGCACCTTGCAGCCCAGTTCCCGCAAGCGGCGAGTCGCCTCCAGCCCATCCATCTGCGGCATCCGCATGTCCATCAGGATGAGATCCGGCTGCAGCTCCGCCACCTGGGCCAGCGCCTCCAGGCCATTGGCCGCGAGCCGTACCCGGCTCACCAGTTTTTGCAGCATGAGGGACACCACCAGCTGGTTGACCGGGCTGTCTTCCACCACCAGCACATCCAGATCCTGAATGGGCAATTGATCCGGCTCGGGCCGGCTGCTGCACTCGCACGGCAGCGCCATGCCGGGCAGCTCGAACCAGAAGCAGCTGCCCTGGCCGGGCGCGCTCTGCAGGCGGATCTCCCCGCCCATCAGCTCCACCAGCCGTTTGCTGATGGCCAGCCCCAGCCCGGTCCCGGAGAAACGGCGGGTCGCCGAGCTGTCAACCTGGGAGAAGGGCTCGAACAGGAGCGCCTGATCCTCGGCCGAGATGCCGATCCCGGTATCGGTCACCGACACCCGCAGCCGTTGCTCGTGCCAGTCCAGTTGCAGCAAGACGCTGCCCTGGCTGGTGAACTTCACCGCGTTGCCGAGCAGGTTGCTGATCACCTGCGACAGGCGCACCGGATCCCCCTGCAACTGGGGCGGAACCGCCTCATCCACCCGCCAGCGCAGGGCTATGCCTTTGCTCCTGGCGCGCTCTTGCAGCGGTTCGATCAGGGATTGGCACAGCTGGGTGGGGAGCAGGGTCTCGCAATGAAACTCCAGGGTATGGGATTCGATTTTCGAGAAATCGAGCACATCGTCGATGATAGTCTGCAGCAGACGGGCCGAGTGGGTGGCATGCCCGAGCAGGGTCTGCTGCTGAGGTTCGAGCTGGGCATGTTGCAACAGATCCAGCATGCCCAGCACCGCATTCATGGGGGAGCGGATCTCGTGGGTCATCATGGCCAGGAACTGCGACTTGGCACGGTTGGCCGCCTCAGCCTCATCCCGTGCCCGGGCCAGCTCCTGCTCGCGGCGGATCTGGTTGCCCACATCCCGCGCCGTGCCCCGATAGCCGATGAAGACACCGGCGGCGTCAAAGCAGGGCTCGGCGTTGATCTCCATCCAGCAGGGGCCCCTGGCCAGGCTGACCTGGGCTCGTACCGCCCGCACCGGCAGATGCAGCTCGATGAGACGGCGGTACTTGCCCCACTCGGGATCCCGCCGATCATAGACGTAATCGTAGAGACTCTGACCGGGCGGATGCGCTTTCACATCCCCCTGATAGCCGGGCGCCGACACATAGCTGAGCCTGTGCTCCGTGTCCGTCTCCCAGAACCAGTCGGAGGCCATGCCGGCGAAGCTGCGAAAACGCTGCTCGCTGGTCTGCAGTGCCAGCGTCTTGAGCTCGACCTGCTCCTGCAAGCGAGCCCGATAGGCGATGTTGACCAGCGCCTGGGAGATGAGCGGACGGCAGCGTTGCATCGCAGCCTTGCTCTTGAGATCGAAGGTGCCCATCACGGCGTGACGGCAGATGAGGACGCCGGAGAAACCGGGGGCGCGCAACCCCGTCATCATGACGCTGGCCCAGCCGGCCACATCGGCCAGTGGCGCCAGCTCGGGCAACTGGGTCGGGTCATAGATGACCAGGGTCTCCCCCTCGATGGCGCGAGAGAAGAGCGGGGTCAGCTGCCAGCGGCGTCCCACCTCGCCATCCTGGGTGCTGAGGTGGGTGATGCCACTGCCAGCTTCCCAGGCCACCACATCCGCATGTTCGAAACCGATGAAGGGCTTGAGCGCCTGGATGAGGCTGTCCAGCACCTGCTCCAGGGTCTGGGCATCGGCCAGCGTCGCGACCCCGCACAGCAGGGTCTGCGACTCCTGGCGGTACTTAGCCTCGCGTTCCCGACAACGCACCAGCTCCACCAGCGTGGTCTGCAGCTTGTCACCCAGGGCTTCCAATTCCGTATTACCTATCATCTTGTTTCCAGCGCCATATATCAGCTGTCGAGGAAGATCACGCTCGATACCATCAGGTTGCCGTGTGCCAGCTCACCGTGGGGCAGACGCCCCTGCTCACCGAAGGTGAACGGGGTAATGAAGGGGATCTCCCCCAGCCGGGTGTGAAATTGATCGACGAATTGGCATAAGCTATCACCAAGAGCCAAGCGACAACCAGCACAAAAGATCACTAGGGCCCCGAACGGCTGCATCTCGGCGGTCATGCCGTACTCGGGTTCGATGCGGGTCGCATTCAGACTGCGTTGCAGCAAGCCTTCCTGACTGCTGTACATCAACAGCAGCCGCTCACCGAGCCGGGTATCGGTGAAGAGGCGCAATCCGCCACCTTCTGTCACCGCCTCGGGATGGGAGAGCTTGTAGTAGGGCATGTCGTCCAGGGTGCCCACCTGGCGGGCCAGCGGCGAGAGGGTGGTATCCCGCAGTATGGGTCCCACAGGCCAGGCAGTGGTTCGCCCGGTCCAGCGAGCGTAGACCTCGGCGGCGGGCTCATGATCTATGGTGAGGATCTCGCGCCCTGCCAGGGCGGTAATGGTGCCGCGATGCTCGGTCGGGACATAGCCCGAATGAAACTGGAACGCCAGCTGGCAATCGGGATAGAGCACCGCCAGCACCACGCCCTCGCGGGCACTGCCCTCATCCCAGCACAACTGCCAATCACCGCTGACACTGTTGTCGGCCGCCGAGCCTCCCACGACAGGGACGGTCGTTCCCAGCTCGGCTTCGATACTGGCCAGCATCGCCTCCTCCTGACCCGGGCTGGCGTGCAACAGGATGAGCTGAGGCAGCTCGCCGGGACGCCCGCCATCGGCGATGGCGGCGCGCAACAGCTGGCGAATATCCACCTCATCCCCCGCCTGCCCCGCCACCCCATAGGCTCCCTTGTCATCGTAGAGGGCGGCCACCGCCAGCCCTATCCCCTGACGGGCGTGGTGGCCAACCTGGGTCATGACGCCGCCACAGGAGCTGCACCCTATCAGTCGGGTCGTCGGAAACTGCTGCTTGAGGTGATGGCGCAGTTCCTCGGCATCATGAGCTTGGGTAAAATAGACCAATAACAGCGAAGGGGAATGAGGCGATTGAGCGAGCAGCCGCTCACTGACCTGCCGGGCAGCCAGCAGGGAGGTCTCTTCAAGAGAGTGAGCCGTCAGAAAGTTCAACACCATCTCCTAGTTGTTCATGATGCTGGGGGTAAGCAAAAATCATACCTTTATCAAACAATTATCTGATTTCATCGGCTAGAATGGCCCTCAATTGAGCCCAACCACAGGACGGCTGCATGTGGCAGAAAAACATCAATGACTTTGACCGGGTCGTCGCCATCGGTGGCGGCCACGGCATGGGCCGCGTGCTCTCTTCACTCTCGTTTCTCGGCCAGCGGCTGACCGGCATAGTCGCCACCACGGACGATGGCGGATCCACTGGGCGCCTGCGCAAGAGCCAGGAGTGTATCGCCTGGGGAGATCTGCGCAACTGCCTCAATCAGCTGGTGACGGATCCCAGTATCGGCAGTCTGTTGTTTGAATATCGCTTCGCCGGCCGCGGTGAGCTGGCGGGTCACAACCTCGGCAACCTGATGCTGCTGGCGCTCGACAACCTCTGCGTACGCCCTCTTGATGCTATCAAGCTCATCAGTGACATGCTGAAAATAGAGTCACAATTGTTACCCATGTCAGAATTTCCCACCGACCTGTGTGCCCACACCGTCTGTGGCAAGCAGATCCTGGGAGAGGTCTCCATCGATCAGCTCGATACGCCACCGCTCTCCCTGAGCCTGAGCCCGGAAGTACCGGCGACTCGCGAGGCGGTGCAGGCGCTGGCTCAGGCCGACATGATTATACTCGGGCCCGGCAGCTTCCTCACCTCCATCATGCCGCCCCTGCTGCTGGCCGAGGTGGCGCAAGCCATCAATGAGAGCGATGCCATGCTGGTGTTCATCTGCAATCTGGTGGCCGAGAATGGCCCCGCCAGTCAGCTGAGTCTGATCAACCAATGGCGCTGGCTGGAGTCACGGGTCGGTACGGGTCGTGTCGATGCCATTCTGGCGCCCACAGGGGAGTATCCGGCCGAGTTGGCCAGCCGCCTGATCCAGGCCGAGCTGGGTGAGGCCGAGCTCCCCCATCGCCACGACAGACTGAAACTCAAGCTGGCGCTGGATCGGGTGATCCAGCAACTGGTCAATCAACGCTGATGGCAGCTACGCGCAGCGGTGAACCGGCTGGTTCCCCCCTGCGCAGCAAGCTCAGTGGTAGTTGGCAAGGTGAGAGAGCACCTGGGGCAGGGATTGCTCCAGCTGGGTCAGCAGCCGGGCGACGTCATCGGCATCTTCATGCTTGCAGGCCAGCTCCAGTGCCACCACCTGCTGGTAGCTGAGCTGGGCGCCGTAGCTGCCGCAGGAGGATTTCATGCTGTGGGCAAGCCGCGCCAGCGCAGGCCAGTCCCGCCGTTCATAGAGCGGTCGCAGCTGGGCGAGCTGCTCTCCCACTTCCTCGATGAACACCGAGATCACCACCGGCATCATCTCCTGGCCTATGTCTTCCGCCAGCTGTCGCAGCACCTTCTGATCCAACCATTCCATCCCTAAGTCCCTCATTTGGCGGTATTCAAACAGAACATACTATAGATGCCCGGCGTGACAGCGTCACCCCTCACTCACCTTCTGCTTGTCGATCGGCGAACGGCCGCAAAACGAAAAATGTGATCCGGTTCTAGTAATGTGGCGATAGGCAGGTCGGATTGAAACATAAATGTTGCCAACAAATTAACATTTAAATAACAATGGAGGCCGTGAGAATGATGCGACTCAGCAACACCTCTCTCATCCCTTTTGCCTGTATGGCTGCTGCGAAGAACCAGGGTAGGATTCTACCCTGGTATTTTTTTATATTTAAATCAGATGATTACCGATCCTGACTGCCGCATACGCGCTCACCCAGCCGAAACAGGCTGAACTCGCCTGGCGCCATCCTGACCCAATCTTCATTGCCGGTCAGCGGACGGGTCGCGATCAGGGTCACCACATCATCCGGGGTCGTCTCACTCTGGAAATCGATGGCCACATCTTCATCCAACAATCTGGCCTCGCCAAAGGGCGCCCGCCGGGTAAGCCAGTGCAGGTTGTTGCTGCAATAGGTCATCACAAATTCCCCATCCGACAGCAGCATGTTGAATACCCCGAGTCCGCGCAACTCGTCGCACAGGGTGGCCAGATGGCGAAACATGGCAGGGAAGTTGGCGGGACGCTTGGGATATTTCTGCTCCAGCCGGTTGAGCAGCCAGCAAAATGCGTGCTCGCTGTCGGTGTCCCCCACCGGGCGGTGCCGTCCGGTGGCGAGTCGCTTGTAACCGGTCAGCTGGCCATTGTGGGCGAAGGTCCAGTAGCGGCCCCACAGTTCACGGGTGAACGGATGGGTATTTTCCAGCGACACGCAGCCGCGGTTCGCCTGCCGGATATGACTGACCACGGCGCGGCTCTTGATGGGCAACGCCTGTACCAGCTTGGCTATCGGTGACTGGGCACTGGGCTCGGGATCCTTGAAGGTGCGAAACCCCCTCCCCTCATAGAAGGTGATCCCCCAGCCATCCTTGTGTGGCCCCGTCTTGCCGCCGCGCAGCATCAGACCGGTAAAGCTGAAGCAGATGTCGGTCGGCACATTGGCACTCATGCCGAGCAGTTCGCACATAAGCAGCGGACTCCTTAATTACTGGGCCATCTTTTTCAATCAGCGGGACCAGCCAGATGCAGAGCACCGCCGATCCCGCCGCTTATCGGACAGGCACAACCGGGACATGGCCTGGAGAGGCTCGCACATCCCGGCTGGACATGCTGCCTTACTTGGCCATCTCTTTTTCGACCAGCTGGATCAGGATATGGATCACCTTGATGTGCACTTCCTGAATGCGGTCGGCATAGCCAAAGTGCGGCACCCGGATTTCGACGTCGGCCAGACCCGCCATCTTGCCACCATCCTTGCCGGTCAGCGCGATCACCTTCATGCCTTTGGCATGGGCGGCTTCGATGGCCTTGAGGATGTTGCCTGAGTTGCCGCTGGTGGAAATACCGAGCAGCACGTCACCACGACGGCCGACCGCTTCCACATAACGGGAGAACACATAGTCATAGCCAAAGTCGTTGGAGACGCAGGAGAGGTGGCTGGGATCCGAGATGGCGATGCCGGCATAACCGGGACGGTTCTCGCGATAGCGGCCGGTCAGCTCTTCGGCAAAATGCATGGCATCGCAGTGGGAGCCCCCGTTGCCACAGGAGAGCACCTTGCCTTCCTGCTTGAAGGAGTCGGCGAGCAGCCTGGCGGCGGCTTCAATGTTTTTCAGATTCTGCTCATCTGCCAGGAACGCCTGGAGCACGCCGGCAGCTTCGGTCAATTCATTGCGGATCAGTTCTTGGTACATGATGTCTCTTCCAAAATATGGGCGATGTCATTGTCGCACAAGCCAATCCCGGAGTCGCCCCCCCGCCCGTCAAGATGCCGCCTGCAGGACGTTATGCCGATCACAGAGCCAAGGTAACAAGCTTGTAAACAGCTTGATAAGTTTGTGCGTATGAATTACAACAGGGGCCATATCCAACAGGTCAGACCTCTGGATCAGCCAACCCACTCTTCACCCAACTTCGGCAACTCATGCAAGGAGCGAAAAATGACGACGACCCTCACTCTGTTCGGGGTGATCCTGGTGATCGGCGCCATGGCTTATCGCCGGGCGTCTCTGTTCACATCCACGCTTGCCACGGCCGCCGCCTTGGTCGCCGGCACATTCTATGGCCATGTCCCCCTGCTGGTGTGGGCACTGTTCGCCGTGATTGCCATCCCCCTCAATCTGGTGGATTTTCGCCGCAATCAGCTGACCAAGCCGCTGTTCAAGCTCTACAAGTCCATCATGCCGGAGATGTCCCGCACCGAGAAGGAAGCCATCGAAGCGGGCACCACCTGGTGGGAAGCCGATCTGTTTGCCGGCAACCCGAACTGGAAGAAGCTGCACGCCATCCCTGTCAGCGTGCTGTCAGCCGAAGAGCAAGCCTTCATGGACGGTCCGGTTGAAGACGTGTGCCGCATGGTCAACGACTGGGAAGTGACCCACGAGCGGGCCGATCTCTCCCCCGAGGTGTGGCAATACCTGAAGGACAACAAGTTCTTCGCCATGATCATCAAGAAGAAATACGGTGGTCTGGAATTCTCCGCCTATGCCCAGTCCTGCGTACTGCAAAAACTGTGTGGCGCCAGCGCCGTGCTGGCTTCCACCGTGGGAGTGCCCAACTCGCTCGGCCCGGGTGAACTGCTGCAGCACTACGGCACCGATGAGCAGAAAGACCACTACCTGCCCCGTCTGGCAATCGGCAAGGAGATCCCCTGCTTCGCGCTGACCAGCCCTGAAGCGGGTTCAGACGCCGGCTCCATCCCCGACTTCGGCATCATCTGCAAGGGTGAATGGGAAGGGGAAGAGGTGCTCGGCATGCGGCTGACCTGGAACAAGCGCTACATAACGCTCGCTCCCATCGCCACCGTACTGGGTCTTGCCTTCAAGCTGCGTGACCCGGATCACCTGCTGGGTGAAGACGAGGAGCTGGGGATCACCTGTGCCCTGATCCCGACCCACATCAAGGGGGTCGAGATCGGTCGCCGCCACTTCCCGCTCAACGTGCCGTTCCAGAATGGCCCGACCCGTGGCGACAATGTGTTCGTGCCGCTCGATTTCATCATAGGTGGCCCGGCCATGGCCGGTCAGGGCTGGCGCATGCTGGTTGAATGCCTCTCGGTTGGCCGCGGCATCACGCTGCCCTCCAACAGCACGGGCGGCGTCAAGATGCTGGCCCTGGCGACCGGCGCCTACAGCCGCATCCGTCGCCAGTTCAAGCTGCCCATCGGCAAGATGGAAGGCATTGAAGAGCCGCTGGCCCGTCTCGGTGGCAACGCCTACATCATGGGCGCCGCCGCCAATCTGACGGTGACCGGCATCGATCTGGGGGAAAAACCCTCGGTCATCTCCGCCATCGTCAAATACCACCTCACCGACCGAGCCCAGAAGTGCATCATAGATGCCATGGACATCCACGGCGGCAAGGCCATCTGCATGGGCCCCAACAACTATCTGGCCCGTGGCTATCAGGGTGCTCCCATCGCCGTCACGGTAGAGGGTGCCAACATCCTGACCCGCAGCATGATCATCTACGGTCAGGGCGCCATTCGCTGCCACCCTTATGTGTTGCCGGAGATGCTGGCCGCCAGCCACCCTGACAAGGATCAGGCGCTGAAGGACTTTGACAAGGCGATGTTCAGTCACGTCGGCTTTGCCATCAGCAACCTGGTGCGCAGCTTCTGGCTGGGCCTGACCGGTGCTCGCCTTGCGCCCGCACCGTTCAAGGATCAGACCAAGGGCTACTACCAGCAACTCTCCCGCCTCTCTGCCAACCTGGCCTTCCTGTCAGACATGGCGATGGGCACCCTGGGCGGCGAGCTCAAGCGCAAGGAGCGGGTCTCCGCCCGCCTGGGCGATGTGCTGAGTCAGCTCTATCTGGCTTCGAGTGCCCTCAAGCGTTATCAGGATGAGGGTCGTCAGCAGGCGGATCTGCCGCTGCTGCACTGGGCGCTGCAGGATGCCATGTTCAAGGCGCAAGAGGCGATCGACGAGCTGCTGCGCAACTTCCCGAACCGCTGGATTGGCTTGGCCCTGCGCGTCATAGTGCTGCCCCTTGGCCGTGACATGAAGCGCCCGAGCGACAAGCTGGACAGCCAGGTTGCCCGTCTGCTGCAGACGCCGAGCGAGACCCGCAGCCGTCTGGCCATGGGCCAGTATCTGACCCGCGAAGAGGGCAACCCCTTCGGTCTGCTGGAACAGGCTCTCGATGACGTGCTCTCTGCCGAACCGCTGTTTGAGAAAGTATGCAAGGCTGACGGTATCAAGCGTCCGTTTATGCAGCTGAACAAGGTGGCAGATGCAGGCCTGGCACTGGGAGCGCTCAACCAGACCGAGGCTGACTTGCTGCGCCGTGCCGAAGAGAGCCGCCTGCGCACCATCAACGTCGATGATTTTGACCCCATCGACCTGGTTGCCAACAAGGCCCTGTTTGAGCCATCGGCCTATCACAGAGCAGCCTGACCCACAGGAAAATAGTCAAACGCCTCCCATGTGGAGGCGTTTTTTATGGGCCTGGATCACGATGACAACAAAGAGATTTCACAGATCAAATTTTATTTCCCAATAAGTTTCCTATCCTTAGTGAAGCAGTTAATGTAAGCACAGGATCCCAAACAGGATTGCATGATGGATGACCAAATCCTGATTATTGACGATGACGATCTGCCCCTTCTCGATAACCAGCAGGCTGGATGGAAGGTGATGATTGTGGACGATGAACCCGAAGTGCATCGCATCACCAAGATCACCCTGAGCAAGTTTGAATTCGATAACAAACCCATTGAATTTTTGCATGCTTATTCAGCCGCGCAGGCCAAGGAGTTGCTCGCCAAGACCCCGGATGTAGCCTTGTTGCTGCTCGACGTTGTCATGGAAGTCGATCACGCCGGTCTCGATGTAGTCAAGTTCGTGCGCGAGGATCTGCAGAACAAGATGGTGCGCATAGTGCTGCGAACCGGACAACCGGGTCAGGCGCCGGAAGATGATGTGGTCACCAACTACGACATCAACGATTACAAGGACAAGACAGAGCTCACCTCCCAGAAGCTGCGGACCCTGTTGCGGGCCAGCCTGCGTTCATATCGCGATATTCGTACCCTGGAGAGCAATCGCCAGGGGCTGGAGAAGGTCATCGAAGCCTCCAAGGGGATCTTCGAGAAACGGGCGCTGCGCCAGTTTGTCGAAGGAGCTCAGGAGCAGCTCGGTGCCCTGCTCAATCTGGAAGAGTCCCAGATCTATGATGTAAAGCAGTTTGCCTACGAGGTGCGGGATCAGATCCTGGAGCCCCTGCTGCCTGGCCATCCGTCCGTGCGGCTGGTCGATGCACCCCTGATCTTGCGCCAGGCCATGGCCAATCGCGCCAACGTCTATGACGGCAACCAGATGGTGCTCTACTGCCAGAATCCCCGTCATCACCTGCTGTTTCATATCGAGACGACCCGCCATCTCAGCCACATGGACACGGGCCTGCTGAGCCTGTTTACCGAAAACATCATAGTGGCGCTGGAAAATATCCGGCTCAACGAGGTCATCGCCGACAACCAGCGCGAGATCATCTACCGCATCGGTGAGCTGGTGGAGACCCGCTCCAAGGAGTCTGGCCTGCACGTCAAGCGGGTCGCCCTCTACACAGAGCTGTTCTGCCAGTTGCTCGGCATGAGCGAAGAGCAGAGCGAGCTCATCAAGCGCGCCTCCCCCCTGCACGACATCGGCAAGGTGGGGATCCCGGATGCCATCCTCCACAAGCCGGGCAAGCTGACCCCGGAAGAGTGGGAGATCATGAAGACCCACGCCCAGCTGGGGCAGGACATGCTCTCCGGCAGCGATCTGGCGCTGTTCCAGATAGGCGCCACCATAGCCGGCAACCACCATGAGAAATGGAATGGCAGCGGCTATCCCCGCGGCCTCAAGGGCGATTCAATACCGCTCGAAGGGCGAGTGGTAGCGCTGGCCGACGTGTTCGATGCCCTGGGCTCGGATCGCTGCTACAAGAAGGCGTGGCCATTGGACAAGGTACTGGCGCTGATTGAAGAGGAGAAGGGACAGCACTTCGATCCCCAGCTGGTGGAGCTGATGCTGGCCAATCTGGACAAGTTCCTCGAGATCCGTGATCAGCACAAGGATATCTACGTCGGGGATCACTGATCCTCCCTCACCCCGACTGGCCAACCGCTACACATGAAAAAGCCGCCTCAACAGGGCGGCTTTTTCATTCAGGGCAAACTCTTACTGCTCGGGCAGGTTCAAGTCCAGCTTGGCCTCGGATTTGGCCCCCTCATTCTCTGCCTTCTGCGCAGCCATCGCCTTTTGCAATGCCCGGCGTTTTTGCAACAGGATGAACCCAACCCCGCCGAGCAGAGTCACCAGGATACCGACACCGCCCAGCAACCAGAACAGCCAGCCGCTGCTCTCTTTCTCCTCAAATTTCACCTGATCGGGTACGGCTGCCGAAGCAGCGGACGCGGCCGAAGGGGGCGGCGCCAGCACGGGGAAGATGTTGAATGACTTGACCGGCAGAGTGACCTGGATCTCGCGGCCCAGGCGGGTGGTCCCGAACAGGGTGGCCGTCACGTCATATTGGCCCACCTCCTTGATGACGGAGAGATCGACCTCCACCCTGGGTTCGGTCGCCACCGCGCTGAACGCCATGCTGGCCCCTACGGTATTGGTTGCCTTGCCCTTGATGATCACGGAGGCGGGATCCAGCTCATCGCCGTCAATCAGGAAGGAGAGCCGGGCACCGTACTCTTTCGACGGCGCCGCCAAGGTATAACCGACCGGTAGCGGGTAGATCAGCACATCCTGATAGCGGGCGCGCGAGAAGACCTGATTGCCGGTGCTGTAGAGCGCTCTGTATTTGCCGGCCGGGACATCCAGCACCGCCTTGGCGGTCATGATGCCATCACCCGGCACCTCGTCGAGCCCCTTGCCATCATCGCGATAGTGGCCGAGCACCTCATCCAGAATGGGCTCGCCCTGCTGCTTGGCATCGTTGAAGCGCTGCAGCTTCACCGTCATGCCGAGATCCGTGAGGTAGTAACCCTCCTTGGGCGGGGCATCGTCGATCAGCAACCAGGACTTGAGCTTGACGATTTCCCCCTGATAGAGCTGGGTCGGCAGCAGATCGGTTTCCAGCTTGATGTTCGACAGGATGCGTACCCTGTTTTCAGGATCCACCTCGCCGATGGCCTGCCAGGGACCCGGCATGGGGTCACGGATGGTGATGAGATCCTGATCCTTGAGCGCCAGCCAGCCCACCTCGGGCGGAGTGACCTTGCCGACATACAACTTGCTGCCATCGGGCCGCACCAAGATCACCGAAGGGGTACCCGGCTTGCGCGTCACTATGAAGGTGATCTCCTTTACCCCGTAATCGATGCGAAAGCGATTATCGAGCAGGGGAATGTCGGAGGGGGCAAACACCTCGTTGGCCCCGGCCGTCAGCGAGGTCAGCAGCAGCAGGCCGCTCCATAGCTTGCTCATTGCCGCCACAGGCAGGCTCCTCCTTTCTTCTGGACCAGATCCAGCCTCGCCTCGTGCACGGCTTCGATGTCGGCGCCGGCACGCACGACCTTGAGTGGCGGGCGGTTGCTCTCCAGTCGACGGATGCTGGTGTCCTGATTGCGCTCGTTCTCCTGGCTTTCGGTGGCCAGGTTCAGCTTGGTCTGGCCACCCGTCATCAGCAGGTAAACGTCGGCCAGGATCTCCGCATCGAGCAAAGCCCCGTGCAAGGTCCGGTGGGAGTTGTCTATGCCGTAGCGATCGCACAGCACATCCAGGTTGTTGCGTTTGCCCGGGAAGAGATCCCGCGCCATCGCCAGGGTATCTGTGATGCTGCAGATATCCTTGGTCTTGAAGTTGAGTCCGAGCTTGCCGAACTCGTAGTCCATGAAGCTCACGTCAAAGGGCGCGTTGTGGGCGATAAGCTCGGCGCCACGGATGAACTCGATGAAGTCGTTGGCGATCTGGCTGAACGGGGGCTTGTCGACCAGGAAGGCATCCGTGATGCCGTGCACCTGGATGGCCTCGGGATCCACCAGCCGATCCGGCTTGATATAGACGTGGTAGTGATTGCCGGTCAGCTTGCGGTTGATCACCTCCACACAGCCGATCTCTATGATGCGGTGTCCCAGATAGATGGGGCCACCGGCGGTGTTCATACCTGTGGTTTCAGTATCCAGAATGATCTGGCGATTCAGTTGGGGTGTGTTCATGATCCAATCTATGTCAAACTTCGGCCTTACCCGCTAGTTTACCCCAAGACTCATGCTAAAAAAGATCGATTGCTCATGTTAAAACACATTGATTTATACACGGATGGTTCCTGCCTAGGCAATCCTGGCCCGGGTGGCTATGGTGCCGTCCTGGTCTATGGCGATCACCGCAAGGAGATTTCCGGTGGTTTTCGGCTGACCACCAATAACCGGATGGAGCTGATGGCCGCCATCATGGGGCTGCGCACCCTCAATGCGGCCTGCCAGGTACGGCTCACCACCGACAGCCAGTATGTGCGCCAGGGGATCACCCAGTGGATCATCGGCTGGAAGAAGAAGGGATGGATGACCTCAAACCGTCAGCCGGTCAAGAACGTCGATCTCTGGAAGGAGCTGGATGCGGAAGTGGCCCGCCATCAGATCGAGTGGCTCTGGGTCAAGGGACACTCGGGTCACCCCGAGAATGAACGCTGCGATGAGCTGGCGCGCGATGCCGCCAGTGGCAAGCAACTCGCCGAAGACACCGGCTATCAACCCTGACCCCACCTGTCAAAGGGTGACGAGCGTCTTTGACCCGAGCGGTCGCGAGTTGTTCGTCTAGGATATGGGTTACCAGCCCTGACGCGCCATGCCCGGTGCCGCTATCGACTCAGGCAAACGCCAGCGACGGCGCACCGGGATGAGTGGAAAACGCCGCTTGCGCGCCGCTATCACATAGACAGATGCAAAGGGTCTGAAGTAATCCCGCCCCACACTCTCCCGCCACCAGCCGATCCGGCTCTGCTTGCTCATGAACGAATAGCCGAAGCGCTCATCAAACATCACCTCGCAACCGAGCAGTTGCAACCAGTCGGTGACCCGCGCCGGGGTGAACATGCGAGCCGACCAGGGCAGATGTTGACGCAGGAAAGGCAGACAATGACCGATACCAACCAGACTGAGCGGGTTATAGCCGCTGACGATGAGCCAGCCATCGTCGGTCAACACACGTTCGGCTTCACGCAGCACCTGATGGGGGTCGGGCGAGAAATCGAGACAATGGGCGAGCAGACAGGCATCCACGCTGCCGGTTCGTACCGGCAAGGCCAGTGGATCGCCCTGGATATCCAGCAGCCGACCACTGGTCGCCACCCCTATCTGATGGCGGATGGAAGAGCAGCCACAGGAGAGCTCGGCGCTCAGGGCGCCGACTTTAAGCAGATGATAACCAAACAGATGTGGGCACCAGCTGTCGAGCCGCTCCTGGATCTCGGCCGCCACCCAGTCCCCCATGGGTAGCGCCGACCAGCTGGTCGGGATCTCGATTTGTTGTTCGGTACGTGCCAACTGCATAATAGGGCTCAACTTGGGGTTCGAACGCCATCCAGTTATATAAGATACCCTCCATAAAGAGAAGCAGACTCATGTATCCAGTGATCACAGTTCCAGCCTTTAACGACAACTACATCTGGTTGATCCGACACGAAAATCACTGTCTGGTGGTCGACCCTGGCGATGCGGCCCCCGTGCTGGAGCGGCTGGCGGTGCTGGAGCTGCAACTCGACGCCATCCTGCTGACTCACCACCACCAGGATCATGTGGGTGGCGTCACCGCCCTGCTCACTCACTTCCCCCATGCAAGACTCTATGGTCCCAAACATGATCCCATGCCCGATCACCACGGTCAGTGGCTCGATGACGGGGATCAGATCAACTGGCATGGCCTGAGCCTGGATGTTATCCACGTGCCAGGCCATACCCTGGGCCACATCGCCTACCACGGCCATGGCATGCTGTTCTGTGGTGATACGCTCTTCTCCGCCGGTTGCGGTCGCCTGTTCGAAGGGACCCCGGCCCAGATGCATGACTCGCTGCAACGGCTCGCCGCCCTGCCCGACGACACCCTCATCTATTGTGCCCATGAGTACACCCTCTCCAACCTGCGTTTCGCCTACGCGGTCGAGCCTGACAACAGGGCGATCCAGCAGCGGATCGGGCTGATCAGCAAACTGCGCCAGCAGGGCCTGCCGAGTCTCCCCTCCCGGCTGGGTGATGAGCGTGAGTTCAACGTTTTTCTGCGCTGCGAACAGGATTCCGTGAAATTTTCTGCTGAGAAACACGCCTTAAAATGCTTGGAAAATCCAGAGGATACCTTCGCCGTGCTACGCAGCTGGAAGGACGTTTTTTGAACAAACCTTGATCAGGAGGCCATTGCCCCTTATGATGCCAGCTGTTTTTCAAGAGATGACCTGAGCGAGATGAAGGTACGAACGGCCTTATTGGCGGCGCTGTTTCTCAGCGGCTGCCAAAACCTGAGCCATCAGGATGACCGGGCGCTAACGGCAATCGAGCCGATCAAGTCCCCCCAAGTCAACAAAAAAGCGTATAAAAAACATTCTGCGCGCTTCCTGTTTGGTGACGAACAGATAGACGAACTGGATGACACCGAGAACCTGTGGGTGCGTATCAGCGATGATATGCAGTTTGATCCGCAGGAGAACGACCGTGTCCGCCAGCAGCGCGATTGGTTACTACGCAATGATAAGCATCTGGCGACCATTGCCAGCCGGGCTGAGCCCTACCTGTATCTGATGGTAGAGGAAATCGAACGGCGTGAGCTGCCAATGGAGCTTATTACCATCCCCATGATCGAGAGCATGTTCGATCCCCACGCCCGCTCCCGCAGCAATGCGGTCGGTCTGTGGCAATTCGTCCCTGCGACCGGCAAGAACTTCGGCCTGCGCCACGACAGCTGGTATGACGGCCGCCGCGATGTATTGGCTTCCACCAATGCCGCGCTGGATTATCTGGAGTACCTGAACCGCTTCTTTGATGGTGACTGGCTGCAAACGCTGGCCGCCTACAATGCCGGTGAAGGGCGCGTGCGCAATGCCATAGTCCGCAATCAGAAGGCCGGTCGTCCAACCGACTACTGGTCCCTCGATCTGCCCCGTGAGACCCGGATGTATGTGCCCAAGATCCTGGCCATGGCTGACATGATCCGCAACGCGGAGAAATACAATGTCACCCTGCCGGTACTGGCCAACAAACCGCAACTGCGGGTGGTCAACACGGGGGGCCAGATCGATTTGAACGTGGCCGCCCAGCTGGCGGGTCTGCGCCCGGCCCAGTTGAAAGAGGTCAATCCGGCTCTGAGCCGCTGGTCGACCTCGCCTCAGGGCCCCTATCGCCTGCTGGTACCGGTCGAATATGCCGATACCCTGGAACTGGCCCTGGCCGATCTGCCCCAGAGCGAGCGCATCCGCACCCGCTCCTATCAGGTCACCAGTGGCGATACCCTCTCCCGCATCGCCCAGAATCACGGGGTGAGCGTGCAACAGCTCAAGCTGGCCAACAATCTGCGTGGCAACAACCTGCGCCGTGGCCAGACCCTGATGATCCCGACCGGTGGCAGCAAACAGGTCACCAGTCAGGCAGCCCAGAGCAAGTCGCAGCAGATTGCCAGTCGCAGCGGCAGCAAGATCCAGTACAAGGTCCGTTCCGGTGACAACCTCTGGAGCATCAGCCAGGCACACGGGGTGACCCATGATCAGCTGGCCAAGTGGAACGGTCTTAACGCCAGGTCGGCCCTGAAACCCGGCATGAAACTGGTGGTCTGGCCCAAGCAGGGCAAGAGCAGCAACAAGTCCATGGTCTATCAGGTTCGTCGGGGGGATTCCCTCTCCTCCATCGCCGCCCGCTTTCAGGTCGCCGTGATGGATGTGATGCGCTGGAATCAGCTCGGCAAGAGCGACTACCTCAAGCCGGGTCAGGAGCTGACCCTGTTCGTGAAGAACAACAGCTGAGCCGCCGTCACTTCATAAAAAAACACCCCGCCAAGTGCAGGGTGTTTTTTTATCAGCGCAGGCTGTTGGTGCAGCCGAGGGCCATCAGGGAGTGATGGCCTGGGCCGCGAAGCGCGCCATGATGGGATTGTGATCCGATGCGTCGGTCGCCGGGCTGCTCACTTCCACCAGGTCCAGATTGCGGTAGTAGAGGTGATCCAGCGGACGACCAAACGCGGTACGGCGCAGATCCGGCACCGGAATGGCTTCCTGCAGCCCCAGCTCGCCCACCAGCTTGTTCAGCCAGAATTCGCGCTTGTCGCTCCAGGTGTTGAAATCCCCCGCCAGAATGACAGGGCCCTGATGGCGATGGATGAGGGCGGTCAGATCATTGAGCTGCTCGCGGAAGGTGGCCATGCCCAGTTCGAAGTTGACCGCATGCAGGTTCACCACCAGCACACCGTCAGGATCGCCCTGCAAGGGGTACAGGCTGACCAGACCGGACTTGGGAATGCGTAGCAGAGGCTCTGGCGAACGAACGCCGCAGACGAAGGCCTGTGGCGTTTTGGCGACCGTCATGACGCCAAACGAGACGCCACCCTGGGTGAACGCCTGTAACTGTTGCCACTGGAACTCACCGGCCTTGAGCCACGCCAGCATGTCCGGGCGGGTCGCCGACTCCTGCAGCAGCACCAGATCCTGGGATTTCGCATACTCGTCCAGCCCCTCGCGCCAGTTTTTACGCTGACCCTTGTAGAGGTTCCAGACGGTGATGCCAAACTCGCGGGGCAAGGCGGTGGACGCCAGCGCTACCAGCGGCGGCTTCTGGCAATTGACGCCGGGAATGATGCCCTGCGCCGTCACCAGATGATCCTGATCCGGCACCTCGAAACAGCCGACCAACCCCAACGTCAGCAGCGACGTTCCCAGAATGCGATAACTATTTTTCATTGGCTAACAACCACCTGCCTCTGCATTGTGTCATGACCATCACAAATGTCATCGCAGCCGACTAGGCTCATGATTCGTGTCCGGCCCGGCGCATCCAGAAGGAATTCAACGATGGCGAGACAGCACCAGTACCGCGTGACATTTTATGATCAACAAGGAAATTGTCATCAAGTGGAGCTTTCCACCGTCTATCAGATCAGACGGGATCCCCAGTGCGATCTCTGCCTGTTCGACACTGAGCAGTGTGTCGGCTCGGAAGAGATGCTGGAACGCATGATACGGCAAAAAACCGGCTTTGAGCAGGAAATATCCATCATCAACGCCCGGCTGATCTGAGCCGGATCAGACTGGAACCGGGCGGGATTTGCCCTGATCGTCGATGGCGACGTAGGTGAAAATCCCCTCGGTCACGCAGTAACGCTGGGCTTCGTTTGCACGCAGCACCGGCTTGACCCAGACCTCCAGTTTAAGGCGCATGGAGCTGCGGCCAATCTTCAGGCAACGCCCGTAGCAGCACACCACATCGCCTACCTTGACCGGGCTGTGAAAGGTCATGCCCTCGACGGAAACGGTACAAATACGTCCTTTTGCCAGCTCCTTGGCCATGATGCCCCCACCTATATCCATCTGGGACATGATCCAGCCCCCGAAGATGTCGCCATTGGGGTTGGTATCGGCTGGCATTGCCAGGGTTCTCAGCAACAGCTCCCCATCGGGGTGACGTCTTGTATCTACCATCATTACCGCTCTCTCTATCATGGATGGCGGCATGATAGGGGGCGAGCCCCGCCTTGGCAAACCTCAATTGCCCGCCGCGCCAAGCCATTGGAGCCGCCTGTGCCCCGCCGCCATGCCACCCCATAGAACCGGGCGGTATGCTCAGCTGCCCTGTGCTGCCAGCTCGGCAAACCAGTGGGCCGGATCGGGCCAGCGATAGGCAAAACCGAGTTGCTCACAAATGCGCTGACCCTCGACCGGGGCAAAGATCCCGGCTGGCTCGATAAACACCGGAGTCGGCAGGCCGAGCTGGCGAGCCGCAAAGGGATAGAACTGCTCGCGGCGCGGATGGACCGACGCACTCAGGTTGTAGGCATCGCCATCCTTGCCTTGTGCCAGCATCAGCTGGCAGGCGGCCACCACATCATCCAGATGCACCAGGTTCACCGCCTGGCCACCACCCTCCAGGGTCTTGCCCGCCAGGAAACGCCCTGGATGGCGTTCCGGACCGTACAGACCGGCGGGACGCAACACCATGGCACACTCAAAACCTGCATCCAGCACCGCCTGCTCGGCGGCCAGCATCCGCGTCCCGCGGGCGTGGGCAGGAGCCGGCTGTTCATCCTCCCCCTGCCCAGGCGCCCATACCGAGGTGGCGCTCACGAACAGTACCCGCTGCACACCCGCAGCCTTTGCCAGCTGGCACAGGCGGGCGATGGCCGCCGGGTAATCCTCCGTCTTGCTCGGTGGCACACAGATCACCAGCTCGCGGCAGTGCAGCGGCAAGGCGTCCAGCCGGGCCGACAGCTGCAGCGGCCAGGCCGCCACCCCTTCGGCCGTCAGGCGCGCGGCCTTCTCGGCCGAGCTGACCGTCACCACCACGGCCTTGCCTTGCGCCTGCAATGCCCTCGCCAGCGGCAGCCCCAGCCAACCCGCCCCCACTATCCCCGTCTGCTGTTTACATTCTGTTGTCATTGGCAAAAATCCTGGCAAAAAAAAACGGCCATCCATGATGACCGTCGAAAGTAACGAAGGAAATAGCTGGATTGACCAGTTACCTCCCACAGCGGGAAAATCGGGAGCGCAGGCTCCTAATTCGTGGGGCCTATGCTAGTGGCAGGCAGGCCAAAAAGCTTTGAAGCGGATCACAGTTGAAAAGGATTTCTGAAAACGCTTTCAATTTTTTGGCTGCGCATCGACGAAGAATTGGCCCATTCAGGGCCAATTCTGTCTCGTCAGGCGACGGATTCGCGTCTGACCAGCTCGGCTTCGAACTTGAGCGCCAGCCCGTCGACCGGCTTGTGATCCAGCAGGCGCAGGGCCAGCTCGGCCGCCCGCCCCCCCATCTCCTCGATGGGATAGCGCACAGTAGTGAGCTTGGGATAGATGTAGCGGGCATAGGGTATGTCATCGAAACCCACCACAGAGATCTGCTGCGGTATCTTGTAGCCGCGCTCCAGCAGGCAGGAGATGGCCCCCGCCACCATGGCATCGTTGAAACCGAGCACGGCGGTAAATTCGACGCCCCGCTCCAGCAGCTCACCCATGGCCACATAACCGCCATTCTCATCGGCGAAGGCACGACCAATCAAGGCGGGATCCAGCTCGATGCCCGCCCGTTGCAAGGCGTGACGGTAACCCGCCATCCGCTGCTGACCATCGACGAACTCTTCATCATCAGAGGTCACGAAGGCGATCTTGCGGTGACCCGCATCCAGCAGATGCTGGCAGGCGGTGGTGATGCCGGCCTGGTTGTCCAGCCAGACACAACGATCCTCGGCACCCGGCACCTGGCGGTTGATGAAGACGATGGGGGTATTGCCGGCCACCAGCTCGCTCAACTCCTCGTCGGGCAGCGCCTTGCTGTGCAGGATCAGCGCATCGCACTGACGCTGCAGCAGCGCCTGGATGGCGTGACGCTCGCGCACCGCATCGTGGTTGCCGGACATGACGATGGTGAACTTGTCCGCCTTGTCGACCATGGTCTCGATGCCGCGCATCATCTGGGCGAAGAAGGGGCCACCACACAGGTCCCCCACCAGCACGCCGATGCAGTTGGAGCGCTTGCTGACCAGTGCCTGGGCAAAACTGTTGGGACGAAAATTCAGTTCCTTCATGGCCGCCAATACGGCCTCACGCTTTTCTGGTGCCACCTGAGCCGTGTTGTTGATCACCCGCGACACAGTTGAAATGGACACATTAGCCAACCGAGAAACGTCTTTAATCGTTGCCACTATCAATTCCTTTGTTGGGGAAGCCTGTCTGTGTTGATCGAGCGATTATATCGAACCTGTCAGACCAAGACGTGGCGCCCGATCACCTGACAGGTTTCCTTTTGTAACAAAACCTTATGGGATAATAACCATTTTGGGGAAGGAAAGGGAATCTGGCAGCCGCCGGGGCGGCTGCCGTCTCAATAAGCGTGACTCAGCTCGCGATCGGACATGAAACGCAGCGGCTGCTGCAGCTTGTGCTGATAGATGAGATCGAACGACAACACGTTCTGCACATAGTTGCGCGTCTCCTTGTAGGGGATGCTCTCGACCCAGACATCCATCGGCTTGTCCGCACTCTGATCGCGCCAGCGTTTGACCCGGCCAGGCCCGGCATTGTAGGCCGCGGCGGCCAGGATGCGGTTGCCGTCATACACATCCAGCAGCCGCTTGAGATAGGCGCTGCCGAGGCGGATGTTCATGGCGGGATCGAACAACTGCTCCTCGTTGCGATAGGGCACCCCCAGCTTGCTGGCGGTCTCCCTGGCGGTGGCCGGCATCAGTTGCATCAGACCGCGCGCCCCGACCGGCGATTGCGCCAGCGGATAGAGGGCGCTCTCCTGGCGGGAGATGGCGTAGAGCAGGCTGGTATTCATGGTCCGCTCCTGCGCCATCTGGGAGAAGGTGCGCTTGAGCGGCAACGGGAAGCGCAGGTCGAGCGCATCCCAGGCCTCGGCCCGGATGCTGGCCAGGATCGCCAGCTCATGCCAGCCCTGATTGAGGGCTATGTGGCCAAACTCGATGCGCTGGGCCACGGGGTTGCGATCCATGTTGTGGATCCACTCAGAACGCGCCGCCGTGATCTCGTTCATGTCGAGCAGTTCACGCACCCGCAGCAGGAAGGGCCAACGGGCGCTGGCGGTGCGCCAGTCCGGCACCCGCTTCACCGCACTCTGGTTCTTCATTCGATAGGGCACGCCGCTGCGTTGCGCCGCCATGAAGCCGTAGAAGCCGCGCAAGTTGGCGGTTTCCAGATAGAGATCCCGCGCAGGTTTCTTCTGACCCTGCACCTCCAGCGAGCGGGCCAGCCAGTAACGCCAGCGATCCTCCTTCTGCAGGGCGATGGGCATGCGCTTGACCCAGCCGGAGAGCCCGCGCCAGTCCTGCTCCCAGATGGCGAGCCGGGCCCGCAGCTCCAGCAGATCCGGATCGACCAGCCGCACCACTGTGGCATCCACCCAGCCGCGCTGGGCAGTGGCACGATCCAGCAGCAGACGGCGCGCCACGGCTCGCTCCACCGGTTTGAGCTCTGTGGGGGTCAGCCCGAAGCGCGTGCGCATCGCGGGCAATTGGCCCAGCACGGATTCGGGCTGCTGATTGGCATAACGGGCCAGGCCCAGCAGCAACAGTCGCTTTGAGGGGGCGGCGGTGGAAAAATAGGCCGGGTTCATCGCCTTGGCGGGCTGCTCGAACAGGGCGACCATCTGATCGCCATAAGGCTGCATGCCGCTGCCAAGCTGGGCACCGAGATGGCGGATCAGATTCGGGTTCTCAGCTTCAAACGCCAGGGTCATGCGGGTCCAGATCTTATCCTGGGTGCGCAAACCGGCCTGCTGCCAGAGCTGGAACAAGGGGGTGCAGGCATCGGGACGAGACTGGCCGCTGAGCCAGAGCTTGCCCGCCTCCTGCAAGGCCTGCGTCTGCTGCCCCGTGTAGTAGCGCGCCTGATAGTGCATGCAGAGCAGATCGGTGGAACTCGGCTTGGCCGGGTAGAAGCGCAGGAACTGGGACCACTGCTGGCTCTGGGCCAGATAGGTGAGGTAGCTGCGTTCCAGCCGGTTGGATTGCGGCGTGTCACCGTGCTGTCGGATGAAACGGGTCACGTCGTCATACTCTGCCGCTCCGGGCCGGAAGGCCAGCTGGTAGTAATCCAGATAGGGCAGCAGCGGATAATGGGTCAAACGGGCACGAATTTGCTGGAAACGGGCCTGATCGTCAGCACGAACCGCATCATAGGCCTGTCGATAGAGAGACTGCTCCGTGGTTTGCGCCGCGACTTGCGCCAGCAGCCCTGGTACGCACAGCGCCGATAAAATGATTCCCTGCACGGCTTTCACGAAAGACTTCTCCCTTGAGAGGCAATGCCACCGCCCGCTGGCGGTGGTCTTGTATCCCCTCATTCTACCCGTTAACGCCCAGGGCTACAGCTCGCTCACCACACTATTTTTCGCGCCTGAAACGGCGGCATCAGGGCGGGCAAGACGTTTGACATAACGCTCCAGATAAGGGACGGGCAGCGGCTTGGAGGCCAGGTAGCCCTGATAGAAATGGCAGCCCTGTGCCTTCAGAAACTCCAGCTGCTGGCGTGACTCCACCCCCTCCGCCGTCACGTTGAAGCCCATGTGGCGCGCCATGGCGATCACCGCCTCGACGATGGCCATGTTGTCGCCATCCTTGGGAATGTCCTGGATGAAGGAGCGATCTATCTTGAGCTCATCGGCCGGCAGCCGCTTGAGGTAGCTCAGGGAGGAGTAACCGGCGCCGAAATCATCGATGGCGAAACTGATGCCGAGCACCTTGAGCTCGCTCATCTTGCTGATGGTGTCTTCCGCATGGCCGAGCACCACGGATTCGGTGATCTCCAGATTCAGGCAGGCGGGATCCATGCCGGTGGCGGCCAGCACGTCGTGAATGCGCTCGACAAAATCGGTGGCATGGAACTGCTTGGCACTGACATTGACCGACAGCTGGGGGATGTGGATGCCGTTCTCTTCCCACAGCACATATTGGGCACACGCCTCGTGCAGCACCCAGTTGCCGATGTCGACGATGAGATCCGTCTCCTCGGCGATGGGAATGAACTCGGCCGGCGAGACCAGTGCCCGCCCCGGCGGTTGCCAGCGGATCAGCGCCTCGACCCCTATGATGTCCCCCCCTTCCACCATGTGCTGCGGCTGGTAGTAGAGGGTCAACTCCTGCTGGCTCAAGGCATTGCGCAGCTCGTTGTGAATGAGCAGCCGACGATCCGCCTGCTGCTGCATGGAGGCATCGAAGAAGCGCCGGGTCTTGCGGCCCGCCGATTTGGCCTGATACATGGCGGTATCCGCCTGCTTGAGCAGATCGTCCACCCCCTGCTCACGGCCGGGGAAGAGGGTAATGCCGACGCTGGCGCCTATGTGCAGCACCTGCCCGCCATGGGTGTAGGGGGCGGCGATCTCGCTGATGAGCCGCTCGGCGATGAGGTCGGCCTGCATCTCCGCCTGGGGCGGACTGGCCGACAGCGAAGGCAGCAGCAGCACGAATTCGTCGCCACCCAGCCTCGCCAGGCAATCCCCCTGGCGCACCAGCCGTTTGAGACGAGTGGCCACCTCCTTGAGCAGCCAGTCGCCGGTGGCGTGACCCAGGGAGTCGTTGATGGTCTTGAAGTGATCCAGATCGATGAACAGCAGGGCCCCGATCAGGTTGTCGCGGCTCGCCTCGCTGAATGCCTGCGCCAGGGTCTCGTGCAGCTGGCGGCGGTTGGGCAGGCCGGTCAGCTCGTCGTAGTAGGCGAGATCCTGGATGCGGCGCTCGGCCTCCTTGCGCTCGGAGATGTCTTCGAAACAGATGACGAAGTGGCTGATCACCCCCTTGTCATCCTGCACGGGCGTGACGATTTCCCACTGGGGATAGATGTGACCATCGACGTGCAGGCGCAGAGTCTCTCCCTGCCAGCGGCTCAGGGTGTTGAGCTCATAGCCAAGCCCCCCCAGTCCTGACCAGAGATCATTGCCAAGATGCAGGCCTATCACCCGCTGGCTGTCAAAGCCGGTGATCTGGCTGAAGGCATGGTTAACCCGCAATATCTTGAAGTCGGGATCCGTGATGATGATGCCTTCATGGGTTTCGAAGGCCACCGCTGAGAGCCGCAACTGGGCATCGCTCTGCAACCGCTCCAGCTCGGCCACCATGCGCACGGAGAAAATGGTCAGCACTGAGCCCAGGTTGGGGATCTCTATCTCGCTGGAGAAGAGCAGCGCCAGATGACCCAGGATCTGGCCGTGTCGGTCGAACAGCGGCTGGGCGTAATAACGCTGCCCCGCTTTCAACTGCGGATTGAGCTGGTAATCGGCCTCGATGGTGACCACGCAGGCCTCACCACGCCGATAGACCTGCTGGCAGGGCATGCCGGCGAGTTCGTACTCCTTGAGGTCGATCCCGTGACAGGCCAATACCTTGAGGCGATCGCTGCTGGTGCGCTCCGCCAGCCAGACCGCATCCGCGACCAGAATATGGGCGAGCTGGTTGATCAGGGTATCGAAAAAGTCGAGCCCGGTTCTAGCGGAGAGCGCCTGGGCCAGCTGGGCCAGCAGAGGATCTTGCAACAGGGGCAGTTGCTGGGACAGCTCGGCGGGCAGCGGCGTGCTGCGGGTGGTATCCAGCGGGGCCAGCCAGCCACAGCATACCTGCTGGGCAGAGACGTACTGGCCGCTCCAGAGCACATGGCGCACCTCGCCATTCTCGTCCATCAGGTGACCGATGAACTGGGCTGGCTGGCGTGAGTGGTAGAGTCTGGAGAGAAAATCAGAGAAGCCGGGTTCATCGTCCACGGCCAGCTGACCGGCCCAGGGGTGTGGCCCCTCCCCTTGCCATAGCTGGTAAGAGGCATGATCGGACAGGCTCCACTGCTCATGTTGCCGATCATAAAACCACATCATCTGAGTGGCCTGCTGTTTCATCTACTACTCCAACACCACGACAACCACGTTCACTACCCTGACAACTTGATAGAGCCCACAACCCCCTCTCGCACTAAGGGCATAGGGCGATACGTGAGGAGTGCGAAAGAGGCGAGACTATGCGGTGAAAACCGGACATGAGGTCGACATGCGGCGCTGCCAAGAGGGGACAGAAACGATCCAAGTTTCCCCATACTGCCTGCCAGTTTCATGGAGCTCAAGCGCTTTTTGGCGCAGAACGGGAAAAGATCACAATTTATAAGTCGCGTGATAGTAAAGGATTCATTTCGTGACGCAGATCACATTTCAATATTCCGCCATGAGTAATCTGAAGGTGAAGACACAAGCAAGACGACCCGAAGGGGGCCAATATGAAAATCGAAATTACCAGCAAAATCATCGACATCACCCCGGCTATCCGCGAGCGCATTGAATCCCGCTTTGAAAAGCTCGAACGTCTTCAGGTGCCTCTTATCACACCCCATGTGATTGTCTCCAAAGAGCGTCTGATGTTTATCGTTGAAGCCAGTGCTGGCATCCCCAACGGCAAACTGTTTGCCCAAGCAGAACACGAGGATATGTACGCCGCTATCACCGAACTGGGGCAAAAGCTGGAACGTCAGCTCAACCGCCACATCGAGAAGCCCATGGCCCGTCGTGCGGCCGCGAGTGCCAAGGACGTCGTACCCCAAGCGGATGAAGCCGACGCATAATCTGCCACACATCACACGAATCAAATGCCAAGGCGGGATCTTCCCGCCTTTTTGCATCCTGACGTTGCCGCCAGTCGATGCCCCCTCCTTGCCCCGTCTCAGCTTAACCAGTGCAGGCGAGCATCCACCTCCTGTTGCAGCGCATCCAGTATGGGCAGCATGAGCAGCGGATCGTCACGCCTTGGTTGATCCACCAGCTTGCGTTGCCAACGCTCGCGAGCCAAGGGCGAGAGGTTGTCATACACGGCGGGATCCAGCGCCGGCTGCGGGCCGAGCAAGGGCGGCGAGCGCAGTGCCAGCCAGAGCCTCACATCCACCATGGAGCCTCCCTGCTGCAACCGTTCGTTGAGTCGCACGCCCTCCCCATCGTCCTCCCCCCCTTGCAGGGGGGCCACCGCCGACAGCTCAAAGCGGCCGCGCCAGTCCTGGGGATCCGGTCTGGACACGGCCGCCGGATCGAACCAGGGCTGCTCCTCCACAGCGTCGGTCAGCAGGGCCAGGTGCAGACGAAAATCAGCCCTGTCGCCGTGCTGGAGATCCCGGTTGAGACGTTGCCCCAGTTGGGCCTCGTCAACCAACAGCTGATCACGTATTGCGCTGGGTAGCATGAGATAACTCTTGGAAATGGTGGTTTCATCACTTATCGGCCGCAAATCGGATCCTGTGAGCAGGAAAAATCCCGCCAAGGGGTTCACAACAGCGGAAGATCTGTTAGTATGCGCCTCGCACTTGTGGAGGGGTTCCCGAGCGGCCAAAGGGATCAGACTGTAAATCTGACGGCTCTGCCTTCGAAGGTTCGAATCCTTCTCCCTCCACCATTTCAAGTGCAATCGCGGCGCGAGTCGTGGGTAAAAATTGGTAATACCCCGTGGAGGGGTTCCCGAGCGGCCAAAGGGATCAGACTGTAAATCTGACGGCTCTGCCTTCGAAGGTTCGAATCCTTCTCCCTCCACCACCCTTCAGATAACCCGGCCTGCGCCGGGTTTTCGCATTTCTGGCCAACCGCGACCGGCCTGGGCCGCACTCAACAACGCGCATAAAAAACGGGAGGCCTGGGCCTCCCGTTTTGCATTCAGCTGCCCTACAGGGTGAAGCGATAGAAGATGTCCACCGCCTGGGCCACCCCGCTCATGGCCTGCAGGTAGAGTCTAGGCATCAGCTCGTAGCGCAGCTTGAACTCGGCGATGGGGCTGAACACCCCGACCCCGTACTGGAACTGCAAGCCGGGCAGCAGATAGGCCGACAGGGTCACCTGGGTATTGTCACCGCTGCCGGCAGTATCGAGCGCCACATCGCTCATGCCAAGGGATTCCCCCAGGCTGGAGACAACGCCGTTGGCCTGGCTGACGGCACCGGCCACCAGCAGACCGTTGAAACCGCCATCCTCGCCACTGGTCTGCAGCCCCTTGCCGCGCAGCAGATAGGAGAGCTGCTCGGACTGGGCCATCTGCGGCTCCGAGTAGACGGTGATCTTGGGCTTGCTGGCAGGTCCCGTCACCCGCACCCCGACCGTCACCTTGTCCTCTATGGTATCGGGATCCCGATACGCCTCTATGTTGAGGAAGGGCTGATCGAGGGGACCGGAGAAGAGGATCCGACCATCCTTGATGATGAGGTTCTGGCCATAGGCCTTGAAGCGGCCATCGTTGAGCACCAGCTGTCCGTTGCCCGCGAGCGGCCGGGACGGCTCCTGGCGGATGTTGATGCCCCCCCCCACCTTGGTCTTGAGGCCCATGGCCTCCAGCCGCACATCGTCACCGAGCCGGATCGCCAGTTTGATCGCCATCGGCAACGGCGCCGTCTTCGGCAGTGGCGGCAGATCGTCATAGACCACAGTCACGTCGTCGGAGACGGCCACCGCACTCTCGGGCAGGCTCTTGACCAGGATCCGCGCCCAGGGAATGTCGACCTGACCCGTGATCAGGGTCTCCTCTCCCAGCGAGATGGCGATGTCGGGGGAGACCCGCACTCGTCCCATGCCAGGATACTGGGCCTCCAGCTCCTTGCCCTGAATGGTGAGGCTGCCGCTGACCGGCATCCTGGCCCAGCTCAGCCAGCCCCCCAGCGCCAGCGGGCCCTTGCCCACCAGCATGGTACCGTCGAGCTCGGCCCGGTTGCCCTCGATCTTGAGTCGGGTCACCAGCTTGGAGAGGGTCACCATGTCGGAATGGGTCTGCACCTCCCCATCCAGCAGGTTGAGCTGACCAAACAGCAAGGGGGCGGCCAGGGTGCCATCGAAGCGGGCATCGGCGGAGATGATCCCCTGCAGGGAGCGCACCTCGGGGATGAGCGGGGCGAAGGTGGTCAGTTTGAGGTCGTCAAATTTGAGCTGACCCGACAGCTGGCCACGGCCGGATGGATCCTTGATCAGCAGATCGGTATCGATAGTACCTATCTGTTTGGAGACGAAATCGAGCCGGATCGCCGCCTGCTGGCGCTCAAAATCGACCCCAAGTTCGAGACGCTGGTAATCGGTCTTGAGCTCATCGGCGACCAGGGTGCCCGGCGTGGTACGCACTGTGGCGTGCAGGGTCGGCTGGTTGCCTCGCCAGCTGGCCCGGCCATCGGCGGAGAGCACCGCCAGCCAGCGGAAGTTCTCCGGCAGCCAGGGGCGCAGGCGCTTGAGATCGAAGCCGCTCAGGGCAAATTCGAGGCTGCCCTGCTGGGCCGACACCTGGCTGCCCTTGATGCAGAGGCTGGCCCCCTGGGATCCCAGGCAGAGATCCCCCATGGTCAGCCGCTGGCGCGGCAGATCGAGGTCGAGCGCCCAGGGGGCGGTCAGCTCCCAACGGCGCAGCGGCGTCTTCAGCTTGAGTTCCGACAAGGCGCCGCGCCAGCGATTCCCGCGCAGGCCACCGCTCAGGTTGAGGTTGGCCGCCACAGGATCGCCCTTCATGGTCAGCGACAAGACATGCTGATTGAGGTCACCGCTCAGGTTTAGGGCCAGCTGGCTGAGCGCGTTGGCCCCCTGTGCCAGGCTCGCCACCGTCAGCGCCAGCTCGCCGGCCGGCTTGTCGCCGACCAGGGCATTACCCTTGATGGCGATCCCTTTCAGATCCGTGCCCGCATAGTAGAGCCGGCTGGCGGCCAGTTCAGTGGTGACCCTGGGCGCCTGCTGATTGCCGGTGAGGCGCACCTGCCCCTTGATGTCCCCCTTCAGGCCGGGGTAGAGCCCGGCCAGATTGGGGGCATCGATATCCGCATCCAGCTTCCAGGCCTGCTGGCTGAGGCTGCCCTTGGCCTGCAACTGGTTGGGACCGCTTTGCAGCGCCAGCGCGGGGATGGTCCACTCCATCTTGTCGTTGCCGCCGAGGCTGCCCTTGATGGCCAGCGGATACTGGTTGAGCTTGCCGTCCACCTTCAGCTCGGGCAGTTGCAGTTGCCAATGGCCGGCTTCATTGAGTTCGAAACGGCTGGCAATCTTTCCCGCCAGGGAACCCTTGAGCTCGGGCACCAGCTCGGCCGGATTGATCCCCTTGAATTCGGTGGTGCCCTGCCAGCGCACTCCCTGGTTCCAGGCCAGCTTGCCATCGAGCTTGAGCTCCCCTTTCAGGGCGTTGAGCAGCAGGTTTATCTGGTTCAGTTGTTCCAGATCCCCCTTGCCCGTCAACGCCAGCTTGAAGGGGGGCACGTCCGTGCCCTTGCCGGCGGTATTCAAGGCAAACTGATAGCCGGAGAGCTTGCCCTTGGCGGTCAGGCTGCCCTTGTCCAGCTGATAGCTGGGCTCATCCTTGGTTGGCTGGTGCAGCGGCCAGCCGAGGCGCTTCCACTCCAGCCCCAGGTCAAACGGCAAGTCAGGGTTGAGGGCGGCCAATGACCCCTTGAGGTTGGCGGCCACAGGCCCCTTGGCTTGCAGCGCCAGCGCCAGCTTGCCTACCGAACCACCCAGGGTCAGGGTCGCCTGCTGCCCTTTGAGTTCGCCATCGAGCAGCCCCTTGCGGGCCTTGGCATCCAGGGTCAACTCGAGCGGATAGTCCGCGGTCAGCCGAACATGGCCCTTGAGCGCCAGATCCGCCATGGCATGGCGCAGGGAGAGCTCGCGCACCTCGATGCGCTCCTCTTTGGCACTGGCCGACAGCAGCAGGGTGTCGAGCCCTTCGATCAGCTCCCCTTGCTGATAGCGAAAGCGGGTCGCCGTCAGGCCTTCCAGCTGAATGGGGAAAGGCAGCCGGATGGCGGGCAGCTCGATGGGCGCCGCCTTGATTGCCTTCTGCGCCTTGCTCTCATCCGCCGGCTTCGCCTTGGCGGTGACAGGCGCCTTGGCCGCAGCCTTGTCTTTGATGGTTGCCTTGCCGGCAGCAGGCTTGGCGGCATCGGCAGGCGGCGTCTCGGCCAGAGTGACGTTCAGACCGTCCAGCACGGGCCCGCGCACTATGAGCCCCTTGCGACTGAGGGTAGCGCCTATGTCGAGGGACTTGAGAGTCACGCCGACGCCGGGCACCGCCAGATCCAGATCCGCCACCTTGAGGCTGTCGACCTGGATCCTGAGGGGCAGCGGATGCCAGACGAAGGGCTCTGACGGCTCTTCCGCCACAGGCTCGGACTCGGCGACCTTGACCACGGGGTGGGTGACCGTCAGGGATTTGATCCAGAGCTTGCCCTGCAGCAACTTGCCCAGATCCCAGTCCAGCACGGCGCGATCGACAGTGACATCCACCAGCTCGTCCTGCCAGCCTACCCCTTCCAGGGTCCAGCCATAACCGAGTTGGCCCGCCACCAGCTCCCCCTTGAGGGAAGGCAGAGCGGCCCTGGCCTGCAGCCACAGCCACTTGTTGCCCTGATGGGTGAAACCCAGCAGGCTGACGCCGATGAGCAGCAGGAAGATGAGCCCCATCAGCCAGAGAAAAATGCGTTTTACCCAGATCACAGCGCAGACCCCCGCGAAACATGCAGCCGCAGCGGCCAGGAAAGAGAACAGAGAGGATGAGTGAGTTCAAACCGGATCATAATTCAGGCCCCAGCGCGAAATGGAGCCGCAGCGGCTTGTCTTCCTCGGAAATGCCCACCGCCAGATCGAGCCTGACCTGACCTATGGGGGTGACCCAGCGCACGCCGATACCCGTGCCTATCTTCCAGGCCTCGCTGTAGTCGACCGTGGCAGTCCCGCCATCCACGAACAGGGCGCCGAGCCATTTGTCGCTGAAGCGGTAGTTGTATTCGGCACTGGCGACGCTCACGTAACGGCCCCCCAGCAGCTTGCCGTCGCTGCCGCGCGGCGATATGGTCTCGTAGCCATAGCCACGCACCGTCTGGTCACCGCCGGTGAAGAAGCGCAGTGACGGCGGCACCAGCGAGAAGCTGTCCCCTATGATGGCGCCCTGCTCGGCCCGCAGCAGGAAGCGGTGATCATCGCCCAGGGTGCGCAGCCACTTGCTGCGCCCCCACACCCGCACGAAGCTGATGTCGGAGCCCCAGTAGGGATCGGAAAACTCCAGGGTCAGCTGCTGGCGATCGCCCCAGTCAGGCACCAGACCGCCACGCACCCGCAGCCGCGACCAGGAGACACCGGGGATCAACAGCAGGCTGTTCCCCTCGTCGGCACCCTGGGTATAGATCTCGTTCTCGAGCCGGATGAAGACGTCCCTGTCCCAGCTCTCCGGCCGCCGCTTCCAGCGGTGCACGCTGACGGTGGTCAGGTCGGAGCGGGTATCGTTGTTGTCCTTGTATTGATAACCCGCCTGCAGCGAGTAGTAATCACGCAGCGGGTTGCCCACCGGGATCTGGTAGTCAAAGCTCAGCTCGGCCTCGGGCTGCGAGACCTTGGCGGTGGCGTTGAGGCGATGGCCATAACGGTTGACCCAGGGCTTCTCCCAGGTGGCGCTCATGCGCGGGCCCACGTCGGTGGCATAGCCGATACCCGTCTCTATCTCGTGGTCGACCCGGTTGGAGAGGGTCACCTGCACCGGCACACGGTTGCCCTCGGCCTGGCTGATCATGGGCTTGATATCCACCTGCTTGAACAGCTTGGTGGAGGAGACATCCTGCGACATCTCGGCCAGCCGGATCGCCAGATAGGGGTCGCCGCTCTTGATGTTGATGAGCGGCCGAATGAGGCGCAGCGCCTCCGGCGTGGCGTCGTAGTGGATCTCGCCGAAGTGATAGCGGGGGCCGGAGCGAAACAGTATGTAGATCTCGGCCGTGCCCTGATCCGGGAACACCTTGACCTGACTCTTGCTGATCTTGGCGTCGAAATAGCCGCGGGCCAGCCCCAGGCTGCCGAGATCCGCCTTGATGGATTCGTATTTGCCGTGGTTGAGGGGATCCCCCTCCTTCAGGGGCAGCTTGTCCAGCAGCTCGCTGTAGATCTCGTCGCTGCCCGCGTCCCCTTCCAGCAGTATGTCGAGGCGGGAGATGATGACGGGCTTGCCCGCGTCCACCTCGACCACCACCCTGGCGGGGGCTTTTTTGTCGCGGCTCAGGGTGATCTTGGGCTGGTAGTAGCCATAGACCTGCAGGGCTTTTTGCACGCTCTCGGTGATCTTGGCGCGGGCCGGCCGGTATTGGCGCTCCTGATAGACAGGCAGCGCATTGAGATAGGCTTCGACGTTATCCTTGGTCTCCCCTCTCAGACCCTTGATCTGATAGGTGAGTTTGGCCGCCATGGCCGGCGTGACGAACAGCAGCAGACAGAGGCTCAGGCCCAGCGCGCGGAGCCCACGACGGAAAACCCGTCCGGGCGATGAGATCCCTGCAGGCAGGGGCGGATTGCATCCTGTCAAACGTCAATTTCCCCGAAGAACATGATTAAAATAATGCAATATTTAGAATGAATATGAGGCTCACTCGATGGCAAGCGCGCCTCATCCTAGCATATCCCCGGCGCAACATCAGAGCGGAGCGGCATCGAAATTCACCCTATTATTGAAGCCTTTGCCACTCTGCTTGCTCACTTTCCTCCCGCCTGCCCCACAGACTTATGCCATTGTGGGTAAAAAAGGGCCATTCCTCAGCCATCAGGCCATGACAGGCATCACAAACGGCGGTTCGTCTCGCCTCCCCCTTGCGCCAACGCCCCCTCGCCGACGCGACATCAACTGTCGGCAACTGGTCAAGATGACGACGGCCGGCCCGCTACCTGCCCCCTGAGTCCCTGCCTTCCTCTTCGATCAAAAGCTGATTTAGATGATAAAAATCAACTGGTTGAATCTGAATAATCAAAGCCTCGTTCGCCTCAATCGATTTATCCCGCTGCCCCCCGCCGCTCGTCTCGCCCACACTGGGTTCATCTACCAAAGAAAACGCATCGCCCGCACCGGCGTCATGAGTCCAGGGGCCCGTTGCCCCCGACGCTCTCAACCGAAGGAGACACATCATGCATGCACGCAGCGAACAGATGGCTGACTACATTGCCGACCGACTCGAGTTCATCACCTTTCTCGCCTGTTGCAGCGCCCTGCTAGCCCTGCTGACCGGCATGAACGGCCAGCAGGCACTGGCCTTTACCGCCCTCAATCTGCCGTTCGGGCTCGCCATACTGCTGGGCATGGCCATGCTGGCGCCCCTGCCGGCGCACTGGCGTCTGCCGGGCATCACCCTCTTGCTGGCGGGCTGCGCCCTGGCCACCCTGCAACTGGGGGGCGACTGGCTCAACCCCTTGGCCATCTGGAGCCTGCATGCCCTGCTGGGGCTGGAGATCCTGTGGCAATCGCGTCCAAGGGCCCGCCTCGGCGCCCGTGCCCGCAGTTAATCCCTGCATGACGGCTGACGCGCGGCGGGAATTGGAGTAATCTTGCGCCCCGATTTGCCCGCCGCCGAGGAGCGCCAACATCATGAAGAAAGCCTGTGCCCAGCACATCCTGGTCAAGACAGAGAAGCAGTGTCTGGAGATCAAGGAGAAACTTGCCAAGGGGGCCGACTTTGGTCAGATGGCCAAGCGTTTTTCCACCTGTGCCTCGTCCAAACGTTCGGGGGATCTGGGGGAGTTTTCGAAGGGCGACATGGTCAAGCCGTTTGACGATGCCGTGTTCAAGGGCGAACTGCTGACCGTGCTCGGCCCGATACGCACCAAGTTCGGCTTTCACCTCATCAAGGTGCTCTACCGCAACTGATGGCTCAGGGCTCGGGTGTCAATGTCACCGGCCAGCCGCCGCAACGGCGGGCATAAAAGCCAAAGCGCCAGGGATGGCGCTGCGCCCAGTCCTCCATCTCGGGTGCCGGCGTGAAGCGGCTATCCGGCCAGAGCGATACCCGGCTCGCGCGGCCATGCAGCGCCTGCCAGCGCGTCAGGCTCACCTGGGCCAGACGCCACTGATAGTCATCCCTGGGCAGCAGGGCCGGGACAAATTCCTGACCGCGATTGCAATATTGCCCGCCACCATCGTGCCCATCCACCAGCTGCCAGAAGACATTGAGCAGATCACCATAACCCACCAGGGCCGGATCGTAATCGATGCGCACCGCCTGGCGGCGCGCCGCCCCCTGTGCAGGCGCGGTCCCCTCGGGCAAGGGGATGACATAGCCGGGTTCAACCCGCGTCACCCCGGGCACGGCCTCATAGACGATCTCGGCGCGCCACATGTCCCCTGCCGCCAGCATTGCTGTATCTGCCCACAGCGAAGCGCTTGGGAAAAGCAGCAGGATTGAGATAAATTTACTAACGTTATCAGTCAATTAAGTTTATCCTTCTGGGCACTTGTCCATCATAACCAGTGGATCCCCGTTATGCCCAGTTATTTGTGGTGGCCCCTGCTGGCCTGGTTGCTGCCCCTCGCTGGCGCCCTCGGCAGCCGCCTTCACCTCTGGCCCTGGTGGCTGGGGTTCGCCATCTGTCTGCTCGGTGCGCTGATATCGCTCCTGTTGCTGGTCCGCCTGCCCTGGAGCCGGCGCAAGGTCCCGAGCCTGTGGGGGATAACCCCGCTGCTGCTGCCCCTGCTGTTGCTGGTGCAGGCACTGCGCATGCCGCCGCTCAACGACATCAGCACGGATCCCTATAACCCGCCGCCCCTGCGCTGGGCCGCCGAGCTGAGAACGGCGCAGGATCTGCCCATCAATGCGGCCCCCTTGAAAGCATTCGAGAGCAAACCCGGTCCTCTCTATACCAGCGCCTCTCCGATCGAGGTGATCACCGAGGCGAACGAGCTGATGGAGGAGCTGGGCTGGCAGGTGCGACCGAGCCAGGATGGCCTGGATGCGGTGGCCACCACCGGCTGGTTCGGTTTTCAGGATGACGTGGCGCTGCGAGTCTTTGCCGGCCCGAAAGATACCCGCATCGACATGCGATCGGCCTCCCGCCAGGGGCGCAGCGATCTGGGCACCAACCGGGCGCGGATCGAGGACTTTCTGACTCGCCTCAACGAGCGGCTCGGTCAGGCCTACAAACCCCATTTGAAGCAATAGAAGGTAATCAATGCGCGTCGAGGTCAAGCCCGATCGGGAATATGCCTGGTTCATCCGCCCCTTTTTCTGGCTGCAGAAACGCAACTACGGCCAGGTGCTGATCCCGGGCAAATGCTGGGGCCGCTCGCCACGGCTGTTTGCCGCCGTGGCCACCCTCTACGGCGTCATCAACCGCAAGCGCTCGCCCATCGATCCCGTGCTGCGCTCCCTGGTGACTGTGCGGGTCTCCCAGCTCAACTGGTGCCGCTTCTGCGTCGACATCAACGCCATGACCCTCATCAAACGGGCCGGCTCCAGCACCAAGGTGGAGGCGCTGGCCCACTGGCGCAGCAGCCCCCTGTTCGATGAGCGGGAAAAGGCGGTGCTCGACTACACAGAAGCCATGACAGGCCTGGATGGGGTGAGCGACGCACAGGCTGCGCGCCTCAAGCCCTGGTTCGACGACGATGCCATGGTGGAGCTGACCGGCCTCATCGCCTTCCAGAACATGTCAGCCAAGTTCAATGCGGCCCTCGACATAGCCCCCCAGGGCTTCTGCCAGCTGCCGGTGCAACCCGAGCGCCCCGCCGCGGCCCCCGATCAGCAACCCGGCAAGGACGCCTGATGACACGGGCCCGCCTGCTGCTCCTGCTGGTGATGGGGTGCCTCATCGGCGCCTTCTTCGCATTCGATCTCGGCCGCTACCTGAACCTGGCCCAGCTGCAGGCCCATCAGGATGCCCTGGCACAACGGGTCGACACCCATTTTGTCACCGCCTGCCTGCTGTTCGTGGTCCTCTATGTGGTGAGCACGGCTCTCTCCCTGCCCGGCGCCAGCCTGTTGACCCTGGGCGGCAGCGCAATATTCGGGATCGGCTGGGGGCTGCTGCTGGTCTCCTTTGCCAGCACCCTGGGCGCCACCCTGGCCTTTCTCAGCGCCCGCTTCCTGCTGCGCGACTGGGTCAGGACCCGCTTTGGCGACAAGCTGGCCACCTTCCAGGCCGGGATGGAGAAGGACGGCACCTTCTACCTGCTGAGCCTGCGCCTCATCCCCCTCTTCCCCTTCTTTCTGGTCAACCTGCTGATGGGGCTCACCCCCATCAGAGTCAGTACCTACTACTGGGTGAGCCAGCTCGGCATGCTGCCCGGCACCTTCGTCTACGTGCTGGCGGGCAGCGAACTTGCGACCCTCACCAGCACTGGCAATATCCTCTCCCCCGGTCTGATGGTGGCGCTGACCCTGCTGGGGCTGATGCCCTTCTTGATCAGGCGCGCCATGCAACAGCTTGCCCTGCACCGCCTCCATGCCCCCTATCGAAAACCCGCCCGTTATGACTACAACCTGCTGGTGATCGGGGCCGGCGCCGGCGGTCTGGTCACCAGCTATATCGCCGCGGCGGTGAAGGCCAAGGTGGCGCTGATCGAGAAGCACAAGATGGGGGGAGATTGCCTCAACAGCGGCTGCGTCCCCTCCAAGGCTCTGATCCGAAGCGCCCGCTTTGCCGCCGAGCAACGCAGGGCAAGCGAGCTGGGCTTCAGTCCGAGTCAGGCCCGCGCCGACTTTGCCGCCGTGATGGAACGGGTCGCCAGGGTGGTAAAGGAGGTCGAACCGCACGACTCGATGGAACGCTATCAAGGACTGGGGGTGGAGTGCATCGCCGGGGAGGCAACACTGGTCTCCCCCTGGGAGCTGGAGGTGAACGGCCGGCGCCTTGCCAGCCGCCATATAGTGCTCGCCACCGGCGCCAGACCCTGGGTGCCGGATCTGCTGGGACTGGCCGACGTGCCTTATCTCACCTCGGACAACCTCTGGCAGCTGCGTACCCCGCCGCGCCGCCTGTTGGTGCTTGGCGGCGGCCCCATCGGCTGCGAGCTGGCCCAGAGCCTTGCCCTGCTCGGCGTGCCGGTCACCTTGGTGGAACTGGCCGATCAACTGCTGCCGCGCGAAGAGCGGGAGGTGGCCGACGCGCTGCAATCCCAACTGACCCGTGACTGTGTCACAGTGCTCACCGGCTGGCGCGCCGAGCGGGTCGACTATCTGCCGCAGGCATCAGACCCGCAGCCGCAATCAGCGGAAACGCAAAACGCCCTGCCCATCCGGCTGCAACTGCGCCGGGGCGACGAGACGCAAATCATTGAAGGGGATCAGCTGCTGCTGGCGCTGGGCCGCGTTGCCAATGTGAGCGGCTTCGGGCTCGAAGAGCTGGGTGTGGAGCTGGCGCCGCGCGGCACGGTTGCCGTCGATGGCTTTCTCGCCACCAACTACCCCAGCATTTTGGCGGTGGGGGACGTGGCCGGCCCCTACCAGCTCACCCATTTTGCCGCCCATCAGGCCTGGTATGCCGCCGTCAATGCCCTTTTCGGCCAGTTCAAGCAGTTCAAGGCGGACTACAGGGTGATCCCGGCGGCCACCTACACCACGCCGGAAATCGCCCGGGTCGGCCTCAACCGCAAGGAGGCCGAAGCCGAGGGTATCCCCTTCGAGACGACCCGTTTCGCGCTGGCCGAGCTGGATCGCGCCATCGCCGACGGGGAGCGCCACGGCTTTATCGAGGTGCTGACCGTGCCCGGCAAGGACCAGATCCTGGGTGCCACCATAGTGGGCACTCACGCCGGCGAGCGGATCGCCGAATTTGTGCTCGCCATGCGCCACCGGCTGGGGCTTGGCAAGATCCTCGCCACCATACACGCTTATCCCACCCTGATGGAGGGGAACAAGTACCTGGCCGGTGAGTGGAAGCGGGCCCACCAGCCCACCCGGGTGCTGGCCCTGCTGGCCCGTTATCATAGCTGGCGCCGCGGCGCCTGATCCTTTGCCCAAGGTAACTCACATGATCAAGACACTGCCCTTGCTCAAATCCCTGTTGTGCGCCCTGCCCCTGCTGGCAGGCGGCGCCCTCTTTGCCCATGCCAGTGCCAACGAAGCCAAGGATGCCCACTGGCAGCAAACCCTGGCCCAGGCGAAGGGGCAGACAGTCTACTTCAACGCCTGGGGTGGCAGCCCGGAGATCAACGCCTATCTGGTGTGGGCCGGCCAGGAGCTTGAGCGCCAGTATCAGGTCAAGCTGGTGCAGGTGAAGGTGGATGACATAGCCCAGAGCGTCAGCCAGCTGCTTGCCAACAAGCAGGCGGGCAAGGACACGGGCGGCCCCATCGATCTGCTCTGGGTCAATGGCGAGAACTTCAAGGCGCTCAAGGAGCAGGGGCT
The DNA here is from genome assembly GCF_963899305.1 of Aeromonas sp. MR19. NCBI lineage: Bacteria > Pseudomonadati > Pseudomonadota > Gammaproteobacteria > Aeromonadales > Aeromonadaceae > Aeromonas > Aeromonas sp. MR19. The sequence continues at coordinate 537,734 of NZ_CAWQWZ010000011.1, forward strand.
GCTGGGTGCCCCCTTTACCGGTGATCTGCCCAATATGGCGCAGGTAGACAAAACGCTGCCGGTGAGTGAGGACTTCACTGTGCCGGTCGAAGGACTGGAAGCGCCCTGGGGCATAGGCCAGCTCAACTTCATGGTCAATGGAGATCTGGTGGCCACCCCGCCCACCTCGGCGGCAACCCTGCTCGCCTGGGTCAAGGAACATCCCGGTCGCTTCACCTATCCCAAGCCGCCCCAGTTTCATGGTTCCAGCTTCCTCAAGCAGATCCTGCTGGAGTTGACGGCCGATCCCGCCCCCCTCTATCGGGAGGCGACCGACGCCGACTTTGACCGGCTCACGGCGCCGCTCTGGGCCTGGCTCGATGAGCTGCATCCGGCGCTCTGGCGCAAGGGCAAGCTGTTCCCCGCCAGCGCCGCCGAGACCCGCCAGTTGCTCGATGATGGCGAGCTCGCCATGGCCATCAGCTTCAATCCCCAGGAAGCGCAGAGCGCGGTGCAAAACGGCACCCTGCCACCCAATGTGGTGGCAGTCGCCATGGAGAAGGGGGCGCTGACCAACAGCCACTTTCTCGCCATCCCCTTCAACGCCACGGCCCGGGCCGGCGCCAAGGTGGTGGCCAACTTCCTGCTGAGCCCGGTGGCCCAGGCCCGCAAGGCCGAGCCCGCCTTCTGGGGCGATCCCAGCGTGCTGCAAGCCAGCGCCCTGCCGGTCTCGGCCAAACAGGCGCCTGCGCTGCGCTTCAAGGCTAAGCCTGAGCCCCACCCCAGCTGGCAGCTCAGGCTAGAAGCGGCCTGGACCGAGCGTTACGGTCACTGATGAGCCCGGCCGGTCACCTAGAGTCCAACTGGCGCCCCTTGTTTGGCGCCGGCTGCGCCGCCCTGCTGGCCGCCCCCTTGCTGGCGGGGCTGGGGTTGCTGCTGGCCGAAGGGGTGGCTCCCCCGCACCTTCAACGGCTGCTGGCCCAGCCCGGGCTCTGGCACTCGGCGACCCTGAGCCTCTGGATTGGCACCGCCTCGACCCTGGGCAGCCTGCTGCTGACCGCCCTGCTGCTGGCGCACAGCGGCCTGCTGGGGGCAAAGAGCCGGGCCTTCTCGCTGCTGCAGCGCCTGCTCTCTCCCCTGCTGGCGCTGCCCCACGTCGCCTTCGCCATCGGTTTGGCCTTTCTGCTCGCCCCCTCCGGCTGGCTGCTGCGCCTCGTCTCGCCAGCGCTCACAGGTTTCGAGTTTCCCCCCGACTGGCAGACCATCAAGGATCCGCTGGGTCTTGGGCTGATCTTCGCCCTGATCCTGAAGGAAACCCCCTTTCTGCTGCTGATGGCGCTGGCCGCACTGGAGCCCACCAAGCTGGCGCGCCAGCAGTGGCTCGGCGCCAGCCTGGGCTTTAGCGCGCCGCAGATCTGGTGGCGTCTGCTGCTGCCGGCGCTGTGGCCCGCCCTGCGCCTGCCTCTCTATGCGGTTGCCGCCTACGGGGTGGCCGTGGTGGATCTGGCCCAGCTGCTGGGGCCCGATGCCCCCGCCCCGCTGGCGGTCAGGTTGTGGCTCTGGTATCAGGATCCGGATCTCGTCTGGCGTGGCGCCACCGCCAGCGGGGCCCTCTTGCTGCTCGCCCTCAGCCTGCTGCTGCTCGCCGGTTTGCGGCTGCTGGAGTGGGGCCACACGAGCATCGGCAAGCACGCCTGGCTCGATGGCCGCCGGACCGGGCCTGGTCTGCTGGCCGCCCGCCTGGCCAGCGGCAGCGTATTTGTTCTGATCGCGGTCAATCTGGCGGTGCTGGGGGCACTGCTGCTCTGGTCGCTGACCCGGCGCTGGTCCTTCCCCGACCTCTGGCCAAGCCAGTGGAGCGGCCAGCATTGGCAAGATCTGCTGCCGGGCTTGATGCCGCTGCTCATTGATAGCGCCCTGCTGGCGCTGGCGAGCGGGCTGCTGGCGCTGATCATGGTGGTGCTGAGCCTGGAGGCGCAGCAGGGCCGCCGCCCCTGGCCGCTCTGGCTCATCTGTCTGCCGCTCTTGCTGCCCCAGGCCAGCCTGCTGTTTGGCGTCCGCCTCGGGCTCGACTGGCTAAGTCTTCGCTGGACAGGCAATGGCATCGGCTGGGGCTGGGTGCTCTGGAGCCAGCTGCTGTTTGTCTTCCCCTACGTTTACCTTTGCCTGCACGGCCCCTATCGTCAGTTCGACCCGCGCCTGGTGCAGGCCGCGCTGACGCTGGGGGCAGGCCCCTGGCGCACCTGGTGGCGGGTGAAGGGACCTCTGCTGGCCCGCCCGCTGCTGTTCGCCTTCGCGGTGGGAGCGGCGGTAAGCCTGGCCCAATATCTGCCAACCCTGCTGTTTGGTGCAGGAAGAGTGGTCACCATCACCACAGAGGCGGTGGCCATCGGCAGCGGCCTCAACCGGCGGCTGGCGGGCCTCTACGGCCTGCTGCAACTGCTGCTGCCGCTCTTTATCTATCTGCTGGCGCTCTGGCTGCCGGCCAGGCTCAACCCGGCGCTCAAGGGCGCCCGCTGAACATGAGAACTTGCCGATGCTGAGCACCACGCCCCTTCGCCTCTACCTCGACGAAAACCTGCTGCTCTCGCTCCCCGCCCTGCAGGTGGCCCCCGGCGAGGTGCTGACCCTGATGGGGCCAAGCGGCTGCGGCAAGAGCTCGCTGCTGGCGGCGCTGGCAGGAGTCTTGCCCCCCAGGGGCCCCATCCGGCTGGAGGGGGAGATACGGCTCGACGAGCGGCTGCTCACCCCCTTGCCCCCCCAGGCGCGGCGCATCGGCATGCTGTTTCAGGATGATCTGCTGTTTGCCCACCTGACGGTGGCGGAGAACCTGATGTTCGGCATGCCCGCCACCCTCAAGGGATTGGCGGCCAGACGGGCAGCCGCGCTGGCCGCACTGGCGCAGGTGGCGCTGGCGGATCAGGCCGACAAGTTGCCGGGGGCACTCTCCGGCGGCCAGAAGGCGCGAGTCAGCCTGCTGCGGGCCCTGCTGGCCGAACCGCAAGCCCTGCTGCTGGACGAGCCCTTCTCGCGCCTCGACAAACCGCTGCGCGCCGCGTTCAGAACCCTGGTGTTCGAGCGGCTCAAGGCCAGAGGCATGCCTGCCATCCTGGTGACCCATGACGAGGAGGATGCCCCCGGCACCATACTCGATCTCACACCCTCTCTTTGTCTGCCAACCGAGGACCCCGACCTTGTTTGATCGCCACCTTATTCCCCTGATCCGCAGCCCCCTCACCCGGCTCGCCAAACCGCTCTGCCGGGCCGGGATCAGCGCCAACCAGATAAGCCTCACCGGCTTTGCCATCGGCATGCTGGCGCTGCCGCTGCTGGCGTTCGGCCTCTATCCGCTGGCGCTGGCCGTCATACTGCTCAACCGCTTGCTGGACGGGCTGGACGGCGCCGTGGCGCGGGAAACCGGGATCACCGACTGCGGCGGCTTTCTCGACATCACGCTGGACTTTATTTTCTACGCTGCCGTGGTGCTGGGCTTTGCCCTCGCCGCACCCGCCAACGCCCTGCCCGCCGCCACCCTGCTGTTTGCCTTCATGGGCACAGGCTCGAGTTTTCTGGCCTTCGCCATCATGGCGGGCAAGCGGGGGATCGAAAACCCCGTCTACCACCACAAGTCCCTCTACTATCTGGGCGGACTCACCGAGGGGAGCGAAACCATAGCCCTGTTCGTGCTGATGTGCCTCTGGCCCGCGGCGTTTGCACCGCTCGCCTACGGCTTTGCCCTGCTCTGCCTCATCACCACCCTGACCCGGCTCTGGAGCGGTTATCACACCCTGCGGCAGCAAGGCCGCAGGGTGTGATGAACAGGCCCTGCGATGCACTGAGCACTTGCGCATGGATGACAATGTTTTACCATGGCGGCACTCTTTTTCAGGCTCATGAGAACCTTATGCGTCGCCTTGTCTCCGTGCTCACGCTTTCCCTGTTTCCCCTGCTCTACGGCTGCAGCAGCACGCCGGCTGCCAAACCCGTGGTCAAACCCCAGCCCAACAGCGCCTTCATCAACCAGACGCCGCCTAGCCGCCCCGTCTACGGCCAGGGGGTCAGCAAGGGGGATTTTGCCAATCGCAGCAACGTGGATCAGTTCGTGCAACGCATGGTGCAAAAGCACGGGTTTGACGGCGCAGAGCTGCACGGTGTGCTGGCACAGGCGCAGCGTTATGACTGGATCATCCGGCTGATGGATGCCCAGGCCCCCACGCCGAGCAAGCCCACGGGCCCGACCGGCGCCTGGAATCGCTACCGCGCCAAGTTCATCACCCCGGACAACGTGCAAAATGGCGTCAGCTTCTGGCGCGAATACGAGAGCGAGCTCAACCGCGCCCAGCAGGTGTATGGGGTGCCGCCGGAGATCATAGTCGGCATCATAGGGGTGGAGACCCGCTGGGGTCGGGTGATGGGCAAGACCCGCATCCTGGATGCACTGGCGACCCTGGCGTTTGACTACCCGCGCCGGGCCGAGTTCTTCACCAGCGAGCTGGAATCCTTCCTGGTGATGACCCGGGATGAGGGGATGGATCCCACCGAACCCAAGGGCTCCTACGCCGGCGCCATGGGTTATGGTCAGTTCATGCCGTCCAGCTTCCAGCGCTACGCGGTGGACTTCAACGGCAACGGCCACACCAACCTGTGGGATCCGGTGGATGCCATCGGCAGCGTGGCCAACTACTTCAAGGCCCACGGCTGGGAGAAGGGCCAGCCGGTGGCGGTGCGTGGTCAGGGCCAGCTGCCCGGTTATGAGCACGGCTTCCAGACCCGCTACCCCGTCGCCTCCCTGCGCCGCGCCGGGCTGACCCCCACCAGCCCTCTGGGCAACCACAACGAGTCGAGCCTGCTGCGGCTGGATGTCGGCACCGGCTACCAGTACTGGTACGGCCTGCCCAACTTCTACGCCATCACCCGCTACAACCACAGCACCCACTACGCCATGGCGGTATGGCAGCTGGGGTTGGCGGTGAAGGATGCAAGAGGCGGTTACTGAACCGAGATCCGGCGACAACAAAAACGGGCCAGCGGGCCCGTTTTTTTATTCGTTTTCCAGCAGCCAGCGTTTGAGCAGGGCCGCCAGCTGGGCCTGCTCGGCCAGGGTCAGCGGCGCCAGCAGACGCCGCTCGTTGGCCACGTGCAGCTCGACCGCCCGGTCGATCAGGGTCTTGCCCGACTCGGTCAGGCAGACCAGCAGGCTGCGTCTGTCACTTGGCGCCGCCTGCCGCTCTACCAGTCCCCGCTCGGCCAGCTTGTCGAGCCGGGCCGTCATGGCCCCCGAGCTCAGCATGGCGGATTGATAGAGCACGGTCGGCGTCAGCGGCTCGCCGGCCCGGCGCAGGGTCGCCAGAATATCGAAGTCGCTGCCGAGCAGGCCGCACTCCTTGAGCTCGTCGCTCACCTCCCGTCCGGCGATCGCCGCCATCCGCGCCACCCGACCCAGCACCCCCATGGGCGAGCAGTCGAGATCCGGTCTCTGCCGGGCCCACTGGGCCAGCAGCAGGTCTACATGATCACTGTCCATCTCAGGTCACTTATCTTTTCATCGAGATACTTGATAGTAAACCAATTTGGGACTAGATTATCTTTACTTAAAGATACTTCACAAAGAGATAAATCATGCCTCTGCTGATCGCCCTGCTGGCTCCCCTGCTGTGGGGCAGCACCTATGCCGTCGTCAGCCTCTATCTGACCGACTACTCCCCCTACTGGGTGGCGGTGTGGCGCGCCTTGCCCGCCGGGCTGCTACTGCTGTTGCTGCACCCGCGCCTGCCACCCCTGCCCTGGGGCAAGCAATTTCTGCTGGCGTTTTGCAACATAGCCGCCTTCTTCGCCCTGCTGTTCGTGGCCGCCTTCCGGCTGCCGGGGGCCGTAGCGGGTACGCTCGGCGCCACACTGCCGCTGGTCTTGATGTTGCTGGCCTGGCTGCAGGATGGCACGCGGCCCAGCCTGAAATGGCTGCTGCTGGGGTTGATGGGGCTGGCCGGGGTCTTGCTGCTGCTCAATCCCTCCGCCAATCTGGATCCCATAGGCGTGACCTGCGCCCTGCTGGCCACCCTGCTCATCGGCCAATCCAGCCGCTGGATGCAGCGCTGGCCGGTGAGCGATCTGCTGGCGCTGACCGCCTGGCAATTGCTGCTCGGCGGCCTGATGCTGATCCCGCTCGCCTGGTGGCTGGCCGGCCCCATGCCGCTGCCGCAGCCGGCAAGCGCTCCCGGCCTGCTCTGGCTGATCCTGCTCAACACGGCGCTGGCCTACTGGGCCTGGTTGTGGGGGCTCAAGCGCCACGGCCCGGAAGTGATGGGCATGCTGGCCCTCACCAATCCCATGGTGGCTGTCTCCTGCGGCGTGCTGATGGTGGGTGAAACCCTGGATGGCCGCCAGTGGCTCGGCATAGGGGTGATCCTGCTCTCCCTCTTCCTGATGAAGCTGCCGGCGCGGCCCTTCTTCAAGCGCTGGCAGGCCCGCAGGGCAAGCACGGGCCAGTGCGACCAGGCGTGAGTGCCAGACCGCCTCGGCCGAGAGGAATAAAAAAGAGGAGCCATTGCGGCTCCTCTTTTGGTTTTGAGTCAGTTTTTATTTAGCTTTCAGTGGCTTGATGCTGACTCAGACGCCCGCTTTGGCCAGCGCAGCGGAGACGATCTGCTGGGCTTCCTGCTGAATCAGATCCAGGTGCACCTCGCCCTTGAAGCTCTCCATGTAGATCTTGTAGATGGACTCGGTGCCGGAGGGGCGCGCCGCAAACCAGCCGTTCTCGGTCACCACCTTGAGACCGCCGATGGCGGCGTCGTTGCCCGGCGCCCGGGTCAGCTTGGCGATGATGGGCTCACCGGCCAGGGTAGAGGCTTCAACCAGCGCCGGGTCCAGCTTGGAAAGCACGGCTTTCTGGGCACTGTTGGCCGGGGCGTCGATGCGGCGATAGCTGGAGCGACCGAACTTGGCTTCCAGCACATCGTAGTGGGCCTGGGGATCCTTGCCGGTAACGGCCAGGATCTCGGCGGCCAGCAGCGCCAGAATGAAACCATCCTTGTCGGTGGTCCAGACGGTGCCGTCCTTGCGCAGGAAGGAGGCGCCGGCGCTCTCCTCGCCACCAAAGCCGAACTCGCCGCTGTAGAGACCATCCACGAACCACTTGAAGCCGACCGGCACCTCTTTGAGGGTCCGGCCAATCTCGCCGGCGACCCGGTCAATCATGGAGGACGAGACCAGCGTCTTGCCGACCGCAGACTCTTTCGACCAGCCGGTTCTGTGGGTGAACAGATACTGGATCGCCACCGCCAGATAGTGGTTCGGGTTCATCAGCCCCGCCTTGGTGACTATGCCGTGACGGTCATAGTCAGGGTCGTTGCCAAGGGCGATGTCGAACTTGTCTTTGAGCGCGATCAGGCTCGCCATGGCGAACGGGCTGGAGCAGTCCATCCGGATCTTGCCGTCCTTGTCCAGGGTCATGAAGGAGAAGGTGGGATCTACCTTGTAGTTGACCACCTCTATGTTCAGGCCGTAGGTCTTGGCGATGACGTCCCAATAGGCGACACCTGAGCCACCCAGCGGATCCACACCTATCTTGATACCCGCTTTCTTGATGGCGTCCAGATCCAGCACGTTTTTCAGGTCATCCACATAGGGGGTGACGTAGTCGTGCTCAACCACGAACGGGCTCTTGAGCGCCTCGGCAAACGGCATCCGTTTCACCCCGGCCAGGCCGGCTTCCAGAATGGCGTTGGCTCTGTCTTCCACCCACTTGGTGATCTCCCCTTCGGCTGGGCCGCCGTGGGGCGGGTTGTACTTGAAGCCACCATCTTCCGGCGGGTTGTGGGACGGGGTGATCACCACGCCGTCCGCCAGCGCCGCAGGCTTGCCAGCCCCTTCCTTGCCAGCGTTGTAGCGCAGGATGGCGTGAGAGATGACAGGGGTCGGCGTGAAGCCGAGGCCTGCCTGAATGCGCGTCTCGACCCCGTTGGCGGCCAGTACTTCCACGGCGCTGGCAAAGGCGGATTCAGACAGGGCGTGGGTATCCATGCCGACAAACAGCGGGCCAGTAATGCCGGCCTGCTGGCGATATTCCACCAGTGCCTGGGTCACCGCCAGTATGTGGGATTCGGTGAAGGCGTTGTGCAGGGCGCTGCCACGGTGGCCGGAGGTGCCGAAGGCCACCCGCTGCTCGGGGCGGCTCATGTCCGGCTTGTTGAGGTAGTAGGCGCTGACCAGACGGGGAATGTTGGTCAGGTCACTTAAACGGGCCGGCTGACCGGCGTGGGAATGCTGTGCCATGGCGTTGTCCTTGCTTGATGGCGGCCTTGCCCGGCAAGGCCTGAGTCTGATGAAGCGTTAAATTGCGCTGCACACCTGCGCGATCACCTCTTCGCCATAGCCCATGCTGGCCATCAGCTGGGCCACCATGTTCTGCTTGCGACTGGTATTGGTATTGGTGATCACCCAGAACGGGGTCTGTGGCACCGGCTTGGGCTTGGTGGTGCTGCCGCTGGCACGCAGTGCCTCGGGATCCTGCGAGAAATAGACGCGCTTGCGCCCCTTGATTTCGGTGGCCTGGGTAAACCCGACCGGGTCATCCCGGTAGAGGGTACTGAGTACCTGCATGAAGCGGTTGATGGACTTCTCTTCTTTTTGCAGCTCACCCGAATCGAGCAGGGCCTGCAGCCCTATGGGGTCGGCGACGACGCGCGGCTGGGCAGTGGCGACCGGCTCGGCCGGCGGCACTGCGATGTGCGTGGGGTGTTCCAGCAGACGGCGCAGGATATCGGAGGCACTCTCACCAATGTGCCGGGTCTGGCTGGCGATATAGAAGTAGAGATCGTCATCAAGCTCGATGGTTTTCATAGGGATGCGCTGGACTCGTCGAAATTCGGATGCGGCGATTATACATAGGCAAACCCGGCAGCCCAAGCCAAGGGCTGGCAGATATGCATGAATCTCATCGAGAATACGGCATAATGGCGGGCCAAGTGTGTGATCCTCCGCACTGATAGCGCATACGGGGCCATTTTTTTGAAAAAAAACCACAAAAAAATGCCTCCCAGGGAATGAAATCCTTTTCTTTCAGTGTGTTAAAAAACAGGCGAAAAAGCCCACGACCGGCAAGGTGTCATTTTGCAACAAAACTCATTATTGAACTTCAAGGAACAGGGCCAGGGCCCGGCTGTCGTGCTGATCCACGGTCTGTTCGGCAGCCTGGACAACCTGGGGCTGCTGGCCCGCGCACTCGGCGAGCACTATCGCGTCATCAGCGTGGATCTGCGCAACCATGGCGCCTCCTTCCACTCAGGCGAGATGAGCTATCCCCAGCAGGCCGCCGACGTGCTCGCCCTGCTCGATGCCCTGGCGCTGGATCAGGTGGCCCTGGTCGGCCACTCCATGGGCGGCAAGGTCGCCATGCAGCTGGCCAAGCAGGCCCCCGCCCGGATCGGCAAGCTGGTGGTGGCCGACATAGCGCCGGTCGCCTATCCCCATGCCCGCCATCAGAATGTGTTTGCCGGCCTCAACGCCACCCTGCGCCAGCCGGTGCAGAGCCGCAGCGAGGCGGAAGCCCTGCTGGCCCAATATGTCGAGATCCCCGGCGTGCGCCAGTTCCTGCTCAAGTCTTTCGCCAAGGGGGAGTCAGGTTGGGGCTGGCGCTTCAACGTGCCGGCGCTGGAGCGCAACTACGCCAACATCATGGGCTGGCCCGACGACCAGAGCCGCTTCGAGGGGCCCGCGCTCTTCATCAAGGGGGGGGATTCTGACTACATGCAGCCCCAGCATACCGAGACTGTGATGGCGCAATTCCCTACGGCAAAGGCCCGGGTCATCGCCGGAACCGGCCACTGGCTGCACGCCGAAAAGCCGGTTTTGTTCAACAAATTGGTTGTGGATTTCCTGTCGACAGGCGGTTAACAGTTTCAAATCCTTTGTGATATAGTGCGCCCGTCATAAGGAGTGTGCGCAATCCATGCTGAGTGAACATATCGATCTTATCGAGAGTCTGGGCCTGAAGTTGTTCTTTCTGGCCATTTTCATATTGATTGGCCTGGCCATTCACGACGTGCTCAAACGCGGTAATGTGCCCCGTTTCGGCCGACTCATCGTCTGGTTGGTTCTCTTTCTCGGTTGCGCGGGTTTTGTCGCCAAGGGGCTGATCGAATTGGGCTGGGAAGGCTCAGGGATCGGCTAACTTATTTTCATCTGTGATGTATGGCCAAACAGCAAACTGATCGAACAACACTGGATCTGTTCGCAAATGAGAAGCGCCCCGGCAGGCCAAAGACCAATCCACTCCCCCGTGAGACCCAGCTCAAGATCAACAAGCGCAACCAGCTTAAGCGCGATCGAGAGAATGGCCTGAAACGGGTTGAGTTAAAGGTGGAGGCCGAGTTGCTGGAGCGCCTGAACCAACTTGCGTTACAACAGAACGTCAGCCGAGCCGAGCTGATCCAATCTATCCTGAAGCAACAGATTGAGTCTGCTTTCGCAGCAGGCATCGCAATCTGACCGTTAAGCATTAACACCAGATACGGGTAACTAAACACTATGGCTAGTGTAGGTCTGTTTTTCGGCAGCGATACCGGTAATACCGAAGCTGTCGCCAAGATGATCCAGAAAGAACTGGGCAAACAACTGATTGAAGTCCGTGACATTGCCAAGAGCAGCAAGGCCGACATCGACAGCTTCGATCTGCTGATGTTCGGTATCCCGACTTGGTACTACGGCGAAGCCCAAGCCGATTGGGATGACTTTTTCCCCGAGCTGGAAGAGATCGACTTCACCAACAAGCTGGTCGCCATCTTCGGATGCGGCGATCAGGAAGACTATGCCGAGTACTTCCTCGACGCCATGGGCACACTGCGTGACATAGTCGAAGCCAAAGGCGCCATCATCATCGGCAACTGGCCAACCGCCGGTTACGAGTTTGAAGCCTCCAAGGCTGTGGTGGATGACAAGCACTTCGTCGGTCTGGGTATCGACGAAGATCGCCAGCCGGAGCTGACCGCCGAGCGCGTCAAGGGCTGGTGCAAGCAGCTGCATGAAGAGATGTGCCTGGCCGAGCTGGAGTGATCCGGCGAGCCAGCCACCTCTGACAACAAGGGCCCCATCGGGGCCCTTGTTGTTTCTGCAACATGCCCTTGCTAGCCGCCCCTGTGCTCGGGTTTAGCGCGCACATAGAGGGTGCGCTTGACCTGGGCCACCAGCTCGCCGCCCTTGTCCTGCACCGTCACCTCGAACTCGGGGAAGTGTTTGTTGCCCCCCTCGGTCGCCGCCGCTATCTCGGCCAGCTTGCCGTCGGTCAGGTTGAATTCGGCCACCAGCTTGCCCTTGCCCGGCTTGATGTAGTTGATGCTGCCCGCCTTGTCCCAGACGTAATAGCGGTTCTTGAAATAGCCCATCAGCATCAGCGGATAAATGGGGTCCGTCATCGCAAACATACTGCCACCAAACTGGGTGCGGTTGGCGTTCTTGTTCCACCAGCGGGACTTGAGCGTCACCCGGCAGTAGCGAAAATCATCGCTCAGCGCCTCTATCTTGATACCGGCGCCCCAGAAGGGGGGCCAGGCGTTGAGGGCGCGGCGCACCCAGGCCGCGTTGTCAAAAAGCCAATCCATGGATCTCATCCGACCAGACAATGAAGAAGGTTACATCTTATCAACATTCGACGGGCGAGCAAGCCGGTGCCGCGATTTCACCAATTCGGCCAGATGGCGGACTTTGCGCTAAAGCCCTTGAATTACTGGGTTTATTTTTAGGTAAGCTACGACCTATAATGACAGGCCAAGCGAGTTCGTGGTTGCCATTCCAGCGGCAGTCAATCAGAATAACCACACCTTCGAGAATGCGAATAAGTAGAATATGGCAGACAACAACCAAGCGTTAAAAAAGGCCGGGCTCAAGATCACCTTGCCCCGCGTCAAAATCCTGGAAATCCTGCAACAGCCGGATTGCCAGCACACCAGTGCGGAAGATCTGTACAAACGACTGATCGACCAGGGTGAAGAGATTGGTCTCGCTACCGTATATCGCGTTCTCAACCAGTTTGATGATGCCGGTATTGTTACCCGTCACCACTTCGAAGGGGGCAAGTCGGTGTTCGAGCTGGCCACCCAGGAACACCACGACCACCTGGTCTGCCTCGATTGTGGCAAGGTGATCGAGTTCTCCGACGAGGTGATCGAGCAGCGCCAGCGCGACATCGCCAAGCTGCACAACATTCGCCTGACCAATCACAGCCTCTATCTGTACGGCCACTGCGCCAACGGCGACTGCAAGCACGACGATTGATAGCGGCTTGTACCGGTCAATAAAAAAGCCAGCATAGCGCTGGCTTTTTTTGTGTCCGCAATCCGGACAAGAGGGGCAGGGTCTCCCCTGCCCTCTGCTTGTCAGGCCTCGGCCTTGCCCCAGACGTCACGCAGGGCCACGGTGCGGTTGAACACCAGGTGCTCGGTGCTGGAGAGCTTGTTGTCGGCGCAGAAGTAGCCTTCACGCTCGAACTGGTAGGCAAACTCCGGCTTGGCGTTCTGCAAGGAGGCTTCCACGCGGGCGCCTTCGATGATCACCAGGGAGTCCGGGTTGAGCGCCGCCTCGAAGTCAGCCTCGGCACCCGGGTTCGGCATCTTGAACAGACGGTCATAGAGACGGATCTCGGCCGGCAGGGAGTGCGTGGCGGAGACCCAGTGGATCACGCCCTTCACCTTGCGGCCATCGGCCGGATCCTTGCCCAGAGTCTCGGGATCGTAGGAGCAGTAGATGCAAGTCACCTTGCCATCCGCATCCTTCTCGACCCGCTCGGCCTTGATCACATAGGCGTTGCGCAGGCGCACTTCCTTGCCCAGCACCAGCCGCTTGAACTGCTTGTTCGCTTCTTCTTTGAAGTCCGCTTCGTCGATGAAGATCTCGCGGGTAAAGTTCAACTCGCGGGTGCCCATCTCGGCGTTGCTCGGGTGCGCCGGTGCAGTCAGCACCTCGTCGGCCGCCAGGTTCTCGATGACCACCTTCACCGGATGCAGCACGGCCATGGCGCGCGGTGCATTCTCGTTGAGATCGTCACGGATGCAGGCTTCCAGCATGCTCATCTCGACTATGTTGTCCTGCTTGGTCACGCCGATGCGCTTGCAGAACTCGCGGATGGAGGCCGAGGTGTAGCCACGACGACGCAGACCGGAAACGGTCAACATGCGCGGATCGTCCCAGCCATCCACGTGCTTCTCGGTCACCAGCAGGTTCAGCTTGCGCTTGGACATGACGGTGTATTCGAGGTTCAGACGAGAGAACTCGTACTGACGCGGGTGGCAGTCGATGGTGATGTTGTCCAGCACCCAGTCATACAGACGACGGTTGTCCTGGAATTCCAGGGTACAGATGGAGTGGGTGATCCCTTCCAGCGCGTCCGAGATGCAGTGAGTGAAGTCGTACATCGGGTAGATGCACCACTTGTCACCTGTCTGGTGGTGGTGGGCAAACTTGATGCGATAGATAACCGGATCGCGCATCACCATGAAGGGGGATGCCATGTCGATCTTGGCGCGCAGGCAGGCGCTGCCTTCGGCGAACTCGCCGTTCTTCATCTTGGCAAACAGCGCCAGGTTCTCTTCCACGCTGCGATCGCGGAACGGGCTGTTCTTGCCGGCTTCGGTCAGGGTGCCGCGGTATTCGCGCATCTGCTCGGCAGACAGCTCATCCACATAGGCCAGACCCTTTTCGATAAGCTCGATGGCGTAGCCGTGCAGCTTGTCGAAATAGTCGGAGGAGTAGCAGATCTCGCCGTTCCACTGGAAGCCCAGCCACTGCACGTCCTGCTTGATGGACTCCACGTATTCGATGTCTTCTTTCACCGGGTTGGTGTCATCGAAACGCAGGTTGCACTGACCCTGATAGTCACGGGCGATGCCGAAGTTCAGGCAGATGGACTTGGCGTGGCCGATATGGAGATAACCGTTCGGCTCGGGCGGAAAACGGGTATGCACGCTCTTGTGCTTACCGCTGGCCAGATCTTCATCAATGATCTGACGAATAAAGTTAGTTGGGCTGTTCGCCTGACTCATGGCTCACCTCAAAAATGCGTCACTGGCGGAAGTTGTGCCGGCTGGCACCCTCATACCCCCGCCGTCAAGCCGGTTATGATCCCTCATTACGCGCCCTGTCTCAACCTGAATTTACCCAATTCGGGGCGCGGGCAGGCCAAAACGGCACGCGCCCGCCGGCTGAATGTCATGACGGATAAAAAAAGACCCCGCACTGGGCGGGGTTCAAGGTGATGAAAAAACAAAAACAGACAATACACACACACAACAAAGGCTCACACGCACAGTCAACCTTTCCCAAGGCCGATGCGTTATCGGGCTTGGGAAAGGCGGGTCTTGCGACCCACCTTGCATTAACGGTTGACTGCTATCAGTTCAGCTCGGTGACGCGGCTGGTGCGCTTGCCATCGAAGCTGGTGGTACGCAGGTAGACCTTGCCGGTCACGCTTGGCTTGGCCGCGGCGTCGTAGGCGCTCCAGCTCTTGCCGTCCAGGCTGTACTGGATGGGCAGGCCCGGCAGATCCACGTTCGCATCCAGCTTGCCGTCGATGACCTTGGCGCCCGGCACGGAGAGACGATACTCGACGCCCTGGACATCCAGTTTCGGCAGGATGCGCTGCCCCAGCAGGTTGGCGAACTGGTTCCACTCCTTGTTCAGGGTGGCCTTGTTGACATGCTTGGTCTCACCGGAGAACTCGCGACCCTTCACATAGTTCAGCTCGAAGCCGCCCTTGTGCCAGGCACGCTCGGCCATGGAGAAGATGCGCGGGTAGACCATGTACTCGTATTGAGCATCGGTACGCACGGTTTCACTCCACTGCTGACCGGAGATCCCGCGGAACTTGACCGGATCCTGGTCACCCTTGGCCACGAAGGCGTTGCCGTCGCGGTCAACCGAAGTCTCGGCGTTCTGCGGCAGGTTTTCCGGGGCGAAGGCGAACACCTTGCGGGTGTCGTTGACGCGGGTTGCCCAGTAGTAGCCACGCTCGGCCGGGTGCACCTCGTTCGGGAAGTCGAAATAGAGGTAATCCGGGTTGGAGAGCACGACGTCATAGCCCTTGTGCGCCCACTTCATCGCCTCGTTGAAGCCACCCCAGTAGAGGGTTTCCCAGAAGTTGACCACTGTCTTGTCGGTGGCAAAATCCTTGGCGCTATTGGCGTACTTGAGGCCATCTTCCCATGCCTGCAGGGTGGAGAAGCCACGGCTCTTGGCCAGCTCGCTCACTTCCTTGGCGAAATAGACAGGCAGCTCGGCCACGTCCTTGATCTTGCCATCGTCGATCATCTTCTGGCAGACCGGCGACTTACCGAACGGCTTGTCCTGCTTGCTGGAGTCGACGTTGCCCTTCCAGGCGACCAGCTCTTCTTTCTTGGTGACGGCCGGATCCTGATAGCCACCGCCTTGCATGATGTTCTTCGCCTCGTCACCACCGTAGTGCCAGGCGGTCAGCGGCTGGCCGGCGGCTTGGTGCATCTGGGCCACTTCATCCATCACCTTGCTCACGAAGGTGGCAGCACCCGGCTGGCAAGGGTTGATGAAGGACATCTTGTCGTAGAACTGCACCGAGGTGACGTTGGAGGTATCCGCCGGGTCGGTCAGACGGAACTGGTTGGCTTCCGCTTCTTTGCCCTCGGCCATCAGCCGCTGGTAGCGCGCCTCCATGGAGACCACGGCGGCACGAGCGTGGGCCGGCATGTTGATCTCGGGGATCACGGTCACGCCGCGGGCCTTGGCATAACGCACCAGGTCGATGTAGTCGGACTTGCTGTAGAAGCCGGAGCCCTGGTTGTCGCTGGTCGGGCCGGAACCCAGCTGCGGCATCAGACACTTGGTCTCGGAGAGATCGTGGCAACGCTGGCTGCCCACTTCGGTCAGCTCCGGCAGCCCCGGGATCTCCAGACGCCAGCCTTCATCGTTGGTCAGGCCCAGGTGCAGCTTGTTGAGCTTCATGGCCGACATCTGGTCGATCAGCTTGTGCAGGGTTTGCGGGCTTCTGAAGTGGCGGGCCACGTCGGTCTGCATGCCGCGGTATTCAAAGCGCGGCGCATCCTCGACGCTCATCTGGCTGACCAGCTTGTCGTTGACCCCCAAGAGGGAGATCAGGGACTGCGCGCCCCAGAAGGCGCCTTCGATGTCATGACCCTGGATCACAGTGCCTTTCGGGCCTACGGTCATGTCATAACCTTCGGCCTGCTTGAGCTTGCTGCCGAGCTTGACGGTCACTGGATAGCCGGTGTCGGAGAGGGTAACACCCAGCTTGGTCAGTTGAGCCTTCAGGGCGTCGGCGCGATCGCTCGGCAGGTCCAGCGCATTGAGCTTGATGGCGGAGAAGTCAACCTGCGGGCCCGCCTTGATGACTTGCTTGAGCGGGGTCGGCAGTATCTGATCATCTATCTTGCTGGCCGGCAGCAGGCTGCTGGTCAGGTTGGCGGCGAAACGGGTTTCGCTGTTCATCAGGATGTTGTTGTCATCCTTGGTGCGCTTCCAGCCGTCGGCCGGCATCGGCTTCTCGTAGGTGCTGGCGTCATCGATGTTGCTCATGCTGGCCAGCACTTTCGGCTCGGCACCTTCGCTGGCGACATACCAGTTCGGCATGATGTCAGATTCGAACAGTACCCAGTATTCCACCACCAACGGCACTTCGACCGTGGCGTCCTTGGCAAAGCCCTTAAACTGCTCGGTTGGCGTCAAACGATAGAGGTCGCCGGTCAGATGGGTGATGGTGAACTGGTCGTTGTCGACCCGCTGGATGCGACGGATGGAGGAGACATAGATGCTCCAGTCCTTGGAGGTGACGTCAGCACCTGTATTGGTCAGGTGCAGCTTGGCAACGCCACAGCTCGCCCACTCGGAACCCAGCGCCTGACAGTCGAGGCCGGCGCCGGCACCGTCGTTGGTGACGACTTCGTACTTGACGACGAGGTTGCTGGCGAGGGAATCGACCACGGCTTGCTTGGCGGCATCGGCTGCCTGTACCTGGCTGACGAAAACGGTAGACATGGCAATGGCTAACAGAGAATGTTTCAAGTTCATAACTGCTGCTCTCATTTGAAGTAAAGGTTGGAATTTCTTGGCTTTTTTTATATTGGGCCCCGAGGCGGGGCCCTAGTTATGTCAACAATGGACTTAGACTTGAGGCGAGCTTGCGCTCTATTAACGCAGGGCCTTCATTTCACCGGCGATGATTTCGGCCAAGGGGCCCAGAATCACCTGCAGGTTCTGTTCACCGAGCTTGACCACACCGGCCGCGCCCAGGGCTTTCAGCTTGCGCTCATCCACTATGCTGCGGTCTTTCAGGGTCAGACGCAGACGGGTGATGCAGGCATCTATGGTGACCAGGTTCTCTTGACCACCCAGCACTTCCAGATACTGGCGAGCCAGTTCGGTGCGGTCTGTGGTCTGAGCCTGTACCGGTACGGCTTCGTCATCTTCACGACCCGGGGTTTTCAGGTTGAACTTGACGATGACGGCACGGAATATGACGTAGTAGAGGCCGAAGAACACCAGACCCTGTGCCAGCAGCATGTACCAGTGAGTCGCCAGCGGGTTGCGGCTGGAGAGCACCATATCCACCAGACCGGCACTGAAGCCGAAACCGGCAATCCACTGCATGCTGGCGGCGATGAACACGGACAGACCGGTCAGCAGGGCGTGGATGACATAGAGCACGGGTGCCACGAACATGAAGGAGAATTCGAGCGGCTCGGTCACACCGGTGAAGAAGGCGGCGAAGGCGGCGGCGATCATGATGGATGCGACCTTGTCCTTGTTCTCTTTCTTGGCGGAGTGATAGATGGCCAGCGCGGCGCCCGGCAGACCGAACATCATGATGGGGAAGAAGCCAGCCTGGTACATACCAGTGACACCCACAACCGCTTTACCGGCGTCGATGGAGGATTGGCCACCCAGGAAGTTCGGGATGTCGTTGATGCCGGCCACGTCGAACCAGAACACCGAGTTCAGGGCGTGGTGCAGACCGACGGGGATCAGCAGGCGGTTGAAGAAGGCGTAGATACCGGCACCGGTAGAGCCCAGGTTGACGATGGATTCACCAAAGCTCACCAGACCACCGTAAATGACCGGCCAGACGGCCATCAGGATGAAGGCGACGACAATCATCACCACTGAGGTCACGATCGGCACCAGACGACGGCCAGAGAAGAAGGCCAGCGCCTTGTGCAGTTCGACGCTGCTGAAGCGGTTGTAGAGCTCGGCGGCGATCACACCGGTCAAGATACCGATGAACTGGTTCTCAATCTTGCCGAATGCGGCAGGCACTTGATCCAGCGGGATCTGCTGGATTTGCGACACGGCGCCCGGGCTCAGCAAGGTGGTCACCACCAGGTAGCCGACCAGACCGGCCAGCGCGGCGGAACCGTCTTTATCCTTGGACATGCCATAGGCGACACCGACAGCAAACAGTATGGCCATCTTGTCGATAATGGCGGCACCCGCCTTGATCAGGAAGGCAGCCAGCGCGCTGTCACCACCCCAACCGTTCGGATCAATCCAGTAGCCAACCCCCATCAGGATCGCGGCGGCAGGCAATACCGCTACCGGCACCATCAGGGCACGGCCGATCTTTTGCAAATAACCGAGAATGTTCACGGTTCCTCTCCTTAGTTAATGTTTTTCTAGAAATTAAGTGCTTATCACGTTTGACGCATAAGCCATCAAGGCTTGTTTGGCAGTCTAGGGCTTTTATTTCGCTGCGCAAATTAATAAACGTATATTCGTGATCATTATCACCCAAACGAGATAAAGGTAGCGGATACATGTGGCTTAGTTCGCAATCTTTATTTACGCTATAAAACAACTTGAATCCGTCTCAGCCTATTTGCCGCCGACACCCCGGCAGCAACCCGTACAGAGGTATCTACAATGCGCCTGATCCCGTTGAAATCTGCCAGCCAAGTGGGCCTGTGGTCTGCCCGTTACATCGTTGACCTTATCAATGCGTTCAAACCCACTGCCGATCGCCCCTTCGTACTGGGCCTGCCCACCGGTGGCACCCCGCTCAACACCTACAAGCGCCTGATCGAGCTGCATAAAGCGGGCGAGGTGAGCTTCGAGCACGTGGTCAGCTTCAACATGGACGAATACGTCGGCCTGCCGGAAGATCACCCCGAGAGCTACCACAGCTTCATGCACAACAACTTCTTCTGTCACATCGACATCCGCCCCGAGAACATCAACATCCTCAACGGCAACGCCCCGGATCTGGTGGCCGAGTGCAAGCGCTACGAGGAGAAGATCAAGTCCTACGGCAAGATCAACCTCTTCATGGGCGGGGTCGGCAATGACGGCCACATAGCGTTCAACGAACCGGCCTCTTCGCTGGCCTCCCGTACCCGGGTCAAGACCCTGACCGAAGACACCCGCATCGCCAACTCCCGCTTCTTCGGCGGCGACATGGAGCAGGTGCCCAAGCTGGCGCTGACCGTGGGTGTCGGCACCCTGATGGACGCCGAGGAGATCATGATCCTGGTGACGGGCCACGGCAAGGCCCAGGCCCTGCAAGCCGCGGTGGAAGGCAGCGTCAACCACATGTGGACCATCTCCACCCTGCAACTGCATCCGAAGGGAATGATGGTGTGCGACGAGCCCTCCACCATGGAGCTCAAGGTCAAGACGGTGCGTTACTTCCAGCAGCTGGAAGCCGCCAACATCGGCCGTCTGTAAGGAGCCACCATGTACGCATTGACCAACTGCACCCTCTACACCGGCAGCTGTGTGCTGACCGGTTACGGGGTGGTGATCGAGGGCGACAAGATTGTCGCCATCTCCCGCCGGGCCGAACTGCCCGCCGGCATAGAACAACATGATCTGCACGGCGCCAACCTCTGCGCCGGCTTCATCGACGTGCAGCTCAACGGCTGCGGCGGCGTCATGTTCAACGGCCACATCACCACCCAGACCCTGGCGACCATGCAGGCCGCCAACCTGAAATCCGGTACCACCAGCTTCCTGCCGACCCTGATCACCAGCCCGGATGCGGACATGAAGCAGGCCGTCGCCGTGACCCGCGACTACATGGCCGCCCACCCCAACGAGGTACTGGGCGTGCATCTGGAGGGGCCCTACACCAACCTCAAGCGCAAGGGCATTCACCCGGCCGAGCAGATCCGCCAGCCCGCCGACGAGATGATCGACTTCTTCTGTGCCAACAGCGACGCCATCGCCAAGATCACCCTGGCGCCGGAGCGTAACAAACCGGAGCACATACGCCAGCTGGTGGAAGCGGGCATCCTGGTCTCTGCCGGCCATACCGCCGCCAACTACGATCAGGCCATGGCCGGCTTTGACAACGGCATCCGCTTTGCCACCCACCTCTACAACGCCATGACCCCGACCGTGAACGGCCGCGAGCCGGGCGTAGTGGGCGCCATCTACGATCGCAAGGATGTCTATGCCGGCGTCATCGTCGATGGGCATCACGTGCACTGGGCCAACGTGCGGCTGGCCCACAAGATGCTGGGGGATCGGCTGGTGCTGGTCACCGACGCCACCGCTGCCGCCGGTGCGCCGGAAGGCTTTGAGAAGTTTGATTTTTGTGGCGCAACCGTCTATTTCCGCGATGGTCAGTGCGTCGACGAGAATGGTACACTCGGCGGTTCTGCCCTCACCATGATTGAAGGGGTGGAAAATCTGGTCAAACAGGTCGGATTACCGCTCGATGAAGCACTGAGAATGGCCACCCTATATCCCGCTCGCGCCATTGGATGGGACTCACATCTCGGTAGTATCCAGGTCGAAAAAATAGCCAACCTGACTGTCTTTGATCAGGCCTTCACGGTCTGCGGGACCGTGGTTAACGGACACTACACAACACAGTGACACTATGACTGGCGGACAAATAGCAAACGTAGATCTTATCAAGCAGGTCAACAGTGCGGCCGTATATCGGCTCATCGACCTGCAAGGCCCCATCTCGCGGGTCAAAATTGCCGAGTTGAGTCAGCTGGCCCCGGCCAGCGTGACCAAAATAACCCGGCAACTGATCGAACATGGCCTGATCAAGGAGACCTCACCGCAAGCTTCTACCGGCGGGCGGCGCGCCATCTCCCTGACCACCATCAAGCATCGCTTTCAGTTTGTGTCCGCCAAGCTCGGCCGCGGCTATCTGCAGCTGAGCCTGTACGATCTCGACGGCAAGGAGCTCGATCAGCACATCACCCAGGTGACCGAGATCGACCAGCAGCCCGTGGTCGACATGCTGCTGCGCGAAATTGGTGCCTTCATCGACGCCCAGCAGGAGCGCAGCCGCAACCTGATCAGCATAGCGCTGACCATGCCGGGTCTGGTCAATCCGGAATCGGGCATGGTCATCTATACCCCCAAGTACCAGATCCGCAATCTGGCGCTGGCCAAGCTGCTGGAGAACCACTTCAACCTGCCCTGCTACGTGGGCAACGACACCCGTTCCCTGGCGCTGGCCGAGCACTTCTTCGGTGAATCCCGCGACTGCATGGACTCCATCCTGGTGAGCGTGCACCAGGGGGCCGGCTCCGGCATCATCACCAAGGGCAAGGTGTTCCTCGGTCAGAACCGCAACGTCGGCGAGATCGGCCACATCCAGGTCGAACCGCTCGGCAAGCGCTGCCACTGCGGCAACTTTGGCTGTCTGGAGACCATAGCCTCCAACGAGGCCATCGTCGACAAGGTGAAAGAGCTCATCAGCCGCGGCCACCTGAGCTCGCTGCAGGAGAAGCACATCACCATCCAGGAGGTGTGCAAGGCCGCCATGGCCGGTGATGAACTGGCCCGCAGCGTGATCGAGAACGTGGGTGAGCATCTGGGACGGGCGGTGGCCATCACGGTCAACCTGTTCAACCCGCAGAAGGTGCTGATCGCCGGTGAAATCACCGCCGCCGAAGAGATTCTGTTCCCGGCCATCCGCCGCTGCGTGGAGCACCAGTCTCTGCCGAGCTTCCACCGTGGCCTGCCCATAGTGAAGGCGCGCTTCCAGAACCAACCCACCATAGGCGGCTTCGCCCTGGTGAAACGGGCCCTGCTGGAGGGTGATCTGTTGCAGATCATCATGGAGCAGAAGTAAGGCGCTGGCCTTGCGAGATAAAAAACGGCAGCCACTGGCTGCCGTTTTTTTATTGTGTGCTGTTCGCCGGTTTACCCCGCCCGGCACGGTTTGAACAGATCCAGGGCCCCGTCATACACCTTTGTCTGCACATCCATGATCCCCAGCATTGAGTGGAACAGGTTGTCGTGGGAGAAGCGCTGGCTGGCCGCCTCCTGCTGCAGGCAATCCATGTTCAGCCGCCGATCTGCCTGCAACTGGGGGGAGAGCCAGGTCAGCAGCGGCACCCGGGTCTGATCGTCCGGCGCGAACTTGTAAGGGGTACCGTGCAGGTAGAGCCCCATGGCACCGAGGGACTCGCCGTGATCGGAGAGATAGACCAGCCCCACGTTGTAGTCGTTCTGCAGCGTCTTGAGCTTGTCGATCAGCCGTGCCACCACCTTGTCGGTGTAACGTATGGTGTTGTCATAGCTGTTGACCAGCTCTTCATTGGTGCAGTTTTCGATGTCGCTGCGCGGGCAGTCCGGCACGAAGAAGCGCTCGGAGGCGGGGTAGCGCCGATAGTAGGTCGGGCCGTGGCTGCCCATCAGGTGAAAAGCCACCAGCTTGTTGCCCTTCATCTGCGCTATCTGCTGATCCAGCCCCTCCAGCATCACCTCGTCGTAGCAGGAGCCTCTCTGGCAATACTGCGGGAACGCCTTGGCCTCTATGTCTATGGTGGGCACGTTCTTGCACACCCCCTTGCAGCCGCCGTCGTTCTCCTTCCACAGCACGGAGATGCCGGCGTGTTGCAGCACATCCAGCATGCCATCCCGCGACTGGGCCAGGGTGTCGTCATATTCCCGGCGCGTGAGATTGGAGAACATGCAGGGCACGGAGACAGCCGTGGCTGTGCCGCAGGAGCGCACGTTGCGAAACGAGACCATGCCCGCCTCCTGCGCGGTGAAGCTGTTGGTCTGCTTCCCGTAGCCGTTGAGGGAGTAGTTCTGGCTACGGGCCGTCTCCCCCACCACCAGGAACATCAGGGTCGGCTTGCCGCCCTGCCCCACCACTTTGGCATCCGTCCCCAGCGGCTGGTACGGGATGGGGGTGGCAAACAGGATGTCGGTGGCATAGCGATAGAGACCGTGCACATAGTTGGCGGGCACTATCTCCTTGCCGAGGGACTTGTTGTTGCGCCCGACCGAGGCGTAATCCTGGTAATAGAGCGCGGCCACCCCCACCAGAAACAGCAGCGACAGGGCGATGGAACCAAGACGCAACCCCAGTCCCTTATACCAGGGGCTGGGATAGGCTATTTTCACCCACAGCAAGGCCAGCGCCGGCAGCAGGCCGGTCAGCAGGAACCAGAGCGCGACCGAGCCATTGAGGTAGGCCGTCGCCTCCCCGCTGTTGGTCTCGACTATGTTCTGCACCATGCTCACGTCGAAGATGACGCCGTACTTGAGCATGGCGTAGCTGACCACAGAGCCCATCAGGATCAGCAGCACGAAGAAGGGCTTGAGCAGATAGCGGAAGGTAAAGGGCAGAAACACCGCATTGAGCGCGGCCAGCAGCACCAGGGGGATAGAGAGGGCAAAGCCCGCCTTGACGTGCTCCAGCTGGGTGAGAATGTGGTAAAAGTGCAGGAAGATGGGCCAGTTGAACACCAGTGCAAACAGCAGCACCAGCAACAGATTCACCTTCATCACTCCCAGGGTGATGCGCATAACGATACTCCGACAAACCAGGCAGGACTGGGTCCCCTGCATGGGGGCACCCGTTGTGAGTGCTCGCTTGCCGCGCACCTCTTCCTGAGGGCAAGCGCGGCAAGGGGCTGGGCGCCCGGACACGGCAGGCAGCTTAAGTCGCCAAACTTAAGGGAAAATTAAGGCGGGCAATGCCATGGTCGGCACGATCTTCAGGTGCCAGCTCATCATAAGAAAAACGGCAGCCGAGGCTGCCGTTTTAGCGGGGGCGAACAGAGCGTCGCCACCTGAGTGTTCACGAACCGGATTACAGGGTCGCGGCGACTTCGTCGGAGATGGAGCCGTTGTGGTACACCTCCTGCACGTCGTCCAGATCTTCCAGCATGTCGATGA
Organism: Aeromonas sp. MR19; assembly: GCF_963899305.1. Classification (NCBI taxonomy): domain Bacteria; kingdom Pseudomonadati; phylum Pseudomonadota; class Gammaproteobacteria; order Aeromonadales; family Aeromonadaceae; genus Aeromonas; species Aeromonas sp. MR19. Next base: position 561,839 of record NZ_CAWQWZ010000011.1, read on the forward strand.
GGCGCATCAGCTTGGGGGCGGTTTCCGCATCCAGCTCGGCTTCGGTGGAAGGGATCATGGTCACTTCGGCGCTCTCGGCCTTGAAGCCGGCGGCTTCCAGCGCATCCAGCACGGTCCCGAAGTCGTTCGGGGTGGTGTACACCTCGATGGAACCATCTTCCTCGGTCACCACGTCATCGGCGCCCGCTTCCAGGGCCGCATCCATCAGGGCATCTTCATCGACACCGACGAAGGTCAGCAGACCTTTCTTGCTGAACAGGTAGGCGACCGAGCCGTCGGTGCCCAGGTTGCCGCCGCACTTGCTGAAGGCGTGACGCACTTCCGCCACGGTACGGTTGCGGTTGTCGGTCAGGCACTCCACCATGACGGCGGAGCCAGCCGGGCCGTAGCCTTCGTAGACTATGGTCTCGAGCTGCTCGCCGTCGCCACCACCGGCCCCACGTGCGATGGCACGGTTGATGGTGTCGCGGGTCATGTTGCCGGTCAGGGCAGCCGCCACCGCCGCACGCAGGCGTGGGTTGTTGGCGGGATCCGGATCGCCGATACGAGCCGAGGTGGTGATTTCACGGATCAGCTTGGTGAAGATCTTGCCGCGCTTGGCATCCTGAGCTGCCTTGCGGTGTTTGATGTTGGCCCACTTACTGTGACCTGCCATAGAGACTCTCCGTTATATTTTTTAGATTTCAATAACACAAAGTGACCGGGTAGGCCGCGCCGGGCGCGGCCGGGACTGTGCCGGATGCCGGCTTATTCATCACCCTTGACGGTCGTCGCAATCGCCAGTTCGCTCATCTGCGCCTGGTTGGCAAAGCTGGGGGCGTCTGTCATCAGACAGGCGGCCGCCGTGGTTTTCGGGAAGGCAATCACGTCCCGGATGTTGTCGGTACCGGTCAGCAGCATGCTGAGGCGATCCAGGCCGAAGGCCAGACCGGCGTGCGGCGGGGTACCGTATTTCAGCGCATCCAGCAGGAAGCCGAACTTCAGACGCTGCTCGGCCGGGGTGATGCCGAGGATGTCGAAGACGGTGGCCTGCATCTCGCTGTTGTGGATACGCACAGAACCGCCACCCACTTCGTAGCCGTTGATGACCATGTCATAGGCGTTGGCATAGGCGCTGAGCGGGTTGGCTTTCAGCTCGCTCGGGCCCAGGTTGCTCGGCGCAGTGAAGGGGTGGTGCATGGCCGCCAGGCCGCCTTCGCTGTCTTCCTCGAACATGGGGAAGTCGATGACCCACAGCGGCTTCCAGCTGTTTTCCATCAGACCCAGATCGCGGCCCACTTTCAGACGCAGGGCACCGATGGCATCGGCCACCACTTTCTTGCTGTCGGCGCCGAAGAAGATGATGTCGCCGTCGGCGGCGCCGGTACGGGCCAGGATCTCGCGCACTATCTCGTCAGACAGGAACTTGGCCACCGGAGACTGTACGCCTTCGAGGCCGTTGGCGGCTTCGTTGACCTTCATCCAGGCCAGGCCCTTGGCACCGTAGATGCCGACAAACTTGGTGTACTCGTCGATTTGCTTGCGGGACAGCTCGGCGCCGCCCGGCACTTTCAGGGCCGCCACACGGCCTTTCGGGTCGTTGGCGGGGCCAGCGAACACGGCGAACTCGACAGCGGTCAGCAGATCTGCCACATCGACCAGCTCCATCGGCAGACGCAGGTCCGGCTTGTCGGAGCCGAAACGGCGCATGGCCTCGTCGAAGGTCATCACGGGGAAGTCGCCCAGATCCACGGCCAGCACGTGTTGCCACAGGTTGCGGATCATCTCTTCCATCAGCTCACGCACTTGCGGCGCCGTCATGAAGGAGGTCTCCACATCGATCTGGGTGAATTCCGGCTGACGGTCGGCACGCAGGTCTTCGTCACGGAAGCACTTGACGATCTGGTAGTAGCGGTCGAAGCCGGACATCATCAGCAACTGCTTGAACAGCTGCGGGGACTGCGGCAGGGCGTAGAACTTGCCCTTGTGCACCCGGCTCGGCACCAGATAGTCACGGGCACCTTCCGGGGTGGCCTTGGTCAGCATGGGGGTTTCGATGTCGAGGAAGCCGTGCTCGTCCATGAAGCGACGCACGAAGGCGCTGGCCTTGGCACGGGTCTTCAGGTACTTGGCCATCTCGGGGCGACGCAGATCCAGATAACGGAACTTGAGACGCTGCTCTTCGCTGTTGACCTGGTTGAAGTCGAGCGGCAGCGGCTCGGCGCGGTTGATGATGGTGAGCTCGTGGGCGAACACTTCGATGGCGCCGGTGGCCATGTCGCTGTTGCGCTGGGAGTCAGGACGAGCACGTACCACACCTGAGACCTGAATGCAGAACTCGCCGCGCAGTTCGGAAGCCAGGGCGAAGGCGTCCGGCTTGTCCGGATCGAAGAACACCTGCACGATCCCTTCCCGGTCACGCATGTCGATAAAGATCAGACCGCCGAGGTCGCGACGACGATGGACCCAACCGCACAATGTAATGGTCTGCCCAGCATGGGCCTCATTGACCTGTCCGCAATAGATAGAGCGCATGGACTTCTTCCTTCGAAATTGTAGAGAGACGGTGAACCTGGGTCGCCGGGCACGACTGGCAAGCACCGTCTGTCTCACAGCTGGCCAGAGTCTTGTTCTTACCCGGTTTGAAATCTGTCTCATACCGTCCGATCCCCTGGATCGGACACCTGCCACCGATATCGGCTCGACCAGAGGCGGCTGGCAAGCGGCCGGGCAGTCGGTCAGAGGGCATCGGAAAGCGTCGTTGTTTGGCCAATTCATGGCCGCTACCGTCGCCACAATATGCGCACAGCGGCGTGAGTCACAACAAATTGGCAAACAAAAGGGCTGGCATTATAGAGGAAAACCCCCATTTGGGTAAAATGGCCAGCAGCCCCCTTTGCCCTGTTTTTTACATCTCAAGGCAAAAAATGGGCGCAAAACGAGATAAACCCGCAGACAGGATCCGCCATGAGCCTCTTTTTGGGCCTGCCACAATGGTCACACCCGGCCTGGCCCGGTCAATTATTGGGCGTGGGGGCCAAACCCGCCGAGCACCTCGCCCACTACGCCCGGGTGTTCAACACGGTAGAAGGCAACACCACCTTCTACGCCTCGCCGACCCCGGAAACGGTGCTACGCTGGGCCGATGCGGTGCCCGCCCACTTTCGCTTCAGCTTCAAGTTTCCGAAAGAAATCAGCCATCAGAGCGATCTGGTGAGCGCCGACAAACAGGTGAGCGACTTTATCCAGCTGCTCACCCCGCTGCACGACAAGCTGGGACTGCTCAAGCTGCAACTGCCCGCCCGCTTCGGCCCGAGCGGCCTTCCCCGTCTCGCTGAATTCTTCAACCGGCTGCCGACACAGTTTCGCTATGCCCTCGAGGTGCGCCACCCCGATTTCTTCGCCAAGGGCGAGGCGGAGCGCAGCCTGAACCGTATGCTGATGGAAAAAGGCATCAACCGCATCATGCTCGACAGCCGGCCGCTGTTCTCTGTGCCAGCCACCACGGCAGCCATGATAGATGCCCAGGGCAAGAAGCCCAGACTGCCGGTGCATCTGCTGACCACCGCCAGCGCCCCCGTGGTGCGGCTCATCGGTCTGCCGGATCCGGCCGCCAATCACCCCTTCCTGCCCAGCTGGTTGCCCCACTGGCGTCAGTGGCTGGCGGAGGGCAAGGATCTCTACCTCTTTATACATACCGCTGACAATGCCCAGTCACCCGAGCTGGCCCGCCAGATAACCCGCCTGTTGGGGCAGGAGATGGCCCCCTGGCCGGGGGAAAACGATCGCGCACGCCAGGGCGTGCTGCGCTTTTAGTCAGCCATTTCACAGGCTATCGGGCATGCGTAAAAAAAGCCGCTTTTTTGTTGCTGGACGGGGCTCGGCGTCAAGACAAACGCCCATCAATCCTCTACACTAGCGCCCCAAGCAAGGGGCCTTCGTTGACCACTGCAATTCATTGCAACAGACAGCACGGCTCCGAATAAGGGGCCTGCCGTTGACCACTGCAATTCGTTGCAACAGACAACGCGGCTCCGGATCAAGGGCCCGGATGATGGCCCATTGCGAACAGGGCCGGCCCGAAGGATCTCACGGCCAGCCACCCCGTTCGTAAACCGGTGATAAAACAACCCTGAAGGGTGTCACCCAACGACTCAATTGAACAAACAGTCGGTTCATATACCGGCTGTCAGGTTGCGCCAGCATGCATACCAAAGACCAGATTTTTGCCGCCCCCATCGCCCGATTGGGGGACTTTTGCTTTGACGAACAGGTCGTCGACGTCTTCCCCGACATGATCCAGCGCTCGGTGCCGGGTTACAGCAACATCATCTCCGCCATCGGCATGATGGCCGCCCGCTACGCCCAGCCCGAGAGCCGGCTCTATGACCTCGGCTGTTCGCTGGGTGCCGCCACCCAGGCCATGCGTCGCCACGTGACCCAGCCGGGTTGCGCCATCACGGCGGTGGATCTCTCCCATCCGATGATAGAGCGCGCCCGCGCCCACCTCTCCGGCTTCAAATCCGAGGTGCCGGTAGAACTGGTGGAAGCGGACATCTGCGACGTCGAAATCGAGAACGCCTCCGTGGTGGTGCTCAACTTCACCTTGCAGTTCGTGGACCCCGACAAGCGGATGCCCCTGATCCAGCGCATCTTTGATGGGCTGCGCCCGGGCGGCATCCTGATCCTGAGCGAGAAGTTCCGCTTCGAGGATGCGCCGGTCAACGAGCTGCTCATCGATCTGCACCTGGATTTCAAGCGGGCCAATGGCTACAGCGAGCTGGAGATAAGCCAGAAGCGCAACGCCCTCGAGAACGTGATGCGCACCGACAGCCTGGAGATACACAGAGCCCGCCTGTGGGACGCCGGTTTCGTTCACCAGGATCTCTGGTTCCAGTGCTTCAACTTCGGTTCCATGATTGCCATCAAATCCAGCGACGCCAACTAAGCCATGATCGACTTTGCCAATTTTTATCAACTGATCGCCAAAAACCGGCTGAGCCACTGGCTGCATACCCTGCCCGCCCAGTTGCACGCCTGGCAGCACGACAACCAGCACGGGGATCTGCCGCGCTGGAATCGTGCCCTCAACAAACTGCCCACGGTCGCGTCCGGCTCCATAGAGCTGCAACATGGGGTCGAGATCGGCCATGCCGAGAGCCTGGGCGAGGGGGAGCGCAAGAAGGTCGAGAGCCTGCTGCGCCACTTCATGCCCTGGCGCAAAGGCCCGTTCACAGTGCACGGCATCCACATCGACACCGAATGGCGCTCCGACTGGAAGTGGGAACGGGTAGTGCCCCATATCAGCCCGCTGGCCGGTCGCTATGTGCTGGATGTGGGCTGCGGCAGCGGCTATCACCTCTGGCGCATGGTGGGGGAAGGCGCCAAACTCGCGGTCGGCATAGACCCGAGCCCGCTGTTTCTCTGCCAGTTCGAGGCCATCCGCCACTTTCTCGGCGGCGACCAGCGCGCCCACCTGTTGCCGCTCGGCATTCAGGAGCTGCCGGAGCTGCGCGCCTTTGACACAGTCTTCTCCATGGGGGTGCTCTATCACCGCAAGTCCCCCATCGAGCACATAGAGCAGCTGCGCAACCAGCTCAAAGACGATGGCGAGCTGGTGCTGGAGACCCTGGTGATCGATGGTGGCGTCAACGACGTGCTGGTGCCCACCGACCGTTACGGCAAGATGCGCAACGTCTGGTTCATCCCCTCAAGCGCGGCCCTCAAGCTCTGGGTCGAGCGCTGCGGCTTCACCGACGTGCGGATAGTAGACGAGAATATGACCAGCACCGACGAACAGCGTCGTACCGACTGGATGATAAATGAATCCCTGAGCGATTATCTGGACCCTCAAGATCCAGCGCTCACGGTGGAAGGACACCCGGCGCCGAAACGTGCCGTACTGATTGCCAGAAAGGCCAAAGACTAGCCGATGGCGCCTGTGGAAGTTACACTGACCCAATTCCAGGAAGCACAGTTAAATGAATGACATGAAAAGCAAATTAAAAGGAATGACCCTGCTCTCCCTGCTCAGTCTCGGCGGGTGTGTCAGTATGGAGAAAGCGCCCCCGGTACCTACCTTGACGCTGGCCGAGCTTCGCACCGAGATCAATCTGAGCGAGCAACGTCTGCAAACATCCATGGAACAGCAACAGAAGCAGTACGTGCAGCAACAGCACCTGCTGGTTCAGCTCAACACTGATGTCAACAACATGAAAGAGTCCGTGAAAAAAGTCGACAGCAAGCTCGAATCCTTGCCGCCCGAGCCGCCCAAGCCCATGGCGATCCCGACCGAGAAGTGCCAGGCACCAAGCCAGGGCCACACGGTCGATGGCAAACTGCTGGTCGGTGAAGCCGAGTGGATCTGGGTAGACGCCGCCAATGACGCCTTCCAGGCGCGGGTCGATACCGGTGCCACCACTTCCTCCATCAGCGCCCAGGACATCACCATCTTCGAGCGCAACGGCAAAAACTGGGTGCGCTTCTTCCTGAGCCACCAGGAGATGGATGACAAGATCCAGATCGAAGCGCCGCTGGTGCGTCACGTGCGGGTACGTCAGGCGTCCGCCGACGATCTCGATCGTCGTCCCGTGGTACGTCTGGCTGTGCGGATCGGCGACATGACAGAAAAAGCTGAATTTACTCTGAAAGACCGCAGCGACATGACCTTCCCCGTGCTGCTGGGTCGCGAATTTTTGAAAGACATCGCCGTGGTTGATGTGGCCCGCGAATATATCCAACCAAAACCCAAGCTCAAGGATGTGAAATAATCCATGGTTTCCCGTAAGCCGTTCTATTTGCTGGTCGCCCTGCTGTACATTGTCGGCCTGGGGATGACGTTTTATCACCACATAGCGTTGGACGTGCCGCTGACGCCGGGTGAAAAACGCCAGATCTGGTCCATCGAGGCCAAGCTGGAATTTGAAGCCACCGGCGAGCCAGTGATCGCCTCCCTGGCCATTCCGGGCACTCAGCCCGGTTTCACCCTGATGAACGAGAACGCCGCTAGCCCGGGCTATGGCCTGTCGTTTGTCGAGAAGGATGGCGATGCCCGTGCCGAATGGTCCATTCGCACCGCCTCCGGCCGGCAGGAGCTCTACTACCGCGTCGACATGATGGCTGACGAGCACGCCAAACCGGCGGCGCTGGCCCAGCCCCCCGTCATCGAGAAGCAGATAGAGAGCGAGCCTTACGCCACTGCGATGAAGCAGATCTCCGAGCGGGCGCAGGAGCGCTCCGCCGACGGCTACACCCTGACCCGCGAGATCATCAAGGAGATCGAGAAGCAGGAGCAGAACGCCGAGCTGCTGAAGTCTCACAAGAGCCGCGCCAACCTGATCGCCGAGCTGCTGAGCAACGCTGACGTCCCGGCCCGGGTCGTCCATGCCCTGAGCCTGGAAGACGGCCGCCGTCGCCAGGAGCTGGTGGATTACCTGCAGGTGTTCAACAGCCCGACCGACTACAAGCTGTTCAACCCGCAAACCGGTGAACAGGGTCGCCCTGCCAACCTGCTGCTGTGGGAATACAACTCAGGCGCCCTGCTGGACGTGACCGGCGGCCACAACTCCAAGGTGACCTTCTCGATGATCGAGCAGGAGCAACCGGTGAACGTGGCGCTGGCGCAGAAGTTCGAAAAATCAGAGATGATGAACTTCTCCATCCACAGTCTGCCGCTGGAAGAGCAGGCGCTGTTCAAGGGCTTGCTGCTGATCCCCATCGGCGTGCTGATGGTGGTGTTCCTGCGGGTCATCGTCGGTATCAAGACCTCGGGCACCTTCATGCCTGTGCTGATCGCGGTCGCCTTCATCCAGACCTCCCTCATCACGGGTCTGATCGGCTTCCTGCTGATCGTCGGCACGGGTCTCATCATCCGTTCCTACCTGTCGCGGCTCAACTTGCTGCTGGTGGCCCGAATATCGGCGATCATCATCATGGTGATCTCGATGATCGGCATCTTCTCCGCGTTCGCCTTCAAGCTGGGGCTGACCGACGGCATGAAGATCACCTTCTTCCCGATGATCATCCTCTCCTGGACCATAGAGCGGATGTCCATTCTGTGGGAAGAAGAGGGTCCGAAAGAGGTCGTCCGTCAGGGCGGTGGTTCCCTGCTGGTGGCGGTCATCGCCTACCTGGCCATGGACAACGAGCTGATCCGTCACCTGACCTTCAACTTCCTCGGCCTGCAGCTGGTGCTGATGGCGACCGTGCTGCTGCTGGGTAACTACACCGGCTACAAGCTGAGCGAGCTCAAGCGTTTCAAACCGCTGGTGAACGAGATCAAGTCTGGCGCCACCCCGGGTAAGGACAAGTAACAGATGTGGTTCTGGGAAAAATACACCAGTCCGTGGAGCCTGTCCCAGGCAGGCATCCTCGGCATGAACAAACGCAACCACTCCTACATCAGCCGCTACAACCCGCGCAGCCTCTACCCGCTGGTGGATGACAAGCTGCAGACCAAGCGCATCGCGCTGGATGCGGGGGTGACTGTGCCGGAACTGATCGGCACCATCCGCGAACAGCATGACGTGACCCGCATCACCCAGCTGGTCAAGGATTGGCCGGGTTTCTGCATAAAGCCGGCGCGCGGTTCGGGCGGCAAGGGGATCCTGGTGATCCTGCGTCAGGAAGAGGGTCTCTTCTACAAGCCAAACGGCAGCGCCAGCAATGGTCAGGATCTGGAGCGCCATGTCTCCAACATACTGGCCGGGCTCTACTCGCTGGGCGGCAAGCCCGACGTGGCGCTGGTGGAAGGCCTCATCAACTTCGATGACGTCTTCGATGGCTACTCGTTCGAAGGGGTGCCCGATGCCCGGGTGATCATCTTCAAGGGCTTCCCTGTGATGGCCATGATGCGCCTCTCCACCGCAGCCTCCGACGGCAAGGCGAACCTGCACCAAGGCGCCGTGGGCGTGGGCCTGTGCCTGCGCACCGGTCGGGCACTGCGGGCGGTGCAGTTTGGCAATCCGTTGCGTCATCACCCGGATACCGGCCTCGATCTCTATGAGCTCAAGGTGCCCCACTGGGACACCCTGCTGACCCTGGCGGCCTCCTGCTACGAGATGTCGGGCCTGGGCTACATAGGCACCGACATGGTGCTGGACAAGTTCCGCGGCCCCATGCTGCTGGAGCTCAACGCCCGGCCGGGTCTCGCCATCCAGATCGCCAACGGCCGCGGCCTGGTGCCCAATCTCAAGACCATAGAGAAGCTGGGCCAGGTCAAGATGAACGTGGAGCAGCGAGTCAACTTCGCCAAGGATCACTTCGGTATCTTCGACGAGTAGCCTGACGGCCTGACTAGCAAAAGCGCGCCTGTGGGCGCGCTTTTTTATGGCTGGCATTTGGCCGGGTAACGAGATCCGGCGCAAAAAAAAGACATAAAAAAACCGATGCCTTGGCATCGGTTTTTCAGTATCCGGTACGCAGACCCGATTACAGGGAAGCGGCGTTCTCGGACAGATACTTGGCAACGCCATCCGGGGAGGCGGTCATGCCTTTTTTGCCTTTCTCCCACTGAGCCGGGCACACTTCGCCGTGCTCTTCGTGGAATTGCAGGGCGTCGACCATGCGCAGCATCTCGTCGATGTTGCGACCCAGCGGCAGATCGTTCACGACCTGGTGACGAACCACGCCGTGGCTGTCGATCAGGAAGGAGCCACGGAAGGCCACACCGGCTTCCGGGTGCTCGACGTCATAGGCTTTGCAGATCTCGTGCTTGATGTCGGCAACCAGCGGGTACTTGACCGGGCCGATGCCGCCGTCTTCGATCTTGGTGTTGCGCCAGGCGTTGTGGGAGAACTCGGAGTCGATGGAGACACCGATCACTTCCACGCCACGCTTGTTGAACTCTTCCAGGCGGTGATCGAAGGCAATCAGCTCGGACGGGCAGACGAAGGTGAAATCGAGCGGATAGAAGAACAGGACGGCTGCCTTGCCTTTGATGTGGGATGCCAGGTTGAAGTTGTCAACGATCTGGCCATTGCCCAGAACGGCAGCAGCGGTGAAATCGGGTGCGGGACGGCCTACCAATACCATATTCAATTCCTCTTTATGTGAAGTGAACAATCCTGTCAGGATTGGGCTACCTAGAGCCAAGTCCGTCTAATTCAAGCGACAAACTATAGACCCGGTGGTAGATTAGTTAAATCAAATTAAATAGATAGCATTAATCGGGTTTTCCTATGCAACGTTGGCCCAGCCTGAAACAGCTGCAATATCTGGTCGCTCTCGACGAGCACAAGAACTTCAACCGCGCCGCCAAGGCCTGTCATGTCAGCCAGTCCACCCTGAGTACCGGGATCCAGACGCTGGAAGACATGATGAACCTGCAACTGGTGGAGCGGGACCACAAGAGCTTCATTATGACCCCGGTCGGCATGGAAATCGTCGAGCGGGCTCGCAATTTGCTCTCGGATGCACGGGATCTGATGGAACTCGGCCAGCATCAGGGCGGCGTCATGCATGGCACTGTGCGGCTCGGCTGCATCCCCACCATAGCCCCCTTCCTGCTCAGCAAGCTGCTGCAGGTATGTGGCAAGGCCTATCCTGAGCTGGAATTGTTGCTGCGTGAAGACACTACCACCAACCTGCTCAAGCAGCTGGAGCAGGGTCAGCTCGACTTGCTGATCCTGGCGCTGCCGGTGGAGATCGGTGGCTTCCACTGCAAGATGGTCGGCCAGGACCCCTTCCACATGGTGATGCCCGCCAGCATGGCGGCCGGTCTGCACACCCCGTTCGACTACAAGGAGCTGCCCAATCAGAGCATCTTCCTGCTGGAGCGGGAGCACTGCCTCACCGAGCATGCGGTCAGCGCCTGCCGGTTGCGGGACAAGAGCAAGATCAACCCGTTCGCTGCCACCAGCCTGCACACCCTGGTGCAGATGGTCGGCGCCGGGCTTGGCACCACCTTCCTGCCGCAGATGGCCATAGATGCCGGCATCCTCGACAACACGGATCTGGTGGCCATTCCGCTGCCGGGGGAGAAGCCGTACCGCGAGATAGGCCTGGTGTGGCGTCCCAGCACCACTCGGGTACAGACCTTCTACAAGCTGGCCGAGCTGCTCACCCCGCTGATCGAACCCAAGGCCTGAACTTAGACTGACCTCCATGAAAACGCCGGCAACTTGCCGGCGTTTTCATTGATCAAGACTCTGACACTAGATCAGCTGCCGAACCGTCAGTTGCCGGTCGGTGGCCCGAAGATCTGGGTGTAGGAGGTCAGGGTACGCAGGCTGACGTCACCAGGCTGGCCATTCTCGTCATAGAGCGCCAGCGCGCCCGTCTGCTTGTCGTGACCCAGCAGCTGATGGGCGCTCAGGTTGCTAAGTGCATCGCTCTCCGGTTTCCACTCCCAGCGTTGTCCCAGGCTCAGGCTGCAGCTCTGCAACTGGCCCAGGTTGTTGCCATCCAGGCAGTGGCGGGTATCCAGTGCACTGACATAGCGGCCGTACTGGTCATAGATGAAGGACTGGGCGGCCGAGGTCTCGTCACAGGTCACGGCGCTCACGCCTTGCTGGGCATCGGCGCTCAGGCAGCGGTTGTCAAAGCCGCCCAGTTGCAGGTTGACCGGGCGACCGCCGGTAAACACCGGGTGGTTCCAGTCCACCTTGAAGCTGGTGGAGGCGGTCGCCCGTCTGCGCTTGTCGACATCCTCGAAGCCCTGGAAGGAGACATGGGCGCCCACCACGTAATAGTGCTTGTAGATGCCGGTATAGATGGGGCGGATGTTGACCGAGGAGTCAATCTTGAACTCAGTGCTGCCCTGCTCGTTGGGCGCCGCCTTGTAGATGACGTCCAGATTCGGCACGAAGCCCTTGTAGCTCAGCGGCTGGATGCGATTGTGATCCACATCGTATCCCATGCCCCAGACGGTGGCCGTCTTGGACGAGAGCAGAGACTCCGCCGTCGCGTATTGATCCCGCACCCAGCTGAAACTCACCTTCTGGGCACTGGGCGCCGAGCGCTCGACCCGATAGTCCTGGGTGTTGTAGGCGAGCTGGCGCTGCTGGCTGAATTTGGCCGAGGCCTCCAGCTTGGCCTTGGGCCCGTCCTTGTTCACCTCGACCCCGCCGGTGACCCCCACCTCGAAGCCGGAGATCTCGCGATGCTCATACTTGCTGTTGAGGTTGGTGGGCAGGCTCTTGAGCACGGCCGCCTTGGCGTTGGAGGCTTCGATGGTGAAGCGGTAGTCCTGGGCGATGGCATCGGTGGCATAGTCCCGCGCCCAGCCGTCGAGCAGGGTGTAACCGGCAAAGTTCTCGCTCCAGGTGAGATCTTCGTTGAGCTGGATACCGGCACCGGCCGACTCCTCATCCAGCGAGATCCGCACTATCTTGGCATCCGGCGTGGCGGAACCCGTGTTGCCAAATTGCAGGGAGCGCTCCAGGTTCACCCGATAGACCAGCGAAATATTCGGCGAGTCACAGAACAGCCGATCCCCCCGATCCCAGGTACGCGAGCGCGGGAAGGTGCACTCGGCATCGCTGATCTTGCGATTGACGTTGAGGTAGAAGGCCACGTGCGGCAAGCCGGCTTCGGCGGTGGCCGGCTGGGTCAGGGAGCGTTTGTGGCGTTTGCCCTGCCCTTCAAGGCTCTCAACCCGCTCCATCACCCGATAGAAGGCTGGATCATCGACGCCCCCCAGCGGGGTAAACAGCAGCGCACCCTTGTAAGCGGAGACCAGCACCCAGTCGGAATCGAACGAGATGCCGGCCAGCTGCTCCATGGCCTTTCTGGCCTGTTGCCGCTCGCCCTTGTCAGTGATGGCGCTGAAGTCGATGAAGACGCGCTCCCCCTGCCCCAGCACGCGCTCGCGCAGTTGATCAGGGGTCAGCCCCCTGGCGGCCTGCTGCTCATCCAGCCAGACGCCGGCGTTGAGGTAGACAAGTCCCTGCTCCGATTGCAGGCTGGCCAGCATGGCGGTGCCCTGATCGGTACGCTCGCCTATGTCTTCGGCATGCACGCTGCCTGCCAGCAAGGCCAGCGCGAGCAGACTGAGAGTGGGAGCCTGAGTGATGAATTTGCGTGGTTTTTTGTTTTTCATTGTTAGCTCCTTGTCGAATCACACCAGACTATTTCCACCATGAGGCGGAACAGCATAACCCTATTATTGATGGTTATATTTCGGTGTTATTCTGCTTGCTTGCCGCGCAATGCCAGCCATTTTTCTCGCTGTGAATTAACAGCGTATTCATGGCGGGTATTTCATATGACAAAACAAGGACTGCGGTGCAGTCTAAGGTGGAAGATTCGGCGCTCGCCGATGCTATTACACTGTTGTCGCGCTCTGATAGCGCTGCCCATTTTGGATGCGGGTGACACCTGTCTTTAGCCTCGCGTCCCTGTTCATCGGCCTGAACGATGAAGCGGGAGCCTTATGCCTTGGGCATTCTGCCGCGAGGAAACACTCACTGCTATGGGCTCGATATCATGGGTGGCCCTCCTCTGTCTGGTGATATTGTCAGCCAACGCCAGTCATTGACCGAATATTATTATGTGAACCAGTTGCGGGAACATACCCATATATATCTAATTTGCTGCCACCATATTGGTGACGGGGGTGGCCTGTCTAGCGGCCTGCTGTAATAGGGTTTCATCATAACGAATTAGCCTGAAATAATAACGTGACACAGATCACGCAACGGCGTCAATAACGTTAATGATAAAATCATTCAAACTTGAATAGAATAATTACGTTAATATTGAAATGCTCATTCAAGATAGCCGCCAAATATTATTCAAATGAATACAACCGATAATATGACGTCACTCGGCTCATGCCCTTTCCGGGCGCTCAGGCGCGGTTTATTGCCAACAAGGCTATGTTCGAGCCCCAAACCCCGTTTATGATGAGCGAGTCGTCGAGTCGAAGGATCCCCCATGCATTGCAAGTTACTGCTGCCCCTGCTGGCCCTGTTGCTGGCCGCCTGTTCCAGCACGCCCGAACCGCCGCCGCCCCGTCAGAGCAGTGCCTTCGACGGCTTCTACCAGCAATGGCGCGGCGTGCCCTATCGCATGGGCGGTGCCAGCCGGGCCGGGCTCGACTGCTCCGCCTTCACCCAGCTTGCCTACCAGCAGGTGCTCGGCTTCAACCTGCCCAGAACCACTGAATCCCAGGCCAGCCTGGGCACGCCGGTCGATCGCTACCGCTTGCAGCACGGCGATCTGGTCTTCTTCAAGACCGGCTGGCAGCAATACCATGTCGGTGTCTACACGGGGGCCGGGGAGTTCATCCACGCCTCCACCAGCAAGGGGGTGATCCGCTCGCGCCTCGACAATGTCTACTGGAACAGCCGCTACTGGCAGGCCCGTCGTCTGACGCAGTGAGCCCGACTCACCATGAGAAATGAGAAAGGCCCGTGACGGGCCTTTCTCATTATCTGTTTGCCGACTCAGTGCTTGCGATGCCAGCGCGGCGAGGTGGCCTTCTCGCCCCAGGGGGTGACGCATGGCAACAAGGCCCCCTCGATCACCGAATCGCTGCTGGCCAGCGCCTCGGCAATCTTCTGATGCAGCACCCGCAGCAAGCGTCCCTCCTGCTCGGCCAGGGAGTGACCCGCGGCAAAGAACTCGCGCTGGTGTTGCAGCGCCAGCTTCTGGGCAAATTCATAGGTGTTGAAGCAATCCGGCATCCGCTCGACCACATCATCAAGCCGGGCCAACAAGCTGTTCAGTTCCCTGGTCATGTCGCTCACTCCTTGTAGGTTGATGGCCAAAAACTACCCCTAATTGGATAAGTCACCAACCACCAAATCTCGAAACTGTGGTGGGTCGCACAGTTCACAGGTGAGTCATCCGCGACCCTATGCTAAGCCAGATGGCAAAACTTTACAGCCGATTAACAAGCCGCTAGATTTAGACCGACCAATCAGTCGGTCAATTAACGCGCGAGGTATGCCATGGAAGCGGTTCAGTTGCAGGAGACCACCACAGACAAGCTGTCGCTACCGGGCAAGCTGGCCCGGCTCAGGCAGGCCTGTCAGGCCAATCCCATGCCGGGTCTGAGCGAACGCAGAGCCCACCTGAGCCAGCTCAAGCGTGCCCTGCTGGCCCACAAGCAGCCGTTGTGTGACGCCCTGGCCCGGGATTATGGCCAGCGCAGCGATTACGACAGCCTGATCGCCGACATACTCCCCAGCGTCATGCAGATCAACTACACCCAGCGCCGGATCAAGCGCTGGATGCGCCCGCACCGCCGCCACACAGGGCTGCTGCTGGCCCCGGCCAGGGTCGAGGTGTTCTATCAACCGCTCGGGGTGGTCGGCATCATAGTGCCGTGGAACTTCCCCGTGATGCTGAGCCTGGGGCCCCTCATCAGCGCCATCGCCGCCGGCAACCGGGCCATGCTCAAACTCTCCGAATTCACCCCTCACACCAACGCCGTGCTGCGCACCTTGCTGGATCAGGTGTTCGATGAGGATGAGGTCACAGTGGTCGAGGGGGATGCCCAGGTGGCGGCCGCCTTCAGCGCCCTGCCGTTCGATCATCTGCTGTTCACCGGCTCGACCGCGGTGGGCAAGCTGGTGATGGCCGCCGCCGCCCCCCAGCTCACCCCGCTCACCCTGGAGCTCGGTGGCAAGAGTCCCTGCCTCATCGCCCCCGACATGCCCATAGCGCTCGCGGTGGAGCGGATGATCTTCGGCAAGAGCCTCAACGCCGGCCAGATCTGCGTGGCCCCCGACTATGTGCTGCTGCCACGAGGCCAGGAGCAGGCCTTCATCGAGGCCTACCGCAACCACTTCGCCCGCCTCTATCCCCAGGGGCTGGGGAGCCCGGATTACGGCTCCATCATCAACGGGCGCCAGTATGAGCGGCTCACCGGCTGGCTGGCCGAGGCCGAGCAGGCCGGTGCCCAGGTGCACCCCTGCGGCAGCCCGGCCCGGGACGACGTCGCCCACCGGCTGGTGCCCCACCTGCTGACCGACGTGCCCAACCACTGCCAGCTGATGCAGCAGGAGATCTTCGGCCCCCTGTTGCCGCTGGTGCCCTACGACAGCCTGGATGAGGCGCTCGCCTACATAGCCGCCCGCCCGCGCCCCCTCGCCTTCTATCTGATGAGCCTGGATCCGGCGCTGCAGGCCAGGGTGACCCGGGAGACCCACTCAGGCGGCATGGCCATCAACGAGAGCCTGTTCCAGGTGGCGGCCGATGACGTGCCGTTTGGCGGCATCGGCGCCTCCGGCATGGGCCACTACCACGGCCACGAAGGCTTTCTCACCTTCTCCAAGGCGAAAACCGTGTTGAGCCGTGGCAGGTTCAGCACAGGCTCCCTGGTTCACCCCCCTTATCGGCGCTGGCACCAGCGGCTGATGATGGCGCTGTTTTTGCGCTGACGGGCGCCGGAGACCTGCATGCACAAACCCATGACAGACAAGCGCCGCCAGATCCTGGATGCCGCCCTCGCCCTGTGCGCCGAGGATGGGCTGCAAGGCGCCGCCACCGCCCGCATCGCCAAGGCGGCTGGGGTGGCCAACGGCACCCTGTTTCACCACTTCCCCAGCAAGGAGGTGCTGATCCAGTGCCTCTATCAGGATGTCAAACTGCGGCTCGGCGCCGCCATCACGGAGGCGGATGCCGCCCTGCCCCTGCGCGAGCAGGCCAGCCATTACTGGCAGCAGGCGATGCAGTGGATGCTGGCCCATCCCAACGAGCTCAAGTTCGTGCTGGGGTTCTTCCACTCCCCCCTGCTGGCGCGCCCCCTGCGCAGCCAGATCCTGAGCGATACCCTGCGCTTTCTGCCGCGCCTGCTGAGCCTGGGCCAGGCCAGCGGTGCCCTGATGCAAGCCCCGCCGGCCCTGATGCTGGAGGTGTGCCAGAGCCAGTTTCTGGCCTGCGCCTCCCTGTTTGTCGACCAACCTGAACTGGGACGGGACGCGCACTGGCAAGCCAGTGCCTTCGCCCTGTTCTGGTCCGCCATCTCGGGAGTGAACCCTCATGCAAAACCGGACGCTTGAATCCCTGGCGGCCCTTGGCCGCCGTCTCTGGATAGCCACCCTGCTCTGGGTCATAGGGCGCACCCTGTGCCGCGCCGCCCGGGTCGATGAGGCGGTGCGACAAGAACTCGCCCCCCTGCCCGACGGCCTCACCATACGGCTGGAGGTGGCGGGCCTCAGCCAGGCGCTGATCATCCACAAGGCGGCAGGCCGCTGGCAGTGCGGCGCACCGCCCCATGCCAGCGGCGATCTGCACCCGTTGCGAGTGCGTTTCAAGCATCCGGGCATCGCCTTTCGCGCCCTCAGCTTTCGGCTCGGGGTCAATCAGGCATTCAGCGAAAACCGCTTGCTGGTGGAGGGGGATCTCACCGTCGCCATGCACCTGGTACGGGCGCTGGAACAGCTGCAGGCCCTGATCCTGCCCGCCTTCATCGCGCGGCCACTGCTGCGCCACTATCCTGACCCGCGCCGCAAGCTGGCGCGAGCCTGCCACATCTACCTGGGTCTGTTGACCGGCTGAACAAGAGGATGAGCACCATGAGTCGCTATTACGATTTTTTCTGCCCGGTCAAGCTGATGGCGGGCGAACAGGCACTGGAGCAGCTCGCGGGCGAGCTGGCCGGATTGGGCGCGCGCCGCCCGCTGCTGCTCACCGACAAGGGGGTCAGCGGCACCGGACTCGCCACCCTGCTGGCCAATGTGCTGGCCGAGGGGGAGCTGCCGGTCGCCGACATCTGGGACGAGATCCCGGCCGACTCCTCCACCGCCGTGGTGGAGCGGATCGCGGCCCGCTATCGGGAGCTCAAATGCGATAGCCTGGTGGCGCTTGGCGGCGGCTCCGTCATCGACACCGCCAAGGCGGTCAACATCCTCGCCTCCATGGGAGGGACGCGGCTGCTGGATTACGCCGGCGCAGGCTGCCTGACCAGACCCCTGCAGCCGCTGGCGGTGGTGCCCACCACGGCGGGCACGGGATCCGAGGTGACGCTGGTGGCGGTGATCAAGGATGAGGCGAGCGGGCGCAAGGTGCCCTTCACCTCCCCCTTCCTGCTGCCGCAGCTGGCGGTGCTGGATCCGCGCCTCACCCAGGGCTTGCCCCTCAACATCACGGCGGCCACCGCCATGGATGCCATGACCCACGCCATCGAGGCCTTCATCGGCAACGCCAAGAACCCGGTCAGCGACGCCCTGGCGCTGATGGCGGTGGAGAAGATCGCCAGTGCCCTGCCCCAGGTGCTGAACAACCCGCAGGACAAGCGGCTGCGGTTGCAACTGGCGGAGGGCTCCACCCTGGCGGGCATGGCGTTTTCCAACTCCATGGTGGGGCTGGTGCACGCCCTCGGCCACAGCCTGGGGGCCCGCTGTCACCTGCCCCACGGTCTGTGCATGAACCTCTTCCTGCCGACCGTGCTCGACTACAACCGGCCGGGCATAGATGAGGAGCTGGCTCGCCTGCTGCTGCCCCTGGTCGGCGCCGAGCGCTTCGCGGCAACCCCGCTCGCAGAGCGGGCACAGGCCAGCATCCAGGCTCTGTGCTCCTTGCGCGATACCCTGTGGCAGGCGGTGAAGCTGCCGCGCACCCTGCGCGAAGCCGGCGTCACCGACAAGGCCCTGCTGCCCGAGATCCGGGATCTCGCCATCAACGACGGCGCCCTGCTCTACAACCGCAAGGATGCCGACCGGACCCAGCTGCTCGGCCTGCTGGAGCTGGCCTGGGAATAGCCAGCTTGGCCAGGCCCCGCATGGCGGGGCCGCTTGCTACCAGCTGATGGTGGCACCGGCCCCATAGTTGTCCCTTCCCTCCGGCGTCTTCTCGCGCCAGATGGACTCCTTGTTGCGGCGAATGGCCTCTTCCCGTTCCTGGTTGCGCTCCCAGACGGGTTTTATCTCGTCCAGTGGCCGCTCATGTTTCTCCCCCTTGTGATCGATGACGGCGCAGTGCTTGTCGCCGCACTGGTAGGCATAGGGTTCGACGGTGCAGCCCGCCAGGGCCAGGCCAATGAGAGAAACACTCAGGGAGTAAGGCAAGATCATGTGACGCTCCTGTTTGCATCGGTGACGAGAGGGCGCCGAGTGTCAAACAGGAGACAAAGGGATTCAACCTTGTGAAAGCTGTTGATTGTTACAAAGGGTACATCAAGCAGTTTGTCAGCAAGTTATTGATACGTATCATGTTACCGACCACTTCACTCAGTTCGTCTCTGCCGGATCCGGCGTAAAGACCCCGGTGGAGAGGTAGCGATCCCCCCGATCACAGATGATGACCACCACCACCCCCTGCTTGATCTCTGCCGCCACCCGCAGGGCACCGGCCACGGCACCACCTGAGCTGACCCCGCAGCAGATCCCCTCCTCCCGCGCCAGCCGGCGCATCATGAGCAGCGCCTCCTGCTGGGTCACGTCCAGCACCCGATCGACCCTTTGTGGCTCGAAAATGGTGGGCAGGTAGGCCACAGGCCAGCGGCGAATGCCAGGGATCTGGCTCCCCTCTGCCGGTTGCAGACCTATCACCTGCACCGCCGGGTTCTGCTCCTTGAGGTAGCGGGAGACCCCCATTATGGTGCCCGTGGTGCCCATGGCCGAGACGAAGTGAGTGACCGCCCCCTCGCTCTGGCGCCAGATCTCGGGGCCGGTCGATTGATAGTGGGCATCCGGGTTGGCCGGGTTGTTGAACTGATCGAGCACCAGTCCCTCCCCGCGTGCCTCCATGGCCAGCGCCAGATCCCGCGCCTCTTCCATGCCGTTTTCCACCAGCACCAGCTCGGCGCCATAGGCCTGCATGGCATCGCGCCGCTCCTGGCTCATGGTGCGCGGCATGATGAGCCGCATCCGATAGCCCCGCGCCGCCGCCACCATGGCCAGTGCTATGCCGGTGTTGCCGGAGGTGGCCTCGATGAGCCGGGCTCCCGGCAGCAAGCGACCGCTCGCTTCGGCGATCTTGATGAGGTTCAGCGCCGGCCTGTCCTTGACCGAACCGGCGGGATTGTTGCCCTCCAGCTTCACCAGCAGGGTGACCTCTGGCCAGGGATTGATGCGGCGCAGCGCCAGCAGGGGGGTATTGCCAATCAGATCTTCCAGCGTGGCGAAGGCCATAATGGGATCCATCCTCTGTTAACTGTTCTATACCTTGGCTAGCGGGTATGCACCCGGTCGGGCTCGCAGTGTAAGCGAGCCCGTGCAGTTGGCAAAGGGCTGCCAACGTGGTCAGATAACCCCATTCCCCGTACCGAGGAGCAAGCATGAGCGAGATCATTCATCAGGCCAACCAGCAACAATTCATCTGCGTGGTGGACGGCAAGGAGTCCAGGCTGCGTTACCGGCGGCTCGATGCCAAGACCATAGACGCCTACAGCACCTTCGTCCCGCCGGAGCTCAGGGTACAGGGCATCGCCGATCAGCTGGCGCGCACCTTCTACAGCTGGACCCAGGCGGAGGGGCTCACCATAGTGCCCAGCTGCAGCTACATAGACGTCTGGCTGCGCCGCAATGCAGGTTGACGCACAGACGCGTCAGAGTACGCAAGAGGCGCGCCTGCAAGCGCAAACCGAAATCCTGCTGCGGGCCGATGGCCAGCGCATGGCCTGCCTGCAGGCAGCGCGCGAGCTGGCGCTGCCCGACTGGGCGCTGGGGGCCGGCTTTATCCGCAATCTCATCTGGGATCATCTGCACTGTAAATCAGTCCCTACCCCGCTCAACGATATCGATCTCATCTATCTGGACAGTGCTGATCCGGCTGGATTGAAGGAGGCCGATCACGAGGCCTGGCTGGCCGCCAGGGTGCCGGGCCAACGCTGGGAAGTGCGCAATCAGGCCCGCATGCACCAGCGCCAACGGGTTCCCCCCTTTGTCAGCAGTCTGGAGGCCCTCAGCCACTGGGTGGAGGTGCCTACCTGCATCGGGGTCAGGTTGCTGCCAGACGGCGAGTTCGAGTGGCTGGCCCCCCATGGCTTTGCCCCCAACTGGTCCCTGCAGGTGGATCCCAACCCGCGCTGCCGCCAGGAGAGCCGGGTTTTTACCGAACGGGTCAAGGCCAAGGAGTGGCAACGGCTGTGGCCTGACCTGGTGGTGAACTGGCCATAACCTGATTGCAATGTTTCGGCAACCTTGGGCACACTAGGGAAAAGCTGTTTGTAACTCAATGGGTTAAATAATGCGCGACTTCTTCTCACTCGAACGCTGGCTACCGGGCCTCGCCGCCCTGCTGCAATACCAGCGGGCCTGGCTGATGCCGGATGTGCGCGCTGGACTGTCGGTGGCGGCCGTGGCGCTGCCCGTGGCCATCGCCTATGCCGAACTCGCCGGCGTGGGGCCCCTGGTCGGCCTCTACTCCTGCATACTGCCCATGCTGGTCTACGCCCTGTTTGGCACCTCCCGCCAGCTGATCGTCGGCCCGGACGCCGCCACCTGCGCGGTGATAGCCGCCGTGGTCACCCCGCTCGCCGCCGGTGATGCCACCCGCCATTGGCAGCTGGTGATGACAATGACCGCCATGACCGGCTTCTGGTGCCTCATCGCCAGCCGCTTCAAGCTGGGGGTGCTGGCGGACTTTCTCTCCCGTCCCATATTGATGGGGCTGCTCAACGGCGTGGCCATCACCATAATGGTGGGTCAGCTCTCCAAGATCTTCGGCTTCACCTTCAGCGAGCGCTACCTCATAGAGCGGATCGCGGGCGGTGCCAACTACATTACCCAGACCCATCTGCCGACCCTGGCCATGAGCCTGACCGCCTTGCTCACCCTGCTGCTGGCCAAGCGCTACAAGCCGGCCTGGCCCTCCTCCATGGTGGCCATGGTAGTGACGGCGGCCCTGGTGTGGGGACTGGATCTCGGCCAGTTCGGCATCGCCACCCTGGGGGCCATCGGCTCGGGTATGCCCGTCTTCCAGTTGCCGGAATTTCCCCCAGGTCTGATGCGCGAGCTGGTGCTGCCGGCGCTCAACCTCGCCATGGTGAGCTTCGTCTCCATGATGCTCACCGCCCGCAGCTTCGCCGCCAAGAACGGCTATGAAATCGATGCGGACAAGGAGTTTCGGGCGCTGGGGATGGCCAACCTGGCGGCGGCTGCCTCTCAGGGCTTTGCCATCAGCGGGGCGGATTCGCGCACCGCGGTCAACGATGCCAACGGCGGCAAGAGCCAGCTGGTCTCCATCATAGCGGCCGCCGCCATCGCCCTGGTCACCTTCTACCTGACGGCGCCGCTGCAATACATACCCACGGCCGCCCTCGGCGTGGTACTGGTGATGGCGTCGCTGTCGCTGACCGATTTTCGCGGCCTGTGGGCCCTGCGCCACTCGGATCGGGCCGCCTTCTGGCTGGCGCTCATCACCTTCGTCAGCGTGCTGGCCATGGGGGTGATCCCGGGGATCACCCTCGCCGTGCTGCTGGGGCTGTTCCAGTTCCTGCGCAATGTGATGCGCCCCACCGACCAGTTGCTCGGCATGGATGACGAGGGGGTGGTGCGTACCCTGGGGGACAACGAGCAGGCCAAGGCCATTCCCGGCATCCTGGTCTATCGCTTCAACTCGCCGCTCACCTACTTCAACGCCCCCTACTTCAAGCGGCGGGTGCTGGCGCTGCTGGTGCAGGATCCCCACAACCCCAAATGCCTGGTGGTGGATGCGGTGGCCTGTTTCACCCATCAGGACATCAGCGTGATGAGCATGGTGGGGGAGCTGCACAAGGATCTGAAACGGC
This sequence comes from Aeromonas sp. MR19, assembly GCF_963899305.1. Lineage (NCBI taxonomy): Bacteria > Pseudomonadati > Pseudomonadota > Gammaproteobacteria > Aeromonadales > Aeromonadaceae > Aeromonas > Aeromonas sp. MR19. Next base: position 584,439 of record NZ_CAWQWZ010000011.1, read on the forward strand.
GCGGCATCCACATGGTGATGGCTGGTCGCCACGGCCAGATGAGCCAGTGGCTCAAGCAGGCGGGGATCCGGGTGGGCGACGAGGGGGTCATCCTCTGCCCCGACATGTATCAGGCGCTGCGCATGACCCGCTGCTACCGGGAGCCCGTGTTCAAAGATGACACAGTGGTGGAGAGCACCACGGACGCCATCCTCTCCCACTGGCCCCAGGATGATGCGCTGCCGGACTCGGCGCGGCTCACGCTCCCCTCTGAGCAGGAGGCAGGCGCCACCCCGGCCTGATCGGGAGCCGGACTCTCCCCGGGAGGGTCTGGCGCACTCTCAGCTCAGGGCAGGATTGCACCCTGCGGACTCTTGGTGTTAAATGCCCGTCCAGATGGCGCTGACGAGGGCCATCCCCAGTATTTGGACACCCCATGCAAACTCAATCCCAGGCGGGCCCAGGCACTCTCTTCTCCCTGACCTGGCCGCTGTTTATCGATCTCGCCCTGCACTTTCTGACCGGGGCCCTCAACACCTTCATGGTGGGCCACGTCTCCTATCAGGGCGTGGCGGCACTGGCGGTCGGCAACCAGGTGTTCGATCTGGCCATCACCTTGTTCAGCTTCGTCAGCATAGGCACCAGCGTGGTGATCACCCAGTATCTGGGGGCCGGCGATCGGGAGAAGGCGCGCATCGTCATCCACACCGCCATCGGCTTCAACCTGCTGGTGGGGCTGGTGGCCGCGGTCGGCGTGCTCGCCGGCGCCAGCACCATGCTCTCCCTGATGAACCTGCCCGCCCACCTGATGGGCGATGCCACCCTTTATCTGCAGATCATCGGCCTGTGCCTGCTGCCGGAGGCGGCGGCACTCTGCCTGGCCGCCACCCTGCGTGCCCACGGCCATACCCGTCAGGCCATGTACGTGACCCTGACCGTCAACCTCATCACCTTCGTCGGCAACCTGCTGCTGCTCTACGGCTGGTTCGGCCTGCCCCAGCTGGGAGTGGCCGGGGTCGCCATCAGCACGGTGGCGGGTCGCATCGTCGGCGTTGTGTTGCTGGTGTGGCTGGTGGCGCGCAAGACAGGTATCAAGTTGCGTTTGCCCGAGATAGTCCGCCCCAGCAAGGTCATGCTGGACAAGGTGCTGCACATAGGCCTGCCGGCGGCGGGGGAGAACCTCTCCTGGATGCTGCAGTTCATGGTGGTCACCGCCTTCGTCGGCCTGCTCGGCGACAAGGCGCTGGCGACCCAGTCCTATTTCTTCCAGATCTGCCTGTTCATCCTGCTGTTCGGCCTCTCCATCGGTCTTGGCAACGAGATCATCATCGGCCATCTGGCGGGGGCCCGCCGCTTCGAGCAGGCCTACAACCAGCTGATGAAGAGCCTCAAGCTCGGCCTCATCGTCACGACCCTGATCGCCATCGCCGCCGCCCTCAATGGCCGCGCCATCATCAGTTTGTTCACCGACGATCCCGACATCATCACCCAGGTGGCCCAGCTGTTTCTCATCAGCCTCATCCTCGAACCCGGCCGCACCTTCAACCTGGTGGTGATCAACGCCCTGCGTGCCACCGGGGATGCCCGTTTCCCGCTCTACATGGCGCTCGTCTCCATGTGGGGGATTGCCGTTCCGCTCGCCTATTTCCTTGGTATCATGCAGGGCTATGGACTGGTCGGCATCTGGTTGGCGCTCGCCTGCGATGAGTGGGTGCGCGGTCTGGCCATGTTCTGGCGCTGGCGCAGTCGTCGCTGGCAAAACAAAATTCTTGTTGAAACATAAGCGGAATCACAATGAAGAAAATCGGACTCTTGTTGGCTGCCATCCTGCTCAGCCCGCTGGCCATGGCGCAAACCGCGCCCGCGGCTCCCAAGGCGCAAGCCGCCAAAACCTGGTATGTGGCACCCATCGCCATCGACGAGACAAGCGAGGCCCAGAAGGCGCTGACCAAAGATTTTACAGCCCAGATGATCAAGACCATCAAGATCAACGAATACCAGACCGGCAAAGCACTCGGCAAGACCCAGGATCCCAAGTGGCTGATCCGCACCAAGTTGATGCCTGCCAGCACGGAGCCGCTGGTCGGCAAGAAGCACCCGCAGGGTCTCACCTACGGCAAGGGCATCCCCACCCAGGAGATAGTCGGCGAGCTCATCATGAACGGCACGCTGGTGGCGCATGTCGGCCAGGGCTGGCGTGAACCCATACTCCCGGGGACCCCGGTGGCCGAGAAGATCACCATAGCCAACTACCAGTACGCCATCGGCAACGAGGCCAAGGCGCCGGATCTGGAAGAGCTGGCGGCGCAGATAGGCTTCGAAGTGGGCAAGGTGATTGCCAGAGACGGCAAGCCGCTGCCCGAGAAGAAAAAGAAAAAAGAGTAAACGCCACACCTGTTCTCAAGAAGGGGCCCCTGGCCCCTTTTTGCTGCCCGCTTGCCAGCCCGCCACCGTCATCAAACCGTCACAACTGTGATCGCGATTCCAGTTTGAAGCTCAGTTTCTTACTTACAAATGGCTTATCAGCTTGTGATTCAAGCAGTTAAAAATCATCCCCCAGATGCAGCAAATCATTGGTCCCGAATTCGATCGGGATCACATTTATCTGTGGGGGGAAGGGGTACTTTGGTTTTGAAGGCACAATCAAACGAAACCAAGGAGGCTTCATTACATGTTCCCAGAGTACAGAGATCTCATCTCGAAACTGAAGAGCAGTGATGTCCATTTCCAGAAGAAGTTTGACTTGCACAACGACCTGGATGCGGAGATTAGAAAGTTGGAAAAGCATCACGCCAGCGACTACAGCTCCGAGGTGAAGGATCTGAAAAAACAGAAACTTAAACTGAAAGAGGAGATATACGACATCCTCAAACAACATCCACACTAGACGCCTCGACGAATACCCGGATAAGCAACTTATCCCTCCAGCCCGGCTCAAGCCGGGCTTTTTATCGTCTCGTCACGGGGAAGCCGTCCGAAACGCTGGCAGGCCCTGACGGCGAAATTCGCTCGGGGTCTGCCCCGTATGGCGGCGAAAGGCGGTGTTGAAGGTGGACTTGCTGTTGAAACCGGCCCGGTAGCAGATGCTGGCCACCGTCTCGTCTCCCGCCTGCAGCAGCCGTTTGGCCTCCTCCACCCGATAACGGTTTAGCCAGTCGTAGAAGTTGCCCCCCGAGCAGGCGTTGATGGCGGTGGAGGCCTGATGGGTACTCAGGCCGCACTCGCCAGCCAGCTTGCCGAGGGAGAGCCCGGGATCCCGATAGGCCCCCTCCTTCAGCCGCCGCTCCAGCTCGTCAAACAGCGGCTGCTGGCTCGCGTCCAGTGCCGGGCTCATGATGCAGGCCTGACCCTCACTCCCGCCGGGTTGCGTGATCTCTGCCGAGGCCGCCTGTTGCGGCAGGCGGGCATGGGCCAGTACCTGCAACAGCAGATAGGCGGTGACGGGGGCCTGCAGATAGACGGTGGAGAGCGGCCAGCCGAGCCAGCTCAGGGCGATCCGCCCCAGCAGCAACAAGGCCACCAACAGTTGCAGTCCCTGCAACTGGCTCACCCAGGCCCGCAGCGCCGGCTTGCGGCTGACGACCCCAAGCCGCTGCTGCCGCCACCAGTAGATCAGCCCCAGCAGGGCCATGATGGCCAGATAACGATTGCCGTAGAGGGTGATGCCGGGCCACAACCCATCCCCCTGCTTGCCGAGCAGGATCCAGCGCACCTTCTCGGCGCCAGGCAGCAACCAGTAAGGCAGCGCCAGCACGGCCACCAGCAACAGCGGCAGACTGTGCACCATGCGGTCACGCCAGCGGCCGAGTACAGGCTCCCCCTGCAGGGCCCGGATATAGCCATAGAGGCAGAACGGCAGCATCACCACCAGGGGATCCGCCAGTTTGAGCAGATGAGGCCAGCGTTCGAACAACTGCTGCTGATGGTAGAGATACTCCAGCGCCTGCACGCTGCTCAGGGCGAGCAGGGCCAGCAGATAACCGGAGGCTGAGTCCCAGCGTCCCCGCCACTGCCAGCCGAGCGCCGCCAGCAACAACATGCCCGCCAGGCTCAGACTGAGCAAGGCCGCCACTTCTTCCCACTGCATATGCTTGCTCCCCCAGGTACGGCTCCATCGAGACGGACCTGTTTATCCTTGTTTTTATTCTGTTTTTGGAACTATGACCGGTTCCATCCAGCGGAGCGACAGCCAGCTCGCCCTGCTCTTAAATACCCTCTCCTGCGGGCAAAAAGCAACAGAACCATAACAAGCACGGACAACAGAAGGAACTCAAATGCGATCTCCCTTTCCCCTTACCCTGCTCGGCTGCCTCGTTCTGGCCGGCTGCCAGGAGAACAGCAGCGAGCCGGATCCCGCTCGCCACTATGACGTCACCCTCACCTACACGGAGCAGGGGGTGCCCCACATCAAGGCGAATGACTACGCCAGCCTCGGCTTCGGGGCGGGTTACGCCCATGCCGAGGAGAACCTCTGCACCCTGAGCGAACAGATCATGAAGCTGCGGGGGGAAAAATCCCGCTGGCTGGGGGCGGGAGAGCAGCAGCGCAACCTGCTCTCCGACGTGGGCTATCGCTCGCTGGATCTGCCCGCCCAGGCCGCCGCTCTGTATGGCAAGCTGGCGCCAGATGCCCGCGATCTCATCGAGGGCTATGTGGCAGGCTTCAACCACTCACTCGCGGGACGAGCCGGCCCGGCGGACTATCCCTCCCCCTGCCGTGGGGCCGAGTGGGTCGAGCCCATCACCCCGACCCAGCTGCTGGCCTATCACCTGGATCTCGCCCAGCTCGCCAGCGGCCGCAGCTTCATCGGCGCCATGGCGAGCGCCCAGCCTCCCGGCAGCGGGACGCAGGCGCGCGCCCTGCCTGACCCGGAAGCCGAGTGGCTGCTCACCGCCGAGGGGATCGGCAGCAACGGCTGGGCACTGGGGGCGGATCGCAGCAGCAACGCCAACAGTTTGCTGCTCGGCAACCCCCACTTCCCCTGGGATGGCGAACTCAGGTTCTACGAACAGCACCTGCAGATCCCGGGCAAACTCAACGTGACCGGCGCCACCATGATGGGTTTTCCCGCCATCCTGATCGGCTTCAACGAACAGCTGGGCTGGACCCATACCGTCTCCCAGTCCAAGCGCTTCACCCTCTATCAGCTCACCCTGGATCCCGCCAACCCGCTGCGCTACCGCTACGGCGACCAGTGGCGGGAGATGAGCCAGAAAACCGTCACGCTGCAAGTGCGTCAGGCCGATGGCAGCCTGCAACCCTATGCCCAGACCGTCTATGCCAGCCACTTCGGCCCCGTGGTCAATCTCGCCTCCCTCTCGCCCACCCTGGGCTGGACCAGCAGCAGCGCCATCAGCTTCCGCGATGCCAACGCCGGCAACTACAAGATGCTGGAACAGTGGCTGGCCATGGCCAGGGCCCAGAGTACTCCGGCCTTCTTCGACGCGCTGGCCGAGCATCAGGGGGTGCCCTGGGTCAATATCCTGATGATCGACAAGGCGGGCCAGGCCAGCTATGTGGATGCCACTCAGGTGCCCCGCCTCGGCGCCAAGGCCGAAGCCTGGTGGCGAATGGCCTCCCAGACCCCGCAGCTGGCCCCCGTCTGGCTGGATGGCGAGGGCAGCGTGCTGCTGCCGGGCAATGATCCCGACTTCGAGTGGGTCGACAGCGGCCAGACCCGGGCCCCTGGCCTTATCCCCCTGAGCCAGGCCCCCCGCCAGACCCGCAGCGACTACGTCTACAACGCCAACAGCAGCCACTGGCTGACCAACCTGGCGGCGCCGCTGGAGGGTTACTCCATCCTCTACGGACCGGAGCAGACGGTGCGCAGCCCGCGCACCCGCTACAACGCCCAGCTCATCAGCACCCCAGAGACCATGGGACTGACCGGGGCCGATCGCCGCTTCACCCTGCCGGCACTGCAACGGGTGCTGACCCACAACGGCTCCCTGTTTGCCCGCGAACTCAGGGATCCCCTGCTGGCCCGCTGCCAGGCACATCCGCTTCTCCAGCTGACCAGCGGCCCGCTGGACCTGACCCCGAGTTGCAATGCGCTCGCCAACTGGGATGGCGAGTATCAGCTGGAGAGCCGGGGCGCCCACCTGATGCGCGAATGGCTGACGGCGTTTCGCACCAGCGGCCACAGAGACATCAAGGATGCCCTGTTTGCCATCCCCTTCGATCCGGCCCGGGGTGCCACCACGCCGAGCGGACTGGCTCCCTGGGGCGGCGCGCCGGATCAGGATCCCGCCCTGCTGGCGCTGGCCCGGGCTCAGCAGCGGTTGCAGGCCGCCGGTATCGCGCCGGATGCTGAACTCGGCACGCTGCAGTTCGTGCAAAAGGCAGCCGGGCTGACCCCCATAGCGCTGCCGGGAGGCAACTCGTTCGAGGGGCTGTTCAACATGGTGCAGACCAATCTGCCTTCGCGCAGCAGCTCGGATCTCGCCAACATAGTGACCGGCAAGAGTGTGGCGGACACCACGCTGCGCAGCCTGGATGACGACGGTGACGGCCAGCCCGAGCTGCGTTATCGCGCCAACTACGGCTCCAGCTTCGTGCTGGCCCTGCAGTTCGATGCCGCCGGACCCAAAGCGGAGCGCTTCCTGAGCTATGGCCAGTCCCACGATCCCGAGAGCCCGCACTTCACCGATCAGACCGAGCAGTTTGCCCGCCAGCAGTGGCAGCCCATGCGCTTCACCGAGCAGGAGATAGAAGCCCATCAGGAGCGCAGCCTGCACCTCAAGGTGCTGCGTGCCACCAGCCCCTGAACCACGCCTCTCTCCAGCCATAAAAAAAGCGGGCCGACAGGCCCGCTTCGTCATTCAGGATCCGGCTCAAACGGGAGGATGGAAGGCGCTGGCCTCCCGGGTCGCCATCTCCTCGTAGGTGGCCCACTTCTGCCAAGCCACTTTTTGCGCCACCTGCATCAGCCGCTCGGCTTCTTCAGGATGACTCTGGGCCAGCACCCGGTAGCGGTTCTCCTCTGCCCTGTACTCGGCGAGCGGAATCGAAGGGCGCAGGCTGTCGAGGCTGAAGGGGTTCTGCCCCGCGCTGCGCAATACCGGGTTGTAGCGCAGCAGCGGCCAGTGACCCGAGTCCACCGCCCGTTTCTGCTGGGTCAGCCCCAGCTCCATGTCGATGCCGTGGGCGATGCAGTGGCTGTAGGCGATGATGAGGGACGGGCCCGGATAGGCCTCCGCCTCCCGCAGGGCCTGCAACGTCTGCTGCGGATTGGCGCCAAAGGCGATGCGGGCGACATAGACATTGCCATAGGAGATGGCCTGCAATGCCACATCCTTCTTGGCCAGCGTCTTGCCTCCCGCCGCGAACTTGGCGACGGCCCCCAGCGGCGTCGATTTCGACATCTGGCCGCCGGTGTTGGAGTAGACCTCGGTGTCCATCACCAGCACGTTCACATCCCGCCCGGAGGCGAGCACGTGATCGAGCCCGGCCGAGCCTATGTCATAGGCCCAACCATCGCCGCCGACGATCCAGACCGAGCGACGCACCAGTTGATCGATGAGGGACAGCAGCTCGCGGGCTTGTCCCGAGTTCACCTCCTCCAGTCGTTCGCGCACCTGCGCCACCCTGCCACGCTGGGCGCGGATCTGTGACTCCAGCCGCTGCGGGGCGCTGATCAGGGTATCGACCAGCTCATCCCCCAGCTCCCCCTTCATCGCCTTGAGGGCGGCCACCGCCTGACCGTGATGCTGATCGGCGGTGAGACGGAAGCCAAAGCCGAACTCGGCGTTGTCCTCAAACAGGGAGTTGGACCAAGCCGGCCCCTTCCCTTCCGCGTTCTTGGCCCAGGGGGTGGTCGGCAGGTTGCCGCCATAAATGGAGGAGCAACCGGTGGCGTTGGCCACCAGCATGCGATCGCCAAACAGCTGGGTCAGCAACTTGAGGTAAGGGGTCTCGCCACAACCGGCGCAGGCGCCGGAAAACTCGAACAGGGGTTCGAGGAACTGGGCTCCGCGCACCGTGGAGAAGTCCACCCGCTCGCGGGCAGGCCAGGGCAGGCTCTCGAACCAGCGCAGCGCCTGTTTCTGGCCCGCCAGGTGCGGCGCCTTGTCCATCATGGTGATGGCACGCGCGCCTTCATGGCTCTCTCCTTCAACACGCTCGCCTTGATGGCTTGCATCGGCCCCGACCCGCACCGGACAGGCCTGCACGCACTGGCCGCAGCCGGTGCAATCCTCCGGATAGAGCTGCAAGGTGTAGCGGCTGTCGGGGAAGCCCCTGGCGGTGACGGGCACCGACTGGGCCGCCTCGGGGGCGGTGGCCAGCCAGTCCTGGTGATAAAACTTGGCCCGCAGCGCAGCATGGGGGCAGACGAAGACGCAGTTGCCGCACTGGATGCAGATATCCGAATGCCAAATCGGGATCTCGCGGGCGATATCCCGCTTCTCGAAGCGGCTGGTGGCTGTGGGGTAAGTGCCATCCACCGGCAACATGGAGACGGGGATGAGATCGCCGCGCCCCGCCAGCATCTCGCCGGTCACCCGCTGGACAAACTCGCTGCCGCCGGGGGCCAGTGGCAGCGGATAGTCGCTGATCGGCTCATCACCGGCCGGGATCGCTACCTTGCAGAGGTGAGCCAGGGTATCGTCCACCGCCGCGAAGTTGCGCGCCACCACCTCTGGCCCCTTGCGGGCATAGCTCTTCTCTATGCTCTCCTTGATCAGCGCAATGGCCTCGTCCCGCGGCAAGACTCCGGCCAGCGCGAAGAAGCAGGTCTGCATTATGGTGTTGATGCGATTGCCCATGCCGTTTTGCTCGGCCACCCGATCCCCGTCGATGCAGTAGAGCTGGATGTTGAGGGCGCGGATGCGGGCCCGCAGCCGCTCGGGCAGGCGGGCCCAGACTTGGCTTGCCTCACAGGGGGCGTTGAGCAGCAGTATGGCCCCCTCGGCGGCGTGCTCCAGCAAGTCCACCGACTCGACAAAGCTCCACTGGTGGCAGCCGATGAAGCTCGCCTGCTCGATGAGCCAGGGCGCGTCTATGGGCTCGGGGCCAAAGCGCAGGTGGGAGACGGTGCGCGAGCCCGACTTCTTGGAGTCGTAGACGAAGTAGCCCTGGGCGTGGAAGCCCTCCAGCTCGCCGATGATCTTGATGCTGTTCTTGTTGGCGCCGACAGTGCCGTCGGCGCCCAGGCCGAAGAAGAGCGCCCGCACCCGGCTAGGAGGCTCCAGATCGCCGATGGGATGCCAGGCCAGACTCAGGCCAGACACATCATCGACGATCCCCACGGTAAAGCGCGGGCGCGGCGCATCGGATGCCAGCTCCTCGAACACGGCGGCGCACATGGCGGGGGTGAACTCCTTGGAGGAGAGGCCATAGCGACCGCCACTGAGCCAGGGCAGCCGCTTGAGAAGGCCCCGCTGCAAGCCGTCGATGAGGGCGCTCTGCACGTCCAGCAGCAGCGGCTCGCCGCCGGCCCCCGGCTCCTTGGTGCGATCCAGCACAGCCAGCCGGCGCACGCTGGCGGGCAGGGCATCGAGCAGCGCCTGCACCGGGAAGGGGCGATAGAGGCGCACCACCAGCACCCCTGTCTTGCGATCCTGCCGGTTGAGCCAGTCGACCGTGGTGCGGGCGGTGGCCGCTCCCGACCCCATCAGCAAGATGACGTCGGTCGCGTCGCTGGCGCCGTGGTACTCCACCAGCCGGTAGTGGCGACCGGTGAGGGATCCCAGCTTGTCCATGCACTGCTGCACCCGCGCCGGCACCGCCTCGTAGAAGGGGTTGACGCTCTCGCGGGACTGGAAATAGGTGTCGGGGTTCTGGGCCGTGCCGCGCATCACGGGGTGATCCGGGTTGAGCGCCCGGGCGCGGTGGGCCCGCACCCAGTCGTTGTCGATGAGGGCGCGGATCTCGTCCCTATGCAGGGCCGTGATCTTGTTCACCTCGTGGGAGGTGCGAAAACCGTCGAAGAAGTGGATGAAGGGCACCCGGCACTGCAGGGTGACGCTGTGGGCAACCAAGGCCAAGTCCTGCGCCTCCTGCACAGAGCCGGAGGCGAGCATGGCAAAGCCGGTACTGCGCGCCGCCATCACGTCCTGATGGTCGCCAAAGATCGAGAGCCCCTGGGCCGCGAGCGATCGGGCCGCCACATGGAACACAGCCGCGGTCAATTCCCCGGCGATCTTGTACATGTTGGGCAGCATCAGCATCAGCCCCTGACTGGCAGTGAAGGTGGTGGCGAGCGCCCCCGCCTGCAGGGCGCCGTGCACAGTCCCGGCCGCCCCTCCTTCGCTCTGCATCTCCACGACTGTGGGGATGTTGCCCCAGAGGTTGGTCTGCCCCTCGTCCGCCCAGGCGTCAGCCAGCTCGGCCATGGTCGAGGAGGGGGTGATGGGATAGATGGCGCACACTTCGCTCAGCTGATACGCCACCCGGGCCGCGGCTTCGTTGCCATCGACCATGATCAGTTCATGTTTCATTGGGACTCCTCCGGTTGGCGCAACTCGATGGCGTGGCAGGGGCATTGATCGTGACAGGCACCGCAGCCGGTGCAACGATCCGCATCCACCCGATAGCCGTGGCCCGGCCCCAGCTTCTCGATGGCCTGCTCGGGGCAGCTGCCGTAGCAGCCGTCGCACTCGAAGCAGTTGCCGCAGGAGTAGCAGCGCGCCGCCTCGTAGCGGGCCGCCGTCTCGTCCAGCCCACCTATGATCTCGCCAAAGTCGTCCCGCGCCCACGCCGGTTTGACCGGCTGACTGCTGGCGGGCGCATGGGTCTGGAACCAGAGCTGCAGCTGCTCAGGCCCCACTAATGGATAGGAAAGCGGTTTGTGGTAGTGGCGACCGCGCAGCCAGGCATCCATGTGGCGCGCCGCCTTCTTGCCATGGCCGGTGGCTATGGTGACTGTGCGCTCCGAGGGCACCATGTCGCCGCCGGCAAAGAGGCCCGGCACATCTGTCATGAGATTGTCCGCCACCTGCACCACCCCCTCCTGGCTGACCCGCACGCCGGGAATGCTCTCCAGCACGCTCAAGTCCACCTCCTGACCCAGCGCCAGAATGAGGGAGTCTGCTTCGAGTGTTTCAAACTTGCCGGTGGGCACAGGTTTGCCCTGCTCATCCAGCGCCATCACCTCCACCTCGATACTGGTGTTGTCGAGCTGGCGAATGCTGCGCAGCCAGTTGATCTTGATCCCCTCCTCCTCGGCCTCAAGGGCCTCGAAGGCGTGGGCGGGCATATGATCCCGATCGCGCCGGTAGATGATCATCGCCTCCTCCACCCCGAGGCGACGGGCGGTGCGGGCCGCGTCCATGGCGGTGTTGCCGCCGCCGTAGATAGCCACCCGTCGTCCCAGTTTGGGGGGCGGCAGACCTTGCTCCTCGGCCAGGCTCGCCTGCTCGAGGAAGCTCACCGCATCGAGGATCTTGCCCGCCTCCCGGGCCGGAATATCGACCCGCTTGGCCAGATGGGCGCCTATGGCCATGAAGACGGCATCAAAGCCCCCCTCGTCACGCGCCTTGAGCACGTCCTCCACCTTGTGATTGAGGGTGAGGGTGACGCCTGCGGCCAGGATGCGGGCCACCTCCCTGTCCAGCACGTCGCGGGGCAAGCGGTAAGCAGGAATGCCAAAGCGCAGCATGCCGCCGGCCAGCGGCCCCGCTTCGCGGATCTCCACCTGATGGCCGAGCCGGTTGAGGTGCCAGGCACAGGACAAACCGGACGGGCCGGCGCCGACGATCAGCACCTTCTTGCCACTGGCGGGCGCCGGTGGCGCAGGCTGCCAGCCTTTGGCCAGCGCCTCGTCGCCGAGGAAGCGTTCGATGGCGTGAATGGAGACGGCGTCATCCACCTGGGCGCGGTTGCAGGCGCTCTCGCAGGGGTGATAGCAGACACGGCCATGGACGGCAGGCAGGGGATTCTCTTCGATCAGTGTCTGCCAGGCCGCTTCAAAGCGGCCCGCTTCGGCCAGGGCAAGCCAGGCCTGGATGTTCTCGCCGGCCGGGCAGGCGTGGTTGCAAGGTGGCAGGGCCGGCCGCCAAACGGGTAGCCGAGTACGGACCGGGCCTGTTCCCGTTTTCTGGGAGAGATCCGGCTGTGGGGTCATATCCAGTTGTTTGCTCATACATTGCTTTCTTCTTTTTGTGTGACAGGCCCCCTCCGATGGCACTTGATACCGTTTAGCCTGAGCGGACGGTGGCCGGAGAGGGAAGAAGCGAAAGCGTTAGAAACTGGAAGCTGTCTCGATAGTGGACTGATTTTTGTACTGAATGGCGGATCAGGATCAAAAAATGTTGCACTTTATGGGGTCTGGAGCGCGGAACGTGACCCCTGTAACATCTTGCCCAATTGCACACGGGATGGCGTTGACCGGCTTATCCGACCGAGGGCGGACACAGTACCGTCGGCGCCGGATTGCCAGGTAAGGACGGCACAGGGCGGCGACCATGCAAGGATTGCTGCACGGGGCGGGAACCGTTATCTTGCCTCCTCTTCATCTGCACAGGCCACTGCACAAGGACTCGGACATGCCAACACTCGACAGCATTCATCTCTACCCCATCAAATCGACGGCAGGCATGCCACTGGCCCGTGCCCGGGTGACCGAAGAGGGCCTGCTGGGGGATCGCCGCTACATGGTGGTCAAGCCGGACGGCAGCTTCATCACGGCCCGCACCCATCCCCAGTTGCAACAGGTAGTGGCCACCCCCATGGAAGGCGGCCTGCAGTTGCGCTATCCGGGTCTTGAGCCACTCACACTGCGAGAGCAGGATTTTTCCCGCACGCCCAAGACCACAGGGGTCTGGGGCGACAGCTTCACCGCCCTGCAGACCCAGCCCCGGGCCGATCACTGGCTGAGCCAGGTGACGAGGGAGCCGGTGCAACTGCTCTGGCTTGGCGAAACATCAGACCGCTTTCGGGAGAAGACAGGCACCCGGGTCAGCTTTGCCGACGGTTATCCACTGCTGCTGATCAGCCAGAGTTCGCTCGATGATCTCAACCTGCGCTCCGATGCCCTGCACCAGATGAGCCAGTTTCGCACCAACCTGGTGGCAAGCGGCACCCGTCCGTTCGAGGAGGACAGCTGGGTGCGCATCCGCATCGGCGAGGTGGAGTTTCGGGTCGACAAGCCCTGCAGCCGCTGCATCATGACCACGGTGGAAGCGGGCACGGATCGCTTCAATGCCCTCAAGGAACCGCTCGCCACCCTCACCCGCTATCGCCGGGGCGAGGATGGGGATGTCTATTTCGGCCAGAATCTGGTGGCCCTCAACGAGGGCTGGATTGAGGCGGGCAGCGAGATAGAAGTGCTGGAGACGACCCGTCCCCGGGTCTACCCCAACGCGGCGCCCAGGAAGCGGGCGCTGGTGTGCGTGGCCCGCGAGCCGCTGGCACGGGATCTGGAAACCTTCTGGTTCGAAGCGGCCGATGGCGAGCCGCTGCCTGACTACCTGCCGGGCCAGCACCTGCCCATCAGCCTCGGCCTCAAGGGCGAGCGGCTGCAGCGGCGCTATACCCTGAGCTCAAGCCCGGATCTGCCGGATCGCTACAGCATCAGCGTCAAGCGCCTCGGTGAGGGGCGCATCTCTCCCTGGCTGCACCAGCAGTTGAAGGTGGGCGATACCCTGCTGGCATCCGCACCGGCTGGCGAGTTTCATCTCGGCACAGAGCGCTCGTTGTTGCTGCTCTCGGCCGGCTCAGGTGTCACCCCCATGCTCGCCATCGCCCGCACCTTAGGCCTGCGCGGGGAGCTTGGCGACGTTCACTTCATGCACCTGTGTCGCAGCGAGGCCGACATCCCGGCCGCCGCCGAGCTGTACGCCATGGCGCAGCAGGGGATGGCGCTCACCCTGATCCTGAGCCAGCCCGATGGCCACTGGCAGGGGCTGAAAGGGCGCCTCTGCGATACCCATCTGGCCCAGATCAAGGGGCTGCACCAGCGGGAGGTGTTCCTGTGCGGTCCTCACGGCTTTATGGCCGATGCGGCGGCCAGACTGACTGCCCTTGGCGTGCCCGCCAGCCAGATCCGGCAGGAGAGCTTCGGCGGCGCCATCCTCTCGGTGGCGCGCCCCCACAAGGCGATACGGCTGCGCATAGGTGAACAGGCCTTTGCCGGCAACAATCAGGGAACCGTGCTGGATCAGGCCCACAAGCAGGGCGTGGAGCTGCCCTGGAGCTGCCGCGCCGGCATCTGCGGCAGTTGCAAGCAGACCCTGGTCTCGGGCGAGGTGGATCACCCGGATGCCCCGGCCATCACGGCCGCCGAGCGCGCCGAGGGCAAGATCCTCACCTGCTGCGCCGTGCCACTGACCGATCTGGTGATCGGGCCGCGATAATCCAAGGGGCCGGGAGCATGGCGTCGTCCATGCATCCCGGCCCTCCCCCTCAAGCCCCTCCCCCTTTTCTCGGCGCTGCCCGCCAAACTTGCCGAGCCCGGCTCCTATACTCACAGCAACAACAATAAAACCCCACAGAAGTACCGGCCTTCGCCGTGTGACAAAGGGGGTTGCTCTGGTGAGAATAAGGACGCTCAAACCATGGAACAGAACAGACCCACCTTTCAGTTCAACCTCCTGCTCTCCGTTGTCACCCTGATCCTGCTGTCGCTGGTGTTTTTTGCCTACAGCTGGTCAGGGACGCGACTCGAACAGAGTTATCAGCAACGCTACCAATCCTATCTGCTGGCCGATGAGCTGCGGCAATCCTCCGACGATCTGACCCGGCTCGGTCGCACCTATGTGATCACCAAGGATCCCGCCTACGAACAGCAGTACATGCGGATCCTGGCCATTCGCAACGGCGAACAGAACCGGCCACAGGGCTACAACCGCATCTATTGGGACTTCGTCGCCGCCAACGGCCAGAACCCGAGGCCCGACGGCAATCTTCGCCGCGGCCTCATCGATCTGATGAAGGACGCCGGCTTCACCGACGGGGAGCTGGCCAAACTCAACGAGGCCAAGAACAACTCGGATGCCCTGGTCAACACAGAGGTGGCGGCCTTCAAGCTGGTGCAGCAGACGGACGGTGATCAGGCAGCCAACCAGCAAAAAGCCATCGCCATGATGCATGACAAGGCCTATCACCAGAACAAGGGACGCATCATGTCCCCCATAGATGACTTCTACGTCATGATGGAGAACCGCACCCAGCAGGCGGTGGACGATGCCACCAGCCAGTCCTCCATGCTGCGTTACCTCTTCATCGCCCTGGGTCTGGTGTTGATGTTCTTCCTGTGGCGCACCTACAAGGCCCTGCTCGATCTGGTCGGCACCTCGGTCAGCCAGCTCAGGAGCGATCTCGGCAGCCTGGCGCAGGGGGATTTCTCGCGCCAGATCCATGTGCCGAGCGGCGCCAAGGAGAGCCTGATCGGCCTGCTGGCCACCATGCAGTCCACCCTCAAGGGGATCATTGCCCAGGTCTCCCACTCCACCGAGGAGCTGTCGGGATCGGCCGACAGCATAGCCCAGATAGCGGAGCAGACCGCCCAGTTTGCCACCTCCCAGCAAACCAGCACCCAGACCATGGCGGCGGCCATCGAGGAGCTGGTGGTGAGCATCAGCCACCTCTCCGACAACGCCACCCATGCCGATGAGTTGAGCAAGGTTTCCGCCAATACCCTGGAAGAGGGATCCGGCGTCATCAAGCAGACCCTGGACAGCATACAGAGCATCTCGGACACCGTATCCAACGCGGCCAGCAGCCTCTCCGAGCTCAACAGCCACACCCAGCAGATCTCGGACATCATAGAGGTGATCCGCGGCATCGCCGATCAGACCAACCTGCTGGCCCTCAACGCGGCCATAGAGGCGGCGCGGGCCGGTGAGCAGGGGCGAGGCTTCGCCGTGGTGGCCGACGAGGTGCGCAATCTCGCCAGCCGTTCGGCCGCCTCGACCCAGCAGATCACCGGCATGATCAGCAAGATCCAGAGCGGGGCGGATGCCTCCATCCGCAGCATGGAGAACACGGTCAACAACGTCTCCCGCGGGGTGAGCCTGGCCAACCAGACGGGCGAGGCCATCGCCAGCATCAAGAGCCATGCCTCCAACCTGACCGGCCTGATGGGGGAGATAAGCCACACCCTGCGCGAGCAGTCCACCGCCGCCAACGAGGTGGTCTCCACCGTCGGCAACATCACCTCCCTCTCAGAGCAGTCGGGGGACGCGGCCCGTCACGTCTCCCAGGAGGCGGCCAAGCTCAAGCAGCTGTCACGGCTGCTGCGCCAGGAGATGGGCCACTTCAAGCTGTGATCCGATGGCACAAAGCAAAACGGCTGCCCAAAGGCAGCCGTTTTTTATGCGGGTGTGTCACCCTGGCATCACACTCAACCGCGCAGGGCGGCGATGCGCTGCTCGATGGGCGGGTGGCTCATGAACAGCTCGCTCACGGAGCGCTTGCCGTTGATGCCAAAGGCCATCATGGCACCTTCCATCTGCGGCTCGGCACCGCGGGAGAGGCGCTGCAGCGCGGCAATCATCTTGTCGCGGCCGGCCAGCTTGGCGGCGCCGGCGTCGGCGCGAAACTCACGCTGACGGCTGAACCACATGACGATCATGGAGGCCAGCACGCCGAACAGCATCTCCAGCACGAACACGGTGATCATGTAGGCAAAGCCACCGGAGCTGCTGCTCTCTTCGCTGTTGTTGGAGCTGAAGAAGTTGCTGATGACGCCGGCCACGATACGGGCGAAGAACATCACGAAGGTGTTCACCACCCCCTGGATCAGGGTCAGGGTCACCATGTCGCCGTTGGCCACGTGGCTCACCTCGTGGGCCAGCACGGCTTCCGCCTCATCCCGGCTCATGCTGTAGAGCAGGCCGGAGGAGACGGCGACCAGCGAATCGTCGCGGCGGGCACCTGTGGCGAACGCATTCATCTCGGGGGAGTCGTAGATCCCCACTTCCGGCATCTTGATGCCCGCTTCACGGGCCTGACGGGCCACGGTACTGACCAGCCAGTGCTCGGTCTCGTTGCGGGGTTGCTCGATGACCTGGACGCCATAGCTGCGCTTGGCCATCCACTTGGACATCAGCAAGGAGATAAAGGAACCCCCAAAACCGAACACGGCACAGAACACCAACAGACCGGAAATGCTGGACTTGTTGATCCCCAGAACCGAGAACAGGATATTGAGTACCACCCCCAGCACCAGCATGACGGCCAGGTTGGTCACCAGGAATAGCATAATTCGCTTCATATTGACTCCTTGTGAGATATGGATGCGTGGCCCCACACAGCGTCACTGCCGGTCGGGACCACACCTGCCCACATAATAGATAGATTCGATGAATGTTCGCTGAATGTCGGCCTCAGAGCAGGGGCGAAATGTCGAGACGCCCGCGCAGATCGGCCTCGAGCGGATTGTTTACAAAGGGTATTTCACCCAAAAACGGGGCGGGCAGCAAGCCCCGCAAGGTGTCCAGGTTCTCCTGGTAGTGACTCATGGAGCCGTGCAGCCGATTGATGACCCAGCCCGCCACCGGCAGGTTGTCATTGCGAATGGCGGCGAAGGTGAGCAGCGCATGGTTGAGGCAACCCAGCTTGGCCCCCACCACCATGATCACCGGCATGTTCTCCTGCTTGACCCAGTCCGACAACAGGTGCTTGCGATCCAGCGGCAAAAACCAGCCCCCGGCTCCCTCCACCACCACCAGCTCGGCCCCCGCCTGCTCTATCTGGCGCAAGCCATCGGACAAGCCCGTCAGCGTGATGGCCTCACGGGCCTCGCTGGCGGCGATATGGGGCGCGATGGGCGGTTCAAAGGCGAACGGATTGACCAGATCGTAGGGCAGAGGCAGGCTCGCTGCCTCCTGCAACAGCACGGCGTCCAGGTTGCGCAGCCCATCCGGGGTGCGGGCACAACCGGCTGAGACAGGCTTGTAACCGGCGCACTGGATGCCGTGGGCGGCAAATTCCAGCAACAGGGTGCGGGCGACCAGTGTCTTGCCCACATCTGTGTCCGTGCCCGTGATAAAGAAGGATTTAACCATGATGACTCCTCAACGCAAATCAGGTGCCTATCCGCATATGGGGACAGAGCACCTGCGTATCAACTCTGTCAGGTCGAGCGGCAGATCCACCGCCAGCTCAAACTCGGACCGGTTTATCGGCGGCTCGCTTGCCCCAGACAGACCTGGTAACTGGCGGTCAGCCTGCCGTCCGGCTGGCGATGGGCTTCATAGGCCAGGCTCAGGCGCTGCAAGCGCTGCCGGCTGCTGAGGCCGGGCTGACGCTCGTCATTGATCTGGCTGGCCCCTATCCCCTTGAGATCGCGCAGCAGACCACTCAGTTCGGGATAGGCGAGCGACCAGGTCAGGCTCTCGAGGCGAGGGGCGGTGAAGCCCCCTGCGGCCATGGCATCCTGCAATTGTGGCAGGCTGAGGAAGCGATTGACATGGGGACTGTCATCAACCGTGCGCCAGGCCTCACGCAATTGCCAGAGCGAATCCGAGAGCAGGGTCGAGAACAACAGCCGGCCGCCGGGTTTGAGCACCCGATGCAGTTCGGCAAAGGCCTGCGCCGGCCGCTCACACCACTGCAAGGCCAGGCTGGAGAAGACCCAGTCCAGACTCTGATCGGCAAAGGGCAACTGCTCCGCATCGCCGCACACCAGTTGAGCGCCGCTGCCGCGCAGGGCAGCCTGCGCCAGCATGCCGGGGGCGAGATCCAGCCCGTGCAGCCGGTGACAACGGCCCGCCAGGTGCGGCAGGAAGAAACCTGTGCCGCAGCCCAGATCCAGCCCGCTCACCGTCAGCGCAAGACCAACCTGCCTGTCCGGCATCCGCTCGAGCAGCGCCAGCCCCACCTCCTGCTGGAAGCGGGCGTGGGCGTCGTAGTGGCGGGCGGCCGCCCCGAAGCGGCGGGCGAGCTGGGCCTTGTCGACCGACTGGAAACGCTCATGCATGGCGAGCACCTCTCGGGTCTGCGGCATCCTGATCCCCGCTGGCCGACGGGGTGCAAGGGCCGAGGGCATAGAGCAGGCGATCCACATCCTGTTCACTGTGGGCCGCGCTCAGGGTGATGCGCAGCCGCGCCGTGCCCGCCGGCACAGTGGGCGGGCGAATGGCGGTGACCCAGAGCCCGACTGCGCGCAGTCGTTCGGCCAGTTGCAAGGCAGCCGCGCTCTCTCCCACCAGCAGCGGCTGTATGGGGGTGTCGCTCGCCCCAAGCTGCCAGCCAAGGGCGGCGGCACCCTGCCGAAAGCGGGCTATCAGCTGCTGCAAGCGGACTCGGGCGTCGTCGGCGCCGCGCACCAGTTCGATGCTTTTGCTCACGGCGCAAGCCTGGGCGGCGGGCATATGGGTGCTGTAGACGTAGTGACGGGCGAAGTTGACCAGATAGTCCACCAGCTCGCGGCTGCCGCCGACGAAGGCCCCGGCCACCCCGAGCGCCTTGCCAAAGGTGCCCATCTGGATGTGGACGCAAGCCGGGTCAACGCCCTGCGCCGCCAGGGTGCCGCGCCCTTGTGGCCCCAGTACGCCGAGGCCGTGGGCATCGTCGATCATCAGCCAGTTGCCGCTCCGGGCGGCCAATGCCGCAAGTTCAGCCCAAGGGGACTGATCCCCGTCCATGCTGAACACCCCTTCCGAGACGATCAAGCCCCGATTTGGTTCGAGTTGACGCCCGAGAGCGGCCATATCGTTGTGGCCGAAACGCTTCATCTTGCAGGGCAGCTGGCTGCCCATCTCCTGCAGGGAGGCGTGGTTGAGTTTGTCCTGCCACAGCAGATGATCCTTGCCGAGCAGGGCTTTGAGCACAGCCTGATTGGCGGAGAAACCGCAGTTGAACAGCAGCACAGCCTCCACCCCCAACCAGTCGGCAAGCGTCTCTTCCAACTGTTGGTGGGCGCGGCTGTAACCGGTCACCAGCGGCGAGGCGCCGGAGCCCGTTCCATAGCGGTCAATCCCCTCCTTGAAGGCGGACTTGATGGCGGGGTGATCCGCCAGCCCCAGATAGTCGTTGGCGGAGAAGTTGAGGTAGTCGCGCCCATCGACCACCAGCCTGGCTCCCGTGCGGCCATCTGTGGCGGTGCGGCGGCGCAGCAAGGTGGCCTGCTCGCGCCCGGCCAGCGCCTCACCCAACCCAAAGGGACCCGTTACCACAGGGCTCTTCATGGACGCGCTACGCCTGCACGGGGACGGGTGGCATCGTAAAACATCTCATCCGGCTCGCTCTGGCGGCTCACCTCGGCCAGCAGCTCCTCTTCTTGTACCTGATCCGGCTTCTGGGCACGCTGGGCGGGGCGAATGCCGAGCCGCTTGAACAGCTGCATGTCGCTGTTCTCGTCCGGATTGGGGGTGGTCAGCAGCTTGCAACCATAAAAAATCGAATTTGCCCCCGCCATAAAGCACATGGCCTGCATCTGCTCGTTCATCTTCTCCCGCCCGGCGGAGAGGCGCACGTGGGAGGCGGGCATCATGATGCGCGCCACGGCTATGGTGCGGATAAATTCGAACGAGTCGAGGTTCTCTTCGTTCTCCAGCGGCGTCCCCTTCACCTTGACCAGCATGTTGATGGGCACACTCTCCGGGTGGCGCGGCAGGTTGGCCAGCGCCATCAAGAGGCCCGCCCTATCCTTGGCCTGCTCGCCCATGCCGACGATGCCGCCGGAGCAGACCTTCATGCCGGCGCCGCGCACATGCTCCAGGGTATCCAGTCTGTCCTGATAGGTGCGGGTGGAGATGATCTCGCCGTAGAACTCCGGCGAGGTGTCGAGGTTGTGGTTGTAGTAGTCAAGGCCTGCTGCCCCCAGCCGCGCCGCCTGATCGGCGGTGAGCATCCCTAGGGTCATGCAGGTCTCCATGCCCAGCCCGCGCACCTCCTCGATCATCCGCAGGATATAGGGCATGTCCCGCTCCTTGGGGTTGCGCCAGGCGGCCCCCATGCAGAAGCGGGACGAACCGTTGGCCCTGGCCTCGCGGGCCCGTTCCAGTACCTTCTCCACCTCCATCAGCCGCTCTGTCTCGAGCCCGGTGTGATAGCGGGCGCTCTGGGGGCAATACTTGCAATCCTCCGGGCAGGCGCCTGTCTTGATGGAGAGCAGGGTGCTCACCTGCACCTCGTTGGGATCGAAATGGGCGCGGTGTACCGTCTGGGCCTGGAACAGCAGATCGTTGAATGGCAGGGCAAACAGGGCCTGAACCTCGGACAGGGTCCAGTCGTGGCGAAGGGCGTGGCCGCCCAGGGTGAGAGCATTCATACATGGCTTCCGATTGTTATAAGTGGGATCCTGCGCCGGCCATCCCGGATGAGCGACCACAGAAACCGCCGCTGTGCCTGCACCTTCTCAATGGGCAGAGCCAAGTGGCTGAAATTGTTGGCTAGTGTAGAGAGCGCGCGTAGACTGTCAACACCGACCAGATCAAACCAATTGACAACAGAACACATAATGACCAATCAAGAATTCGACCTGCACCACGTCTGGCACCCCTATACCTCCCTTACCCATCCCCTGCCCTGCTATGAAGTGGCCAGCGCCAAAGGGGTAAAAATCACCCTCAGCGATGGCCGCGAACTGGTGGATGGCATGAGCTCCTGGTGGGCCTGCGTCCACGGCTATCAGGTGCCGGAACTGGACGCGGCCGCCACCGCCCAGCTCGGCAAGATGTCCCACGTGATGTTCGGCGGCCTGACCCATGCCCCGGCCGTCGAGCTGTGTCGCAAGCTGGTGGAGATCACCCCGGCCGGCCTGGACAGAGTCTTCCTTGCCGATTCCGGCTCGGTGGCGGTGGAGGTGGCGCTCAAGATGGCCCAGCAGTACTGGCACGCCAGGGGCACCCCCAGAGCCAAGTTCCTCACCCTGCGCGGCGGTTATCACGGCGACACCTTCGGCGCCATGAGCGTCTGCGACCCGGATGGCGGCATGCACGAGCTCTATAAAGGCTTCCTGCCGGAACACCATTTCGCCCCGGCACCGAGCTGCCGCTTCCACGCCGAGTGGGACGAGCAGAGCGTGGTGGAGCTGGCGACGCTGGTAGCCGATCATCACGAAGAGATTGCCGCCATCGTGCTCGAGCCCATAGTGCAGGGGGCCGGCGGCATGCGCTTCTACCATCCCCGCTACCTGCAGTGGGTACGCGCCCTGTGCGACGAGTTCGGCCTGCTGCTCATCGCCGACGAGATCGCCACCGGCTTTGGTCGCACCGGCCAGCTGTTTGCCTGTGACTGGGCGGGGATCAGTCCCGACATCATGTGTCTGGGCAAGGCGCTCACCGGCGGCTATCTGACGCTCTCGGCGACCCTGACTACCGAGCAGGTTGCCCGCACCATCTGCGACGGCAAGGCCGGCGTCTTTATGCACGGTCCCACCTTTATGGGCAACCCATTGGCCTGCGCGGTGGCCAACGCCTCCATCGATCTGCTGCTCGCCTCCCCGTGGCAGGAACGGGTGCAGGCCATAGAGCACCAGCTGCGTACCGAGCTGGTGGAACTGACCCTCAACCCGGCAGTGGCCGATGTGCGGGTGCTCGGCGCCATCGGTGTGGTGGAGATGAAGGAGCGGGTGGACGTGGCGCGCATCCAGCGCAAGTTCGTCGAACTGGGGGCCTGGATCCGGCCGTTTGGCAAGCTTGTCTACCTGATGCCGCCCTTCGTCATCACCCCCGAGGAGCTGAGGGTATTGACCGGCGCCATCAATGAAGCCATCGCCAGCGGCGAATTCTGAGCCTGAATGAACAGGCCCTGCATGAGAATGCAGGGCCTTTTGACTCTTTTTCATCAGAATGTGAGCGAGGCACCAGACCCGGACCGCCGGGGCGAGTAGACTGCGCGGGTTTTACCCAACAGACGTACCTTTCCCATGCGCCTCTCCATTGCTGCCAAAATCAACTTCTTCCTGCTGTTCATCTTCTCCATGGTGCTGGTCTTCTCCGCAGCCTATCAGGCGGTGCGCGAGCGCGACCTCATCCTGACCCTGATCAAGGAGCAGAGTCGCGAGCAGACCGAGGCCTATTTCGATGGCCTCAACATGCTGATGCTGACCGGCAAGATGGATGCCCGCGACACCCTGCGCAGCAAGTTTCTCGATCACGCCCACGTGGAAGATGCCCGCATAGTGCGCGGCGAATCGGTGAGCAAGCAGTACGGGGTCGGCCACGAGAGCGAGCAGCCCAAAGACAGGTTCGATGAGCTGGCACTGGCGGGCAAAGGCAGCCTGGAGGTGGTGCACGACGGTATGCACAGCAAGCTGGTGGTGACCCGGCCGCTGCTGGCCAAGAAGGATTTTCGCGGCACCGACTGCACCAGCTGCCATCAGGTGGCGGAGAATACCGTGTTGGGGGCGGTGCGCTTTGACTACTCCCTCGATACCCTGTTCACCCGGGTCGAGCAGAACATACTCACCTCGGCGCTGAGCCTCACCGTCATCTTCGGGCTGGGCCTGCTGCTGACTCTCTGGGTCATCCGCACCTGGATAGTGCGCCCCCTCAACCAGCTGACCCGCTCCATGGAAGAGGCCACCGATCTGCACGACTTCGGTCATCGACTGGAAGGGGATGAAGGGGACGAGATAGGTCGGGTCGCGCTGGCCTACAACCAGATGCTCGACAGCGTGGAGCGCCAGCTGGGCAAGCGCCCCGCACCTCGCCCGGAGAGGGACGAGAAAAAGCAAGATTAGCCCCTGTAGTAGAACAGCAGGCTGGCGATGAGGATCAGCAACAAGATGGCCAGATGCACCAGGCCGACATCCTCCCGACGACGGCAACGTTGCCGCTCGAACAGCAAGACCACCAGGGTCAGCACAGAGCAACCCCAGAGCCCGTGCACCAGCCAGGGAGTCAGCACGGGATCCCAGCTCTGGCGCACCTTGACCCCGCCATAGATCAGAAAACCGTAGGCAGTCTGTGGCCGCGCGAAGTGATAGAGGGAGAGCAAGGCGATGAAGCCGCCCCAGCAGAGGATCACCAAGCCCTGCAGCACCCGGGTCAACCTGTCAGGTCCATGTCGCCGCTCTTTCATGCCCATCCCTCACCCAAGTGGCCCGGTCATGAGGTGATCCGGCCACAAAACCCCTCCAGAGTCCGACATTTTTGCTTGTTTATCAAACCCGCACGGGTAAGATTGACGGCTTAGTCTGCCATGATGGGCCTATCAATGCCCGGGCAAGACCCATAGCGCTGCAAGAACAAGCTGGAGACAATATTTCGATGACGCACGCATCCGTAGTAGATGTGCTGACCGGTAAATATGCGGTTGGCACCACCCAGACAGTCAAAGGGTGGATCCGGACTCGCCGTGATTCCAAGGCGGGGATCTCATTTTTGGCCGTATCCGATGGCTCCTGTTTCCATCCGGTGCAGGCCGTCGTCCCCAATACCCTGGCCAATTATGAGAATGAAGTGCTGCGTCTGACCACAGCTTGCTCCGTGGAAGTCACCGGTGTGGTTGCCGCCTCCCAGGGCAACGGTCAGGCTTTCGAACTGCAAGCCACCGACGTCAAGGTCGTAGGCTGGGTCGAAGATCCGGACACCTACCCCATGGCCGCCAAGCGCCACAGCATAGAGTACCTGCGTGAACAGGCCCACCTGCGTCCGCGCACCAACATAGTCGGCGCAGTGACCCGGGTGCGCAACTGCCTGGCCCAGGCCATCCACCGCTTCTTCCATGAAGAGGGTTATCTGTGGATTGCGGCTCCGCTCATCACCGCCTCTGACACCGAAGGTGCCGGCGAGATGTTCCGCGTCTCCACCCTGGATCTGGAAAACCTGCCGCGCACCGATGCCGGCAAGGTCGATTACGACAAGGACTTCTTCGGCAAGGAGACCTTCCTGACCGTGTCCGGTCAGCTCAACGTCGAAACCTACGCCTGTGCCCTCTCCAAGGTCTACACCTTCGGGCCCACCTTCCGCGCCGAAAACTCCAACACCAGCCGCCATCTGGCCGAGTTCTGGATGGTTGAGCCGGAAATTGCCTTCGCCAACCTGGACGATAACGCCGCCCTGGCCGAAGCCATGCTCAAATACGTCTTCAACGCCGTGCTGAGTGAGCGCCGCGACGATCTGGAGTTCTTTGCCCAGCACGTCGACAAGGATGCCATCGGTCGTCTGGAACGCTTCGTCTCCTCCGACTTCGCCCAGATCGACTACACAGATGCCATCGAAGTGCTGAAAAACTGTGGCAAGACCTTCGAGTTCCCTGTCTCCTGGGGCATCGACTTGTCCTCCGAGCACGAGCGCTATCTGGCCGAGGAGCACTTCAAGTCTCCTGTGGTGGTGAAGAACTACCCGAAAGACATCAAGGCCTTCTACATGCGTCTCAACGATGACGGCAAAACCGTTGCCGCCATGGACGTACTGGCTCCCGGGATCGGCGAGATCATCGGCGGTGCCCAGCGTGAAGAGCGCCTCGAGGTACTCGATCAGCGCATGGCCGAGATGGGTCTGAACAAGGAAGATTACTGGTGGTATCGCGATCTGCGCCGCTTCGGCACAGTCCCGCACGCCGGTTTCGGCCTCGGTTTCGAGCGTCTGGTGGTCTACGTGACCGGTATGGGCAACGTCCGCGACGTCATCCCCTTCCCGCGCACCCCGCGTACCGCCGAGTTCTGATTACTACCACTTGCCGACAAAGCCGACCCCAGGGTCGGCTTTTTGTTATCCAGGCAACGCCATTCCACCCTGCAGACCACCACAATTAATCACCCACTCCACTCCCCCACAGCCCACTTGCCACTCCCCTCACCCCCTGCAGCACATAGAGCCCCGTACGGTGCCGTTTATTGGCACAACAAATAACAATGATATTAATACGTGGTTTTTATGCAGTTAAATCAAAAAGCGATGAGTTATTGAAGTACCTCAAATTTTTACCCCTTTTAGGAGGGCACAATACCCACTAACCCTTTAGGGCTAAATAAAAAACAGACAATCCTGGTCCATGAACCCAACACAACACTGACATGGATTAAATCACGCGAGGTAATGGAATGATCTTGATGGAATTTTTTGTGGTGCTCGGCTGCTTGCTGCTGGGTACCCGGTTTGGGGGCATGGGACTGGGTCTCATCAGCGGCATAGGTCTATTCCTGCTGACCTTCGTGTTCGGCCTGACCCCGGGTGAACCGCCGGTACAGGTGATGCTGACCATACTCGCCGTGATCGGCTGCGCCGCCACCCTGCAAACGGCCGGTGGCCTCAACCTGATGATGCAGATTGCCGAGCGCCTGCTGCGTCGTCACCCGCAATACATCACCATACTGGCGCCGCTCACTACCTGGACCCTCACCTTCCTGTGCGGTACCGGCCACGTGGTCTACACCATGTTCCCCATCATCGCCGACATAGCGCTGCAGAAGAACATACGTCCCGAGCGGCCGATGGCGGTGGCATCCGTTGCCTCCCAGATGGCGATCTGTGCCTCCCCGGTCTCGGTGGCCGTGGTCTCCATGGTCTCCATCCTGGCAGCCGGTCATGGCATAGGTCAGGCTTACGGCCTGCTCGACATCCTGATGATCGCCATCCCCTCCTCCCTGACCGGCGTGATCATGGCGGCCCTGTGGAGCCTGCGCCGCGGCAAGGATCTGGACCAGGACGAGGAGTTCCAGGCCAAGATCAAGGATCCGGAACAGCGCACCTTCGTCTATGGCGGTGGTGAAACCCTGCTCAACACCAAGTTCCCGAAAGAGGCCTACTGGTCGACCTGGATCTTCTTCGCCGCCATCGCCGCCGTGGTCTTGCTCGGTGCCAACGAAGGGCTGCGTCCCGTGTTCACCATCAAGGACAAGACGGGCCCGCTCTCCATGAACCTGGTGATCCAGATGATGATGCTGATCGCCGGCGCCATCATTCTGATGCGCTGCAAGGTCAAGCCGGGTGACATCTCCAACGGCCCCGTGTTCAAGGCCGGCATGGTCGCCATCTTCTCCGTGTTCGGGGTTGCCTGGATGAGCGAGACCTTCTTCCAGGCCCACATGCCGCTGCTGAAAGAAACCCTGGCCCACGTGGTACAGGCCCAGCCCTGGACCTACGCCCTGGTGCTCTTCCTCATCTCCAAGCTGGTGAACAGCCAGGCCGCCGCCCTGACCGCCATCGCCCCCATGGGGCTGGCACTGGGGGTGGAGCCCAAGCTGCTGATCGCCTTCCTGCCGGCCAGCTACGGCTACTTCGTGCTGCCGACCTACCCGAGCGATCTGGCCTGTATCGGTTTCGACCGCTCCGGCACCACCCGCATCGGCAAGTTCATCATCAACCACAGCTTCATCATTCCGGGGCTGATCGGGGTCAGCAGCTCCTGCGCCCTGGGGTATGTGCTGACCACCATTCTGCTCTAATCACGGCGGCGTTTATCACGCTCTTGCCAGGCAGGCCCCCGCATGGGGGCCTGCTCTTTTCTCCCCGGTCAATTCCTGCCACGATTTCCTGCTGCGGCTTTACCTGCGCCCCCGCCACTGGGTAGCATGCTCCCTCGTTCACCATAGGAATCTTCCCCATGTCTCGCGTCATCCTGCTCTGGAGCGGTGGCAAAGATGCCATGCTGGCCCTCTGCCATGCCCGCGATGCGGGCCATCAGGTGGTGGCACTGGCCACCTTTGCACCGCTAGAGCCCCGATTTCTGGCTCACCCCTTGCCGCTGGTGCGCCGTCAGGCGGCGGCCCTCGGGCTGTCCCATCTGCTGGTCACCATAGAAGCGCCGTTCGAGCAGAGCTACGAAACCGCGCTGAGCCGCTTGCAGCAGGAGTGGGCGCTCGATGGGGTAGTGACCGGCGATATCGACAGCGTGGGCGGCGCACCAAACTGGATCCGCGAGCGCAGCCAGCCGCTCGGGCTCGCCGTCCACACCCCGCTCTGGCAGCAATCTCGCCAAACCTTGCTGGCGGATATGCTGGCGCGCGGCATAGTCGCTCACCTCTCCTGCGTCGATACCCGGGTGCTGGCTCCCGAGTGGGCCGGGCGCTCGCTCAATGCAGCCACCCTCGCCGATCTGCAGCAACTGGCCGAGCGCCAGGGGTTCGATGCCTGCGGCGAGCAGGGGGAGTACCACACCATGGTGACCGACGGCCCCGGCTTTGCCGCTCCGTTGCGCCTCGATGGCTGGCGGGTAACACGGCAGGATCATCTGGCCTATCTGGCAGAAGAGGGCGCGAGCCATCTAATCAGTTAGGGCTGCGCCAGACCATCCAATTTCCATAAAAAACGGGAGGCCTGAGCCTCCCGTTTGCACTGCTTTTATTCGATATGTCAGCGTGCCAGCCTGGTCAGCACCCGCTGCAACAGGCGGATGCGCGGCTCTATGCTGTCGAGCAGCAGGAATTCGCTCTCCGAGTGGAAGCCGCCACCCATGGGGCCGAAGCCGTCCAGCGACGGCACGCCCGCGGCGGCGGTGAAGTTGGCATCCGAGCCGCCACCTGCCTCCAGCCAGTTGAAGGGGATCCCCTCTTCCAGGCCTGCCGCTTCCACCAGCGCCATCAGCGCTTCGGTATCGCCACTCGGGCGCATCGCCGGCTTGAAGGCCTGGCGATCCACCTCGACCCGGCAGCCGGCGAGGAAGGGATTGTTGGCCATGAAGCCGAGCCGCTCATGCACAGCCGCCGCCTCTTCATTGCGCCAGAAGCGCAAGTCCACGATCGCCTCGGCAAAGTCCGGCACCACGTTGACGCCAGTGCCGCCCTGCACCACCCCGACGTTCATTGTGGTGCCCGTCTCAAGATTGACCTGATCGTTGATGGCCAGCACCCAGTGCGCCAGCTCTGTGATGGCCGAGATCCCCTCGCTCAGGGCCGAACCGGCGTGGGAGGCCTTGCCGTGGAAGAGGATGCGGTACTTGGCATTGCCCTTGCGGGCGCTGATGAGATCCCCGTTGGGGCGAGCCGCCTCGGCCACCAGCACGCAACCGCTCTGCTTGGCCTTCTCCACCAGCCAATCTTTGGACCAGGGGGAGCCCACCTCCTCATCGCAGTTGCAGCAGACCAGCACCTTGAGTTTGGCCAGTTGCGCCGGATCCATCTCTTTCAGGGCATACCAGATAGAGAGCAGGCCGCTCTTCATGTCCGACACGCCGGGGCCAAAGGCCTGATTGCCTTCGATGGAGAGCGGACGCTTGGCCGCCGTCCCCTCGGGGAAGACGGTATCCATGTGGCCGCACAGCATCACGTCGTAGTGATCGGCGCCCGGCGCATTGGTTGCCTCGAGGCAGGGGCCGCACTCAGGAGCGAACTGGTGGCGGGTCACCTGCCAGCCGATCGCCTGATACTTTTCGGTCATGATGTCGGCCACCCGAGCCACCCCGGCCGGGGTGCGGGTGCCGCAATCGAGATTGATGAGCGGGGCCAGATCGGCCAGATAGCTATCGAGGGAAAACGGGCTCTTTACATCTGTCATCATCTTCTCCATGCAAGCCTTGCCACTCGCGGCCAAGGCCTGTCAGCAACAGGATGAGGGCGGGCAGCCGCGCTGCCCGCCCCGTCATTACATACACAGCAGACCATCACATAAACAGCAGATAGTTGAGCGCCAGCGCCGTCACCAGGGCGCCCGCCATGGGCACGCTGGTGCGCTTGACCACCACGAAGGGCGACACCCTGGCGATCCCCGCGCAGGCGATCAGCACGGCCGCTATGGGGGATATGGTGCGGCCGATGCTGGAGGCGAGCTGCATCGGCAGCAGCATGGTCACCGCAGGCACCCCGAACTTGGCCGCCACCGCCGGCGCCAGGGTCGAGAAGCTGAGGAAAGCCGCGTTACCCGAACCCATGATGACAGCCGCCACCATGATCAGCGCCACCATCACCAGCGTCATCAGCGCGCTGCCGATGCCGGCATTGCTGGCCGAGTGCAGCAGGGTGTCGATGGCACCTATGGCCTTGAGGGATTCGGCGAACAGCTCGGCGCAGACGATGAGCGCCACCACCGGGCCGAACACCTTGCCCATGCCATCGAGGAAGCTCGACAGTCCGGCCATGGCGGTGCGCAGCGAGCGGCTGCGCAGCAGTTCGCACAGCATGCCGATAAAGACCGACAGCAGCATGGCCACCTCCACGCTGACGCTGATGGTGGTCACCAGCAACTTGGAGAAGGTCATCATCAGCACGAAGGGAATGATGGGCAGCAGGGCATACCAGATCGGCGCCTGCACGGCCTCAGTGCCCTGCTCGTCCAGCTCGGCGTGCTCGCCGCGATGCAGGGCCGGATCCCATCCATCCTGGCGATCGCAGTGACGCTGCCAGAAGAAGTGCAGCACCATGGTCACCAGCAGCATGGGGGCCACCAGCCAGATCTGGTAGTCAACGAAGTAGCTGGTCGGATCCATGCCAGATTGACCGGCGGAGAAGATGGCGTTGGTCTGGGTCGGGCCAATTTCAAACGCCTGGGAGGTGGCGATGACGCCACAGGCGGAGGCCGGGCTGATGCCGAGGTTGCGCATCACAGGATACATGGTGACCATCAACAGCAGGCCAAGGCCGGTGGCGGAAGTGACGAACAGGGAGACAAAGACCGCCACCAGATAGCAGATTGAAAGCATCAGGTAGCTGGACTGGATGCCCGCCACCGGTTTGACCGCCACCCGCACCAGCGCCTGGGAGGCACCGATATGGGACATGTAGGTGGCAAAGCCCGCCACCGCCATTATGGTGAGGCCGAGCCCGGCCGCGCGGTAGGAGAAGATCCCCTTGAACACCTCGAACAGGTCGAACAGGGCGAAACCGGTGCTCTTGTCCGCGGGGAGAATGGGGTGCAGCCCCAACCAGTAGGCCACCGCAAAAATGGCCATGCCCGCCAGCGCCAGCACCGCCTGCGGGTTGTAATCCTTGATGATGCCGTAGACCACGGCGATCAGTACGAGCAAGACAAATAAGAGTTCCAATATTCGCTCCTGATAAAATTATCGAGGAGCGGAATCTAGTGGTCTGGCCTCGCTTTCCCCTTGATCCCTGTCAATAAAGGTGGCTTCGCCTCCCTTTGATGGAATAAAGTGCTACCTACTTAACAAAAAACGGTCGTTTAAACTAAAGGCAAACCTTTAGAATCCCTTTGCCATCCGTTCTGGCGGATAACCTCAGGCTTTTTTGCTTTGGATCAACGTCAGGGGCCAGTGAACTGGCCAAGATGCGCATCGATACAGCGACCATTTCGCGCCGGAGAGAGTTATGACAAACCAAGCAACCGCGGGTATGACCACCAGCGACTACCAGCTATGGGACATCCTCGTCGAGTCTGCAAAGGAACGCACCACCATTCGTTACTCCAAACTGGCCAGGCAGGCCGGGCTGGAAAATAGCCAGGATGAGCTGCGCACCCTGCTGCAACGCATCCGCATGTACTGCACCGAGCACCAGCTGCCGATCCTCTCCACCATAGTGGTGGACGACGTGGGCAAATATACCGGCCTCTCCTCCAGCCTGCCGGACGCCCCCTGGGAACGTGCCAGGGTGTTTGACTACCAGTGGCCGGTAGCGCCCTGAGTCACAGCCTCATCACAACAACGCGCCCGGTGGCGCGTTTTGTACTTCTTCGGGCCCGCTCACCTGAACCGCAGGCAAAAAAAACCCGCCTCGAAGGCGGGTACTAAGCAAGCAACGCTCTGGATGACCAGAGTAAAGAGTTCAGGCTGTCGAATCTTGCCACCCCCGGCACCACGCGAAAGAGGTAACAGGACAACATGGGTTTGTATAAATCGCTGATTTATCCAAGCTTCATGCTGACCATCGACGGGGAATGAGACTAAAGTGAAGGCCCTGCTTAAGGAAATGATTTATTAGTATTCCATTATGCACAGAATGAATTTACGAGGCGTAGACCTCAACCTGCTGGTGGTGCTCAAGGCGCTGCTGGAGGAACGCAACACCACCAAGGCCGCCGAGCGGCTCGCCATGAGCCAGCCGGCCGTCAGTCGAGCCCTGGCTCGCCTGCGGCTGCTCTATGACGATCCCTTGCTGATCCGCACGCCCCAGGGCATGGAACCCACCGCCAGGGCACAGGCGCTGCTGCTGCCGCTGCGGGAGATACTGCACGACATAGAGCAGACCTTCAGCCAGCCGGAGCAGCTCGATCCGGGCAAGTTCGAGGGCGTGCTGCGCATCGGTGCCCACACCTATGTGGAGTACGTGATGATGCCGAGCCTGCTGGCGCGCCTGCAGCAGCAGGCGCCCAACCTGCGCATCCACATGGTGCCCCTCAATGCGGACTACGAGCGTCAGCTCGACGAGGGGGTGATCAGCATGGTGATCAGCAAGCAGGACGAGGTGCCCGGCCGTTTTCGTCGCATCCCGCTGTTTGAAGACAAGCTGATCTGCACCGCCCACCGCAGCCACCCGTTCCAGGGCCAGGTGCTCTGCATCGAATCCTTCGCCAAGGCCCAGCACCTGCTGGTCGCCCCCCGTGGCAGCGAAGGGGGCATAGTCGATGACTTGCTGGCCGCCCACGGCATGACCCGGCATACCCCCTTGATAGTGCAAAGCTTTCTGGCTGCGCCCTTCATCCTGCCCTACGCCCCCCTGCTGCTGACCTCCCCCGCCAGGGTGTTGCGACCGCTGATGCCGCTGCTGGATCTGGTGGAGTACGAAACCCGCTTCGCCCTGCCGACCTTTGAAGTCAGCCTGATCCGCCATCGCCGCGATGACAACCACGCCATGCTCAACTGGTTCGAGTCCGAGCTGCACCTCTGGTGCCAATCCCAGCGCGAGCTTTGATCCCGCCGGCGCCCCAGGCGCCGGGCTCTTTTCTCCCCCGCCCCTTCCTGTTGCCCGTTCGCCTTTGGAAAATCACCCAAGGTGCGGCTCCGCCGTTGCCATGGGATAGTCACAATGCCAGAATCGGGCCTTTGCTTGATGTCGCGTTCAGATCTCAAGTTGCCGATTTCACGTTTCAGCTCCAAGGGCCCGCGCCCGCAGACAAGGACTCCCCATGGCCACCACCCTCTATGGCATCAAAAACTGCGACACCATCAAGAAAGCCCGCAAGTGGCTGGATGAGGCCGGCATCGACTACCGTTTTCACGACCATCGCGCCGATGGGCTGGATCCCGCCGCGCTGGACAGCTGGCTGGCAAAGCTTGGCTGGGAAGCCTTGCTCAACAGCCGTGGCACCACCTTCCGCGCCCTGCCGGATGAGGCCAAACAGGGGCTCGACACCGCGAAGGCCCGCGCCCTGCTGCTGGAACACCCGGCCATGATCAAGCGCCCCTTGCTCGAGCGGGACGGTGAGCTGACCCTGGGTTTTAAAGCCGATCACTACCAATCCCTCTTCTCTCGTTAAACTTTTCTGTTAAGGAACGCCGATGTCGGATGTCATCGCACTGGCCAAGGATCTGATCCGCCGCCCCTCAGTCACCCCGCTCGATGAAGGGTGCCAGACCCTGATGGCGGAGCGCCTCGCACGCCTGGGTTTCGTCATCGAACCCATGGTGTTTGAAGACACCACCAACCTCTGGGCCCGCCGTGGCAGCGAAGGCCCCCTGTTCTGCTTCGCCGGCCACACCGACGTGGTGCCCGCCGGGCCGCTGGAGAAGTGGCACACGCCGCCGTTCGAGCCGACCATACAGGATGGCGTGCTCTACGGTCGCGGCGCCGCCGACATGAAGGGGTCGCTGGCATCCATGGTGGTGGCCACCGAGCGTTTCGTCGCGGCCAATCCGGATCACAAGGGGTCCATCGCCTTTCTCATCACCTCGGATGAAGAGGGACCCTTCATCAACGGCACCACCCGGGTGATAGATACCCTGGAGGCGCGCCACGAGAAGATCCGCTGGTGCATCGTCGGCGAGCCCTCCTCCACCGCCGTGGTGGGAGACGTGGTGAAGAACGGCCGACGCGGCTCCATCACCGGCGATCTGCTGGTGCGCGGGGTACAAGGCCACGTCGCCTATCCCCATCTGGCGGACAACCCCATCCACAAGGCGGCGCCGGCGCTGACCGAGCTGGCGGCGACGGTATGGGATCAGGGCAACGCCTACTTCCCGCCCACCAGCTTCCAGATTGCCAACATTCAGGGGGGCACTGGCGCCTCCAACGTCATTCCCGGCGAGCTGCAGGTTCAGTTCAACTTCCGTTTCAGCACCCAGCTGACCGACATGGATATTCGCGAGCGGGTCGAGGCGCTGCTGGACAGACATGGGCTGGATTACCAGCTCGACTGGACCCTCTCCGGCCAGCCCTTCCTGACCGACACCGGCGATCTGCTCGATGCCGCCGTCGCGGCCATCGAACAGGTCAATGGCCAGCAACCGGCCCTGCTCACCACCGGCGGCACCTCCGACGGGCGCTTTATCGCCCCCACCGGCGCCGAGGTGATCGAGCTGGGCCCGGTCAACGCCACCATCCACAAGGTGAACGAGTGCGTGAAGGCGGACGATCTGGATCTGCTGGCGGACATGTACCAGGGCATACTGGATCGGTTGCTGGCATGACGCCTATCCAGCGCAGGCTTGCGGGTATTTCGCTCAACAACACACAGGATTCGGGATGGGCATGACACAGGATCAATTGCTGGGGCGAGACGAGCACCACCTCATCCTGGTGGGGCGCGGGCCCCATCGTCTGACCGCGGCCACAGCCGCGGCCTTCAACGACATGCAGGTGGCCGCCGCCCATGAGGGGCACAATCTGCAGGCGGCCTCCAGCTGGCGCGGGTTCGACCGTCAGCTCGCCATCTGGAATGGCAAGTGGCGTGGCGAGCGGCCCCTGCTGGATGCCAACAACCAGCCGCTGGATGCCCTGCAACTGAGCGACACAGAACGGCTGCACGCCATCCTGCGCTGGAGCGCCCTGCCCGGCACCAGTCGTCATCACTGGGGCACGGATCTGGACATCTATGATCCCGACTGCCTGCCTGCAGGCACCAAGCTGGCGCTGGAACCCTGGGAGTATGAGGAGGGCGGCTGGTTTGCCGATCTGGGCAACTGGCTTGAGGATCACATGAACGACTTCGGCTTCTTCCTGCCTTATGCCAAACCGGCGGGGGCCGAGAGCGGCGTCGCCTACGAACCCTGGCATATCAGCTTCGCGCTGGAGTCCCGCGAACAGCGGCTGGATCCGGATGCGCTGGCGCTTTGCCTGCAACAGGCGGATATTGAAGGCAAGTCGACCATACTGGCCCAGCTTGACGAGATCTTGGCCCGTTATGTCACCCTCTGTCCCGACGCGAGGAATCACTCATGAAGACGGGGCATATTGCAGGAAAATTGACCATGCTGATCCGGCTCGACGAGCTCCTGGTCAGTTATGACGTCACCCTCTGTCCCGACACGAGGAATCACTCATGAAGACGGGACATATTGAAGGAAAATTGACCATGTTGATCCGGCTCGACGAGCTCCTGGTCAGTTATGACGTCACCCCCTGTCCCGACGCGAGGAATCACTCATGAAGACGGGGCATATTGCAGGAAAATTGACCATGCTGACCCGGCTCGACGAACTCCTGGTCAGTTATGATGTCACCCTTTGTCTCGATGAAAGGAAAAGCTCATGAGTCTGTGGTTATGGATAGGCCTGCCGCTGTTGTTCCTGCTCGGCCTGTTTCTCAATGCCATCAAGGACATGAAACAGCTTGAGAAACAGCTGCCCAACTACAAGGACAAGATCCGGGAAGTCAAAGACGACGAGGACGACTGACCGCCCTCCCAGCCCGCCAGGGGCGCCATTGTGGCGCCCCTGCTGCTTGTGGGGTACATGGCCGGCAGGCCGCCCTCAGGCCGTGTCGATTGTGTGAACCGATTCACATTAAGCGGCCCTTTTCTTCACTTGCCCCCCGCTGTTTTCGGCGTAAATGCTCTCGCCACCCGCGCACCGAAAATGTAAAAAACTGCAAATTAATGCACAATTAAGCCACACGGCGCCCAACAAACTGCATATAATGTGCCTGATTTGCATTTTGACAGAAGGAGTTCGCCATTGGATGCCGTCACCATCAACAGTTTCTTTTTAATCGCGGCCTTGTTGGTGGGAGCCAGTGTCCTGTTGAGCGCGCTCTCCTCTCGTCTCGGCATCCCCATTCTGGTGATCTTCCTCGCAGTCGGCATGCTGGCCGGGGAAGATGGCCCGGGCGGCATTCACTTCGCTGACTACTCGGTCGCCTATCTGGTGGGCAACCTGGCGCTTGCCATCATATTGCTCGATGGCGGCATGCGCACCCGGGTCTCCTCGTTTCGGGTGGCGCTCTGGCCGGCGCTCTCGCTGGCGACCGTGGGGGTGGCCATCACCACGGGCCTGACCGGCCTCATCGCCGCCTGGCTGTTCGATCTCAGCCTGATGCAGGGCATGCTGATCGGCGCCATCGTCGGCTCCACCGACGCCGCGGCCGTCTTCTCCCTGCTCGGCGGGCGCAGCCTGAACGAGCGGGTCAGCGCCACCCTGGAGATAGAGTCGGGCAGCAACGACCCCATGGCGGTGTTTCTCACCGTGACCCTGATTGAGATCCTCGCCACCCAGCAGCAAGGGCTGGACTGGGGCTTCCTGCTGTTGCAGCTCGGCAAGCAGTTTGGCCTGGGCGCCGGCATAGGTCTTGGCGGCGGCTGGCTGCTGTGGCGCCTCATCAACAGCGCCAGGCTGGCCCCCGGCCTCTATCCGCTGCTCACCGTCAGCGGCGGCCTGCTGATCTTCGCCCTCACGACAGCCGTAGGGGGCAGCGGCATTCTCGCCATCTATCTCACCGGCCTCCTGCTGGGCAACCTCTCCCTGCGCAGCCGCAGCACCACCTTGTCGGTGCTGGATGGCCTGACCTGGCTCAGCCAGATCGGCATGTTCCTGGTGCTGGGACTGCTGGCCACCCCGAGCAACCTGCTGCCCATCGCCCTGCCGGCGCTGGCGCTGGCCATGTGGATGATACTGTTCGCCCGCCCCGTCTCGGTCTGGATTGGCCTGCTGCCGTTCAAGAACTTCGCCCCCCGCGAGCGCTGGTTCATCTCCTGGGTCGGCCTGCGCGGCGCAGTACCCATCATACTGGCGGTCTTCCCCATGATGGCGGGGCTGCCCAACGCCCAGCTCTACTTCAATGTGGCCTTCTTCGTGGTGCTGGTCTCCCTCATATTGCAGGGCAGCTCGCTGCCGCTGGCCTCAAAGCTGGCGCGGGTGGAAGTGCCGGCACCGCCGTCGCCCATCAACCGTTCCGGGCTAGAGATAGATCTCGACAGCCAGTGGGAGACCTTCGTCTATCGCCTCAGCGCCGAGAAGTGGTGCATAGGCTCGCCCCTGCGGGATCTGCGCATGCCCAGGGGGACCCGCATCTGCGCCCTGTTCCGGGATCAGGAGCTGCTGCACCCCTCGGGCAGTACCTGCCTGCAGTCCGATGACATCCTCTGCGTCATCGGCCACGAACGGGATCTGCCCGCCCTCGGCCAGCTGTTCAGCCAGGCTCCTGAACAGGATCTGGGCCCCCGCTTCTTCGGCGACTTCCTGCTGGAAGCCGCCGCCAATCTGGTGGATCTGGCCCCGCTCTACGGGCTGGATGTGAGCGAGATGGCGGATCAGACACTTGGCCATTTTATTGCCAACCAGTTGGGCGATAATCTGGTGGTCGGCGACCATTTTGAATGGCAGGGCCTGATCTGGACCGTGGCCGAAATGGAAGAGGGTGAACCCCGCAAGATAGGGGTGCGCTTTCAGGAAGAAGACCCGGTCTGACGCAGCTCGTCCGACCCGTCCTCAGCGAGAAGGGAGTTATCTATGCCTTACCAAACCCTGTTGTCTGGCCTGCAACCCCCTTCGCCCCAGCTGGGATTGATAGAGGGATTCTTCGGCAAGGGCTGGAGCTGGGAAGCCCGCGCCCGCTACGCCCAGTGGCTGCCCCGCCACGGTTATGGCTTCTACATCTATGCCCCGAAAGAAGACGGCTATCTGCGCAAGCACTGGACCCAGCCCTGGCCTGCGGCCCAGCTCGAGGCCCTGCGCCAGCTGGCCCGTCAGTGCCGTGAAAACGGCCTCGCCTTCGGCATAGGCCTGAGCCCCATGGGCGCCCATCACGACTATGCCCGCAAGCGTCCGGCTCTGCTGGAGAAGGTGCGGCTCATCGACGAGGCGCTCCAGCCCGATATACTGGCGGTGCTGTTTGACGACATGAAGGGGGATACCCCGGATCTCGCCCACTGGCAGCTCACCATGGCCCATGACATAGCGGCCCACTCCCGCGCCAGCCGCTTGCTGTTCTGTCCCAGCTACTACTCGACGGATCCCGTGCTGGAGAAGGTGTTCGGCGCCATGCCGCCCCACTATCTGACCGATCTGGGCCAGGGGCTGGATCGGCGCATCGACATCTTCTGGACCGGCCCCAAAGTCTGCTCCGGCGAGTACCCGGCCCCGCACCTCAGGCAAGTGGCCGACTGGCTGCACCGCAAGCCCTTCCTGTGGGACAACTACCCGGTCAACGATGGCAGCAAGGCCAGCAGCTTCCTGCACCTGCGCGCCTTCGAGAACCGCCCCGCCGAGCTGGCGGAGCTGGTGGCAGGCCACGCGGTCAACCCCATGAAGCAGGCGGCGCTCTCCGTGTTGCCGCTGGCCACCCTGCCCATGAGCTACAAGCTCGGCAAGCAGTACGATCCGGACAAGGCGCTGCACGCCTCCCTCAACGCCACCTGCGGCCCGCAGATCTCCGCCATGATCCAGGCCGACCTGCCGCTGTTTCAGGACATAGGGCTGGCCCAGCTCACCCCGGAGCAGATCATCCACCTCAAGACCCGTTACCTGCCGTTCCAGGATCAGGCCTGCGTGCACGAAATCATGCGCTGGCTGGCCGGTGAATATGTGTTCGATCCAGATTGCCTGACTGATTGACGCGCCCCCCGGGGCCTTGAGGAGGTTGCATGGACGCATCCCTGATTTACCAGAACCTGGCGGTGCTCGCCGCCTTCCTGCTGATCTACAGCCTGATCGCGGGCCGATTCGAATCAAAGCTGGTCAACGGCCCGCTGCTGTTTCTGCTGATGGGCTGGCTGCTGGGATCCGGCGGACTGGGTCTGCTCTCCCTCTCCATCAACAGCGACGGCATCAAGCTGCTGGCGGAGCTGACCCTGGTCATAGTGCTGTTCAGCGATGCGGCCAACACCAACTGGCAGGTGCTGGCGGCCCACCGCGCCCTGCCCATGCGGCTGCTGCTCATCGGCCTGCCGCTGACCCTGATCGGCGGCACCCTGTTCGGCCTCTGGCTCTACCCCGACTTGCCGCTGCTGGAGATGGCCATCCTCTCCACCATACTCGCCCCCACAGATGCGGCGCTCGGCAAGGCGGTGGTCAGCAACCCGGCGGTGCCCGCCCCCATACGGGAAGGGCTCAACCAGGAGAGCGGCCTCAACGACGGCATCTGCGTGCCCGTGCTCTTGCTGCTGCTCGCCCTCATAGCCCCCACAGAACAACACGCCGGCACCGGCATGCTGGCGGTCACCTTGCTGCTGGAAGAGATAGGCATAGGCCTGCTGGTGGCCCTGGTGCTCGCCGGCCTCACCATTCGTCTGATCAAGACCTCCTACCTCAATGGCTGGCAGTTGCCACTCTGGCGTCAGCTCACCATGCCGGGGCTGGCTCTGCTCTGTTTCGCGCTGGCCCAGACCCTGGGGGGCAGCGGCTTCATCGCCGCCTTCGTGGGCGGCCTCTTGATCGGCCGCCGGCTGGGGGAGCACAAGCACGCCTACATGGACAGCTGCGAGGGGTATGGAGATCTGCTCTCAGTGGTGATCTGGATGGTGTTCGGCGCCACCCTGATGCCCATGCTGCCGGAGCTGCTGCACTGGCAATACTGGCTCTATGCTGCCGCCAGCCTCACCCTGCTGCGCATGCTGCCGGTCTGGCTGAGCCTGCTGGGCACGGGCCTCAAGCCCGAGCTCAAGCTCTTTATCGGCTGGTTCGGACCAAGGGGGCTGGCCAGCATAGTGTTCGCCGTCATGGTGCTGCAGCACGAGCCCGCCCTGTTGGGACAAAAGCCCATCATAGCCACTGTGCTCTGCACCATCATCCTCAGCGTCATACTGCACGGCATCAGCGCCAACCCCTGGGTCAGGCGCTTCAAAGCCACATAACTCCCCGGGCCCGGCACCACGGCGAGACGGGCACCACAAGTCCGAGCAGCGGACAAGGGCGGCAGGGGGGAACAGGGTGCAGGGTGCAGGGTGCAGGGTGCAGGGTGCAGGGTGCAGGGTGCAGCAGAATACTGTGGCTCGCTTCAATCGCCCGCCCCCACAACATAAAAACCCCCGGCACTGGCCGGGGGTTTTATGTTGTTGTCACAGCAGGAAGAGAGCCGGCTCACCAAGCCCGTATGTTTACACCCGTCATTTCCAACAGGTTAAAACGCCGCCCTCATGCCCGGCCCTATCACGACTGGCCATTGTCATCCGTGGCCCGGTAAACCAGGATGCCCGGCTTGCTCTTCACATATTCAAGGAAGGGCGAATCCACCACCTTCATATTCGTCGAGACAGACGAGGCATTGCGCAGGACGGGGCCATTCTCACCGCGAATGAAAATGCCGGTATGGGTCACATCCAGACCGGCAATATTGGTATAGATGCCGATATAATCGCCATCCTCCAGCAGACTCAAGGTATCTTCATCCACGCGATCACCCGGAATATAGCTGATGTCGCGGTTCTTCACTCCCAGCCCGGGAATATAGTGGCCACCATCCTCTTTCTGATTCAGTATTTTTGGGGCCGTCACGACATAATTTCCCACCAGATGGGTCACGTCGCTGACCTTATTGCCACCATGTACCCAATCAGAGAAAAAGTGCTTTCTAGTCAGATAGTTGACTTCACCATTTACGTAACGAGTGTACATGACGTTCTCAATGAAATTATGCACACTCGTTGAGTGCCGCAGTGACTCAACGTAATCCAGATAGGTGAAGCAATCCAGCTCACCAAAATCCACCACCAGCTTCTCTTGTGTATCACTCGACCCCACCAGTCGATTGGCAACATAGGGATTCTCCAGAAACAGGCGGGAGAAATCCTTTATTGACTGGCCTGGGGGGCCGCCCTGATGCTGAGCAAACATGTCAACGAGTTGCTGTTCCTCTATATTGTAAAAATCCAGGTTTTTTCCATTGTCGGCCGCTGCCACCCCCGAAAAAGTGAGTAACGCGGCGCCTATTAACTTCATCATCCATTACCATCCTTGACCAAAAATATAAAACTTGGATTGCCCGAATCATCATCACATGTAAAGCACATGCATCTAATGCCATTCGAGACTGATGAAATAGTCGCCGATTGAAAACAAAAAAAATGTAAGCAAATGTACCCGCTCCCCACCTGACAGGGCCCTTGCCCACCAAATGACACAGCCCCGACACTGCCGGGGCTGCTTCATTTCCGTCTCGGGTGATGTCTGCGCCGCAGTCTCTACAAGAGGGGCCTCATATCAACCCAGTGCCAGCCAGACACCGACACCAAACATCAGGGAGCCGGCGATCCGGTTCATCAGGGTGACGTTGCCGCTCTTGGCAAGGAAGTGGCGCAGGGTACGGCCACCGCTGGCGTAGAGCAGCAGGCAGGAGAACTCTATGACCAGGATCAGCGCCACCAGGGCGCTGATCTGGGGGGCCATCGGCTTGGCCGCGTTGATGAAGGGGGGCAGCAGGGAGACCATGAAGGCCCAGCCCTTGGGGTTGGCGATGGCGGTAACGAAACCCTGCATGGCCAGCCCCAGGGGGCGCGTCTCCTGCCCGGCCGAGAGATCCGCCGGTATGGCCATCTTGCCTTTGGCCTGCCACATCTGGATGCCGAGCCAGATGAGGTAGGCGCCGCCCACGTATTTGAAGGCGGAGAAGAGCGCCGGATAGTTGAGCATGATGGCCGCCACCCCGATCACCGACAGCACTGAGACCAGCCCCACCCCGATGAGCTCCCCCCACATCATGTGCAGGGTGCGGCGCACCCCCAGGCTCATGCCGAGGGTCATCGCCAGGGTCATGCACATGCCGGGGGTGACGGAGACAAAGAAAAACGTGGGAATAAACAGCGCCAGAATAGCGGGATCAATCCAGTCGGACACGCGACACCTCCATGGTAACAAGCTTGTGATCTTGCCTATCACACTCTTTTCACACAAGAAAAACCTTTTCGTTCAGCACGATTTCAGCCATAAAAACCCTGTGACAACCTTTGTCGCGTCTGTGTAAGATGCCGCCTCACTCCTCTTTTGGGTTAGGACCTTTCATGTCATTGAATAACCTGTCTATCCGTTTTCAAGTTCTCATACCGCTTCTGCTCGCCAGCCTGTTGATGATCCTCATGGCCGGGATCAGCAAGCAGGAGATAGACGGCGCCATTGCGGACATGAACCAGACCACAGCCAGCGTGACCCGCCACAAGGACGACATAGCCACCCTGATCCACGCCACCTACCGGATGCGTACCAACGCCATCTATGGCCTCTACGATCAGCAGCGCTTCGCCCAGTTGCCGAGCGTTCTGACGGCGGCCGAGCAGGAGATAGGGGCCATACTGGCCCGACTGGCGATCGCCGGCGCCGAGCAGGACAACAGCCAGGTGGCCGCCGCCCTGCAAGCCTATCTCGGCCACACCCGCAACAACATGCTGCCGCTGCTGGCCCAGAAATATCAGGGGGCTGGCGATCCCGCCGCCTACGAGCAGTCCCGGCTGCGCTTTCGCGAGCTGGGTGAACAGCTGATCAAGCAGATAGATACCATGTCGGCCCACGTCAACCAGCTGATCCAGGCCGAAATCGCCGAGGAGGAGGCGCACTACCACGCCACCCTGCTGCGTACCCTGCTGTTGATGAGCGCTACCCTGATCGCGGCCCTGCTCGGCGGCTGGTGGTTGTCCGGCCGGATAGTGCGCCCCATAGGCCAGCTGCAGGAGGTGATGCGCGCCGTCGCCCAGGGCCGTTTCAACGTTCGGGCCGCCGCCGAGGGCGACAACGAGCTGAGCCAGCTGGCCAGGGATATCAACCAGACCCTGACCCAGCTGGGCAGCACACTGCATACCCTGACCGGCATCAGCGGCAACGTGGCCTCCGCCGCCACCGAGCTGGCCGCCGTCATGACCCAGTCCGAGGCCAATGCCCAGCAGCAGCGCAGCGAAACCGAACAGGTGGCCTCCGCCGTGACCGAGCTGGCCAGCACGGCCGACAACGTCAACCACA
The DNA here is from genome assembly GCF_963899305.1 of Aeromonas sp. MR19. NCBI lineage: Bacteria > Pseudomonadati > Pseudomonadota > Gammaproteobacteria > Aeromonadales > Aeromonadaceae > Aeromonas > Aeromonas sp. MR19. Next base: position 627,399 of record NZ_CAWQWZ010000011.1, read on the forward strand.
ACGCGGCCCTGGCCGACGAACTGGCGCGGGATGCCAACGACAGGGTCGAGCAGGGCTTGGCGCTGTTTGCCGAGAGCATTCAGGCCAACAGCCGCATGGCGGGCAGTCTGGAGAGCGCCGCCGCCGTGGTGGCACGGCTCAAGTCCCAGTCCGAGCAGATCGGCAAGGTGATCGAGGTCATTCAGAGCATCTCGGAGCAGACCAATCTGCTGGCGCTGAATGCCGCCATCGAGGCCGCCCGCGCCGGTGAAACCGGCCGTGGCTTTGCGGTGGTGGCCGACGAGGTACGCCTGCTGGCGGCCCGTACCCAGGACTCCACCAAGGAGATCCAGGCCATCATAGAGCAGTTGCAGAGCCAGTCCCTGTCAGCCAACAGCGGCATGCAGGAGACCCTCTCCATACTGGCGCACAACCAGCAGCTCTCCGGCGAGGTACAGGCACTGCTCGGCGGCATCACGGAGGCGGTCAACCAGATCAACGGCGCCAATGCCCAGGTCGCCACCGCCGCCGAGGAGCAGTCCTGCGTCACCGCCGACATCAACCGCAACATCACCAACATCCACGAGATAGTGAACCAGAGTGCGGCCGGCATCAGCCAGAGCGCCGCCGCCAGTCACGAACTGTCACAGCTCGCCGAACAGCAGCGCAAGCAGCTGGCCCAGTTCCAGTTGTAATGGCTGCGCTATCACGTCAAACGAAGGCTCCGCTCGCGGGGCCTTAGTGTTAATGGCGCTGCCGACTTGTTATTGTTTTAAACGGTCTTTTTTATGAATAGGCTTCATTGGGGGCTGGGCTACCCCACCAAATGTGAGTATGGTAGAGGCACGTCACTCCCCCTCACATGAGATCACCATGAAGCTGAAATTCAAGAAACCGGCCTTTATCGGCCTGGGCCTCATCGCCCTCGTCTCCGCCATCTGGCTCGACTTCTATCTGCCGGAACACACCATAGCCACCATCACGGGCGTCGAGGTGAAACGCACCGACAAGGATGGCCCCATCAGCCAGAAAAACCCGGCCGACGGTCCCACCACTGACGTCTACTACATCTATACCGAGCGGCCCGGCGAGAAGATCCGCGTGTTTCGCAACGAGGACACAGAGTGGGGCTGGCCCTTCTACTTCAAGTTCAATGCCGCCGACGTGCAGGCCAAGGCCAAGTCCATGGAGTTCGAGAAGCGTCTGGCCATCATCACCTCCTACGGCTGGCGCGTGAACATGTTCTCCATGTTCCCCAACGTCACCAAGATCGAGAGCACTCAGCCTGACGCCTCCACCTGGAGCTTCTTCCGCTGGTTCTGGTTCGGCCTCTGGGCACTGGTGATGGGCAAGGCTGCACTGGCGACCTGGCGCTACTTCGACCGGCTCGAGGACGAGATATGACAGAGCCGAGCAAGACTCGCACCAGCTTCTACCGACGACTCTACGTGGCCTGGCTGATAAGTCAGGGCACAGACACAATCCCGGCCATCATGGCCGCCACCGGCATGCCCAGACGCACGGCCCAGGACACGCTAAGCGCCCTGGCCGAGCTGGACATCAGCTGCGGCTTCGAGCAGACCGAGGGGGCCCGCCATCTGCAGGGTCACTATCGCATCGGCGACTGGGGGCCCATCAATCCTGCCTGGATCAAGGCGCAACTGCCCGTGATCAAGCAGACGCTGGGTTATCCATAAATACTGACGGGGCACTATCGCTCGGCGGCTGGGGGATGCCCGTGATCAAGCAGACGCCGGGTTATCCCAGATCCCAACGAGGGGACGATGAACAGGGGCCAGCCGATGAGGCTGGCCCCTGCTTTTTTATGTCGGAAGGACGGCGATGGAGATGGCGGGAGGCTTATTCCGGGAAGGGCTCTTCCGGCAGCGGCTCCAGGGTCTCACCCTGGGTGCAGTCGATGATGGAGCGCTTGGGGTTGTTGGGGTCGCGCAGCAGCAAGGGGGCCAGTCCCTCGTTGTGCTTCTGCTCGTCGGAGAACTCGCTGCCATAGGCGTTGTGGGTCAGCCTTCGCGCATTGGCGATGGGGGTGTCCACGAACAGGGCATGCACCTCGAAGGTGGACGAGGGGATGAGAAAGCCGCTGATGGGCAGGCCATGCAGCTCCTGGCGGGTCTTGTACCAGGCAAACCCGTCCGTCACCTTGTAGGGGGTGAAGTTTTTGAGCTGAGGATGGGCCGGCTCGCCGGTCTCGCTGTCGAGATAGAGATCATCGAGCTCGCAGGTCGCCAGCCCCTGCCACATAGATTCAAACGGCGTGGAGCAGGCCGTCAGTTGCAACCCGGCCAGCAGTGCCAGCGACGCTTTGTACATTTCCCGTCCCTTCTCTCAATAGTGCAATGGCGGTCAGCCAAACGCCTGCAGTCGCTCGACCAGCAGGTCGATGAAACCCGCACGATCCAGTCCCAGCAGCACCAGCGCATTGGCCGCTTTGCCGGTCAGGCCATAGCGATCCACCACCGTCATGCCGGTGGTATGGGTGCCACTGGTTTCGATATCGACCCGGCACTCGACCCCGTGGAACAGCTCGGGGGCCAGCAACCAGGCAATCGTACAGGGGTCGTGCAGCGGCGCGCCAGCAAATCCCCACTTGGGATCCCTGTGGTAGATCATGAAGAAGTCGAGCAGACCGGCCACGCACTGGGCCACCGGATTGGCGATGGCGCGCACCCGTGCTATGTCCTCGTCCATCACCTGGGCCTCGTGGGTCACATCCAGCCCGCACATAGTGATGGGGATGCCGGACTTGAACACCATATCGGCCGCTTCCGGGTCCACATAAATATTGAATTCCGCCGCCGGGGTCCAGTTGCCCGCCCCCGCCGCGCCCCCCATCAGCACGATACGGGCAATCCTGGATTTCAACTCAGGATGGGCCGCCAGCAGCAGGGCGATATTGGTGAGCGGCCCGGTCGGCACCAGCGTCACAGGCTCAGGGCTCTCGCGCAGGCATTTGGCCATCAATTCGAGGCCCGTCATGGCTTGCGGGGCAAAGGCGGGATCCGGCAGCTTGGGGCCATCGAGGCCCGACTCGCCGTGGACGTTGTCGGCTATGATGAGCTCGCGCATCAGCGGTTTGGGTGCCCCCGCCGCCACCGGGATGTCGTCACGGCCGAGCAGGGTCAGGATGCACAGGGCATTGTTGAGGGTCTTGTCCGGCGTCTGGTTGCCCGCACTGGTGGTAACCGCCAGCACCTTGAGCTCGGGACTGGCCAGCGCCAGTATGAGGGCAATGGCATCATCGTGGCCGGGATCACAATCGAGAATAACGGGCAACGCCATGGACAGACTCCTTACAACATGACAGGGAGCCATACCTTAACAAGCAAGCCCCGGATGAACTCGGGAAGGGGTCACAAAACGGTGCCCTTCTCGCGTTTCAAACCATTGCGTTATCAAGCTGTTGAACGAATGACCCCCTCGCATCGCACGGCGCAAGCAGCCGATTAGCCCCGCGCAGCCGGTTCGAGTATGATCGCCCCCCGTTTCCAGCCCGCGTGCCCCATGTCCGTCATCGTCGATACCTTCATCGCCCCGCCCTGCGCGGCTGCCATCGAGATCCTGTTTGAGGATGAGCACCTGTTGCTGATCAACAAGCCGAGCGGCCTGCTCAGCCTGTCAGGCAAGAACCCGCAGAACCTCGACTCTGTCCATTACCGGCTGGTGCAGGACTATCCCGGCTGCACCCTGGTGCACCGCCTCGATTTTGGCACTTCTGGCATCATGGTGGTGGCCAGAAACAAGGCCATCAACGCCCTGCTGTGCCAGCAGTTCAGCCAGCGGGCGGTAAGCAAGGCCTACAGCGCCCTGCTGTGCGGCCATCTGGTCGACGATGAGGGGGTGATCGATGCCCCCATCGCCAAGGATCCGGCTCTCTTCCCGCTGATGACCATCTGCGCCGCCAGCGGCAAGCCCGCCCGCTCCCGCTATCGGGTCATTGAGCGGCTGGCGCAGCCAATGCAAGGTCAGGCCGTACCATTAACGCGCGTGCGGCTGGTGCCAGAAACCGGCCGCACCCATCAGCTGCGGATCCACAGCCAGCTGCTGGGCCACCCCATACTGGGCTGCGATCTCTACGGCGGTCTTGCGTTGCCAGGCACAGAGCAGGCGCCGCGGCTGATGCTACATGCCAGCGAACTGGATTTGCGGCATCCGGTGAGCGGTGAACCGATGGCGGTCAGATGTGCCAGCCCCTTCTAGCGAGACGTGGCATCAAGCTGTGGTGTGATAACAGGCGAAGGGAACAACAGAGGGAACAGAGGCGCAATAGGGGAAAAACGGGGCAAACGGCAGATAAAAGATAGGGGCCGTGCTTTCGCAACGGCCCCCACCCCCCACTCGGTGTGGCTATCAGATCAGCTTGCGGGCGGCGCCCAGCACGATCTTGATGGCATCAGATTCGGTTCTCGCCATGGTTTCGGCGTTCGGGATTTCCTGCTGGGTACGGTTGACGATAACGCCGGCTACCATACCTGCACGCAGGCCCTGGCTGGTGCACATGGTCAGCAGGGTGGCAGATTCCATCTCATAGTTCAGCACGCCCATGGCTTGCCACTCTTTCATGGAACCCTGGAAACGGCTCACTACGCGGCCGGATACGGTGTCGTAACGCTCCTGACCTGGGTAGAAGGTATCGGAAGAGGCAGTCACACCGATGTGCAGCTTGGAGCCCATCTCTTTGGCGGTGTTGACCAGCGCAGTGGTGCAGTCGAAGTCGGCTACGGCCGGGAACTCCATCGGCGCGAAGTGCAGGCTGGCACCGTCGAGGCGCACGGAACCGGTAGTGACGATCACGTCGCCCACGTTCAGGTGCGGCTGGATGGCGCCTGTGGTGCCGATGCGCAGGAAGGTGCGGATGCCCAGCTGGGCCAGCTCTTCTACCGCGATGGAGGTGGACGGGCCACCGATACCGGTAGAGCAGATGATCACGGCCTTGCCGTCCATCTCGCCGCGCCAGGTAGTGAACTCACGATGGCTGGCCAGGTGCACCGGGTTATCCAACAGCTCTGCGATACGCTTTACACGCTCGGGGTCACCGGGGACGATCGCCAAGGTGGCGCCTTGCAGATCCGCTTTCTTCAAACCCAAGTGAAATACATCAGACATAGTGGACTCCTGGTTGCCCCCTGCCAGCATGGTCAGGGCGCAAGTTAAGATGATTCTTTATGATACTTTCAAGCCTTTACCCCCCTCTCTGGGGAGGCGCCAACTATGGTCGAAAGCGCTTTCCAATTCCTTGAAGCTCCTCACACTTCCACGCATTGACAGTGACAAATCCCGTGCAAAACGTTTGCTAACTTGATGAATTTCTTGAAAAACGTTTTTCTGCCAAAGGAGTGGTCTCCGGCCTTGTCAATCCCTGTCACGCCCCGGTTTATCGGTACGTGATCGAGTCCATAAAGTTGCAAACAGGATACCCTTGACCCCTTTTCATCCCCACTGACGATGCTATGTTGGCGCCCGTATACCACTTAATGGCTAATAAAACGGAGTCCATCATGGCGACATTCAAGTTCTACATTCCCGCAATCAACCTGATGGGAGCTGGCTGCCTGCAAGAAGCGGCAGCCGATATCAAGGGTTATGGCTATCGCAAGGCGCTGATCGTCACCGACAAGATCCTGGGCCAGATCGGCGTGGTCGCCAGGCTCACCACCCTCTTGGCAGAACATGGCATTGAAAGCGTGGTTTTCGATGAAACCAGGCCCAACCCCACCATGACCAACGTCGAAGCAGGTCTGGGGATGATCAAGGCCAACGGCTGCGACTGCGTCATCTCGCTGGGGGGCGGCTCGCCCCACGACTGCGCCAAGGGCATAGCCCTGGTGGCCGCCAACGGCGGCAGCATCCAGGATTACGAAGGGGTGGATCGCTCCGCCAAGCCGCAGTTGCCGCTCATCGCCATCAACACCACAGCCGGCACCGCCTCCGAGATGACACGTTTTTGCATCATCACAGACGAGGCCCGCCAGGTGAAGATGGCCATCATAGACAAGCACGTCACCCCGCTGATGTCGGTCAACGATCCCGAGCTGATGCTGGCCAAGCCGGCCGGCCTCACCGCCGCCACCGGCATGGATGCCCTGACCCACGCCATCGAGGCCTATGTCTCCACCATCGCCACCCCGGTGACCGATGCCAGCGCCATCATGGCAATCCAGCTCATCGCCAGGCACCTGCGTACAGCCGTCAATCAGGGCGATGACCTGCACGCCCGCGAGCAGATGGCCTACGCCCAGTTCCTGGCAGGCATGGCCTTCAACAACGCAAGCCTGGGTTATGTGCATGCCATGGCGCACCAGCTGGGCGGCTTCTACGACCTGCCCCACGGGGTCTGCAACGCCGTGCTGCTGCCCCACGTTCAGGCATACAACGCTCAGGTAAGCGCCGCTCGCCTGAAAGAGGTGGCCCGCCATATGGGTGTCGACGTGACCGCCATGAACGACGAACAGGGCGCTGCTGCGGCAATTGCAGCCATCAAGCAGCTAGCGCTGGACGTGAAGATCCCGGCCGGTCTGGAGCAGCTCGGCGTCAAGGCCGATGACTTCGACATCCTGGCCAGCAACGCCCTGAAAGATGCCTGCGGCTTCACCAACCCGAAACAGGCGAGCCACGAAGAGATAGTCGCCATCTTCCGCGCCGCCATGTAAACCGGATGCTCGACAGATGAGATGAGGGGCCAAACTTGGCCCCTCTTTTTTGCACCATATGGCACTATTTTGTCAGCACCACATCGTTGATGGCGCTGGCCAGCCGGGTCAGCACTGTCCTGATATTGCCGCTGGTGGCCTTGTAGGCCAGCGAGCGTTCGCTGGCACACTGCGCCACGAAACGGGCATCCCCCTCGAATGCCACCGTATAGACCTGGATCCCCTTGCGCTTCATCTCCCGACACAGCAGCAGTTGTTTGCGATCCCGCAGCGCCGCTTCGGGCCCCATGTGCTCCCCATCCGAGAACAGCACCAGGATCTTGCGGTTATCCGCTTGCCCGTAAGGGCGCGGCAGTTCGGCTGCCCCCTGCTGCCAGCGCCCCTGCCACTGTGGCGAGAGCAGCCGCCAGCCCCACATCACCCCCTCTGCCGTATTGGTGTTGAAGGCGGCATGGAGGGTATCGAGTGCCTGACGATACGCGGCCCGGGTCGACAGGTGCGCCTGAATGGGGCTCACCCCGCAATCCGGATCATCGAAGATGCCGAGCTTGTCACGCCGGTTCTCCAGATAACGCTCCAGGGGGTTCTCCCGCGGGGCATATGCCCGCAGGGGAGTACCATCCTCATACTGCTGGATGGCTGGCGGCTTGGTGCTGTAGTGCAGGCGGGGCTGCGCCTCACCACGCGGTGCCAGTTCCAGCTTGCGGATCCAGCCCGGGGTAAGTTCGGCCAGCCGATCGATGCCGTCCACATGCTCCGGCAGGCGAGCGCAGAATGCCTTGCGCTGGCGTCCCGGCACCTCTCGAGTCAGCAAATTGCTCCAGCCTCGCTCATGGGCCAGCGTCTGCAATCCGAAGGGGAATGTCAGACTCTCTGGATGAAACAGTTCGGGGTGATCCCCGATATTGACCAGGCCGGTGGCGGGAATGATGCTGACCACTCTGTCCTGATTGCGCCGCTCGCGGCCAAACAGCACCTCGCCAAACTCCGCCAGCCCCTGCTTGATCGCCTTCATAGGTGCCCCTGACATGGAGTTGGACACATCCAGCACCAGGGCAATTTCTATGCGGGTACGGGCACTGCTGGCACGGGCTGCCGCCGCTACCGGCAGATCGCCGCTTTTGCCGATGGCTGAGAGCGCCATCAGCGCCGGCACCTCTCCCTGCAAGATGACCTGAGCCTCCTGCTCGTTCTGGCTCAGACTGGGGGGGCCCACCTGCAAATGACGCCCCGCCAGATTGGCCTGAACCAGCGCGGCGGCATCTTCCGCCGCACTGTCGCTGTCGGCGGCCGAGTAAAGCACCGCATCGGCGGCCGCGCTGAGCAGGCTCTGGCCGCTGTAGCCTCGCACCAGCTCGATGACCACGCCGGTCAGCGCCAGCACGCCAGTCAACATCAGGGCGAAGGCGGGGGAGAGCCCGCCCCCCTGGCGCAAGGGCATTCCCATTCAATGGATCTCCTGAATAAAGTGGGTGGTCAGGGTACGACCCACCCAGAACCGGCTGAACATGCCACCTTCCCCTTGCCCGAGGCGATAACAGAGAGTGACCCGCATCAGGGTGCCGACCCGCAGTGGCGGCCAGCTGCCCTGCCCGGCGCAGCCAGTGCCCTGCAACAGGGGCACAAGCTCGCCATTGGCGCTGTTGTATTGCTCTATGGTCAGTGCCGCCTGCCCTCCTTGCAGCGCAGACAACTGGCCCTGCACGAAGCGCTGATAGAAGGTCAGCTGTGCCACGGCGGCGGCATTTTGCCCCGTGCCCTGCTGGGTGACTATCTGGGTCACGTTGTAGGCCACATTGTGCAGACGTTGCTCCAGGCGCAGCAGTTGCAGTGCTTCATTGCCAAAGCTCAGCAGGGCCAGCAGCACGGGAATGAAACACATCGCCTCCATGCTGATGCTGCCGCCCATGGTGCCCGGGCCGGGAGATGACAGCCGCCGGGAACAGCGGCTCATCCTGCACCTCCGGCCGGTAGCCGGTCGGTGAGCAGCAGCAGGGTGCTCCGATAGCTGAGTTCGCGCTCGTCAATCAGCCAGCGCGGGGTGAGCTGTAGACGGGGACGGATCCTGGCCGTCACCTCCAGCACGGGATCCGCAGGCAAGCGGGTTTCGCTGGCGGGATCCGGGCTGCCCTCCTCCTGGCCCAGCATGGCCTCCAGCGACACATGGTGGTTGACGCTCACAGTCACGGCGTCCAGCTCCCCTCGCCCCCGTTGCTGCAAGCGAAGTCGGATCCCGTCGGCCGAGGGGATCCGCCCCGCTGCCGATTCGGCCTGCAGCTCACGCAGCACGGATCGCAAGCCATGCTCCAGGGTGCTGTATTGCAGATGCACCCGCAGCACATCCACCACCAGCAACAGCAGTGCCAGCAGCAGCGGCAATATGATCACCAGCTCCATGCTGGCCACCCCGCGCTGGCCTCTCACGCCCCTTGCCCCCGCCCCAGCTGCGCCTTGAGCAGCCTGATGTCGTGCTCCAGCTGACTGGCGCTGAGAAAGCGCGACAATATGAGGCGAGCCTGGGGCTCATTGCCCTCGGCCAACAGCAGCAAGACATAGTTCATCTCCACCCGCGGTGGCAGGCTCTGGTAGTGCAGCAAGGGCTCGAATGCCTGCCGGGCCGCCACCTTGTTGCCCTCCATCAGCCAGCCCAGTGCCAGGTTGGCCCGATAGTCGGGCTCGTCGGGAGCCGCCGCCACCGCCGCCTCAAACTGCTTGCGCCCCTTGCCAAACGCCCCCTGCTGCAAGCTGGCCACCCCCAGACCGTTGCTGAGCCGCGCCCGTTCGTCCAGATCAAGCCCGGCCAGTGCCAGCCCCTGCTGATAGACCCGCGCAGCCTCGGCGGTCAGGCCATCATCCAGCAGAAACTTGCCAAGATAGTGGGCGGCCTGAGCCCCCTGCTTGCCGCCCTTGTCCAGCAACTGCTGCAAGCCATCGCGCGCCGCCTGTTTCTTGTCTTGCTGATAGCGGGTGCGGGCCAGCATCAGCTGCGCCTCGTCCAGGCTGGCATCGTCCACCAGCAAGGCCTGATAGAGCCGCTCCGCCTTGTCATACTGGGCAGAATCGAACGCCGCCTTGGCTACCGCCATGCCATTGCTCTGGCTTTGCTGCCGGGTATCGCCGTGATTGCTGCAACCTGCCAGCCCGAGCAGGGCCAGCAGCAGCAGGTGATGAAGTCGTGATCGCATTTCAAGTCCTGTGGCCCGCTCAGCGCAGGCTGTTGATCAACAAGTTGAGGGTGGGAGCGATGATCAGCACCAGCATGGGCAGCATGATGAGTGCCATCTGGATGAGAGTGATCTTGCCCGGCAAGGAGCCTGCCTGCTCCTCCAGCGCCAGCCGACGCATCTGGCGCGCCTCCTGGCTGATGGTGCGCATGGTCTCGGCCAGCGGCGAACCGTATTGCTGGGCCATCTGCAGGGTATTGGCGAGACGATCCAGTTCGGGCAGGCCGGTGCGCCAGGCGAGTCGTGCCAGGCAACCTGCCTGATCGCCGCGCATCTGGATCTCCGCATGGGTGCGCAGAAACTGGCGGGCCAGGCCCGGCTCCAGCGCCCCCAGATAGTGACCGACCCGCAGCAGGGCCCGATCGAGGGCCAGCCCCGCCTCGACGCTGATCACCAGCAGATCGATGGCATCGGGCACCACCTTCTGCTGCGCCGCCTTCACCTTGCGGGCGCGCCATTGCAGCCAGCGCTCGGGCACTCCGGCCCCCACCACATAGGCCACCAGCACCCACATCAGGGTGAAGCCGTCGGCAGGCGCCGCCAGCAGGCGCCACAGCAAGGTCGCCAGTGCCCCTCCCAGCCCGCCCAACAGCTTGGCCGCCCTGAGCCGGTCAAAGCCATGGCGGGAGAAGATCCCCGCCTGCGCCAGCAGCTGCTGCAAGCGGGCCTGCTCCCGGGCACCGACCGGATAACCACGACCGCACCAGGCCAGCCAGTCCCGCGCCACGTCCCTGCCTTGACGAGGCGGGCCATAGCGACGGCTCTGGGCCAACCACTGCTGCTGCTGCCGGTAACCATGCCAGCCGGCAAACGCGGCCAGCGCGAAACAGCTCAGCGCCAATCCAAAAAGTTGCATGACCGTCATGGGCTACCCCTGCAGACGCGTGAGGCGACGGATGAGCCAGAGCCCGACCGCCACGCTGATGGAGACATAGCCCAGCACCCACTGGCCGCTGGTCGTGGTCATCAGATAGGTGAAGTGCTCCCGCCCTGTGGTGAACAGCACCAGCAGTATGATGACGGGGAGCGCTGCCAGCACCTTGGCGGCATTGCGGCTCTCGGCCGTGATGGTCTGGATGCTGGCCGCCAGGGTCTGGCGGGCACGCAGTGTCTCCACCAGTTGCGCCAGCACCTCGGAGAGGCGACCACCTGTCTCCTGCTGCAGGCTGAGCACTATGGTCAGAAACTGGAACTCGGCCACCGCGACCCGGCCAGCCGCCTGCTGCATCACCTGCGCCACCGGCTGGCCGACCTGCAACTCGTCGTGCATCTGGGCAAACAGCCGAGACATCAAACCGCGCTGCTGGCGGGCCACCAGCAGGAAGATATCCGCCAGCGGCGCCCCCACCCGCAGTGCCCGTATCATGCCGTCGATCACCTCGGGCAATCGGGTTCGAAACCGCTCCAGCGCCCGCTGTTGCAGCTGCTGATAGAGCACCAGCCCCAGGGTCAGAGCCCCCCCAGCCGCCAACAACACCGCCAGCCAGAACGGCATGCCATTGGCCGCCAGCAAGACGCAGGCCAACGCCGCCCCCGCCGGGCCCTGCCAGGTCCAGCGGGTCAGCTGCTCCTGGCCCACCATGGTCACCATCTGCTGATACCAGTGGGGCCGTGGCCTTGCCCTCTTCTGTTGCGCGGGTTGATGGCCATAACGTTGACACTGCTGCTGCCAGGCATCGCATCGGCTCTGCCATTGCCAGAGCAGCAGACAGGCCAGCCCCCAGCAGAGGCACACCAGAATGAGCGTATTCATGAGACTGGCTCCCCGTCGCCCGCCATGCAGGATTGCAGCTCGCTCAGCAAGCCGGCCTGACGGGCTTTCTCTTCTACTGCGGCCGAGAGAGGGTGGACGCTGAAGCGCCCCTGCAGCTTGCTGTTGAGCTCGGACTCCAGCACGAAGCGAAACAGCGGCCGCATCCGGATTTGTCCTTCTGCCAGTTCGGCGATCTCGCTGATGGCGGTGATGCGACGCTGACCGTCGCGCATCCGTTCCAGTTGCACCACCAGATCCACCGCGCTGGCGATCTGGGCCTGGATGATCTGCTCGGAGAGCCGCTCAGCCCCCATCTGCAACATGTTGGTCAGACGCAGCAGCGCATCTTCAGGGGTGTTGGCGTGCAGGGTGCAGAGTGAGCCGTCATGGCCAGTGTTCATCGCCTGCAACATGTCAAACGCCTCGGCACCGCGCACCTCCCCCAGGATGATCCGGTCCGGCCGCATCCGCAGGGCGTTGCGCACCAGGGCGCGAACGCTCACCTCCCCCTTGCCCTCGGCACTCTCGTTGCGGGTCTCCAGCGGCACCCAGTGAGGCTGATCGAGGGAGAGCTCGGCGGCATCCTCTATGGTGATGATCCGCTCGTCATCGTTGATGTGCTTGCTCAGGGCGTTGAGCAAGGTGGTCTTGCCCGAGCCCGTCCCCCCCGAGATGAGCACGTTGAAGCGGCTGCGCGCCGCCAGCTCCAGAAAACGGGCCATGGCATCGGACAGGGCCCCCTTCTCCACCAGATGGGCCAGGGTCAGACGGGCGCTGGGAAATTTGCGAATGGAGATGGTGGTGCCGCACAGAGCGATGGGAGGCGAAATCACGTTGACCCGGCTGCCATCGGCCAGCCGGGCATCCACCATGGGGGTGGACTCATCCACCCGCCGCCCCACCGCATTGACGATCCGCTGCGCCACGTTGAACACATGCTGGCGGTCACGAAAACGCACGCCCGACAGGGTCAGCTTGCCGTGCCGCTCCACATAGACCTTGTCAGGGCCATTGACCAGGATGTCCGATACCTCGGGATCATCGAGCAGGGGTTGCAGCGGCCCCACCCCCACCATCTCGTCCACCAGCTGGCGGGCGAGCTGAGTCAGCTCCTGGCGGTTATAGGGCAGCATGCGACGGGCCGAGAGCTGCGCGAGGGCACTGGCCACCCGCTCCAGCAGCGCGGCGCGCGGCAAGGTCGCCGCCACCGAGGGTTCGACCAGCTCGTAGAAAGCCTCCCGCGCGGCATCAGACAGGGTGAGCAGTGCCCCTGACACCGACGGCTGTCGGCTATTGGCTTGTCCAAACATCAGCGCCTCCCGCCCCGGGCTCGTCCCGCGACCTGAGCCCCCACCAGTTCGGCGGCCAATGACGTGAAGGCGCGAGCCAACTTGCTCTTTTGCTGGATCAACGGCTGCCCGGCTCGCTCGGCGCGCACGAAGGCGCCGTGATCGTAGGGCAGCACGGCGGCGTGGGGCTGACCACAGACGCGCTCAAGCGCCTGCGCCGGTACCCGTCCCTCCTTGCCACGACAGTGGTTGCCCACCAGCAGGCGGCGCTGGGCCGGCCCGCCTTGCGGAAATTGCCCCAGCAGCCGCAGCGCCCCCAGACTGAAATCATGCAGCCAGATCGCCACGTCAGCCTGCTGCAACAAGGCCTGCAGCGCATGACTGCGCAGATCCGGCACATCTATGATGAGGGTGCTGTAGTGCTCCGCCATCACGTTGACCGCCGCTACCAGCTGTTCGGCACCGAGCACCAGCTCCTGCCCCTCGTCATAGAAAAGAAAGAGTCTGGGACCAAGCTGATGGGCGGTATGCGCCAGCAGGGTACCGTCGAGCCGCCCGGTCGCCTGCCACCACTGCTCGCCGGGAGGGGCATAGTCGCTGCCCAGCAGTATGGGGTGGCGACTGTGGTGAAGATTGAGATCCAGCAGCGCAACCTGGCGGTGATGCCGGTCGGCCAACGCCATGGCCAGGTTGGCGGCCACAGTGCTGGTGCCCACCCCGCCGGCGGCACCCACCACGCAGATCACCCGCCCCTTGCGCAACGAGGTGGCAAGGGGAACCCCCAGCAGACGCAACAGGCCGGTGCGCAGGGCATCGGGATCCAGCGGTGCCGGATAGTAATCATCCACCCCCACCGAAATCAGCCAGCGAAACAGGGTCACATCCCCCCGATCCCCCAGCAGTACCAGCCGCATCTGAGGTGGACAACACTCGGCGAGGGCGGCCAGATCGGCCGCCAGCGTCTGCGGGTTCTCCACCTCCACCAGCAGAATATCGGGGGCCCCTTGCGTCAGGCAGTGGGCCCTGGCCTCGACCAGGGAGCCCGGGACTTGCCGGGTTTCGACATCGGCCAGCCGGGCCAGTACCAGGTCGACCCCGGCACTCAGAGCAGGCTGGCGGGTGACGGCCACCAGCTGTTTGACTTGTTCACTCATTCACTACTCCCCCGTCGTCTGCTGTTTCTTGGCCGATTTGGCCTTGCCCTGGTAGAGGCGCTGCACGGCGCCGGCATCGAGGGCACTGCCGCTGCCGTCATAGCCGGCGCCGCGGGCCCAGTGCTCGACATGGCTCTGGGCGCGGTACTGGTTGCGCAGCACCAGGCAGGCGCTGGGGGATGGCGGGGATACCCCCCTGGCATAGCGGCAGGTGTCGGGTTGCAGGGTGGCGTCAAGCTCGACCTCATACTCTTGCCGGGTCGCCGGAATGAAGGTGAGGCGGGTCTCCAGCGCCAGCCACAGGGCCAGCTGCTGACGCAGTGCCTCCGCTGTCGGCTCATGGCTCCCGGGTTGCGGGCCGGTGATCCGCAGGTGCAGGGAGCCGGATTCCAGCCTGCTGGCCAGCGGGGCCAGCTGCCATTGAAGCCGTTGTTGCAGTTGCGACGGGGCAACCCGGAACTGCAGCCGATCCGTGAGCGGGGCGGCGGGGGGTTGAGTGGTACAGGCCAGCAGCGGTAACGCCAGGGCCAGCAGCAGTGTCTCTTTTAACATGGTCACTTCCCTCAGTAGCTGTAGCCGTAGTTGCCGAACAGGCGGGTCGCTTGTGCGCCCGGTCGCTCGGTTGAGCCCATGTCGGTGAAGAACAGCCGCTCGAACCGGCTCGGCGCCCGATAGTGATCCAGCGGTGTCGACAGGGAGAGGGGATCGCTGGTGGGCTGCACCAGTCGGGCGGTGGCGATGATCACCAGCTCGCTCTCCTGGTTCTTGAAGCCGTTGCTGCCAAAGAAGGGGGCCAGCCCGGGGATCTCGCCAAGGAAAGGCAGGGCCTCACTGCTCTGATTGCGATGGGTGCGCACCAGACCGGCCAGGGCGAAACTCTGCCCATCCGCCAGCTCTATGGTGGTGGTGGTACGACGGGTTTCTATACCAGGCACCACCACCCCGGCGATGGAGACGCTGTTCTCCCGGCTCAGGGTCGACACCTCGGGTGACACCGTCAGGCTGATGCGGTTGTTGTCGAGCAAGGTGGGAGTCAGCTCCAGCGAGATGCCGAACTTCTTGAACTCGATCTCCGGGCCGTTGTCCCCATTGCCTACCGGAAAGGGGAACTCGCCGCCGGACATGAAGGTGGCGGCTTCACCGGATTTTGCGGTCAGGTTCGGCTCGGCCAGCACATTGACCAGACTGTTCTCCACCAGCGCATCTATGATGGCGTTGATGTAGACCACATCCTTCTTGCCGCTCCAACTGCCCCGTTCGGCAGGTTTGGGGAAGCGGTTGCCCGGCGAGACCCCCAGTTGCAGATACTCCCCCATAGCACTCCAGCGCAATCCCAGCTGTTCGCTGGTAGTACGCTGCATCTCGACGATGCGTACCGATATGTTGATCTGATCCGATCCCGCCAGACGCAACTGGTTGATGACGTGAGCATATTGCCCGCTGCCGCCACCGGCGACCGCGGCCCCCTCATCCTGGCTGCCAGTCTGAGGCTGGGCGGGGGCTGTCGTGCCCAAGGCACTCCCCTGTGGCTGGATACCCTTGGCGAACCCCTCCACCATGGTCAGGATCTCGTGGGCCTGCAGCGGACTGGTCACCTCCCCCGCCACCACTATGGCGCCGCCAGACTCGCTGAAGCTGAGTCGACTTTGGGGAAAATGCTGCCTGGCCAACTGCTTGAGGGGGGCGAGATCCGCCACCACCTGTACCCGGTAGTGACCCAGGGTGCGACCATCCAGGGCCGTCACCACCAGATCGGTGCGGCCAACCTTGCGGCCATAGATCAGCAATTGCTGATCGGAGGGGCTGTGTACCCGAACCAACTCGGAGTTGGCGACGAAGGCATCCAGCACGGGTTCATCGAAATTGAGCAGGGTGGACTGCTCTGGGGTGAGAGTCAGGCTCTCGGCCGCCACTGCCCATAACGGCAGCAGGGCGAGCACCATGGCGAGTGTTCGCAACATCGTGTCCTTTCTGAGTTGATTAAGGTTGGCGGTTACGGTCGTTGCCGTCGCCATAGCTGATCCGGACGCCGTGACCCGGCAGGGCCCTCGGGTTCTGGCCACGGGCCACCTGTTCGGCCCATATCAGGCTCCCTGCTGGCAGGGTCACGGCCTCATTGCCCGTCGGGGCGGCCTGGGCCGAGCGCAGCACCAGGGCCAGCTCCCCGAGCCGATGAGCCAGCAACAGCCGGGCCGCCGCGCTCGGTGCCAGCTCGAAGGTCACGGCGACCTGATCGAAGTTGTCCTGCGCCGCCACTGTGCCGTTGAGTGCTGCGATATCGGTGACCTGGGCATCGATGGCCAGCAGCTTGATGTCGGTCAGGATGATCTCTGCCGACTGCTTGCTGGTCACCTCGGCCCCCTGCGCATTGCGCTGGTGGGTATGCTTGCTGGTGAGGATCACATCCACCCGGTTGCCGGGCCGGATCAGGCCATGACTGGCCGCCTCCCGTCCCAGCGCCAGGGTCACGGCCCGCATGCCGGGGGCCATCATGGAGGAGAGATAATGGCTCTGCTCGGGGCGCACCAGATCATCGGCCGAGACGATCTGGCCCGCCTCCAGCGTGCGGGTGACCAGACTACCCTTGAGCGCCTTGGTATCGGTAAATCCGAACAGGAAGAGCCCGGGCAGGTTCATCTCCTCGGCGGCAGGCAGGGTTTGCCAGACCAGATCCTCGGGATGAATAAAGGCGCCGGCTTGTACCCGGTGAGCCGCCACCAGCACTTGGGCGAGGCGGGCCGAGGCGGCTGGCTCCGGCGCCTGTTCGCCCGGTGGCACAGCCGTCTGCGGCGCCGGTTCAACCGGCCAGAAGGCAGCCAGCATCGCCGCCAGCACCAGCAGTGCAGCGATAAGAGAGAAGAGTTTCTTCATTGGGTGTGACTACATAAATAGAGGAGTGGTCAGACTCGCCGCCCACAGGATGGCGAATCCATAAGGCACAGTGACGGGGCCGGGAAATGGCCGTAAACGGGCATAGGCCAGACAAACCAGGCTGAGTACGCCGCCCGAGAGCGCCATCCAGAGCAACAGCTCGGGCCAGCGTTCAGACGCGCCATACAGGCAGACCGCCAGCAACTTGCTGTCGCCGGCCCCGCACCAGCCCCTGTGATAGGCAAACAGTCCCAGCAGCAAGGTCAGCAGAGCCAGGCTCAGCGAGAGCAGATTGAACGGCAGCAACCAAAGTGCCCAGAGTGCCAGTACCAGCACCGCTAGGTTCGGGATCCGCCGTTCAAACAGGTCGCTGACCAGGCACCAGCACGCCATCAGGATGGCCAGCCATTGCCCGGGCGCCATCACTTGCCGGCGGCATCCATGTTCAACCCGGCCACTATGGTGGTGAACTTCTCCTTCAGGGCCGTGATAAAGATCCCGTCCGACCCGAAAATGGCCAGGATCCCGGCCGCCAGCCCGGCCGCCAGAATGCCGTACTCGATCGCCGTGGCGCCGGTGTCATCCTTCAGATAATCCCCAAGGTAATCCCAAACTCGCATGTCCATTTTTAGTGTCCCTGTTTTTTATGCCTGAAATTAAACAGCGGAAACATCATATTGAGATCTTAAACGAGAATCAATATCATTATCATCCTTAGAAATAATTCGCAGAGTGAATTTGTCTTTTTGATAAATAAAACAGCAAATAAGTCTGCTTTATTAATGAAAATAGTAATAAACGGCTAACTTGCCTGATTAACAATATAAATCACAATAATGGAGTCGATCTTGTTCAGGACAACGCGATCACTGTCCCTGGCCCTCTGCTGCCTGGCCTTGCTGGCATGCAAGGCCGAGCTGGGCACCCCGGGTCAGGAAGGAAATAACGGCAACAACAATGCCAACGGCAATAACGGCGGCAGTCAGACCACGCAGCCCACCACCACGGACCCCGCCACCTCGACACCCGATAAGGACACCGGGACCAACCATAACAACACAAATTCGGGGAGCGGTAGCGGCAACGCAGGTAACGCAGGTAACGCAGGTAACGCAGGTAACGCAGGTAACGCAGGTACTGTGACCCCGCCCACATCGCCGGATCAACCGGGCAAGGAGCCAGACCAGCCCCATCAACCCACCAGCCTGGATCTGGCGGGCACGCTGTCCGTCAGCCACCAGCAGGGGGCCGAATTCGCCATTCAGCTCTGCGCCGACAAGGTCTGTACGCCTGCCAATATCCGGGCCGACGGCAGCTTTGATTTAAAGCTCAAGCTGAGTCAGTGGCCGCAGGATAAACCACTGAGCCTGACCGCCAGCCACCGCCAGCAGAGTGCCTCCATCCTCAGCAGCCAACTGCCCTCGCTGGAACAACTGCTCAGACAGGATCAGAATGGGGATGGCATCATCACCGAGCAGGAGGTACCCCATCTGCACCTTTCCCCCATGCTGCTGGCATACCAGAGCCTCACCACGGCACTGCAAAAACGGGAGGGAAAGCAGGATGTCACTGCCCTGCTGGTCAGCGATCCACAACTCAATCACGGCTTCGCTCGCGAACTGACCGCACTGCTGCAGCTCGTGCTGGATGGTGATATCCCACTGCCTGCCAGCGAGCTCACCAGGCTGGCCGGGCATGTGATCGCCCGCCAGCAGTCACTGCCGGGCAGCACACTGCAAGAAGGGCTGTTGCACTATGCCGCCCAGCAGGGGACGGCACTGCCTGTCGATACCGAGACCAAACTGGTCGCAGCCAGCAAGGCCATGGCGACTCTGGATACCCGCTCCCCGGCCTATCAGTTGCTCACCACCTTCCATCCCCACCGGCAGCTGACCCTGCAGGGGGTATTCCCCTCACGCCTTGCCGAGCCGACGATCACGATGGAGATCGGCGCCAAGCCCAATCACGATGGCCTTAACCAGTACTACTTCAAACCGGAACGCCCCATCCGGCCACTGCGACTCCCCATCCGGGCCCAGGATGGCCGAATGCTGGACGGACTCGCCGTCAAGCAAGGCAACCGGTACAGCCTCACCCTCACCTTGCCGGATCTCAACAACAGCTTCGCCACTTGCCAGCCAGGCAAGAGCGACACCAGCGACGACCTGATGCAGGACACCCTCACCCTGGTGGTGCAGGATGGGCAGAGCGAGGTGGAGTTGCGATCCGTCCTGGGCTCCCTGTGCGAGCTGGTCAAACAGGACAGCAACCGGGACGGCATCCTCACCGCCGGCGAATTCCCGCGCCTGCAGGTGGGTTATACCAGTACGGCTCAACAAGCCTTGCTGCTCAAAACCACCCTCAGTGCCGGTATGGGCTCATTCCTGGGCTGGCAAGCCTGGACCTTGGCGGAGCTGGATCAAAAACTCAAGGCGCTGCCGAGGCACCAGGTCGAGCTGCTGGCGGCCATGGTCGCCCTGCAAGCCGAGGGGGAGCTCTGGCAACAGCCCGTCAACTTGATCGAAGGCACAGATTTTCGCCAGCAACTGCTGAGCTGGCTGGAGATCAACATGGCCAATGAGTATTCCACCGTCTCCCGTGACAACCAGATACCAGACCTGTTCAAACTGGAGACCGCCCTCGCCGACAACAGCGGGCTTGGGCCACTGCTCAACAGCCAGAGCGACAAGAACATCTCCCACATCATCAAGGCGGCGGCCGGCCTGATCCGCAACTCGGAGAGCGACGCCCCTCTCTATCCCGGAACCAGCACTCCGGGCAGCTGGATCACCCCCTACCCCAACAGCCCCATCTCTGCGGTCTGTCAGCGCGAGGTGCTGTCGGATCAGGTGATCGGGCAGGCCATTCTGGGCCAAGGCAGTGATCAGGATGGCAGCCACTGGGTCACCCTCGGCTGGCAACCCCAGGAGGGGGCGAGTCAGTACCGGATTGGCTGGGGACGCACCTCGTTCGAGCATATTGAACACGCCGAGCAGCAAGCTAGCAGCCAGCAGACTCGCGTTACCCTGAGCGGGCTTGCTCGCTACCAGGACTACCAGATAAGGGTGATGGGCGAAGGCGGTACTATCAGCGCCCCGCTGCACTATCGGGCGGGCCAGCTGCATGTGGCCGATACCCGCATCACCCACAGCATGGGAGACGATGACGGCAAGCGGGGGCGGGATCTCGACAACCGCTGCGACCCCCTGAGCGGTCAGGCAGTCAACAGCAATCAGGATGGGGTACTTGGCGCTCGCTACATCAAGCTGGACAGCCAGGGCCAACCTCTGCCTCGTCAGGATCTCTCCTACAAGCAGTTGCCCTTCGCCTGCGTGGCCGACGCCTTGAGCGGACTGGTGTGGGAAACCAAGGTGCAGCACAAGGATGGGGAGTCCTCCCTGCACGATGACAAGAGCCTGTTTGCCTATGACGATATCCAGAGCGACAACGCCTTCAACGGCAGTTGCTATGACCCGCAAAGTGGCACCCTGGTCAGCGACAGAAGCCGTTGCAACCTGAAACGCCAGACCACGCTGGTCAATCGAAGCAAGCTATGTGGTCTTGGCAACTGGCGCGCCCCCAGCCAGCAGGAGTTCTACGGCATCATGACCCTGACCAAAGAGAACCCCATAGCGCTCGACACCCGCTATTTCCCGCTCTATTCCGGCCTGGCATACACCTACGGCAAGTGGAATGAGCTGGAAGGCATCTTCTACGGCTTCTGGACGGCAGATGTCATGCCGGTGAGCCGCCCGGTCGGTACCTGGAACAAGGATGATGGCGGGCCGGATGCCTACAAGGTACGACCCAGCTCTGACCTCAGAGGCAGTATCGCCCGCCAGTATCAACCCCATTACGTCATGCTGGTCAGCGATGGCTTCAAGGTCACAGGAGAATAAGATGCACCGCTATTTCACCCCCCTATTGTTGGTCACCACCCTGTTGCCGTTCACCAGCCAGGCACGCGAATGTCTGCCTGGCTATCAGGACGACAACAGCCGCTTCGTCAGCGAACAGATCGACACGGCCGAGGGCAAGCTGAACGTGGTCAATGACAGATCCACAGGTCTGCAGTGGCTCTATTGTCCCTATGGTCAGCACGCCAGTGCCGATGGCACTGGCTGCGAAGGCACACCAGCGTTTATTTCAACCCGCGCCAACGTTGAAGACAATCCCTTGATGGGCGTTATCAAACAGGCCAACGACCGGCTTGGTATCCCCGCACACCCCTGGCGGGCCCCCGATATCAAGGAACTGTTTACCCTCTACAACAACCAGTGCCAGCCGGCCATTTATGCGGCACAAGGTTACCCTTCGACATCCCTCCAATCACAGATAGCGGCAGACAAAGAGACCCTGTGTGCTGACGCTGCGCCCAAGTGGGATGAGGTAACCGAGCAGTGGATCGAGGCTCCCGATGATGTCAAAACTGCATGTCGCGCAGCTGAACAACAACTTTGGGCACTGACCAACATCGCCTTTGGTTCAGACAGCTCGGGGGGGGAAGGATACGACTTTCTGAACTTTGCCGGCAGCGGGGAAACCTTCAACGTTGGCGGAATAGGAATATCCAGCGTCATGCTGCGGCTGGTCCGCCCCATCCCAACCATAGAGGAGTGATCCCATCGGCCAGAGGGCCAAGCGCCCTCTGGCTATTTTTTCCATGGCTTTTACTTCCGCCAAGGGAGTAGGTATGATTCGGCCAGCGTAAAAGACTTGAATGGATGATCTGAACTCGATATGCGGATGAAACACCTGATTGCCGCGGCCCTGACCGCCCTCACCCTGTCCGGTTGCAGCCTGGTCTATCGCATCGATATTCCCCAGGGCAACTATGTGGAACAAAAACAGGTCGACAAACTGCGCCAGGGCATGACCCGCGAACAGGTCGAGTTCGTGCTGGGTTCCGCCATGCTGCGCGATGGTTTTGACCCGAACACCTGGTATTACCTCTATGAATTCCAGCCGGGTCGCGGCGAGAAGGAGCGCAAGGAGCTCACCCTGACCTTTGCCAACGACAGATTGGCCACGGTCACCGGCGACTTCCCGCTGCCAGCGGCCTTCCACACCCCGCTCTGATCGCATTCACAAAACCGGCCCCGCGCCGGTTTTGTTTTATTTGGCCACCGCCATCCCATCTTAGCGAGGAAGCCTCCATGCACCAGCCCAAGAATCCCCATACCCACGGACGGCTCGCTGGCAAGACCTTGGCGGCCCTCGTTGAACTTGGGAGGCCCGCATGAGCCAGATCCTGATCGCCGGGGCCAGCGGGCTGATCGGCCGGGAGCTGCTCCGTCAGCTCGACCCCGCCCACTCACTGACCCTGCTCTGTCGCAAGGCAGGTGATCCCCGGCCCCAACATCACTGGCTGCCGGCCGACTTCGAACGCCTCGACGAGGTTTCGCTGCCCGGCCCCATCGACATCGCCTTCTGCTGCCTCGGCACCACCCGCAAGCAGGCGGGGTCCGACGAGGCGTTTCGCCGGGTCGATCACGACTATGTGCTGGCCTTCGCGGCACTCGCCCGCCGCCACGGCTGCCAACGTCTGATCGTCGTCTCGAGTCTGGGGGCCAATCCAGGCTCGCCGGCTCTCTATCCGCGCACCAAGGGGCAGATGGAGCAGGCATTGCTGGCACAAGCCTGGCCAAGGCTCGCCATAGTGCGCCCCGCCATGCTGCTCGGCAATCGCCAGCCACCGCGCCTGTCGGAGCAGTGCTTCCAGGCTGTCTATCCGCTGCTGCGCCCCCTGCTGGTTGGCAAGTTGCGCCGCTGGCGCGCCATCGAGGCCAGCCAGGTGGCCCATGCCATGATAGTGCTCGGCCAGCAGGAGAGTGGCGTCGAGGTGGTGGAAAACGAGCGGCTGCACGGGATGTGAACGCTTTAGTTCTTCTGTCTGGAGATGATATTCACCTGACAGTTGCCCACAAAGGGAGTGGTCATTCGGCTTCAAACCGGATAACAAAACGGTACCACTACCGTGTTATCTGGAGTCACTGGATGTAATGATCTAATCATCCCGGACTGAATCGCCCCGGCTTCTCTAGACACTTTTGAGCCGTTCGAAATATTGCTTTTCACACTCTACTGGCGATAGCCCATTGTTGAAACTGTGCCGACGCTTGGGGTTGTAAAATATTTCAATGTAATCGAACACATCCTGTCGGGCTTCCTCGCGATCCGCATAGGTTCTACGTCGGATCCGCTCACGTTTGAGGAGCTGGAAGAAACTCTCCGCCACCGCGTTATCATGACAATTGCCGCGTCTGCTCATGCTGGCCTTGAGCCGGTGCTCCCGCAAAAAATCCTGCCAGTCATAGCTGCTAAACTGGCTCCCTTGGTCGGAATAAACCAGCACTTCCTGCTCGGGTCGTCGTCGCCACACCGCCATCAGTAACGCGCTGATGGCCAGCTCTCGGTCGATCCGTGGCCCCCATTGACTAACCAATGACTTCTCGTGAGAACAAATCCAATACCGCTGCCAGATAGAGCCAGCTTTCATGGGTTCGGATATAAGTGATGTCCGTTACCCAGATCTTATTTGGCTCCGTCACATCGAACTGGCGTTCAAGATGGTTCGGTGCAACCACTGTTGCCCGGCCACCATAATAACCGGGACGGCGACGATAACCGGTTTGTGAACGTAAACCTTCATGACGCATTAATCGCGCCACCCGGTGTTTCCCACAGGTCTCGCTCATCTCTCGCAGGTCATCCCGGATCTTGCGATAACCATAGACGCCCCCGCTTTCTAGCCAACATTGCTTGATCTGGCCCAGGAGGTGTTGGTCTTCCAGGGCTCGGGCAGATAAAGGCTGGTGCTGCCAGGCGTAATAACCGCTTGGGTGGACATTCATCATCCGACACAGTCTACGGATGGGATGTGTGGACTCGTGTTCCCGGATGAAGGCGTACCTTACCCTGACCGCTTGGCAAAGTACGCGGCGGCCTTTGTTAAGATATCTCGCTCATTGGTGACGCGGCGCAGTTCAGCCTTGAGGCGCCGAATTTCGGCTTGCTGGCTGGAGTCATGCTGTTGCTGTATTTCGGGCTGGCTGTAGCGTTTGATCCAGGCGTAAAGACTGTGGCTGGAAACACCAAGCCGCTCAGCGACCTCTGCCACTGAGTAATGGCGCTCAGTCACTTGCTTGACAGCGGCCAGTTTGAATTCTTCCGTGTAACGTTGCTGCTTGCTCATAACACCTCCTGAATGACCTCAGTTTGAGGCTCTTGAGGTGTCTAGGAAAGTAGGGGCGATTCAAGCTGCAAAGGTTGAAACACTACTAGAGGAAGAGGAAAATCATCTTCAGGACGGAGTGACATAATAAAAAGCCCGCACTGGTGGTGTGGGCCCTGTTATTACTTGCACTCAGTGTCAGTTATTAACGCTGTCTCCGCTTACTTGCTGCCGGTACCCGAGTTGCGGGTAGAGGAGGTCGGCTTGCGGCGGGCCGTGGTGCTGCGGGCGCGCGGCTCCATGCCCTGCATGTCCTTGTGACGCTTGACGGCGCGACGGATCTGGGCGGCCTGCTTGTGACGGGTGCTCTTGCCATCCTGCTGCAGATCGACCTTGGATTCGGTCTCCGGCGGCATGTTGACCAGACCGCGCAGGTAGTTCACTTCCGGCAGTTTCAGCTCCTGCCAGCCACCACGGGGGATGCCGCGATCCAGGGTGACGTCGCCGTAGCGCACCCGCATCAGGCGGCTAACCTGCACTTCCTGGGATTCCCACAGGCGGCGCACTTCACGGTTGCGGCCCTCGGTCAGGGTGACGTTGAACCACTGGTTCAGGCCTTCACCGCCGGCCGGTTTGATCTTGTTGAACTTGGCCATGCCATCTTCCAGCTGCACACCCTTGCGCAGGCGTTGCAGCATGGCTTCGGTGATCTCGCCGAACACACGCACCGCGTATTCACGCTCCACTTCGTGGCTCGGGTGCATCAGGCGATTGGCCAGCTCACCGTCTGTGGTGAACAGCAGCAAGCCGGAGGTGTTGACGTCGAGACGGCCTACCGCGATCCAGCGGGCACTCTCCAGCTTGGGCAGACGATCGAACACGGTGGGACGACCTTCCGGATCGTGACGGGTACACATCTCCCCTTCGGGCTTGTGATACGCCAGCACGCGGCAGATCATCTCTTCCTCGGCACGGGTCTTGACCGTATGGCCATCGACACGGATCACGGCGTTCACTTCGACGCGATCTCCCAGTGTGGCGACCTTGCCATCCACACTGACCCGACCTGCGGTGATCA
The DNA here is from genome assembly GCF_963899305.1 of Aeromonas sp. MR19. Lineage (NCBI taxonomy): Bacteria > Pseudomonadati > Pseudomonadota > Gammaproteobacteria > Aeromonadales > Aeromonadaceae > Aeromonas > Aeromonas sp. MR19. The sequence goes on from NZ_CAWQWZ010000011.1 coordinate 652,589, forward strand.
GGGCCTCCATCTCACGACGGGAGCCGTGACCCGCGCGGGCCAACACTTTTTGCAGTTTTTCACTCATCGGGGTTACCTGATTGTTGATCGCTGCCCGCCAGCATAACGGGCAACGGTTATTACTGTGTCGAACCCAGTACGGGCAATCCGACACGCTTCAATGCTCAAAGATCGGGCCCGCCGGCACATGCCAGCACAGTGTACCCGGTCTCGCGGCCCTCGCCCGGCATGCCGGGCAAGGGGATGGCGGTGCAGGATCCCGCATGGGTCATCCGACACGCCCTGATGTTCAAGAGGCCAGGTCAGCCGGCACAGGCCAGCGACCTGAACCGGGCCTAGCTTCCCTCGACCGGCAAACCGGGCAAGGGATGTTGCAGTTCAGGATCCAGCTCGGGGAGCTGCTCCAGGCTCTGCAGATTAAAATAATCCAGAAACTCCCGGGTGGTGGCGAGCAGCTCGGGGCGACCCACCACCTCCTTGTGACCGACGCTGCGCACCCAGCCACGCTCTTTCAGGGTATTCACTATCTGGCTCGACACCGCCACTCCGCGGATGGCTTCGATCTCGGCCCGGGTGATGGGCTGCCGGTACGCAATCAGCGTCAGCGTCTCCATCACGGCGCGGGAATAGCGGGGTGCCCGCTCGCTCCAGAGCCTGGAGAGCTCCTCGGCATACTCCTGACGCGCCTGAAAGCGCCAGCCGGAGGCAACCTCTTTGAGCTCCACCCCCCGCTCGCTGTAATCCTGCCGCAGTTCTGCCAGCAAGAGTTGAATATAGCGGCCGGTGACGGGGTAATCCGCCAGCACGCCGCTTTTCAGCTCACTTACGGTTAATGGCCGTCCGGCCACGAAGATCGCGGCCTCGACCAGCGTCTTGAGCCGTTCAGCGGGCAGCGCCACGGTTGCCCTCCCCGCTCATGGCTGCAGGCTGGCCGGCCAACGGGAGAGGCACACAGACCCCGGCAGGCGGGCAACAGGCTCGGGACAAAGAAAACAACTCAGTGTGCATGTTCACGCTCCCCGCTTTCATCTTGGCTCGCCAGGGCAAAGTGGATCGGCCCCAGCGGCTCGGCCTGCAGGATCCAGATCAGGGACTCCTTGCACAGCTCCAGCAGGGCCAGAAACGTCACCAGCACCCCCATGCGCCCCTCTTCGGCTCTGAGCACCTGTTCCAGCCGCAAGGTCCGGCCCAGCGAGAGCATGGCGAGGATCTCCGCCATGCGCACCCGGGTCGGGATCTGCTCGCGGCGGATCTGATGATGTTCGAAATGAGTCGCGCGTTTTACCACACTTTGCATGTAAAGGGCGAGCTCAACCAGCGAAACATCGGGGGTCAATGGCTTGAGAGAGCCAAAATCCGGCGGCAGGGCGGCGGCGATAAAGATCTCCCGCTCCACCCGTGGCAAGGCATTGAGACGCTCGCCCCCCACCTTGAAGCGCTCATATTCCTGCAACCGGCGAATGAGGGTGACACGGGGATCCTCCCCCTCCTCTTCATCCTCCAGCTCGGGGGCTTTGGGCAGCAGCAGGCGAGATTTGATCTCCGCCAGCCAGGCCGCCATCAGCAGATATTCCGCAGCCAGCTCCAGATTGAGCCCCTGCATCAGCTCCACGTACTCCATGTACTGGGCGGTGATCTGCAGGATCGGCAGGTTCAGGATATCCAGCTGCTGGCGCCGGATGAGATAGAGCAGCAGATCGAGCGGCCCCTCGAAGGTATCGAGGAAGACTTCCAGCGCATCGGGCGGAATGAACAAGTCCTGAGGCAGCTCATGGTAGGGCTGCCCCAGCACCCGCGCTATGGGGGATGAGATGGCCTGGGGGGGGACACCCTCCCCGGTTGCGCCCAACGCAGGCGGGGCCATCACGGGCACAGGGTCATCACTCAAACGGGGTTGGGTCTCCGGCACCACGACGACGCAGCACGGGCTCGTCATCGGAGAAATCCACCACAGTGGTGGGCTGCTCGCCCAGATAGCCACCGTTGACCACCAGATCCAGCTGCTTGCCCAGCTTGTCGAAGATCTCTTCCGGGTCAAACTCCGCCATCTCCGAACCCGGCAGGATCAGGGTGGTGGAGAGCAGCGGCTCACCGAGGGCTTCCAGCAGGGCCAGCGCTATGTTGTTGGCGGGCACCCGGATGCCGATGGTCTTCTTCTTCTCGTTCATCAGGCGGCGCGGCACTTCCTTGGTCGCCTTGAAGATGAAGGTGTAAGGCCCGGGCGTGTTGCCCTTGACCAGGCGAAACGCCGTGTTGTCCACCTTGGCATAGGTGGAGATCTCGGAGAGATCCCGGCACACCAGGGTGAAGTCGTGGGTGGGATCGATGCGACGGATACGGCAGATGCGCTCCAGCGCGCCCTTGTCACCCATCTGGCAACCGAGCGCATAGCCGGAATCGGTCGGGTAGGCGATGACGCCACCGTTCTGGATGATCTGCACCGCCTGACCGATCAGACGGGCCTGAGGATTTTCCGGATGTACGTAAAAATGCTGACTCATATGCTCTTCTCGCGATAGGGGCACGCGCGGTGCCCGCTTCATGGTCACGGGTTCCAGACCCATGACGCTACCTTAACCTGTTTGACGCCGGTTTGCCCTCCCATGCAGCAGAGGGCCGGCGGCCGACCCCGTGCTAGCGACTGGCCAGCAGGGCGGCATGCTGCTCGGTAGTGAGCCCGAAGTGGCCGGGATAGGCCAGCCAGACCGGCATGCCTTCCTTGGGCAGCCAGAGGTGGCGGCCCAGCTCGGTCCAGTTGGACGGAAAGTGAAAATCCGATCCCACCGAAATATAGAGGTCGTGATCCTTCGCCCACTGGCCCAGGTTGGCCCGCTCCTGCGGGCTCTGCTGAGGCAGTGACACCTCCATGGCATCACCACCGGCCGCCTTGAAGGCCACCAGCAACCGCTTGATCCACTTGGCGGTGAGATCGTAACGGCTGGGATGGGCCAGTACCGCCAACCCACCGGCGGCGTGAATGGCAATAATGGCCTCGCTCATCTCGGGCCACTCGGCCGGGGCATAACCCTTGTTGCCTCGGCTCAGGTACTTTTTGAATACCTTCTGCATGTTGTCCGCCACCCCGCGCGCCACCAGCACACGGGCAAAGTGGGCCCGGGTCACGGCGGCATCACCGGCCAGCGCCTTGGCCTCTTCATAGGTGCCGGGGATCAGGCACTTCTCCAGACGGCGCCCTATTTCCAGCGCGCGCGCCTCGCGGCGAGCCCGTTGGCCTGCCAAAAACGCCACCAGCTGCGGATTTTTTTCATCCACCCCCAGCGCCACGATATGAATTTCGTGATGCTCCCAGCCGGTGGAGATCTCGACCCCGCTCACCAACCGCAGCGGCAGTTGTTCGGATGCTATGGTGCGGCGCACCTCATCAAGCCCGTCAAGGGTGTCGTGGTCAGTGACTGCTAACACTTCTACCTGTTTTTCGGCGGCGCGGCGCACCAGTTCGGCCGGGCTCAACACACCGTCGGAGGCAGTGGTATGACAGTGAAGATCGAATCTCATCAGGTTATTCCGCTCTCATGATCAGGTCACCATCGGTGAAAGAAGGCTAAAAAGCGACTTGACTTGGCCGCGGCTTTATCGTTTTCTGTAGGCACTTCATTGCAAACAAAATTTTACAGGACTCTATCATGCAAACGACTTCCATCCTGACCATCTGGTGGTGGCACACTCCCTGACATGCGGGCGTGTGGTCGTTGCTGTATCTGTAATCTGACAGCAAATTAAGAACCCAAAGAAAAAGCCCGCTGACCCCAGCGGGCTTTTTTATTATCCGGCAAATGGACCTGTGATGAAACCGAGAATTCAGACAAGAACACTGACCTGGCGATGGCGACCCTACTGAAACCGCCTAAACCAATTTAATTTCCAAGGAATTCAACGTCATGAACATCGGTAAACAGCATCACACGCAAGGGAACGCACTATGACCGTCAATACGACTCGCTTGCCCCTGGGTGAATTCGATACCCTCAAGCTCAACGCCCCCTATGTGGCCGACCCGCTGGCACTCTACACCCGACTCTGCCAGGGTCGCCCCAACAACCTGCTGCTGGAATCGGTGGAGATCGACTCCAAGGCGGGCAAGCAGAGCCTGCTGCTGGTCGATGCCTGCCTGCGTATCGAATGCCGGGGCCGCACTGTGCGAGTGCGCACCCTCAACGACAACGGCGCCCAGTTGCAGAGCCTGCTGGCCGAGCATCTGCCCACCGTCATCAGCCAGACCCTGGTGGATGGCGAGCTGCAGCTCGACTTCCCGGCCTCCGATCGGGAGCAGGATGAAGACTCTCGCCTCAAGGGGAGCAGCGTGCTGGACGTGCTGCGCACCCTGCAACAGGAGCTGCAGTGCCAGCTGGGCAAAGAAGCGCTGTTTATGGCAGGCAGCTTCGCCTATGACCTGATCGCCTCCTTCGAGGATCTGCCGCAGGTGCCGGAGGGGAACAACAACTGCCCCGACTACTGCTTCTATGTGGCCGAGACCCTGATCACCATCGACCATATCGAGCGCTCAACCCAGTTGCTGGCCTGCATCTTTGGCGGCGACAGCGATGAGAGCCAGGTGGAAGACAGATATAGCCGCCTGAGCGATCGGCTCACCGACTTCAAACAGATTTGCCAACAAACCCTGAGTGCCGAGCTGGCCACCCAGCCCCTCACCGGCGGCATGAGCGTGGACAAGGGCGACAAGCAGTTCTGCGCCGAGGTGGAGAAGCTCAAGGGCTTCATCCGCCGTGGCGACATCTTCCAGGTGGTGCCGTCCCGCTGCTTCTCCCTGCCCTGCCCGAACCCGCTGGCCGCCTATCGCCGCCTCAAGCAGACCAACCCCAGCCCCTACATGTTCTACGTGCAGGATGAGGGCTTCACCCTGTTTGGCGCCTCGCCGGAGAGCGCGGTCAAGTTCTGCGCCGCCAGCCGCGACGTCGAGATGTACCCCATCGCCGGCACCCGTCGCCGTGGCTTGAACCCGGATGGCAGCATCAACCGGGATCTGGATGGCCGCATCGAGCTGGAGCTGCGCCAGGATGAAAAAGAGGTGGCCGAGCACCTGATGCTGGTGGATCTGGGCCGCAACGACATAGCCCGCATCTCCGAGCCCGGCACCCGCTACGTCAAGGAGCTGCTCAAGGTGGATCGCTACAGCCACGTGATGCACCTGGTCTCCAAGGTGGTGGGCACCTTGCGCTCTGACCTGGACGCCCTGCACGCCTATCAGGCCTGCATGAACATGGGCACCCTCACAGGTGCCCCCAAGATCCGCGCCAGCGAGCTGATCCGCATGGTGGAGGGCAAACGCCGCGGCAGCTACGGCGGCGCCGTCGGCTACATCAACGGTGCGGGCGAGATGGATACCTGCATCGTCATTCGCTCGGCGTTTGTCAAAGATGGGATGGCCCATGTGCAGGCCGGCGCCGGTGTGGTCTATGACTCCAAACCCCAGGCCGAAGCGGACGAGACCCGCGCCAAGGCGGCCGCCGTGCTGGCCGCCATCGCCGCCAGCCATGGCACCTCACTGCAAGCCCTGAGCGCCCAGCAGGAGCAACATAAGGACGTGAGCCATGACTAACATCTTCCTGCTCGATAATTTCGACTCTTTCACTTACAACCTGGTGGATCAATTCCGCTCCCTCGGTTATCCGGTGCGGATCTACCGCAACAGCCTGCCGGCGAGCCGCATCATGAGCGAGATCGCCGCCTGCGAAGGGGATGCCGTGCTGGTGCTCTCGCCGGGGCCGGGTGCGCCTCACGAGGCGGGTTGCCTGATTGACCTGATCAAGCTGGCCCGTGGTCAGGTGCCCATCCTCGGCATCTGCCTCGGCCATCAGGCCCTGTGCGAAGCCTACGGCGGCACAGTCGGCGCGGCGGGTGAAATCGTCCACGGCAAGCGTTCGCTCATCGAGCACAACGGCCATGGCGCCTTCGCCGGTCTGCCAAGCCCGCTGCCGGTGGCGCGCTACCACTCGCTGGTGGCCACCTATGTACCGGAAGAGCTGACTGTGATTGCCCACTATCAGGGCATGCCCATGGCCATAGAGCAGCAGGACGACAGGGTGCTGGGCTTCCAGTTCCATCCCGAATCCATCATGACCTCGGAAGGGGCCCGCCTGCTGACCCAGGCGCTCGCCCATATCACCCGTCCTGTAAGCAGTGTGCGGTAAGGAGACCAACATGCATCATCATCTCAACACCCTCTATCAGGGTCAGTCTCTGAGCCGTGAAAGTACCCGCGATGCCTTCGGCCAGGTGGTACGTGGCGAAGTGGATCCCATAGTGCTGGCGAGCCTTCTGACCGCCCTCAAGATCAAGGGGGAGACCCCGGAGGAGATCGCCGGCGCCGCCGAGGCCCTGCTGGCGGAGGCGCGCGACTTCCCCCGTCCGGACTACGAGTTTTGCGACATAGTCGGTACCGGTGGCGATGGCCTCAACACCATCAACGTCTCCACCACCTCGGCACTGGTGGCCGCCGCCTGCGGCCTGAAAGTGGCCAAGCACGGCAACCGCTCGGTATCGAGCAAGTCGGGTTCGAGCGATCTGCTGGACAAGATGGGCATCAAGCTCGACATGAGCCCGGCGCAGGCGCGCCACTGTCTGGATGAACTCGGCATCTGCTTCCTGTTCGCCCCCCAGTACCACGCCGGAGTGCGCCACGCCATGCCGGTGCGCCAGGCCCTCAAGACCCGCACCCTGTTCAACGTGCTGGGGCCGCTCATCAACCCCGCTCGCCCCACTTATCAGCTGATGGGTGTCTATGCCCCCGAGCTGGTGCGCCCCATCGCCGAAACCCTGCTGGCACTGGGTCTGAAAACCGGTATGGTGGTTCACGGCGCCGGGCTCGACGAGATTGCCATCCACGGCCCGACCCAGGTGGCCCAGATCCGTGACGGCGAGATCCGCGAATTCATGATCACCCCGGCGGACTTTGGCCTGGAGACCTATCCAGTCAGCGCCATTCAAGGGGGCGAGCCTGAAGAGAACCGCGCCATCACGGCCGCCATTCTGGCAGGGAAAGGCACCCCGGCTCACAACGCCGCCATCGCCGCCAACGTGGCCCCCCTGCTGCTGATGGCAGGCAAGGCCGCAGATCTCAAGAGCGCGGCGGCCCAGGTGCTGGCGGTGCTGGCGAGCGGCAAGGCAGCCGAGCTCGCCGCCCGGCTCGCCACCCTGAGCCATCAGGAGGCATGATGTCAGCCACTAACCAGCACGGCACTCACTCAGGCACTAGCTCAGATCGCCCGCAGGGCAGTACCCAGTTTCGCAAGGATAACGAGATGTCAGACCTTATTGCCCCCCATGCCTTCCTGAACATGGCCTCCATCAACCAGACCATTCTCGGCAAAATAGTAGCGGCCAAGCAGGAGTGGGTCGCCGCCCGCAAGCTGGCCCAGCCACTGGAGAGCTTCCAGAGTGAACTGGTAGCAAGCGATCGGGATTTTGTCGGTGCGCTCAAGGCCGGTTCCACCCGCTTTATTCTGGAGTGCAAGAAGGCCTCCCCCTCCAAGGGCCTGATCCGCGACGATTTCAGCCCGGAGGCCATCGCCGACATCTATGGCAAATACGCCACCGCCATCTCGGTACTGACCGACGAGAAGTTCTTTCAGGGGGATTTCGCCTTCCTGCCGCGAGTGCGCGCCAGGGTCAGCCAGCCGGTGCTCTGCAAGGATTTCATGATTGACCCCTATCAGCTCTATCTGGCCCGCCACTATCAGGCCGACGCCATACTGCTGATGCTCTCCGTGCTCACCGACGAGGGCTATCGCGCCCTGTTTGCGGTGGCCAGGGAGCTGGGTCTCGGCGTGCTCACCGAGGTGAGCAATGAAGAGGAGCTGACCCGCGCCATCGCGCTGGGCGCCCCCGTGATTGGCATCAACAACCGGGATCTGCGGGACTTGAGCGTCGATCTCAACCGCACCAAGCAGCTGGCCGCCCGCATCCCGGCCGATCGAGTCGTGATCAGCGAATCCGGTATCAAGGATCGCACCCAGGTGGCCGAGCTGCGCCACCATGCCAAGGGCTTCCTGGTGGGCTCCTCCCTGATGGAGGAAACCGATCTGGAGGCCGCGGTACGCAAACTGGTGCTGGGCCAGAACAAGGTGTGCGGCCTGACCAGGTCCGAAGATGCCGCCGCCGCCCATCAGGCTGGCGCCGTGTTCGGCGGCCTCATCTTTGTGGCGAAAAGCCCGCGCTACGTGGACATTCCCGCCGCCCGCACCGTGATGGCGGGCGCGCCGCTCTCTTACGTCGGGGTATTTCGCAACGCCCAGCAAGAGACCATTGCCAAGACGGTGGAGGCCCTGGGGCTGGCCGCGGTACAACTGCACGGGGAGGAAGATGCCGCCTATATCGACAACCTGCGCCCACTGCTGCCGGCGACTTGCCAGATCTGGAAAGCCGTAGGCGTCTCTCTCGGCAAAGAAAGCGGCGAACCCCTGCCCGCCCTCGACTATCCGGCCGATCGCCTGTTGCTGGATACAAAAGTGGGCAGCCAGAGCGGCGGCACAGGTCAGGCGTTCGACTGGGCCATGCTAGCCACTCTCGACAAGAGCAAACTGATGCTGGCAGGCGGGCTCAATCCCGACAACGCCCTGCAGGCGGCCCAGGTCGGCTGCCTCGGCCTTGATTTCAACTCCGGGGTAGAGAGTGCCCCGGGCCAGAAAGATGGCCACAAACTCACCGCAGCCTTCGCCGCCCTGCGCGCGCTCTAAGGCCGCCACTGAATCTATGTGTCGTTTTTGATGTTCCGTTTTTGACTCAAGGTATAAGGAAGAAACCATGACCCTGCTTAACCCGTTTTTTGGTGAATTTGGTGGCATGTATGTGCCCCAAATCCTCATCCCCGCCCTGCTCCAGCTGGAGAAGGCCTTCGTCGATGCCAAGGAGGATCCGGCCTTTATCGCCGAATTTCAGGAGCTGCTGACCGAGTATGCCGGTCGCCCGACCCCGCTTACCCTGACCCGCAACCTGACCAAGGGCACCAAGACCCGCCTCTACCTGAAACGTGAAGACTTGCTGCACGGCGGTGCCCACAAGACCAACCAGGTGCTGGGTCAGGCGCTGCTGGCCAAGCGGATGGGCAAAACCGAGATCATCGCCGAGACCGGCGCCGGTCAGCACGGCGTCGCCACAGCGCTGGCCTGTGCCCTGCTCGGCCTCAAGTGCCGGGTCTATATGGGTGCCAAGGATTGCGAGCGCCAGAAGCCCAACGTATTTCGCATGAAGTTGATGGGCGCTACCGTCATTCCGGTGCACTCCGGCTCATCCACCCTCAAAGATGCCTGCAACGAGGCGCTGCGTGACTGGGCTGCCAACTACGACAACGCCCACTATCTGCTCGGCACCGCCGCCGGTCCGCACCCCTTCCCCACCATAGTGCGGGAGTTCCAGAAGATGATCGGCGAAGAGGCCAAGGCCCAGTGCTTCAAGAAAGAGGAGCGGCTGCCCGATGCGGTAATCGCCTGCGTCGGCGGCGGTTCCAACGCCATCGGCATGTTTGCCGACTTTATCGACAACCCTGAGGTGCGCCTCATCGGGGTCGAGCCGGGTGGTCACGGCATAGAGAGCGGCGAGCACGGTGCGCCGCTGGGTCACGGCAGCAAGGGGGTCTTCTTTGGCATGCACTCCTACCTGATGCAGGACAAGCAGGGGCAGATTCAGGAGTCCTACTCCGTTTCGGCGGGGCTAGACTTCCCCTCCGTCGGCCCGCAGCACGCCCATCTGGCCTCCATCGGCCGCGCCGAGTATGTCTCCATCACCGACAAGGAGGCGCTGGACGCCTTCCAGGAGCTGGCCAAATCCGAAGGGATCATCCCGGCGCTGGAATCCTCCCACGCGCTGGCTCACGCCCTCAAGATGGCCCGCAGTGAACCGGAAAAAGAGCAGGTGCTCATCGTCAACCTCTCCGGCCGTGGCGACAAAGATATCTTTACCGTCGCCGACATTTTCGAGAAAGAAGGAACCTTGTCATGAATCGCTACGCACAACTCTTCTCCCGTCTGGACGCCGTCCATCAGGGCGCCTTCGTGCCGTTCGTGATGCTGGGTGACCCCACCCCCGAATTGTCGCTGGCCATCGTTGATGCGCTGGTCGCAGGGGGCGCCGATGCCCTCGAACTCGGCATTCCCTTCTCCGATCCGGTGGCGGACGGCCCCACCATTCAGGGCGCAGCCCTGCGCGCCTTCGAGAGCCACACCACCCCGGACGACTGCTTCGAGCTGCTCGGCCGCATCCGTGCCAAGTACCCGCAACTGCCCATTGGCCTCTTGGTCTATGCGAATCTCGTTTATGTGCGCCAGATCGACGGTTTTTATGAGAAGTGCCAGCAGGCGGGCGTGGATTCGGTGCTGGTCGCCGACGTACCGGTGCAGATGTGTGCCCCCTACAAGGCGGCCGCCGACAAGTTCGGCATCGACAGCATCTTTATCGCCCCGCCCAACGGCGACGCCGAGACCCTGAAACAGGTGGCGGAGCTTGGCAGTGGTTACACCTATCTGGTGAGCCGCGCCGGTGTGACAGGCGCCGAGACCAAGGCCGGCATGCCGGTGGATGGCCTGATCAATACCCTGCGCGAGTTCAAGGCGCCCCCCGCCCTGATCGGCTTTGGCATCAGCGAACCGGCTCAGGTGCGTGAAGCCATCAAGGCCGGCGCCGCCGGTGCCATCTCCGGCTCCGCAGTGGTGAAGATCATCGAGACCCACCACAAGAACCCGGAGCATATGCTCACTCGTCTGAAAGAGTTTGTAGAAGGGATGAAGGCCGCGACCAATCGATAAGGGATGGCATTAGTCAAATGCCATTGGCCGTGTCTGAGGAAAGGGAGCCTGATAGGCTCCCTTTCTATTTCCTGCTTGTTGCCGCTCCCAGCGTCTTTGTCCCCTCTCCCCTTGGGAGAGAGTCAGGGTGAGGGAACCCATAATCCCCCGGCGTTATCGAATCGTAGGTTCGAATAGCGCAGCGTATTCGGACGTTCGCGGATTGGATGTGATGGCGCGGCTTCACCGCGCAAGACGCGAGTGCTTCGCCCTCGACAGGGTTTCGCCCGCCCTTCTGGCGTGGGCGAGTGACTTTTCTTTGCGTGGCCAAAGAAAAGTCACCAAAAGAAAGGCCACCCCCGCCAAGCCGCCCGCCTGCGGCGGGTTCCCGCATCTCGCTCTCTGGGTCGGACGGAACGCCGCAGATGGTACATCCCTGTACCAACTGCGGCTGCGCCGTCATCCCTGACGGCGCTCCTGACCCACAGAGTTCGACTCGGCGGCTTGGAGGGGGATCAAGACAAGACAGTGCCAGCCCTAAGCTCGCGTCTAACTGCAAACAAGCTCCCTCTCCCTCTGGGAGAGGGTATTTCCGCATTCTCTGCTGAAACAATGACTCACTTAAAATATCGATTGCTCACTAATTAATTGAGCCAACTCAGGTTTCTATCAACTTCCTCTTTCCATGTCTCAATCAGGCCCCTTAAGATGGCAATCGACAATATATCTCTCGGGAGAGCTCCATGGCAGCGATTGTTGCTATCTCACAGGTGAGAAGCAGTGGGCTGGGAGCTGAAATTCAGGGGCGGTAGTCTCTAACGACGGGGCCTGTGACTTACGTGGCCTTGCACACGCCATTTTGGTCGTATCTCGTATGATCCGCTCGGCCGTTGTGACGCAGTACCCTAAACCCCAACAAAAGGATCCATATGACCAATCCATTTCAGAACCGCGAGCCACACATCGAGAATAACGAACGTATCCGCACTCCCCAGAAAGGCGTGTTCCGCGCGCTAAACGAGGTTTTCACGGCGGGTGGCGGGGAGCGTGAGTTCGCAGTAATACTCCCAGTCGGATGTGGCAAGTCCGGGAGCATCACGATATCGCCTTTTGCCTTCCGCTCACGGCGGACGCTGGTGGTCGCGCCAGGCGTGGCCATCGCTCAGCAGTTGGCCAGTGATTTCGACCCGTCCAATCCGAACATGTTCTACCAGAAGTGCGCGGTGCTCGTCGGCGCGCCCTATCCTGAGCCGGTCGAAATCCGAGGGACGATGACCAACCTGACTGATTTGAACGAAGCGCACGTCGTCATTACTAATATTCAGCAACTCCAAGGCGGAGACTCGAACCGCTGGCTGCGCCAACTACCGGCCGACTACTTCGACCTGATTCTCGTCGATGAGGGTCACCACGGTGTAGCCGACAGCTGGCAGGCTCTCAAGGCGCAGTTTCCCGAAGCGCAGATCGTCAACTTCAGCGCGACGCCGATGCGCGCCGATGGCCAGCTCATGGAGGGGCGCGTCATCTATACGTACCCTATTTTCGAAGCGATCCGCGAAGGCTATGTCAAACGCCTTAAGGCCGTACAGTTGAACCCTCGCACGCTCCGGTATGTGCGCCGAGAAGACGGTCAGGAGATCGAGGTAGGGCTTGACGAGGTACGCCGGCTGGGTGAGGAGGACGCCGATTTCCGCCGCAGCATCGTAACTTCTACCGAAACGCTGAACACTATTGTGGATGCTTCAATCCGAGAGCTGCACCGGCTGCGCGAGGAGACTGGCGAGGCCCGACTGAAGATTATCGCCTCGGCCCTAAACTACGAACACTGTCGGCAAGTCGTCGAAGCCTATGTCGCACGTGGTCTGCACGCTAGTTATGTGCATTCGCGAGAGAACGCGCCGGCGAACCAGAGAGTGATGCAACGGTTGGAAAACCATGAGCTCGATGTGATCGTCCAGGTGCGCAAGCTCGGTGAAGGGTTCGACCATCCGTACCTGTCCGTGGCCGCCGTGTTCAGCATCTTTAGTAATCTGTCCCCGTTCGTTCAGTTCGTCGGTCGCATCATGCGCGTCATTCGGCAGAACGCTCCCGGCGACGTCCTCAACCAAGGCGTCGTCGTGTTCCATGCTGGCGCGAACATCGCCAGACGCTGGGCTGACTTCCAGGAGTTTAGCGAGGCCGACCGGGACTATTTCGACCAGTTGCTGCCGGTGGAGGAAGTCGATCCAGATCATGCCCCCATCGAGCGACAGGTGGAGCCGGTACCCCATGATTTGGACGGCGTGGAGGTGCGCAGTCAGTCCGAGGTGCACATCGAGGAAATCCCCTTGCTGCATGACGATGCGGCCTTGGCCGCCCTGCGCGTGCTCCAAGATCGCGGTTATACCATGGACGATGTCGCCGCCGCATACCAAACCCTGCAGCCGGTACCAGTCACCCGCGTCCGCCAGCGCCAGGCGATGCGAGACGGGCTTCCAGCACGTGTGAATACGGTGGCGGCCGGGATTCTCGGCGAGAGAGACATCAACCCTAATGGTCACGAGCTTGATACAAAACGTCTCGGCAGAACGAACTTGATCGTGATGATTGCAGCCATCAATCGTCAGGTTAATACCTTTGTCGGTATGAGAGCGGGACAACGGCACGAGTTCTCGCGCGAGATGCTCGAACGGATTGACCAAGGATTCGACAGCATAGTCACGGCAGCTGTAGTGGAGGTGTTCGGTGGCAATTAAGTCTCTAGTAACCCATGTCGAGATAGATACCGCTGGCAAGGCCCATAACTGTCAAGCCAGTGCCAAGCACCGTATCGAGAAGGGCGATGTGCGCCTGAAGGTCAGAAACGACCGGAGTTGGGATCACTACTGCCTAGACTGTGCGAAGAAAATAATTGGACGGGACATAGAGAAGCTGCTGGCGATCCAAGACATGCTGCCTCCGGCGTAGCGGCGATCAAAAAGATCGCCACATGGAACTCTTCGGCTGTAGCTTTGCAGGAGTTTGGCATCGCCGACTCGTGCTCTATGTTTTTATGCTGGGGAAATCTTATAGTAAGAAGAAGACAAACGAACACATTTGGATATCAGAGGCTGCTTAGTATTGTCATGATGTAACTTTTTCGTGGCAATTATTAGGCGGGACGAAGTTATACGGAATACACTGCTGTCGGACTACTGCAGCTTTGTTAAATGGCAATGGGAGAGCTTTGAGTGAATTTAGAGAAAGTACAGGAAATACTTGTTGCCAAGGGATATATGGTTGATGAAATAAAATCCATTGGCTATGGGCAACAAATTAAGTTCACCAATGGTTCGTCGGTGAATGTATACGACTCAGGAAAAATTGTAGTAGGCGGAAAAGAACAGGAAAACGTAAAAGCGTTGCTTGGGCTTACCCCTGGGGGACAACCAGTAGCAGCACCAACGGCAGGGATAGTTAGAGGCAATAACAAAGTTTTCGTCGTGTACGGTCATGATGAGCCTGCCCGAACCCAGTTAGAGGCTATGTTGCGCCGCTGGGGCATGGAGCCACTGATACTCGATCAGCTTCCCTCAGAAGGTCAAACTATTATCGAAAAGTTGGAAGCCTACACAGCTGATGTCCAATTTGCAGTAGTTCTTGCTACGCCAGATGATAAAGGGCATAGGGCACAGCACGCGGATGAGTCGGCTTACAGAGCAAGGCAAAATGTGGTGCTAGAACTGGGTATGTTGCTTTCCAAGCTCGGTCGTAAGCGAGTAGCAATTTTATTAAAACAGCAAGAAAACATGGAACGTCCATCAGATATTCAAGGGCTAATTTATATTCCATTTAAAGATGATCTTGCTAAAGAAGCTGGTCTTATCTTGGCAAAAGAAATGTGTGCTCAAGGCTACAACATTGACGTTGCACGAATCTAGATTGCCATTTAAAAAGCAACAGCACTCGGACGGCGCTACGCGCCGCCGGTGTGCTGCTCGCTAGAAACAAGAAATCTGTCCCCTATTTTTCTGAGCAAAACATTGCAGCCAGAGCCCAAAAGATGGGTGTCCAAGCTTTTATTTGTTGCTCAGCCACGATATATCCAACAACTCTCCTCAACCCCGCCACTACCGCTCCCTTCTCCACACCCGCCACCCCACCAAGATAAGCATCAGCACAACCCCCGGCAGCCATACCCAGTAGAGCTCGGAGAGGATCACTGCTTCGCCTCGGGCAGTGAGATAGGCCTCCAGCTTGAAGGGGGCCACCCGGATCACCTGCCAGAGGGCGAAGAAACGCTCGTCACGCCACGGCCAGAGCCAGCCAACCCCCTTGCCGCCTGTGGTGAGGGAATCGAGCAGGCAGTGGGAGAGCAGAGAGACTAGCAAAAACGACCAGACGGTGGCGGCGCTGGCCCTAAGCTGGCCGTGAAACAACATGGCCAGCGTGGGCAGGGCAAAGGCGAACAGCAGGGAGTGGGTAAAGCCGCGGTGGCCAAAGACATGGCCGTAGGCGACCCCCAGCTTGAAGGCAAGCACATCGGCATCGGGCAGCATGGCGATGGCAACCCCCGCCAACAGCAGACGTGGCGGGATGATCCGGCTGCCAAGCCCGAGCCCAAGGCAGAGGGGGACGGCGGCGTGGGTGACTATGGTGGGCATATCGTAAAGCTCCAACTGAAAACTGGTGCCTACCCTATCCCCGCTCAGTGAAGTGAAGGTGAAGTGCAAGGCTGCTCTGCAAGCAACACCCTCCCGGCCCCTCAGTCATCCCCCAGACCATCCCTAACCACCTCTTCTGTTCTAAAAAGTGAACCTCTCTACACTTTTCTCTCGCAAACAGCACCTAGACCATAAAAAGTGCACCATCGTACACTTTTTGTTGCTGTTTGCTCTTACCATGGGTTAAGGTGTAATAACCTACACTTTTTCCGTGATCATGATGGCAGACACATCGTTGCAAACCGGCCCGAAAGAACTGGATCCCGCCTCGCTGGGGCTGGCGATACGCGATAGGCGCAAGGCCGCCAGGATGACGCAGGAGGTGACGGCTTCACTGTGCGGCATATCCAAAAAGACCCTGATCAAGATTGAGAAGGGTGGGGATGTCTACCTCTCTACCCTATTGCAGGTGATGAAGGCGCTGGGGCTGCGCTTGCAACTGGTGCAGGAAGTGGGTTCACAGGTAACGAGCGGCAACAGCCAACCAGAGGTCGGTGATGATGAGTGGTTCTGAGCACCATCGGCTTGAACTTCGGCTGGGTAACCAACTGATCGGCCATCTCGAATATGACTCCAGCCGGGATGCGTTTCAGCTCGGCTATCTGCCAGAGTGGCAAGCGCATGGATTCCCGCTTTCACCACCGCTGGCGCTGGATGGCTCGGCCAGCAGCGCCCAGATCCGGGCATATCTCGGCAACTTGCTGCCAGAAAATCGCGGGCTGGAGCACCTGATTGAGGCGCTATCCGTTTCGCGCAGCAATCTCTTTGCCCTGATCCACGGCATTGGCCGCGATGTATCCGGAGCTGTCACCTTTACCCTGTCCGCAGAGTCCGACATTCCCACCCACTTTCGCCCCATCACCCCAGAGGAGTTGATGCTGCGACTCGATCAGCCCGAGATCTGGCCGCTGGAAGTCTGGGATGGTCGCCCCCGACTCTCGGTTGCGGGTGTGCAGGCCAAGCTCAACGTGCTGCGACTCGAGGGGGCGCTGGGATTTGGCGAGGGCGAACTCTGTTCCACCCACCTCCTCAAGTTCGAGCATCACCCTCATCTTGTGATCAATGAATTTGTGACCATGCGGCTGGCCGCGTTGCTGGGCATGCCGGTCGCACAGGTTGAACTGCACACATTTGGTCAAGATGAGAAGTCCCACCGAGGCTTGCTGGTGGAACGGTTTGATCGGCGTCTTGATGAAGATGGCTTGAGGGTTCGCCGTCGCCACATGATCGACGCCTGTCAGGGGCTAGGGTTCCCCGTCACGCGAAAATATGAACGCAACTTCGGTGACGGGCGGGATGTGGCCCATATTAGGGAAGGGGTGAGCCTGCCACGACTGTTCAGCCTCAGCGCCCTTTGTGTCAATCCGGCGCAAGCCAGATTGAACATGCTGCAATGGCTGCTCTTCAACCTCTGCGTCAACAACCATGATGCCCACGGCAAGAACTACAGCTTCTTCGTCTCGCGGGCAGGGCTGACGCCCACCCCCTGGTACGATCTGGTCAATGTGGGGCTTTACCCCGAGTTCAACCAGCATCTGGCCATGGCCATAGGCGACGAGTTTGCCCCCGAGGCGATCAACGCATGGCAGTTGCTGGAGATGGCCGAGGCGTGTGATCTGCCCAAACGCCTGTTGCAACAGACCTTGCACAAGATGACCAACGACATCCTCCTTCATCTGGATACCGCCATCGCCATGGTTGAGACAGACAATCCCGCAGAGCTGGCTTATCTGGCACGCTACCGAGACGACGTTGAGCGTCGCTGCCGCCATTTTCAGGAACAGGCTGCGCTGTTACCCGACCTGCATCTGTAATCAGTCCAACGAAAAAGACCCCCTCTCGCCCAGCGGCAAGAGGGGGTCTTTTGTTTTTGCCGCTAGCTAACCGGCTATTGCGTCACGCTATCAGGCCAGCGAGACAAAGATCCCGGCCAGGGTGGCGCTCATCAGGTTGGCCAGGGTCGCCGCCAACACCGCCTTGAAGCCCATATTGGCCACATCGTGGCGGCGCTCCGGCGCCATGGTGCCGATGGAGCCAAGCTGCACCGCAATGGAGCCCAGATTGGCGAAACCGCACAGCGCGAAGGTGATGATGATCTGGGTGTGGGCGCTCAGATCGGCCTTGATATTGGCAAAGTCCAGATAGGCGACGAACTCGTTCATGATCACCTTCTGACCAATCAGGGAGCCTGCCGCCATCATCTCGCTGGCGGGCACACCAATCAGCCAGGCCACCGGGGCAAACAGATAACCCAGCAGCTGCTGCAGGGAGAGATGGGCCCAGCCGAACCACTCGCCTACCGTGGTGAGACCGGCGTTGATCATGGTGATGACGCTGACAAAGGCCAGCAGGATGGTGCCGATGGCCACCGCGATCTTCATGCCGCTCATGGCGCCGCCCGCCAGGGCATCGATGGCGTTGCTGTAGTCGCTCTTGTCGAGGGTGATCTCGGCCTGATCGCTCACCTGCTGCTGCTCCGGCACCAGCAGTTTGGCCATCAAGAGGCCACCCGGCGCGGCCATGAAGGAGGCGGCGATCAGGTATTTAAGATCCACCCCCAGACCGGCATAACCGCCCAGCACGGAGCCCGCCACCGAGGCCATGCCGCAGGTCATCACAGCAAAGAGTTCGGAGCGGGTCATGCCGGCGAGGAAGGGGCGGATAAGCAGCGGCGACTCCCCCTGCGAGAGGAAGATATTGCCGGTGGCCACCAGGGATTCGGCGCGGCTGGTGCCGAGCAGGCGGTGCACGGCGCCGCCCAGCACCCGGATCACCCACTGCATGATGCCGAAGTGGTAGAGCACGGCGATCAGCGCGCTGATAAAGATCACCAGCGGCAGCACCCGCACGGCGAAGATAAAACCGTTGCTGGCGAGATCGCCAAACACGAAGCGGATGCCACTGTCGGCAAAGCCGAGCAGGGCGGAGACGCCATTGCTCATGGCACCGAGCATGATTTGTCCGGGGGGGAAATAGAGCACCAGGGCGGCAAAGCCGGTTTGCAGGGCGAGCGCCCCAAGCACGGTTCGCCAGCGGATGGCACGGCGGTTTTCACTGGCCAGCCAGGCGATAAACATCAGGGCCAGCATACCGACCAGACTCAATAACAGTGTCATCTTGCACCTATGAAGAGAGGAGTTTCATATGGCAAGTCTGCAGACAGGCGTCGCGGGAGAACCGGCGGGAGAGGTGCCGACCCACGCGACACGCAGACCACAAACCTACAGGTTAGTGGCGGGTCCCATCCTGGGGTCATTCACGTTCCGGGTGACAGCATGTATCGGGTGACGCCAGCGCCGTCGCAGGGGGAGATGCGACCGGGTGGCAGGTCGGGCGGCGATGCTACAGTGATCGCCGTCACAGAAAAAGCGGTAAAACGATTGGCTTAGGCAACTTTTTCACCCCGGACAGGGGCTCGCCCGAAAACGCGGCAGGATTGACCCGCAAGTGAGCACAAGCCCAATGAGCGCCAGCCAGCAGGGTCCAGCAGCTCGGCAGACGGCACAGGAGAGAGGCACAGACCCCATCCCCGGATAACCGAATCGGTTCACGTTTTTTTCATCTGAAAAGGAGTAGAGTAGGCAATCACCAAGTTTATGTTTTTATTGGAAAAGCCCCTACGGGTCATGCAATGGCATAGCGCCCTTAACCCCAAGTGGAACGCCATGATGAAGAAAACCGCGATTGCCCTGACCCTGGCCAGCCTGTTGGCGCTGCCAGTGTTTGTCTCCACCAATGCTTGGGCTGCTCCGGTGCGCTCCCTGCAAAAGGAGCAAAACTACGACCAGTACATCAGCAAGCGCCAGGTGGTGGATCAGCTGCTGGCAGATGCCTGGCAGATCTTCAAGTCGCCGGCCCGCATCTCCACCGCCGGCTTCACCGCCAAGATGCCGAGCAACATGGAGCAGGTCACAGAGCTGCTGCTGCAGGCCTATCAGCTCGAACCCTATCGCACCGACCTGTTGATCTCGGCGGCCAACGCCCAGATCTACAACGGCAACGTGGACAAGGCCATAGGCCTGTTCGAGCAGGCGCTCAGCACGGCGCCGGACGACATAGATCTGCTCACCTACCTGGCCACCTGGCAGACCTTCAAGCAAAACCCCAGTGCCGCCCAGGCATACCAGAGCAAGCTGGCGACCCTCAATCCCGGCCGCGCCGCCGATCTGCAGCGCATCCTGGATACGGTGGCCCGCGTCAACGCCACCCCGCTCAAAGAGCAGGGGGAGCGTTCACCCAAGCCGGGCAACCGGGCCATCGTCACCCTGGGCTATGCCCTCAATCCCGATGGCAGTATGCACGACATACTGCTGGGCCGACTGGAAACCACCCGCTCCCTGGCCCAGGCCAACCCGGCGGCGCTCATCATACTGACCGGCGGCGTGCCCCAGAACCGCCAGACCGAGGGCAAGCTGATGGCGGACTGGCTGGTGAAGAAGGGCATAGATCGCTCGCGCATCATAGAGGAGAACTACGCCACCAGTACGGTGGAAAACGCCCTCTACAGCGGCTACGCCCTCGCCCGCCACCAGATCCAGTACGCCACCCTGGTGAGCTCGGCCAGCCACGTGCGCCGGGGCCAGACATTGCTGGAGATCGCCTGCTGGCAGAGCGGCCCGGCCGGGATCCAGATAGACAGCGTCAGCTACCCGGACAAGTCGCTCTCGACCCTGGCCAAGGTGAGCGACAGCGAGTTGCTCGGTATCTACCGCGATGCGCTGCGCACCTATGGGCTGTGGAGCTACCGCTCGGCCCCGCTGATCGAGCGCTGATTAGCGCACCAGAGCGTTCACCGAACATCAGACCCGCCAATATGGCGGGTCTTTATTATTGCCAGCAATATAACTCGTTCAATATTCATAAATCGGGCAAGCATAGCCATAAACCTGTATTGGATGCTGACAATATCAGCCTGCCATTGCCAAGCGGCGGATATCAATCCCTCATATTGAGATATATAAATAACCGCATTGCGTTACCGTTCTTTTTCTAAGAACCATAACTCATCACCCATATATTTTTATTCTTTCATTGTCGCCCGGATAAATGGAAATACTGCGGCTCCATTACCCCGATACGGAGCAGTACCATGACAGGAAAAGGATATTCCCTCTGGCTGGCGGCCCTCGCCATCATCAGTTTGCAGGCCAACGCCGTCGAGGTGACGGTGGCCTATCAGACCTCCGCCGAGCCGGCCAAGGTGGCCCAGGCCGACAACACCTTTGCCCGCGACAGCGGTGCCGAGGTGAAGTGGCTCAAGTTTGACAGTGGCGCCAGCGTGGTGCGGGCGCTCGCCTCCGGCGACGTGCAGATAGGCAACATAGGCTCCAGCCCGCTGGCGGTGGCCGCCAGCCAGCAGGTGCCCATAGAGGTGTTCCTGCTCGCCTCCAGGCTCGGCAACTCGGAGGCGCTGGTGGTGAAACCGGATCTCTCCTCCCCCCAGGCACTGACCGGCAAACGCATCGCCGTGCCTTTTACCTCCACCACCCACTACAGCCTGCTGGCCGCCCTCAGACACTGGGGCCTGGATCCGGCCAGCCTGCAGATAGTGAATCTGCAGCCACCGGCCATCATAGCCGCCTGGCAACGGGGTGACATAGATGGCGCCTACGTCTGGGCACCGGCCCTCAATGAACTGACCAGGGAGGGCAAGATACTGACCGACTCGGCCCAGGTGGGTGAATGGGGCGCCCCCACGCTCGATGTATGGGTAGTGCGCAAGGAGTTCGCCAAGGCTCACCCCGAGGTGGTGCAGGCCTTCGTCAACAGTACCCTGGCGGCCCAGCGCGGCTATCTGGAAAACCCGGCAGGCTGGCTGGCACAGCCGGACAACCTCGCCAAGCTGGCAAAGCTGAGCGGCGTACCCGCAGCAGAGGTACCCGGGCTGGTCAAAGGCAACACCTACCTGACTGCCCGCAAGCAGAGCGACGAGCTCGCCGCGCTGGTGAACCGGACCATAGTGGACACGGCCCGCTTCCTCAAGGAGCAGGGCAAGGTGCAGACCGCCGGCAGCGATTACAGCCAGTACGTGACCGACCGTTTCGTCAAGGCCCAGGCCCGCTGAACGACCCCAAATGACCAGGAGGCCGCCATGCTGCAACTCACTCACCTTTGCGCCGACTACGACGGCAGACGGGTGCTCGACAACATCAACCTGACGCTGGAAGCGGGGGAGCTGATGGTGGTACTCGGCCCTTCCGGCTGTGGCAAGACCACCCTGCTCAACCTGATCGCGGGCTTTCTCACCCATCATCAGGGCCAGATCAGCCTGCAGGGCAGGCCGGTGACCGGCCCCGGCGCCGAGCGGGGTGTGGTGTTCCAGCACGAGGGGCTGCTGCCCTGGCGCAACATGCTGGACAACGTGGCCTTCGGGCTGCAGCTGGCCGGCCTGCCCCGCCCCGAGCGCGAGGCCAGGGCGCGGGCCATGCTGCGCAAGGTAGGGCTGGAGGAGGCCCACGCCAAGCCCATCTGGCAGCTCTCCGGCGGCCAGCGCCAGCGGGTCGGCATAGCCCGCGCCCTTGCCACCCAGCCGCAACTGCTGCTGCTCGACGAACCCTTCGGCGCCCTCGATGCCTTCACTCGCGAGCAGATGCAGACCCTGCTGCTGCGCCTGTGGCACGAGCAGCGTCGCCAGGTACTGCTCATCACCCACGACATAGAGGAGGCGGTATTCATGGCCACCGAGCTGGTACTGCTCTCCCCCGCCCCGGGCCGGATCACAGAGCGGCTGACCCTGGATTTTGGCCGCCGCTTCGCCGCCGGTGAGTCGTGCCGCAGCATCAAGTCGGATCCGGCCTTCATCGAGCGGCGCGAGTATGTGCTGGGCCGGGTCTTCGCCGAGCGGGAGGTGTTTGCATGACGGCCGCCCTCTCCTCCTCGGCGGTCCCCGCCAAGGTGCGCCTGCGCTGGCCCCTGCCACGCAGGCTTGGCTTGAGCCTGCTTAGCCTGACCGCCCTGCTGGCCCTCTGGTGGCTGGTGGCCCGGCTCGGGCTGATAAGCCCGCTGTTTTTGCCGCCCCCCGAGCAGGTGCTGCACCAGTTCATCACCATAGCCGGGCCGCAGGGCTTCATGGATGCCACCCTGTGGCAACACCTCGCGGCCAGCCTGCAGCGCATCCTGATCGCGCTGACGGCGGCGGCCCTGTGCGGGGTGACTGTGGGGATTGCCATGGGTCTGAGCCCCACGGTGCGCGGCATGCTGGATCCGCTGATCGAGCTCTACCGACCGGTACCGCCGCTCGCCTATCTGCCGCTCATGGTGATCTGGTTTGGCATAGGCGAGACCTCCAAGGTACTGCTCATCTATCTCGCCATCTTCGCGCCGGTCGCCATGGCAACCCTGGCGGGGGTACAGAGCGCCCAGCAGGTGCGGCTGCGGGCCGCCCGGGCACTGGGCGCCACCCGCTGGCAGGTGTTGTGGCACGTCATCCTGCCCGGCGCCCTGCCGGAAATCTTGACCGGGCTGCGCATCGGGCTCGGGGTCGGCTGGTCCACCCTGGTGGCGGCCGAGCTCATCGCCGCCACCCGCGGCGTGGGCTTCATGGTGCAAGCCGCCGGCGAGTTTCTCGCCACCGACGTGGTGCTGGCGGGCATTCTGGTGATCGCCCTGATCGCCTTCATTCTGGAACTTGGTTTACGTGCGCTGCAGCGTCGCCTGACGCCGTGGCATGGAGAAGGACTATGAGCAATACCCTGCACATCACCCCCCTTGGCCCCCATATCGGCGCCGAAGTCAGCGGCATCCGTCTGGCCGGACCCTTGAACGAGATCCACTTCGAGCAGCTCCATCAGGCCCTGTTGATCCATCAGGTGCTGTTCTTTCGGGATCAGCCCATCACCCCCCTGGCTCAGCGGGCGCTGGCCAACCGCTTCGGCGATCTGCACATCCACCCCGTCTATCCCCATGCGCCCGAGGCCGAAGAGATCATAGTGCTCGACACCCACCACGAGAATCCGCCGGACAATGACAACTGGCATACCGATGTGACCTTCATAGAGACGCCACCGGCGCTGGCCATCCTGGCCGCCAAGCAGTTGCCGCCGGTCGGCGGTGACACCCTGTGGGCCAGCGGCATCGCCGCCTTCGAGGGGCTCTCCCCCAGGCTGCAACAGCTGCTGGCGGGACTGGAAGCCGAGCACGACTTCAGCAAGTCGTTCCCGGCCCATCGCCACAACGGCAGCCCGGCGGAATATGGACGCTGGCAGGAGGCGGCGGCCCGCCACCCGCCCCTGCGCCACCCTGTGGTCCGCACCCATCCCCTGAGCGGCCGCCAGGCGCTGTTCGTCAACGAAGGCTTCACCACCCGCCTGCCCGATCTGCTTGCGCGGGAGAGCGAGGCGCTGCTTGCCTTCCTGTTCGCCCACATCACCAAACCCGAGTATCAGGTGCGCTGGCGCTGGCAGGAGAACGACATCGCCATCTGGGACAACCGGGTCACCCAGCACTATGCCAACGCCGACTATCTGCCTGCCCGGCGGGTGATGCACAGGGCCACCATACTGGGAGACAAACCCTTCTGGCGGGCCTGGTGAGCACGCGGGTATAACCGGCACTCCCTTCATGCCACATGGCCTGTTTAGCGACATTTATTGATCCCGATAAAAATAACGGGGCGCTATGCGGGCCATTATTTTCAAACAACCCAGTTAATGACGCCGAATTATTTTCACCGACATACATTGAAATATTTCCATACAATTACCCACTGCTATTTTTTTGAGTCCATCACGTAACATGCCCGGGTTCAGGCAATATGATGGAAACAAAAAAATGAAATACACGCTGATGATATCTTTGCTGGCGCCGGCCCTGCTGGCGGGCTGCGATCTGGAAAAGAAAGAGGAAGCTCCCTTCAAGGCCCGGCATATCACCGCCGCTTATGACACGGGCAACATCTGCCGCCAATTGCGGCAGGGGTGGCAGGAGGATGGCGTCGCCGTGCCCGCCAGCCAGGTCAGTTGCCACTACCTGACGGTGCCGCTCGATTACGACAAGGAGTGGGTCCAGATCAAGCAGACCAAATGGGAGAAACGCCCTGCCCCCGCCCCGGCTACCACTTTCCTCTCTGGCAACACAAGCCGCTTCTCGACTTCCTCCTGGTCAGACAACCCCATCCGGGGCGAGATCAAACAGGAGACCCGCACGGTCAAGGGGGACACCATAGACCTCTTCTATGTGCACTATCGCGCCACCGGTGACTATCGCGGCACCCTCTTCTACAACCCGGGCGGCCCCACCTCGGCCACCCCGGATCTGGGTATCCTGCTCGACATGTTGCGCAGTGCCAACCCCGCCATCCTGGCGCACTACGACATAGTCACCCTGGATCCCCGCGGGGCCGGTTACAGCGCGCTCGGGCATGAACTGCGCAGTTGCCTGCTGACGGACAAGAGCGGCATCCGGCCGGACATGACCCCGGCGCAGCTCGCCCAGATCTTTGCCAGCCGGGACAAGGGCGCCCTGCCGGCGCTCGAGAGCGGTGACGATCAGGGCAAGGCCTTCGGCACTGCGCTGCGGGAGCGCTGCGACGAGCCGTTGAAGCTGCATGCGCCGCACCTGGGCTCGCGGGCCGTGGTCGAGGACATGGAGCGACTGCGCCAGCATCTGGGGCACGACCGCATCACCCCCATCACCTTCTCCTACGGCACCCGCCTCGCCGCCCTCTATGCCGCCCGCTACCCGAGCCACGTGGCCAACCTGGTGGTCGACTCGCCGATGTCCCCTGCCGAGAGCCGCTACCCGGCCATCTTCCGCGGCGATGCCGAGAATGCCAATCGCATCCTTGCATGGCGCTTCGGGGCCGAGGCGCTGCAGCGCAGCATGGCGGTGACCCGCCAGGTGCGCGACAGCGGCCGCTATGTGGACAACATGGGCAATGTGCTCGACCGCGCCCACTGGGAAGCTGTGATGAGCGATGCCATCAGCGGCAGCCAGCACTATGATCAGCTCGCCTTCTGGCAGCAGGATGATGCAGGCCCCCTGCTGACCCGCCTCGCCAAGGAGCAGGCCGACGAGACCCCCTACCAGGATCTGCTGGAAATGCCCTTCTTCAGCGCCATCCACTGCACCGACAACAGCGAGCCCTATGGCTGGCAGGCGCTGGACCCGGAAGATGCCGCCTTCCAGGGGGCCGGCGCCCTGCTGCTGGCCAAGAGCTTCAACACCTGCGCCGACTGGCCTTACCCGCGCCAGCCCATCACCACCTACGGCGCCGGCGAGATAAGGCTCCCGGATGATGCCAGGGCCCTGGTGCTCGGCGCCGAGTACGATCCCAATACGCCCTTCGCCGGTGCCCGCCAGATGCAGGCCGCCTTTGGCAGCGCCGCCCGTCTGGTGCGGGTGGAGCAGAGCAACCGGCACGGCCAGCTGCACTCCTCACAGTGCGCCAGAGAGGCCCTCAGCACCCTGCTGCTGGGCGACGCCACGAGCCTGCCCGCCGAGCAGCCCTGCCTGGCCGACTGAACCCAACCCAACAAAAAGCCCGCCAAATTGGCGGGCTTTTGCATGCTGGCAGACGCCGTCAGACGGCGACCAGCCGCTCCAGATCGCTGCGCGTGAGGCGCTTGCTGTCCACCTTCACATAGAGCGAATGCTCGGCTGGCGCCAGCAGCACATCGCTCACCCCGTCACAGGCGCGGATCTTCTGCTCCAGCGCCGCGCTCGCCTCGACCCCTGCCGGCAGCACTATGCGCAGGCTGCTCACATAGGGGGGCTCCTGCATGGTGAGGCTGACCCCCAGCCAGGCCAGGGCCAGCAGGGCACAACTGCCAAACACCAGCACGCCGCCGCCCAGGCTGTAGAGCAAACCACCCAGGCTGCCGCCTATGGCCACCCCGATGAACTGGCTGGTGGAGTAGACCCCCATGGCGGTGCCCTTGTAACCCGGTGGCGACTCCTTGCTGATGAGCGACGGCAACAGCGCCTCCATCACGTTGAAGCCGATGAAGAAGAGCTGCAGCCCGGCAAGCAGGCCCCACAGCTGCAACCCGGCCTGCCACAGCACCACTTCGGCGATGAGCATCACCAGCACGCAAGCCTGGAATACCCGTTTCATCTGGCGGCGTTTTTCGGCATAGATGATGAAGGGCACCACGCTGACAAAGGCGACCAGCATGGTGACCAGATAGGCCTGCCACTGGCTGTCACGGGGCAGACCGGCCTGCTCCAGCAGCGGCGGCAGCGCCACGAAGCTCGACATCAGCAGGGTGTGCACGCAGAGGATGCCGAGGTTGAGTTTGAGCAGGCGCGGGTTGGTGAGCACGGTGCGCATCCCGCCCCTGACCATGCTGGACTCGCGATTGAGCAGGTGACCACTCGGGGTCGGCACCAGCCAGAGGGTGATGGCTATGCCCCCCAGCGCCAGCAGGGCGATGAGCCAGAACAGGCCGGACAGCCCCAGCGCGTGGGTGATGAGGGGGCCCGTCACCATGGCGATGGCGAAGGTGATGCCAAAGCTCACCCCGATGAAGGCCATCGCCTTGGTGCGGTTCTGCTCGCGGGTGAGATCCGAGAGCAGCGCCATGACGGCGGCCGAGATGGCGCCACTGCCCTGCAGGGCGCGACCGAGGATGACGCCCCAGATGGAGTGGGTCAGCGCCGCGATCACGCTGCCCAGCGCAAACATCAGCAGGCCGCCGACGATGAGCGGCTTTCTGCCGATGCGATCGGAGAGCAGGCCGAACGGGATCTGGAACAACGCCTGGGTCATGCCGTAGATGCCGATGGCAAGGCCGATCAGGGCTTCGGAGGCGCCCGCCAGAGACATGCCATAGGTGGTCAGCACCGGCAGCACCATAAACATGCCGAGCATGCGCAGGGAGAAGACGGAGCCGAGCGCCCAGGTCGCGCGGCGCTCGCCCCTCGTCATGGTGAAATCATTCATGATGGCCTCGATAGGTCAAAGAGAAGGGAGACGCAAGGGGTGGATGACACAAGGCGCGCCACACCCGAACAACGGGAAAAGTGCCCCGCAGGGCGGCTCCATAATAACAGAGCCGGGAAGGTTCCCGGCTCTGGATTTCATGCATTTAGGGGTGCAGTTCACACTATCAGGGCAGCATGCTCACCAGCACGGGAGTTGCATCCGGCTGGAAGTCCACCGACATCATCACGCTCAGGCAAGTGAAGATGATGACGACGAGGGAGAACATGCCGCGTCAGGATCACGGCAGCATGCTCACCAATACCGGCGTCGCATCCGGCTGGAAGTCCACCGACATCATCACGCTCAGACAGGTAATGGTAACGATGGAGAACATGAACAGCTTGCGGGCCCAGAGGGAGTCATCGACCGCCTGCTTGTAACCCGACAGCGCCATCCCCAGCCACCAGACGCTGACCGCAGTGGCCACGATCAGATACTTGTAGCCGGCGTAACCGCCGAGGAACAGCATCAGGGTCGGCACCATGAAGGCCAGTATGTAGAGGGTGATGTGGTGTTTGGCCACGACAATCCCCTTCACCACCGGCAACACGGGTATGTTGGCGGCCTGGTAATCCTTGAAGCGGAAGATGGCAATCGCATAGGAGTGCGGCATCTGCCACAGGCTGAAGATCGCCAGCAGGATCAAGGCGCCCGAGTCGAACTGACCGCTCACGGCGCAGTAACCGATGACGGGTGGCGCGGCGCCGGAGAGGCTGCCGACCAGGGTGCCATAGACGGAGTGACGCTTCATGTAGAGGCTGTAGACCCCTACATAGACCAGGAAGCCCAGCACTGCCAGCAAGGCGGCCAACGGATTGGCTGCAAAGTAGAGCAGTGCAATGCCCGCAACGCCCAGCGCGCTCGCATACCAGAGCGACACACCGGGGGCGATCAGCCCCTTCACCAGGGCGCGGTTCTTGGTGCGCTCCATGATGCAGTCGATGTCCCGGTCGATGTAGTTGTTGAACACACAACCGGAGGCCACCACCAGGGAGACACCCACCATGGTCAGGATGAACAGGGGCACGTCCAGGCTCCCCTTGGAGGCCAGCAGGAATCCCCCGATAACCGAGATGAGGTTACCGAAGATGATGCCCGGCTTGGTCACTTGCAGGTATTGCTTCATCATCACATCAAGCCGCTCAGTGAACCATCATGTTGATGTTGAGGTTGTACATGATCCACAGGGAACCCACGACCACGATGGCGATGATGAGCACGGTAAACACCAGTGCCACCAGGTTCCAGCGCTCCTCTGACGAGGTGTTCATGTGCAGGAAGTAGATCAGATGCACGAAGATCTGTACCACCGCCATGGCCACCACTGTGCCCAGCACCATGGCGTGGGAGGCAGAGCCATCCATCACCATCCAGAAGGGGATCGCGGTCAGGATGAGTGACAGCACGAAGCCGGTCATATAGGACTTGACGCTGCCGTGGCTCGCGCCGTGATTGTCAACGGAATGACTCATTACATGACCCCCATCAGATAGACCACGGTGAAGACGCAGATCCACACCACGTCCAGGAAGTGCCAGAACAGGCTCAGGCACATCAGGCGAGTACGGTTGCGCTCGGTCAGCCCCTTCTTGCTGATCAGCACCATCATCACGATGATCCAGACCAGGCCACTGGTCACGTGGATCCCGTGGGTACCGACCAGGGTGAAGAAGGCGGAGAGGAAACCACTGCGCTGCGGGCCGAAGCCCTCGGCGATCAGGTGGTGGAACTCGTAGATCTCCATGGCGATGAAACCGGCGCCAAGCAGAAAGGTGACCAGCAGCCAGGTATTGACCGCGGAAACCTTGTTCTTGTTCATGGCCAGCATGCCGAACCCGAAGGTGATGGAGCTCAGCAGCAGCAGCATGGTTTCGGCGAACACGAACGGCAGTTCGAAGATGTCCTTGCCGCTCGGGCCGCCGGCGGTGCCGTTGACCAGGACTGCATAGGTTGCGAACAGGGTCGCAAACAGGATGCAGTCACTCATCAGGTAGATCCAGAAACCGAACACCTTGGTGGCACCGGCATCATGGTGCCCATGATCGTCATGGGCGCCGTGAGTGTGATGTAGAACGTCAGTCGCCATGGAATTAAGCCACCTTGTTGATATTGTCGAAATGCTGACCTTCGATGCGCTCGATTTCGTCAACCTGCACGTAGTAATCCACGTCCTCATTGAAGCTGTGGACGATCCAGGTGGCTATCATGCCGACGAAGCCGGCGATGGCCATCCACCAGATGTGCCAGATCATGGCAAAGCCGAACACCACGCTGAAGGCGGCGATGATGACACCGGCACCCGAGTTTTTCGGCATGTGGATGGGAGCGTACTGGGCCGGGCGCAGGAAGGCAGAACCGTCTTGCTTGGCTTCCCAGAAGGCATCCAGACCTGTGATCTTCGGCTCGATGGCGAAGTTGTAGAAGGGCGGCGGGGAAGAGGTCGACCACTCCAGGGTACGGCCACCCCAGGGATCGCCAGTCAGATCGCGGTTCTTCTCGCGGTCACGAATACTGACCACCACCTGGATAACTTGGCACAGGACGCCGATGGCGATCAGGCCGGCACCGCAGGCAGCGACTACCAACCAGCCGTGGAACTCGGGATCTATGTTCTGGCTGACCCGACGGGTCATGCCCATGAAGCCCAGCACGTAGAGCGGCATGAAGGCCACGAAGAAACCTGTGATCCAGAACCAGAAGGCACGCTTGCCCCAGACCTCATCCAGCTTGAAGCCGAACGCTTTGGGGAACCAGTAGGTGATACCGGCGAAGCAACCGAACACCACGCCGCCGATGATGACGTTGTGGAAGTGGGCGATCAGGAACAGGCTGTTGTGCAGCACGAAGTTGGCGGCCGGCACTGAGAGCAGTACCCCCGTCATGCCACCCACGGTGAAGGTGATGATGAAGCCGACGGTCCACAACATGGGCGAAGTGAACTCGATGCGACCGCGGTACATGGTGAACAGCCAGTTGAAGATCTTCACCCCGGTCGGGATCGAGATGATCATGGTGGTGATGCCGAAGAAGGCATTCACGTTGGCGCCCGATCCCATGGTGAAGAAGTGGTGCAGCCAGACCACGAAAGAGAGCACGGTAATGGCGATGGTCGCCCACACCAGGGAGGTGTAGCCGAACAGCTTCTTCTTGCAGAAGGTCGCCACCACTTCGGAGAAGATCCCGAACACCGGCAGCACCAGGATATACACCTCGGGGTGACCCCAGGCCCAGATCAGGTTGATGTACATCATCATGTTGCCACCCATGTCATTGGTAAAGAAATGGGTACCCAGGTAACGGTCTGCGGTGAGCAGGGCTATGGTGACGGTCAGGATCGGGAAGGAGGCGATGATCAGTATGTTGGCGCACAGCGCGGTCCAGGTGAACACCGGCAACCGCATCATTGTCATGCCAGGGGCACGCATCCGGATGATGGTGGCAAAGAAGTTCACGCCGGTCAGCAGGGTGCCCAATCCCGAGATCTGCAGACTCCAGATCCAGTAATCGACCCCGACTCCGGGACTGAACTCCTTGCCCGACAAGGGCGGATAGGCCAGCCAGCCGGTCTGGGCAAATTCACCGACCCCGAGGGAGACGTTGATCAGCACCACGGCGGCGGCGGTAAACCAGAAGCTCAGGTTGTTGAGGAAGGGGAAGGCGACGTCACGGGCGCCGATCTGCAGCGGCACCACTATGTTCATCAGGCCGATCACCAGTGGCATGGCCACGAAGAAGATCATGATGACGCCGTGGGCGGTGAAGATCTGGTCGTAGTGGTGGGGCGGCAATATGCCTTCGCCACCGGCCGAGGCCATCACCTGCTGGGTACGCATCATGACCGCATCGGCAAAGCCGCGCAGCAGCATGATCATGCCCAGGATGAGATACATGATACCGAGACGCTTGTGATCCACAGAGGTGAACCACTCTTGCCACAGATACTGCCACTTGCCGAAATAGGTGATCAGCCCGGCGATGGCCAGCCCGCCCAATAAGATAGCGGCTATCGTGACCATGATAATGGGTTCATGGTACGGGACAGCGTCGAGCGTTAATTTTCCAAACATCAATTATTCCTCGGATCCTGCTTTCACACTCTTGTCATCCATCGGCATGGCCATATGCCCGGCATGATCCATTTGTGCATCATGGGTCATCTCGTCATGGTCCATTGCTTGATGATCCAGGGTGTCGCCATGCTGCATGGCACCTTCGTGGGCCATGCCCTGGTGCTCACCCGGTTTCATGTCACCCATGAACTTGTTGATCACGTTGACGAACAGGGCCGGGTCGGCACTGGCGAAATACTCCACCGGATTGTTCTGGCTCTGCTTGGCCAGGGCCTCGAACTCGGCCATGGTGGCGAGCATCTTGGGTGACTGTTTCACCTTGGCGACCCAGGCATCGAAGTCGGCCTGATCCCGCGTGGCGATGGCCTGGAACTTCATGCCGGAGAAACCGGCGCCGCTGTAACTGCCGGAGATCCCCTTGTACTGGCCCGCCTCGTTGGCGATGAGATGCAACTTGGTCTGCATGCCCGCCATGGCGTAGATCTGACCGCCCAGCTGGGGAATGAAGAAGGAGTTCATCACAGTGTCGGAGGTCACCCGGAAATTGACCGGGGTATTGACCGGGAAGGCCAGTTCATTGACCGAGGCGATACCCAGTTCCGGATAGACGAACAACCACTTCCAGTCGAGGGAAATAACATCGACCTGGATCGGTTTGACGTCCGATTCCAGCGGTTTATAAGGATCCAGCGAGTGGGATGTTTTCCAGGTAATGACCGCCAGGATGGCGACAATAATGACGGGTACAGTCCAGACGACCGCTTCAATCTTGTTGGAGTGAGACCAATCCGGGGTGTATTTGGCATTGGTATTGGATGCTCTGTATTTACGAGAGAATACCACTGCCATAATAATCACAGGGATCACTACAATTAACATCAGCCCGATGGCCGTTAATATCAGTGATTTCTGTTCCAGACCAATCTGCCCTTTGGGGCTCATTAGAGCCATGTCGCAACCACTGAGCAAGCCGGTTGTCGCGAGCAACAGCAAGGCGCCCAAGCCCCTTTTTACATCAGGTCTCATGCCGTTTCCTCATCTTCGCAAGGCGTAAAGTTGTAATAAAAACGCATCATTCTATTGCATCGGGGGGGGATGTGAACAACATGAAAAATTAATCCCGAACTTGTGTGCGGTTTGGGATTTCCCTGTGAAGCATGTTAATGCCTTGACGGCAAGGCATTTATCAAATCCCGCAAATCACAAATTAATCATTAACCGACCATATTTCATCCAATTGTTGTTGATTGAATAGACAGATAGCTGCTTCACCCTATATTTGGCAGGGTTAAATCGCCCCGCTCGTTGCTATTTGTATAAAATATCGACGCTATTTTCGGCGCCGCCGCCGAACAGACAGATCATTTAGTGGAACTCAATCCGGACCATAATTAATCAAATTAAACTCTAATTAATTCCATGGATTTGATGGGGCCATAGTCCGCAAAGATGCATATTGCATGCATTTCCAGGGGCCGGATCCATCACAGGACTCATCATTTTGTTTAATAAGTTATTATCAAAGCCATGGACTCCATCCGGATATGGCGTTAGGTTGCGCCCCTTCGTTACCAAGCCAGTCACGAATTCAACCCTATCCCATTTCCCATTTGACTCTTCATACAACAGGGATTGCCATGAGTATCACACGCAGAGACTTTCTCAACGGCGTAGCCATAGCGATTGCGGCCGGTGTCGCCCCCATCAATCTGCTGCAAGCGGCGCAAGGCGGCAACGCGCTGGCCGACAAGACGCTGGCCTATCCGCCCGCCCTCACCGGCCTGCGCGGCAACCATCCGGGCTCCTTCGAGCCGGCCCACAGCATAGCCCGCGACGGCAAGCAGTATGACTTCGCCAATGTCCCCCTCGAGGGGGAGTACGATCTGGTGATCGTCGGTGCCGGCATCAGCGGCCTGGCGGCCGCCTGCTTCTATCAGCAATTGCTCGGCGCGGACAAAAAGATCCTGCTGCTCGACAACCACGACGATTTTGGCGGCCACGCCAAGCGCAACGAGTTCACCACCCCCGATGGGCTGCGGCTGGGCTACGGCGGCAGCGAATCCCTGCAATCGCCGCGCTCCGTCTACAGCCCCATTGCGCTCGGGCTGCTCAAGGCGCTCGAAGTCAACATCGACGAGCTGGCCAAGGGCTTCCAGCAGACCTTCTACCCGGATCTGGGGCTCAGCCGCGGCGTCTACTTCGACGAGCAGCACTTTGGCGTCAACAAGGTGGTGAGCGGCGATCCGGGCCACAACGTGGCCGACGACATCCCCCGCGATCGCTTGAACGGCCGCCCGCTGGCACAGTTCATCGGTGACTTCCCGCTCGACGAGAGCGACCGTGCGGCCCTGCTGGCCCTGCACGAAGAGAAGATCGACTACCTGAGCGGCATGAGCCGGGAGGAGAAAGACCTCTGGATGACCCGCAACAGCTACACCAGCTTCCTGCGCGACAAGGTGGGGCTCAGCGAGCGGGCGATCACTTACTTCCAGCAGCGCACCAACGACTTCCAGGCGGTCGGCATAGACGCCACCGCCTGCGCCGATGCGCGCCTCTGTGCCCTGCCGGGCTTCGACGGGCTGGATCTCACTCCCCTCGATGCCGAGGAGCAGGCGGAGCTGGACGATCCTTACATCTTCCACTTCCCGGACGGCAACGCCGGGCTGACCCGCTTGATGGTGCGCAAGCTCATTCCGCAGGTGGCCCCCGGCCACACCATGCAGGACGTGGTGCTGGCCAAGTTTGACTACGGCAAGCTCGACCTGCCGGAGCACAAGGTGCAACTGCGCCTTGGCAGCACGGCGCTGCAGGCCAAAAACGTCCGCCTCGCCGATGGCAAGTCGGCGGTGGATGTCACCTACATCAAGGAAGGGAAACTGCATAGAGTGCGGGCCAAACAGTCCGTCATGGCCGGTTACAACATGATGATCCCCTACATGGTGCCCGAGCTGCCAGAGCCCCAGAAGGAGGCGCTGCGCCAGAACGCCAAGGCGCCGCTGGTCTACACCAAGGTGGTGATCAAGAACTGGCACGCCTTCGTCAAGCTCGGCGTGCATGAGGTCTATTCACCGGCGGCCCCCTACAGCCGGGTCAAGCTGGACTACCCGGTCAACCTCGGCGGCTACGAGCATCCCAAGAGCCCGGATCAGCCCATGTGCCTGCACATGGTCTATGTGCCGACCCTGCCGGGCAGCGGCCTCTCGTCCCGCGAGCAGTCCCGCAAGGGGCGCGCCATGATCCTCGGCATGCCGTTCGAGCAGCACGAGCAGATGATCCGCGAGCAGTTGCAGGGGATGCTGGGCAGTGCCGGTTTCAACCATGAGCAGGATATCCTCGCCATCACGGTCAACCGCTGGTCCCACGGCTACTCCTACATCACCAACACCCTGTTCGATGACGAGGCCCAGTGCGAAAAATGGATTGAGCTGGGTCGTCAGCCCATAGGCAACATCACCATAGCCAACTCCGACTCGGACTGGAGCCCCTACGCCCACTCCGCCATCGATCAGGCCTGGCGCGCGGTCAACGAGCTGGTCGCCATGCAGAAAGGAGGTGCCCAATGAACAGCGCCCTGTCACTGACCGCCAGCGCCCTGCTGCTGGCCCTGCCCGCCCTGGCTGCACAGGCAACGCCTGCCATGTCGGCGGGGGAATACGTGGCCAAGCTGGGGGATTGCGCCGCCTGCCACACCAGCGAAACCAGCCAGCCGCTGGCTGGCGGCAAGGGCTTCCCGACCCCGATCGGCACAGTCTTTTCCACCAACATCACCCCCGACAAGAGCCACGGCATCGGCAACTACAGCCTGCCGGAGTTCATCAAGGTGATGCGCGAAGGGGTGGCCCGGGATGGTCATCGGCTCTATCCGGCCATGCCCTACACCGCCTACGCCAAGATGAGCGACACAGATCTCGGGGATCTCTACCAGCATCTGATGAAGGAGGTGCAGCCGCTGGCGGTGGCCAACAAGGAGAGCGACATCCCCTGGCCGCTCAACATGCGCTGGCCGCTGATGGGCTGGAACTGGGTCTATCACGATGACAGCCGCTTCACCCCGGTGGCGGGCAAGAGCGAGCAGTGGAATCGCGGCGCCTATCTGGTGCAGGGTGCCGGTCACTGCGGCAGTTGCCACACCCCGCGCGGACTCGGCATGCAGGAGAAGGCGCTGACCGAGGCGGACCCCCTCTATCTGAGCGGCGCCACCCTGGATGGCTGGTATGCCCCCGACATCCGCGGCACCCGCTACGACAAGCAGGCGCTGATCGATCTGCTGAAAACCGGTCGCAGCCAGCATCAGGCCGTCTCCGGCCCCATGGCGGAAGTGATCACTCACAGCAGCCAGTACTTCAGCGATGCGGATCTGGCCAGCATAGCCACCTATCTTATCGAGATCGGAGACCATACGCCGCCAGCCCAGGGCAACCGGGCCTACGCCAATGCGGGCGGCAAGGCGGACTATGCCATGTACTGCTCCACCTGCCACGGCGTCAACGGTCAGGGCAATGATGGAGTGATTCCATCTCTGGTGGGCAACCAGACAGTGCTGGCCGACGATCCAGCCAGCCTGCTCAACGTGCTGCTGTACGGCGCCGAGACCCCCATTACCCAGGGTCATATCGGCTACCGCATGCCGGGTTATGGCTGGACCCTCAACGACGAACAGGTGGCCGGGCTGGTCAACACATTGCGCGCCTCCTGGGGCAATGAAGGGGTGGCCATCAAGCCGGCCACCGTCAAGGCCCAGCGCGCGCTGCACGAATAAGCCTGCGCCGCACCACCTCTGCCATAAAAAAACGGGCCTCCAGTGGAGGCCCGTTTGTTGTGTGCGAGCGCGGCGTCAACCCTTGCGCGGTTTTGACCCCGGCAGGGGCGCCGCCGGCTGGCGGTAATCGGCATAGGGGAAGATGTTGCGAAAACGCTGGGCCACCGGCTCGGGGATGGAGCGGGAGAAGACCAGCTTGACGCCGTCTCCGTCACGCTGACCCAGAATGCGGCCCCGCACCGTCTCGTGGCGCAGTATCTGCTTGGCATGCTCAATGAATGCGGGAGGCAGCTTGCCCCGTTTGACCACCAGCTTGCCCGGCGCAAGCCGGATCTCGAACAGGGCGCCCCGTCCCAGCTTCATCAACCACCAGATCAGGGCAATCGCCACCAACAAGGATAACCAGGCCATCTATTTCCCTCCTAACGACTCGATATCCGCGCGCAGATCAGGCCATCTCGTGCCCTCCCGGTCGCGCCATGGCTGCCAGTATAAGCCGCCATGGCCCCCGATTGTTTGGCGGGGATCACAGCCGCAGCGTCATTTGGGCGCCACTCAGCAATCCTTGCCCCAGGCCACCAGCGTCTCGCGATAGAGTGCCAGCAAGGCCTGATCCCGCACCGCCACCCCGACCTGCTGGGCACGATAGTCGGCCCAGCCGTCGTGGGGATGGGACTTGCCATCGAATTTTTGCAGGGTATGGCCGATGGCCGGACCCTCGTTGATGACCCGCACCGGCCCTTCCCGCAGGGTGAACAGGGTCGGATCTATCACGTAGGCGATGGCGGAGGGATCGTGCACGTGGCAGCCATCCAGACCGATGCGCTCCGAGTAGAAGCGCAGATAGAAGCGGCTCACATCCCACAGGAAGCGGCCCGGCTCGCCCGCGTCATCGCGCAGCGCATCCAGATAGGCACTGCTGAAGAAACTCTGCTGGGTCACGTCCAGCCCTATGATCACCACGGGCCAGTCGGCGGTAAACACCCGGTCGGCGGCATCGGGATCGTCGTGAATGTTGGCCTCGGCATAGGGGGTCACGTTGCCGCGATGGCCGTTGATGCCAAAGGCGCCCCCCATCACCACCACCTGCTTCACCAGGCTGGTGATCTCCGGCGCCTCCTGCAGTGCCAGCGCCAGGTTGGTGAGCGGTCCTATGGTGACCAGGGTGATCTCGCCAGGCGCGGCCTTCACCGCCTCGACGATATATTGCCAGGCGGGTCTGGGATCCGCCGTGATGGTCACCTCCCCCGCCTCCACGTCCCCCAGCCCGCTCGGGCCGTGCACGACCGTGGTCGGCCCCACCGGCTCGCGGCGCAGCGGGGCCACGGCTCCCTTGGCCACGTCCGCCTTCATGCCATATTTCTGCTTGAGCCAGAGCGCGTTGCGGGTGCCGTTGTCTATGGTGGCATTGCCAAACACAGTGGTGATGGCGAGCAGCTCGATGGCGGGGTGCGCCTCGGCAAACAGTATTGCCATGGCATCGTCGATACCGGGATCCGTATCCAGAATGATTTTGTGGGCCATGGGGCCTCCAGACAGCAAGAGAGTTGCCAGTGTAGCGACCTCCCGCCCGTTTAACAGCGCAGGGATCACAGCCTGAGGGTTTCACCCTACCCGGCCCCGTCGAGTGGCGGCATTTTGAGCAGGTCGGGTGGCAGACGGGCCAATGCGCCTAAATAGTGGCCAACCGGACAAACGCGAAGCGCCACCGCCTTGTGAGCCGGCCTGGGGGATGGTATCACTTGGCCTCATTGCCCCTTCTCTCACTCCACTGCCGAGGCGCCATAGTGATCACCCTGATTAAAGAGTCTGACCAGCTGAAGATGCCCTGGAAGAACAAGCAGGGCACCACAGCCCAGATCCTCATCGCCCCCAAGGGCGCCACCCTGGACAAGCTCGACTTTGACTACCGGCTGAGCTCGGCCCCCATCAAGGGCGCCGGCCCCTTCTCCAAATTTCCCGGCTATCAACGCATCCTGCTGCCCATCAGCGGCGCCGGCTTCGTGCTCAATGGCCACCCCTATGCCACCTTAGAGGCGGCCCACTTCAGCGGAGACGATGAGACCCACTGCGAGCTGCTGAAAAAAGAGGTGACGGATCTGGGGCTCATCTACGATCCCGCACGCATCGGCGCCAACGTGCGGGTGCTCAATCTGCCCTTCCCGCTTAGCCTCAGTCTGGATACAGACAAGACCTACCTCTGCCACCTGCTGAGCGGCCAGCTCGACGTTGAGGGCCAAGCCGTCGCGGTCAACGAGACGCTGGTGGTCACGGGGGAAGAGAGCATAAGACTGGAGTGCCAGAAGAAAACGGCCATCGCCTTCTTTACCTTACAATCAATTATTTAATAAATTTAACCTTTGGGGCCATGGTCAAAAAACACTCCACCATATTGAATCTTATTAATGGTGGAGTAATATGGATCTCTCTATGTTTTTGTGATGAGAGATCCTATGCAATACACATTTGATGGGTTTGAAACACCACCTGAACTCACCACTGAAGAAGAAAAAAGCAATCAACAACTTCAGAAAAGAATGAGAGATATTCTAGAAGAATTTCAATATGTTGAAGATAATCATCTATCGACACACAAAACATTCAAGTCTAGAGTGCCTTATGAAGATCTCTATGGACTTAAAGCCATAAGTGCTTTTGTAATTAACCACCCAGTTGATGGATTAACTCGAATAGAGCCTCATCAACAACAAGTCTCCGGCTCTGTTGACCGCAAATTTCCTTTCTTTTTACAAAGTGCGTATAAAGCCCCCGAACCAAATGTCATTATTTTAATCGAAGGCCAAGGCCATAAAAAGGCCGCCTTCGAATGGTTAAAATCTGAATCAGCCAAATACACCACCAAAAATATCAAATGCTATGACTTGGCAGAATTTGCACTTTGGCTCTGACCTCTTAGATCAGCGCTTGGGGGCGCGGCCCCCGCTGTCGAGACAGGCCTGCATGCTGTCGTAGGGAACATAATGCTTGGTGCGGCTGTAGTAGGTGCCGCCCTGGGGGTGGCAGATGCCGCTCCTGCTCTTCTTGACCGGGGGCTCTGCCGCCAGCGCCAGGGCGCACACCAGCAGCAGGCAACAGCTGACCACCCATTTGACTGCTCTCATCACCCACATCCATTCTGAGTCTGGGGCAACAGGCCCCGCTTGCGGCCTATTCTATCCCGTCCAGGACGCGACCACTCCTCGCCAGATCACGAAATGCACCATTCATTCAATCGCTTGGCTCCTCTGCACCGCGCGATCGACACCAGGTATCCGCATCATAAAAAAAGCCGGGGCAGCCCGGCTTTTTTCTTCATGACCACCCGACAAGCGGCTTAACCGATCTTGAAGGTGCCCTTCATCATGGCGAAGTGGCCGGGGAAGGAGCAGAAGAAGGTGAGGTCTTTGCCGGCCAGACCATCGGTCTTGAAGGTGACGCTGGTGCTCTCGCCACCGCCCACCAGCTTGGTGTGGGCCAGCACGCGCGGATCATCCTTGGGCAGGTAGTTATTGTCGGCACCGGCACTCATGCCTGCGGTGGCCACGGCCTGATAGTCGGCGGTATTCGCCAGCGCCCAGTTGTGGCCCATGGCGGTCACCGGCATCTTGCCGGTGTGATTGAGGGTCACAGTCACCTCTTTGCAGGTGGCAGGTACGCTCATCTCTTTGAGGTTGTACTGCATGGCATCATTGCCTTCGATGACCAACGCGCACTCATCGGCCAGAGCCGGGGCAGCCAGGGTACTCAGAAACAGCAGGGTAATCGCCTTTTTCATCATCCTCTCCTTTGATTGGCAATAGATGGCAACACGATTGCCTGCAGGCTGGCGCCGGACTGGCAAAGATGCTGTCAAAATCGACCTTATTCTACTCAAATGTAGTCAATCGGCTATGGCTTTAGTGCAAAGCTGCGGGTCAGGTCACCAGATTGACCTTGTTCACAACAGACGCTGAACCTGAATGGATACGCATCAACCCCTCTCCCGGCCCACCCCTGTTTAATTTTCTCCCGCCATTTTCCACACGGCCACTCGCCAGCCGCCAGCCGCTTGGCTAAGCTGGCGGCCCATGGCACCAGGCCCTGTTCAAGATAGAGATATTGCTTATGTCGTTTCCCCCGGTATTGGCCCTGCGCGGCCTCCTGCTGACCCTGGTACTGGCGCTGACCGCCTGCCAGCCAGCACCGACCCAGACCCGCATTCAGGGCAAGACCATGGGTACCTATTATGTGGTGACTGTGAGCGATCCCTTCCCGGGGGGCGAACCTGCGCTGCAACAGGAGGTCGATTCCCTGCTGGCGCGCATGAATCACGAGATCTCCACCTACGATCCGAATTCCCTCATCTCCCGCTTCAATCAGAGCACGGGCAAGCAGCCCACTGTCATTCCGGCGGCCATGGCCAGGATAGTGCAGCAGGGCATGGATGCCGGGCACCTCACCCAGGGCAAGCTGGACGTCACAGTGGGGCCGCTGGTCAACCTGTGGGGATTCGGCCCGGACAAGCGCCCGCTCAAGCGGCCAGATGCCGGGCAAATTGCCGCAGCCCGCCTCAAGGTAGGCATAGACAAGCTGAGCCTGACGCCGGAGGGGGATCACTTCCTGCTCGGCAAGGCAATCCCGGCGCTCTACCTCGATCTCTCCACCCTGGGTGAGGGGGCCGCCTCGGACGAGATAGCCGGCCTGCTCGAGAGCAAGGGGGTACACAACTACCTGATCGAAGTGGCCGGTGCCGTGCGCAGCAAGGGCAACAACGGCAAGGGCAACCCCTGGCGGGTGGCCATAGTCGAGCCGTCCGATCAACCGGGGGCCTTCTCGGACGTGGTGAGCCCGAACGGCATGGCGCTCAGCACCGCCGGCAGTTATCGCAACTATTACGAGCTCGATGGCCAGCGCTACTCCCACATCATAGATCCCGCCACGGGCGCACCTGTGACCCACAAGCTGGTCTCCGCCAGCGTGATCACCCCGACCGCACTGGAAGCCGACGCCCTCGACACGGCGCTCATGGTGATGGGGCCCGAGCAGGCGATGGCCTTCGCCAGGGAACATCAACTGGCAGTCTACCTTATCGTCAAGACAGAGCAGGGATTCGAAGCCAGATTCACCCCCCAATTCGCCCCCTATCTGATCCCCAAACAGCCATAAAAACGAGGCCCCGCCGTGCGGGGCCTCGCTGTTTTCAAGTTGGCACTGCACGATGGGAATGTGGTGAGGCGCCGGGGTCACCGTCTGTTTGGGCAGCTCGGCCTGGTACTGGCATGTATTCTCGGCGACATCAAGCCAGTGACCGCCAACAAGGTGCTTCCATGCTAATCCCCGCAGCCGGCCGGCTCGGCCGACGGACGTGCCACCCGGCTGCCCGCCCCGTAGAGGGCAAACACCAGCACGCACATCGCGGTCATCACGGCGAACAGGGCCGGGCCGCCCCACACCTGCAAGAGCCAGCCCCCCACCAGAGGCGAGAGCGCCCAACCGAGCCCGGCCAGGGCACTTGCGCCAAAGTAGCTCCCCTTGAGGTGGGCCGGCGCCATCTCGTCGATGAGCACGTTGAAGAGCGGGAACAGCACCGCCTCCCCCACGCTCAGCACGAACACCGCCACCAGCCAGGGCCACAGCAGGGCCGGACTAGACATGGCGAACAGCACCTGGGCGGCCGCCATCAGCAGAATGGAGAACTGCAACCGCAGGCTCACCCGCCAGCGCCGGGTCAGGTGCAGCAACGGAAATTGCAGGGTGATGATGGTCACTGCATTGGTAGCCACCAGCAGGGCCACCAGGGTTTCTACCTCAGGGGCACCGGCGCGGGTCAGGTACTGGATCAGCGGCGACTCCACCTGGGCGTAGACCAGCATCATCAGCAGATTGGCGAGGATAAATAGCATGAAGGCCCGATCCCGTCCCACCACCTTGAGCATGGCCCCCAGCGTGAGGCCCGCATCCGGCCGGCCGACGCACTCGCGGCGAAAGCCGAGCAGGAAGGCGATGCCGAGCAGACCATAGCTGACGGCCGTCACCACGAAGGTCTCCTGGCGCGCGCCTAGCCCTACCATCACGCCGATGAGGGGCCCCACTCCCGCCCCCACATTGAGCAGGAAGTAACGCAAGTGCTGAGCCAGCTCCCGCTGCGCCTTCTCAGGCAGCAGATCCCCCATCAGCGCCTTGCCCGGGGTGTCGATGAAGGCATAAGAGAGGCCGGAGCCGAATACCCCGAGGGCAATGAGCCAGAGGGAGTGACCAAACCCAAGCAGCAGGTAGGCGCCGCACGACAGGGCGCAGCCGAGCAACAGTATGGTGCGCCTGCCGAGCCTGTCGGAGAGCCAGCCAACATAGAAACCAATGAGGCAGGAGAGCACAGCCGCACCGCCCAGCAGCATCCCGATGCCGGACGCCGACAGGCCATACTCCCGGTAGAGCAGAATAGAGAGGAAGGGCCAAACCATGAAGAAGCTGGTGCGCACCATGAAGGTGCCCAGGATCACGATCCAGACTAGCGGAGGAAAGGGAGGTAGGCGCATGGGAACTCCTTGTCACGCAATGACAGCATATTCGCAGGGGAAAGCATTCAGTGGTATCAAAAGGCACCTATCGACACAAGCCCTACCATGAAAAAAGCCGCCCAAAGGGATGCTCTCTGAGAGGACCGGCAGGCGACCTCATCGTCAAGACCGAACAGGGATCCGCCGCCCGTCATCCCCCCCGGTTCACCCCCCTCTCTGGTCCAGAAGAAATAATGAACGGCGGAACTTCGCGGAAAAACCGCGGCGCCACCCCATGTTCAATTGCCTGTCTGCGCGCTTTGGTGGCACACTTCTGTTATCCGCCCGTAGCGCCCTGACCCAGACAGATGCAGACACCGGAACCCGAGCCAGAAAAAAAAGCCCCGCCCAAGCCCAAGCGCATTCTGCTGGTCAACGAACAGCGATCCTTTCAGGTGATGATGAAGGCGATGCTGATCAACATCGGCATCAGTCGCATCACCTATGTCAATTCGGCCGAGGAGGCCAGACGTCGCTGTCAGAAAGAGACCTTTGACATCTACCTGCTCGATTACGAACTGGGGGTCGGCGAGAACGGCCGCCAGTTGCTGGAGAGCCTGCGGGATCAGAAGCTCATTCCCCCCCAGAGCGTGGTGATCATGGTGAGCGGCGACAGCTCCCGCGCCATGGTGTTGAGCGCGCTGGAGGCCGAGCCCGACGAATACCTGATGAAGCCCTTCTCCCAGGAGCAGTTCTCGTTTCGTCTCAAACGCGCCCTCGCCCGTCGCCTGGCGCTGGAGAGCGTCTTCATCGCCCTCGCCCAGGACGATCTGCCCACCCTGCTGGCCGCCTGCGCCGAACGGGCCGATGCGGTGCCGCGCTTTGCCAACTTCTGCCGCTGCCTGCAGGCCGATACCCAGCTCAAGCTGGGGCAGGCCAAGGAGGCGCGCAGCCTGATGCGCCAGCTGCTGGCCGGCCAGGAGAACAGCTGGGCCCGACTGACCCTGGGCAAGGCGTGCCATACGCTCGGACTTAATGAGGAGGCGGTGAGCCACCTGCAGGCGACCCTCAAGAATACCCCGCTGATGGTGGAGGCCCACCTCTGGCTGGCGGAATCCCAGCTGGCACTCGGCAATGACGAGCAGGCCCAGCAGGAGCTCAGACGGGCGGTGGACATCTCCCCCCAGTCGGTACAGCTCTCCCGCCGGCTGGCGGAGGTGTGCCTGCTGCGCCACGACTACGCCCAGGCCAAGGACGTGCTGCTGTCGCTCATCGACTTGTCGCGCAACTCCATCCATCGCACCCCCCACTATCTGGGGGCCTATATCCAGGCGCTGACCCTGTACGCCCTCAACAGCAACGACATCTACCACATAGCCAACCTGCAAAAGCAGGTGAATTCGGCCCTCTCGCGCATTCGCGATTCGCTGATGATGTCGGAGTTCAACTACCCGGTGTTCGAGCAGATCTGCCAGGCCAGGGTGCAGATCGCCCTGGGCGAGCTGCTCAAGGGCAAGAAGATGCTCTATCGCGCCAACCAGAACTGGCTCGATCAGCCGGGTACCATGCCCCCCAGCCTGCTGGGCGAGACCATACTCGCCCTCTACCAGCTCGGCGAATTCGAATATGCCGAGACGCTGCAGGCACTGCTGGCGGAGGATGAAGACAGGCTGCTCACCACCTGCATCCAGGCCACTCGCGACGACAAGACGGTGCTCGAACGCCGCCAGCGTTACCAGCAGCTCAACGAACTGGGCATCAAGGCCTACCAGAGCGGCGAACTGGAGCAGGCCCTGGGCCACTTTCGCGAGGCGCTGCGCCGGGCCCCCGCCAATACAGGTGCCGCCCTCAACAAGATCCAGGTGCTGCTGCAACTGATGCAGAAGAACCGCAAGAGCCCGGAGTTTGGCGCCGAGTGCAAGGAGACCCTGGAGGTGCTGGACGGCATCCCCTTGAACCCGGCACAGCAGGATCGTTTTCGCAAACTGCGTCAGGAGTTTACCCAGCTCAGTTGACCCCGGCCACGGCCCGCTCGCCTATGCTGATACAGACTCGGCGAGGGGAGGAAACAGACGATGGCCATGTGTCGATATCTGGTGGCGGACGGGCGCCACTGCAGCGA
Organism: Aeromonas sp. MR19; assembly: GCF_963899305.1. Taxonomy (NCBI): domain Bacteria; kingdom Pseudomonadati; phylum Pseudomonadota; class Gammaproteobacteria; order Aeromonadales; family Aeromonadaceae; genus Aeromonas; species Aeromonas sp. MR19. The sequence continues at coordinate 697,378 of NZ_CAWQWZ010000011.1, forward strand.
GGAGGCGGAGGAGCACGAACTGTGCCGCTGGCACGATCCCCACGCCGATCATCAGAGTCCCCATACCGCTCGCGAGCTGGAGCACTACATCCAGCAAGGGGGTCTGTGCCACGGCCTGCAACTGGCCCGCGCCAACCTGGCCGGCCTCAACCTGGTGAAGAAGGGGGCCCCGCAGGGCTTCTTGCTGGAACAGTGCAACTTCTATCGCGCCAACCTGCAGGGAGCTCACCTCTACGGCATCCGCATCAAGGGCGGCAGCCTGATGAAAGCGGATCTCAGCGAAGCCAACCTGCACTGCGCCGAGCTCGACGACGTCAACCTGCTCGGCATTCGCTGGCACAACACCCGCCTCGACAACCTCAATACCGGCAAACGGCTGATGCAGGAGCGTCGCGGCCGCAAGGAGCGCGATCCCGTGCAGGCCCGCATCTGGCTGAAGGAGGCCGAGGAGACCTACCGGGATCTGCGCAAGGCCTCGGAGGCCCAAGGCATCTTCACCATGTCCGGCCGCTACATACAGCAGGAGCTCACCATGCGCCGGCTGCAGCTGCCGCTCTGGTCGACCCAGCGTTTCACCTCCTGGATCGTCGATCTCTTCTGCGGCTACGGCGAGGCGCCCATGCGGGTGGTGCTCTTCTCCCTGCTGCTCATCTTCATCTGCAGCATCTTCTACTTCTTCTTTGGCCTGAGCTTCAACGGCAACCACCTCATCTACCGGCCAGACGCCCCCCTGGAGCAGAACGCCATCTTCCTGCTCGAGTGCCTCTATTACAGCGTGGTGACCTTCACCACCCTGGGTTACGGGGACTTCACCCCCATAGGCCTGTCACGGCTCTTCGCCGCCTTCGAGGCCTTCACCGGCAGCTTCACGCTGGCGCTGTTTGTGGTGGTGTTTGTCAAGAAGATGACTCGCTAAAAACCTATCCACGATCTTGCTGCGAGGCCGTGATCAAGGCTCATGTGCTGCTCGGAATCCTCATGTATCCATATACATTCCGGTTCCTGCGCTGCGCTTCACCTTGCTGACAGCCTCTCGCGACAGATCGTGAACAGGTTACCGATAGCCCGGCACCTGAACTTGCATCCAGGGCGGATTCCTAGTCCAATAGCGACTTATAAAAATGACATGAGCATCCCGGACATGAAGATCATCTCTTTCAATATCAATGGCCTGCGCGCCCGTCTTCATCAGCTGCAAGCCATCATCGACAAACACCAGCCGGATGTGATCGGCCTGCAGGAGATCAAGGTGCACGACGAGGCCTTCCCGCTGGCGGATGTGGAGGCCATGGGGTATCACGTGGAGTTCCACGGCCAGAAAGCCCACTACGGGGTGGCCATCATGAGCAAGCAGAAACCGGTCGAGGTGCAAAAAGGCTTCCCCACGGATCCGGAAGATGCCCAGCGCCGCATGATCATGGCCACCTTCAAGCGCGAAGATGGCTCCCTCATCAAGGTGATGAACGGCTACTTCCCCCAGGGCGAGAGCCAGGACCACGAGACCAAGTTCCCGGCCAAGCAGAAGTTCTACGAGGATCTGCAGCACTATCTGGAGACCCATCACACCCCGGACGATCAACTGGTGCTGATCGGCGACGTGAACATCTCCCCCACAGATCTCGACATCGGTATCGGCGAGGCGAACCGCAAGCGCTGGCTGCGGGATGGCAAATGCTCCTTCCTGCCCATAGAGCGGGAATGGATGGAACGGCTGAAAGGGTTCGGCCTGACCGACACCTTCCGCGCCGCCAACCCCACGGAGTGCGAGCGTTTCTCCTGGTTTGATTACCGCTCCAAGGGCTTTGACGAGAATCGCGGCCTGCGCATCGACCTCATCATGGCCTCCAACGCCCTCAAGGACGCTGTGACCGAGACCGGCATCGACTACGAACTGCGCGGCATCGAGAAACCCTCGGACCACGCCCCCATCTGGGCCTGCTTCGCCTGATGACGACACACAGTGGGGACGTTTGACGCCCCCACTGTGACCCGGCCCCCACTTCCCCGCCCTTTTCCTTCTTATAATGCCCACCAGACCACCCGTGCCGCGCACAACGCTTATAGTGAGTGCGTCCGTCACCGGGACACAAGTTGTCGCTGGCTCGCCTCTCTGCCGCCATTGGCACTGATAACTTCCATCCCCGAGCAGCTTGGGTTCAATATTCGTGCTCTATCATGAAAAATTGTCAGTAATCCAATGAGTTGAATTTGTAACCATGCTGTTGATGATGTCAGTTCAGAAGAAAGGTGTGCACGGCGATCGCGATCCATCCAACAGGAGTGTGATGATGAAGGTGCAAAACGTCAGGGAAGATAGGTTCAAGCGTTGTGGTATTGCCCTGGCACTGGCCAGCCTGTTGACCGCCTGTGGCGACGAGCCGACCGCCGGTGCCCAGGCACTGCCTCCCGTGCCCGTGGTGGTGGCCGAGGTCAAGCTGACCGATGTGCCCCTGACCGCCGAGATGGTGGGTGAAACCGCCGGTTTTCGCGAGATCGATGTCCGCTCCCGGGTGAGCGGCATACTGCTCAAACGCACCTATGTGGAAGGCCAGCCGGTCAGCGCCGGCCAGGAGCTGTTCCTGATCGACCCCGAGCCCTACAAGGTGGCGCTGGAGCAATCCAGAGGCACACTTGCCCAGGAGCAGGCCCGTCTCAACAAGGCCCGCGCCGATCGGGATCGCATCATCCCCCTGTTCAAACGCCAGGTGGTGAGTCGCAAGGACTATGACGACACCATAGCCAACTACGAGGCCGCCATCGCCAGCCATCAGGCGGCCCAGGCCAAGGTGAAGGAGGCGGATCTCAACCTCAGCTACACCCAGGTCACGGCCCCCATCAACGGCATGGCGAGCAAGAGCTCCCAGTCCGAAGGCAGCCTCATCTCCACCAGCGGCGAAAATGGCCTGCTCACCACCATCACCCAGTTCGACCCGCTCTACGTCAACTTCTCCTACTCGGAGCAGGATCGTCTCAACTTCGAGAACTCGGTGAAAAAGGGATTGATTGAGGCCAGGGATGCCACCAACTGGCGCACCCACATCCGGCTGGCTGACGGCTCCGTCTATCCAGAGGCGGGCAAGCTCAACTTCTCCGACAGCCGGGTCGATCCCCAGACCGGCACCATACGTGCCCGTGCCATCTTCGACAACAAGAAGGGCGCCCTGCTGCCCGGCCAGTTCGTGCGCATGACCATCGATCTGGGGCTTCGCAAGAACGCCATCCTGGTACCGCCGCGCGCCATAGTCCAGTCCCAGGCCGACCGCATGGTGATGGTGGTGGATGCCGACAACAAGGTGGTGCCAAGGCCGGTCAAGCTGGGTTCCGTGGTCGACAGCGGCGTGCTGATCGACAGCGGGCTCGCGCCCGGCGAACGCTACATAGTCGAGGGGTTGATGAAGGCCCGTCCCGGTTCCGTGGTCAAGCCGGTTTCGGCCGCCGAGATGAAGGCCATCAGCGCCAATATGGTCAGCCAGGCCGCGGCCAAGTAAGGAGTTCGTATGTTTTCCAAGTTCTTCATCGAACGCCCCATCTTCGCCAGCGTGATCTCCATCATCATAGTGCTGGCTGGATTGGCGGCGATGCGATCCCTGCCCATAGAGCAGTATCCGCAGATAACGCCGCCCGTGGTGTCGGTGACTGCCTTCTACCCGGGCGCCACCCCCGAGGTGATCTCCCAGACGGTGGCCGCGCCACTGGAGCAGCAGATCAACGGCGTGGAGCGGATGCTCTACATGCAATCCGGTTCGGCCTCCAACGGCCAGATGAACCTCAACATCTATTTCGAGATCGGTACCGATCCGGATCAGGCCACCATCAACGTCAACAACCGGGTCTCGGCCGCCATGGCCCAGCTGCCGGAAGAGGTCAAAAAGCAGGGGGTGACGGTCAAGAAGAAATCGACCTCGATCCTGCAGGTAGTGACCCTGCAATCCCCGGGCGGCACCTTTGACACCACCTATCTGTCGAACTACGCCCTGCTCAACATCATAGATGAGCTCAAGCGGATTCCCGGGGTCGGTGATACCACTCTGTTCGGCGGCACCGACTACGCCATGCGCATCTGGCTGCGGCCGGACCGGCTGGCCCAGCTCGAACTCACCCCGAGCGACGTGATCGGCGCCATCCGCGAGCAGAACACCCAGTTCGCGGCCGGCAAGATAGGCGCCCAGCCCACCACGGCCCCCATCGACTTCACCTACACGGTGCAGACCAAGGGGCGCCTCGAGGATGTGAAAGAGTTCCAGAACATCATCATCCGCTCCATGCCGGACGGCTCGAAAATCCGGGTCAAGGACGTGGCCCGGGTCGAGCTCGGCGGCAAGGACTACGACCTGCTGGCCAAGGCCAACGGCAAACCCGCCATCGGCATCGCCACCTACCTGCAACCGGGCGCCAACGCCGTGGCGGTGGCCGATCAGGTGCATGCCACCATGCTGCGCCTCAAGGAGCGCTTCCCCCAGGACATCGAGTACCAGATCCCCTACGACACCACAGAGTTCGTGAAGATCTCCATCGAGGAGGTGGTACACACCCTGTTCGAGGCGATCCTGCTGGTATTCGTGGTGGTCTACCTCTTCCTGCAGAACTTCCGTGCCACCCTGATCCCCTGCATCGCTGTGCCGGTATCGCTGATCGGCACCTTCGCCGGCATGCTGGTGCTGGGCTTCTCCATCAACCTGCTGACCCTGTTCGGCATGGTGCTCGCCATCGGTATCGTGGTGGATGACGCCATCGTAGTGCTGGAGAACGTCGAGCGGATCATGCAGGAGAAGAAGTGCTCGCCCAAGAAGGCCGCCATCCTCGCCATGCAGGAGGTATCGGGCCCCGTCATCGCCATCGTGCTGGTGCTGTGCGCCGTCTTCCTGCCGGTCGCCTTCATGGGCGGCATGACGGGGGTCATGTACAAGCAGTTCGCCATCACGGTCGCCGTGTCGGTGGCCATCTCAGGCCTGGTGGCGCTGACCCTGTCACCGGCCCTGTGCGCCGTGCTGCTGAAAGAGGGGCACCACAAACCGGCCCGCTTCTTCGTCTGGTTCAACAACGCCTTCGATGGCCTGACCCGTCGCTACGTGCGCGGGGTCGCCTTCCTCAACCGTCGGGTCGGGGTGGCGTTCACCATCATCGCCTTCATCCTGGTCTCCATCTACGGCTTGCTGCTGAAGGTGCCCGGTGAGCTGGTACCGAACGAAGATCAGGGCTACCTGCTCTCCGCCGTCATGCTGCCGGATGCAGCCTCCCTCACCCGCACCCAGGCGGTGGCGAACGACTTCGACCGGATGGCGATGGCCAACCCCAACGTCAAGGACGTCATCACCTTCTCGGGCTTTGACATCCTCTCCAACGCCATCATCAGCAACAGCGGCATCAGCTTCATCACCCTCAAGGACTGGAGCGAGCGCCAGGGCGCGGGGCAGGACTCCTTCTCCCTGGCCAAAACCTTCCAGGGCATGAGCCTGATGGGGCTGGCGGATGGCTTCGTCGCTTCCTTCAACCCGCCCCCCATCACCGGCATGTCCACCACAGGCGGGCTGGAGGCCTATCTGCAAAACCGCAGCACCGGCAATGCCCAGGCCTTCTCGGCCGAGGTGCAGCGCTTCCTTGAGGCGGCCAAAGAGCGTCCCGAGTTCGCCAGCGTCACCTCCACCTATCGCGCCAACGTGCCCCAGGTCTACCTGGATCTGGATCGCGAGAAGGCCAAGGCGCTGGGGCTGCCCATCAATGCGGTGTTCGACACCATGCAGGCCACCTTCGGTCAGGTCTATGTCAACGACTTCAACCAGTTCGGTCGTACCTACCGGGTGCAGTTGCAGTCAGAGGCGGACTACCGCGCCAAGAAGAGCGACATCCGCAACGTCTATGTACGCTCCGACAAGGGGGAGATGATACCGCTCAGCAGCCTGGTGACGGTGCGTGATGCCACAGGCCCCGAACTGGTGGAGCGCTTCAACATCTTCCAGGCGGCCAAGATCATGGCGCAGCCGGCGCCGAGCTACAGCTCGGGCCAGGCCATAGCGGCGCTGGAAGCCGTGGCCGACGAGTCCCTCGGCAACGACGCCAAGCTGGAGTGGACCGGCTCCGCCTATCAGGAGAAGGCGGCCGCCGGCAGTGCGGGCACCGCGTTCGGCTTCGGCATAGTGATGATCTTCCTCATCCTGGCGGCCCAGTACGAGCGCTGGAGCCTGCCGTTTGCGGTGATCACCGCCGTGCCGTTCGCCCTGTTCGGCGCCCTGCTGGCCACCTGGCTGGTCGGGCTCACCAACAACGTCTACTTCCAGATAGGGCTGGTGACGCTCGTCGGGCTGGCGGCCAAGAACGCCATCCTGATCGTGGAGTTCGCTGTGATGAAACACGAGGAGGGAATGAGCCTCATCGAGTCGGCACTGGAGGCGGCACGGCTGCGTTTTCGCCCCATCGTCATGACGTCGCTCGCCTTCATCCTCGGCTGTGTGCCGCTGGTGACTTCGAGCGGCGCCGGCGCGGCGAGCCGTCACGCCCTCGGCTGGCCGGTCATCGGCGGCATGCTGGCGGCGACCTTCATCGCCATCTTCTTCATCCCGCTCTTCTTCCGCCTCATCATGAAGCGATCGGAGCGACCCCGCGCCCCCGCGCCCCAGCAGAAACAGTGACACAAGCCCCCGCCGATGCGGGGGCTTTTCTATACCTACGCGGCTCATCTGTCGCCCCCTCCTTGCGCTTCCATCTGCGCCTCCCATCCACGCACACAACCACGCCGATTGGCTTGTACTCACCTTGACCTTACTCTCAAGGTAAGGTTTACAGTGACCCCAATCATCATCAGGACATGTCCATGCTGTCATCGAGATTGCCCACTGAGCGTATTGCCCGGCTGTTGCTGGCGCTCATGCTCGTCTGCAATCTCACCCTCTGCATCAGCTGGCACGGGGCCGAGATCATCTCCCCCGCCATGGCGACCGGCAGCGACGACGCAACCATGAGCGCGACCGCCATGCAGGGGCTCGCCTGCCACACAATGACACCCGATGATGGCACTCAGGGCGATGCCATGAGCCAGGGGGAGTGCCAGATGCACGGCGGCCTCACCTCGCCAACCGGCGCCGGCCTGCCACTGCTGGCCGCGCTGCTGACTCTGCTCGTTCTCCCTTTGTTGCTGCTGCCCCATCTGGGGGTCGCCAGCCATCTGTTCGATCACTGGCTGCGGGATCCCTTCCTGCGATCTCGCGGTACTCACCCTCCCTCCTGGCCCCGCCGACATCTGATGCTGTCGGTGTTGCGCCATTAGAAAGCACTTCTCTCGCGTGCTCGCGGCAAGGCTCATCTTGTCGCCTGCGCACGCCCTTGCCTGACCCTGTCACGACTGGCCATGCCAGTCACCACAGGGAGCCGTGCGCGCTGACACAGCTGCGCCCCGTTTGCCGCCCTGCCCGTGTGTGCTGTCGTGATAACGACAGCCAGGTGCCACTCTGGCGCACTTGTCACCACGACAGCCCGGCGGCCTGACAGAAGAGAAGACATATGATGTCATCTGCCCGTATTCCCGGACACAGCGCCAAGCACTGCGTCGAACCAAGTGCCACCCGCCTCCCGCAGACAGGAGGTGTGCGATGAGCCAGAAACTGCTGGTCGCTGCCCTGCTGCTCGCCCTCGGGGCCGGTGGCGGCTACTGGGTAGCCAAACAGACGACCGACGGCGCCAGCGCCAAGGAGAAGATGCCGATCGCATGGGTCAACCCCATGGATCCCCGCGACAAGCGCGATGCCCCCGCCAAGGACAACATGGGGATGGACTTCATCCCCGTCTATGAGGAGAAACAGGGCGGCTCGCCGGGCACCATCACCATCAGCCCCGAGATCCAGCAGAACCTGGGGGTGCGGCTCGCCAAGGTGGAGAAGCTCCCCATCCACCAGCAGATCGAGACCGTGGGTTACGTCGGTTATGACGAAGACAGGCTGGAGGCGGTCAACGCCCGCATGGCGGGCTGGATCCGCACCCTCGCCATCAAGAGCGAGGGGCAGAAGGTGACCAAGGGAAGCCTGATTTACGAGCTCTACGCCCCGGATCTGGTCAACGCCCAGCACGAATACCTGCTGGCGCTCGGCGTAAGCAATACAAAAGGCACCGCCAACCCGCTGCTGCTGCGCGCCGCCGAGGGCAAGCTCAAGTCCCTGCAGGTACCGGCGGACCAGATAGCCGCCCTCAAGCGCAGCCGCCAGGTGCGTGACACCATCAGCATCTATGCCCCCAGCAGCGGTTATGTGTCGGAGCTGAAGGTACGCGAGGGCCAGTACGTGGAGCCCGCCGCGGCGCTGTTCAACATCAGCACCCTGCAGCAGGTGTGGGTGAGCGCCGAGGTGTTCGAGCGCCAGGCGGCCCAGCTGAAGGTGGGAGATCCTGTCACCATGACCCTGGATTACGCCCCCGGTCGCAGCTGGCAGGGTCGGGTGGATTACCTCTATCCGACCCTGGATGCCGCCACCCGCACCCTCAAGGTTCGGCTGCGCTTTGACAACCCGGACGAGTTCCTGAAACCCAACATGTTCGCCAAGGTGAGCATCCGCACCGGCAAGGGTGAGCCCCAAATGGTGGTACCGAGCGAAGCTGTGATCCGCACCGGCAACCAGAACCGGCTGGTACTGGCGCTGGGGGATGGCAACTTCAAGTCGGTGGCCGTCACCCTGGGCGCCCAGTTTGGTGACAAGGTCGCCATCGAGGAGGGGGTGGAAACGGGTGATAGCATAGTCAGCTCGGCCCAGTTCCTGCTCGACTCAGAATCGGCCATCGACTCGGACTTCCAGCGCATGACGGCGGTACGTCCCACCCAGGTGTGGACCCAGGGCGAGATACAGGGGATCACTCTTGCCAACCGTACCCTGACGGTCTCCCACCAGCCTATCCCCGAGTGGCAGTGGCCCGCCATGGAGATGGATTTCACCGTGGCGGACGGCGTCGACATGACCAAGCTCGCATCGGGTCAGACCCTGCATCTGCAGGTGGAACAGCAGGGGGACGAGTACCGCATCACCAGCATCCATATCGAGAATGCCCCCGCCAACAGCGCCGCGCCAGCCAACGATGACATGACGGACATGGAAGACATGGAAGACATGGAAGACATGGACCATAGCCAGCATGATATGGGAGCCAAGCAATGATCCCTTCCATCATTCGCTGGTCGGTGGGCAACCGCTTTCTGGTGTTGCTGCTGACCGTCATGCTCACCGCCTGGGGGCTCTGGTCGGTCAAACAGACCCCGGTAGACGCCCTGCCGGATCTCTCCGACGTGCAGGTGATCATCAAGACCTCCTACCCGGGTCAAGCGCCCCAGGTGGTGGAGGATCAGGTCACCTACCCGCTCACCACCGCCATGCTGGCGGTGCCGGGCTCCACCACGGTACGCGGCTACTCCTTCTTCGGCGACTCCTTCGTCTACGTGCTGTTTGACGACAACACGGATCTCTACTGGGCCCGCGCCCGGGTGCTGGAGTATCTGAGCCAGGTCGCCCCCAATCTGCCGGCCGAGGCGAAACCCCAGCTGGGCCCGGATGCCACCGGGGTGGGCTGGGTCTATCAGTACGCCCTGGTAGACAGAAGCGGCAAGCACGATCTCAGCGAGCTCACCTCGTTGCAGAACTGGTTCCTGAAATACGAGCTGCAGACCGTCAACGGCGTCTCCGAAGTCGCCACCGTCGGCGGCATGGTGCGCCAGTATCAGGTGCGGGTCGATCCGGACAAGCTGCGCGCCTACGGCATCCCCCTCTCCCTCATCCAGACCGCCATCGAGCAGGGCAACCAGGAGACAGGCGCCTCCGTCATCGAGATGGCGGAAGCGGAGTACATGGTGCGCTCCAACGGCTATCTGAAGAGCGTCGAAGACCTCAAGCAGATCCCGCTCGGCACCCAGGTCAGGGGCGCTCCCCTGCTGCTCGGCGATGTGGCGGATGTGGTCACGGGCCCCCAGAGCCGGCGCGGTATCGCCGAGCTCAACGGCGAAGGGGAAGTGGTGGGCGGCATCATAGTCATGCGCTATGGAGAGAATGCCCAGCACACCATAGACGGGGTCAAGGCACGGCTGGCAGAGCTGAAGAGCAGCCTGCCAGAGGGGGTGGAGATCGTCACCGTCTACGACAGATCCGATCTTATCCAGCGCGCCATCGACAACCTCTCCGGCAAGCTGCTGGAGGAGTTCGCCGTAGTGGTGCTGGTCTGTCTGGCCTTCCTGTTCCACCTGCGCTCGTCTCTGGTGGTGGTCATCACCTTGCCCATCGCCATCCTGACCGCCTTTATCGTCATGCACCTGCAGGGGATCAACGCCAACATCATGTCCCTTGGCGGCATCGCCATCGCCATCGGTGCCATGGTGGACGGCGCCATAGTGATGATCGAAAACGTGCACAAGCATATGGAACGGGAGGCATTAACGGACAAGAACCGCTGGCGCATCATCACCGAGGCAAGCATCGAAGTGGGGCCCGCCATCTTCTTCTCCCTGCTCATCATCACCATGAGCTTCTTGCCGGTGTTTGCACTGGAGGCGCAGGAGGGACGCATGTTCCATCCGCTGGCCTACACCAAGACCTACGCCATGGCGGCGGCGGCCGGGCTCTCCATCACGCTGGTGCCGGTGATCATGGGGTATTTCATCCGTGGCAAGGTGCTGGCCGAACAGGCCAACCCCCTCAACCGTGGCTTGAGCCAGGCCTATATCCCGCTGCTCAAGGCCGTGCTGGCGCGCCCCAAAACCACGCTGGCCGCCGCACTGCTGGTGACTGTGGCGGGCTTCTGGCCACTCCAGTATCTGGGCTCGGAGTTCATACCGCCGCTCGATGAGGGGGACATAATGTACATGCCCACCACGGCGGCCAACATCTCGGTGGGCAAGGCGCGGGAAATATTGCAGCAAACCGACAAGCTGATCCGCACCGTGCCCGAGGTGCAGAACGTGTTCGGCAAGGCGGGCCGCGCCGATTCGGCCACAGACCCCGCCGACCTGGTAATGATGGAGACCAGCATACAGCTCAAGCCGCGCGACCAGTGGCGCCCCGGCATGACACCGGAGAAGCTGAAAGAGGAGCTAGACTCCCTGATTCGCTTCCCCGGCCTCACCAACGCCTGGGTGCCTCCCATCAAGACCCGCATCGACATGCTGGCTACCGGCATCAAGACCCCGGTCGGCATCAAGATAGCCGGGCCCGACCTCAAGGTGATCCAGCAAGTCGGCCAGCAGCTCGAGCAGATCGTCGGCAAGGTGGCGGGGGCAGCGTCTGTCTACGCCGAACGGGTGGCCGGTGGCCGCTATGTGAAGGTGGATATAGACCGGCTCAATGCCGCCCGTTATGGCCTCAACATCGCCGACGTGCAGGCGGTGCTCGCCACCGCAGTGGGCGGCATGGACGTGGGCCAGACCATAGAGGGGCGCGAGCGCTACCCCATCAACCTGCGCTATCCCCAGAGCTATCGCGATTCAGTGGCAAGCCTCGAACTGCTGCCGCTGATCACACCCAAGGGGGAGCGGATCGCGCTGGCGGACGTGGCCCGCGTCTACATCAGTGACGAGGCCCCCATGCTGCGCAGTGAAAATGCGCGCCTGAACGGCTGGGTCTACGTGGATATTCGCGGTCGCGACATCGGCACCTTCGTCGCAGAGGCCAAGGCCGAAGTGGCCAAGCAGCTGGTGCTGCCGGCCGGCTACGCCCTCACCTGGTCCGGTCAGTACGAATACATGGAGCGGGCCAAGGCGCGCCTCGCCTACGTGGTGCCGTTAACCATCGCCATTATCGTGCTGCTGCTCTATCTGGCGTTTCGCCGCATGCAGGAGGTGTTGCTCATCCTCACCACGCTGCCGCTCGCCGTGGTGGGCGGGATCTGGACCATATGGCTGCTGGATTTCAACCTCTCGGTGGCGGTGGGAGTGGGCTTTATCGCCCTGGCCGGGGTGGCGGTGGAGACGGGCGTGCTGATGCTGGTCTACCTCAACCACGCCTGGGATGACCTGGTAGCCAAGGGCAAACCGGACAAGGCGGGCCTGCACCAGGCCGTGATCCACGGCGCCGCCCTGCGCCTGCGCCCCAAGATGATGACTGTGGTGACCATTATCGCGGGTCTCTTGCCCATCATGTGGAGCCAGGGCACCGGCTCGGAGGTGATGCAGCGCATCGCCGCCCCCATGATAGGCGGCATGGTGAGCGCCCTGGTGCTGACCCTGCTGGTGCTGCCCGCCGCCTACTACCTGTGGCGCAGCCGAGGCCTTGGCAAGACCGCGCACCAGGCAGCCGAATAACCCGAACTTACAACCGATTTTGAATAAACGACTGAAGGAAAACATCATGAATTACAAGACGCTGACCCTGACATTGCTGCTTGGCCTCGCCTCTCTCCAGGCCCAGGCCGAAATGACCATGAGCCACGAGGGGCACGATATGGCCCAGATGGAGGGGATGGATATGCAGGCGATGGGAGAGAGCGTGATGACCAAGGGGGTCATCAGCCGTATCGACGAGGCCAACGGCAAGGTGGGGATCAAACACGAGGCCATCGACAACCTCAAGATGCCCCCCATGACAATGGTGTTCCTGCTGGCCGATCCCGCCCTGACCAAGGGGCTCAAGGTGGGGGATGCGGTACGCTTTCACGCCGAAAACCCGGCCGGCAAGCTGACGGTCACCCAGTTGCAGAAGCGGTAAAACGACCGACGTGAAACTGGAATATGGAAGGCGGACACCCTCCGTCTTTCATATTCCCTTTCTTTATTCTTGATGCCACCCCAGTCGGATTATGGTCAAACATCCAAATATAATTCAACAAAGACCTTGGCAAGCAGGCTGGATATATAACCACGAGCAGTTATTTGCATTTAAAACAATGATGAAACACTGACAACAAAGTTAATAAAACAAGCTTGACAGCCATTCAGTTTATATTCAGCAAAAAACAGTCATCTCACCTTATTATCAGGGCTCATTATTCATAACTGGAGTCACATCAGACCAATAAAATATACCACCGATAATGTCATCCAAGATAACCCTGTATGAGAGCAAGGATATTGCTTTCGGCTCTACTGTGCTCTTGTAGAGATCAATAAGGATATTATATGAAACATCACACCCTGTTCGGCGCGATCCCGCTGCTGTTTGCCGGCGCGGCCATGGCACAAACACCAGAAATAACCGCCTACTATCTGAGTGGCTCGGATGCCCCGGCCAATACACCTGGCTACTATGCATCACTGGACAATCTGGAAACCTTGAGTAATCAGGTGGCCAGTCAAAAGAGCAATTTCAACAAGCTGGTACTGTCATTTGTCCAACCCAGCCTGGTCAATTACACGCAAAATGACCTGGCCTGCACCGGGTTATTTGGTTATGTCTGCGACACTGCCACCGTTAATAAGGCGCCAAAAGATAATAAATCCATCGCCGACTTTTCCCAGCTCAGGGATATTATCAACACCTTCAAACTCCATGGCGTCGAGACCTATATTGCCGTCGGTGGCTGGAACTTCAGCTGCATCCCGGAATACTACGATGTCACGGCGGGCAAGGTGGATGCCTGTGGCCCGGCCGGAGAGCAATACGACTCCTTCCCCAACCCGGGCCCCCGCAACCGCTTCGACAACCCGATATCCGGCCAGGCCGCGGATCAGGCGTATCGCAACGTGGTGCAGCTGGCCAATGACCTCGGCGTGGCAGGCATTGATCTGGACTACGAGGAGTTCTGGCACGCGGATCTCAACGCCTACAGCTGGCGGCTGACGCCGGATTCGGTGCAGCCGCCGGCCAGCAATGTGGAATACCTGGACACGGCTACCCTGATGAGCAGAGGCAAGGGAGTACGGGTCTACAACGACAGCATGCAACTCAATCCCGCCGAGCAGCCCTATCCCAGGATCATGCCGGACACGGTCGACAAGTTTGCGGCCATCATGCGCTCCCTCTACCAGGCCATCGATGCCATCAACCCCGAGCTGGCACTGAGCACGGCGGCCCCCGCAACCGGCGGTATCCCAAACATGTCGGCCAACTGGGGCAGCAATGCCTATACCAGCAATACCTATGGTGGTGCTTGGTGGGGCGGTAATTTATATGGCCTGATTTACAATACCGCTCTGCAATATCCAGATCTGGTCGATCGACTCAGTACCATTGGCATAATGTCATATGACCTGAGCGAAACAGACTGTGGGGGCGACACCAATATTCCGTGCGATCTGGCAGGGCAGGTTGATTATTATTACGGGGCCTTCTTCAGCTGGCTTAAATCCGGTGACACCATACGACCCGGACACGCAGTGGTAAAAGGATCGCCGAGTTATGCCAGCGCCGCCATTCAACCGCAAAAATTGCTGATAAGTCCAGCCATCACGGTCGGATTTGAAGTTGGCAGACCGGCGACAGGCAATTTACTGCTGAGCAAGGATCTCCTCACGGATATCGCCACGCGCACGGCCAGATATTCCCCCTCCGGCATGATCATGTGGGATCTGTATAAAGACAAACGCCATGATGAACCTATGGGTGGCTGGGATCCTGCATGGGCCCGTCCCAATGATGTGTTGACCGCAACCTGTCACATCATGGGATTAAGTGGCGAACAATATGATTGCGCCAGTACGGTGCCGACTCCCTGACCCCGTCACCTTCAACATACCTTGATCACATCATGCCGGCGCACCTTGCACCGGCATGTCTCTATTACGCCGCACTAATGACGCCACATTCGGGCACAAGCCGATATTATCCAGGCCGGTGTGAGCCCGCAGAGGCAATCCATCCGATACCTTGGCGCCTCGCCCGTCCTGATGACAAACAGGCCGGGCCCCTGACCCGGCTTGCATTGTGCCATCAGCGCGGCTCACCCGTTCGGATAAGCCTGGGCTATGTTGGCCTGCGCCACCCCCATCAGCTGGGCCGAGATATCCTGCAGCACATAGAGGTCGCGGCGGCGGGTCCAGGGTTGATCGGATTGCTCGTCATACCAGACGGGCAGTTCGATCCCCTCCGGGGCATGGCTCGCCACCTTGCGGGCACGGCAGGTGATGATGCAGCGTTTGACGTGGTCGCGGTGACCTATAACGGCCGCCATGCCGAGGGCGGCGGCATCTCCGCCTGCGTAATCCCTGACGATGGCCTCCACCACTCCGTCCGTGCTGAGGTAGATCAGCTTGCCCTCATTATCCCAGTAAGGCTCGATGGAGATGACATCCCGGGCCGGGATATCGGGATAGCGGGCCGAGTCGAGGAAGCGGGCTATCTCCCACTGCACATACATGGGTACCGGCTTTTGCCGATAGAGGGCGGCGCAACAGGCGGCCAGGGCCTCATTCATGGGGCCGGGTTCGGCCAGCTCATCCGGGTTGCCCGAGGCATTGGGGCGGTTGCCAAAGGCAAAGGCTATTACGCAGTTGACGCTGTCGATGACGACCCGGGACGGCGTCATGTTGAAGCAGGCCTCCTCGATGAAGGGGGCCAGCCGGCGGGCAGTCTGCTCGTCGTGCAATTCGGCGCTCAGCCGGTCTGTCAGGGTGGTGCTAAAGTCGACCGGGCTCCCTTCGCTGTCGTTGCTGCTGTTGCACCCGGCCAGGGTGGCGACCAGGGGGGCACTCAACAATCCCAGGGTGACTCTGCGTCTGTGCTTGTCCATAACGGCTCCTTTTGTTGATATCCAAGGCTGAAAGTCAGCCCGTTGGAGTCCATACCGTACGGAAAAAACAGGGCGAGAAAAGTCAGAAAGGGATGCAGAGGGGCGTAACGTGCAGAGCTTCACATTTCCCGGGGGATTCGCAAGCAATCCCTTTTGATTCAATTGATTGACGTATCAAAAAAGCAGGGCGCAGGAGGAGACCCGCCTGCGCCCCGTCATTCATCCGCCATCAGCCGCGAATGTGCGCGATGAAGGCATCGATCTGTTCACGGCCGCAGGCGGGGTTCATGAAGACCGCCTTCTCCCCTGCGATGTAGGAGTATTTGCCGCGGGCGTCGTAGTCGGAGTGGGCTATGGCCTCTACCCAGTTGGTGTAGAGTCCCACCTTGCCACGCCCGGTAAAGAGGCCGCGGTGATAGTCGGTGTTGCGTTGCAGCCGCGCCTTGTAGGCCGCATCCGGGCTGCGTGCCAGCTCGAAGGCGAACTCGGCGTCCGGATCCTGCACCCACTCGGGGTTGTAGATCTTGAAGCCCACGCTCGGCCCCTGATTCTCCTGGGCCACCAGCTTGACGTTGCCAAGCTGGCTTAACCGGAAACGGAAATAGTTGGCATTTTGCAGGCAGTGGGCCAGCACGGTGCGATAACCCTCGACCCCCAGGTAGTTGAGCGCCGCATAGGCACCGAACAGACCGCTCGCCCCGCGGGAACACTCTATGGTGGACTGCAGGTGGGTCTGGCCCTGAATGTCCCGCTCAAAATAGGAGAAGTTCTCCGGGTCGTTCTCCATCGCCTTGAGATCGTCCTGCTCCTTGATCATCACCAGGCTGGAGGTGTAGGGCACATAGCCCCACTTCTGGAAATCGACGGTGAAGGAGTCGGCGTATTTCAGCTCGGCGAAGCGGGCCACGTTGCGCTCGATCCCCGCCAGGGTAGCGCCGTTGATGGCGAGCGGGTTGGCGCCAAAATCGTAATCCAGGAAGAAGATCATCGACCAGCCGATGGCGGCATCCACGTGGATGTGCGGCTTGACCGCCACCTCGAAGCGCTCGCAGAGGCGATCCCGCAGCTCGACCACGGGTTTGACCTGGTCCACCCCGAAGGTGTCCGTGGTACCCATGGTGAGCATGATGGTGGGCACCACATGTTTGAGGGCAAAACAGGCGGTCAGGGTGCGTTCCAGATGATCGAGATCGATGTCGTTGTTCTCGCCAACCTGAATGCGGATGGTCTTGTTCTCTATGTCGACCCCGAGCAGGGAGAGGTTGGTGATGTTGGAGTAGTGGCCGCCCTGGGAGTTGATGATGCGGTAGTCCTGATAGTGGCCGAGCCCCTTGTGCTTGGCCTCCGGCAGGCTCTTGCGAATGCCGAGCAGGTAGCCGTAGAGGTTACAGAAGGTCCCCCCCTGGGTGAAGATGCCGGTGGCGCGGGCCGGATCATAGCCAGCCAGCAGGGCTATCTGGCGCACCACCTTCTTCTCCAGCTCCTCGGCCACCCCGGCATACTCGGAGTAGACCAGGTTGGGGTTGGCCAATATGCCCATCTGGGCGCCGTAGATGGCGGGATCCGCCGACATTGTGATGACGTTCTCGACGCTGGAGGGGTTCTCCCAGTCTTTCGACAGGGCGCCGGCGAACAGCAGCTCGGTCATGGGCTCGCCCGGAGTGCGCATCTGTGCGGGCACCGGCATGGTCTCGCAGAGATCGGCGAGGCGGGCGCGGCCATCGGGCCAGGCGTTCAGGCGGGCATCCGGCGCCAGGCCACGGGCACGAAACTCGTTGAGGGTGGCGAAACCGGGCTCGCGAAACACCGGCCAGAGATCGGGATTGCGCGAGAAAAAGTTGGCTTTGACTGTGGCGAAACGGGCGGAGAACTCGGGGTGGACGGCGTTGACGCCTTCATCTTTCAGATAAACTAAGTCACTCATTTTTATACCATTAGTACAGCAAGTGTGCTGCCCTTATACCCCTGAGCCGCTGTTTGAAACAGCGACAATATCTAATGGCCTCCCCTACTTTTTGTCATGATGAGCCGTGGCGTGGGCTGGCAAAAAGGCGCCTTTTGGGCGCCTCTTTTGATTTCGTGATCGGACAGGAAAAAACTTCAGCGCAGGGCGGCCAGCAGCCAGCGGGAGAGCTCGTCCAGCTCGGCTTGCTGGGCCGGGAAATCGGCCCGCAGTTGCGGCAGCAGCGCCGCTATGGCCTCGCGGCGATAGGCGAGGCCAACCAGCCGTTCGGCCAGCGCATCCAGCGGCGCCGGATCCAGGCTGTCGCTGAAGATCTGCGCCCGGCCTATGACCCCCTTCTCCACATCGAAGTGCAGCTCGACCCCGCCCCAGCCGAAGCGCTCGTCCAGCTGATGGCTGAACGCAGGCGCATGGCCGAAGTTCCACTCCCAGCTGCGCTGGCGGGCGAAGGTGTCGGCAAAGCCGGGCAGGTCGGGCAGTTGGCTCGGAGAGATGTGCTCGGGCAGAACCCGCCCGCCGTAATGGGCAAAGAAGGCCTCGCAGAGAGCGTGGCTCAGCTGGTTGTGGTCAATGCCCGGCAGCAGCTCGCACAGGTTGGCCACCCGGCTGCGCACCGAGGCAATGCCCTTGGCTGCCAGCTTCTTGGGGTCCGGGTTGAGGTAGTTGGCGAGCCGGCCCAGATCGGCGTCCAGCAGCAGGGTGCCGTGATGAAAGCCGCGATCCTGGGTCTCCCGATACGCCGAGCCCGACACCTTGCGCTCCCCGTCCTGGGTTGCCACCAGCAGATCGTTGCGCCCGGAGGCGAAGGCGCTCACCCCGAGCCGCTTGAGCGCATCCAGCACTATGGCGGTGGAGATGCTCTTGTCATAGCCGGGCTTGCCCGCCATGAAGGTGAAGCAGCTGTTGCCAAGGTCGTGAAACACGGCGCCGCCCCCGCTGCTGCGCCGGGCCAGGGTTATTCCATCCTCTTCCATGCGACGGGTGTTGCACTCCTTCCAGGGATTCTGGGCGCGGCCAATCACTACAGTATTGGCGTTGCGCCACAGGAAGAGCACCCGCTGGTTCGGGTCCATCTGGCGAAAGATGCACTCCTCCACCGCCAGGTTGAACAGGGGATCGTGAGAGTCGGACAACAACAGACGCAATCGGGACATGAGAGAGCCTCAACGAGAAGGAAGAGCCGCTATCATACCACCGCTGGCGACCGGATTTGGGCCCTTGCCAGCTGGGCTCCATCGTTACCGATTAACAACCTAATAGAATCAATCCGGATACATTCCCACAGCATCAGAAAAGTATCTTTTGATACGGCGACACAGGTTGACGCATTGCACCGTGAAAAAAGCAATCACTCACTATTACTGAGGTAAACAACAGGTAAATACGACTAAAATGCGACCGTTTTTATAGGCCATATGGCTCCTTAATTATTCGCATAATTGACAAAAATACCGAGCATGAAAGCCAAATGTGATAAACGACACAGAAATCACTTTTTTTGTCACCCATCCCCCATTCCAGCGGCCTTTCGCCCCCTTGCGGGCAACAAGGAATTGTTTGACTCTAGGATCGAACCCGTCTCCCGAGAGGAATGTATATGACAGGCGTAAATTCCTCCCTTCATCGCTTGCTCTGGTATCTGCCAATGCTGGGTATGGCGATCTGCTACAGCGTCACCTCTCTGCCCCTGAGGGCGGCAGATCAGATAGTGGTGCAACTGCCATGGCAACATCAGTTCCAGTTCGCCGGTTATTACGCAGCCCAGTTCAAGGGCTTTTATCGCGATGCCGGTCTGAATGTCGCGCTGCGCGCCGCCACGCCGCAGACCAATGTGGTCAACGAGGTGGTGTCGGGCAATGCCCAGTTCGGGATCAGCGGCAGCGACTTGCTGCTCGCCCGTGCCGCAGGCCGTCCGGTCGTGGTACTGGCGGCCATGCTGCAGCACTCGCCGCTGGTCCTGCTCTCGCTGGAACGGCCCGACATACTGCAACCCTCGGATCTGGCGGGCAAGCGCCTGATGCTGGAACCAGGCTCAAGGGAGTTGCAGGTCTATCTCGGCCGCCACGCCCAGCCACAGAGCTGGACCAAACTGCCCTATGAACAGGGGCTGCAGGCCTTGCTGACCGGACAGGTGGATGCCATCAGCGCCTACAGCACCACCGAGCCCTTCTATCTGGCCCAGCTGGGGATCCCCTACCGGGTATTCTCCCCCCGCGACATCGACTTCGACTTCTACGGTGACAATCTGTTTACCTCTGAGCGTGAGCTGGCGGGCAGGCCGGAGCGGGTCTATGCGTTCCAGCAGGCCAGCCTCAAGGGATGGCGCTATGCCATGGAAAACCCGGAGGAGATGATCAGCTGGATCATGGAGAACTATCCCAGCGGTTACGGCCGTGAGCAGCTGGAGTTCGAGGCCCGTGAAACCAGGGAGCTGATGCAGCCGGATCTTATCGAGCCCGGCTACATGCAACCCGAGCGATGGCAGCAGATCGCCAGGACCTACCTGGAGGCGGGCTTGCTCAGCTCCCTGCCCGATCTGGAACGCTTCCTCTACAACCCGGACCGGGAGCGGATGCGCCAGCAGCGGCAGCTGTTCGACAAGAGCGTGGCCGTCGCCATGCTGATCACCTTCACCCTGCTGACCCTGCTCGGCATCTTCTGCCATCTCTACCTGCGCCTGCGCCAGGAAGCCCGGGATCGGCTGCGGCTCACCCGTGAACTGGCCCAGAGCGAACAGCACTACCGGTTCGTGGCGGAGAACAGCGCTGACGTCATCTGGACCATGGATACCGCCACCCTGCGCTTTCGCTACGTCAGCCCGGCCATTCTGCCGCTCAGCGGTTACGAGGCGATCGACATCCTCAGCCTGCCCCTCAAGCAGCTGATCCCGGAAACCTCCAGAAAACAGCTGCGCGATGAGCTCAGTGACTCCCTCGCTGCCTGGCAACGGGGCGACCACGAGCAGACCCGCTGCGTGATCCGCACCCAGTTGCGGCACAGGGAGGGGCATCTGGTCGCGACCGAGACCATCACCACCTTGCACGGCAACGAGAAAGGCCAGCCCGATGCCATCCTGGGGGTCACCCGCGACATCACGGAACGCGCCGCCAGCGAGGAGATGATGCACCGCCTCGCCTTCTATGATCCGCTCACCAACCTGCCCAACCGTCGCCTGCTGCAACTGCGGCTGAAGGAGGCCATGGCCGACGAGGGGAGAGAGCTGGCGCTGATGTTCATCGATCTGGATCACTTCAAGCCGATCAACGACACCTTCGGCCATGAAACCGGCGATGTGCTGCTCAACATGGTGGCCGAGCGCATGCGCCACTGCGTGCGGGAACAGGATCTGGTGGCCCGCCTCGGGGGCGATGAGTTCGTGATCCTGCTGCCCGATATCAGTGACGAGGCGCTGGCGGTGGCGGATCATCTGCACCAGAGCCTGCGTCATCCGTTCCGGGTGGATGAAGAGCAGGAGTTACGGATCTCCAGCAGCATAGGGGTGGCGCTCTACCCGGAACATGGCACGGATCCCAAGACCCTGATGCACCATGCCGATCAGGCCATGTATCAGGCCAAGGGACGAGGCCGTGGCCGGGTCTGCCTGTTTACCGCCGGGCTGGATCCCGAGCTGGGCTCACTGCTGTGGCAAAACAGCCACGAGTGCGGCCACCCCCGCATCGATGCCGAGCATCGTCAGCTCTTCGTGCTGACCAACCGGCTGCTGGAGCGCATGAAAGACAACAGTGAACACCCTGCCCTCTATCTGGAGAGTCTGGAAGGCTTGTTCGAGATGGCGCGCCACCACTTCGCCTTCGAGGAGCAGATGCTGGCCGAGCTGGAGTATGCCGAGCTGGCCAGCCACCAGCAGGACCACCAGCGGCTGCTGCACAGGGCAAGCCAGCTGATGACCGCCGCCAGGGCCGGCGAGCTTGGCAACGACGAATTGCTCAACTTCATCATTCAGGAGCTGGTTGTCGGCCACATGAGCCAGGCCGACCGACGCTACTTCCCGCTGATGAAAGGACGCTGACTCAGCGCGCCAGCCACCTGAACGTGTGAAAAGAGGAGGGCCACCCAGGTGGCCCTCTCGCTATTGCGCCTGCCTGACTCCGGCACGGATGCCGGGACTGCGGGCTCATGGCGCCGGGGGATCAGGCGCTGCGGGCGGGCCACAGCATCGGCCATACCCTGTCCACCAGCAAGATCCCGCTCACCATGGCCGCCACGAACAGCAGTATCATGGGCTGACCGCTGGAGATGAGGCTCAAGGCAGGCCCTGGGCAGATGCCCACCAGGCCCCAGCCGATGCCGAACAGGGCCGAGCCACCGAGGAGGCGACTGTCCACCTGCCGGGCCTGGCTGAACGAATATGGCTCACCGAGCAGGCTCTGGCGGCTCGGTTTGACCAGCAGAAAGTAGCCCGGCATGAACACCAGCAAGGCCCCCCCCATCACGAAGGCCAGGCTGGGATCCCAGGCCCCCGCCACGTCGAGAAAGCCGATGACCCGGGCCGGATCCACCATGCCGGAGATGGCAAGGCCGATCCCGAACAAGAGGCCGGCCAACAGACTGATAAAGAGTTTCATCTCATCGCCTCGTTACAACAGATGCAGGGTGACAAACACGGTGAGAGCACCGGTTGCCATGAAGGTGAGGGTGGCAAGGATGGAGCGCACAGAAAGCCGACCCATGCCGCAGATGCCGTGACCACTGGTGCAACCATTGCCAAGACGGGTACCGATCCCGACCAGCAGCCCAGCCAGCAACACCAGCGGCCAGGCCGGCAGGGTGTCGAAGCGCGGCAGCCTGGCCCAGTCCAGGGAAAATGCCAGCCAGGCACCCGCCCCCAGTCCCAGCAGAAACAACCAGCGCCAGGCGTGCCTGTGTTGCATGGCGCCCGCCAGAATGCCGCTGATCCCGGCCACCTTGCCGTTGAACAGCATCAGCATCAGGGCGGAGAGCCCCACCAGCATGCCCCCGGCCAGGGCAAGCAACCATTGGGTTTCAAACATCAGGACACCTCGTCGTCTTGGGAGTGGCAAAAATGGGTGCGCAACACGGCCAGTACATCCGCCGCCGCCTCGTTCGCCAGCGAGCAGTAGATCTGCTGGCCAACCTTGCGCGATCGGATCAGGCCGCTGCGCCTGAGCACCGCCAGCTGCTGGGAAAATGCCGACTGCCCCAGCGCACTGTGCACCAGCAGTTCACCAACGCCTTTCTCGCCATCAAGCAGCTGGCAGAGCACCAGCAACCGCTCGGGATGGGCCAGCGCCTTGAGCAGGGCGGCCGCCTCGCTGGCATGCCGGGTCATCTCATCGAAAGGGGCCATAGGAATAAATTAGCAGTTGCTTATATTAAGCTTCATTCTATAAATAAAACCTAAATTAGCAATATCTAATTTTATATGGGAGTGAACCCTAAGCATGGCCGTGGATCACGGCGCAGGCTGCCGCGGCCACTGGCCCGGCGCCTGGGATGGCGCCGGCCTTGGCCGGGCTGGTATGGATGTAGCCAAGTGGCTCAGGTTATTGACAAACTTGTATCTAAATGTTGCTGAACGCGGATAAGGCTTTACCTCATCGCTCTGGATGAGTACCATCTGGCCGTTCATCAACAGCGGAGACCATCAGTGGGCAATTCATCAAGTGACAGTTGTAGGCCGACCCAGTCAGTCGGCACCCAGGTCGCGAGATAGCCGCAGGTCTTCCTCTGCCGCGTTCTCGCAACCCTGCGAGAAGCGGAAATCCACTCCCCTCTTCTCTTTTTACACTTGACGTCAGGTGACCCAAGCCCAGGCCTGGACACCTTGCCTGCATAGTTTCTGCTTCCCACAAGGAGGCTGCTATGCGTTTTATTTCAACCAAGTCCGGATCCACCCAGGCTCACCCCCTGCTGAGCAAGCTGGGCCGTGGTTTGTTGCCACTCTGGCTGCGCGCCAAGCCGAGTCAGCACCACTACAGGTTGCAGATCCGTTGCCAGGATCGCGCCGACATGGAGCAGGTGCTCGACATGGTGACTCATACCCTGCAACCGGCCGGGCTGCGTCCCATGCAGTCCCTGAGGCCAGGGCGCAGCGGAGGTCGGGAGCTGGTGCTCAATCTGCACTGCACCCCGCCACAGCGCCGTTATCTGGTGCAGTTCGTGCATCAGGTCGGGGTCGCCCACCCGGTTCGCTGGGAGCTGCGTCCCCGTCGCGACGCCGAGCCGCTGCTCAACTAACCGGGATCGCGTAGATCGGGGGCCAGCCATGCTGGCCCCTTTCCATCTGGCCCGGCTATCTGCTCGCCATTCTGAGTGCGCGGGCCCGTTTGACCGTGCGCCCGCTTTCATTTCCCATGATGGCCTTCACCGCGCGCACCTCTGCGATTCATCAGGAATGCTCACTGGGCCTTCTATCCTGTATCCCGAAGGCCATCTCAAACCAGAAGGAGTACGCCATGAGAATGTGGCAGCAATTTGACATGATTTCCCTGCTCGACACCCTGGCCAGCCTGTTGCTGGCCTTCGTGCTGGGCAGCCTGGTCGGGCTGGAGCGCCAGTACCGCCAGCGTACCGCCGGCCTTCGCACCAACGTGCTGGTCGCCGTGGGGGCCGCCCTGTTCGTCAGCCTGGCACAGCGCATCTATGACCTGCACGGCGGCAACTACAACGTGGTCCATGTGGTGGCCTATATCGTCTCCGGCATCGGCTTTCTCGGCGCCGGTGTCATCATGCGCGAGTCTGGCAATATCCGCGGCATCAACACGGCCGCCACCCTGTGGGGCGTGGCGGCTGTGGGCGCGGCCAGCGGGGCCGGGCTCGCCATGGAGGCAGTGCTCGGCGCCCTGTTCGTGCTGGCCGCCAACACCCTGCTGCGACCGCTGGTCAACCAGATCAACCGCCGCCCGGTGGACAATACAGATACCGAGGTGACCTACAGGGTCACGGCCCTCGCCCAGCGCGAGTATCAGAAGGAGGTGCTGCACTGGCTCGAAGAGATGATGGAGCAGGCCAACTACCCTCTGAGCGAACTGGACATAGAGCCGTTCGGTGAACAGGATCTGGAGATCTCGGCCGTGCTGCTGGCCACCTCCATCGATGGCGACGAACTGGATGCCCTGATGGTGAAGCTGGCCATTCATCCCCATATCAAGCAGGTATTCTGGCGCGCCAGCACCACGGATTGAACCGGCTGGGCATGTCTGTGCGCCCTCCCCCGATAAACAAAAAGCCCCGCCAATTCTGGCGGGGCTTTTCTATGGAAGTGAACCTGCGCGACTAGCGGCGGGTGCGCCAGCGTACCCTGGGGCTGATCACCTGGGCGGTCTGCGCGGGGGGATTGCCCGCGATCAGTTGCTGCATCAGCTCGAAGGCGGCGCGAGCCAGCGCCGGACAATCCTGCGCCACCGAGTCGATGCGCATCGGTATGCAGTCGAGCAGGTCGTGATCATCGAAGGTGCACAACCGCATGCCCGTCTCCATCAGCCCCGCTTCGTTGAGGTAGCGCAGCACCCCTTCCAGCAGGGTAAAAGAAGCGGTGAAGAGCCCGCGGGGCGGCGCCCCCAGCTCGGCCACCAGCTCGGCCATCAGCTGATAACCCGAGCTCGGCTGATAGTCGCGATGGCGCACCCGGATGGCGTCCGCCTCAAGCCCGGCCCGATGCAGCCCCAGCTCATAGCCCGCCAGCCGGTGGCGGCTGGGGGAGAGATCCAGCAAACCGCCGAAGTAGTAGATCTCCTCGCCGCATTCGCCAGCCATATCCCGCACCAGCTCGGCGGTGGCCTTGCAGGCGTCCGAAATCACCATGGGCAGGCGCGACTCGCCTATGTGGCGATCCAGCTGCACCACCGGCAGCCGGTCGTGAATGCGGGCATAGATATCGTCGCTGTGGCCGCTGGAGGCGACGATGAGGCCATCCACCTGACGGCTGATGAGGTTGTCCACTACCGTCTGCTCCAGGGTGGGATCATCCTCGGAGCAGGCGATCAGCAGCTGGATGCCCGCCTCCCGGCAGTGAGCCTCGAGGGCACGGGCGATGCGGGCAAAACCGAAGTTGGTGAGATCGGGGATCACCAGACCCCAGGTGTAACTGCGGGTTTCGCGCAGGGCGCGGGCATGAAAGCTCGGCTGGTAGTGGCACTCATCCGCCACCGCCTGGATCCGCTTTTGGGTCTGATCGGCAATCCGGTACTCAGCACTCTTGCCGTTGAGCACCAGACTGGCGGTCGCCTTGGACACCCCCGCCAACTCGGCTATCTGGGCAATCGTGATCCGTTTCTTCTTCTCCACCTGGCCTCCCGGCTGACTAGCACCGGGCTATTGTACTAGGCAGGCCGACAGCGGCCAGTGATTGAGGCAAATTTTGCAGCCCCCGCCCGCGTTCCCTGCCGATAGCTGCGGCTTTTCACCGGGGAAGTAGCGGGCCGACAGGCTGTGGCGACCGCCATCGATGAAACACTCCAGACTGGAACGATCGCACAGCACAGTGATCCGCCCACCCAGCCAGGGGGTGGATCGCGTCTCCCATTCCCCGCTCTGCCAGTTCTGGCGCCGCAGGGTGATGCGCCCCGGCTGCCACACCAGCTCGGCCACGGCGCCAAACCAGAGGCTCCCCTCACCGCACAGATCCAGATCGAGCCAGGCCGAGTCAATGGCCAGCCCCACAAATTCGCCGGGCGTCCCGTCGAACCGGGTCAACTCCCCCTTGAGAGCGGCAAGCTCGGCCACCGGCCGCTGGCAGAGCCAGTCGTCTTGCCAGAACAGCTCCCGCGGGCAGCTCATCTGATGGATCCAGCCATAGGGGATGGTGGGCTGGCTCATCTCGTTCTCCTCCGGCAGCCCCAGCCAGCCAAACAGCAGGCGGCGCCCCTGACTGTCCAGGGTGGTTTGCGGTGCATAGAACTCAAAGCCTCTGTCCAGCTCGTGAAAATCCCCGTGGGCAAACTGCATCCCGTCGAAATGGCCCGCCAGCCAGCCGCACTGGTAGAGATTGCGATAATCCTCCCCCACCGGGGCAATCCCTTGCGGGCAGCTGATCAGCAGATGGCGATCGGCCAGCGGGAAGAGATCCGGGCACTCCCACATATAGCCAAAGTCCCCCAGACCACCGCGCCCGCTGCCGGCGATGGGGCCCACCAGTTGCCACTTGTCCAGCGTCTCGCCGCGATAGAGCAGCACCTCGCCCCTGTCATCCAGAGTGCGGGCCCCCAGCACCATGAGCCACTGCTGGCCGTCGTGCCACACCTTGGGATCGCGCACATGGCCGCTGTAGCCTGCGGGCAGTTCCAGCACGGGACCCAGCTTGGCAAAACCGCCCTCACCGTCGGCGCGGGCCAGACACTGATAGGCGGTGCGGCTGCCATCCGGGTATTTGACGTTGCCTGTGTAGATGAGGGTCAGGTGCCCCTGCTCGTCGCTCACCGCCGAGCCCGAGTAGCAGCCGTGGCTCTCATAGACTTCGGTGGGCAAGAGCGCCACCGGCTCGTGCTGCCAGTGCAGCAGATCGGTCGAGGTGACGTGACCCCACCCTTTGTTGCTGTGGCTGCAGCCGAGCGGATTCCACTGGTAGAAGAGGTGGTAGCGCCCGTCGTGCTCGATGAAGCCGTTGGGGTCGTTGAGCAGCCCCACCGGGGCTGCCAGATGCCAGCGGGGCCTATGGGGATCGGCCGCCGCCTTGAGCTGTCCGGCCAGCAAGGACCGGACAACCTGGTTGAGGAGATCGACTTCCTTCATCACTCCACCTTGTACTTGAGCAGCCAGGAGGCGGCGAAGGCGGCGCCAAAGGCGATCACCAGCCCGATGACGTAGTGGATGAGGCTCATGGGCTGGACTATGGCCATGCCCGGAATGCCGGTCAGCCCCACCGCCGTCATGCCCACCTTGGCCGCCACCACGTAGGCACCGCCCAGGGCACCGCCGAGCAGACCGGCCAGGAAGGGCTTGATGTAACGCAGGTTGACGCCGAAGATCGCCGCCTCCGTGATGCCGAGCAGGCAGGACATGGCCGCCGGCACGGTAATCGCCTTGATTTTCGGATCCCGGGTCTTGAAGTAGACAGCCAGACAGGCCCCCCCCTGCGCCACGTTGGCCATGGCCCAGATGGGCAACAGGAAGTTGACGCCTATGGCCGGATTGGTGAGCAGCCCCGCCTCTATGGCATGGAAGCTGTGGTGGATGCCGGTGATGACGATGAGGGAATAGGTGCCGCCAAACACCAGCCCCGCCAGCCAGCCTGCCTGCTCATAAAGCGCACTCAGACCGAAGGAGATGCCGTCCCCCAGCACTCGACCCGCCGGGCCGATAAAGAGCAGCGCCACGAAACCTGTGATGATGACGGTGAGAAACGGCGTGAGGATCAGATCCAGCGCGTCCGGAATGCGCTTGCGCAACTGCTTCTCCAGATGGGACATGAACCAGACCGCCAGCAGCACAGGGAAGACGGTACCCTGATAGCCGATCATGGCGACATCGAGACCGAAGAAATCCATGGTCTTGAAACCACCGGCCACACCCCAGGCGTTGGTCAGCGCCGGATGGGTGAGGATGCCCCCCATGGTGGCCCCCAGATAGGGGTTGCCGCCAAACTCACGCGCCGCCGTAAATCCGATCAGGATCGGCAAAATGATGAAGGCCGCCGAGCTGAACATGTCGAGCATGACGAAGAGGGCACTGTCGGCGTTGACCCAGCCGTAGGTGCGCACCATGCCGAGCAGCCCCATCAGCAGTCCGGACGCGACGATTGCCGGAATGATGGGCACGAAGATGTTGGAGAGCGTCCGCGCCAGCCGCTGGGCCACATTAAGCTTGGCCGTCGCCATGTCGGTCAGCTCTGACTTGCTGGCGGTGCCGGTACCGGTCAGGGCGACGAACTCGGCATAGACCTTGTTGACCAGACCTGTGCCGAAGATCACCTGAATTTGACCCGCGTTGCTGAAGCAGCCTTTTACCCCGTCCAGCTTGTCAATGGCGGCCTTGTTCACCTTGCTGTCGTCGGCCAGCACCAGCCGCAGCCGGGTGGCACAGTGAGCGGCGCTGACGATGTTCTCCTTGCCCCCGAGCAGGGGCACCAGATCCTTGGCTATCGCACTGATATTCATATTCTTCCTCTTATGACCCGCCATGCTGGCGGGCCCTTGTCACATGAGAGTAGGGGCTGTCGACCCGGGCTTCTAGCCGCAGATCAACAGCCGCTTGCGCCTGATCGCAAAAAGGCATCCAGTTCTGTGCGGGTCGGCAGCGCCGTCATGGCCCCCTTGGCGGTGGTGGCGAGCGCCCCGCAGCCGTGAGCCTGGGCCAGGATGGCGGGCAGCTCGGCCAGCGTGGGCAATCGCTCACCCTGCGCCAGCGCGGCCAGGAGACCGGCGACGAAGGCATCCCCCGCCCCCGTGGTGTCGAGCGGGGTCACTTTTTGCCCCACCCACTCCAGCAACTCGCCATCCAGGCGGGCCACCACTCCGGCCGCCCCTCGGGTCACCAGCACCAGCGCCGGGCCCGAGAGGGTGGCGAGCCCCGCGGCCAGCTCATCCTCGCCACTCAGCAGTTGCAGCTCCTCGCCGGAGAGCTTGACCACGTCCGCCAGGGCGATGGCCGCGCTTACCTGCGGCAGCATCTCGGCGGGCTTGCCCCACACCTCGGGCCTCAGGTTGGGGTCGAAGCAGACCCGTCCGCCTGCTGCCTTGATGGCTGCCATGGCATGCAGGCAACTGGTGCGCACCGGCTCGTTGGCGAGCGCGATGGAGCAGGTGAGCAGCCACTGCCCTGCCTCGAAGCGGGGCAAGTCAGCCGGTTCGAGGAACTGGTCGGCACTGGGGCGCACCATGAAGGTGAAGCTGCGCTCTCCTGCCTCATCGAGCGCCACCAGCACGGTCGAGGTGTTATGGGCCGGATCCTGAGTCAGGTGACCGATATCGACCCCCTCGGTCGCCAGGGTCTCGGCCATGAAGCGACCGAAGGGATCGGCACCGACCCGGCCGATAAAGGCCGCATCACCGCCAAGCCGTGCCACCCCGACCGCCACATTGGCGGGGGCGCCGCCCGGACACTTGAGGTAGTGCAGTTCCCCTTCCGGGATCAAGTCCACCACGGCATCCCCCATTACCCACACACGATTCGTCACCTTGCTACTCCACTGCTGCACAGGATTCATTGACGGGGCCAGGCCCTCATCTCTTGGCTTTCATTATCAGCTAAACCGATTTAGCCAACCAACAGATCTCGGCACCGGCTGCCATTTTTGTGATCGGGATAACGAACTAGAACCAGGTTTCCATCTGCACGCCAAAGTTCCACTCGCCACCGGCGGTGAAGTTGCTCTGGCCCATGGCGTCGTCGCTGGCGTAGTTGTCGAGCTCGGATGACCAGTCCATCCAGCTGGCGAACACCCGCAGTTCGGGGCGCTCGAAGAAACCGGCAGTCTGCGCCTTGAAGGTGGGGGCGAAGGTGAGCTTGGTGAAGTTGCCGCTCACCGCCTGGCGGCCCTTGTAGCCCTTGGGATCGAGATCCATGTACTGCCAGCTTGCCTCGTAGACCAGCTCGACGTTCTGGCTCAGCACCTGGGCCACCCGGGTATTGAGGGTCAGCCACTGGTATTCATCCCCCTTTACGTAACGATCCTGGCTCTGCTCTGCCAGCAGGGCCGGGGCGAAACGCCAGCGCGGGTTGAGATCCGTGGCGCCAAACACGGCGACTCGCACCGCATCGGCATCCGGCAGCAGCTCGCTGTCGGAGCCCAGCCCCTTGAGCTCGGCCCCCAGGCCATGACCGTAGAGGATCGCCGCCTTGGAGAAGCCGGGGTTGATGCCAAAGAAGCTGTCGGCATGATAG
Source organism: Aeromonas sp. MR19 (assembly GCF_963899305.1). Classification (NCBI taxonomy): domain Bacteria; kingdom Pseudomonadati; phylum Pseudomonadota; class Gammaproteobacteria; order Aeromonadales; family Aeromonadaceae; genus Aeromonas; species Aeromonas sp. MR19. The sequence goes on from NZ_CAWQWZ010000011.1 coordinate 727,760, forward strand.
GCCAGCAGGGTGTGCGCCCCCTTGTTCGCCGCCTCGCTTCCCTTGCCACCGTCGTTGATGCGCGCCTCGTTGTCCTTGGCCGAGAGGCCGTTCAGCATCCACTGCCAGTTGCCAAAGCGGTTGTTCATGGTGAGGATATGGCTCTCTATGTCCGACAGGCCGCTGGCGCTGATGTCGCCATAGTCGCGACCATAGAGGGAGAAGTTCGCCTTCCAGCTGTCGGCCAGCTGCACGTCGTAGACGCCACCGCCGGTCCCGGCCAGGAACACCACGTCCGAGTCGAGCCAGTGGATGTCGAAGTTGTCCCGATCGAAGCGCTTGCCCGCCCACAACACCGCATGCTTGAAGGGGCCGTCGAAGCTCGCCAGATTGCCGATTTCGGCAAACACCTGGCGGGTATTGAGGCTCGAATCGCTGGCGGTCCAGTCGTTGCTGGTCTCCACGCCATCGGCCAGCATCAGCTTGTAGCGGGCCCAGCTGCCATCGGCGAAGGTCTGGGTCTTCTGCAGGTTGGCCTCCATGTAGGTGTCATCCTCGTTGCCAAGCCGGCCAACAGCCCCGCCCACCGATCCGGCCGGCGTGATGTAAGGGCCGCCGCGCCCGCCGTTGCCATTGCCGTTGACCAGCAGGCCCGAGCGGGCATAGCCGTGAAACTCGAAGCCCTGCGCCCCCGCCGTCTTCTCATCCACCTTCTGGCTGCGGCTGTTGGCGACCTGGGCCTGCTCACTTGCCGCACTCGCCTTCACCTCGGCCTGACTGGCACGACTTTCCGCCGCCTCGGCTCGCGCTTCGGCCGCCTGTACCCGCGCCTCCAGCGCCGCCAGCCTGGCTTCGATACCGCCCTCGGCCGCCCACAGCGGGCCGCTCATCCCCAATCCCAGCGCTACCGCCAGCGCCAATCTGCTCTTGAACATCATCATCTTCCTCACCTGTCGTGTGTTGCCCGATCGGGCTCTGTTTTTATCGGCGAAGAGAGCATAGCTAAACCGCTTTAGCTAACTCAATACGACAGCTAAACCGTTTCAGCCACTCTGTGAGCGGGATAACATTTGTACAGGGGAAATTGGCGGGAGTTGTGAGGTGGATCCCTCATCGGGATCCACTCAATAGGGCGGATCCAAAGTAACCGTTATGAGAATGGCGACCTCGGCAAGGAGCCGTATCTGCACCGACTCAGACGCTATCGGCAGAGCTAGCGCAAGGAACCGTGCTGTGCTCGAAGCGCTACCGGGGCCGCAGTGAGTGGCTAATCAAGGATGACGAGATGCTGTGGCGGTTTATGAGTGATGACGATATCCCGCTGACGAATAACGAGGCGGAACGGGCGCTACGCGGCTATGTGCTATGGCGTAAAGGGAGCTACGGCATGTGTTCACATCGTGGGGAATTGTTTCGCCACAGCGAATACTGTCGTTGGTGGAGACAGCCAAACGACTGGGGCGTTGTCCTCAGGAATGGCTTCGCGCAGTCGTCCGAGCTTGCATCGAGAAAACGGATTACCCCCTCCCTGCCGAGTTGTGTGCATCAAGCCCCTGCCGGTGAACGGTTACGTTAACGTCTCATATGTTGCAAGATCAGATTGAAGCGACCTGATTTAGCTGACACGCCCGACAGAAGCCAGTAGGCAAGTCGAAGACATACGATACACGCTAAAAAATTGACCCCGCCACTCGGCGGGGTCAACCTATCAGTTCAGATCCTGGCTGCCAGCTTTCTCAACAGCCGCGAAAAATCAGCCCGAGTTGCGCTCCAAAACAGGCACCCATGGAACCATCTGAAATGCCACCAGATCCGGCATTGCAACTCTGTGCTGCCGCATCACGATAGGCTTTGCATGTATCGTCTTTATTCCCAGCAAAAGCATTTGCAGACATCAAATGGAATAAAGCAATTGCCAAAATACATTTTTTCATAAAATAGTCCTTTAAATAAAAAGCTTGACTGCTTTTATTGCAACCTGTTTGTCCATAACAAGATAGACGCCAAAACTATACTCACCTGAGTACACTGACATCACCCATTAATCATCATGATATCAATAAAGTTGTTTCTAAATGTTTCTGTCGGTGGATTAATTATTTACCAATAAGTGTCATTCCAGTAGCATCGCCGCATTGATTAATAACGGAGACCATCAGTGGGCAATTCATCAGATGACAGTAGGTTGTTGAGCTCGTCAGCCAATACCTGAGTCGCGAGATCCCGCAGAGTCTTCTGCCGCTATCTCGCGCTATGCGGAGAGCGGTTTATTTGCACCTGAGTGCACCCCTTCCCTGTATTCACTCGATGTCTATTACTTGCGCCATCCAGGGTCACCCGCTGGATGCCGTCAATCATGCCTGCATGGATCTTCTCCTGATATCAGGATCCGCATGTCATTACCGCTGTCTACCCATCAACCCATGTTGCTCCGCCCATGGCGCGAGTTGCCAATGGCGAGCCCGGTTTGCCGAGGGTCAGTGGCCATGCGGCTTGCCGGCGAAACCGCAGGGGACATGGCAGCCGCCGCTCACCGGGTTGCGTCCGTCTCGCCATCCGGTCTCCCTTGCTGCACGCTTGCCGAGCGTTGCACCTGTTCAGTTCCCCCTTCGTTGCCCATGACGGGCAAGAATATGGCCGTTTTCTACATCAATCAGGAGGTGCCTTATGGACCCTGACCCTGGAGCCTGTACTGGCGACTAGCCCGAGTTAATTTTCGGGTGTTATTTCTTTATCTATTTTTGCTGATGTGATGTCAGTCGGGACTCTATTTGCCATTTTTCCGGCTGATGTAATAAAGGATATATAAATGCAATACCAAGATATTCACCAACAGCTGTACGTACTGCTGCAAAACAAGGATCGCATGGGGATCCAGAGCCTGAGCCTGAATATTCATGAAGTCGATTTGGCTCAAGCGATAAAGCGCCTGACAGACAAGCATATTCACACCTTCCTCAGCCTGGTGCCTGCATTGCGGGCCGCTCGCATCTTCCGCCATCTGCCCAGCGACATTCAGGCCAGTCTGGTGCGCTCCATGGCCAAGACCCAGCTGGAGGAGCTGTGCACCCGCCTCTCCCCCGATGACAGGGCCGACCTCTACAATCGTCTGCCCGCCGCCTTGCGCCAGATACTGCTCGATGCGATGACGGAGGAAGAGCGGGAGGATACCCAACGACTGGCCTCTTACTCCGACAGCCTGGTCGGCTCCATCATGAGCTCGGATTGTGCCAGCCTGCCAGCCGACATCACAGTGGGCGAGGGGCTGCAGCGCCTGCGCAGCACAGCCGCTGACAGAGAAAGCATCTACACCCTGTATGTCGTGGATGAAATGCGCCGCCTCATCGGGGTTGTCTCGCTGCGAGAGCTCTTTTTGGCCGACAGCAAGGCCCCCATATCAAGCATCATGCAGCGGGAGCTGGTGAGTATTCAGGCAGATGCCCACAAGGGAGCCGCCGCGGACATGATAGCCCGCTATAACCTGCTGGCCCTGCCGGTGTTGAATAATGACCGGCAGCTGCTCGGCATGGTCACTGTGGATGATGCGATGGATGTGGCCGAGGAAGAGGACGCCAACCGCATTGCCCGTTTCGGTGGCACGGCGGCTCTGGGTGGCCCCGAACTCGATCTTCGCGCATCCAGCACACTGAGCATGTTCAATGCCCGTTTCTTCTGGCTGGCGGTACTGACCATCTTTGGCATTCTCACCAGCAATCTGGTCGCGGCCCAGGAGGATCTGCTCAGCGAGGTCCTGATCCTCGCCGCCTTCATTGCCCCCATCATCGACATGGGCGGCAACGCGGGCAGCCAGTCTGCCACCCTGGTGATCCGCTCTATGGGCATGGGGCAGCTCAAGCTGAGCTTGCGTGACTTCTTCTTCGTACTGCGTCGCGATCTGCCCGTGGCCGTGGCGCTGGGGGTGGGTGTCGCCGTGCTGGAAGGCGTGATGGCATTCTGGAGCAAGAGCATAGGTTGGGACATAGTGCTGATCGTCAGCCTGTCGGCCATGACGGTGACCGTCGTTGGCAGCCTGCTCGGTTTGGCTCTGCCATTCGTGGCGCGCAAGATAGGCACTGACCCGGCCACCCTCAGCTCCCCCATGCTCACCTCGATCATGGATCTGCTGGGTGTGTTGATCTATTTTGGCTTCGCCTATGCCTTCCTCGGCAGCACGCTGGTCGGCGCCTGATATGGACAGCTCTGCACATCGGGATGACGGGTCGCGATAGCGCTCGGATCAAGACGACAAAAAAAAGAGGGAGGCATCATGCCTCCCTCTTTCTATCTTGGTGCCGGACCGGCTGCCATCAGCGGGTCAGGTCGTCGAAGAAGCGTTTCACCCCTTCGAAGAAGCCTTCCGATCTCGGCTTGTGGGTCTTGGCGGCGGCACCGCTGAACGACTCGTCCAGCTGGCGCAGCAGCTCTTTCTGGGACTCGGTCAGCTTGACCGGGGTCTCGACCACCACCTTGCACATCAGATCCCCCACCTGGCCGGAGCGCACGGACTTGACGCCCTTGCCCCGCATGCGGAACATCTTGCCGGTCTGGGTCTCGGGAGTGACCTTGAGCTTGACGCGGCCATCCAGGGTCGGCACTTCGATCTCGCCACCGAGTGCGGCGGCGGTGAAGCTGATGGGCACTTCGCAGTAGAGGTTGTTGCCGTCACGCACGAAGATTTCGTGCTCCTTGACGTGCACCTGTACGTAGAGATCCCCGGCCGGAGCCCCGGCTTCCCCCGCTTCCCCTTCGCCGGAGAGACGGATGCGATCGCCGGTATCGACGCCCGCCGGAATTTTCACCGACAGTGTCTTGGTCTTCTGGTAGCGACCCTCGCCATGGCACTTGCGGCACGGATCCTTGATGATCTTGCCGCGACCGTGACAGTGCGGACAGGCTTGCTGCACCGCGAAGAAGCCCTGGCGCATCTGCACCTGACCGGCACCGTGGCAGGTCGGGCAGGTCTGGGCACTGCTGCCGGTGTGGGCGCCGGAACCGTTGCAGACCTCGCAGTGGACCAGGGTCGGTACCTTGATCTCCTTGGAGACGCCGCGCACCGCTTCTTCCAGGGTCAGCTCCATGGTGTAGCGCAGGTCGGAACCCCGGGCCGGACCACGACGACCGCCGCCGTTGCGACCGCCAAAGATGTCGCCAAAGATGTCGCCGAACGCATCACCGAAATCGGCTCCGCCGCCAAAGCCACCGTGGCCACCGCCACCCTGGCTCTGATCCACGCCGGCATGACCGTACTGGTCATAACGGGCGCGCAAGTTGGCATCGGTCAGGACCTCATAGGCTTCCTTGACCTCTTTGAACTTCTCTTCGGAGGCGGCATCACCCTGGTTGCGATCCGGGTGAAACTTCATCGCCAGACGCTTGTACGCCTTCTTGATCTCGCGCTCGTCGGCATCTTTCGATACCCCGAGCACTTCATAGAAATCGCGCTTTGACATACTGATCCTGTTGCTACGTAAACAGTTATGCAGACGGGCGTTGGTCACCCAACGCCCGTAAATTCATCGTTCAAGCCGATGGGCAGAGCGGACTCTGCCCATCTGGGTGTGGCTTATTTCTTGTCGTCTTTCACTTCTTCGAACTCGGCATCGACCACGTCGTCGTCAGCCTTGGCGGAAGAAGAGGACTGACCGGCATCGGCGCCAGCGCCCTGAGCCTGGGCTTGCTGCTGGGCAATCTCCATCAGCTTCTGGGAGGCTTCCATCAGCGCCTGTTGCTTGGCTTCGATGACCGCCTTGTCGTCACCCTTGATGACGGCTTCCAGCTCGCTCAATGCGGTTTCGATCTTGGTCTTGTCGTCGGCAGGCAGGGCTTCACCGGCTTCGGCTACCTGCTTGCGGACCGAGTGGACCAGACCGTCAGCCTGGTTGCGGGTCTGCACCAGCTCTTCAAACTTCTTGTCTTCGGCCGCGTTGGCTTCCGCCTCGCGTACCATGCGTTCGATCTCTTCATCAGACAGACCGGAGGAAGCCTGGATGGTGATCTTCTGCTCCTTGTTGGTCTCCTTGTCTTTGGCAGAGACGTGCAGGATACCGTTGGCATCGATGTCGAAGGTCACTTCGATCTGCGGCAGGCCACGCTGAGCCGGACGGATACCTTCCAGGTTGAACTGGCCCAGGGACTTGTTGTCGCTGGCGCGCTTGCGCTCACCCTGCAGCACGTGAATGGTCACGGCAGACTGGTTGTCTTCGGCGGTGGAGAACACCTGGGACTTCTTGGTCGGGATGGTGGTGTTCTTCTCGATCAGCGCCGTCATCACGCTGCCCATGGTTTCAATCCCTAAGGAGAGCGGGGTGACGTCCAGCAGCAGTACGTCTGTCTTGTCACCGGACAGTACGGCACCCTGGATGGCAGCACCCATGGCCACGGCTTCGTCCGGGTTGACGTCTTTGCGCGGCTCTTTGCCAAAGAACTCGGCAACTGTCTTCTGCACCATAGGCATGCGGGTCTGACCGCCTACCAGGATGACGTCGTCGATCTCGCCAACGGCCAGACCAGAGTCTTTCAGGGCGGTACGGACCGGCTCGAGCGAGTCTTTCACCATGTCTTCCACCAAGGACTCCAGCTTGGCGCGGGTCACCTTGATGTTCATGTGCTTGGGACCTGTGGCATCTGCGGTGATGTACGGCAGGTTCACGTCGGTCTGCTGGGCGGAAGAGAGCTCGATCTTGGCTTTCTCGGCGGCATCTTTCAGACGCTGCAGGGCCAGCTGGTCGTTGCGCAGGTCGATGCCCTGCTCACGCTTGAACTCGTCTACCAGATAGTTGATGACGCGGTTGTCAAAGTCTTCACCACCCAGGTGGGTGTTACCGTTGGTCGCCAGTACTTCGAAGGTGGTTTCCCCTTCGACTTCGTCGATCTCGATGATGGAGATATCGAAAGTACCGCCACCCAAGTCATACACGGCAACCTTGCGCTCGCCCTTGACCTTGTTCACGCCGTAGGCGAAAGCCGCGGCAGTCGGTTCGTTGATGATGCGTTTTACATCCAGACCCGCGATGCGACCGGCATCCTTGGTAGCCTGACGCTGGGCATCGTTGAAGTAGGCCGGTACTGTGATGACAGCTTCGGTCACCGGCTCGCCCAGGTAATCCTCGGCGGTCTTCTTCATTTTTTTGAGCACTTCGGCAGAGATCTGCGGCGGTGCCATTTTCTTGCCCTTCACTTCAACCCAAGCATCACCGTTGTCAGCCTTGGCGATGGCGTACGGCATGATCTTCAGGTCACGCTGCACTTCTTCATCTTCGAAACGGCGACCGATCAGACGCTTGATGGCGAACAGGGTGTTCTTCGGGTTGGTGATGGCCTGACGCTTGGCCGGCTGACCAACCAGGATCTCGCCATCATCGGCATAGGCAATGATGGACGGAGTAGTACGATCGCCTTCTGCGTTCTCGATCACGCGAGCGGTGTCGCCATCCAGAATAGCGACGCAGGAGTTGGTAGTACCCAGGTCAATACCGATGATTTTACCCATTTGACGAATCTCCAAATACTTTGAATAAACTGGCGAGGAACTCGCCTTAATGCGTTAACGGCTAGGTGGGGGCAGCCAGAGTGGCTTTCAAGCTCCCGGCATCAAATTTTTTGTGCCGCCGCGGCCTTGCAACCTATATGGGGTCTCAAGTTGTCGCTTCAAGCCCCGCCCTCAAAAAACCGCGCATTCTTGCCCTGTTTACGGCTGAATGCTTGCCAAATGGCGCCACTGAATACGCAGAATGGCGCCGCTATCAATAAAAAGCCCGCCGAGCGGCGGGCTCAGCACAGCGATGACTCTCAGGCCGGCGCCTTGGAGACCATCACCATGGCCGGACGGATCACCCGGCCGTTGAGCTCGTAGCCCTTCTGCATCACGGCGATGACGGTGTTCGGTGCCAGCTCGCCATTTTCGATCATGCTCATCGCCTGATGGGCGTTGGGATCGAACGGCTGATTGAGCGGATCCAGCGGATTCAGGCCAAACTTGCCCACCGAGCTCTGCATGGATTTGAGGGTCAGCTCGACCCCTTCGATCATGGGCTTGAGGGCATCGTTCTCTTTGTCCGCCAGCTCGATGGCGCGCTCCAGGTTGTCCAGTACCGGCAGCAGTTCGGCGGCGAATTTCTCCAGCGCAAACTTGTGAGCCTTCTCCACGTCCTGGGCGGCGCGGCGACGCAGGTTTTCCATCTCGGCGACGGCACGAATGGCACGCTCGCGCTCTTCATTGGACGCCAGCCGGGCGGCGTCCAGTTGGGCCTCCAGCTCGGCAATGCGGGCCTGCTCGGCTGTCACTTCACTGTCTACATCGGTCGGCTCGACTGGCTGGACTTCCACTTGCTCCATCGCTTCAACCTTTTGTTCTTCGTGGTTCATGACATCTCCAATTTCAGGGTTGCTTGTTAGGGTCTGTTGACGTTCGGGTGCGCGACAAGTCGCTAACAGACCCTGTAATGGCGCTATTATGGGGACGCAGCCCCGGCTTTCAAGGGGAAAAGGGCGCTATCGTCGCCAATGAGCCGAGCCAACGGCCAAATTGCCACTTTTCATGGCGCTATGCCCACCAGTAGACGCCGGCAGCAGACAAATCCCCCACAAAGCGCGGTATACTCCCCCCAATACTCATCCCAGACCCGACAGCATATGGATTCTCCGTTCAAAACCATTGCCCTGATTGGCAAACCCCACCACGAAGGGGCCAACCAGACCCTGACCGGTCTGCATCAATATCTCACTACCCGAGGTTTTCGGGTGCTGGTGGAGAGCCGGGTGGCCCACACCCTCGGCATCATGGATGAGAACGTGATGGATCTGGTCCAGCTCGGTGAGCAGGCGGATCTGGCCATCGTCGTCGGCGGCGACGGCAACATGCTGGGGGCGGCCCGGGTGCTGTCACGGTTCGATGTGGCGGTGATCGGCGTCAACCGGGGCAATCTCGGCTTTTTGACCGACCTGTCGCCGCAGGATTACCTGCTGCCGCTGGAACAGGTGCTCTCCGGCCACTACAAGAGTGAACACCGCTTCCTGCTGGAGGCCGCCGTTTATCGCCACGGGGAGCGTAAATCAAGCAACCTGGCGGTGAACGAGGCCGTGCTGCACCCCGGCAAAATAGCCCACATGATCGAGTTCGAGGTCTATATCGATGGCAGCTTCATGTACAGCCAGCGCTCGGACGGCATCATAGTCGCCACTCCGACCGGCTCCACCGCCTACTCATTGTCGGCGGGCGGCGCCATCCTCACCCCCAAGCTCAACGCCATCACACTGGTGCCCATGTTTCCGCATACCCTCAGCAGCCGCCCCATAGTGCTGGATGCGGACAGCGAGGTACGGCTGCTGGTCTCGCCGGACAACCAGGATGACGCCATGCAGGTGAGCTGCGACGGTCAGGTCACCCTGGCGGTGCACCCGGGTGACGAGATCCTCATCAAGAAGAGCAGCCACAAGCTGCACCTGGTGCACCCGCTCGACTACAGCTACTTCCACGTGCTGCGCAACAAGCTCGGCTGGGGCAGCAAGCTGTTCTAAGCCGCTTTTCAACCCTTCCTTGTCCATCCTGTTGCGGGCCGACTCTTTACTGTATGTAAAACCAGTATATACTGGATGCATACACAGTAATGTTGGCCCATACAGGATGAGACCATGCTGACCCAGCTGACCGTCAACAACTTCGCCATCGTCAAGTTTCTCGAACTCGATCTGCAACCCGGCATGACCTGCATCACGGGTGAGACGGGTGCCGGTAAATCCATCGCCATAGACGCGCTCGGCCTCTGCCTCGGCGAGCGGGCCGAGGCCAGCATGGTGCGCCCCGATAGCGACAAGACAGAGGTCAGCGCCCGTTTCCTGCTGGACGGCAACCCGGCCGCCCGCGCCTGGCTCGCCGCCAACGAGCTGGACAACGAAGGCGAATGCATAGTGCGGCGGGTGCTCTCCGCCGAGGGGCGCTCCCGCAGCTACATCAACGGGGTGCCCGTCCCCCTGACCCAGCTCAAGAATCTGGGTCAACTGCTGGTCAACGTCCACGGCCAGCACGCCCACCAGCTCCTGCTCAAACCCGACTACCAGCTCAGCTTGCTGGATGGCTACGCCGGCCATCACCTGCTGCTGGACGAAGTGCGCCAGCACTATCAGCTGTGGCGCCAGCTGCAAAACGAGCTCAATCGCCTCAAGGCCGAACAGCAACAGCGGGAGGCCCGCCGCCAGCTCATCGAATATCAGGTACAGGAGCTGGACGAATTCGCCCTGCAACCGGGAGAGTTCGAGGCGATCGAAGAGGAACATCAGCGGCTCGCCAACGGCACCGAGCTGATGCAGGAGTGCGGCGCCTGTCTCGATCTGCTCTATGACAACGAAGAGACCACCATCGCCGGCCTGTTGCAGGTCGCCGTCGACAAGGCCGAGGGTCTGGTGGGCATGGACAGCCGCCTCACCCCTGTGCTGGAGATGCTGAACGAGGCGATGATAGGCGTGCAGGAGAGCCACAGCGAGCTGCGCAGCTATCTGGATCGGCTTGAACTGGATCCCGAACGCTTCAACGAGCTGGAAGCCCGCCTCTCCAAAGCCATCAATCTGGCCCGCAAGCACCATGTCAAACCGGCCGAGCTGGCCCTGCATCATCAGGATCTGGCCAGTGATCTCGCCCGCCTCAACTCCGACGAGGAGCGCCTCGAGGGCATGGAAGATGAACTGGCCGAGGCCCGCCTCGCCTTCGTGCAGGCCGCCGAGGCCCTGAGCCAGAGCCGTCAGCGTTACGCCCAGGAGCTAGGCACCAAGGTGACCGCCAGCATGCACGAGCTGGCGATGCCGGACGGTCGCTTCGCCATCGAGGTGCGACCGGATGCCCAGAGCAGCCTGTCACCACTCGGCATCGATCGGGTGGAATTTATGGTCACCACCAACCCGGGGCAACCGATCCAGCCGCTCGGCAAGGTGGCCTCGGGGGGTGAACTGTCTCGGATCAGCCTGGCCATAGTGGTGATCAGCGCCCGCAAGGTCTCGACCCCGACCCTGATTTTCGATGAGGTGGACGTGGGGATCAGCGGCCCCACCGCCGCCGTGGTGGGTCGTCTGCTGCGCCAGCTCGGTGAATCCACTCAGGTCATGGTGGTGACCCATCTGCCGCAGGTGGCAGGCAAGGGCCACCAGCACATGGTGGTGAGCAAGCACACGGACGGCAAGACAACTGAGACCCAGATGCAGGCGCTGGATCAGGGAGCCCGCCTCAAGGAGCTGGCTCGTTTGCTGGGCGGCGACCATATCACGGACAATACCCTGGCCAACGCCCGCGAGCTGCTGGCCTCCTGAGCAAGCATCTCCAGGCAGGCAGTAAAAGGGAGCGCCAGACCCGCAGGGTTGGGCTCTCCCTTTTTTGTTGCTCCGCCCTCATTGCCTCATGCTCTTTTCCTCTCCCACAATCCCTTCCTCTGGCTGGCCAACCAATATCAGAGCAGCCTCTCTGACCCGGATCCGGCACTGGCGCCAGCGGTAGACAGGACAACACCTGAGCTGCAGCCAAGTTCCTGGGTCTGGGTCTGGGTCTGGGTCTGGGTCTGGGTCTGGGTCTGGGTCTGGGTCTGGGTCTGGGTCTGGGTCTGGGTCTGGGTCTGCAACAAGGTGCTCGCCATGACCGGCTCCGCCCACCCGCACGACAGGGGGCAGCAAGGGGCTAGCGGATCAGCCTGGTTGCCAGAAGTAGCACAGCTGCATAGAGTGAAACCAGACTGGGGGCAAGCCCTCACTCCGTTTAGCCATCTTATCCGCGCCCCCTGCCCGATCTGCGTCATCGCGATCTCGGCCAGGCTAGCCTCCAACGTCAGGAATGTCTTTATGCTCCATGTGTTTGGCCACAAGAACCCCGATAGCGACAGCATCTGTACCGCCCTGGTCACCGCCGACTGGCTCAATCGTCAGGGCCGGCAGGCCCAGGCCTATGCCCTGGGTGAGCCCATAGCCGAAACCCGCTTCATTCTGGAAACTGCCGGGGTCGATGCCCCGCCCCTGCTGCAAGGCAGCGTGGCCAACAAATCTGTGTTTCTGGTGGATTTCAGCGAGCTGGAGCAGGGGCCGGAGGGGCTGGCCGAGGCCGACGTGCAGGGGCTGATCGATCACCACAGGATAGGCACACTTATCACCCGGGGCCCGCTCGATGCCTGGATCCGGGCCGTGGGTTGCAGCGCCACCGTCCTGCTGGAGCTGATGGGCTATGACACCCTCTCTCGCACCCAGGCTCGCCTGCTGCTAGGGGCCATCATCAGCGACACCTTCAGCCTCACCTCGCCGACCACCACGGCCCGTGATCGCGCCGCCGTCAATGCGCTGCTGCCCCTGGCCGATCTGGCGCTGGAGCCCTTCGCCCAGACCCTGCTGGAGCGGCGTACCCAGCTCGGTGACGCCCCTATGACAGAGCTGCTCGTCGCCGACGAGAAGGCGTACCAGATCGCCGGTTACAAGCTCTATATCAGCCAGATCTGCGTGATGGATCCGGCGCAGATCCACACCCGCCAGGCCGAGCTGGCGCAGGCCATGCAAGACCGGCTGGAGCAAGATGAGCTGGATGCCTATGTGCTGATGCTGACCGATCTGGCCAAGGGCGGCAGCCTGCTCTACTTCGCCAGCAAGGGCATACTGCCCGAGCAGCCGACTCATCTGGCCGGCGCCGTCAGCCGCAAGAAAGAGGGGCTGCCCTGGCTGACCCAGTATCTCTCCTCAGACCCGGTTTGAGTTCAGTGGAGAGGGCGCCGGCCCAGGGCCGGCTCCCTCTCCACTCTCAATCGCCCACTCTTACCACCGCCTCCCGCACGCCCCAAACCGTCCCCCTCCCCCCGTAATCTCATCGATGCCAAACCACAGGATCCTGGTTTTTGACGCCCATCCACAGTGCAAACATGCTGCCCTGTCAGGTTTTTCACTGCCAACAGACCAATGAACCGTCAAAAAGCAGGGTTCCCTTCATTTTCCATTCAACTCAGTCTGTTATGATGATGTGAACGAACATGGCTTTGCGATGCATCACCGACAAAGAGTGACGCCAGACGCGCGAAACCGGTTCGTTCTATGCGACACATAGCGGGAACACAGTGGTAGGGGACAGACAATTTGTCCCCGGTGCCCCGCGCCATGCCAAGGAGAACTGCTTATGACCTCAACCCATATTGTGCTGTTGCTGGAAGGCAAGGATTACGAGCAGGAGACACTGGCCAAAGCAAGCCGGTTGGTACAGGGAATGGGCGGTGAGTTGACCCTGCTGCACCTGACCCACAGCAGCAAGATGCGCCGCAAGAGCCTGTCACTGTCCGAGGAGGAACGCAGTGCCCAGGGTACCCTGGATGCCAAGGCCATCATCAGCGAGCTCATCACCACCCTGCAGCACCCGGTGGATTACCAGTGTCTGGTGGTCGATGACGTGGTGCCCGATCTGAAGCGCTGGCTGGACGCGCACCCGGCGGATCTGTTGCTGGTGGGCAGCCGCCACCACTGGATGGAAGGGTCACTGGCCCGCCTGCTCATCTACAAGCTGCCGATCGATATCCAGATCTGCCACGAACCCTACGCCGAACAGCTCAAGGCCGTCGGCTGATCTGCCTGGCGCCCACCCCACGGGTGGGCGCCGCTTGCCAACACGGCATCGCCTCGCGTTATTCCCCCTCGCCGCACGCCCTTGCACCTCGCCCCCCTGTCCATCCAGGCCGCCCCCCAGCCACTGTCCTGACGGCAGGCAAGGCCGGTAATGACAAGGCTATCTACATGTTTCCTTACATATTCATCGCTGTTTTTTAAGCCTCGTTTGCTGCAGGATATTGCCCTTGCACGCCTTCGCACGTTTCTTTCAGGTGATAAATGAACATAACCCCCAAGCAGCGAAAATTCGCCCTGCTCATCCTGCTCCCGCTGGCTGCCATCTCCTGGCTGGCCTGGCCGAACAAGGCCCCCGAGCCCGTGCTGAGCGCGCCAGTGACTCGTCAGGATGTGGAGCAGACTGTGCTGGCCAGCGGCGTACTGCAGGCCATAGAGCAGGTGGATGTGGGTGCCCAGGTCTCGGGTCAGGTGACCTATCTGGCGGTCGAGGCAGGGCAGAGCGTCAAGCAGGGGGAGCTGCTGGCCGAGATAGACCCGCTGCTCGCCCAGAACAACCTCAAGACCGCCGAGGCGGATCTCGCCAGTCGCCGCGCCCAGCTCAAGATCAAGCAGGCGCAGCTCAAGCAAAACGAACTGGCCTGGCGTCGTCAGCAGCAGATGTTCAGGCAGGAAGCCAGCTCCCGCGCCGATCTGGAGAGCGCCGAAGCCCAGCTGGCGGTCACCCGGGCCGAGCTGCAGAGCGCCCAGGCCGAGATCGAGAATGCGCTGATCAAGGTGGATCGCACCAAGACGGAGCTGGGCTATAACCGCATTCTGGCCCCCATGGATGGCACAGTCGTCAGCATAGTGACCCGCCAGGGCCAGACCCTGGCCGCCAGCCAGACGGTGCCCACCCTGCTCAAGCTCGCCAACCTGGAGACAATGACGGTGAAGGCGCAGATCTCGGAGGCGGATGTCACCCGGGTCAAGGCCGGCATGCCGGTCTATTTCACCCTGATGGGGGATGCGGACACCCGCTATCACGGCACCCTGCGCACGGTCGAGCTGGCCCCCACCAACATCAACGAGCAGGCCACCAGCACCACGGCTACCAGCAATGCTGCCGTCTACTACTACGCCCTGTTCGACGTGCCCAACCTGGATCACACCCTGCGGGTCGCCATGACCACGCAAGTCACCATAGTGCTCGGCGAGCGCAAGCAGGTGCTGACCATTCCACAGACGGCCCTTGGCAAGAAGCTGGGGGAGAACGAGTACGAGGTCACCCTGCTCAAGGATGACGATCAGAAAGAGACGCGCCGCATCAAGACCGGCATGAAGGATGACATCAAGGTGGAGGTGGTCAGCGGCCTGAGCGAGCAGGAGAAGGTCACTCTGGGCCAGGGCAAGCCAGTCAGCGACGGTGACATGGAGATAATGCTGTGAGCGAGCCGCTGATCCAGCTCAAGGGCATAGAGCGACGCTATCAGAGCGGGGAGCAGGAGGTTACCGTCCTGCATCCGCTGGATCTGACCATAGAGGCGGGGGAGATGATCGCCATCGTCGGCGCCTCCGGCTCCGGCAAATCCACCCTGATGAACCTGCTCGGCTGCCTCGATCGTCCAAGCGCGGGCCAGTACCTGTTCCGGGGCCAGGACACAGCCACCCTGGACGCCCTCTCCCTGGCCCGGTTGCGCTGCCACCACTTTGGCTTCATCTTTCAGCGCTACCACCTGCTGCCGCACCTCAATGCCGCCGCCAACGTGGAGATCCCGGCCGTCTATGCCGGCGCCTCCCGTCCCGAACGGCAGGCGCGCTCCCAAGCCCTGCTGGCACGGCTGGGCTTGAGCGATCGCAGCCATCACACCCCGGGCCAGCTCTCCGGCGGCCAGCAGCAGAGGGTCAGTATCGCCCGGGCGCTGGCCAACGGCGGCGAGGTGATCCTGGCGGACGAACCCACGGGGGCCCTTGACAGCCAGAGCGGCAAGGAGGTGATGGCCATCCTCAAGGAGCTGCACGCCCAGGGCCACACCATCATACTGGTGACCCACGACATGGCGGTGGCCAGCCACGCGGATCGTATCATCACGCTGCGCGATGGCCGGGTACTGGAAGACAGCGGCAAACCGGCCACGGCCACAGCCCCCCTTCAGCCCGCCCCACCCGCCGCCAGGGCCGGTGGCAACGACTGGGATCGCTATCGCGAGGCGGGGCGCATGGCGCTGCACGCCATGCTGGCCCACCGCATGCGCACCTTCCTCACCATGCTCGGCATCATCATAGGCATAGCCGCCGTGGTGAGCGTGGTTGCGCTCGGTCAGGGCGCCCGTGCCAAGGTGATCGATCAGATCAACGCCATGGGCACCAACACCATAGACATCTTCCCCGGCAAGGATTGGGGGGATGAGAAGGCCGCCAGCATCCAGACCCTCAACAAGCGGGATCTCGATGCCCTGCTCGGCCAGCCTTATCTGGAAGGGGCCAGCCCCCAGATCGCCTCGCCCGGCCAGCTGCGTTATCGCAACAAGACCAGCAGCGGCAGCATAGTGGGAGTCGGCAGCGACTTCTTTCGGGTCAAGGGGATGAAACTCACCAGCGGCCGCCTGTTTGACGAACGCGACATCCAGAACCGGGCCGCGGTGGCCGTGGTGGATGGCAAGACCATAAAGAGCCTGCTCGGCGAGGAAGATCCCGTCGGCCAGGTGGTGCTGGTCGGCACCCTGCCGGTGCGCATCATAGGCGTGGTGGAAGAGGAGACGGGGTTTGGCCGCAGCAGCCAGTCGGTCAATGTCTGGCTGCCCTACAGCGCCGTGATGAGTCGCCTCATCTCCCAGAACCACTTCAGCCAGCTCACCATACGGGTCAAGGACGGGGTGCAACCCGCCCTTGCCGAACAGGCTGCCATCGAGCTGCTGACCCAGCGCCACGGGGTGAAGGACTTCTTCACCTTCAGCAGCGACAGCATCATAAAATCGGTGGAGAAGACCACGGCCACCATGACGCTGCTGGTCTCCGCCATCGCGGTGATCTCCCTCATCGTCGGCGGGGTCGGGGTGATGAACATCATGCTTGTCTCAGTTGTAGAGCGTACCCGCGAGATAGGGATCCGCATCGCGGTCGGCGCTCGCCAGTCCGACATTTTGCAGCAGTTTCTGATCGAGGCGGTGATGGTGAGCCTGCTCGGCGGCATGCTCGGGGTCGGCGTCTCCCTGCTCATCGGCCTGCTCTTCTCCCTGTTCGTGGAGAGCATACAGATGCAATTCTCGCTCTTTTCCATCCTGATGGCGTTTGGCTGCTCCTCGCTCATCGGGATCCTGTTTGGTTACCTGCCCGCCCGCAATGCCGCCCGGCTCGATCCGGTCGAGGCGCTGGCGAGGGAATGACGATGCACAACTTATCCAGACTGGGGCTCTGCCTCGCCCTTGCCGCAGGCGTGAGCGCCTGCAGCCAGCAGAGCAGCTATCACAGACAAGATCTGGCGCTGGCCCCGAGCTGGCAGCAGCCAGACGAGGGTCTCACCCGGCAGCAAACCGGCCTCTGGTGGCAAGGGTTTCATGATCCGGCGCTGGATCAGCTGGTGGAGGCCGTGCTGGCCGCCAACCCCGACATGCAGGTCGCCGGACTGAGGCTCAGAAGCGCACTGCTGGGTGCGGATCTCGCCGATACCAACCTGACCCCCTCGGTCAATGCCAGCCTGGGCGCCAACGGCACCAAGGATCTGAAGAGTGGCAAGGCCAGCGGCAGCATGGGCCCCTCCCTGACCCTCGGCTACGAGGTGGATCTGTGGGGCCGGCTCGCCTCGGCGCGGGATCAGGCGAGCTGGGAAGCCCAGGCTTCCGCCCAGGATCTGACGGCCACCCGTCTGATGCTGATCGGCAAGGCGCTGGAGCAGTACTGGCAACTGGCCTATCTCGGCTCGGCCGTCAGTCTGGGCGAGCGACAACTGGCCAACTATGCCCGCGCCGAGCAACTGACCCGGGCCAAATACCAGGCCGGCGCCGTCACCCGGCTTGATCTGGTGCAGGCCAGCCAGCAGAAGGCGGGCAAGCAGGCGGAACTCAGCTCGCTCCTGATGCAGCAGGAACAGGCCCGCAACGCCCTGCGGCTGTTGCTCGGTCGCAGCAGTGGCCCGCTGCCATTTGCCCCGAGCGCACTGACGACGACGCCCGCGCCGTCGCTGGCAGTCGGTATACCGGCAGATGTGCTGGCACGGCGCCCCGACGTGCGCGCCGCCGAGCTGCGGCTGCGCAAGACACTGGCGAAAGGGGACGAGATCCGCACAGGTTTCTACCCCACCCTGAGCCTCACCGGCGGGGCCAGCACCAGCTCGGATACCCTGACCCAGGTGCTGCAAAACCCGGTAGGCACCCTGGGCGCCACCCTGGCGCTGCCCTTCCTCGAATACAACAAGACCCGGCTCGCCATCGCGGGCTCAGAGCTTGACTACCAGATCGCCGAGTCCGAGTTTCGCAAGCAGCTCTACACTGCCCTGGTGGAAGTGGAAGATGGCCTGGCCGCCCGCCATCATGGCGAGCAGCGCCTGAGCTATCTGGCCGAGCAGCTGGCGTTTGCCAAAGAGGCGGAGCGGCTGGCCAAGGCCCGTTTCCAGGCCGGTGCCACCGGAGTGCAGGCCTGGCTGGATGAGCAGAACCGGTTGTGGGATGCCGAGCTCGCCCTGCTCGGTCAGCAGAAGGAGCAGCTCAACACCATGGCCAGGATCTACAAGGCGCTGGGGGGCAGCGATCGCAGCTAACCCAAGCCCTGGCGGCGCCGCCACTCATGCCATGAGAGGCGGCGTTTTTTCCCCCTTTTCATGCCCCCTTCCTGATGGACTGCCACACAAAGCAATTGATAATAGTTTTCATTTAATGAAAAATGGGCGCCATTATCAGTCAGGAGTATCCATATGTCTCAGCCCGCCCCGGTCAATCGTCCTCGTCTGCTCACGGTCAAACACATCCGGGATGTGAGCCCGCACCTGCGCCGAGTCTGCCTGACCAGCCCGGAACTCGCTGACTACCCCTTCACCTGCGGCGGCGCCCATATCAAGATCATGCTGCCCCAGCCAGGCCAGGCCCATGCCGTGCTGCCCACGCCCACCCCGCAAGGGCCGCGCTGGGAAGACCCGAGCCAGCGCCCCATCATGCGCACCTTCACCATACGGGCGTTTCGCCGCGAGGCGCTGGAGCTGGACATCGACTTCGCGCTGCACGGCGATGCCGGCCCCGCCAGCCGCTTTGCCCTTGAGGCACAACCCGGCGATCTGCTGGCCATCTCGGGCCCGGGCGGCCCGGATCCCATGCTGCAACCCGCCCGGCACTACTACATGGCGGGGGATCTCACTTCTCTGCCCGCCATCAGCGCCATGGCGGAGGTGATGCCCGCCGACGCCCAGGGCCATATCGCCCTGCTGGTGCCCTATCAGGAAGATGTACAGGATCTGTCGCTGCCGGCCGGCGTCAGCCTGCGCTGGTTTATCGGCACCCCCGAACAAACCGAACCGCTGGTGGCCTATTTCACCGCCCTGCCGATGCAGGAGCAGGCGAGCTACTTCTGGTTCGGCGGCGAAGAGGGGCTGGTGGTGCCCTTGCGCCGTCACGTCAGGCGCACCCTGGAGGTGGATCGCACGCGCGTCTACGCCGTGCCCTACTGGCGTCAAGGCAAGGATGAAGAGGCCTATCACCACGCCCGTCACGACGTGATGGACAGCTGATCCCCCACATTTTTCCTCCCATTATCAAGCTCATGGCCTGCCGGTCATGGGCTTGATGGCTATCTGCCCGCCCCCGTTTTTACCCCTCTCCCCCCATTCTGGTGATCCGCTCGGTTGTGCTTGCATTTGAGACAGACAACAAGATAATGATAATCACTCTCAACAATAAACAGTGATGATGCCCCATTGCAGCACCCTCGCCATGACCTCAGGGGTCGGGCGTGGCGCGCACGTCATTCACTCCCGTTTGCACAGCAAGGTAATCCAGATGGCAGTTTTGAACTCGGTAATGCGCGCCTTCGCGGTGGAGGCTCTCCCCACTCCTGCCGACCTGTTGGCACTTCATCCCTGTCCCGCCCCGACCACGGCGCTGATCGCGCACCATCGCCAGCAGGTTCGCCAGATCCTGACGGGAGAGGACGATCGTCTGCTGGTGGTGATAGGCCCCTGCTCCATCCATGATCCGCTCGCCGCCCTCGATTACGCCCAGCGGCTGGCGCGACTTGCCGACGCCTATCAAGACAGATTGCAGATAGTAATGCGCACCTACTTCGAGAAGCCCCGCACCACGGTCGGCTGGAAGGGACTGGTGTTCGACCCCCATCTTGATGGCAGCAACGACATAGGCCATGGCCTGCGGCTGGCGCGCCAGCTGCTGCTCGACATCAACCGGCTGGGGCTGGCCACCGCCACCGAGTTTCTCGATACCACCAGCTTCCTCTATCTGGCCGATCTCATCAGCTGGGGGGCGATAGGCGCCCGTACCACCGAGTCCCAGGTACACCGGCAGCTGGCCTCGGCCCTGCCCTGCCCCGTCGGCTTCAAGAACGGCACGGACGGCAATATCCGGGTGGCCATCGATGCCATCCAGGCCAGTGAAGCCTCCCACCTGTTCACCGCGCCGGGCAGTCAGGGCGGCATTGTGGTGATCAAGAGCGAAGGCAACCCGGCCGGCCACATCATATTGCGCGGTGGTACGCGCCCCAATTACCACCAGAGCGACGTGGAGGATGCCGCCGAACGACTGACGCGGCAGGGGCTCAGCCACCGCCTGATGGTGGACTGCAGCCACGGCAACAGCCAGAAGCTGCACAAGAACCAGATCCGGGTGGCGGGGGAGCTCTGTCGTCAACTGGGAGAAGGCAGCGACGCCATCGCCGCCGTCATGGTCGAAAGCTTCCTGCAAGGGGGCAGCCAGAAGCCTGCGCCCTTGAACCAGCTCGCCTACGGCCAATCGGTCACCGACGCCTGCCTGTGCTGGGACGATACCCAGACCCTGCTCGCCATGCTGGCCGATGCCGTGGAGGCCCGCCGCCAGCACAGCGTCAAAGTCCAGCCTGGCAAGGCGATCTGGGATGCCCAGCTGGCCAGTTGAACCCGGGAAGGCTCCCCCCGCGGGAGCCTGATTTCCCCTGTCTCTCCCCCTTCCCTCGCCACGCCCGCACGACCCGGGTGATCCGTTCAGGTTGAATATTCTGGATATCCGGGTCCGCAGGGGATAAAGAAAATATCCCTAGCCATGATAAACAACGGTATAGCGGCGCCCCATTATGCTGCACCAGATAAAACTGAAAAACAGCTGGCTTAATGGCACAGACAAGCCCAATGAGTAAAAAAGAAGCGCGGCTTGCTTGCGGGCAGCTTAATGCCCCCTAATTTTCTGGGGAATGGCAGAGAAGAATATGCACCGGGCTATATGAGTCCAACAGATTGACTCTCACGAGTGGTCGACAAGCACGCTGCAATAAAATAGAGCGCAACATCACCACTCAGATGCAGACGGATCACAATTAATCGGCCAATAAAGGAGGCAAACACATGGACTGAACCGATGCGTCATACGACGACAAACGGGGTGGTACAAAATGAGTGGGGAATTGACAGGAGAGAGTTTCGGTGAGCACAAATAATAATGCCGCCTCGCGGGCGGCATCATTCATGACAGATCCAATGGATCAGATCAGGAAATCATTCAGATCCTTGCCCAGCGCAACTTGCTCGGCAATGGCTTTCGGCATACGGCCCTGACCGGTCCAGGTCTTCTCCTGGCCGTCTTCCTGGTACTTGTACTTGGCAGGACGCGGAGCACGCTTGCTCTTGGTCGCGCCAGCAGCGGCAGCCGGAGCGGCGGCGCTGTTGATCAGCTCGCGCGGGTCGATACCGGCTTGCTGCAGCATTTCAGTGAACTCGCTCAGCTTGCGCTGACGCTCTTCCTGTTCGGCACGCTCTTGTTCAACGGACTCGGCACGCTCGTTATATACCAGCTCAAACTTTTCTTTTGCTTCTTGCAGCTGTTCAAACGGCAATTCACGGATGGCAGCGCGCAGGCTGCGAATGTTCAGCAGAACTTTCAGAAACTCGTTCATTACTTCCTCACAGAATTATTTTTGTTTGTCACAGGGATAACACAGCTTGAGAATAGCATGCCTGTCTGATAACAACATAATGATTTTATAGCTGCTGTCACTTTCTTAACAAAAAACTATTGGCTGAATATGTCAGCAACTTTATTCACCCATTGGTCATTGCGCAAGGCCAGCTGATCACGCTCGGCACAATTCCCCCATACCGGCCTGGCAAATAGGCATGGACCGCCCAGGTATATTTCTCATCACACTTGCGTCAGCTATTTTTACAATTGGCCACGGCTGTTAAAACCCATGCCACCCACACGAGACTCAAGGTAGACGATTGACGCTATATATTGTCGTCAGGGGCTCATGGCCCCTGACATTCGTCATCCTCATTTTTACCTGCCGCTGACGAGCACTATTCGAGGCTGAGTCGACGCCAAGGGCCGGTGATCTCGCAGTGACCCGTCTCCTCCGTGTTCTGCCAGCCCAGGCGATGGTAGAAGGCCAGGGCAGCCGTATTATGGGTCGCCACCTTGAGCGAGGCCGGTTTCTGGAACGCCGCCAATCCCTGGGCAAGCAGGGCTCGCCCCAGCCCCTGCCCATGCCAGTCGGCCGACACATAGAGATGATGCACGAAGCTCTCATCCCCCCAGATGGAGACAAACCCGCAGGGGGCACCGCCCTGTTCGGCCACCCAGATCTGCTCGCCCCGGGTCTGCTCGTCGAAATCCTCCAGCCGAAAGTGGGAAGGATCGACCCAGTGAAAGGTCTGACGCCGCCCTTTCAGAAACAACTGCGCCAAGTAGGGAGTGTCTGTCTCTCGCATCACTCTGATCATCAAGCCTTCCTCGTCACTATGATCACCTGGCACCACTGTCGATGGATCGCCACATCATGTCAAATTGCCAGACCAGCACGGCTGGCCGACGGATGGCACGGATGTGACACACCTCTGTCCATTTTATCGCCCGTGGGGCTATACTGCCTGAGTCCCATGTATGGATGGTTTGAGGCTCGCTGATTTATGGATAACAAGCAGATAGAAGGTAACATCTTTGTTCCGGCCCATATCGACGATGTCTGGCGTGCCTGGACAACCGAGAGCGGCCTGCGCAGCTTCCTGGCGCCGGAATGTCTGATGGTGCCCGAACCGAATGGTCCGTTCGAGATCTATTTCAGACCCGATGCCCCACTGGGTGAACGTGGCAGCGAAGGCTGCCGGGTGATGGCCGTCATGCCCCATGACCTGCTCAGCTTCAGCTGGAATTTCCCGCCCTCCCTGCCCCACATTCGCCTGCAAAAGACCCAGGTCAGCCTGCGGTTCGTGCCGGAAGGTCAGGGCACCCGGCTCTACTTCCTGCAAACCGGCTGGGCGAACGATCCTGACTGGGATCAGGGCTATGCCTATTTTCGGGAAGAGTGGCTGGAGACCAGCCTGCCGCGCCTGCAGTACCGCTTCACCCACGGCCCCATCGACTGGAATAACCCGCCGGACAAGCAGCAACTAAAATCCCTGGCCCAATAAGGCCCATAGACAAACACCGCCCACAGGCGGTGTTTTTCCATGCGGTTACTGACAATGCTGCATGGGCGCCTCATCCAATAGCCAGGAAATCCAGCGCCGTTTTGAATTGAGCACGAATCCTTCATCTGCCGCTATGCCTTTTACTATGTAGCCATCTGCGGCGCGAGGTTCCGCCAGCGCAACAAACTGCCATTCGTTGCTATTAATGCGCTCCCCCTTGATTAAGGCTTCGCTTAACTGCTTATTCATCACAATGATTGACAGTCCCTCCACAGCGTCTATCCCCAACCCGGTATTTGCAACACGACCCACTGCAACCGGCACCTTGATGGTACAGTGACGCCCTTCGCCATCAACACGGGTATAGCTTCCCTCACCAACCCGGCCCTGCAGCCACAACAGTTTCCCCTGGGTCAGACGCTCTACCGACAATATACCCTGCGCCCCCTTGGGGAATGGGTGAATATTGACGGCGTCAGCGAGTGCGACCGGACTTATCAGCATGAGCAACAAGAGGCAATGTTTCATGATACCCCCCTTACGGATAGATGGCCTGAACAAGCTTGCCGAGCAAGCAAATAGATCAACACAAAGGGACCCACGCCAGGGACAAAAAAGATCCATCCCCACCATCCCGAGCGATCAATATCGTGCAGCCGGCGGACTATAACAGCGACCATGGGGATGGTACTCACCACGCTATAACCAACCTCCAAGCCTCTCAGACCCTTGATGCCCACATCCAATGCGATGCACATCAGGGTAACCAGCACATGAACCAGCATGAACATCCAGAACTCCTTTCTGGAGGAGCGACCGGAAAAATCAGCATAGCGGCGCCACGCGAGTAAATAAAAAGAGCACATTCAGGCTATCTCCAGCGTTATTTGGTCACCCATCCTGGGGGCTAACGCAGCGGTAGACGTCCTGAAACCGGTTTTAGGACGTGCTAAAACCCGTCTTTGTCCGCGACATTCTTCTTTACCTGGATGCAAATCGTTATGCTGGCATGACGTTATCTTTTCACCACCATGACTGGGATCCGGATCGGTTATGCTCGCAATTCCCGTACCCTTTGTTGTCTCTTTGCTGCTGGTCTTGCTGGCGGTGATCCTGTATGTGCGATTGGCCGACCAAGCAAAAGCGGCTTGCCTGTTTTTGGCGCTCTGTGCGGCCACCACCGGGCTGGTTGGGCTGCGCTGGACATTCGATGTTGCGCTCTTCAGCATGGCCCAGCCACTACTTGCCTCACTGATCCCTGTGGCCGCCTGGCTCATTTTTACCCATGCAGCCACCGACACCCACAGGGTCGCTTATCACCATGTTGCGGGACCTATATTGGTTGCCGTCAGTCTCTTCACTCACCCCTTTCTCGCCTTGCCACTGGATGGGATCATTACAGCCATTTATCTGTTTTATGGCATCGCGCTGGTACGCTACTCCGCCAAAGAGCCGCTGCTTATCCATGTCTCGTTCAGCCATTGGGAAGCCGTGAAAAGGGCAGAGCAGGTGGCGGGCTGGATGCTGTTGTTCTCTGCCATGATAGATGCGGCTATCTCACTCGACCTTGCGGTTAATCAGGGCGGATATTCCCTTTATATTTTGACGCTCGCTCACCTGGTGCTGCTGCCCGTGCTGGCAATTGCCGTCATCATGGTGAGCGTCAATACCCCCGCAGTCGATGATATTGCCCAGCCGGAAATTCCCAGGGCACCAAGTTCGGAGTCATTATTGACACAAGAGCGGGCCGACGAGATCGTGGCAAGAGTGGATAGATTGATGCGAGAAAAAGCCAGCTACCTTGACCCGGATCTGACCCTGGCAGCGCTGTCACGCAAGCTGGGTATTCCCGCCAAGCAAATCTCGATGGCGGTCAACCAGATACACCAGAAGAGCATCTCCAGAGTGGTCAATGAATATCGAATCGAGCATGCAAAACAGGCGTTGCTCACCACGGATGAGACCATTACCCATATATTGATGAATGCAGGCTTTCAGACCAAATCCAACTTTAATCGCGAGTTTTCCCGCATCGCCGGCCTGACCCCCAGCGCCTTCAGAAAACAGAGCGAGGCACGGCTCAGGTGATACGCAGTTGAGCATGATCGCAAGCATGAAACAGCCGCCTGCCTGCGACTTGGCAGTCACAGAAGAGGGCGGCCTCATCGCCCATGAATATACAGGTTCAATCTCGCATCCAGCATGGAAGAGGGGATGGTTGCACACGTTTTGGCCACCTTGAATGCCATGGCTGCATTCTCTACAATGACGCACTTTTTATCCATTTCAGGTCATATTGATGAGCGATACCAACACCAAGCCGGCCCTGCCGGATCGCCTTGCAGGCAACCCGCGCAGCCCGCACCATGTCGCCGCCTGTTTCGAACACCAGATTGGTATTCGACTCAATGGCAAAGAGCGCACCAACGTCGAAGAGTATTGCATCAGCGAAGGCTGGGTAAAAATCCCCTCCCCCAAGGCGCTGGATCGTCGCGGTCAGCCCATTCTGATCACTCTGAAAGGCACCGTTGAGGCCTTTTATCTCTAAGTGAGTCAGGCGCCTGTCGCCAACAGAGTAAAAAACAAGGCCACCGTCCGGTGGCCTTGTCGTTTCTGGCTTCTGCCCACACCAATAAGTTGCGGCAGAATCGGCGGCGCCTACACCCCCAAGCGGTCGCGCAGGGTATACCAGGCGGCGCCGGCGGCGGTGAAGGGGATGCGGAACAGGCGACCGCCGGGGAAGGGGTAGTGCGGCAGCTTGGCGAAGGCATCGAAGCGCTCCGCCTGACCGCTCAATACCTCGGAGAGCAGCTTACCCGCCAGATGGGTGCAGGTGACGCCGTGACCGCTGTAACCCTGCATGTAATAGATGTTGGGGCCGATGCGGCCAAACTGCGGCAGGCGCGACAGAGTCAGCAGGAAGTTGCCGGTCCAGGTGTACTCCACCTTGACGTCCGCCAGCTGCGGGAAGGTTTTCAGCATCTTGGGGATGATCAGCCGCTCGATATCCGCCGGATCCCGCGCGCCATAGACAACGCCGCCGCCGTAGATCAGCCGGTGATCGCCCGAGGTACGGTAGTAGTCGAGCAGGTAGTTGCAATCTTCCAGGCAGTAGTTTTGTGGCAACAGGGAGCGGGCCCGCTCCTCCCCCAGCACCTCGGTGGCGACCACCTGAGTGCCGCAGGGCATGCTCTTGCCGGCGAGCTCGGGCACCAGGTTGCCAAGATAGGCGTTGCCGGCCACCACCACGAAGCGCGCCTTCACCGCCCCCTTGGCGGTCTTGACCAGGGCGGGCTGGCCCGGGGTGATGCTGGTGACGGCGGATTGCTCGAAGATCCTGCCACCCTGCATGCGGATGGCTTCCGCCTCCCCCAGCGCCAGGTTGAGGGGGTGGATATGGCCACCGCTCTTGTCGAGCAGGCCGCCGACGTAGCGATCACTCGCGACCACCTCGCGGATCCCGTCCCCGTCCAGCAGCTCCAGCTTGTCGTTGCCCCACTTCTGCCAACGGGCCTGCTGGGCCTTGAGCTCATGCAGCTGACGCTCGGTCTCGGCGGCAAAAACCCCGCCCTCCTGCAGGTCGCACTGGATGTTGTAGCGCTGGATCCGCTCGCGGATGATCTGGCCCCCCTCAAACAACATGGAGCCGAGCAGCCTGGCCTGATCCGGCGGGCAGTTCGCTTCTATGGTGTCGATGTCGCGGCTGTAGGAGTTGACTATCTGGCCACCGTTGCGACCGCTGGCGCCAAAACCCACCCGGGCCGCCTCCAGCACCACCACCGAATAGCCCTTCTCCACCAGATGCAGCGCGCTGGAGAGGCCGGTGTAACCCGCGCCTATGACGCAGACATCACACTCAAGCTGCTCGGTCAGGGTCGGATAGGGCGCGTGTTTGTTGGCACTGGCTGCGTAGTAACTGTTTACATGCTCGGTCATGATCCTGTTTCCTTACCGGTTCTTTTCCCAAACGAGACATAGTCTCAACACTAGAAGTTGGCCGGGGTATGGGCGCTGACGATGCGGCAGACCTGCCCCGACGGATTGCTGAAGCTGTGGGGCTCGCCCGTGTCGATCACGTAGCTGTCCCCGGCACTGAGTTGATAGGCCTGGCCGGCTACCGTCAGGGTCACGGCCCCTTCCAGCACGGTTCCGACCTCCTCCCCCAGATGCTTGACCTGACCGCCGGTGTCAGTGCCGGGGGCATAGGTCTCCAGCATGAAGCCGAGCTGGCGACGGTTGTTGCCGTTGTGCACCAGCTTCATGGAAACCCCCTGACTGCCCAGCTCGATCAGCTGATCGGCCTTGATCACCACGCTCGGCGTGCGTCCCTCCTCCTCGGCGAAGAAGCGCGACAGCGGCAGCTCATAGACGTTGAGCAATTTTTGCAGGGAGGCCACCGACGGGCTCACCTTGTCCTGCTCTATCATGCAGATGGCGCCATGGGTCAGCCCGCTCAGCTCGGCGACTCGCCGCTGGGAGAGCCCGAGACGACGGCGGGTGGCGGCGAGGCGCTCCCCCATGCTCTTGCCCATCAACGGGTTATCCGTCATGGTCTGCCACCTTGCCTCTTTTCCTTGTGGTTGCTGCATCGCCCACCTCCTTGTGTGCCTGCGAACATGTGTGGCGGCCGATCTGTTCGATGGCGCACCCGGTTAAAATAACGGGTCAATCTGTCGGGTGTGTTCGTTATCCTGCACGGCGCATGCCGTTCATTATTTTGCACACCCAACACCGCAAAAACCGGTAAAATCGCCCTGACAGCTCCATTTCTAGCATGTACAGCCCAGTTTACTCAAATATATTTAACACTTGAAAAACATTTCAGCTCAATTTATGGTCTTCCTGTGCTTATTATTCTATACGGTGGCAGCACGGGATGACGTGACCACCCTGACCCACAATCGAGGCTTCTCATGTCAGCATCACAACCTGCTCTCTCCTTGATCAAATCCCTTGCCTATATAGGTGGCCGCTGGTGCGAGGCCCATGGCGGGCACCGCTTCGAGGTGCACAACCCGGCCACCGGTCAGGTCATCACCCAGGTGCCCGACATGGACGAGGCAGACACCCGCCGCGCCATCGAGGCAGCCCACGCGGCCCAACCGGCCTGGGCGGCGCTCACCGCCAAGGAGCGCAGCAACAAACTCTACGCCTGGTTCGAGCTCATCCTGGCCAACCAGGATGAGCTGGCCCGCATCATGACCTGCGAGCAGGGCAAGCCGCTGGCCGAAGCCAAGGGGGAAGTGGCCTATGGCGCCAGCTTCATCCAGTGGTTCGCGGAAGAGGGCAAGCGCGCCTATGGCCGCACCATTCCGGGTTTCTCCAGCGACCGGCGTCTGGCCACCATCAAGCAGCCGGTGGGCGTGGTCGCCGCCATCACCCCCTGGAACTTCCCCATCGCCATGATCACCCGCAAGGCGGGCCCGGCGCTGGCCGCCGGTTGCACCATAGTCATCAAGCCTGCCGCCGAGACACCGCTCTGTGCGCTGGCGCTGGCGGCACTGGCGGAGCAGGCGGGCATTCCTGCCGGGGTCATCAACATAGTGACCAGCCATCAGGCGGCCGCGGTGGGCAACGAGCTGTGCAACAACAAGACAGTGCGCAAGCTCTCCTTCACCGGCTCCACCCGCATCGGCAAGCTGTTGATGCGCCAGTGCGCCGACACCATGAAGAAGTTGTCGCTGGAGCTGGGTGGCAACGCCCCCTTCATAGTGTTTGACGACGCCGATCTCGATGCCGCCATCGCCGGGGCGCTCGCCTCCAAATACCGCAACGCCGGCCAGACCTGCGTCTGCGCCAACCGCATCCTGGTGCAGGCCGGTGTCTACGACGCCTTCGCCGAGAAGCTCACCGCCGCGGTCAAGGCTTTCAAGGTGGGGGACGGCATGAGCGAGGGCACCCAGATTGGCCCGCTGATCAACCCGGCCGCCGCCAGCAAGGTGGCCGAGCTGGTCAGGCAGGCGACCGCCGCCGGGGCCGAGCTGCTGCTGGGGGGCGAAGCCCATCCCGCCGGCCCGCTCTTCTACCAGCCCACCATTTTGGGCAAGGTCGACAAGCGCAACCCCATTTTGCAGGAGGAGATCTTCGGCCCGGTCGCCCCGCTGGTGCGTTTCGAGACCGAAGCCGAGGCCATCGCCATCGCCAACGACACCCCCTATGGTCTCGCCGCCTACTTCTATGGCCGCGACATAGCCAGGGTATGGCGGGTGGCCGAGCAGCTGGAATACGGCATGGTGGGCATCAACGAGGGGATCATCTCCACCGAACTGGCCCCCTTTGGCGGCATCAAGGAGTCGGGTCTCGGTCGTGAAGGCGCGGCCGAGGGGCTGGAGGAGTACCTCGAAACCAAATACCTCTGCTTTGGCGGCATTCGCTAGGGGCGGTTTTATACCGGCCCTCCCGGTCTCCCCGAGGGGGAGAGCAAACCGGGCCCGCCCTGCAGGGCGGGATAGTGCCAGCGCAGACAGACAGCAAGACAAGGACGAAGTGAGTGCTCCCCGCCGGGGAGGCTCGCCATCATTGAGACAGGGGCCCCTGGCCCCTCATGGAGGAAAACATGAGTCATGCAAACAACAACCAGGCCTGGCAAGCCCGCCGTGAAGCCGCCGTGGTCAACGGCGTCGGCACCCTGCTGCCGGTGTTTATCGAGCGGGCGAAGAACGCCGAGCTGTGGGATGTGGAGGGCAACCGCTACATCGACTTTGCCTCCGGCATCGCCGTGCTCAACACAGGCCACAACCACCCGAAAGTGGTGGCGGCGGTGCGTGAACAGCTCGAAAAGTTCAGCCACACCTGCTTCCAGGTCACCCCCTACCCCGGCTATATCGAGCTTGCCGAGAAGCTCAACGCCCTGGTGCCAGGATCCACCCCCAAGCGCACCCTGTTTCTCTCCACCGGCGCCGAGGCGGTGGAAAACGCCATCAAGATAGCCCGCGCCCACACGGGTCGCAGCGGCACCATCGCCTTCAAGGGGGGCTTTCACGGCCGCACCATGATGGGCATGGCGCTGACCGGCAAGGTAGTGCCCTACAAGACCGGCTTCGGCCCCTTCCCGGGGGAGGTCTATCACCTGCCCTTCCCGAGCGACTACCTGGGGGTGAGCGAGGCCGACGCCCTGGCGGCGCTGGATCTCTGCTTCAGCTCGGACATAGAGCCGGCCCGGGTCGCGGCCATCATTCTCGAACCCGTGCAGGGTGAGGGTGGCTTCTATGCCGCCTCCCCAAGCTTCATGCAAAGCCTGCGCAAGCTGTGCGATCAGCACGGCATAGTGCTCATCTGCGACGAGATCCAGAGCGGTTTCTGTCGTACCGGCAAGACCTTTGCCACCGAGTACAGCGGCATAGAGCCGGACATAATGACGCTCGCCAAGAGCCTGGCCGGCGGCTTCCCGCTCTCGGCAGTGGTGGGCAAGGCGGCCATCATGAACGCCGCCAAGCCGGGCGGTCTGGGGGGCACCTATGCGGGCTCGCCCATCGCCTGCGCCGCCGCCCTGGCGGTGCTGGAGGTGATCGAGGAGGAGCGGCTCAACCAGCAAGCCCTGACCCAGGGTGAGCAGATCAAGGCCCGCCTGCACCAGCTGGCGGAACGCTTCGACTGCATCGGCGACATCCGAGGCCCCGGCGCCATGGTGGCCATGGAGCTGGTCAAGGGACGCGATGCCGGCCAACCCGATCCGGATCTCACCAAACGGCTGGTGGCCGAGGCGGGCAAGCGCGGGCTGGTGCTGCTCTCCTGCGGCGTACGGGCCAACGTCATCCGCTTCCTGGCCCCCCTCACCGCCTCCCCGGCCTTGATCGAGGAAGGGCTGGGTCTGCTGGAACAGGCACTCACGGCCGCCAGTCAAGGCTAGATCCGCGCCGTTTTGCCAGTCGGTGCGAAAAATACCGTCAGATAACCGCAGGCCGCCCATCGCGGACGGCCTGCTCATACGGTATCATCGCCGCCCCAAAAAATGATGACAGGAGCGCTTGGCTCCCTCCAAGGCCGAGGCCCCCCTGTCACGGATCCTGCGCCTGCCCGCTGCGCGGGAAACCTGCACCGAATTCAAGGAGATAGGCCAATGGCTCCACGCCCGGCTCGATTGAAGCAAACCCTCACCCTGTGGCAAGTGGTGGTGATGGGATTGGCCTACATGACCCCCATGGTGGTGTTCGATACCTTCGGCATCGTCACCGACATCACCCACGGTCATGTCACCACCGCCTACCTGCTGGCCCTGGTCGGCGTGCTCTTTACCGCCACCAGCTACAGCCAGATGGTGCGTCACTACCCTTCGGCGGGCTCGGCCTACACCTATGCCCAGAAGGAGTTCTCCCCCGTGGTGGGCTTCATGGTGGGCTGGTCGTCCCTGCTGGACTATGTCTTCCTACCGATGATCAACATGCTGCTGGCCAAGATCTATCTAAGCGCCCTCTTCCCCGGCGTCGAGCCCTGGATCTTCATCTGCGCCATGACGGCCCTGATGACCCTCATCAACCTGCGCGGCATCGATCTGGTGGCCAACCTCAACGGCATCATAATCCTGATCCAGATCGCCATCATAGTGGTGTTCCTGGCCCTGATTGGCTATGGCATAGCCCAGGGTGAAGGGGTCGGCGCCGTCAGCCTGCAACCCGTCTACAGCGCCAACGCCGAGGTGCTGCCGCTGCTGACCGGCGCCACCATCCTCTGTTTCTCCTTCCTGGGTTTTGACAGTCTGAGCGCCCTGTGCGAAGAGACGCCGGAGGCAGGCAAGGTGATCCCCAAGGCCATCTTCCTGACCGCGCTGCTGGGGGGCCTCATCTTCGTGGTGGTGGCCTATGCCCTGCAGCTCTACTTCCCGGATGCCTCCCGCTTCAAGGAGCCGGATGCCGTGCTGCCCGAGATAGCCCTCTACGTGGGCGGCAAGCTGTTCCAGAGCGTGGTGCTGGTGTGCGCCTGCGTGGCCGTGCTGGCCTCCGGGCTCTCCTCCCACGCCGGGGTCTCCCGCATCCTCTACGTGATGGGGCGGGACAAGGTGCTGCCCCAGCGCACCTTCGGCTACATACACCCCAAGTGGCAGACCCCGGTGTTCAACATATTGCTGGTGGGCCTGCTGGCGCTGTCGGCCATCAGCTTCGATCTGGAAATCGCCCTGGCCCTGATCAACTTCGGCGCCCTGGTGGCCTTTACCGTGGTCAATCTGTCGGTGATCGCCTGCTATTACGTGCGTCAGGGGCGCAACAAGACCCTCAGGGATCACCTGCAATATCTGGTGCTGCCCCTGTGCGGGGCAGGGACTGTCGCGGTTCTCTGGTTCAATCTGGAACAAACCTCCCTTATCCTCGGCCTTATCTGGGCTGCCATAGGGGGAATTTATCTGTTTTTGCGCACCACCTTCTGGCGCGTATCCTTGCCGACCTATTGAGCCGCAACCCCTGCCACATCTGGGCTGGCGTCCATCTCCCACACCCGGGAGCGGACGCCATTTATTGATATAAACCAGGTCATTGATAATTCTCTTGCCTGGAATGGCCTTAGTGGCTTGTCTTCCCCCCCCATCTGGGGCAAAATCCCGCCGCTTTCATAACCGATGTGATCCCACATCGGTTATTTTCATTTTGAAAAAAAATCAATACCACTCGAGGCCGGAACCATTCCGGAAATGATATCAAGGTTCAGATGAACCTAATGCCGCAATGAGGAAAAACATGGGGCTCTTGTTTGCTTTGTCTCCGGTCGCCACCGGAACCTGCTTTGGTCGCCGCGCGACCAACGTCTGTGGTTTGCATACCGATGTTGTGAGTACGCGAGAACCCGGTCCCATGGCCTCAAGCCATTCCACTTCCTGCCGTCCGTGCAAGGAGGAAGCCTGAATGAGCCAGCAGCAACCCGTTCGTCTGAAGAAAACCCTCAGCATGTGGCAGGTGGTGGTGATGGGCCTCGCCTATCTGACCCCCATGGCCGTGTTCGATACCTTCGCCATCGTCGGTGACATCACCGAGGGCCGGGTCGCCACCGCCTATCTGCTGGCGCTGGGCGGCATACTGCTGACCGCGTTCAGCTATGGCCATCTGGTGCGCAAGTTCCCCTCTGCGGGCTCTGCCTATACCTATGCCCAGAAGGTGTTCAACCCCTACGTCGGTTTCATGGTGGGCTGGTCTTCCCTGCTCGACTACATGTTCATGCCGATGATCAACATCCTCTTGGCCAAGATCTACCTGACCGCCATGTTCCCGGGTGTCGACCCCTGGATCTTCATCTTCGGTCTGGTGACGGTAATGACCTTCCTCAACCTGCGCGGCATCAACCTGGTGGCCAACTTCAATGGCCTGATAGTGGTGATCCAGCTGGCCATCATCACCCTCTTCATCGGTCTGATGGGCTGGGGCATCTATCACGGCGAAGGCGCGGCAACCCTGATGAGCAGCCGGCCGTTCCACTTCGAATCCGCCAGCGTGGTGCCGCTGTTTACCGGTGCCACCATCCTCTGCTTCTCGTTCCTCGGCTTCGACGGTCTGAGCTCGCTCAGTGAAGAGACCCCGAACGCCGGCAAGGTGATACCGCGCGCCATAGTGCTGACCGCGCTCATCGGCGGCGTCATCTTCGTGGTGGTCTCCTACTGCCTGCAGCTCTACTTCCCGGATCTGGCCCGTTTCAAGGAGCCCGATGCCGTGCTGCCCGAGATCGCCCTCTACGTCGGCGGCGCCTTCTTCCAGAGCGTGGTGCTGGTGTGCACCACGGTCGCCGTGCTGGCCTCCGGCATGGCGGCGCACGCAGGGGTATCGCGCATCCTCTACGTGATGGGGCGCGATCGCATGATCCCGGAGCGGGTGTTTGGCTATATCCACCCGAAATACCGCACCCCGGCCATCAACGTGCTGATGGTGGGCGGCCTGGCCCTCTCCGCCGTATCGTTCGATCTGGATACCGCGCTGGCGCTGGTGAACTTCGGTGCCCTGGTGGCCTTCACCTTCGTCAACCTGTCGGTCATAGGCCAGTTCTGGGTACGCGAGAAGCGCAACAAGAGCATCAAGGATCACCTGCTCTACCTGCTGCTGCCGCTGCTCGGCGCCGCCACTATCGGGGCGCTCTGGATTAACCTGGAGCAGAGCTCGCTGGAGCTGGGCCTGATCTGGGCGGGTCTCGGGGTAACCTACCTGTTCCTGCGCCTCGCCGTGTTCCGCATTCCATTCCGTCAGTACGAAGAGACTGCCGACTCCCAATAAGGGACCGAGCCACACAGCAAGAAAGCAGAAGGGGAGCCATGGCTCCCCTTCTTGTTTTCACCCAGCCAGCGCCGGCCTGCCATGCCCGCAGCTGGCCGGCTGATCAGCCCTGGTTGATCACGGCGGTGGCGGCCGCCTTGAGCGGATCCTTGGCTACCGCCTTCACATCCTGCTGGGTCTGCTTGAGCTGCTGCCCGGCCTGGTTGACCTTGTGCTGGGTCGCCTTCACATCGCTCTTGCCCTCTTTGAGGCCGGCGGTCTTCTTGTCCAGCACGTCAGTGGTGTTCTTCTTCACTTCCGCCTTGGCTTTCTCTTTCTGCTGGCGCACCAGCTTGTCGGTGTCACAGTTGCCCTTGACCCCCAGGGTCGCATTGAGCGCCTCGTTCTTGACGGCCTTGTCGAGGTTGCACTCGGACTTGAACACGCTGGCCTGCGCACCGGCAGACAGCAGACCCAGGGAAAGACACAGTACCCATGCTCGCATAACAACATCACTCTCGTTGAGGGAAGGAAAGGAGGCCAGCATATAACCCTGACTCCCGGGTGCAAGCACCTGGGCCCGCACGCCGCCAAACGGGCCAAAATCGGCTCCGGCTCCGACACCGGTTGTCCGCCATGGGCGGCGATACGCCCCTCGTTACCCCGCGAACGGCACCCTGCCGCCATGTCATCAAACCATCATAAAAGTGTCACTTTGTCATATTTCTGTCATGGAGCCTTGGTCTAATGCGCCCGTCCATTTTCACGCAGACTGTCCCAAGAGGCTTCATGCACAGCACCCCATCTTTCGCACAACAGCAGACCCGTCGTCCCGGCCCACTGTTCAACTGGCTCGCTGTCATCACCCTGATCTACCTGATCCTGGTGGCCGTCGGCGCCGTCTCCCACGGCTTCAAGGGCTTCTCCGGCGGCGCCGAGGGCGCGGCCCAGATCTTCGCCTTCGCGAGCAACCCCTTCGTCGCCCTGCTGCTCGGCATACTGGCCACGGCGCTGGTGCAATCGTCCAGCACTGTCACCTCGGTGATCGTCGGTCTGGTGGCCGGCGGCCTGCCCATCGGCATGGCCATCCCCATGGTGATGGGGGCGAACCTCGGCACCACCATCACCAACACCATAGTCTCCATGGGCCATATCCGGGACAGGGCCGAGTTTCGCCGCGCCTTCGCCGCCGCCACAGTCCACGACTTCTTCAACCTGCTGGCGGTGTTCATCTTCCTGCCGCTGGAGCTGATGTTCGGCCTGCTGCAAAAGAGCGCCGAGGCGCTGGCCAACCTGCTGGTGGGCTCCGCCGACATCTCGATGCAGGGGATGGATTTCATGAAGCCCCTCATCTCCCCCGCCCTCACCTTCATCGACGGCCTGGTCGCCTTCCTGCCGGGCAAGGGCGGCGCCATCGCCACCATCCTCATCGGCATACTGCTGATCCTCGGTTGCGTCACCTGGCTCGGCAAAGTGCTGCAACGGGTGCTGGTGGGGCGTGCCCGGGATCTGCTGCACAAGGCGCTGGGCCGTGGTCCGCTGACCGGCATCGCCTCCGGCACCCTGGTCACCGTCATGGTGCAATCCTCCTCCACCACCACCAGCCTGATGATACCGCTGGCGGGGAGCGGCCTGTTCAGCACCCGTCAGCTCTACCCCTTCACCCTGGGCGCCAATATAGGCACCACCATCACGGCCCTGCTGGCGGCCACCGCCATCAGCGGCGCCGGGGCCAAGCTGGCGCTGACCATAGCCCTGGTGCACGTGCTGTTCAACCTGTTCGCCGTGGCGCTCATCTATGGCGTGCCCTTCCTGCGCGAGTTGCCGGTGCGGGCCGCCGAGGGGCTGGCCCGGGTGGGCAGCGAGAACAAGCTGCTGGCGCTGGGTTACGTGGCGGGCCTCTTCTTCGCCCTGCCCGCCCTGATGATGGTGGCGGCGAAGTAATCCGCCCTCATGGGGCGAGGGGGCCGGTTCCTGGCCCCCTCGTCGTCTGTCTGCTGCGTCACATCCTCCCGCGTCCCGACTCGCCCTCCCTCCCCGACTGGGATAAGATGCCGCCTTCATTGCATTTAAGGAAAAACTGATGAAATTCATTCTGATCGCGCTGCTGGTTGCCGGTGTCGCCTACTACTTCTACTCGAGCAGCAACAACAAAAAGCTGGCACAAGACAATGTGCGCAAGGGCGCCGAGTTCCTCGCCAGCAACAAAGACAAACCCCTGGTGACCACCACGGCCTCCGGCCTGCAGTACGAGGTGCTGACCCCGGGCAGCGGCACGGTTCACCCCACCGCCACCAGCAAGGTGAAAGTGCACTACGAGGGCAAGCTGCTGGACGGCACAGTGTTCGACAGCTCGGTCGCCCGTGGCGAGCCCATCGAGTTTGGCCTCAATCAGGTGATCGCCGGCTGGACCGAAGGGGTACAGCTGATGGTGGAAGGTGAGAAGACCCGCTTCTACATCCCCGCCAATCTGGCTTATGGCGACCGTGCTGCTGGCAAGATACCGCCGGGATCCGTGCTGATCTTTGACGTTGAGCTGCTGGGTATCCAATAAGCAGGCTTATGCCAATCGCGCCGCTGGCAAGATCCCACTGAACGCCCGTGCAGACCTTCGACGTTGAGCTGCTGGGTATTCAATAAGCAGGCTTATACCAATCGCGCCGCTGGCAAGATCCCACTGAGCGCCCGTGCTGATCTTCAACGTTGAGCTGCTGGGTATTCAATAAGCAGGCTTATGCCAATCGTGCCGCTGGCAAGATCCCACTGAGCGCCCGTGCTGATCTTCAACGTTGAGTTGCTGGGCATCCAGTAAGTCCGTCCCTCGACAGCGCCTTATGACAAGGCCAGCGCACTGCGCTGGCCTTGTTGTTTCTGCTTGTCTGCGGCCCAGCCTTGTCACGCCAACCACTGTTACTATCAACCAATGGTGAACAGTGCTTATACATAGCGCTAGATTGTTAACCTTGCATCCCAGGCAGATAATGACCCCATCGTCAGTGGCCCGACGCCCTGACCCCGGTTTCGGGTACGCAATGCGTACCGACACAGCTTATATGGAGTCTTGTCATGTCTATCGCCCCCGTCTGGTTTATCTCTCACGGCGCTCCGGAT
Organism: Aeromonas sp. MR19; assembly: GCF_963899305.1. Classification (NCBI taxonomy): domain Bacteria; kingdom Pseudomonadati; phylum Pseudomonadota; class Gammaproteobacteria; order Aeromonadales; family Aeromonadaceae; genus Aeromonas; species Aeromonas sp. MR19. Next base: position 765,152 of record NZ_CAWQWZ010000011.1, read on the forward strand.
CTGGTTCTGCGCGACCAGCCGGCCACCCACTTCCTGAAAACATTGCGCCTTGGCGATATCAAGGGACTGGTGGTGATCTCGGCACACTGGTTCAGCCGCACCGACCTGCAGATCAACGTCGAGCCCAATCCGGCGCTCATGTATGACTTCTACGGTTTTCCGGAGCCGCTCTACCATATTCGCTGGCCGGCAACGAGTCCGCTGTGGTTGCAGGAGGCGGTAGGCGATCAGCTGATGCTGGCGGGCTTGCCGGCTACACAGGTGCGCCGCGAGCTGGATCACGGCGTCTGGTCGCCGCTCTCCCTGATGGATCCGGCAAGCGAGATCCCCCTGGTGCAGATCTCCATTCCGGCCAGTTTCAGCCCAGCCCAGCTATGGCAACTGGGGGAAGCACTGCAGAGCCTGCGCGAACAGGGGATAGGCATACTGGCCTCCGGCGCTATTACCCACAACCTGCGGGCTCTCGGGCCGGACAACTCGCCCGTCCCCGGCTGGGCCAGCGATTTTGTGAACTGGCTGGAGCAGACAATGAGCGAGGGTGACAGGCCCGCGCTGGAAGAGTACAGAACGCGCGCCCCGGGAGCGGTGGAAGCACACCCCCATGACGATCACCTGCGCCCGCTGTTTGTGGCCCTGGGGGCCGCCGGCCAGGACAAGCCCCACAAGCTGCACGACAGCTGGGATGGCGGCAGCCTCTATATGGGCTCTTACCGGTTTGCATGACCGGATGCAGGCCGCTTCTCAGCAACCTCTGCTCTGAGCGGAAGGTGGCGATTGGTATTAAGCTATGTTGAAACCCATTTGATACCATCTTCTAACCAGACACGGGCACCACTCTCCGCGCCCTTGTCTCTAAATGCTGGATATTAAGTTTTACTTCCAATGAGTTAACGTTACTCTGGCTGACAAGGCCGAGCGCACATGTCTGGTGCGTTCCAGTGAAGCAGGGAGGCTTCCACGTGAGCAATCACCACCCCTTTTTTATCTTGAACAGGAGTGCGATCCTGATCTTATGCCTCGGCCTTCTGCTCTCCCTGCTTGGCGCAATTCTCCTCCAATACAACAATGACAAGCAGGCTCAGGTGGCCATCGCCGCCACCACGGAAGACATCGCTGACACCATAAAGACCCGGATAGAGCTTTATCAATATGGGCTGAGGGGGGTACGTGGTGCGATTTTAACCGCTGGCGAACATGACTTCAGTCATCAGGACTTCGTTCGCTATAGCCTGACCCGAGACGTGGACAAAGAATTTCCCGGCGCTCGCGGCTTCGGGTTTATCAGACGGGTCAGCAATGCCGACCTCGATAACTTCATCAACTACGTCCAGAAGGATGGGCGGCCAGGTTTCACCATTCAACAGCTGTCGGCCTATCACGGTGAGCATTTCATCATCCAATACATAGAGCCGGAATCCCGTAATCAGGCGGCAATCGGACTGGACATTGCCTCCGAAACGTCACGTCGCGAGGCCGCACTCTCTGCCATTCGCAGTGGTGAAGTCAGACTGACCGCCCCTATTACCTTGATTCAAGCCACGGGCAAGCCATTGCAGTCCTTTCTGATCATGATGCCTATCTATCGCACCGTGACCACACCCGCCACCAGCAATGAGCGGGAAAAAGCAGGGTTTGGCTGGAGTTACGCCCCTCTACTGACAGAGGAGGTGCTAGGCGCCTTGCATCTGGAAAGCGACACCTTTCACATCAGCCTCAGTGATATCACTGCAACGCAACAGGCAAAGCCCTTCTACACCAGCGCCCTCACCCAAGAATCAAACAATCCTCATCATATCGTCATGACACACACCACCGAGCGGAACATTTATGGCCGCCTCTGGCTGATTTCCCTCAATGCTCACGCCCTCTATCTGACCCGACTCCAGCAGACCTCACCGTTAATCATATTGTTCACCGGCGGCATCATCACCCTGCTGACCATGCTGGTCTTCCGCATGCGGGCTATTGGTCAGCAACAGCGCCTCAGGGTCATTGAAAACCAGGCCAAGTTGGCAGCCATTGTTGCCAGCGCCAGCGATGGCATCATCGCCAAGACACCGAATGGCATCCTCGTGAGCTGGAACAAGGGGGCAGAAGATCTGTTTGGTTACTCGGCCGAGGAGGCCCTAGAGCACAGCAGTGCTGAACTGTTCGGTACCCGTGATGATGACGCCAACGAGAAAGCCCTTCTGGCAAGCGTTGGGCAGGGGCAAAAGATCCCCAGCTTCCACACCCGCCGTCAGCACAAAGACGGACACATGCTGGATCTGTCCATCTCCATCTCCCCCATTTATGACAACCGGGGCAAGATAGTCGGTATCTCAGAAACCATCAGGGACATCACGGCGCAGAAGAAGGCAGAGGAGCAAATACTGGTGCTCAATGCCAATCTGGAGAATCAGGTCGCGGAGCGTACGGCTGAACTGAGCAAGATCAATGTGTTATTGAGCAATGTGCTGCGTTCAGCCTCTGCCATCTCCATCATAGCGACCGACCTTGAGGGCACCATCACACTATTCAATGAAGGGGCAGAAAGACTCCTTGGCTACCGTGCCGACGAGGTCGTCGGTACGCAGACACCGGGCATTTTTCACGTTCGTGATGAGGTGATGGCACGCGGTACCGAACTGAGCAGTGAGTATGGCCAGCAAATCGGCGGCTTCCAGGTGTTCATCTATAAACCTGAGCGGGATGGGGCCGAGAGCCGGGAATGGACCTATGTGCGCAAGAATGGCACACGTTTCCCCGTAACCCTGGTGATCACGGCCATCCGCGATGCACAGGGCGAAAGCCGTGGCTATCTGGGCATAGGGCTGGATATAACCCAGAGCAAGGCGGCCGAGAAAAAGCTGGCAGAGAGCCTTGAAATCACTAGAGCCATCCTGGATACGGCGGTCAATCCCATCCTGACCATAGATCAAGAGGGCATCATTCAGTCCCTCAACCCAGCCGGACAGAGCACCTTCGGCTATCAGTCACAAGAAGCCCAGGGCAAGCGGATTGAAGATTTGTTGAAAGCAACGGATAACGCCGAGACAGATGTCCCATTTTTTCATTCATTCACTCAGATCAATCTGGCCAGCATCATGAGCAAGGAGTTTATTGGTCTGCGGCATGATGGGTCCGAGTTCCCCCTGCAAATGTCAATTGGGATGATGCAAGCCGCGGGTTCCACCATGTTCGTCTGCATCATCACCGACATGACCCAGCAGTTGGCACAACGCAAGGAGATCCTGTCGACCCGTGATCAGTTGCAAATGGCTGCAGAGGTGGCCGAACTGGGGATCTGGTCCTGGGATCTTGAGACCAACGCCCTGATCTGGAGCGACCGCATGTTCGAGATCTATGACCTGCCGTTGGCACTCAGAAATGAGGGGCTCGATTATCAGCACTGGGCGAGCCGGGTACATCCGGACGATGTGGCGGCCACTACCGACAGCCTGCAACGGGCCGTGGCCGGGACCGGGGTTTATGACCCCGTGTTCAGGGTAACATTATCCAGTGGTGAACAGCGTGTGATACAAGCTGGCGCAAAGGTGGAGAGAGACAGCACAGGCAAGGCCCTTCGCGTCATAGGTTTCAACCGAGACATTACGGCCCAGACCGAGCTGGAGTCACGCCTGCTCTATGCCAAGGAGCAGGCCGATGCGGCCAGTCAGACCAAGTCTTCTTTCCTGGCCAACATGAGTCATGAGATACGCACTCCGCTCAATGCCGTGCTGGGTATGTTGCAACTGATCCAATACACAGACCTGACCTCTCGCCAACTTGATTATGTGGTCAAGGCACACTCGGCAGCCAAATCCCTGCTGGGCCTACTTAACGACATTCTCGACTACTCGAAGATCGAGGCCAGCAAGTTGCAGCTCGATTTGCATGCCTTTGACATCGAAAGCCTGATGCGTGATCTGGCCATAGTGTTGGATGGCAACCAAAGTCAGAAGCAGATCGACGTCATGTTTGATATCGACCCCCGCCTGCCCAATCACCTCATTGGTGACAGCATGCGGTTGCAACAGGTCCTGACCAACCTGGCGGGCAATGCCCTCAAGTTCACCCTCAAGGGGCATGTGATCATCAAAGTAGCGCTGCTGGCCCATCATGAGCAGGCTGTGACCCTGCGCATGTCTGTGACCGACAGTGGCATCGGGATCAGCCCCCACCAGCTGGAACGCATCTTTGAAAGCTTCACCCAGGCCGAGACCTCTACCAGCCGCCGTTTTGGCGGATCCGGGCTGGGGCTGGTTATCTGCAAGCGCCTCATCACCCTGATGGGAGGGGAGCTGCAGGTCGAAAGCGAGCCGGGGCGTGGCAGTCACTTCTGGTTTGACATCACACTGGCACAGGCCGAATCCCAGTCAATCAAAGAGGCCTGCCACGGTCTGGACCCCTCGTTGAAGATCCTGGTTGCCGATGACAGTGAGATGGCAACAGAGCTGCTGCAACGCACTCTGTCGTTATTGGGGTGGCAGGCAGAGTGTGTTCACTCCGGTGAAGATGCGATACGGCGGGTCAGCGAGGCTCACGATCAGGGACATCCCTTTGACATTGTCCTGATGGATTGGCGCATGCCGGATATGGATGGACTGAGCGCCGCCGCACGGATCCAACAGCAGGCAGCGTTGCATCCTGCGCCCAAGATCATCATGATCACCGCCTATGGCCACGAGATACTTACCGAGTCTCACCAGTCAGGTGTTACCCCCTTCACCAGCCTGCTGACCAAACCGGTGACGCCAAAACAGCTGGCAGACACCATTTATCAGGCGATCCATGGGCGCGACACCACCCCAAGCGGGCCAATGCAGCATACCCGGCGGCTGAGCGGCCTTCACTTGCTGGTGGTGGAAGACAATATTCTCAATCGCCAGGTTGCCTTCGAGCTGCTTGGCTGCGAGGGTGCCCGGGTACAACTTGCCGAGTGCGGGCGGGATGGCGTGACCATGGTATTGCAGCAAAACCCTGCTTTTGACGCCGTGCTGATCGATATGCAAATGCCGGATATCGACGGACTGGAAGCGACACGTCAGATCCGTGCCCATCCACAGTTTACCAATCTGCCCATCATCGCCATGACCGCCAATGTATCGGAAACGGATCGCCAACTCTGCCTGGCCGCCGGCATGAATGAGCACGTGGGTAAACCCATCGCCCTGGAACCGCTGGTCTCGACCTTGCTGGTACAAACCGGCAGGGTAGCGACCGCCACACAGGCCCCGACCTTGGTAGAAACACCCGATACGGGTGAGGCCCTGTTAGAGGCCGAGTCCATCATACGCCAGCGCTTTGATGACGATATCGAACTGCTACACCGGATCCTGAGCCTGTTCGGTCCGGACCTGGCGGAACAGCTGGTCGCCTTGAACCAGGCCATTACGACCGGACAAGTCAAAGAGGTTTGCGCCACACTGCATGCCATCAAGGGCAGCGCCAGTACCATGGGGGCCAGCAGACTGGCTGCCCAGGCCAGAGAACAGGAGCAAACCCTGCTGCACGCAGACGAGCAGCAGGCCAGGCAAATCTTGAACGACGAAAGCTGGTTCATTCAGTTGCAAGAGACCGCCTGGCTCAGCACTGAACGGCTGAACCGGACCTTCACCTCCCCGCTGCTGCGCCCCCTCCAGACACAGGCTGATGCCCTGCCACTCGCCGAGTGGCAGGCAGCCATGCAGGAGATCATGAGCTTGCTGGAGAGTGGCAATCTGGAGGCTGTCGAGTTGGCTGACGCGCTCGGGCGCAAGACGCCACCGCATCTGGGCACCACATTCAGTCAATTCGCCACCCTGATCGACAATCTGGACTTCACCGCTGCCCTCACCCTATGGCACACACTGTTGAATCTTCAGCCACGGAGCCCGCACTGATGCCCTGGAACCTGCCCATCACCCGCCGCCCCAAGTTGCTGATTGTTGATGATCAGGCGATCAACATACGGTTACTGCACCAACTCTTTCGCGAGGAGTGCGACGTCTTCATGGCAACCAGCGGGGAACAGGCCATCGCGCTTTGTCACAACCTGATGCCAGACCTCATACTGCTGGATGTCATCATGGCAGGTCTGAGCGGTCACGAAGTCTGCCTGCGACTCAAGGAGGATCCCGATACCCAGAGCATTCCCATTATTTTCATCACGGCCCAGCAGGAAGAGACCGATGAGGAGTATGGTCTGGCACTCGGTGCAGTTGATTTCATCAGCAAGCCCATCAGCCCCAACATTGTCAGGGCCAGAGTCAAGGCCCACCTGACCCTGAAAATGCAGGGGGACTTGCTACGCAATCTCGCCATGCTGGACGGCCTCACCGGCATACCAAACCGGCGCCAGTTCGATGATGGTCTAGCGCTGCAGTGGCGCCAGGGTTGTCGTGACCGCACGCCACTCTCCCTCATCATGCTCGATGTCGATTATTTCAAACGCTACAACGACCACTATGGCCATCAGGCCGGAGATCAATGTCTGCAAGCCATCGCATCAGTACTGGCCGAACGGGTGGGCAGGCCACACGACCTGGTGGCTCGCTACGGCGGCGAGGAGTTTGCATGCATACTGCCCAACACCCCCTTGGCCAGTGCAGTCCATATCGCCGAAAGCATGTGCGTCGCCGTGCGCGAGCTGGCCATCGAGCACCTCGCCTCGGACGTAGCCAAGGTGGTCACCATCTCCCTGGGCGTCGTCACCCGCATACCCACTCTGGCAAGTTCGCCACAGCAGTTGCTTGAGGCCGCAGATCGCCAGCTCTACCAAGCCAAGGAGGCGGGACGCGCCAGAGTCGTCGTCGACAACAGCAGTGAATAGGCTGATCTCGTTGAGCAGGGGCCGGGTCTGTTTGGCAGTGCTGGAATCGGGCCTGGCTAACGTGCTGTAATAGCCGCTTATTTTCAGCAGGCGCACGCACTTCATGCAACTCAAACCCCTTCTCAAGGGGCGCTTCCAGCCCCACTGGCAAGCCGGCCACGATCTCATCGAACAGGTGGTCAGCTCCTGCATCATGGAGCGGCGCCTTATTTCCGAGGGGGAGCCTCTGATGCGCCAGGGGGAGCCGTTGCGGGATCTGGTGCTGGTGCCAAACGGCCGCATCGCCATGGGCCACACCGCCATGAACGGCCGCCGCTTTCAACTCGGCACCCTGGAGTGCGACAACCAGCTGTTTGGCGAGATGGAGTTCTTCACCGGCTATCGCTGCCAGCTCGACATCATGGCCGAGGAGCCGCTTCAGGTGGCTCGCATCGACGGCGAACGGCTGGAGCAGGCGCTGGTCGCCCACCCCAAGGTGGCGCTCTTCTTCGCCACAGCGATTGCCATCGACTATCAGGACACAGTGGATATCTTCACCTGCCGCATGCTCTACCCCATCAGCTACAACATCGCCCTCGACCTCTATCACAGCCACTGTCACCACAACCCGGTGAGCGGCTTTCGCAAGGGGTATCAGGAGGCGGAACGCTTCGGCACCACGGACCGCGTCTACCGACGGGCAGTAAAGGAGCTGATGGATCAGGGATTGGTGGAGCGCGGTGAAGAGGGGTTGCAGATCCGCGATCTGGCGGGGCTCAAGGGGTTTCTCGAACAGCCATAACCACCCAGCCCAACACAAAATAAAAAAGGGGCGGTCGATACCGCCCCTCTTGTTATTCACTCCCCAACTCAGGCCAGACAGGGCTGGGGCCGGGCGATGCGCAGCGAGGCCACCAGCATGGCGAGGATCAGGCCGTAGATCAGCGGGATGGCGTACATCACTGCCTGCAAGCCGATCACCTGCTCCAGCAGGGCGCTGATGGCCGGGCTGAACATGGCCCCCGCGCTGCCACTGATAAGGATATAGGAGACGTTCTTGCTCGATGCCTGGCGCACAAACGACACCCCGTAGGCGATAAAGGCGTTGTAGAGCGCGGCGCAGACAAAGCCGTAACCATAGGTGAGGTAAGGCAGCTGGCTCAGGTTGTCGGTGGTAACGATCAAGGTCGTCATCCCCATCGCCAGGGTGATGATCACCAGCAGGAAGGTGCGGATCGGAATGCGGGTCACGATAGCGGTCGAGACCAGGGCGCCGAGCAGGGCCGCCGTCCAGTACTGGGTGATGATGTTGCCCGCCTCCTCGAAGGGGATGCCGAACTTGTTCTTCACGAACATGGGCGCCCAGGTGAGGAAGGTGTAAAGCGCCAACATGCCGAGAAAGAGCCCCAAGCCGCCGCTGATGATGCCAAGGTTCCACTCCGAGTGCTCGTTACCGGCGCTCTCGCCCCCCGCCTCGCAGCTGCGAAAATTGGTCAGCACCGCCACCAGCATGGTGGCCAGCGCCACCACGCCCACCGCCAGATAGCTCCAGCTCCACGCCATGGCGTGGGTCAGGGTGTAAGTGGTGATGAGCGGGAAGACCACCCCGGCCACGTTGAAGGTAGCATCCTGCACCACCAGCATGGTGCTCTGCATCCGCGCCTTCCAGACGCTCACCACCAGGGTTCCCGCAATGCAGAGCCCCACCCCGCCACACAGGCCAATCACCGTCATGGCCGCCATAACCACATAGAGGGAACCGGTCAGATGGAGCGAGGCCGCCGCCAGCGCGATCAGGCCGTAGCAGAGCAGCGTCATCCGCTTGAGGCCCACCTTCTCGATGAGGAAGAAGGCGGCAATGGTGCCCGCCAGCGCCCCGCCGTTGAGCAGGGAGAAGATGGAGGCCACCTGATTGACATCGGCGCCAAACTTGGCGGCGATGGGTTCGATCAGCATGCCGAACTGGGTCGCAAAACCGGCCATCACGAAGTTGGCCAGGAAGCTGATGGCAGTGAGGGAGAGCTTATTGTTCATATTGGATCTCTCATAAGGTACAGGGTGCGGGCAGGGCTGGCTGAGCGGCAGCGCTTACAGCGCGGTATGCAGCGCCAGCTCGATCATCTGGTTGAAGGAGAGCTGCCGCTCTTCGGCCGTAGTCTCTTCACCGGTCAGGCAGTGGTCGGAGACAGTCAGGATGGCGAGCGCCTCGATCCCCTGCTGGTGGGCCAGCCCGTAGAGACCGGCCACCTCCATGTCGATGCCGAGCACGCCGAACTTCTCCAGCGCCGGAATGAGGTTTTCGTCCGGATCGTAATAGAGGTCACCGGTGAAGATATTGCCCACCTTGACCGGAATCGACTTCTCCTGCGCCTTGGTGAACGCCTTGTGCAGCAGGGAAAAATCGGCCGAGGTCGCCATCTGATAGCCGGCGCTGCGCTTGGCATTGGTGGGGGAGTCGGTGCCCGCCGCCTGCGCCAGGATCACATCGCGCATCTGCACGTGGCGCTGGGTCGCCCCCAGACTGCCGATACGGATGATGCGCTTGACCCCGAAGTCGTTCACCAGCTCGTGGGCGTAGAGCACCATGGAGGGGATCCCCATGCCGTGGCCCATCACAGAGATGCGCTGGCCGTTGTAGTAGCCGGTATAGCCCAGCATGTTGCGTACATTGGTCACCTCGCGCGCATCGGTCAGAAAGGTCTCGGCGATATAGCGGGCCCGCAGCGGATCCCCCGGCATGATAACGGTCTCGGCGAAATCGCCCGGGTTGGCATTGATATGAGCTGTCATTGTTGTTGTGCTCCAGTTTGACTCGTGTGGATGAGCGCATCCTAGCCCCCGCCCGGCCTCCCCTTGCAGGACAAAAGTCCTGTTACCCCGATCGAGATCCCAGTTCCGGCAACTTGTTGTCTGCTGCATTGCGTGCTGCATGCTTTTCGACGTTGCTTGCTACGGCTTGCCCGCCACAGTCACCCGCCATTCCTGACGCGCTGGGCAACCGGCATAAAAAAGCGGGAGAGCGACTGCCCTCCCGCTGGATAGACCCTGCTACTGGCGCAACGGGCCGATGACATTGTTGGTTCTGCCGGTTAACGCTTTCACTGCGCCAACAAACGCTGACCTAGCTCAGGTCATGCAGCACCTTGCCAAGAGGAGCCGTGAGGCGCAGATCCGAGAAGCGCACCGCCAGCCCCTGCCGCTCCGGGGTGCAGCACATCACCCCGATAAAGCAGCGCTCGCTTGGCGGGAAAGGGGCGAGGCGCAGCAGCGGCCACACCTTGCCATCGGTGGAGTATTGCAAACGCAGGCAGTCGGCCAGCCGGGTCAGCCGCAGCCAGAAGCGGCGCGGATTGCCGGTGAAAATGCTGGTGGCCCAGTCAGAGCGCGGATTGGTGAGCACGCTGCCAATCATCGGCTGGGCATCGTTGTACTCGATCCCCGCTTTGAGCCAGTGCGCGTCGTCTTGCAGCAGCATCAGACCCGCCTGATCGTAGAGGGTGGTGAACTCCCCCTCGACGCAGACCTGAAAGGTAAACTCCCCCGCCACCTCACAACCATAGAGATGCCCGCTGTGGCGCTCGAAGCCATACCAGGTGCTGCGCCAAAAATCGGTCTGCTGGTCCGTCACCACCAGCAAGCCATCGCTGGTCAGGTGCCACTGGGCCGGTTCATTGAGCCAGCGCCATTCCGTCCCTTCCATCATCCTGCTCTGCTCCCTTTTATCCCGCGTAATCCCGCACAAATGTGGCTCGCCAACGCCTCGTCCGGTCACGACAGGTCATGGCTGCACCTCTGCGGAACCCATAAAAGGAGTCAATAGTGTCGCTATTGCCGCCCCAGTACAAGCCTAGTGCTCCGCTCCATTCGTCATTCCCGCCCCAAAAAGCACGGGGGCCTGATGGCCCCCGCTAGCATGCACTGTCAACCTGTCGGCTTATGCCGATTTGACGCACTTCTGGACAAAGCTGTTCTTGGCCGCGCCTGCCAGCTTCTTGTCAGCGGCAGCCTTCTCGCATTGGGCAGTCTTGTCGGTGGCCGCATCGGTTTTCACGCACTTCTGGATAAAGCTGTTTTTGGCGGCGCCAGCCAGCTTCTTGTCGGCGGCCGCCTTTTCGCACTGGGCTGCCTTGCCGTTGGCCGGTTCAGTAGCGGCAGCATCCTTGACGCACTTGCCGATAAAGCTGGTCTTGGCAGCGCCGTTCAGCTTCTTGGCTGCAGCCTGCGCCGCACACTGCAACTGGGCGCTATCTTGGGCAAAGGCCGTGCTGGTCAGCAGTACACCGCTGCAAAACAGGCCGAACAGGATGGCAATACGCTTCATATGACGTTCCTTATTGTGATGTATATGCAACTGCTGATTGTTGCCGCAGATCCCCCGCATCGCCAGCCAAGCGGCCGGAAGCCGGGCAACCATCGCCCGCACTATAACGCCGATTGGCAGCGCGGGATTGCCCCCAGCCAGCCTCCCCAACGGCACGCCAGCCCCACTCTTCCCCAACACGCCTGCCAACCCCAATAAAATCAAGGGCCATGAGAATCCCGTGCTCTGCCTCTGCGATTTCTTGAACTGGCGCATAAAACGCAGATATTCCTGATAGTTACGTCAATTTTTGACTGGTTTGCGTATGAGGCTTGGGCATATGCTGGTCATTCGGCGCCTACAGCACCATCCGGGCCCCACCCGCTGGCCGATGAAGCGCACTGGAAGCTGTAATCCAGGGGCGGTAGCGTGGGTTTCTATTCGCTACCGGTAAGGTAACAGAGATAGTAATTCTTTCAGAAAACTTAAAATTAGACAATTTTGCGATGTCATTAGCATTTCAACATCCTTTATACGCTCGATAAACATTTACATATACATCTCTTATAAAAGGCTTCTAATACATATGAATGAATTCCATACACCTAAAGTTTTTCGAACACCTAAAATATACCACCTCATATCAAAAATAAGGAATCCAGAAAAAAGAAACCTTCTGCGAGGATATATAATAAAGACAGACGTAGGCCCTATTGAAATAGATGAAATAAGAAGGGGTAACAATTTATATGATTGCGAATTAATAGGTGCAATCTTAAACAATTCAGATGGTCTTCTAGGTAGTGCTAGAAAAAAAACCAGTAGTGACTTATTTAAACTAACGTCAGTTTCCCCATTGGAATTTAAAAAGGAAATTCGTTACACCATTGGATATATTAACTCCGAACAGAATGATTCCGATGAAGTTCTTAAATTCATGGAAAAGCTATTACCATTAACTACAATGGATACGGACACAGCACTACAGATATTATTGGAATTTAGTGAAAGATATGGAGCATCCAATTTTTTATCATATAAGTTAGCATACGTAAGAAGTGCTAGAGAGTTAGAGCCGACATCTCTGGAGTTAATCACAAAAATAGAAGATAACATATGTCATAAAGAAAACACTGGATTACATTTTAGTGCACTTGAAAATTTGAGCCCTAAAATATCACTCTTCCAAGTAGCTCAAAGAAGAGGAAGTGCATTAATTGAGAAAACTGGTAGAGATATTAGAAAGTTCATAACTCTCAGTAATTTCATCCCAACCCCTTTAAATGATAGTGATATTGCTAGTTTTTTACTTAGAGCCACACAATCATGCCTTATCGATACAATTCACTCTGTGATAATAATTTTAAATCTCCAAAATGAATTTAAGTTAGCAGTTGACATTTTTGAGCAACATCTTGACAGGAACATTCTCGAAAAGATCCATCACTTAATTAATACATCGAATAAATGCATGGATACATGCATTGTCACAGAATATTACAAACAGCAGAATGAAGAACATGTTGACTCCCTAGATATCTATCGTACATCAGCCGCCTTTATAGAGTACCCAAGATATTCTACTTATAGGAATAATATGGACCGGGTTATTGGTGCTCGCCTACTTGCTGACTTTTTCGAAAACAAGGCTTATAAATTATCGGTTCCATTTTATGACAAATCGCTTTTATTATTACCGGACAACTCACCCCTGAAAGACAAACCTATTAATAGTATGGATGTCGTCTATAGAACATACTTGTTTTTACGGTTGATCAACGATAGGGCAAATTTATTAGAACTGTCAAAAGATGATGTTAAGTTTATTTTTGAAAACACTATTGAGTTGGAGACGCTTTTAAGCGAAGAGGAAATGAGGGCTATATATGACACAGCCCCACAAGAAACTAAAAGTTTAGTCGCAGTTCTAGCCCTTGCTTTATTTAGAAAGAAATCTATAGATCCTGACATAGACTTTGATTTTAGAACTGATTTTATTTGGCACGTGAATAGTGTACATAATGGTTCAATTTTAGATTTTATAAATTATCTACTTAACGACTCACCACAGATTGCAAGCTACATTGTTAGTTCACTAGATGAAGTAACCTTGGAAAAAATGTATACGTTAGTAACTAATGCTTCACAAGCAGCAGAGATACGCTGTGAGATATTAAGAGCTGTCGGCCAAAAACTAAATAGGATAGAGTACATCATTGAAGCTGACAGCATTACAACTCGCTCAAAAGTATCAAAGCTTCAAAAATATTTTGATAGCAGTCGAATGTATGTCGATAGTATCGCAATGAAAAAATGGCTAGATAGCAACCCTACCGTTTCAACTGAGCAATATAGGTCTCTTTTTCCAAGCATTGAAGCTAGAAGTAAACTTGGCGTGTTAGTCCTATTAATAAATACTCAAAGTGAACCACTAATATCACAAATTGCCAAAGACGCCTTTGAACAATTCTGTTTGAATACTGAATTTGGCATTCAATCATATTTAGGTCGCCGAATTAGACACAATACACTAGATGGTGTAACCATAGATACTGTAGACTCAGTACTGAGAAAAAATGAGTATCGTAATATAATGTCTAACATCGCCATGCGTAGAACTGTTGATGCTTGGATGAGCTCCTATAAATCAATAATAGACAAGCTAAGACGTGACCATCTTCAATTTAAACCAAGTGGATCACTTTTTAATTCAACACTAGATTTAAACGACTCAACGACCAAAGATAATATTAGGAAGCTATCCAATACACTGCAGACAGCCGGTAGTAGTGAGCTCCTAAATGATTTAATCATTTCATTTTGTTGGAGACAAATTACGCCCCAGCTTGAAAGTGCTGCAAGATTTATCAAAACAACTCTATTGAAAGAAGCTAACGCCTCTATAGAGAAATATTTTTCTAGTGATGGTCATCTTGAAGGACAAATAAAGGCTGAGCTTCATGAAGCAGTCAATGAGGTATTTAGGAAGGTCGCAGACTGGTTTCAAGTACCTCAAACAGGATTCATATCTGCATCAGTAAGAGATCTGTGCCAAATAATTCTCATCGATCTTAATAGGCAAAACTCAGTAGATTTTTTTGGAGAGGCCATTGATACTAAATACACTGGAATAAGCGTTCATAGACTATATGACTGCTTAGCAGTACTACTTCAAAATGCACATAAACATGGTGAGGATAACTCTCGAATATCTGTTGATATCAGCGTAATTAAAATAGATTCTGAAACGATACTGGAAGCTGTATCAATTAATATATCGTCTACGGTTTCCGAATCTATGTATATAGAGTCAAAACAACGAATACTAAATGCTATTAAGTCTGAAGAGACTGGTGTAGATATGGTTACCGAAGGATATTCTGGTATCAAAAAAATTAAATTCATCACGCGAACAAGTGAAGGTAATCATACAATAAGCTGTTCTGGTAACGATGAAACAAGGCAATTGAAACTAGGTTTTATTATGCATATGGAAACTGCAACTGATGACGTACATTCGGAGTAATGACATGAGAGTTTTACTGGTTGAAGATGAGATACATAAACGTGATGAAATATACAAATGTGTTATTGATGTTTATAACTCTCCTCCTGAAATAGTGGATGGTGTTAGTAGTGCAGTCCTCAGCGTAATGAAATCTGATTATGATTTAATCATTTTAGATATGGCACTTTCTACTTTTGGAGAAAGCTCTGATGATAATAAGAAAGGGCACGATCAAGTCCAAGGTGGTATTGAAGTTCTCCGTGCTTTAAAATCCACGAAAAAATCCACGAAAATAATAATTGTCACTCAGTACCCAGATTTTTATATTGGAGGAACTAGAGTTAAACTCAAAGACTCTCCTAAAATAATTAATGAGCGTTACAACCAAAGTGTAATTGGTGCTGTATTATACCATTATAAATCTGTATCAACATTGCAAAAAATCGTATCAATACTAAGGGGAATTCAATGAAAGTAATGCTGATAGAAGATGACAATATTAAAGCAAAAAAGATAGAAAATCATTTAAAAACCAGAGGGATTTCACCTCAAGAAATAACTCGCGCAAGTACAATGACTGACTTTGCTGCATATCAAAAAAATGATATAGATCTATTTATTATAGATTGTAAACTTCCTAGCCTTGACAAAGGCACAGCATATCAAAATGGTCAGGCAATTTTAGAGTCGATAATAAAATCTGGAAATAACAACGCTCTTTTATTAGCAATAAGCTCATATCCAGATGACTTCCCTGAGTTAAGAAACAAGTTTGAAGCTCATGGGTGTATTTTGGCTGACTATTCAAATGAGGATGGTTGGAAATCCACATTAAATCACCTCCTTATTCAACTCAATAAGAATTTAAAGTTGGATTTTTTAGTTTTTTGTGCTTTGAATGAAGAACGAAAACCCTATATCGTATTGACTCCAGGCCATAGTGTTCTAAGAGGTGGAGTAGACTGTTATGACATTAATATAGGCAAAAAGAAAGGAAGTGTTGTCTTATTACCTCAAATGGGACTTGTTAATGCTGCAGCTGTCGCAAGCCTGTGCATTGAACGATTCAAACCATCCCTTGTATGTATGAGTGGTATATGTGGAGGTTTTGAAGGTCGAGCTAATATGGGACAGCTCTTTATCTCTAAAATGGCTTATGAATATCAATCTGGTAAACGAACATCAGATAAATTCTTACATGAACAATATCAAGTTACAACTGACAATATTACCCTTATGAAGCTACAGTCTCTTTTACAGTCTGACGATATACTCACGGATCTTGAAGATGGTTTTAGGGGTACACGGCCAAGTGAACCTCATCAACCAGAAATAGGAATATTTACTAGTGGTTCTGCTGTTATAGCAAATCAACAAGTTATGGATGAAATTCAAGAGCTACATAGAAAGGTAAATGCTCTTGACATGGAAGTCTTTGCAATAAAAAGATCTGCTGAGCTTTCCCCATACAATCCACCTTGTATATGTGCTAAAACTGTTGTTGATCTAGGTAACGCAGAAAAAAATGATAATATTCATTCCTATGGCTCTTATATTTCTGCAAACTTCATAATTAAGGCTGTAGCGTTTTTTTACCAAAACGTTTGACTTTAAGCGCTAATAAAAAATTTATACATGCATTGACACATATTAAAAAACTCGAGATAAAACAACAATATAATTACCAATAAACATTTCGACAGATTAAATGTACCCCCAAAAAATTATTTAAACTAGTCCTATGCGTGGCAAACATTTATCAATACAGCCCACATTATCTGTACAGATTATATGTACAGATCTAGTTATCTCCTCTCTGATGACACATCCCAGACTCAGGTAACAAAGTCAGAATCGAGGGAAGTCATAAACTGGCAGAGTTTGAGTCCCCCTTCCTTGCCAAAGGTAGAAAATAAAAAAATCCCCCGATATCGGGGGATTTTTTATGGCTGCCATTCAGCACCCGGCTATCTTGCTTAACCAGTCTTGCTCAACCTGCCTTACTCAACCAAGAATGCCCTTAATCGGGCAAACTCCGCTGGCAAATTAACGGAGAGCAACGGCAGCTCGGCGTGCTTGGCGAGCGGGCCGGGTAGCGGCACATCGAGATTCAGGATCTCGTCCACCGACTCCTTGAACTTGGCGGGATGGGCGGTGCAGAGGAAGACCCCAACCTCATCTTCACCGAGCAAAATCTAGGACACCCACCTTTCTGAGGCAGCCACTGCTCGGCTGGCTATCTCTGCAATCATGAATGCTGACACCAAGAAAACAGTAAAAATTGGACAAGCGAGTGGTTTTTACCTGACAGATCACTTGCACAAACATGGCAATGCCTGACACCGGAACATATGCCAAAAACGGGGAGAAGACAGGGTCTAGCGGATTAGTACGGTGGCTGGTGACATCGTTGTTGACCACAGTGGTGGGCGAACTGCTGACAATGTGCCTTGTCTCCCACAACTCTGAGCCCTTGTCGCCTAAACAGCATCACCTGTTTCAGCCATCGGGCACCATCAAGGCCCAACCGCACCAAGATTGGGGCCAGGCGGGCCGGAATATAACCCCGCTTGTCGGTCCGAATTGCACGGCCGGTCCAGTCAACCAGCATCAGATAGTCAGAAAAGGCATAGGGCAGGCCGTCAGGTTCGCACTTACTGGCAAACGGCAGCAATAGTGGTGGCAAAACATCGGTGCCGGGATCTTTCTCGAGACGCTGTTTGATACTGGTGTAATCGCTCTGCTCGGGCCGGTCGGCCAATCCAGCCCGTATCGGGTTGAGGTCCACATACGCCATGCAGGCGAGCAGGGCCGACTCGGTGAGCAGAGCTTGGCTTTTGAAGCGCCCTTCCCAGAAATGGCCCTTGCAGCCATCTTCCCGATTGGCCTGCCGTGCCAGGGTTTCATTGAGCAGCCGCACAAACCAGCTGATGGAATAAAGCCGCTCCCGCCATTCCTCTATCAGTTGCTGCACCACCATAAGTTCGGGCTCAATCAAGGATTCCCCTTGATACCAGCGCCGTACCAACAATGGCCACTGGAACAGCGCTGCCCAGCGCTCGGCCACCTCCCGCTCGCTCCAGCTGGCAGCTGTATCGGGTTCCACTTTGAGCACCAGATGATAATGGTTGCTCATCACCGCATAGGCGCAGACGCTGATGGCAAACAGCCGCGACAGCTGGCCCAGCTTGTCGACTACCCACTGGCGCCGATGCTCGTAACTCTGGCCAGAATGAACATCCTCCCCGCACAGAAAAGCCCGCCGTACACAGCGACTGACCACATGGTAGTAAGGCGTATCCTGCAAGCTGATCTGACGTAAACGGGCAATGGTCATGGCTCACCCCTCGACAGTGACCTCTCATCTCAAGCCAAGTACAGGGTTACGCCGCTGCCAAAAAGGTGGGTGACCCAATTTATCCCAGAAACTATTACTATCCAGCCCCCACTAAACAACATACGAACGCCTCTACTCGAAGCCCAAGAATAAAGCCAGTAATGATTGAAAAGTAAAATATATACACTTGCAACTGTCTTGTCATCATCATTTTAAAAAGATGAACACACACAAATTTCAGTATACAGCTCACGACAAGGTAAATAGCAAAAATAAATAGCGCAACCAGCAATTCTCACTCCACCATAAAATATAGAAAGACCATAGGAGAATATACTACTCTGGCCATTCATTACTTTTTAGATGGCAAGATGCACATCCACCGACAACAGAGGCACCAATAGCAGCGGCAAGCTTAGGGTTATTTGTGAACTTTTCAACTACACCGGCAGCAGCTCCTCCTGTAGCTAAAACGGATAGTTTATACATGTCCAAATCTTCTCCAAAGGCATACGACTCTGCAATTGCCCCAAATGCTGCTAGCGAAGCTCCTTGTGCAGCAGCAACAAATACCATGCCAGCGCCTCTAATAATATAACCATATGCATTACTATACCCAGAAGGATGCATGCCACTCGGTTCTATATACATCAACTCTTTTCTCCTAACAGCATCATGGAAGTATGATAGTGTTAAGTTTTTATTATCCTTATATGCTACTCTATCACCATCTTTAAATGATGTTTCTCCAATCAAAATTAACTTTTCCTTGAGCTTAGGAAAAATATTGTAAACTGCATGGTCACGCTCTGAATCTAAAATAAAACGGCCATATGATACTGTCATATCATTGGGTTATAAATATGCAGCGCCAGCAATAGATGCGAATTTTATAGTCTCCGATGTCATATTTACCAGTGTATATACTTCAGGCTGAACATGATCATTTTGTGGCCTGTTAAAAATTTTACAGCGTTTACTACCAGCTTTCAAAATAAAGTATGGTTTCCCCACCCAACCACATCGCAAAGGATCTATTGCTATTTTGATAGGGCTTATCCTTATCTCATGATGTAGTTTTGCACGCTGTTCCTCCGTCAATGGAAAAGCATGAACACTGATTGAAAATAAAAAATAAGGATGAATCTAAGTATATTCATAATCATACGACCCCGCAAATGATAATCATTTTCATTTTGCATGGATAGTATTCACCCATGCTTTGTATGTCAACCAATAGCTATTTTTTCGTAACCATATGGGGGGATAATCCAGAATATTAGGGAAAAATTTCGGGCACTTAATTTTCTAAACTATCGATTCCCCAGTTTCCCTACCCAGGGTATATTCCCGCCCAATCCCCACTCCCGTAACAAACTCGGGATCGTGGGAGAGCAGCAGCAATGTGTCCGGGTAATCAGTCAGCACCTGTGTGAGCAACTGGCGAGAGGCGTTATCCTGGTGGCTGTCCAGCTCATCTAGCAACCGCAACTCGGGCTGTTGGACCATCGCCATCAGCAGGATGCTGTAACTTATAGGATTACATCCAACAACGAGGTCCCGTAGGCGCTATCTATGGTGCAGCGTCACTGCCCATCGGCCTCTTTGCGAAACACATAGGTGGCGCGGCGGGTTTCATCAGTCAGGCCCCCCTGACTATCCGGGTAATTGAGCCGGGTCTCCATGATCACCAGCGCATTGTCGGCCCCCTCGATCACCTCCATGGCGCCTTGCTCCACCTTGAGTTGCCCCTGAAAGTAATCCGAGATCGCAGTGAAGGCACGGCGGATTGCGGGAATACCGCGCACCACCATGCCGGGTTTGACCACCAGGGCGGCGTCCTCGGCGTAGAAGGCCATCAGGGCGTCGAAATCGCGCCGGGAGATGGCGGCGTCGCAGGTCTCAATGAGGGTTCGAAGGGGATGCTGACTCATCTTCACTCCTTATATGGGGCGGCTTGCCCACCCTGTCACGGATAGAAAGTAACGGATAGAAAAATCCCCCGAGGTCGGGGGATTGGCAATCAACTTAACCGAGCAGGAAGGCCCTTAGGCGAGCAAACTCCGCTGGCAGGTTGTGAGAGAGCAGCGGCAGGGCGGCGTGCTTGGCGAGCGGGCCGGGCAGCGGCACATCGAGACCCAGGATCTCGTCCACCGACTCCTTGAACTTGGCGGGATGGGCGGTGCAGAGGAAGACCCCCACCTCGTCTTGCCCAAGCTGCTCGTTCAGCAGATCCCAGGCAATGGCGCCGTGGGGCTCGCACAGGTAATCGAGCTGATGCAGGCGCTTGAGCGCGTCGCGAGTCTGGGCATCGTCACGCATGCCGGATCCCAGAGTCTCCAGCGCCCAGCCGTTGCGGCGGCACAGCTCTTCCACCCGTGGCCAGTTGTTGGGACGGCTCACATCCATGGCATTTGACAGAGTTGCCACTGTCTGGTGCGGCTCCCACTGACCGGATTTCAGGTAGCGCGGCACTGTGTCGTTGGCGTTGGTGGCGGCGATAAAGCGCTTCACCGGCAGCCCCAGCGCCTTGGCAATCAGGCCTGCGGTGAGGTTGCCAAAGTTGCCGGACGGTACGCTGATGACCGCCTTGGCACGATCCGCTTTCGGCAGCTGGGCCAGCGCCTCGAAGTAGTAGCAGACCTGGGCCAGCAAGCGGCTGATATTGATGGAGTTGGCGGAGTTCAGACCAATCGCCTTTTTCAGCTCCTCGTCGTCGAAGGCATCTTTCACCAGCGCCTGACAGGCATCGAAGTCGCCGTCGATGGCGATGGTGCGGATGTTGCCGCCCAGGGTGCAGAAGAGCTTCTCCTGCAAGGGGCTGATCTTGCCCTTGGGGTAGAGAATGACCACTTCAATCCCCTCCAGGCCATAGAAGGCGTGGGCCACGGCGGCGCCTGTGTCACCGGAAGTGGCGGTGAGTATGGTGATCTTGTCGTTGGTTCTGAACGCGGCCAAACACTGGGCCATAAAGCGGCCGCCGAAGTCCTTGAAAGCCAGGGTCGGGCCGTGGAACAGCTCAAGGGCATAAGTGCCATCTTTGAGCTTCACCAGGGGTGCCGGGAAGGTGAAGGCGGCGTCGATCAGCTCGCTGACCTTGGCCGCAGGCACCTCGTCCCCCAGCAGGTGGCTGATGATGCGTGCCGAGCGAGGCACGAGTGGCAGCGCCAGCAGGGCGTCCACATCGGCCAGCGGCGCAATCACCTCGGGGAAGAAGAGACCCTGATCGCGGCCCAGCCCCTGACGCACCGCCTGCGCGAAGCTCACCTGTTCACTCTTGTCCTTGATATTGTAAAGATTCATAGCTCGCTTCCTGTTACCCGTGCCCCGGTCATGTCCAGTTTGCAGACCCGGGCAAATCCATCTTCGTTGTGCACAAAATGTGCGTCCATCCAATCCTTCATGCGCTCGGCCTGGGCCAGATCCTTCATCACCACGAAGACGCTGGGGCCCGAGCCGGAGATGCCGGTGGCCAGCGCCCCGTTCTGGGCGGCCTGGGCCCGCACCTCGTTGAAACCTTCGATCAGCGCCGCGCGGTAAGGTTCGGCAATCACGTCTTTCAATACGCTCGCGGCCAACCCCTCCTGCCCTGTGTAGCTGGCGTGCACAAAGGCAGCCAGCCGACGACCGTAGGTGAGGCAATCCTGACGGCGATATTGCGCAGGCAGTATGGCGCGGGCAGCGGCGGTCGACACCACAGTACCCGGATAGCAGACCACCCAGTACCACTGCTCGAACACAGGTATGCCCTGGCTGATGACGCCGTGCTCTTCCAGCACCAGCTGCATGCCGCCGAGATAGCAGGGGGCCACGTTGTCGTAATGGACCGAGCCGGAAATCTTGCCTTCCATCTCCCCCATCAGCAGCAGCAGGTCGTGCTCATTGAGCGGCGCGCCGTGGAAGGCGTTGAGGCCTTCGAGTGCCGCCACCACGCTGCAGGCGCTGGAGCCCAGACCCGAGCCCACCGGCAGGTTCTTCTCCAGCACCATTTCGAGGGGCTTGAGTTTGATGCCGCGCTTCTCCAGCGCCTCGCCATAGGCGAGCCAGCAATCATAGAGGATGTTCTTTTTCGGATCGTCGGGCAGCTTGTGGGCATAGCGGCCCACGGAAGAGAGGGCGAACGCCACGTCAGCCGCCTTCACCTGGACCCGATCCCCCAACAGGGAGCCATCCACGGGGGCGAGCGCCGCCCCCAACACATCGAATCCCACGCTCAGGTTGGCGCTGGAGGCCGGGGCATAGGCCACCACGCTACCGCTCTGGTACATGTCTGAACTCATGCTTACAACTCCTGCTTCCAGTTCTGGGTGCGCAGCACGTCGGCAAAGACGCCGGCGGCGGTCACTTCGGTACCGGCGCCATAGCCGCGCAGCACCAGCGGGATCGGCTGGTAGTAGGTGGAGAAGAAGGCGAGCGCGTTCTCCCCGTCTTTCACCTTGAACAGCGGCTCGTCAGCGCCGACCGCCTTGATGGCGACCTTGCACTTGCCACCCTCGATGGAGCCTACATAGCGCAGCACCTTGCCTTCACGCTGGGCGGCCGCGAACTGGTCGCGGAACCAGCCGTCAGCTTCCGGCAGGCGGGCCATAAAGGCTTCCACGTCGCCGCTCACGTCAAAGCCCGGCGGCAGTGCCTGCTCCACTTCCACATCGGAGAGTTCCAGCGCCATGCCGGCCTCGCGGGCCAGGATCAAGAGCTTGCGGGCCACGTCCATGCCGTTGAGATCGTCGCGGGGATCCGGCTCAGTAAAGCCGTTGCCGCGGGCAATCTTGGTGGCGTCGGAGAAGGCCATCCCCTCGTCCAGCTTGCCGAAGATAAAGGAGAGCGACCCGGACAGCACACCGTCGAAGGCGCGCAGCTTGTCGCCGGCCTTGATCAGGTTCTGCAGGTTCTCGATGACCGGCAGGCCAGCACCCACGTTGGTTTCGTACAGGAACTTGCGGCGAGTCTGGCGGGCGGTGCGGCGCAGCGCCTTGTAGTAATCGAGCGACCCGGTATTGGCCTTCTTGTTCGGGGTCACCACGTGGAAACCGGCGGCCAGGAAGTCGGCGTACTGGACGGCGACGGCCTCGCTCGAGGTGCAGTCGACGATCACCGGGTTGATGAGGTGGCTCTCTTCCACCAGCTTTTGCACCGCTTCCAGACTGAAGCTGTCGCGGGCCTCCACCAGCTGTTCACGCCAGTTGGCGAGGTTCAGCCCATCCTTGTTGACCGCCATCTGGCGGCTGTTGGCGATGCCCACTACCCGCAGGCCTGTGCCCTGCTCGGCCAATACCGGCTGCTGGCGGGCAATCTGATCCACCAGGGCCGCGCCGACACCGCCGATACCGACCACGAAGAGATCGATGAACTGCTGGCTGCCGAAGAAGTTCTGGTGGCAGGCCTTTATGGCTTCCGCTACCTTGCGATCCCGCACCACGGCGGAGATGGAGCGCTCGCTCGAGCCCTGCGCGATGGCGACGATATTGATGGAGGCCTGAGCCAATGAGGTGAAGAAGCGCGCCGCCATCCCCTTGCTGGTGCGCATGCCGTCACCGATCAGGGAGATGATGGCGAGATCGCTCATGATCTCCAGCGGATCCAGCAGCTGGTTCTTGAATTCGAGCTCGAACTCGCGCTCCAGCACCTTGCGGGTCTTGTCGCTGTCATAGCTGTGGATACAGAAGCTGACGCTGTACTCGGAGGATGACTGGGTGATGAGGACTATGCTGACCCCGGCGCGGGAGACGGCGGAGAAGATGCGGCCGGCCATGCCGACCATGCCCTTCATGCCGGGGCCGGAGACGTTGAACATGCACATGCCGGAGAGATCCGAGATGGCTTTCACCTTCAGGTCGTCATCCCCCTGCTCGACACCTATGAGAGTGCCCGGCCCCTGCGGGTTGAAGCTGTTCTTGATGAGGCAGGGAATGTGGAACTGGGCCACCGGCGCTATGGTTTTCGGGTGCAGCACCTTGGCGCCAAAATACGAGAGCTCCATCGCCTCTTTATAGGAGAGGGTTTTCAGCAGATAGGCGTCCGGCACCAGGCGCGGGTCGCAGTTGTAGCAGCCCTCCACGTCGGTCCAGATCTCGCAGCACTCGGCATCGACGCAGGCGGCCAGCACGGCGGCGGAGTAATCCGACCCATTGCGGCCCAGCAGCACGGTTTCACCCTTGTCGCTGCCGCCGGTGAAGCCCGGCATCAGGTAGAGACAATCGGAACGCAGCCCCTTGGCGGCAAAGCGCAGGCGGGAGGCCTCGATGTCGACGTGAGCTTCGAGGTAGCCGCCGTCGGTGGCCAACAGTTGCTCCGGTACTATGATATCCAGCTCGAGGCCGCGCACTCGCAGCAACTCGTGCATGAAGGCGATGGAGAGGTTCTCGCCGCGGCTCAGGATGCGGGCCTGCACGTTGTCCGGGCAGAGCCCCAGCAGGCGGATGCCCTGCATCAGCCGCTCCACCTGATCCAGCTCGGCGGTGAGGCGGGCCTGCAGCGCCTTGTCATCCAGCGCCGGATACGCGGCCTTCAAGCCGGCCAGCAGGCGGGAGAAGATGCCGTTGATTTCAAACAGGGTGGAACTGGCATCCATGCCGCGACTGGTCTGCTCCACCAGGGCGACCAGGTGATTGGTCACCTTGGCCGGTGCCGACAGCACCAGGGCAACCTGGGATTGGCCGTGGGTATTGACCGCGATATCGGCTACCCGTAAAAAACGCTCTGCGTCGGCCAGTGACGACCCGCCAAACTTCAACACTCTCATCGCTTATCTCCCTGTGAACCCTGCAAATTGATCTGAAAACGGTCTAAAAACAACTCAACAAAAAGGCCCGTACTGGGTGGGTACGGGCCTTTTTTGATTTCTGTGCTTGTTCGTCAGCGCATCAACCGGCCCCAGTGCCACCTGTGGTGGTACCGGTAATAATGGTGGTGATGACGTTGGTGAATAACTGCATGACGAACACTCTTGAACGAAGCTGGCTTTTAGCAATACCGCGCCGACAGCAAGGCTGTCAACCTAAACCTCTTTGCCGAGTTTGCGGGCGAGGTCTTTACAGAGCAGATGCAGCATATTCAAATCCCGCTGCGGCAGCATGGGCACTCGGTCCATTACCCATTGATGTAGTTTTTCATCCTGAGAAACTCCGAGTTCACCAAGTATTTCTGCTGTTTTTTGTTTCAGTACACGAACCTGCCCGGCGTTATCAAAATTTTCTGCTACAGCCTGCGGCTCATCCAGCAACTGGCTCATCTCGTAGGCATACAGCATGATCGCCTGCCCCAGGTTCAGCGACGGGTAACTCACCTTGAGCGGCAGGTAGCTCAGCAGGTCGGCGTGGGCCAGCTGCTCGTTGGAGAGGCCCGACTCCTCGCAGCCAAATACGATGGCGACCTTGCCGAGCGATGGCTTGGCGCGGATCTGCTCGCGGATCTCCCCCGGGGTGAGGTAGTGCTGATAGCGGCCGCGCTGACGGGCCGTGGTGGCGATCACCAGATCCATGTCGGCAAGCGCCTCCGGCAAGGTGTCGAATGCCTCGGCGTTGGTCAAAATGTCCTGCGCCCCATGGGCTACCCAGCTCGCCTCCTCCTCTTCGTGTACCCGGCTCGCCACCAGTCGCATGGCATCGAAGCCCATGGTTTTCATGGCGCGGGCGGCGGCCCCGACGTTGGGTGCCCGGGCAGGTGCCACCAGCACAAAATAGAGTTTCATTGGGTTTCCTCTTGGGCAGGCCGACCGCTCGAACAGGCGGCAAATGGTCGGCAAAACAGGGGCGCAATCTACCGTTTATCCCCCGAAATTGCCACTTGAACAGACGTTTGAATGTTGCCATAGTGGCCAGACGTGTGAACAAACTGCCAGCCATTCTCGGCATGAATGCCGCGAGGGATTGAGCGCTTGCAGGGCAAGGACAGGACGACAGACCAGCCCCGGACTCAGCCGCCATACCGGCCGACACATCACAAGGAAGAGAGAGATGCAGCAGCCATTGGAACAGGCCGTCGCCGAGACTATCTTGCAGCGCTTCGAGTCGTTTTACAGCCGATTTCTCGAGATAACCCAGGGCAGCAAGAGCCGCTTCGAGAACAGCGACTGGCTGGGAGTGCAGCTCGCCGGGCGCGAGCGCATTCGCCTCTACGACCACCACGTGGGCGCCACCACGGCCCTGATCAAGCAGATGATGGGGGAGCATCACGCCACTCAGGAGCTGCTCAAGCGGGTAAAGGGCGCCTTCAGCGATCTGCTGCCCCGCTGTGACAACTTCGAGGTAGCGGAGTCCTTCTTCAACTCCGTCTATCGCCGCATCTTCCGCCATCGCAACATTCGCGACGAGAACCTCTACATCCACCCGTTTCGCAGCCGGGGAGAGCATCCCGACTTGAGCGCCCTGCTGCGGGTCTATCGCACCGATCTGGCCCACCTGCCGCAGACCCTGAGCCAGATGCTGGGGGATTACAGCTTCACCCTCCCCTACGAGGACAAGCAGCGCGACATTGTCGACATCCACCGCCATCTTGCCGAGAACGGCCCGCAGATCCTGCATGAAGAGCCGTTCGCCATCGAGCTGCTCAAGGAGGTGTTCTACCGCAACAAGGGGGCTTATCTGGTGGGGCTTATTCGGGTGAAGGGACAGGTATTCCCCTTCATTCTGCCGCTGCTCAGCACAGGCCAGAGCATCTATGTGGATACCGTCATCTTCGAGCCTGAGCTGGCTTCCATCGTATTCGGTTTCGCCCGCGCCTACTTCATGGTCTACGCCCCCGTGCCGGCGCTGTTTGTGGTGTTTCTGCGCCAGATCATGCCCCACAAGCCCGATTACGAGATCTACAACGCCATCGGCTGCCAGAAGCACGGCAAGACAGAACTCTATCGTCACTATCAGCAGCACCTGGCCCAGAGCCGGGAGCAGTTCGTCATAGCCCCCGGCATCAAGGGGATGGTGATGAGCGTGTTCACCCTCCCCTCCTATGACGTTGTGTTCAAGGTGATAAAAGACGAGTTCACCCCGCCCAAGGACGTGAGCCACGAGCAGGTGAAGGCCAAGTACCGGCTGGTAAAGCAGCACGATAGGGTCGGTCGCATGGCCGACACCCAGGAGTTCACCAACTTCGAGTTTCCCCTGGATCGCATCTCCCCCGAGCTGCTCACCGAGCTGAAAACGGTGGCCCCCTCGGCGCTCACCATCACCAGCGACAAGCTGGTGATCAAGCACCTCTACACAGAGCGCAAGATGATCCCGCTCAACCTCTATCTGGACAAGGCGGACGAGCAGCAGACCCGGCTCGCATTGGAGGAGTACGGCAACGCCATCAAACAGCTGGCGGCGGCCAACATCTTCCCCGGCGACATGCTGTTCAAGAACTTCGGCGTCACCCGCCACGGCCGGGTGGTCTTCTACGACTACGACGAGATCTGCTACATGACGGAGTGCAACTTCCGCCAGATCCCGCCACCGCGCTACCCGGAAGATGAATGGAGCGCCGAGCCCTGGTATTCGGTGGCCCCCAACGACATCTTCCCCGAGGAGTTCGCCACCTTCCTGCTGCAAAAGCCCCAGGTGCGGGAGATCATGATGCAGCTGCACAAGGAGATGTTCGACGCCAACTACTGGAAGATGCTGCAGAGCAACATCAAGGTGGGGGTGTTCGAGGATGTCTATCCCTATCGACGCAAGAAGCGCTTCAAGTTCCAGCGGGGGGGATGAGGATTAGCTCGTGGCGCCTTGCCGGTGACTCAAGATGCGATGCATCTTGCGATGCTTGCTGGCACAAGCCGCAAAACGGCATTGAAAAAGGGACGCCGCGGCGTCCCTTGCTGATCGCGGCTGCCTGCTCGCGCTACGACAGCCTCTGACAGGAATATCAGTTACTTGGCGGCCGGCATGGCATCGAAGGTGAGCAGCGCCACCTTGTTGGCATCACTCAGCACCAGCTGTTGGCCGCTGACCTTGAAGGTTGCCACCTTCTCCAGTTTCTGCAGATAGAGCATCTCCTTGCCGGCCAGATCGCCCATGCACATCATGCGGGTCGAGCCCATGGCCCCCAGCGTCAATACACCGTCACCCTGCTGGGTGATGCCGCCAAAATAGCGGTTGCAGCCGCCCTTGCCCGCCACCTTGTCACCCGCAACCTGCAGGGTGAAGGTATCGCCGCTCGCCCCCTGCAGCTGCCAGGTGGAGGCTTGCAGTTGAGCCAGATTGGAACCAGTTGCCATGGCGCAGCCTCCCAGTGCCAGTGCGGCCAGCAGGGTCAGTTTCTTGTTCATGGGTTCACCTCTTGATGTGAGAGAAATAGGGGAAGGAAAGTGATGATGGTGGCCTGTTTATCATGAGTCGGCGGCAGATTAAAACTGTTTTATTGTGATCTGGGTTGCCTTTACTAGCAGCTGGCATGTGCCATGCTTGTATTCCTGTTCCGGACCCAGGGAGGGGAAAAGAATGGTCAAACCACTCATCATCGCACTCGCTTCATGCCTCAGCCTCGGTGCCCAGGCCGCCGACTGGGATTTCCTCAAGAGCGAGGCAAACAGCCAGCTCTACGTAAAAAGCTATTCCGGCGTGCTGCTCGGCAGCCAGTCCCATCACAGCGACAATTTCGATCTCTGGCTCATCAACACCGGCTACCAGTATCCGGTACAGGATGATGTCAGCCTCTACATGGAAGCCGGGCCGGCTGTGGGTACCCACAGCGAGCAGACTGGCTTCAATATCAGCTCGGGGGTGCGTTATCAGCTCTCCCCCTCGCTGAACATCGGCAGCCAGCTCAAGCAGCTGGAAGTGAACAAGGCCAGCACACTGCTGGAGCTCAACACCAGCCTGCTGCTCACCCCGCAGCTGGCCATCACGGCCAACTATGGCGTCAGCGCCTTCAGCACGGAACAGTCCCTCAGCATAGGCGTCGGCCTCAACTTCTGACCGCTCAGATGAGCCGGGTGGCGCTCACCAGTACGCCGTTGAGGTCGGCGTAGACGTAGTCACCCGGATGTATGGTCATCCCGGCAAACGACACCACGGCATCCAGCTCACCCTGACCCCGCTTCTCGGTCTTGACCGGGCAGGCCGCCAGCGCCTTGACCCCCAGCGCCAGCGTCGCCAAGGTGCCCACGTCGCGTACGGCGCCGTGGATCAGGATCCCCTCCCATCCCTGCTCCGCCGCCTTGATGGCCAGCTGATCACCGAGCAGGGCGCGGCGCAACGAACCACCGCCATCGATCACCATCACCCGCCCCTGGCCGGGCCGAGTGACCAGCTCCCGCACCAGGCTGTTGTCTTCATAGCAGGAGAGGGTAACCGCCTGGCCATAAAACAGCGGCTTGCCACCAAAATTGTGGAACAGCGGATCGGCCACTTGCAGGGCATCGCCGTGTTGATCGCAGAGGTCGGGCAGTAGATCCAGCATCATAAGCTTCCTTCCATGGACATGAATTCGCTCATTCTTTCATCAAGCCGGGTCTCTGACAATCCAGTGGGATTCAATTCTGCCCAGATGGAGAGGTATGCCTTTCATCAATACCGGCAACAACCAGAGCTCCCCCCGCTCCACCCAATAGAGGGCGTTCTGGCCGAAACGGGCTGCCAGATCGATGGCCTCAGCGCGGGAGGAAGCCAGCAACAGCGACGATTCACGCCAACTTTCATCGGGCGAGCTCCCCCAGCAGGGCCCCATGGCCATCATGCGGGGAGATGCCGCGATCACCCGCCAGAGAGCCCGCTGGCGCCGGGTATTACGACGCATTCCCACCTCGCGACTGGCCGGATTCCAGGCCGTCACTATGGCGTAGGCGGGCCATTGCGGCGCCGCAAAGGGTGCAATAAAACAAATTTTTCTGTAGTTTTCCCACAAATTCATGTCAACCACATGTTACATTCCATTACATTTTATAAGGGCGAAAATGGGGGCAACCCCAAGTATCATGCTGTGAACTCAGGGTTTGACCTATATCAAACCAGAGTTAAAAAGTTGCTATCTGACGGCAAAGAGTGTTGTTATGCGCCTGTTAACTGATAAAATGCAGCCACTTTTGTAATGGACTACCTTTCCAGGCTTCTCTCGATCAGACTTGTTGAGAGCCTATGTGTGGCACAGGGATGTTTGCCAACGCTGATGCCAAATTCGCGATAATCCGACCTGACATTCATACCCAGGATGACGTAATAAATTTTCAGGACCGGTCGGGTAACGCCAAAGAGTGTTAAAATTTAGATAACTAACTGATAAGAATCTGGGAATACTCATGCAAACACCACACATTCTGATCGTCGAAGACGAACTGGTCACCCGCAATACCCTGAAAAGCATCTTCGAGGCCGAAGGCTACATAGTGCTCGAAGCCAACAATGGCGACGAGATGCATCAAGCCCTGACCGCCCACACCATCAATCTGGTGATCATGGACATCAACCTGCCGGGCAAGAATGGCCTGCTGCTGGCACGCGAGCTGCGTGAAGATGACAACATAGCCCTGATGTTCCTGACCGGCCGTGACAATGAAGTGGACAAGATCCTGGGTCTGGAAATCGGCGCCGATGATTACATCACCAAGCCGTTCAACCCCCGTGAACTGACTATCCGTGCCCGCAACCTGCTGAGCCGCACCATGAATGTGGCCGCCGGTGGCGAAGAGAAGAAGCTGGTTGAACGTTACCTGTTCAACGGCTGGGCACTGGACATCAACAGCCGCGCACTGGTCAGCCCGGCTGGCGACATGTTCAAGCTGCCGCGCTCCGAATTCCGTGCCATGCTGCACTTCTGCGAAAACCCGGGCCAGATCCAGACCCGTGCCGAGCTGCTCAAGAAGATGACAGGCCGCGAGCTCAAGCCTCACGACCGTACCGTGGATGTCACCATACGCCGTATTCGCAAGCACTTCGAAAGCGTCAATGACACCCCGGAGATCATCGCCACCATACATGGCGAAGGCTACCGCTTCTGTGGCGAGCTGGAACAGGAATAATCCCTGCTCGTCGGATCCCAGTGTGGTAAGAGAGGCGCCGTTGGCGCCTCTTTCGTTTACGGCGATCGAGGCAAGCACAGCGGGCAACACCCGATGAGCCAGAAAACAAAAAGCCCACTCGCAGGAGTGGGCTTTTTGCATGAAAGCTGGAGCGGGCAGCGGGAATCGAACCCGCATCATCAGCTTGGAAGGCTGAGGTAATAGCCATTATACGATGCCCGCTAGGCATCAAAATCGCAGCAGATACCAGGCATCAAACGAACGTCGAGAAGCAGTGCGCTAATAACAAGACGGCTTGGTTACCGGGGATCAGAATGTGGAGCGGGTGATGGGAATCGAACCCACGTATGCAGCTTGGGAAGCTACCGTTCTACCATTGAACTACACCCGCGTCAGGGCCTCTACTATATGCATTTTGCCGCCGAGCGCAATCACCGCAGTGCTGTTTTTTACCATAAATCAAGCTGTTCGACCAACTAATGAGCAGCAAGCTGTTTTTTCCATCAAACATTTTCAACACCGGGAATTTACAAGGTTGCCAATGCCGGGGGCCGAGGATAGTCTTGCGCCACTCGACGCGAGGATGGTGGTAATGGACAAGAAAACTCAGAAACATCTCTATGGCTGGTTGCGCAACCAGTCGAGCCACGGCCGACGCTGGATCGGTCTCTCCATCGGCTTTGGTCTGGGTCAGGGCATACTGATGGTGGCACAGGCCTGGTTGCTGGCGACCCTGTTGCATGGCTTCATCATAGAGGGAGCCACTCCGGAACAATCCATTCCCCTCTTCATTACCCTGCTGCTGGTCACCCTGACCAAGGCGGCGCTGGCCTATGGCCGTGAAGTGACCAGCTTCAAGGCGGGCAGCGCGGTGCGCCAGGCCATTCGCGAGCTGGTGCTCACTCGCCTCGGCCGGCTCGGCCCCGCCTATATCCAGCGACGCCCGGCCGGCAGCTGGGCCAGCCTGCTGCTGGAACAAATTGAAAACATGCAGGATTTCTTCTCCCGTTACCTGCCGCAGATGGCCATTGCCGTCTTTATTCCCGTGGTGATCCTGGTGGCCGTGTTCCCGGTCAACTGGGCGGCGGGTCTGATCCTGCTGGGCACGGCGCCCCTCATTCCGCTGTTCATGATCCTGGTGGGGGTGGGCGCCGCCGATGCCAACCGCCGCAACTTCCAGGCGCTGGCGCGCCTCTCCGGCCACTTCCTCGATCGCCTCAAGGGGCTGCGCACTTTGCAACTCTTCATGCGCACCCAGGCGGAAGGGGATGCCATTCGCGATGCCTCGGAAGATTTTCGCGAGCGCACCATGGAGGTGCTGCGCCTCGCTTTCCTGAGCACGGCCGTGCTGGAATTCTTCGCCGCCATCTCGGTGGCGCTGGTGGCTGTCTACTTCGGTTTCTCCTACATAGATCACCTGAACTTCGGCCACTATGGCACCAAGGTCACCCTGTTTACCGGCCTGTTCGTGCTCTTCCTCGCCCCCGAGTTCTACGCCCCGCTGCGCGAGCTTGGCGCCCACTACCACGCCAAGGCGCAGGCCATAGGCGCGGCCGAGCAGTTGCTGGAATTCCTTGAGGCCGACGTGAGCGAGCCAGCCTCTGGCAAGGCCCCTTTCCATGCCGACACCCCCATCAAGGTCGAAGCCAAAGACCTTGAAGTACTGAGTGCCGAAGGCAAGGTGCTGGTCGGCCCCATCGACTTCACCCTGGAGGCGGGTTCACGCACGGCGCTCATCGGTGTCAGCGGCGCCGGCAAGAGCTCGCTCGTCAACGCCCTGCTCGGCTTTGCCCCCTATCGTGGTGAGCTCAAGGTCAACGGCCGGGAGCTGGCCAGCCTCGACATGAGCCAGTGGCGGCTGCAGCTGGGCTGGCTCTCCCAGAACCCGCAGCTGTTCCACGCCTCCTTGCGCGACAACCTGCTGCTGGCCAAGCCGTCAGCCAGCGATGCCGAGCTGGAAGCCGCCCTGAAACGGGCACAAGCCTGGGAATTTGCCATGGAGAAGGGGCTCGACTATCCGGTCGGGGATCAGGCGGGCGGCCTCTCGGTCGGTCAGGCCCAGCGTCTCGCCCTGGCCCGTACCCTGCTCAAGTCCACCCAGCTGATGGTACTGGATGAGCCCACCGCCAGCCTGGACCGCCACTCGGAGCGCGCCATCATGACCACGCTGGAGCAGGCGATGGCGGGCCAGACCCTGCTGATGATCACCCACCGCCTCGATCAATTGACCAAGATGGACAAGATACTGGTGCTGGCGCGCGGCCAGCTGGTGGAGCAAGGCAACTTCCAGCAACTGAGCAGGGCGCAGGGCCCGTTCGCCCGCCTCTTGTCCCAACACCCGGGGGATTCTCTCGATGACTGATCTATTGCCGTTTCTGCGCCTCTATCGTCAGCACTGGCTGAGCCTCTCGCTGGGCCTGCTACTGGCCCTGGTGACCCTGGTGGCCGGCATGGGACTGCTGTCGCTCTCCGGCTGGTTCCTCTCCGCCGCCGCCGTGGCGGGGCTGGCCGTCGCCAGCCGCGACACCTTCAACTACATGACCCCGGCTGGCGGGGTACGTTTCTTCTCCATCATCCGTACCGCGGGTCGCTGGGGCGAGCGAGTGGTGAGCCACGACGCCACCTTCCGGGTGCTGACCCGGTTGCGGGTCTGGTTCTGGCAAAAGCTCTCGCCGCTCTCCACCGGCACCCTGGCCGGCTTTCGCCAGGCGGATCTGCTCAACCGGCTGGTAGCCGACATAGACGCCATGGATCACGTCTATCTGCGTCTGGTCACCCCCATAGGCGCGGCCCTGCTCAGCTGCGCCGGCCTGGTGTTCTTCCTCTCCTTCTTCGACGGCCGTCTCGCCCTGACTCTGGGCGCCATACTGCTGTTTGGCATGATAGCCCTGCCGCTGGTGTTCTACTTCCTCGGGCGCCAACCCGGTCGTCGGCTGATCGCCGAGAAATCGGCCATGCGTACCCGCATGGTGGACTATCTGGACGGTCAGGCCGAGCTGCAGATGTTTGCCGCCGCCCCCAAGGCGCTGACCGAGCTGAAACAGGCTGAACAGGCGCTGCTGACCGCCCAGGCCCGCATGGCCAGGGTGAGCGGCCTGGCCAACTTCTCGGTGCAGCTGCTCAGCGGCTGGACCCTGACTCTGATGCTCTGGCTGGCCGGCCACGGAGTGGCAGGTGCCGCGCCGGATCCCATCACGGCGCTGATGGTGTTTGCCACCCTGGCGAGCTTCGAGGCCTTGCTGCCGCTGGCGGGTGCCTTCCAGCACCTCTCCACCAGCCTCACCTCGGCCCGTCGTCTCAACGAGATACTGCAGGAGGCCAAGGCCCCCGAGTGGGGAGCCGAGCAGCAACACGCCAGCATCGGCACCCTGCAGATAAGCGACCTCTATTTCGGCTATCCCGGCAACCCGCATCCTGTGCTGCGCGGTTGCACCCTGCAACTGCAGGCGGGCGAGAAGCTGGCGCTGCTGGGCCAGACAGGTTGCGGCAAGTCCACCCTGATGGGGCTGTTGACCCGGGAGTGGAGCCCGCAGGCAGGCAAGATCCTGCTCGATGGCAAGCCGCTCACCGACTACAGCGAAGGGGCGCTACGCGCCTCGTTGTCGGTGGTGAGCCAGCGGGTTCACCTGTTTGCCGCCACCTTGCGCGACAACCTCAGGCTGGCGGCCCCGATGGCGTCTGACGAGCAGTTGACCGAGGTACTGACCCAGGTCGGTCTGGCCAATCTGCTGGAAGATGACAACGGCCACAGCGACAGCGGACTGAACGCCTGGCTGGGGGACGGCGGTCGTCCGCTCTCAGGTGGTGAGCGACGCCGCATCGGCATCGCCCGCGCCCTGCTGCACGATGCCCCGCTCTGGCTGCTGGATGAGCCGACCGAGGGGCTCGACAGCCAGACCGAACGGGAGATCATGGACCTGTTGTTCAGACTGGGGGCGGATCGCTCCTTGCTGCTCATCTCCCACCGCCTGCTGGGGCTGGAGCAGATGGACAGGATAGCCCTGATGGAAGAGGGGCAGATCCGCCTCTGCGCCCCCCATCACGAGTTGCTGGCCGATGATTACTACCGCAGCCTGCACCAGCGGCTGGCACCAGCCTGATCGCAAGCACGGCAGAGGGGCGCACCTGCGCCCTTCCCACATCATGAGTTGCTGGCGGATGATGACTACCGCAGCCTGCATCAACGGCTGGCACCGGTCTGATCGCAAGCACGGCAGAGGGGCGCACCTGCGCCCTTCTCACATCATGAGTTGCCGGCTGATGATGACTACCGCAGCCTGCATCAACGGCTGGCACCGGCCTGATCGCAAGCACGGCAGAGGGGCGCACCTGCGCCCTTCTCACACCATGAGTTGCTGGCGGATGATTACAGCGGCTGGCACCGGCCTGAGCGCAAGTACGGCAGAGAGGCGCACCTGTGCCCTTCTCACACCACGAGTTGCCGGCGGATGATGACTATCTCAGCCTCCATCAACGGCTGGCGCCAGCCTGATCGCAAGCACGGCAGAGAGGCGCACCTGTGCCCTTCTCACACCACGAGTTGCCGGCCGATGACGACTATCGCAGCCTGCACCAGCGGCTGGCACCGGTCTGATCGCAAGCACGGCAGAGGGGCGCACCTGCGCCCTTCTCACATCATGATGACGACTATCGCAGCCGGTATCAGCGTGCAAGAACCTGTCTGCTCCCCGTCACACCCCGTCTCCATGGCTGAAAATGGGGCTGGTCGCAGGCAGCGACTGGCCCCTATAATGGCCCCCTCACAGTTCAACAAGATACCGACATGAAACGCCTTATCCTGATGATGCCCCTGATCGCCTCCGGTTGCGCCGACTTCTCTTTCAACAGCAACCTGGACAAGGAAAATTTTGACGAGTACTTCAAGCCGGGCGGCGTCCAGATCTATGAGCAGGGTCAGCTGGCTGACCTCAACTACCTCTACCTCGGCACCGTCGAGGGGGAATCCTGCCAGAGCGATGCCAAGCAGCCCATCCCCAACGCAGGTGAAGCCCGCACCCTGGCCCGCCGCCGCGTGGCCGACATGGGTGGCAACGGTGTCACCTTCGACAAGTGCGCCGAGTTCAGCGACACCCCGGGCTGCCTGAAACAGGTGATCTGCTACGGGCAGGCGCTGAAAGTGGCGCAAGAGAAGTAAGAGCCTAATGGCACTGGCCATAGTCCGGCTCGGCAGCCCCCGCCTTCCCGACGAGGGGCTGCGCATCGGCACTGTGCGGCGTCCGCCCCGTGGCGTGCCCAAGAGCGAATTTGCCAGTCAGGATTGGTACGACGTCTGGTTCCCCAACCTGGCCCCCAGCAGCGAGACCATGAAGCTGGGCCAGGCTGCCGAGACGCCGGCCCAATGGGCGGCCTTCTGCAAGCAGTACAAGGCCGAGATGGCCAGCCCCTGCGCCCGCCACGATCTGGTACTGCTGGCCGCCTTCTCCCACACCACCAACCTGTCGGTGGGTTGCTACTGTGAGCAGGCCGAACGTTGTCATCGCACCCTGCTGAAAGAGCTGCTGATCCAGTGCGGCGCCAGGCTGCGCTAACCCGCACCGCTGGTGAATGAAAGAGGGCGTCCCGCAGGACGCCCTCTTTCATATGCTGGCCATCAAGGCAGGATGGGGACACCCCGACCCTATTGCAGACTGCCCACCCGCAACACTTGCTGCAACGCCCGCTCCTGCTCGGCCGTCATCCCGGCCACCTGGGCCTGACCGTTATCCGCCAGCCACTGGGCCAGATCGGCCACCGTCTCCTCCAGCGGCCGAAAGTTGAGCCCCTGCACTATGGCCGCCTCGGCGCTGATGCGGCCATAGCCGGCATACTCCGGTAACTCGTTGGGCAACAGGGTCGGGTAGCTCTGCCAGGGCTCGACGCCGGCCGCCAGCAGCACGGGCCAGGGCACCCACTCAGGTTGCGGCGCCATGGCGGGCGCGAGTCGGGCGGCGATGCGATCCACCCAGTCCGCCAGCGCTATGCCGGGCTTGAGCAGGTTGAAGATGCCCCCCAGCTGCTGCTCGGCGGCGCGCAGCACGAACTCGGCGCAGTCGCGCACGTCCAGATATTGCAATCGATCCTGCCCCTCCCCCGGCAGCAGCCAGGGCCCCCCTTGCTGTATCCGCTTCACCCACCAGGCCAGACGGCCGGTCGGATCATAGGGGCCGCACAACACGCCGGGGCGCAGAATGCAGAGCCGCTCGCCCCAGCGAGCCCGATATTCGGCCTCGCACAACACCTTCAGGGGGCCATAGTCGGTGGGCGTCTCCCCGGCCCCTGTCTGGTGCAGCGGCGCCGACTCATCCATCCCCCGCAGGGCGAAGTCGCGATAGACGCTGATGGTGGAGATGAAGATCAGCCGCTCGCAGCGCCCGAGCAGGGCCGCCGAGAGGCTGGCCGCCTGCTCGGGCCGGTAGCAACAGGTGTCGATGGCCAGATCCCAGCCGGGCCCTTCCCCGTGCAGGGCGTGCAGATCCTTGTCCCTGTCACCGATGAGCTGAACCAGATCGCGCCAGTCCGGGTGCTGGCGATGACCCCGATTGAACAGGGTCACCTCGTGGCCCCAATCCAGCGCCAGCGAGGTGAGGTGGCGGCCCAGAAAACCTGTGCCGCCGATGATCAGCAGTTTCATCCATGTCCCTCCTGTCCGGCACTATTGGCTGTCTCGGGTATGACGCGCCTTGCATGCCGGTATTCATAGTGCCCCCACCCTACCCAAGTTGGTGGCGGGGTACAGCCTCCATGGCGCGGGGATGAGACTGTGATCACGGCAAGGCATGAGGAAAATAGTCTGGGAAAGGGAGGCAGGGAGCCCGGCCAGGCAAGGGAAGCGAGGCCTGCGTTTTGGCGCCGCCTGTGCTAAATTGCCGGGGTTTTCAGTCAGGATCCGCCATGAAGTTCGAAATCGACACCCTGGGTATCATCCGCTCTCCCTACAAGGAGAAGTTCGCCATCCCCCGCCAGCCCGGTCTGGTCAAGTCGGCCCGTGCCCGCCTCGAGCTGCTGCCCCCTTACGATCAACCGGATGTGCTGCGCGGCATTGAGCAGTTCTCTCATCTCTGGCTCAGCTTCGTGTTTCACCAGACCATGGAGCAGGGCTGGCACCCGACGGTGCGTCCGCCGCGGCTCGGCGGCAACGAACGGGTCGGCGTCTTTGCCACCCGCTCCACCTTCCGCCCCAACCCGCTCGGTCTGTCGGTGGTCGAGCTGCACGGGGTGGGTCGCGAGCGGGGCAAGCTGTGGCTGGATCTTGGCGCGGTCGATCTGCTCGATGGCACCCCCATAGTCGACATCAAGCCCTATATCCCCTATGCCGACAGCCTGCCGGACGCCCGTGGCGGCTTCGCCCCCGACGCCCCCACCCCGCCGCTGGCGGTGAGTTTCAGCCCGGAGGCGGAGCAACAGCTGCAACCCTGGCTCAAGGCCCATCCCGATCTGCGCCTGCTGGTGAGCGAGGTGCTGTCCCAGGATCCCCGTCCCGCCTACAAGAAGGGCAAGCCGGACGACAAGGAGTACGGGGTACATCTGTTCGATCTCAACGTGCGCTTTCGCATCAGCGAACCCGACTGCCTGGTGCTGGCCATAGCGCCCGCCTGATCACCAGGCGATGCGAGCAATAAAAAAACCACCCTGAGGTGGTTTTTTTATCACTCCTGATCCCTGTGCTCGGCGGCAATCTGCCTGAAAGCCCCCTCGCAGGCGAGGAAGGCATCGACCATCCCGGGATCGAAATGGCTGCCGCGCCCCTGCACTATGATGGCTTTCGCCTCTTCGTGGGTGAAGGCGGGCTTGTAGACCCGTTTCGAGATGAGAGCATCGTAGACATCCGCCACCGCCATCAAGCGGCCCGAGAGCGGGATCGCCTCCCCCGCCAGGCCGGCCGGATAACCGCTGCCATCCCACTTTTCGTGATGGGTGAGGGAGATTTCGCGGGCCAGTCGCAGGAAAGAGTTGGAACCGAGCTGGGCCTCGGCGCTGGCCAGCGCATCGGCCCCTATCTGGGGATGGCGCTTCATGATGGCGAACTCTTCGTCGGTCAGCTTGCCCGGCTTGAGCAGGATCGCATCGGGAATGCCTACCTTGCCCACGTCGTGCAGCGGCGCCGACTTGAACAGCAGGTCTATGGTGGCGTCGTCGAGGGGATAACGCTCGGCGTCGTGGCGGCTCAGGTGTTCGGCCAGCACCTTGACGTAGTGCTGGGTGCGGATGATGTGGGCGCCTGTCTCGTTGTCCCGGGTCTCCGCCAGCGAGGCGAGGCCGAGGATGGCCACGTCCCGGGTCAGGTTGAGTTCGTCGCTGCGCGCCTTCAGCTCGCCGATCATCTGGTTGGTGCTGGCGGCGATCAGGCCGAATTCGTCATCCCGGGTCACCGGCACCCGCGCATCCAGATCGCCGCACTGCACCTGTGCCATGGTGCGCGTCTGGTGCATCAGGGAGAGGGTCAGATTGCGGCCATAGCCACGAATGATGAGCCAGAGGTAACAGAAGGTCACCGCCATCACGAAGGCGATTTCCAGCAATATGTAGTGCTGGGCATCGAGCCGCGACAGGCTTCTGTCCACCGTCGCCAGCCACTCCAGATCCTTGTTGAACAGCAGGAAGAAGACGCCCCCCAGCAGTGCGAGCGTGGTGAAGGTAAACAGGGAGAACTTGCGGGAAACCGGCATGACCAGCGGCCGGGTCAGCACCAGCGAGCCCTGATGCTCCCGCAGTTTGGCCAGGTTCCAGTCCCGCACCAGCGACAGATCCGCCGCCACCAGAAAGCCCAGGGTGCTCATCCCCAACAGGATCTTGAGGTGACTCTCCAGCGGGAAGTCATACATGAGGCCGTTGTAGCCCGAGAGCAGCAGGGCCCCCAGCAGGTAGAAGCCCACCTCCAGCGCGAAGCCACCGAGCCCGCTGCCGGGCAGCACCAGCCGGTGCAACACCCGATCGCGCACGGCGAACATGATGGCGAAGACCAGCAGGGTGGGCCCCAGCAGCTGGGGTAGGGTCAGGCTCTCCAGAAACGGACAGACCTGCAACCCATAGAGGCAAAAGAGCGACAGCGTCACCCCGTAGTGCAGGGCGCAGCGCCCCGTGATTTTCTGCATAATTCCACCCTGACCGCTGTTTATTGTTATGACGGCGGGGATATGCCCCCGCCCCTCACAGGCGCCGCAGCAGCAGGCTCCCTATCGAATAGCCGGCGCCAAACGAGCAGAGCACGCCGCGGGCCCCCGCAGGAAGGTCGCGATTGTACAGATGGAACGCGATAATGGAACCCGCCGAGCTGGTGTTGCCGTAACTGTCGAGGATCACCGGCGCCTCCTGCTGGCTGGCATCGTGACCCAGCAGCTTGCGGCCGATGAACTGGTTCATGGTGAGGTTGGCCTGATGCAGCCAGAGCCGGCTCAGGGTATCCGCCGGCCAGCCCTGCTCGTCGAGCTGGCTGGCTATCTGATCGCACACCAGCGGCAGCACCTCCTTGAACACCTTGCGCCCCTGCTGGCAGAACAGCTTGTCATCGCCATAACGGGTACGCGGGCTGAGCCGGTTCAGGAAGCCGAAGTTGTTGCGAATGTTGTTGGAGTACTGGGTCACCAGCTTGCTGGCCACCAGTTGCCAGGGATTGGCCACCTTGCAATCGGCCTCCCGCTCCAGCAGCACGGCGGTGCAGGCGTCGCCGAAGATAAAGTGGCTGTCCCGATCGCGAAAGTTGAGGTGGCCCGAGCAGATCTCCGGGTTCACCACCAGCGCCAGTTTGGCGCTGCCGGCCGCCAGCATGTCGGCCGCCGCCTTGATGCCGAAGGTGGCGGACGAGCAGGCCACGTTCATGTCGAACGCCATGCCACCCGCGCCGAGATAGTGCTGCAGCTCGATGGAGATCGCCGGATAGGGGCGCGGCATGTTGGAGGCGGCGACTATGACCAGATCGATCTCACCCGGCTCGCGGCCGGCGGCGATCAGCGCCTGCTCGGCGGCGGCCACCGCCATCTCCACCATGATGGAGGGTTTGTCATCCGGGCGTTCTGCCATGAGCGGCTGCATGATGTCCGGATCCAGCACCCCCTCCTTGCTCACCAGATAGCGGCTCTTGATGCCGGAGGCCTTCTCGATGAACTCGCAGCTCGAATGCTGCTTGGCGGGGAGCTGGCCCGCATCGATGGCGGAAGCATTCTCCTCGTTGTAGAGATCCACATACTGGTTGAAGGCGGCCACCAGCGCTTCGTTGCTGACGGCAAAAGGCGGGGTATAGAGGCCTGATCCACTGATCACGATAGAAGTCATCTTTGCTCCTGGCCGGGTTCGTTCCCGGCTTGTTGGCTTTTTAGGGTAGAGAGGTCATTACAGCTGATCGATCGCCGCGGCGAGACCGGCCAGAGTCAGCGGATGCATGCGTCCGCCAACCAGTTCATTCATCAACTTGATGGAGGGGTGCCAGAGCCACTCCCGCCGCGGGACAGGGTTGAGCCACACCAGTTTGGCATAGTGCTGCTGCAGGCGGGCGAGCCACACCTGACCCGCCTCCTCGTTCCAGTACTCGACACTGCCACCGGGCCAAGTGATCTCGTAGGGGCCCATCTTGGCGTCCCCCACCAAGATCACCTTGTAGTCGCTGCCGTAGGTGCGCAGCAGCCGCAAGGTATCAAAACGCTCCTCGGCCCTGCGGTTGTTGTCCTGCCAGACGAAGTCGTAGAGACAGTTGTGAAAATAGAAGTACTCCAGATGCTTGAACTCGTGGCGCAGCGCCGAGAAGAGCCGCTGCACCTCGGCCACATGGGCATCCATGGAGCCCCCCACGTCGAAGAACACCAGCAGCTTGACGCCGTTGTGGCGCTCCGGCCTCAGCTTCACATCGAGCCAGCCCTGACGGGCCGTACTCTGGATGGTGCCGTCGAGATCCAGCTCGTCCGGGTTGCCCTGGCGCACCCAGCGCCTGAGCTTGCGCAGCGCCAGCTGGATGGCACGCTGCCCCAGCGGCGAGTCGTCGCTGAAGTTGCGATAGTGACGCGCCTCCCACACCTTGGCCGCCTTGCCATGCTGGCCCTCTCCCCCCATGCGGATCCCTTCCGGGTGAAAACCGCCGTGGCCGAACGGGCTGCTGCCCCCCGTGCCGACCCACTTGTTGCCGCCGGCGTGGCGCGCTTTCTGTTCGCTCAAGCGCTGGTTGAGGGTCGCCAGCAGCTTGTCGAGCCCGCCGAGGGAGGTGAGCAATGCCTTCTCCTCGGGGCTTAGCAGCCGCTCGAACTCCTGGCGCAGCCACTCATCCGGCAGGCTCTCGGGCAACAGGGGCGTGGCCTGCAGGCCGTCGTAATATTCGGCAAAGGCGCGATCGAAGCGATCGTAATGGGCCTCGTCTTTCACCAGCAGACAGCGGGAGAGCTGATAAAAGTCGTTCATGTCGACCGTGGCAAGCCCGGCCGACAAGGCCCCGTGCAGATCCAGCAATTCGCGCAGGCTGCAGGGCAGCTTGTGACGGCGAAGGTGGCTGAAAAAGTCGATCAGCATTCAGCTACCGCGACGCGCCAGGAAGGCGAGCTTTTCGAACAGGTGCAGGTCCTGCTCTGTCTTGAGCAGAGCGCCGTAGAGGGCGGGCACCAGCTTGCCAGGCTCACGGGTGCGCATCGCCTCGGGGGAGATGTCGTCTGCCAGCAGCAGCCGGATCCAGTCCAGCAGCTCGGAGGTGGAGGGCTTCTTGCGCAGTCCGTCCACGTCACGCAGCTCGAAGAAGAGCGCCATGGCTTCGTCCAGCAGCGCCGCTTTCAGGTTCGGATAGTGCAGATTGACGATGGCCTGCATCTCGGCCTTGTCGGGGAAACGTATGTAGTGAAAGAAGCAGCGGCGCAGGAAGGCGTCCGGCAGCTCTTTTTCATTGTTGGAGGTGATGATGACCACGGGGCGCTGGCGGGCCTTGATGCGCTCACCGGTCTCATAGACGTCGAACTCCATCCGATCCAGCTCCAGCAGCAGGTCGTTGGGAAATTCGATGTCCGCCTTGTCGATTTCGTCGATGAGCAGCACGGGCCGCTGCTCGGCGGTGAAGGCCTGCCACAGCTTGCCCTGGCGAATGTAGTGGCTGATGTCCCCCACTCGCGGATCGCCAAGCTGGGAGTCGCGCAGCCGCGCCACGGCATCATACTCATACAGCCCCTGCTGGGCCTTGGTAGTGGATTTGATATGCCAGGCGATCAGCTGGGTACCGAGCGAACCGGCCACGGCTTCGGCCAGCTCCGTCT
The DNA here is from genome assembly GCF_963899305.1 of Aeromonas sp. MR19. Lineage (NCBI taxonomy): Bacteria > Pseudomonadati > Pseudomonadota > Gammaproteobacteria > Aeromonadales > Aeromonadaceae > Aeromonas > Aeromonas sp. MR19. The sequence continues at coordinate 808,218 of NZ_CAWQWZ010000011.1, forward strand.
TGCCTGTGCCGGGTTCACCTTTGATCAGTAACGGTTTTTCCAGCACTCTTGCCGCATTGACCGCCATCTTCAGCGCCTCTGAGGCGAGATAGCGATCGCTTCCTGCAAATCCCATAACGTCCATTCCTTTGACGACAAGAGACCTTTTTGAGATCGAGGCCTCAGTAAGAAAGAATAAGCTCTATATCTTGTAATAACATATTGTTATAACAAATCGTCACTTCTCATTCAGAAACCACAGGGTAATCTTGTTTCATCGCCGTAACAAACAGGGATAGCACCATGAGCAAAATTTTTGAGGACAACAGCCAGACCATAGGTCACACCCCGCTGGTTCGACTCAACCGTGTTACCAAGGGCCGCGTACTGGCCAAGATTGAGAGCCGTAACCCTAGCTTCAGCGTCAAGTGCCGCATCGGCGCCAACCTGATCTGGGATGCCGAGAAACGCGGCGTCCTGACCAAGGGCAAGGAGATCATCGAACCCACCAGCGGTAACACGGGTATTGCTCTGGCTTTCGTGGCCGCCGCTCGCGGCTATCCCATCACCTTGACCATGCCCGCCACCATGAGCCTGGAGCGCCGCAAGCTGCTCAAGGCGCTCGGCGCCAATCTGGTGCTGACCGAAGGGCCGCTGGGCATGAAGGGCGCCATCGCCAAAGCCAACGAGATCCTCGAGTCCGAGCCGGGCAAATATGTCTTGCTGCAACAGTTTGAAAACCCCGCCAACCCGGAAATCCACGAGAAGACCACGGGCCCCGAGATCTGGGATGCCACCGACGGTCAGGTGGATGTGTTCGTGGCGGGCGTCGGCACGGGTGGCACCATTACCGGTGTCTCCCGTTATCTGAAACAGACCAAGGGCAAGGCCGTGGTCTCGGTGGCCGTCGAGCCGAGCGAGTCACCCGTGATCAGCCAGCGTCTGGCCGGTCTCGAAATCAAGCCGGGCCCTCACAAGATCCAGGGCATTGGCGCCGGCTTCATCCCGGGCAACCTGGACCTGACCCTGCTGGACCGCGTCGAGCAAGTAAGCAGCGATGATGCCATCGAGATGGCCCGTCGCCTGATGGAAGAAGAAGGGATCCTGGCCGGGATAAGCTCGGGGGCCGCCGTCGTGGCCGCCGCTCGCCTGGCCGAGTTGCCGGAATTTGCCGACAAGACAATCGTCGTCATACTGCCGAGCGCCGCCGAGCGTTACCTCTCCAGCGCCCTGTTTGCCGGGGTGTTCAGCGAGCAGGAACTGCAGCAATAGGTGATCGGATTCTTTCAAAACAACGGCGCTCCCAGGAGCGCCGTTTCTTTATGAGCTAGACTGAGCACTTGGCAGCGCCACTCGGCCCCTTATTTTTTGGGGTAAAATAACAAGCTGGCGGGCGACAAAAAAAGCAGACATTCCGTGATAAATCTCATATCCTGTGCGGCGTCACGAGGTGTTTGCCGACTAGGTATCACAAAGTAACAAAGTGTTATTTTTCGTTATAAAATAATTTCAAGCCAGTATTTATGCGGCTTGTAGCGCGATAACGGAAAAGAGTTTGGGCAGACACCGAATACTGCACAGAAAATTGACCTGGATTAAACCATTGCAGGTCTGATTTCGTTACTTTACAACATATCCATACTGACACGGTGAGATAAGGAAGCGTCAAAAGCATCCATCTCTCCAAAAAATATCAATAATATGGGGTGAAACCATGTACGAGAAGTCTGTTGTTATCACTGCTGAAAACGGTCTGCACACCCGTCCGGCAGCTCAGTTCGTGAAAGAAGCCAAAGAATTCCAAAGCGAGATCACTGTGGTCTCCGGTGGCAAATCCGCCAGCGCCAAGAGCCTGTTCAAGCTGCAGACCCTGGGCCTGACCAAAGGCACCAACGTGATCATCCAGGCCGACGGCCCGGACGCTCAGAAAGCCGTTGAGAAGCTGGTTGCCCTGATGGACGAGCTGGAGTAATCCAGCTTTACTCCTCCCCCACAGTCGTTTTAATAGGAAGGATTATGATATCTGGCATTCTTGCGTCCCCCGGTATCGCATTCGGTAAGGCGCTTCTTCTGAAAGAAGATGAAATCGTTATCAATCAGGGCAAGATTTCTGCTGACCAGATTGACGCCGAGATCAACCGCTTCCTCGAAGCCCGCACCAAGTCAGCTGCCCAGCTGGAAGCCATCAAAGCCATGGCTGGTCGCACCTTCGGTGAGGAAAAAGAGGCCATCTTCGAAGGCCACATCATGCTGCTCGAAGATGAGGAGCTGGAAGGGGATATCAGATCCTTCATCAAAGACAACAAGGCCACCGCTGATAAGGCCGTCTACGAGGTCATCGAGCAATACGCCAAGATGATGGCCGATCTGGACGATCCCTACCTGCGCGAGCGCGCCACCGACTTCCGTGACATCGGAACCCGTCTGGTGAAGAATGTGCTGGGCATCGCCGTTGTCAATCTGAGCACCATAGACGAAGAGGTCATCCTGGTCGCCAAAGACCTGACCCCGTCCGAAACTGCCCAGATCAACCTGAAATATGTGCTGGGTTTCGTTACCGACATCGGTGGCCGTACCTCTCACACCTCCATCATGGCGCGCTCCCTGGAGCTGCCGGCCATAGTGGGCACCAACGACATCACCGAGCGCGTCAACAATGGCGAGATGCTGATACTGGATGCGATCAACAACCAGATCATCATCAACCCGACCGCCGAGCAGCTGACTGAAGCCAAGCAGTTCCAGGCCCAGTTCCAGGCCGAGAAGGACGAGCTGGCCAAGCTGAAAGACCTGCCTGCCATCACACTGGATGGTCATCAGGTTGAAGTCTGCGCCAACATAGGTACCGTCAAGGATACCGAAGGTGCCATCCGCAATGGCGCCGAAGGCGTGGGTCTGTACCGTACCGAGTTCCTGTTCATGGACCGTGATGCGCTGCCGACCGAAGACGAGCAGTTCAAGGCCTACAAAGAAGTGGCAGAGGCCATGCCGGACCAGCCGATCATAGTCCGTACCATGGACATCGGCGGCGACAAAGAACTGCCTTACATGAATTTCCCGAAAGAGATGAACCCCTTCCTGGGCTGGCGTGCCGTGCGTATTTTCTTCGATCGCGAAGACATCATGCATGCCCAGCTGCGGGCCATACTGCGTGCGTCTGCCTTCGGCAAACTGCGCATCATGTTCCCGATGATCATCTCCGTCGAAGAGTTCCGTAGCCTGAAGGCCACCGTAGAGACGCTGAAAGCCGAACTGCGCACCGAAGGCAAAGCCTTTGATGAATCCATCGAAGTGGGTATCATGATCGAGACTCCGGCTGCTGCCGTGATGGCTCATCATCTGGCTAAAGAAGTGGATTTCTTCAGTATCGGTACCAACGACCTGACCCAGTACACCCTGGCAGTCGACCGTGGTAACGAGATGATCTCCGCCATGTACAACCCGCTGTCACCCTCCGTCCTGACGCTGATCAAGATGGTTATCGACGCTTCCCATGACAATGGCAAGTGGACCGGTATGTGTGGTGAGCTGGCTGGTGACGAACGCGCCACACTGCTGCTGCTGGGTATGGGTCTGGATGAGTTCTCCATGAGCTCCATTTCTGTACCGCGTATCAAGAAGCTTATCCGCAACACCAACTTCGAAGATGTGAAGGCAATGGCTGACCAGGCTCTGAGCTATGCAACCGCCGCCGAAATCGAAGCCTGTGTAGATAACTTTATTAAGCAGAAGGCAGTCTGCTAAGATCGGCTGCAAACAGCGACAATCATCTCTAGGAGCTTTTACTATGGGTCTGTTTGATAAACTGAAGAAACTGGTTTCCGACGATAGCTCTGATACCGGCGGCATCGAAATTTTTGCCCCGCTGTCAGGGGAAATCGTGCCGATCGAAGATGTGCCTGACGTTGTCTTCGCCGAGAAGATTGTCGGCGACGGTATCGCCATCAAGCCGGCTGGCAACAAGATGGTTGCACCGTGCGATGGCACCATCGGCAAGATCTTCGAGACCAACCATGCGTTCTCGCTGGAATCCGACTCAGGTATCGAGCTGTTCGTTCACTTCGGTATCGACACCGTTGAACTGAAAGGTGAAGGCTTCAAGCGCATCGCTCAGGAAGGTCAGAAGGTCAAGCGCGGTGATACCATCATCGAGTTCGATCTGGCCATCCTGGAAGCGAAAGCCAAGTCTACCCTGACACCTGTGGTCATCTCCAACATGGACGAGATCAAAGAGCTGATCAAGATGACTGGCGCCGTAACCGTGGGCGAGACCCCGGTGATCCGCATCAAGAAATAATGCGCTCTGGCTGGTGCCAGTGACTGCAACAAAAAACCGAAGCCAAGCGCTTCGGTTTTTTTATGGGCCGTGCTGACCATTGACGCCGGGCTAGGTCTTGCCAAATACCACCCGATTGCGCCCCTGCGCCTTGGCCTGATACAGGGCCCGATCGGCCACCAGCAACAGGTTGTCCAGGCTCTGCCCGGCAGCCAGGGTGGCGCAGCCAAAACTCATCGTCAGCGAGAAATGGTGATGGTGCCAACTCATGGGGCTGGCAGACAACAGCTGACGCAGCTGCTCCGCCCTGGCAAGCACCCGCGAGGCGTCCGCTCCCGGCAGGATCAGCAGGAACTCCTCCCCTCCCCAGCGGGCCAGACACTCGGCCCCCTGCAGCTGCTCTTCCATGATGCGGGCAACCCCACACAGGGCAGCATCCCCGGCGGGATGGCCATACCTGTCGTTGACCTGCTTGAAGTGATCGATATCGCACAGGATCACCGAGAACATGTGGCCCTGCAGCCAGAGCGCCTGCAACTGCTGCTCGGCACCGCGCCGGTTGCCGAGCTCTGTCAGCGGGTCGGTACAGGAGAGACGACTCACCTCCTCTATCATGCAATGCAGATCGTGAATGTCGCGAAACGTCACTATGTGCCAGCCGGGCATGGCATCGGCAGTAAGCTGGGCCGTGATGGTAAACCAGCGCCGCTGGCCACTCTTGCAATAGATTTGGATGGCCATCTCAGCCACGGACGAGCCATTGGCCAGACTGGTCATGACAGCCTGATTCCAGTCCTGAATGGCCTGGGTTCTGCTCTGCTCGTCGTGATACACAGTCGCAAACCAGGCGGTCATGTCGGGCAGGTCGGCCAGGGTGTAACCCAGTTGCGCCGAGAAGGCCTGGTTCACAAACCTGTGATGACGCACGGGGATGTCCGACAGCGTGGTCGGAATGGTGCCAAGGGTGTCACCACAAATCGCTTCCGAAATGAGGATTGGAAACGGGATCACGTCAAAGGATCGAAACAGGATCTGCTGCAATTCGGTCAATATCGCCGACTCGGATATGTTCAAGGCCATTCCCTTACCAATATTTCACTCAAAAGTAAGTGAGTCTGCCGACTCGGTAAACTGGATCATGGCGTCGTTCGGACCGCCTTGGTCGCAGCGCTTTCTCCCGGCTGCCACTCCTGATAGGGACCATGGATGCCGGAGTAGATCTGGCCCAGCTGGCCGCTGGTCCTGAGCCTTTCGATGGACTGCGTCAGGAAGCGGTCCACCGCGTCGCCTCTCTCCCCCTTGGGGATGATGAACACATCGTCAAACTCGCCAAAATAGACTCGATGGATATTGGTCAGCCCCATCTTCTTGAGTGCAAAATCCGCCTCCTCCTGCGCCCAGAGGAAGGCATCGATACGGCCCCTGCTCAGCTTGCCGAGGGACTGCTCGATAGAGAGGGAACGCTTGACCGAGAAGGGCCAGAAGTCGCTCACCCCCTCGATGAGCAGATCGCGCTTGGTGTACTCGTAGCCGAGCACCATGGCTGGAGTGATAGGAGCGGCGCTGTTGCTGTAGAGCACATGGGTCACCTTGCCGAAGGTCACCGAGCTGAAGCGATAGGGCAACATGGACTCGTCGATATAGGGATTGCGCAGGGCGGGCAGATTGAAGTCCGCCTCCCCCACCACCACGCTGCGCGTCGCACGCGACATGGGGTAGACCATCACGCTCACCTCGACCCCGTCATCCAGCGCGGCTATGGCCTTGACCAGATCGACGAAGGGGCCGCTCCCATCGGAATCTATGAGCCCAGGCAAGAGCCCCAGATAGGCGGAAAAGTGCGATGGATGCTCAGGCTCTGCCGCAGAGAGGCGATCGCTGCCACTGCCCGCCACGCCAAGCAGAATTGCGCCCAGCATGAGCAGCAGCACAGCGCCCAACCCAAGATGTTTCATGACCAGATCCTCATCAGCACTGCCGTTACCAGAAGCATAGCCCTGCGCAGAGAGGAGCCTCGCCGGGCACCGCCTGAGAGATGAGAATAAAATGTTAAAAAGTTATCGAGATCAAAGTTTGGTCGAACAGGACTTGTAACATGGAGATGGATGCAAGGAGGTCCGGGCACAGGAAGCAGTCCGGATGGATAAAAAGTGATGCAATGAGCGCCCAGAGAAGGACATGAACATGTTGAAGAATACCGAACAACGTTACGGCAGCCTGAGTATCGGCCTGCACTGGCTGACCCTGCTGCTGATGATCGCCGTCTACGCCCTGATGGAATTCAGGGACATCTTTCCCAAGGGCTCGGCCGGGCGCGATCTGATGAAGGAGTTTCACTTCATGGCGGGCTTGCTGATCCTGGCACTGGTCGTGGCGCGGTTGCTGGTGCGTTTCAGCAGCCCTTCACCCCGCATAGTGCCCGAACAGTCTCCCCTGATGCTCAAGCTGGCTCAGCTCGCCCATCTGGCGCTGTATGGTTTTCTGATCCTCACCCCGCTGCTGGGCTGGCTGCTGCTGAGCGCAGGCGGCAAGCCCATCCCCTTCTTCGGGTTCGAACTGCCCGCCCTGATTGCGCCGGATGATGGCGTGAAGGGCACGATAAAGGAGCTGCACGAGACGCTGGCCAACATAGGCTATGCCCTGATCGCCCTGCACGCCGTTGCCGCCATCTATCACCACCATGTGCTCAAGGACAACACACTGACCAATATGTTGCCCGAGCGCCGCAGCTAAACAACGAGGGGCGCGCTGGCGCCCCTTTGTTCACGCCTGTTTTGCCGCCACTTCCGGTACATCGATGACCTTGGGTTTTCCCTCGGGTTGCAACTTCTTCACGTTCCCCTTACTCTCGCCAGAGACAGCTTTGCTCTCTTCCTGAGCTTGGGATTGCCCGATGAACTGGCCTCCCTTTCGAATAGAGAGGCTGCCACCTTTGAAGATCCCCTTTATCTTGCCATTTTCAAGGATCTCCACCTCGTTCGATGCGCAAGTGCCATCCAGGGTGCCATTGATGGTGACATGGGCGGCGGTCACCTCTCCCTCAACGCTGCCCCCCTCCATGATGCGAACAGTCCCTCCGCTGACCCGCAGGGTTCCGATGAACTGGCCATGTACGTCCAGATTGCCTTCCACTTGCAGCTCACCCTTGAATCTGGCGCCCTGTGCAATCACAGTCATTGCAACATCCGATACCACAGACACAGACTCATTGCGCTTTCGTCCAAACATTCTGACTTTCTCCACCATCAACATCAGCGCCATCACTAGCAGCGGCACTACGGGTAATTTGTAATATGCAGATCCCAGCACATAGAGCAGCAACGCCAAGCCCCAGCAAAACCAGATGAAATAAAGCGCGTCACCTCGTTTTCGCATGGCGATGCGACACAGGATCCTTTCAGGTACAACCGTCATTGACCATTCCCTCTTGCGGGTGCATGGATTCAAGACCGGGGTCATGACCCCTGGTTATGTCTTTTCCCGCGATATGCGGGCATGGACCTAGCTCAAGCGACCATATTGCGAAAACTCTGAAACAAAAAAGCCCCGCCATCTGGCGGGGCTGCTGGCCCTCAACTGAGTGCGTCAGGATTCAGGGCAGCACCACCCGGCTCTCGCCGCCGCCGAGGGCCTCGACCCGGATCTGCACGCCGATCCGCTCCACCAGGGTCTGCACGTGAGAGATGACACCTATCTGGCGGCCGGCCGCCTGCAGCGAGTCCAGGCTGGAGAGCGCGAGATCCAGGCTGTCCGGATCCAGGGTGCCGAAGCCCTCGTCGATAAACAGCGACTCGACCTGGGTCTGGCGCGACGAGAGGCTGGAGAGGGCCAGCGCCAGCGCCAGCGACACCAGGAAGCTCTCGCCACCTGAGAGGGAATCCACTGATCGCACCTCGTCCCCCATGTCGAGATCCACCACCTGCAGCGCCAGATCCGTGCCGGGTACCCGCTCCAGCCGGTAGCGTGGCGACAGCTCGCCGAGCTGGGCATTGGCCTCCAACAATAGACGTTCGAGCGTGAGGCTCTGGGCGAAGGTGCGCAGCTTGGCGCCGCTGGCTGAGCCGACAAGCTCGGACAGCTGCTGCCAGTGATCCGCCACCGCCTGCTGGCGACCCAGCTCCTCTTGCAGGGAGCCCGCCTTGAGGGCAGCCGCCTCGGCCTGGGCCAGGGTGCTCTTGCACTGGAACAGTTGCTCTTCCAGCTCGCGGCAATGGGCCTCGCTGGCCCCCAGGCGCAGACCAAGCTCCTGCGCAGAGAGGGCGGTCAGCTCGCCGTGATGCTCGCGATAACGCGCCAGCTTGACCTCCTCCAACGCCAGCGCCCGCTGGCGTTCGGCCAGCCGGGTGCGGGCCTCGGCCAGGGCGTCGTCCAGCTGCTGCAAGGCGACACGGCGAGCCTTGAGCTCATCCGGCCCCATGGCCAGCAGTCGCCGCAGATCATATTCGGCGATGCCCAGGGTGCTGGCGTGCGCCGCCCAGCGTCCCAGCACCTCGCGCCGGCGACGGCTGCTCACCTGCTTGTCCTGCTCAAGGTGAGTCAGCCTGGCCTTGAGCTCGGTCTGTTTCTCCCGGGCAATCCGCAAGGCGGCCACCGCCTCCTCGAGCTGGCTGGCGGCATGTGACAGCCGCTGTTGCCATTCGCCTTCGACCTCGGCGACAGGGCGGCCTCCGAGGCAGGCCTCGCGGCTGGCGAGCAAGCCCTGGCGCTGCAACTCGGCCTCCTTGTAGTCGCGCTCCAGCTTGTGCAGCAACGCGTTCTGGCTCTGCACCCGCGCCTCCTGCGCGCTCACGCCCGGCGTCAGGCTGGCGAGTTCACTGCCAAGCTGCTCCCACTCGCGCTGCCCCTGCAGATAGGCCTCGCAGGTCTGCTGCCATTCGAGCCACTGCCGGCTGCCGAGCCACTGGCGCCAGGGTTCGACCCCCATCTGTTCATCGAGTCGAGCCTCCCCCTGCAGCAGACGCTGGCGCAGCGCGGCCTCCTGCTCGGCCAGCGCCTTGAGCTCGGCCTCCCACTCTATCTTCTGCCGCTCGGCCTCCTGCCACTGCTGTTCGAACTGCTGATGACGGGCAGTCAACTGGGTCAGCTGATTGCGCAGTCCCATCAACAGCTGTTGCCCCTGTTGGGCCTGTTGCAGTTGGCGCTGGCCGGCCACCAGACCCAGCTCCAGGGTCTCTCCCTGTGCCAAGAGATGCGACAGCAGATCCGCCCACTCCGCCGGACTCTGGCGCAAGGGAAATTCGTGCCCCAGCAGGGTATTGCCACCCAGTTGCAACCAGCGCTGGGTCAGCTGTTCGGATCTCGCCTCAAGCTCAGGCTGGCGCTGCTGACGGGCGGCCAGCTGACGGGCCAGTTCCACCCGCTCGCTCTCCCCCTGAATATGTTGATGATTGAGCCGCTCCCACTCCAGTTCCAGCTGACGGGCTCGCTCGGCCAGTTGCGCCAGTATGCCGGCCACCTGCGGCTGGCTCTGGCTATAGGGATGATCCTCGGCGCCGCAGAGCGGGCAGGGGGAGCCATCGCTGAGCACGTGACGGTACTGCTCCAAGCTGGCCACGGCGCGAGCCTGCTCCAGGGCATGGCGCGCCTCGCCACGCTGGGTGGCGAGCCGTTCCAGCGCCGGCACCAGCTCATCACGCTGACCGGCCAGGCGGTGCAGATGTTGCTCGAGCAGCGCCATCTCTTGCAGCAAGCGCTCCTGTTGCTCGCTGTGATTGCGCCCCGCCTCCGCCAGCTCCAGCAGTTGCCGCACCCGCGCCAGCTGCTCGGTCTGGGCCTGCCGCTGCTCCTGCGCCTTGGCGACCTGGCCGTCCCACTCCTGCGCCTGCAACTGATCGTGCTGCTGTTGCAGCCGTGTGCGCTCCTGCAGCCAGTAGTCCCGCTCCTGCTGACCCTGCTCCAGCCGGCTGTTGAGATCCCGCAGGGCATGGCCCTTGTGCTCACGACTCTGCAGCAGATGTTGCAGCTGATCCCGACCCTCGGCCCAATCCTGCATGGCCGCCAGCAAGGGTTGCCACTGGCGCGCCAGGGGGGCCAGCGCCTTGCGCTCATCCAGCCAGAGTGCCCATTGCTGGCGCCGGGTCTCGAGTGCCTGCACCCGGCCCGCCTGCTGTTGCCACTCCTGCTGCAGCGCCAGTTGCAGGGTGCGCGCCTGCGCCCCCTGCTGCTGGACGTCCTGCAACTGGCTGCCCTTCTCCCTGATGCGGGTATCCAGCTCCTGCGCCCGCTTGAGCTCGGGTTGCAGCGCCCCCCATTCACGCTCGGCGGCTATCTTGTCGGCCAGCAGTTGCTGCTCGCGCAGCGCGGCCTGCTGTTGTGCCAGTTCAACCTGTGCCAATTCGGGCCCCAACTGGCCGATTAGCTGCTCCTGCTGCTGCACCTCCAGGGTGAGGCGCGCCAGCTCGTCGTGATCGGCGCGGGCCACCTGGGCCTGCTCGGCGCGGGCAAACTCCTCCCGCTCGGGCGCTGCCTGGGCGTGAGCCGCTTCGGCGGCGGCCAGTGCCGCCTGCCCCTCCTGACAGGCCAGCAACTGGGCGGCGATGCGATCGTTGAGATCGCGCAAGTCCTGCAACAACTGGCGCTGCTGCTGCTCGTGCTTGAGGCCGGTGGAGAGGCTCAACTGTTGGGTGACCCACTGCTCGCGGGTCACCTCGTCCATCAGCGCCACATCGCCGAGCCTTTGCCCTATGGCGGCCAGCTTTTGCTGCTCCTCCCGCGCCCGCTCATGGGTCTGGATGGAGATGGCGGAATAGAGCTCTGTGCCCGTCATGCGCTCGAGCAGAGCGGAGCGCTCGTCGGCACTCGATTTGAGAAAGGCGGCAAACTCCCCCTGGGGCAGGATCACGGCGCGGCGGAACTGCTCCCAGGAGAGCCCCACCAGCTCGTCGATGCGCTCCTGCAGCTCCCGCTTGCTGCCGGAGAAGACCTGACCCGACGCCACGTCAGTCAGGCTGCGCTCCTGAGCCTGAAAGCGCCCCTCGGAGCGGTTGCGGGCCCGGCGCACCGCCCAGCGCGCCAGCCAGATGCGACCGTCACAGCCGCGAAACTGCACCTCGGCACAGCCGCTGGCGTGGCCACGGCTGAGGATGTTTTTCACATCATTGGCGGTTAATTTTTCTTTTTCGTCTTCATCCGCTCGACCAATTTTCTCAACATTCTTGCGGTTGGCGATAAAGCGCGGCATCTCGTCGTACAGCGCCAGACAGATGGCATCGAGCAGAGTGCTCTTGCCCGCGCCCGTGTTGCCCGTGATGGCAAACAGACCGGCGGCGCCGAGCGCCCCCCTGGTAAAGTCGATGGTGAAGGCCCCGGTCAGACTGGCCAGGTTCTCACCGCTGAGGGACAGGATCTTCATGCGCCGGACTCCTTCACCTGTTGCAATATCTCTTCAAACGAGGCCACCAGTTCGGCCCCGGGTTCACCGTCAAACTGGCGCTGATAGCAGAGCCGAAACACCTCCGTGGGGGAGAGCTCATCCAGCCTGCGCTGATGGGTGCCATCGGCCAGCCCCTGCCCGGATCCCAGATAACGGGTGCTGATGCGGGCCAGGCGCACCGGCTTGCCGGCCATGGCCGCCAGAATGCGCTCGCGGATGCGGGCCTCAGGTCTGGGCAACAATAGTCGCACTTCGAGGAAAGGCTGTGCTTCTTGTTGGCAAGCGGGTAGCGCCAGCGCCTCGATGGCCTTGAGCGCCCCTTCCAGTTCGCTCTCGGGCAGCCGGATCATCTCCACCGCGCGGGGCACAGGGAGCCGCTCCAGCCCCACCAATTGGCCCCCCTCAAGTGTCACTTCCAGCACCTGATGGTTGTAGTTGGCCTCGGCGAGCGAGAGCGGCAACGGCGAGCCGCTGTAGTGCACACCGGGGGCCGGGCTCTGGGCCAGATGCAGGTGCCCGAGCGCCGTGTAATCGGCGGCGGCGAAGATGTCGGCCGGCAGGGCGTGCTGGTTGCCGCCCAGCACCCGCCGCTCGGATAGCTCGGATAGCTGGCCCGCCGCCAGATAGGCGTGGCCCATGGCGATCAGCGCCTGATCGGGTTCACAGCGCGCCCGCCCGGCACTCAACACCTCTTCATAGACCTGACGAACCCCCTCGATCAGCCGATCCTGCCCCTCTTCAAGCTGCTCGACCCTCAGGTCGCTGCTGCGCAGGAAGGGGACGGCGGCGCACCAGGCGGCTATCTTGCCCTCCCTGTCTTGCAGCGGCACCAGCAGGCGATCTGTCTCAAGCCTGCCATCACAGTCCCGGCTGATGCTGCCCACCAGATGCAGGTCGAAGGCCCGCAGCAGCTCGTGGGGCGCATCCAGCTTGGAGGGAGAGTCGTGATTGCCGCCGATCAGCACCATGTTGAGACGGGGCATCTCGGCCCGCAGCCTCGCCAGGAAGCGATAGAGCTGCTGCCAGGCGCTGGCGGGAGGGTTGGCGGTGTCGAACAGATCGCCCGCCACCAGCAGGGCGTCGATCTGCCGCTGCTTGATGGTGTCGGTCAACCAGTCGAGAAAGGCGTCGTGTTCGAAACGGCGTTCATGGCCATGGAGTTGATGGCCAAGGTGCCAGTCGGCTGTGTGCAGGATCTTCATGAGGAAACGGCTCGAAATGGAGGAGCGGTGCCCACGGCACCCAATGCAGACAAGATGAGGATACGCCACCCTTTTTTCAAGCAAAACAGGTCGGTGGCGTCAGATTCAGGCGGGCTCGCAACACATCTTGTACTGGGGATGGCCGGTGAGGGGATCGAACTCCTCCCCCTCGATCACGAAGCCGTGGCGGCGGTAGAAGCGCACCGCCTGATCGTTTTCCACGAACACCCGCGCATGCAGCCTGGCCCCCTGCGACTTGGCCTCCTGCAGCAGGGCATGACCCACGCCGCGCCCTTGACGGTCGGGTCGCACGAACAGGGCGGCGAGGTAGTCATCCACCAGCGCCATGAAGCCGAGCAGCTCGCCGCGCTCCTCGAATACCCAGATGCGGGCGTGGTCGAGATAGCGGGTGCGCAGATCTTCCTGGGCCTGCCACCAGCAGGAGGCATCGACGAAATCGTGGGCCTGCAGGGAGGCCAGCAACCAGATTTCGACGATCTCTTCCATGTCCTCTGACCGACTCGGCCTCAACATATCTGCATCCTTGTTAACAACTTGAACACCCGCAGTCTAGGGGAGTTTGATGACAGGGTTGGGGGCGAACATGGCTCCCTGTGAACTCGATCGCCCTTTATTTAGCGAGAATGATTGGCTGATCACAAAGCGCCTCTCTAGTACAATGCCCGCCGGACAATCTATGAGACCGAGGACGCCATGTGGTTTAAAAACCTGCAGATTTATCGCTTTACCCGCCCCTTTGACCTGACAGTGGATCAGCTGGAAACCCAGCTTGAGGCCTGCGCCTTCACCCCTTGTGGCAGTCAGGACATCTCCCGGTTCGGTTGGGTCAAGCCCCTTGGCAAATTCGGCTCGACCCTGACCCACTCGGCCGCCGGCCACATCCTGCTCTGTGCCCGCAAGGAAGAGAAGATGCTGCCGGGCTCCGTCGTCAAGGAGATGCTGGCGGAGAAGGTAGAAGCGATCGAATTCGAGCAGGGCCGCGCCCTCAAGAAGAAAGAGAAGGAAGCGCTGAAGGAGGAGATACTCCACACCCTGCTGCCCCGTGCCTTCAGTCGTACCAGCCAGACCTTCGCCTGGATCAATCCGGCCGACAATCTGATGGTGGTGGACGCGGGCTCCGCCAAGAAGGCGGACGATCTGCTGGCCCTGCTGCGCAAGAGCATAGGCACCCTGCCCGTGGTGCCCGTGGCCCTCAAGAATCCGCCCGAGATCACCATGACCGAGTGGCTGAGCGAGGGCAATCTGCCCGCCTCCTTCGCGCTGGAAGACGAAGCCGAGCTGCGCAGTGCCATGGAGCACGGCGGCATCATCCGCTGCAAGCAGCAGGATCTGATGACCGACGAGATCAAGAACCACCTGTCCAACGACAAGCTGGTGACCAAGCTGGCCCTCAACTGGGGCGAGACCCTGAGCTTCGTGCTGGGGGATGACATCTCCATCAAGCGCCTCAAGTTCAGCGAAGAGCTGCGCGAGCAGAACGACGACGTGACCAGTGAAGATCCGGCCGCCCGTCTGGACGCCGACTTCGCCCTGGTGACCGCCGAGCTGGCCCAGTTCATCCCGGCGCTGTTTGCCGCCCTGGGTGGCGAAGAGCAGTCCATCTAGCCCGGCCTGCTTCACCAAATTGCAAAAACCGCCCCAGGGCGGTTTTTTTATGGCCGGCGCTGACGGATGGGGCCTATTGATAAATGAGTAAGGCATTGATCCTGTTCAACAACTTGAGTAACCAGTGCCAATCGTGACATAGTCGCCCCTCATGGTCATAAAACAGACAAGGAGAGTGTCATGTTGCTCAAACCCCTGGGGCTGACCCTTGCCCTCGCCCTGCTGGCCGGTTGTGCCAGCGACAAGGGCTTTCACTATGCCCCACCGCCCCAGACCCTGCTTGCCCCCGAGGCAGCCAGCGGCTGGACCAACAAACAGGGCTGGCAGGGCCATGACTTCATGGTGGCGGCCGCCAACCCGCTGGCGGTGGATGCGGGCTACCAGATCATCCAGGCGGGTGGCAGCGCCGTGGATGCCGCCATCGCGGTGCAACTGGTGCTGACCCTGGTGGAGCCGCAATCCTCCGGCATCGGCGGTGGCTCCCTGCTGCTGGTGTGGGATGGCAGCAAGGTCGCGGCTGTGGATGGCCGCGAGACGGCCCCTGCCGCCGCCACGGATCAGTTGTTCATGAAGGATGGCAAGCCGATGGCCTTCTACGATGGCGTGGTGGGTGGCCGCTCGGTCGGCGCGCCGGGCACGGTACGGGCACTGGCGCTGGCCCATCAGCGCTATGGCAAGCTGCCCTGGGCCACGTTGTTCGAGCCCGCCATCACGCTCGCGGAGCAGGGTTTTGTGATAAGCCCGCGGCTGGCCACCCTGCTGGCAAAAGATCCCTACCTCGCCAGGGACCCGGATGCCCGTGCCTACTTCTATCTGCCGGATGGCACTCCCAGGCCCGCCGGCAGCACGCTCAGCAACCCGGCGCTGGCCAAGGTGCTGCGCACCCTGGCCACACAGGGGGCGGATGCCTTCTATCAGGGGCCGCTGGCCCAGGCCATGGTCGCCAAGGTGCGCCAGCATCCCACCAATCCCGGCGTGCTGGCGGCGGCGGATCTGGCCAGCTACCAGGCCAAGCTGCGGGACGGTCTCTGCTTTGACTATCGCCAGAGCCAGATCTGCGGCTTTCCCACCCCCTCCTCCGGCACCATAGCCCTGGGCCAGATCTTCGGCATGCTGGAGAGCCACGACATGGCGGCCCTCAAGCCGATCGCCACGACGGAAGGGGGACTGGCCGCATCAAGCGAGGCCATTCATCTCTACAGCGAGGCGGCGCGGCTCGCCTTCGCCGATCGCAACCAGTATGTGGCGGACGGCGATCTTGTCAGCGTGCCGGTGAAGGGGCTGCTGGACAAGGGCTATCTGGCCGAGCGGAGCAAGCTTATCGGCGAGCGTTCCATGGGCCTGGCCCAACCGGGCACGCCGCCGCTGGCACTGGCTCGCGGCAAGGATGCAACCCCCGAGCTGCCTTCCACCAGCCACGTCTCCATCGTCGACAAGGCGGGCATGGCGGTCTCCATGACCAGCTCCATCGAGGATGGCTTCGGTTCGCGGCTGATGGTCAACGGCTACCTGCTCAACAACCAGCTCACCGATTTTTCCTTCACCTCGCTGGATGCCGCCGGTCTGCCGGTGGCGAACCGGGTCGCGCCCGGCAAACGGCCGCGCTCCTCCATGTCCCCCCTGCTGGTGTTTGACAAGCACAGTGGCAAGCTCGAAATGAGCCTGGGCTCTCCGGGGGGCTCCGCCATCATCAACTACGTGGGCAAGACGCTGCTCGGCACCCAGGATTGGGGGCTGAACCTGCAGCAGGCCATCAACCTGCCCAACTTCGGCAGCCGCAACGGCCCCACCGAGCTGGAGGCGGGACGCACCCCCAAGGCAGTGGTCGAGGGGCTCAAGGCGAGGGGACACGAGGTGGTGCTGAGCGAGCAGACCTCGGGCCTGCAGGGGGTCGAGCGCAATGCCGGCGGCTGGTTCGGCGCCGCCGATCCGAGGCGCGAGGGCATTGCCAAGGGCGAATAAGTGCCCGCGTCTATGCATCAAGGCGACCTCAGGGTCGCCTTGATGCATGTTGCGCCCTGGCGCCGCCCCGGGGCGCACACTTGCAGACCAAAATCATCGCAGATTAATTACTCCTGCCAACAAAATGGAGAAAGTCGCCCCTTCCCCCCCTGCATTTCGATACTTATGCACTTTTAATCGCAAATAAGCGTTGAAATGTGGATAAATATTGCTTTTAGGCAAAAAATGTATTATTTTTCAACAGAAACGACAACTGTTGTCCCCAATATCCAGTGTTTGTCGCGGCCAACATCTGTCTCTTTCGCCCCCTGCTCATTACAGCTGCCCTGTTCATCCCGCGCGGTGATCTGGTAGCCCCCTGACTGCCATTAGCGAGGTGACGACATGGACCACTCCCTTCCCCTGATTACCACCCTGGTTGGCGGCTTCGTGCTCGCCTACGTGCTCGGCATGCTTGCCCATCGCCTCAAGATCTCGCCCATGGTGGGTTATCTGGCGGCCGGGGTGATCTCGGGCCCCTTCACGCCTGGCTATGTGGCCGACATGGCGCTGGTGCCCGAGCTGGCGGAGCTGGGCGTTATCCTGTTGATGTTCGGGGTGGGCCTGCACTTCTCCTTCAGCGACCTGATGTCGGTGAAGAAGATCGCCATTCCGGGCGCCATCGTCCAGATAGCGGTCGCCACCTTGCTCGGCATGGGGCTCTCCTCCCTGCTGGGATGGGATCTCACCGCCGGCCTGATGTTCGGCCTCGCCCTCTCCACCGCCAGTACAGTGGTGCTGCTGCGGGCGCTGGAGAGCCGCCAGAATCAGGAGACCCTGCAGGGGCGCATCGCCATCGGCTGGCTCATCGTCGAGGATCTGGTGATGGTGCTGGCGCTGGTGATGCTGCCCATACTCGCCAATATCCAACACGGCGATCAGAGCATGAGCTGGCAGAGCATAGCGCTGGATCTGGGCTGGACCCTCGGCAAGGTCGCCCTGTTCGTGGCGCTGATGATGGTGGTGGGCAGCCGCTTCATCCCCTGGTTGCTGGCCCACACCGCCAGCACGGGCTCCCGCGAGCTGTTCACCCTGGCGGTACTGACCGGCTCCCTCGGCATCGCCTTCGGCGCGGTCAAGCTGTTCGGCGTCTCCTTCGCCCTCGGCGCCTTCTTCGCCGGCATCGTCATGAACAGCTCCGAGCTGAGCCATCGCGCCGCCAACAACACCTTGCCGCTGCAGGATGCCTTCGCCGTGCTCTTCTTCGTCTCGGTGGGCATGCTGTTCAACCCCGCTGTGCTGCTGACGGATCCGCTGGCGGTGCTGGCCACCCTGTTCATCATCATGTTCGGCAAGTCGGTGGCGGCCTACGCCATAGTGCGGCTGTTTCGCTACAGCCAGCGCACCGCGCTCACCATCTCCGCCAGCCTGGCCCAGATCGGTGAGTTCTCCTTCATCCTGATTGGCCTCGCCATCGTGCTCAAGCTGGTGCCGGAAGCAGCCCGGGATCTGATCCTGGTGGGCGCCAGCCTCTCCATCATGCTCAATCCGCTGGTGTTCAACGCCGTCGAGCGCTACCTGGAGAAGCACCCGGATGCCGACAACACCCAGGCGCTGGCCGAGTGCAAGTGCCCGGCCGTCGAGATGAAGGAGCACACTGTGCTGGTGGGCTTTGGCCGGGTCGGCCGCCTGCTGGTGGAAGGGCTGCAAGCCGCCGAGCGGCCGCTGGTGGTGATAGAGCAGGATCCGCACCGGCTGGAGAGCCTGCACCAGGCCGGGATCCCTCATATCAATGGCAACGTGGCGAACGATGAGGTGCTGTGTCGCGCCGCCATCGCCGATGCCAGCTGGCTGCTGGTGGCCATCCCCAACAGCTTCGAGGCCGGCGAGGCCATCGCCCAGGCCAGGCTGATCAATCCGGCCATCCGGGTCATAGCCCGCGCCCACAGCGATGACGAGGTCAACTTCCTCACCCGGCAGGGGGCAGACAAGGTGATCATGGGGGAGCGGGAGATAGCGCTCGGCATGCTGGCCGAAACCACGGGCTGACCGCCATTGGCAGGGTGCAAACCGACAGAGAGGGGCCCCAGGCCCCTTTCGTTTGGGCCGCGCGTAGCGGCCAGCCCCCAGCGATAGTGGCGCAATATCGCCGACATGGCACACTTTGGGTCCCTGCGTCAGCCCCCCAACCGGGGCACAATGGCCAGGGCACGGCAACCAGACTGCCACTCCCCTTCTCATCAGCACAAAGCGCTGGCCAGCCCGGCCCAATCCCCCGGGTAAACAGCAGATCCTGCAGTGACCCCCACCGGATGGGGCAGCCAGCCCGCCAGATGGGCAGATCCGGCGTGCACTCCCCTGACTAGACTGGGCAGGTCGTCTTATGACACCCATTTATGCCATTCATCTGTCACGCTACCCGGAAGGATCCGATATGAAACCCTTGCTGACCGCCCTCTTGCTCCCCCTGCTGCCCCTCGCCGTGCAGGCCGCCGACCCCGTCTGGATCACGGTCGGTGCCGACAGTGGCGTCGAACTCAAGCAGGTCAAGGCCAAGCTGGCCCCCCTGTTCAGTGCCAGCGGCGCCCCCGTCCAGCTGGCTCAGGTCGAGGCGAGCGAGCTCGGCACCCTCTCCCACCTGATGCACGAAGGCCATCAGCGCTGCGGCGGCTATGTGGTGCACAGCACCCTGGCCGACGCCCTGCAGAGCATGGCCCAGCCCCTCAGCCAGAACCTGTTCAGCGCACCGCCGCTGACCCAGGGCGACAGCGTCAACCGACTGCTGCCCTATCTGGATCAGGGCAACATAGTCGGCACCATCAGCAAGCTCACCAGCTGGCGCAACCGCTACTACACCACCACCACAGGGGTGCAATCCGCCGACTGGGTGGCCAGCCAGTGGCAGAGCCTGAGCGCAACCCTGCCCTGGGCCAGCGTCAGCCGGGTCAAGCACAGCGGCTACCCGCAGCAATCCGTGGTGCTGACCCTCAAGGGCAGCCGCTATCCGGATGAGGTGGTGGTGATCGGCGGTCATCTCGACTCCACCGCAGGCTCGGCCCCCAACAGCCGCACCCTGGCCCCCGGCGCCGACGATGACGCCTCCGGCATCGCCACCCTGACCGAGGTGCTGAGGGTCATCGCCGAGCAGGGTCGCCAACCGGAGCGCACCCTGCAATTTATCGGCTATGCGGCGGAAGAGGTGGGCCTGCGCGGCTCCAAGGACATCGCCAGTCGCTACAAGGCGGCCAACACCAAGGTACTGGCGGCGTTGCAGCTGGACATGACCAACTACCAGGGCTCGGCGGAAGACATCGTCTTCATGACCGACTACACGGACCAGGGACTGACCGGCTATCTCGCCCAGTTGCTCGATGCCTACCTGCCGCAGATAAGCTATGGCTATGACAGCTGCGGCTACGGCTGCTCGGATCACGCCTCCTGGCACAATCAGGGCTATCCCGCCGCCATGCCGTTCGAGTCGCGCTTCAACGACTACAACCCCAACATCCACACGGCGCAGGATACCCTGTCAAATTCGGACGCCTCCGCCGGTCATGCCCTCAAGTTCGCCCAGCTGGCCACCAGCTTCGCCATCGAGATGGGCAAGATCAACTGAGCCAGATGCCGTTGAAAACAGGATAAAAAGAGAGGGAGGCTTGGCCTCCCTCTCTTTTAACGTCTCCCGTTCAGTGCGGCCCGTGTTGCCAGCCGTGCAGACTGTCCTGGCGCAGCTGCCGCCAGGCGTCACGGGAGAGGCTGGGTTCGCTGGCCGCCAGCATCTGCTGCAATTCGACAAGCTCAAGGGCGCTGGCAGCCCGCGGGGCAGGATCGTCCGGCCAGCAGGCGGCAGGCAGGGCCTGCACGGCCAGCATGGCGAGGGAGAGTATCAACAGATAGGGCGTCATCCTGGGGCTCTCATGTTCCGTTACCGGGTCTATTCTTGTCGGGACTGATGACGGCTTGATGACAGGGCGGGATCGTCATTTTACAACATCTGACGAGGCGGGCCGGCGCCTGGATGCATATGGCAACATTTATGCCAAATCTGCGCGGACCAGTTAATTTATGCCCTAAAAAGTAGCCGGGAGGAAAACGTTATCCCTGAAAAGAAAACGTTATCTGGTCAAAACGTTGTTTCTGGATCATAAAAAGTATCCAAAAACTGGTGTATATTGCACGGCGGAAACTCCTTAACCATGAAGACTGACATGAAAAAGACCAAAATCGTCTGCACCATCGGTCCCAAGACCGAATCCAAAGAAATGCTGGCTAAAATGCTGGATGCCGGCATGAACGTCATGCGCCTGAACTTCTCCCACGGCGACTACGCCGAGCACGGCGGTCGTATCAACAACCTGCGCGCTGTCATGGCCGAAACCGGCAAGCACGCAGCTATCCTGCTTGACACCAAGGGTCCGGAAATCCGTACCATCAAGCTGGAAGGCGGCAATGACGTTGCCCTGGTCGCTGGCCAGACCTTCACCTTCACCACAGACCAGACTGTGGTTGGCAACAAAGACAAAGTGGCCGTGACCTATGCCGGTTTCGCCAACGACCTGCGCGTCGGCAACCGCATCCTGGTGGATGACGGCCTGATCGGCCTGGACGTGATCGAAATCACCGAGCGTGAAGTTGTCTGTAAAGTGCTGAACAACGGTGATCTGGGCGAGAACAAGGGCATCAACCTGCCGGGCGTCTCCATCAAGCTGCCGGCCCTGGCCGAGAAAGACAAGCGCGACCTCATCTTCGGTTGCGAGCAAGGCGTTGATTTCGTTGCTGCCTCCTTCATTCGCAAGAAAGAAGACGTGCTGGAAATCCGTGAGCACTTGAAAGCCCACGGTGGCGAGAACATCCAGATCATCTCCAAGATCGAAAACCAGGAAGGCCTGGACAACTTCGACGAGATCCTGGCTGTCTCCGACGGCATCATGGTTGCACGTGGCGACATGGGCGTGGAAATTCCGGTTGAAGAAGTGATCTTCGCCCAGAAGATGATCATCACCAAGTGCAACAAGGCACGTAAAGTGGTTATCACCGCCACCCAGATGCTGGATTCCATGATCAAGAACCCGCGTCCGACCCGCGCCGAAGCCGGCGACGTGGCCAACGCCATCCTGGACGGTACCGACGCAGTCATGCTGTCCGGTGAGTCCGCCAAGGGCAAGTACCCGCTGGAAGCCGTGACCATCATGGCCACCATCTGCGAGCGTACCGATGCCGTGATGCCGTCCAACCTGTCTGCTGCCAACGACAGCAACAAGCTGCGCATCACCGAAGCCGTCTGTAAAGGCGCGGTCGAGACCTCCGAGAAGCTGGATGCCCCGCTGATCGTGGTTGCCACCGAAGGCGGCAAGTCTGCCAAGGCCATTCGCAAGTACTTCCCGCAAGCCTGGATCCTGGCCATCACCACCAACAAGAAGACAGCTGCCCAGCTGGTTCTGACCAAGGGTGTGATTGCCCACGTGGTTGACAGCATCGCCTCCACCGACGATTTCTATCGCATCGGTAAAGAAGCGGCGCTGGCCAGCGGCATGGGTCTGAAGGGTGACGTGGTTGTCATGGTCTCCGGTGCCCTGGTACCGAGCGGCACCACCAACACCGCCTCCGTTCACGTACTCTAATCCGTACCGAACCGATGAAACGGCGCCTGCGGGCGCCGTTTTTTTTATCTGCCCCCCTGCTTCCCGTTCAAGCCCGGTGTTAGAATCCACGCGGATTCAATCCAAGTGGGAAATTTCCCAACTATCGCGTAATAACCCGGAAGTTTTATGCTCTCAACACGCTTCAAAAGAGCCTCGGCCACCCTGTTGCCGCTGCTCTGCTTATTCATCAGCCTCTGCGTACCGCAAGCCATGGCACAGGACGTGCCCCAAAGAGCCAGCGTACAGCGCGCGCTCGATGCCCTCGGCAAGTCAGACACCCTCACCGTCAGCCAGCAGGCCGACCAGAAGCTCCTGACCGAGACCCTCAGCCTGCTCGACAGCATCGAGAAGGAGCACGCCAAGGCCAGGAGCCAAACCCAGCGCCTTCGCTCCCTGCCAGGTGAGCTCAGGGACATCAGCGCCAAACTCGATGCCCTGACCCAGAACAAGAGCGCCGAGCAGATCAAGAGCGAGTACGCCAGCATGAGCCTGGCGGAACTGGACAGCCGCCAGCCGGAAGTGCTGGCCAACATGCAGGATGCCCAGGAAACCCTCGGCACCATCGGCAGCCAGCTCACCAGTCTGCAAACCCTGCCGGAGCGGGCCCAGACCAACATGAGCCGCGCCTATCAGCGCAGCCAGGAGATCCGCACCCGCCTCAACGTCGGTGACAGCGTCAGCAGTGCCGAGAAGATGAAGCTGGGCGCCGAGCTGGCCTTGCTGGAGCTGCAACTGGCCAACCTGCAACAACAGCTGGATAACCGCACCAGCATGCAGGATCTGGCGGTCAAGCAACGGGACTACCAGAACGCCCGCCTCGCCAACGAGGAGCAGAAGCTGCAACTGCTGCAGGAGCAGAGCAGTGCCAAACGTCTGGGCGATACCGAAAAAACTGCCGAGCAGACAGGTGAACTGGTCGCCATCGACGATAACCCGTTGGTACAAAAAGAGCAGGAACTCAACCATCAGCTCAGCCAGCAACTGGTCAGCGCCACCACCAATCTCAACAATCTGGTGCAGAAGAACCTGCAAGCCAAGAGCTGGCTGGAACGCGGTACCCAGACAGAGCGCAACCTGAACGAACAGGTACAGATGCTCAAGGGCAACCTGCTGCTGTCGCGCATCCTCTATCAGCTCTACCAGCAGCTGGAGTCCGCCCCCACCTCTGCGGTCAAGAACCTGGAGGAGCAGATCGCCGACCTGCATCTGGCCCAGTTCGAACTGAGCCAGCAACGTGACCAACTGTTCCAGAAAACCCAGTATCTGGACAACCTGATCGCCAACAGCAGCGAACCTGTCACTGCAGAGGACAAGGCCAACCTCTCCACCCTGCTCGACACCCGCATCAGCCTGCTCGACCAGCTCAACCGTCAGCTCGACAGCCAGCTGACCAACGCCATCAGCCTGCAGCTGACCCAGCAACAGCTGGCGCGGATCTACGCCTCCATCGAATTTACCCTGCAGCAACACATCTTCTGGGTCAGCAGCAACAAACCCATCGACATGAAGTGGTTCATCAACTGGCCGGCCCAGGCCTACAAGCAAGCCTCGGACTGGGTGCTGAAGCCGGACTGGGACGGCTGGGGCGAGATGCTGCTGCCGGTTTCCCTGCTCGCCTTCCCGCTGCTGCTGGTGGGTGGCCTGCTGATCTGGAAGCGCCCGACCCTGGTCAAGCGCCAGCAGAGGATCGCCAAGGATCTGGGACGTTTTCGCCAGGACAGCCAGTGGCACACGCCGCGCGCCCTGCTCTATTCCGTGCTGCAGCGCCTGCCGGGCAGCCTGTTCATACTGGCGGCCGGTCTCTGGCTCACTTACTGCGGCCTGCTCAGCCCCAAACTGATTTTCCAGATCACCCTCAACCTGGCCCTCGGTTATCTGGTGTTCAGCGTCTATCTGGCGGTAATGCGTCCGGGCGGCATTGCCGAATCCCACTTCCGCATGCCGAAGGCCGAGCTGCAGGCCAAGCGCACCAGCATGCGCTATCTGTGGCTGCCGCTGCTGCCCCTCATCATGCTCTCGACCAAGGCGGTGGTAGAACCCTCGTCGCTGGGCAATGATGTGGTCGGTCAGGCACTGACCCTGCTGCTGCTGGGCCTCACCACCTATCTGGTGTTCCCCATCTCTCGCGCCATTATCAAGGGCGAGGGCAGCATGCAGCAGTCGATCACCGCGGGCGCCCTGGCGCTGGCGCCGGTGGCACTGATGGTGCTGGTCGGTCTGGGCTACTACTACACGGCGCTGAAACTGACCGGCCGTCTGGTGGAGTCCTTCTACCTGCTGATCATCTGGAGCCTGGTCTACCGCACCGCCCTGCGTGGTCTGGAGCTGGCGGCCCGCCGTCTGGCTTACCGCCGTGCAGTGGCCAAGCGTGAGCACAGATCGGTGGAAGATGCGGAAGGTGGCGAGTCCATCGAAGAGCAGCCCATGGATCTGGAGGATGTCAGCCAGCAATCCCTGCGCTTGACCCGTACCGTGCTGCTGCTGGTATTCGGTGTCGCCTTCTACTGGCTCTGGTCTGATCTGGTGGCTGTCTTCTCCTACCTAGACAGCATGGTGCTGTGGCACCGCAGTGAAGGGAGCGGCGCCAATGCCGTGCTCTTCCCGATCAGCCTGAGCGACGTGCTGATCGGCTTCCTCCTGCTCGGGGGCGCCTGGTCACTGGCCCGCAACCTGCCCGGTCTGCTGGAGGTGCTGGTGCTCTCCAAGCTGAACCTGGCCCAGGGTACCGCCTACGCCATCACCACCATGCTCAACTATGTGCTGATCGGCTTCGGCTCCCTGACCGCCCTCTCCATGATGGGCGTACAGTGGGACAAGCTGCAGTGGGTAGCGGGTGGTCTGTCGGTCGGTATCGGTTTTGGCATGAAGGAGATCCTCTCCAACTTCGTCTCGGGCATCATCATACTGTTCGAGCGTCCGGTGCGGATCGGCGACACTGTCACCATTGGTCCCTTCTCCGGTACCGTCTCCAGGATCCGCATTCGCGCCACCACCCTGACCGACTTCGACCGCAAAGAGGTGATCATCCCCAACCAGCAGCTGATGACAGAGCGGCTGATCAACTGGTCCCTGAGCGATACCGTCACCCGCGTCATAGTGCGGGTCGGGGTCGCCTACGGCTCGGATCTTGAGCTGACCCGCACCCTGCTCAAGCAGGCCGCCGACGACAACAGCCGCGTGTTGAAAGACCCGGCCCCCATCGTCTACTTCCTCACCTTCGGCCCCAGCACCCTGGATCACGAGCTGCGCTTCTTCGTGAGCGAGCTCGGCGATCGCAACCCGGCCGTGGACGAGCTGAACCGCAAGATCGACGCCCTGTTCAAGGCGAACGGCATCGAGATCGCCTTCAACCAGATGGATGTCTACATCAAGAACATGAAGGGCGAAGAGCAGAAGGTGGAGCCCAACAGCACAGCCCTGCCGCCGCCGGGCCAGCAGCCCGCCTGATGCAGTACCCAAGGCCCCGTGACGGGGCCTTTTTTATGGTCCCGGGCCCGCCCGGTGGAACCGGGTTGGCGGTTTTGTGATGGCGAGGCGAGAACAAGCCGTCACTTATCAGTAACTTGGATAGCGGGTAAAGGGCGACGACACGACCGCCAGCTCGGCCAAGCCGGGATACACTCAGGTGCCACATCCCCACATTTGCAATCGAGGTGCGCCATGAATTCACCATCCAGTCTGCTCGCTTTTCTCGGCTCCCCCCTGCTCGGGGTCGCCGCCACCTATGCCGATCCGGCCAGCAAGGAGACCGGCGTCTATATCTGCGGGGTCGAGATCCATGACGACGATACGCTGCTGCTCAGCTTTCCCAAGGGGCACCAGCTGGCGGCGGGCGACAAGATCACCCTGCACCTGGACAACCGCACCGGGGTCGATGAGTACGATGCCTCCCTGAGTGTCTATCGCGCCTCCTACAAGGGGCGGGTCGAGCGGGTTTCGCCCGGCAGGGTCCATGTCACCCCGCTGCAGTTCGAGCTCTGGTATGGCAATCGGGTGGTCCATGCCTTTGCCCAGCCGGACTACCAGCATCCGCAAGACGGGCGAGAGGCAGTTCCTCTGCCGATCACCCCGCTCACCGGCTTGCCCGTGCCTGACCTGCGCGAAGTGGAGAACAAGATAGGGGTACTGGTCACCCGGGCCCAGTCACAGCCGCACACCACAGTGCTGGCATTTCTCTCCTCGGATGAGGACGACATCTTCTTCATCACCTTCCCCGAGACCTTCAAATCCCGGCTGCTCAAGCGCGACGGCCGCTGCCATTTCGCCATCGACTCGCGGGCTGTGTTTACCTACACCCGGGCCATCGAGTGGAATTACACCATCATCGCCGCCGATGCCTACCAGATCCCACAGGATCATCCACTGTTCGAGCCCATTCGCGCCGCGTTCGTGCAGAAAAATCCGTGGGAAGTGGGTTTCTTCAGCCACCCGCAGGTGGAGCTCTATCACCTGAAGGCCCATCAGGTGGTATGCCCGGGCCGGGCAAAAGAGTAAGCAAAACCCCGGAGGATGGAGATAAGATTGGCCTGCCGTTACCCATGACAAGGAGTAAAGATCAGATGCAGCAGGTTGTTTATGTGGCGAGCCCCGCCAGCCAGCAGATCCACGTGTTCGCCCTGGCCGAGAGCGGGGAGCTCGCACTATTGCAGGTGGTCGATACCCCGGGCCAGGTCCAGCCGCTGGTGACAAGCCCGGATGGGCGCTGGCTTCATGCCGCCGTGCGGCCCGATTTTGCGGTCATCAGCTACCGGATTGGCATGGATGGCCGGCTCAGCGAACAGGGCTCGGCGCCGCTGGCGGGCAGTGCCTCCCACACCGCCATCACGGCCGACGGCCGCTTCCTGCTGGCGGCTTCCTACGCCTTCAACCATGTCACCGTCTCCCCCATCGATGCCGCTGGCTTGGTGCAGGCCCCGCACCAGCACATGGATCCGCTGATGACGGCTCACTCGGTCACCCTGCTGGCGGACGAGCAGGGCAGGCAGGAGATGCTGATTGCCTGCCTCACGGAAGATGCCATCCGCCGCTTCACCCTGAACGACGAGGGGCGGCTGGTGCCCCATCCGCTGGGAGATCTGCATACCACCAGCGGTGCCGGGCCAAGGCACCTGGCGCTGCACCCCGTCAATGGCGATATCTACTGCCTGAACGAGCTAGATTGCACCATCAACCGCTACCACAGGCAGGCCGATGGCCATATCCATCTGCAACAGAGTCTGGACATGCTGCCCGCGGGGTATCAGGGAGAGCGCTGGGGGGCGGATCTCCATGTCACGCCGGATGGCCGTTTTCTCTACAGCTGCGAGCGGGCCAGCAGCCTGCTGACCCTGTTTGGCATAGCGGAGCGAGATGGCAGCCTGACCCCGCTGGCCCACTTCCCGACCGAGACAATGCCGCGCGGCTTTGCCATCGATCACGGCGGCCGCTATCTGCTGGCGGCCGGGCAAGCCTCCCACCAGCTCGCCGTGCACCGCATAGACCCTGGCAGCGGCGAGCTGACGCTGCTCGCGCGCCATCCGGTGGGCGACGGGGCCATGTGGGTGCGAGTGCTGGCCTTGCCCGAGTGACGCCGGGAAAGCGCTCCAAATGAGTGAGGCCACCCGGGGGTGGCCTCTTTTTCATCATCTCAATGCACAGCAAGCCAAGCGCTTAATCCTTGGCACTCTCCATGGCGCCCTCTTCGGAGCTGGCAGGCAGGATCAGGTTGAGCAGTATGGCGGCAACCGATGCCAGACCGACACCGGCCAGGGCGAAGTCACCTATCTTCATCTCCAGCGCGCCGACGCCGACCGTCAGGGTCACGGCCACGATGGCGATGTTGCGGGCCAGCCCCAGATCCACCTTGGACTCCACCAGCGTCTTGAGACCGATGGCGGCGATGGATCCGAACAGCAGCAGCATGATACCGCCCATCACCGGCATGGGGATGGAGGTGAGCAGGGCGTTGAACTTGCCGAAGAAGGCCAGAATGATGGCAAACACGGCGGCCCAGGTCATGGTGACAGGGTTGAAGTTGCGGGTGATCATCACGGCGCCGGTCACTTCGGCGTAGGTGGTCACGGGTGGGCCACCGATGAAACCGGCGAAGCAGACGCCGATACCGTCACCGGCCAGGGTACGGTGCAAACCCGGGTTCTTGGTGTAATCCTGCCCGGTCACACCACCGATGGCGAGCACGCCGCCTATGTGTTCGATACAGGGGGCTATGGCCACCGGCAGCATGAACAGGGCGGCAGCCCAGTTGATCTCCGGCGTTTCGAAGTGAGGCAGCGCCAGCCAGGGGGTGTTGACCAGACCGTCGAAGTTCACCTGGCCCATCAGCACGGCAGAGACATAACCGGCGATGACACCGCACAGTATGGGGATCAGCTTGATCCAGCCCTTGCAGAACACGGCCGCAATCAGGGTCACCGCCAGCGAGATGCCAGCCAGCGTCAGTGCAGTCCCAGCAGGCACCACCTGCTCACCACCGGCACGGCCCATCGCCATGTTGCAGGCAACCTGAGCGACCGACAGGCCGATCACCATGATCACTGGGCCAATCACCACGGGCGGCAGCAACTTGTGCACAAAGCCCATGCCCCGCACGCGAATGAGTGCGGCCAGGATGAAGTACATGAAACCGGCGGCAAACAGGCCAAACATGGTGGACGGCAGTCCCCATGTCTGGGTGGCGTAGATGATGGGGGCGATGAAGGCAAAGCTGGAACCGAGGAAAATCGGGACCTGGCGGCGAGTGCAGAGCTGGAACAACAGGGTGCCCACACCGGCGCCAAGCAGGGCCATGGAGGGGTTCAGTCCGGTGAGCAGGGGCACCAGAACCATGGCACCGAAGGCGACAAACAGGATTTGCAGCCCGGCGACACTTTGCTTGACTAAGGAAAACATGGATGTCCTTAATTTTTTGATAACTGACAGGGATATTTGACACTTTTCAGTTATCACAAGACGCTTTCAAGGCGTGAAATGGGCCAGTTGGCGTCATTCGTTACCTTTTACTGCTTGGGGAGGGCATGAAACTGGCTTTTTAGGCGGGATTCGTTGCTACAAGCATCGAGTATGCGATTTTACGCACTTTTATGGCGGACGCCAATCGTTTTTCCACGCGACTTTGTTTGTCAAAGGCTCACCCCTGCTCCGCCATAGGGTCACTCTATACTTGATTGCGTGAATCCCTGCCGGACAAGGAGTCCCCCATGCCACTGCCCTCTTTCAAGCCCAGCCAGCGCAGATTGCTGGTGGGATCAGCCATCGCATTGGCCCTGTTTGCTACCCCATTCAGTTATGATTTCACCCATAACGCATGGCAAATGAATCAGGCCCATGCCAAGTCCTGCTTCATTGCCGGCACCCGGATCGTCATGGCCGACGGCAGAGAACGCCCTATAGAAACGCTGCAAGCCGGTGAGCGAGTGCTGGATCAACATGGTCATGTCAACCGGATCCAGGCTATCGAGCGGGTGCTGCTGGGGGAGCGCAGGCTCTACGGGATCAACAAGGATGGCGACAGCGGTGGTGGCAGCGACAGCAGTGGCGGCAGCGACAGCAGTGGCGGTAGCGACAGCAGTGGCGGTAGCGACAGCAGTGGCGGTAGCGGCGGCAGCGACAGCAGTGGCGGCAGTGACAGCAGCGACAGCGATGGGGGTGGTCAGGGTAGTGACGACAATGGCGGTGGTGAACACGCCGGTGGTGAGCATCATGCAGGGGGCGAGCAGCATGGCGGAGGAGACCGCCACGCCGGAGGGGATCGTCATGCCGGCGGACGCGGACTTGGCAACGGCCTGGATGACAATGGCGTGGATGCCATCGATGCCAATGGCAACGAGATCCGGGGCAACGGCACTGTCGACGACAATGGCGTGGATGCCATCGATGCCAATGGCAACGAGATCCGGGGCGACGGCACTGTCGACGACAATGGCGTGGATGCCGTCGATGCCAACGGCAACGAGATCCGGGGCGACGGCACTGTCGACGACAATGGCGTGGATGCCGTCGATGCCAACGGCAACGAGATCCGGGGCGATGGCACTGTCGATGATCGCGGCCAGACGCTGACCGATGCACAGGAACAAACCCTGATCCAGCAGGGTTTTCGCACAAAGGAGCAACCATGATCCGTTACCTGCTGCCCTGGCTCTCCCTGTGGCTGCTCGGCTGTGCCACCCTTGAGCCCGCCCCTCTCTACCACCAGATGGACAAGGCCGATGTGGCACTGGCCAACCAGGCGCTGGCCGATGCACTGCAAACCCGCCCCAAAGGCCAGAGCCTCACCTGGTTCAATGCCGCCAACCGTCACAGTGGCAGCGTCACGCCGCTGCGCACTTTTCGCCACGCCAACGGCCATTGGTGCCGCGACTATCGCGAGCAGCTCTACATAGGCCAGGCAAGCCAGCAGTGGCAGGACACCGCCTGCCGCAGCAAGGAGGGACACTGGCTGCCGCTGCGCAGCTGACGAAAAAAAGGGGGTGGCCGACGGCCACCCCCTTTTCATCTCACGCTTTCGGCCGTCATACCCGGCGATAAGGCAGGTAGAGCGGCTCCCACATGTGGCTCAGGATATGCTGCTGCAGATCCTGCCCGATCAGCGGATGGGAGGGATCCTTGCGCACTATGTCTTTGAGCACGGCGGTCGCCACGTGCACCGAGATGTTGCGCAGCTCGCGAATGCGCGGATAGACGGAGCCTTGTGCCAGATCCACCTCGTTCACGCACTCGGCCAGCGCAAAAGCGGCCGTGGTGAAGATATCCGGGCTGATCTCGCTCAGCTGGCTGACGATGGCCGCCAGCCCCACCCCTGGGAAGATGAAGACGTTGTTGCCCTGGCCTATGCGGTAATCCTTGCCCTCATAGTGCACGTCCTTGAACGGGCTGCCGGTGGCGACTATGGCCTTGCCCTGACTCCAGCGGTAGATGTCTTCCGGCAGTGCTTCGCAGTTGGCGGTCGGGTTGGAGAGCGGGAACACCATGGGACGGGCACAGTGCTTTTGCATCAGCTGCACGTGCTCCTCCTTGAAGGCGCCGCCGGAGCCGCTGGTGCCGAGCAGCACTGTGATGGGCACATGGCGCAGCACGTCGGTCAGGTTGGCCCTGCCGGGCACTTCAGTATCCCAGCCAGCCAGCAGCAGACCCGGTTTGGCGTAACGGCGCTTGTACTCGTCGAGCCCCTCGCGGTTGTCACACACCAGCCCCTGGGTATCCAGGATATAGATGCGATCCCGGGCCGCCTGCGGATCCAGTCCCTCGCGGATCATGCCGGCACAGATCTGATCCGCAACCCCTACCCCGCCGGCGCCGGCGCCATAAACCAGATAGTTCTGCTGACCCAGGGTCTCCCCCTTGACCTTGACCGCCCCTATGATGCCGGCCAGTACCACGGCCCCCGTGCCCTGAATGTCATCGTTGAACGACGGCAGGGACTGCTGGTAGCGGGAGAGATTGTTGAAGGCGTTGGACTTGCTGAAGTCTTCCCACTGCAGCACGGCGTTCGGGAAGTGACGCTTGACCCCGGCCACGAACTTGTCGATGAAGTCGTCGTACTCCTTGCCACGGATGCGCTTGTGAGGCTGACCCAGATACATGGGGTCGTCCAGCAGGGCCTGATTGTCGGTGCCCACATCCAGCGCTATGGGCAGACAGCAGGCAGGGTGAATACCGGCCGCCAGGGTATAGAGGGAGAGCTTGCCGATGGGGATCCCCATGCCGCCCACCCCCTGATCACCTATCCCCAGGATGCCCTGGCTGTCGGTCACCACGATAATGCGCACCGATTTTGCGTCCAGCTGGCGGGCCAGGGAGCCCATGTCCTCGACGTTTTTCGGGGTGATATAGAGGCCGCGCGCCTTCTGGTAGCGGTGGCTGAACTCCTGACACGCCTTGCCGACGGTCGGGGTATAGATGATGGGGGTCATCTCCTCCACGTGGCGTGACAGCAGGGCATAGAACAGGGTCTCGTTGCGATCCTGCAGGGCGCGCAGGTTCTGGTACTTTTCGATGTCGCTGCAGGCGCTCAAAAAGCCCTGATAGACCCGCTCCAGCTGGGCCTCAAAAGTTTGAACCCGGGGAGGCAACAGGCCGTCGAGCTCGAAGTCGGCGCGCTCCTGTTCGGTGAAGGCGGTGCCCTTGTTGAGATTGCGATCGTTGAGCAGATCGGTGCCAGTCAGTGCAACGGGGCGAAAATCCTGTCCCTGTGCATCTTTCCACAGCAGATATTGTCCGGTAGCCATAGTCGTTCTCTTTGATTTACGTGAAATTGCCGTTCGGCAGGAGAGCAAGACTCATAATGAAATCAATCATATGACGTTTGGTTGTTTAGTTTTGTGAGCTTGGGCATACCCTGCGGCCAAAAAACGCGCCAAACCGGTTTATGGCCTCATACCGGCCACGCACGGCCTAAATCGGCCAACTATGCTGAACAACAGGCCACCAGCAGGATGAGTTTCCTCAGGGGCGGGAGAGAACACATGAGTGATATCCTGATCGTCGATGACATGGCGTCCAACCGCTACATATTGCGCTGCCTGCTGGAAGAGGCGGGTTATCAGGTGCGCGAGGCGACCGACGGCCAGCAGGCGCTGGATGCCGCTACCCGGTTTCCTCCCGCGCTGGTGTTGATGGACATCAACATGCCGGTGATGGATGGCTATGAAGCGTGCCGCCGCATCAAGCAGTTGCCGGGCCAGTGGTGCCTGCCCGTCCTCTTCATCAGCGCCAACAACGAGATCAGCGCCCTCGAGCAGGCCTTTCAGGCCGGCGGCTGCGACTATGTCTCCAAGCCGTTTCACCAGCTAGAGGTGCTGGCCCGGGTGCAAAACCAGCTGCGCCTCAAGGATCTGAGCCGCCAGCAGGCCAAGGTGCAGCTCTACCAGAGCCTGTTCCAGCTCACGGCCGGGATTGCCCACGAGATCAACACCCCGGTCGGCATCGGCATCACGGCCTCCAGCCTGATCCACGGTGCGGGCGATCTGCTGGCGAACGCGGTGCAAAACGGCATGCTGGGCCAGCGCCTGCTCCACCAGCAGCTCACCGACATCAAGGAGGGCACAGAGCTGGTCGAATCCAGCCTGCGCCGGGTCGCCCTGCTGATCACCCGCTTCAAGGAGCTGACCCGGGATCAGCACGAGCCGCCAGCCCTCCCCTTCCCGGTGCAAAAAAGCCTGCGCAAGCTGCTGCAAGCCTTCTCGCCCGAGTTTCTCATCGCCAGAGTCAATGCGGATGTCGGGGGCGAGGAGGTAACCCTGACTGCCCCCGAGCCGCTGTTTCTCGATCTGGTGCAGGAACTCATCAAGAACAGCATGGATCACGCCTTCAAGGGGCCGGGGCAACACAGCTTCGGCCTGAACATAGCGCAAAGCGGCAACGAGCTGCTGCTGACCTACAGAGACTCGGGCCCCGGCATGACGGCCGAGCAGCTTCCCCGCCTGTTCGAGCCCTTCTTCACCACCCAGCGCGGCAACACCAACCACTGCGGTCTGAGCGCCTGCCGCATCCACAACCTGGTGGAGAACAACCTGCACGGCCAGCTGACCGTCACCAGCCCGCCCGGCCAGGGGCTGACATACCAGATCCGGCTCCCCCTGCAGCCGCCCCTGTAAAGAGGCGAGCGCTGACGATGCGATGACAAGCAGACAATAAAAAGGGGCGCCACAGCGCCCCCTTCTCTTTCATCGTTAAATTGCGGTCAGCCTCAGTCGGGCTTGCCCACTTTAGGCTCGTCGAGCTGGTGCTTTACCTCTTCATACCAGAGGTCGTGGTGCTCCTTGGCCCAGGTCTCGTCCACCTCGCCGCTGATCATCCCCTCCAGCGCCCCTTCCAGCTGGAACAGGCCCATGTAGATGTGGAAGATGAAGCCGCAGATGAGGATGAGGGCGCCGACTATGTGGATGAAGCTGGCCCACTCCATCTGGCGGCGCAGCTGGCCGAAGATGGGGAAGTCCAGAAACAGCCCGGTCGCCACTACTATGCCGCCAAACCAGATCAGCAGCCAGAAAATGGCCTTCTCGCCGCCGTTGGAGAAGCCCGCCGAGGGGTGGCTGCCCTTGTGGGGCCCCAGCATGCCGCCCGCCTTCATGAACCAGCGCACATCCACCATGTTGACTATGTTGTGGCGAAACCACTTGATGAGCACACCGAGCAAACAGAGGAAGAAGAGCGGCCCCACGTAGTTGTGGAACTCCTTGGCGAACCAGATCCAGTTCTCCCACACCCCCATGCTCACCACCGGCTTGATGAAGTGCTTGCCGTAGATGATGGCCAGCCCCGAGCCAGAGAGGGTCAGGAACATGCCCGCCGTGGTCCAGTGCAGCGCCCGATCCAGCCGGCTCCAGCGCTTGAGCTTGCGCCCGGTGCGTGGCTTGGAGAGCTTGGTCGGCCCCACAGCCCAGTACATCAGGCCGCACATGGCCAGGGAGCCGAAGATGGCGATGGCACCGAGCGGTGACACCCACTTGGTCTTCACCTCGAACCAGAGCTGGCCCGGCACCGAGATGAGCACCCCGTGCTCCGGCGAGCGGGAGGTGGTGTAACCCTCCTGCCCGTCCTTCACCGCCCGCCAGTAGTCGGCGCCGGCAAAGCCGACCGCCTCCTTCTCGGCGTCGGCGAAGCTGGCGGTGCTCACCAGCAGCAGGGCGGCAAACAGGGCCATTAGCCAGGTTTTCATGCCGCCCCTCCCTTGCCTGCCTTGCTGGCGTCATGGAACAGCTCTTCACCGCTGCCCCAACCCGCTTCCTTGGCGCCGCGATAGGCGACCCGCTCGCGGAAGATGTCGGAGATGACCTGCGCATCCCCCGCCAGCAGCGCCTTGGTGGAGCAGAGCTCGGCACACATGGGCAGCTTGCCCTCGGCGATGCGGTTGGCACCGTACTTCTGGCGCTCCGCCTCGCTGTGATCTTCTTCCGGGCCGCCGGCGCAGAAGGTGCACTTGTCCATCTTGCCCCGATCGCCGAAGGCGGCAGTTTTCGGGAACTGGGGCGCCCCGAACGGGCAGGCGAACAAGCAGTAGCCGCAGCCGATGCAGAGATCCTTGTTGTGCAGCACTATGCCGTCGTCCGTGTGATAGAAGCAGTCCGCCGGGCAGACCGCCATGCAGGGAGCGTCGGTGCAGTGCATGCAGGCGACCGAGATGGAGGTCTCCCCCGGCAGGCCGTCGTTGAGGGTCACCACCCGGCGCCGCTGTATGCCCCACTCCAGGGCATCGTCGTTCTCGTTCTTGCACGCCGTCACACAGCCGTTGCACTCGATGCAGCGCTTGGTGTCACACATGAATTTCATTCTGGCCATGAGATCAGGCTCCTACTTTGCGAAAGCGGCACAGGGTGACCTTGGTCTCCTGCATCTGGGTGACTGGGTCATAACCATAGGTGGTGACTATGTTGACCGACTCCCCCAGCACATAAGGGTCAGACCCTTCCGGATATTTGGATCTCAGATCCTGGCCCTCGAAGTGGCCGCCGAAGTGGAACGGCATAAAGGCCAGCCCCGGTTTGACCCTTGGGGTCACCAACGCCTTGACCAGCACCCGGCCCCCTTCCGGCCCCTCGACCCACACATCCTGACCGTCGCGCACGCCGACGTCGTTGGCATCCGCCGGGTTCATCTCGACGAACATCTCCTGCTGCAACTCCGCCAGCCAGGGGTTGGAGCGGGTCTCATCGCCGCCTCCCTCGTACTCCACCAGACGGCCGGAGGTGAGTATGATGGGGAACTCCTTGCTGACGTCCTTCTCCTGAATGGAGGCGTACTGGGTCGGCAGGCGCCACAGGCTCTTGGAGTCAGACCAGGTGGCGTAGTCGGCCAAGAGATCCCGGCGCGGGGTGTAGAGCGGCTCGCGGTGTTTGGGCACCTGATCCGGGAAGGTCCACACCACGCAGCGCGCCTTGGCGTTGCCATAGGGCACGAAGCCGTGCTTGATGGCGACCCGCTGGATACCGCCAGAAAGGTCGGTCTTCCAGTTCTTGCCCTCGGCCTCCTTCTTCTCGGCCTCGGTCAGCTCATCCCACCAGCCGAGCTGTTTCATCAGATCGGCGGTGATCTCGGGATAGCCATCTTCCACCTCGCTCCCCTTCGGCCAGGAGTCTTCGGCGAGCAGCGAGACGCCCTGATACTCGATGCCGAAACGGGCGCGGAAACCGCCGCCCCCCTCGGAGACCGGAATGCTGGTGTCGTAGAGGATGTGGCTGCCTGGGTGTTTCATCTCAGGGGTGCCCCAGCAGGGCCAGGGCAGACCATAGATCTCGCCGCTCACCGGGCCCCCTTCGGCCTTGAGGTTGGTCTTGTGGAAGGTGTGCCAGTTCTGCTGGTGTGCCTTGAGCCGCTCCGGGCTCTGGCCTGTGTAGCCCACGCTCCACATGCCGCGGTTGTACTCGCGGGTGATGTCTTCCAAGAGCGGCTCGTTGTTCTCCACCTTGATGTGCTTGAACAGCTCATCGGCGAAGCCCAGCTTCTTGCTCAGCAGATACATGATCTCGTGGTCGACCCTGGATTCGAACAGGGGCTCGACCACCTTGTCGCGCCACTGCATGGAGCGGTTGGTGGCGGTGACGGAGCCATAGGTCTCGAACTGGGTGGTGGCCGGCAGCAAGTAGACGCCGTCGGTGCGATCGTTCATGACGGCGGCGACTGTGGGGTACGGGTCGACAATCACCATGATGTCGAGCTTTTGCATCGCCTTCTTCATCTCGGGGCCGCGGGTCTGGGAGTTGACCGCATGGCCCCAGTAGAACATGGCGCGAATGTTGGAGCCCTGCTCGATGAGATCGGCGTTCTCCAGCACACCGTCCACCCAGCGGGAGACAGGAATGCCGTTGTTCTGCATCGGCAGCTTGCCGTTGTAGGCCTTGTTGTCAAAACGCGCCTTGATCCACTCGTAATCCACATCCCACACCCGGGCCCAGTGTTTCCAGGAGCCCTCTTCCAGCCCGTAGTAGCCGGGCAGGGAGTCGGAGGTGACGCCAAAATCGGTGGCGCCCTGCACGTTGTCGTGACCGCGGAAGATGTTGGTGCCCGCCCCGCTCTTGCCCACGTTGCCGAGGGCCAGTTCGAGGATGCAGTAAGCACGGGTGTTGTTGTTGCCCGTGGTGTGCTGGGTTCCGCCCATGCACCAGACCACGCAGCCGGGGCGGTTGTCGGCCAGCAGCTTGGCGGCGCCATGAACCTGCTGTTCGTTGAGGCCGGTCACCCGCTCCACTTCGGCCGGAGTCCAGCGCGCCACCTCTTTTTGCACCTCGTCCATGCCGTAGACACGGGTGCGGATGAACTCCTTGTCTTCCCAGCCGTTCTTGAAGATGTGCCAGAGCATGCCCCAGATAAAGGCGACGTCTGTGCCCGGACGCAGGGAGAGGTACATGTCCGCCTTGGCGGC
This sequence comes from Aeromonas sp. MR19, assembly GCF_963899305.1. Taxonomy (NCBI): domain Bacteria; kingdom Pseudomonadati; phylum Pseudomonadota; class Gammaproteobacteria; order Aeromonadales; family Aeromonadaceae; genus Aeromonas; species Aeromonas sp. MR19. The sequence goes on from NZ_CAWQWZ010000011.1 coordinate 845,614, forward strand.
GGTGCGGGTGCGGCGCGGGTCGACCACCAGGATCTTGCAGCCGTTGCGCTCTTTCGCCAGCAGTATGTGCTGCATGGCGACCGGGTGGGCCTCCGCCGGGTTGGAGCCGATAAACATGATCGACTTGCTGTTGTGCATGTCGTTCAGGCTGTTGGTCATGGCGCCATAGCCCCAGGTGTTGGCTACCCCGGCGACCGTGGTGGAGTGGCAGATGCGCGCCTGGTGATCCACGTTGTTGGTGCCCCACAGGGACGCCATCTTGCGAAACAGGTAGGCCTGCTCGTTGGAGTGCTTGGCGGAGCCGAGCCAGTAGACACTGTCGGGGCCGGACTCCTTGCGAAGGCGCAACACCTCGTTGCCCACCTCTTCGATGGCCTGCTCCCAGCTCAGACGCTGCCACTTGCCGCCCACCAGCTTCATCGGGTACTTGAGGCGACGCTCGCCGTGGCCGTGCTCACGCAGGGCCGCCCCCTTGGCGCAGTGACCGCCGAGGTTGAAGGGGTGATCAAACGCCGGCTCCTGACCGGTCCAGACGCCGTTTTGCACCTCGGCGTAAACGCCGCAACCCACAGAACAGTGGGAGCAGATGGTGCGCTTCACCTCGACCGGCACCTCGGCCGCCACGGTTTTGGCCTCGGCCCGTTGCATCATGGCGGGGGCCAGCCAACCGGCGGCAACGGCGCCGCCGGCCACCAGACTTGAGTTGACCATAAAGGCGCGGCGGGTCAGCCCCTGGCCGCGAGCGGCCGCATTGCCTTGCTCGCTCGCGTTGACCGGCTCGGCTCGTTTTGTCAGTTTCATGAGTTCTCCTTCACTGAGCCGGCTCAGTCGGTGCCGCGCAGGGTGCGATAAAAGTCGTGAACATGGGGTGTCTCCCGATAGCCCTTGTCGGGCTGGGTATCGTGGGTCAGCGCCTCCTTGCTCACCACCCGACCGGTGGCACCGGCCAGCACGCCTATGGTGGCGACCACGCCCACCCCCTTGATCAGATTGCGTCGGGACGGGTCTTTCAGCTTTTCATCGCTCATCTTTCTGTGACCTCTGTTTTTGTTATGGCCAGCCGCACTGTGCCGGCTTCGCTATGAGTGAGTGGGTGCCGCGTCATGGCAGCGTCACCACAGGGGTACCAAAGGGCAGGCGCAGATCCTGCTCCAGTTTGAAAAAGTCTTCGGCAAGCGCCCCGACCGCCCGGTAGAAGCTGCCCCCCTTCGCCTCTTGCTGATCGCGGCAGCAGGCAAGCACCCAGGGGGCCAGATGCCGTTCATAGAAGCGGTTGCGCTCGGGGTGCTGCTCGGCAATCAATACCGCCATCACCTCGCACAGAGCGGCCAGGTGGTCCTCGGGTTCGCACACCCCGCTCTGGCGCTCGAAACCCAGGGATTGCAGATCGGCCCGCAGCACCGCCAGCGGCAGCTCCATCAGAGAGCCGGTGAGATACCAGGAGGCAAACGGCACTATCTCGCCGCGCCCCAGGCCGATAAAGAGATCCTGATACTCCTCGGCGAGTTCGCTTTCGCGGTGGCTGCTGGCGGCCAGTTGCACCAGCCCCAGCCCTCTGGCAAAGGGGCCCGGCATGGCCTGCAAGCCTTGCAACCAGGCGAGTTGCTCGCCTCGGGGAGCGGCGCGCCACAGGCTCGCCAGCAGGGCATACATGTCGGCGCTGCTCTGTTCCAGATCTGTCATGGTCAGTTCGCCTGCATTCAGTGCGGTATGGCTATTCGGTTGTTCACTCATCACAGGCCCCTCATATCTTGAGCTGGGCGGCAGGATCCGCCGCCAGCGCCGTAAACACATCCTTGACCCGGCAATCCTCACACATCAGCAACCGCGCGGCGGCTTCATTCTGGAAGTGGGAGTGACCGGCCAGCTTTTGCTGGATGCGACGAATGAGGGAAGCTGGCGCAAACGGCTTGGAGCAGCGAATGCAGCAGGCGGCCTCCTCGGCTTTGAGGCTCTGCACGGCGCGGCGCACCTCGGGCACAGGCTGCAGGCGGGGTGCAAGGACTATGGCCTGCTCGGGGCAGGCTTTTTCGCACATGCCGCACTGGATGCAGTCCTGCTCGATAAAGTTGAGGCCGGGCGTGTGGCCCACCGCATGCAGGGCGCGGGTCGGGCAGACAGCCACGCAGCCCATGCAGAGGGTGCAGTCCGATTCCTTGAGCACCACGGCGCCGTAAGGGGCGCCGTGGGGCACAGCCAGCGGCTCGTGGTTGCCCCCGTTGGCCTGCCAGAGGGCATCGAAGGCGGCAAACAGGGTCTCCCGCTTCTCCCCTTTGAGCGGTTTGTCGAACAACGCAGTGCCAGGGTGTTCACTGGCACGCTCCATGGCGCTCAGGGAGTGGATCGCCACCCGGTCCACCGGTAAACCGGCCCCCACCAGCAGTACGGCGGCGCTGGCCAGCTCCCGCTCCAGCAGGGCCCGCACGCTGGCGGGGGCATCCTCGTCAAGCACTATGCGCACCGCGCTGGCACCATAGGCGAGCGCCGCCAACCAGCTCTCAACCCCCAGGCTGGCGCTCTCTTCCACCCAGACCGGCAACCAGTGGGTTGGCAGGGCGGGCAGGCTGGCCTCAAGCCGTGCCCGCTCGCTCTCCCCGGCGATCAGCAGCACAGGGTGGGCGCCGCCCGCCACCCGATAGCGTTTGAGCAAGCGGAACAGGTAGTCGCCGCTGGTGCTGGCATCGGGCTGGTGATAGGCAATCGCCCCGGTCGGACAGGCGGAGGCGCAACTGCCGAAGCCCCGACAGAGATGGGGATCGATCTGGATGCGACCATTGACGGGCTTGAGCGCATCGGTCGGGCAGACATCGAGACAGCGGCTGCAACCTGGCACGCCGCGGGCGGTGAAGGCGCAGGCCTCGGCATCGAGGCGAAAATAACGCGGCTTGTCGAAGATGCCGGTCAGCGCACAGAGCTCGGCAAGCCGTGCGGCCAGCCCTTCGTCATCAACCAGATGCAAATAGCCGATCGGTGGGCGCTCCAGCGCAAACAGCGGCGTGCGGCCCAGATCGGCCACCAGATCGAAGCGAGGCTCCCCTGGCAGTTCACTGACAGCTGCCGCAGCCTGCTGCGGGAAACCCTGTTGTGGAAAACCCTGTTGTGGAAAACAAAGCCTCGCCAGATCAACCCTCTCCCCCTGCCCGTTCAGGCCGGTTAGCTGGTACTGACCGAGATACCCCTTGAGGCTCGGCTCGCGCAGGGTCAGGGCAGCGAGGGATGCGGTGGCGTCGAAGATGGCTTCGAGATCTGCCGCCTCGGCATTGTGGACGGATTCTGTGACCAGCAGGGTCGGCATCACGCCTTGGGGCAGCAGGCTGGCGGCACGGCGAATGCGATCTTCCGGGCCGACCAGCAACAAGCGGCCCTGGCTCTGATAGGAGACAGTGGCCGGGATCAGGTTGTCGGTCTTGACCGTGTGGCGCAAGGCGTCGGCGCGGGCTCGCTCATTGCGCCCCGCCACTCCCCCATCGGGGGTCAGGTTTGAGTAATGTTGTTCGATGCTCACATGCACTCCTGTGCGGTCCACCTCATGGGATGGATCGCTTGTTGGTCTTGTGGAGGAGCAAGAGCCGAGCCAACTCCCCCGGAAAAATAGTGACTGGCAGGGAGTCAGGATCCCAGACGCTCCATTCCCCCACCCTTGGTTGGGACATTTTGTCCATCCTCATCAACCAAAATGTCCCGCTCCTTGGTGTGGGCTTGTGGATCCGGGGCCGGCAAGGTGGCGAGCGGTTCACTCCGCTGGGAGGCGGGAGAAGAAAAAGAGGGGGCAGCGGCTGGCTGGTCGGCAATGGCCTGCTCGGGTGATGCCTGATCTGATGGCGACAGTGCGCTGCCGGACTCGGCCTCGGGCGCCGTCACCGCCTCCACCAGCCAGTTGCGCAGCCCGGCGGTCAGGGCCGCCGGCAACAGCTCGGGCTGGCTGAAATCCTGGGTGTAGTCATCCAGCCCGTCCGGCTTGTGAGTACGAAACATGGCTCTCAGTGTCTCTTTGTCAGGCAGTGCAGATTTGCCCGGCCGGGTTGGTCTGGCCGGCTGCGAAGCGGCGTCACCGATAGCCGGTTTTCCCTCCGACACCTCATACAGGAGACCCTCGGCAGCCTCGGGTTCACCACTCCCCTTGTCAGTGCTGACTGCGCGGCTATCCTGCTCTGTATCTGATATTTTGCCTTCGTCATTGCCTTCGATGGGGATAGCAACAACCTCGGGGTCGGCCTGCTCCCGTGGCTGCAATGCCTGATGCTTTCGAGCCGACCAGCGCTTGAGAAACTCACTCATGGGAGCCAACTCCCGAACGCTCGCGGCCATCGGGGCCTGTGGCCTTGACGGCGCCACAATTGGCTTGATCACTGGCGTCTCTTGATGTCTCAACTCTCGTATCGACCCCCAGCTGATCCTGCGCCCGCCCCTTGCCCTTCTTGCCCTTGCGACGGGCCTCCAGCAGCTCGCCGTGACGGCCGATAAAGGCCTCCACCCAGGCTTGCAGCGCTTCGGGCAGCGGGCAGGAGAGCACCTGCCGCTCGCCATCCATATAGGCGGCGGCCACTGTCTGGCTCAAGGTGAGGCCATCGGCCACAAAGCCATTGTCCACACGGCTTCCGGTGACAAAGAGGCGGGGCGAGCCGGAGCTCAGGTTGAAGCGATAATCCCCCCGCTCATCGCGAAACAGGGTAAGGGGCAAGGCGCCTGCTGCCTCAGGTTCGGCGGGATGGAGCGCAGCAATCTCGAAACGGCGGCTCTGCCAGCGGCCAACCTGGCTGTCGATGGCCTTTAACTCCAACTGCAGCCAGCGCTGCGGGGAGAGAATATTGGTTGTGTCTTGCACTTGTCGCGGCTCCCATCAGAAGGTCTCTGCCGGGCCGCCCTCCTCTATGATTAGCCCCGGTCGGGGCTGGTCACTGCGGGTAAATCGAGGCGGCCACGGCCATCAATGGGATAAGACATAGCAAGAGTGGGGCCAAGGCGGGTGTGGTGGTTGATGGGGGGTTTGATGCGGGTTGGGGCCTTTGTGCGGGACATGGGTTGGCGCGGGCGTAGGTTGGCGCAGAGCGCAGCGAAGCCCAACATGCGGAGTAAAACCAATCAGCCAGTGTGTCTGATCGAGGGAATGGCAATAATCAAATAAGGCCGAACTATCCGATTATTGCCTTTGAAATATTCCGCGGTAAACGTTGGGCTATTTGGCCCAACATATGAGATATTAACTCGTAACATATATATCACTCGATGACATCTTTAAACTCTGAATTTGCCTGCATACTGAATCGCCACAATTTTAAAACTTGACCTTTATAATCGCTAGGAATTTCAATTGAAAATACGGCAGGGTCTGCTTTTGTAGTTATTGACGTTACTTGCTGTTCATAAACAGTATGCTCATTAAATGCTTCAGTTATCATTGAGCTCAGGTTACCGATTATTGTAAATCCATATTTTTCTTCATCTTCGGGTGACTCAGAATTAAACGTGTAGCGGACGCTATGTAATTTACCATTATCATCCATTACAGCCTCCGGCTGGCTACAATCTAGGCGACTATAGCGCATTAAAAAGAATGCAATGTTCTTTTCTGAAAGGTCTTCAATTTCTTCCTCGCAACAATACATTTTAATATCGCCACATATAAAGCTGGCTTGGTCATGATCGTCAACATGAGCTTCTTTACTTTCATCTACTACTAGTTCAAAAGTGAGGGGAAGTTTTGTTCCAATCATCAAATCACCGAGCAATGAAATTTCACTTTTTGCTAGCGAGTGCACAGGATTTGTTAAATATTTGTTTTTAAGCTCAATTAGCGATGAAACAGGAAGTAAAGTCCATATTCTCAGGCAGCGATAATAAATTGCAAAATAGAGAGGAACAGAATTCAATTCACTATAGCGCATCAATTTCTCAACGTAATTTTTTTGAAAAAGGTATGATGACTTTGGGTTTGGCACATTGCTATTCTTGACCTCAACAAATATCTGCCTTCCATCCTTCAAAATAATTCTGTAATCGGGCAACAATATTTCAGAGTCATCTGAAATTACCTCACCTGTATCTTCAGACTTCACCATTTTGCAGTTACCTAATCCTGCTGCAAGTTGACCGAACAAAGCCTCCATACGTTTTCCATGCAAAAGTATCGGATTTGTAAGTGATGCTTTTAATGACTCAGAAAATTTTGCAAGAAATTTATCGGTGTCTTCTGTGGACTGCAGTTTATAATCATGCTCTCGGCTAAATGCACTAAATACTTCAAGAGCTTCAAATTTTCCTGGATTTCTATTAAGTCGCTTCATTCTTTATTGTCACACCTATTAATTAGGGCGCTAAAATTACACTAAACCTTATAACTATTCTAGGATTCATTGATCAATATTTTCTGACCGGACGGAAATTTGTGGATCCTGATACAATAAGAACTGACTTTATCAGAAGCATCACGGTCGACCGAAGAAGGAGAACCTCGTCTAAAAGTAATCTGGAACAAAACTTGCTGTGTCCATCCCCTTAGATCCCGGCAACCGGTCGCGAGGGGCCCATGACACCGACCTTTATCAAAAGCAATGCTGCCGCCCAGCTCACCATGGCCGTCGAGGTGATGGATGAACAGGGCATAATGAACACCCGCCAAATCGCCTGTGAGCGGCCACTGACGGTCTACCTCAACTGGAAGGAGATAGTAACCCTGATGACGCTGGGGGCCCGCCCCGAGGCGCTGGTGTTGGGTTATCTGAAAAATCAGGGCTTTATCGAGGATATTTCGGCCATCGAGTCGGTGATCGTCGACTGGGAGAGCGAGGCCGCCGCCGTGGTAAGCAGCCAGCAGGCCGACGATCTCGACAAGTCACTGGAGAAGAAGACGGTCACCTCCGGCTGCGGTCAGGGCACCATGTATGGCAGCGTGATGAAGAAGCTCGAAGGGGTGGTCTTGGCGGCGCCCGAGCTTAAACAGAGCACCCTCTACGCCCTGCTCAAGGCGCTGTCGGCCCATAACGAAACCTACAAGATGGCCGGTGCCGTGCATGGCTGCGCCATCTGTCGCGGTAGCGAAATCCTCTCCTTTGTCGAGGATGTGGGGCGCCACAATGCGGTTGATACCCTGGCGGGCGAGCTCTGGATGCGCGGCGAGGCTGGCTACGACAAGATCTTCTACACCACCGGGCGGCTCACCTCGGAGATGGTGATCAAGGTGGCGCAGATGGGCATTCCTGTGCTGCTGTCGCGCTCCGGCGTCACCCAGATGGGACTGGATCTCGCCCGCCAGCTCGGCATCACCATGATTGCCCGCGCCAAGGGGCGCCATTTCGAGGTATTCAGCGGTCACGACCATATGGTGCTGGACGAGAAGCCGCCGGTGCTGGCGCCCAGTCCGGCCGGTCGCGGGATGCGGGATTAAGTCATGAACGAGTTTATGAACGTGAAGCAGGTGGCGGAATACCTCGATCTCAACGAGAAGAAGGTCTACCAGCTCGCCAACGAGGCGCGCATCCCCGCCACCAAGGCGACCGGCAAATGGCTGTTTCCCCGCTCCCTGCTCGACCGCTGGCTGCTCGGCAGCTGCCACGAGGGGGTGATGAACGACCGGCTGCTGCTGGCGGGATCCGACGACGTGTTGCTGCACTATGGTTGCAGCACGCTTGCGCGGCAGCTCGGCACCCAGGCGCTGGTGGGCTACACCCCCTGCGGCACTCGCCAGGGGCTGGCGATGCTGGCACGCGGCCATGTGGATCTGTGCGCCATCCACTGGGGTCAGGCCGAAGAGGCCCACCTGCGCCACCCGGCGCTGGTGCAGCAGTATCAGGGCCACCGCCAATGGGTGATAGTGCATGGCTTTCGGCGGGTACAGGGACTGGTGCTGCGCCAGGGCTTGCAGCCGCAGGAGGCAAAACAGGCGCTCGACTGGCGCTGGGCCATGCGCCAGGAGGGGGCCGGCAGCCAGCGCGCCCTGCAGGAGTGGCTGCAAACCCAGGGGGAGTCGCTGACCCGGTTGGAGAGCACTGTGCAGGTCAACAGCGAGCGGGAGCTGGCTGCCGCCATCAGCCGGGGCGATGCCGACGTGGGGCCCGGCGCCCAGAGCACCGCCACCGAGTTTGGCCTCGGCTTTATGCCTCTGTCGCAGGAGTGCTTCGATCTGGTGATGCCGCAGGGGGTCTTCTTTCGCACCCTGTTGCAGCAGCTGATCGGCTGGCTGCAATCCCCCGAGGGACGCGAGCTAGCGGCCCGCCTCGGCGGCTATGACCTGACCCAGAGCGGCAAGCTGGTGTGGAGCCCCCAGTAGCGAAAGCGGCCAGCCCTCTCTTTGTGCCGACAGCCCTGACAAGCACGGGCCTGCCACCCTGGCAGGCCCGTCTGTTTTATTGCCATCCGCTCTGATAAATGGACAGGCGCTTACCCTGGCCTTGACTCACCCGCTGCCGAGTCAGGTTCATGCCCCGCCGAGCCAGATCCGCGCCCCTCGGCCCCGAGCGCAATGCGCCACCCCTCCAGCTGGGCGGGCTCGCCGCCGCTGGGCAGTAGGGCATGGCTGCGCAGCCTGATGGTAAAGCAGCTCCCCTGCCCGGGAGTGGAGTCCACCACCAGCTCCCCGCCCCAGCGGCTGATGATGCGATGGCTCAAGGCCAGCCCCAGGCCTGTGCCTGTGGCCCGGGTGGTGAAAAAGGGGTCGAAGATCTTGTCCATGATGGCGGCATCTATGCCGCTGCCGTTGTCGATGACCCGCACCTCGGCCCCTTGCAACCCTCCCGCCGCGTCGAACCAGTCGCGACTCTCGACCCGGATCTCCCCCCGCTCCCCCAGCGCATGGCTGGCGTTGACCAGCAGGTTTATCAGCACCTGCAACAGTTGCTGGCGATCCGCCTCTATGGGTTGCTGGGCCTGCAAGTCGGCCACCAGGTTCACCTGCTGCTGGCGCAGGGCGGAGCGCACCAGGGTCAGGCTCTCTTCGATGATGGGGGTGAGGTGCTGCCACACCGGCGCCGTCTCGTAGTCGCCGGGGCGGGAGTATTGGAGCAGGCTGCGGGTGATGGCGCGAATGCGCTCTATCTGGGCCAGCACCAGCGCCAGCTCCTCGCTGACCGGGGCGGCCGCGTCTCCCAACTCCAGCTTCATCAGCTCCACATTGCCGAGGATCACCGCCAGCGGGTTGTTGATCTCGTGGGCCACCCCGGCGCACAGCTCGCCGAGGGCCGCCAGTTTCTCGCTGATGAGCAGTTGCTGGCGCGCCTGGGTCAGCATATGGATGTGGTGCTCCAGTTCGGCAGTCTTCTGCTCCAGACTGCCCGTGCGCTCGGCCACCTTCTGCTCCAGCTCGTCGGCACTGCGGGCCAGCTGCTGCTGGTGCGCGGCCTGCCGGTCCAGCATGGCGTCAAACTGGCGCCCCAGCTGGGCCAGCTCGTGATCGGGGTCGAGCGGCAGCGCCCCCACCCTGGCCGACTGGTCATGCTGCACCTGACGCACCACGCCGTGCATCCGCTCTATGGGGGTGAAGAGATCCCGGGCGCCGCGATAGACCAGCAGGCCCGAGAGCAGCAGGAGCAGCACCACGCCTGAGCCCAGCTCCAGCAGGTTGGTGAGGTAGGTACGAATGAAGGGCCACTCCAGAAAGCCGACGTAGAGCATGCCGATGCGCTCGCCGTGCGCCCCGAGCAGGGGCTCGTAGCCGGAGACATACCAGGCGTCGTGTACGAAGGCGCGGTCGACCCACAGCTCCCCCCGATCCAGCACCTGCTCGCGCACCGGCGCCGAGACCCGGGTCCCCACCGCCCTCCCCAGCTGGCGACTGCTGCTGGCGGGCACGTTGGTGCTCACCCTCAGATCGCCGAGAAACAGGGTGACAGTGCCTATGCTCCCATCCGGCAGGGTGTTCTTGGCAAACACCTGTCCCTTGAGCTCGTCCACCAGCCGGGTGCTGCCGTTGATGAGCTCGCCCCCCTCCAGCACGGCCCAGAGGGAACCGTCTCTGGCCATGACGGGCGTCAGGGAGAGGCTGACCAGACCCCGGGTCTCCTGGCCCGGAGCGGCCGTGTGCTCCCTGTCCAGCACGGCGCGGCTGGCAAGGGCGGGCGAGAGGGCCAGCAACTGCTCCCGCGACCAGACCACGAAGTGGCTGACGCTGCGCCCGGCGGCGAGGGCCGTGCGCTCCCTGGCCGTCAGCAGATCCAGTTCGGCGCCACTGCGCAGGCGCAGAAAGTCGAGATCGTAGTTGGCCGCCAGCGGCATCACCCAGGCCGGCAGCGCTTCGGGCGTCTGGCGCAGCCGCAGCTGGAAGGCCCAGGCATCGCGCAGGTGCTCCAGATGTTCGGCCTGACGCTGCTGCTGCACATTGACCGCATGGTGGGCCACCCCCAGGTCACCACGCACATTGGTGAGCAGGTTCTGCCAGCTGTAGGTGAGGGTCCAGTAAAGCGTCAGCCCTATCATGCCCACCAGGGTCAGCATGATGGGCACAGAGGTGAGCAGCAGCAGGCGCCAGCGTACCTTGGTCTTGAGCCAGCGCGGCAGCAGGGTCATAGCGGCGCCGTCCGGTTGCGGGTTGTCATTCGATGGCCCACTCCTTGAACTTGCGCTCCAGGGTCTTGCGCGCCACCCCCAGCACCCGGGAAGCGGCGGATTTGTTGCCATCATGGCTCGCCACCACCTGCAGGATATGGGCCTTCTCCACCTCGGCCAGCGGCCACGCCAGCGGATAGCCCTCCTCGCTCGCCCCCTGTTCTGCCGCCTTGCTGCTCTGCCAGTAGTCGGCGGGGGGCTTGCCCAGCAGCAGGCAGCGCTCGATCAGGTTGCGCAGCTCGCGCACGTTGCCGGGCCAGGGATAGGCCTGCATGGCCACCACGTCCTCGTGGGTCCAGCTAAGCGAGCCCATCCCCATCTCGGCGGTGAGCTGGCGGGTGAAGTGGTGCACCAGGGCCGGGATGTCGTCGACGCGATCGCGCAGGGGCGCCACCGGCAGCGCCACCACGTTGAGGCGGTAGAAGAGATCCTCCCGAAAGCGGCCCGCCTCCACCTCGGTTTTGAGGTTGCGGTTGGTGGCGGCGACGATGCGCACATCCACCGACAATTCACGTTCGGCGCCGACCGGCCGAATGGCTTTTTGCTCCAGCACCCGCAGCAAGGACGATTGCATGGCGAGCGGCATCTCGCCTATTTCGTCCAGAAAGAGGGTGCCCTGGTGGGCGACCCGGAACAGGCCGTCGCGCCCCTTGCGGGCGCCGGTGAAGGCCCCCTGCACGTGGCCGAACAGCTCGCTTTCGAGCAGCTCGGGGGCGATGGAGGCGCAGTTGAGCGGCACGAAGGCCCCCATGCGGCCGGAAAGCTGGTGCAGGGCGCGGGCCACCAGCTCCTTGCCGGTGCCGGACTCCCCCTCCACCAGCACGGCGGCGTTGGAGGGGGCCACTCTGGCGATGAGCGTCTTGAGCTCGCGGGTCTTGGCGCTGTCGCCTATCAGGGTGGGCGGGAACAGCTTGCTCACCTCCCGGCGCAGCAGCAGGTTCTCCCGCTCCATCTGGCGACGCTCTATCACCCTGTCCACCGCCTGCACCATCTGATCCAGGTTGAAGGGTTTGAGGATGAAGTCGCTGGCGCCGAGCCGCAGCGCCTTGAGGGCTGTCTCCATGTCGCCGAAGCCGGTCATGAAGATGATGTCACTGCGCCGGGTGGCGGGGTCTATGGCCTCGTGCCACTCGATGCCGGAGCGCCCCGGCAGCCGGATGTCGGCGATGATGAGATCGAAATGCAGACGGCAGCGCAGGGCTTCCGCCTCCTCCACGCTGGCGGCAGTCTCTATCTGGGCGAAGCGCCTGGCCAGCGCCTTGGCCAGAAAGCTGCGCATGCCGGGCTCGTCATCGACGATGAGCAGAGAGAGGGCGGACCAACGGCTGGCGGGTGCAGTCATGAAAAAAGTACCTCAGATTCGACAAGGTTCCGGGATTGTCCCACCGACCTTATAAACTGTGGGACATTTTGTCGCTAACCGGCCCCCAGTGCCAACCCCCTTTATTAAAAGCGATGGGGCCATCACGCAATTAACACCCTTAACCGACTGTTTTAGCATTAAAAACTGTGCTGCTGGCAGCATGCGGCCAGCTTGGCACCCGGCTTGCTTAGTCCTGCCCTCTCCCCATCACCCGGATACGATGAACATCATGATCACAGGAACCGTGCGCCAACGTCTCGCCCTTGCCCTCTCCACCGCCCTGCTGCTGAGCCTCCCCTTGCTGAGCACAGCCAGCCACGCCGAGAGCGCCAAGGCGCCCATTCGCCTCGCCACCACCACCAGCACGGAGCAGTCCGGCCTGCTGGGCTGGCTGCTGCCCCAGTTCACCAAGGAGACGGGTTATCCGGTGCAGGTGATGGCGGCCGGTACCGGCCAGAGCCTGAAGATGGGTGAGAACGGCGATGCGGATCTGGTGATGACCCACGCCCCCTCTGCCGAAAAAGCCTTTGTTGACGCGGGCTTTGGCATAGAGCCGGAGCACCTGATGTACAACGACTTCGTCATCGTCGGCCCGGCGAAAGATCCCGCCGGCCTTGGCAAGCTGCATGACGCGGCCAAGGGGCTGCAGGCCATCAAGGATAAGAAGCAGACCTTCATCTCCCGCGGCGACGAGTCCGGCACCCACATCAAGGAGAAGACCCTGTGGCAGGCGGCCGACGTCAAACCCGAGTTTGCCGGCTACAAATCCATCGGCCAGGGCATGGGCCCGACCCTGACCATGGCCTCCGAGCTTAGCGCCTATACCCTGACCGACCGCGGCACCTGGCTCGCCTATCAGAGCAAGCTGGATCTCGCCGTGCTGCTGGAAGGCGACAAGCGCTTGTTCAACCCCTATCAGGTGATCCTGGTCAACCCCAAGCGCTACCCAGATCTCAATACCGAAGGGGCCCGCACCCTGAAGAACTGGCTGGTCTCCCAGCATGGCCAGACGCTTATCGGTGACTTCAAGGTGGCAGGCCAGGCGCTGTTTGTGGCCGATGCCAGCGGGAAATAATGCAGCCCTTGTTCCATACGATCACATGGATGGCTCTCGCCCCGCACGACAGGGGAAGCGACTGATGCCGACCCTGGTCGAAACGACGCTGGCCGCCCTCGCCCTACCCATGAGGAGAGACGCCTGATGCCGGCCCTGCTGGATATGACTGCATTGACGGCATTCGCCCTGCCCCATGAGGCAAGCGTCTGATGCCGACTCTGCTGGATACAACGCTGGCGGCCCTTGCCTTGCTGTTCGGGGGCGACACAGATCTGTGGCAGGTGGTGGGGGTCTCCTTCTCCGTCTCCTGCCTGGCACTGGCGCTGGTGCTGGTGCCGGCTCTGCTGCTCGGCTTTGCGCTCGCCTATCTGCCGATCCCGGCACGCTGGCTCTGGCTCTCCTGCATCAACACCCTGCAGTCGGTGCCGACCGTGGTGATAGGCCTGCTGCTCTACATGCTGCTCTCCCGGGCCGGCCCCTTCGGCGACTGGAAGATGCTGTTCACCCAGCAGGCCATGGTGGTGGGGCAGATGCTGATCGCCTTCCCCGTCATCGCCACCATGGCCCACGCCGCCTTTATCCAGAGCGACAGGCGCGCCTGGGAGACGGCGCTCACCCTGGGGCTCTCCTGGCCGAGGGCGTTGCTCGGGCTGATGCGCGAGTGCCGCTTCGGCCTCTTGGCGGCGGTGATCGGCGCCTTCAGCCGCATCGTCACCGAGGTGGGCTGCTCCATGATGGTGGGGGGCAATATCCTGCACTTCACCCGCAACATCCCCACCGCCATCGCGCTGGAAACCCAGAAGGGCGCCTTTGCCCAGGGGGTGGCGCTCGGCATAGTGCTGCTGAGCCTGGCCCTGCTGCTCAACCTGCTGCTGACCGCGTGCCGCGGTCACAGTTATTTGAAAAACTGACCATGCCCCCACCTTTTATCAACTGGAGTACCCCATGGCCCTGACCGCCCACCAGCTGATGATGCGCTTTGGCGAGCGCAACCTGTTCCAGATAGAGCGGCTCTCTATCGCGGCGGGCGACGCCATCTGGCTGCGCGGGGCGAACGGGGTGGGCAAGACGACCCTGCTCAAGATACTGGCCGGGCTACTGACGCCGACCCGGGGCCATACCAATCTCGCCCGGGGCTGGCGCGCCAGACTCGAGCAGTGGATCAAACGGGATCCCGGCCCGGGCCGGGTCACCTATCTGCACCAGACCCCCTATCTGTTCGATCGCAGCGTGCACGACAACGTGGCCTGGGCCCTCGGCCATCAGGCCGCCGACGAGGTGCGGGTGTTCGAGGCGCTGCGCCGGGTCGAGCTGGAGGGGCTGGCGCGGGAGCACATCAGCATTTTGTCTGGCGGCGAGCGCCAGCGTCTGGCCATGGCCCGCGCCTGGGCGCTGCAACCCGCCTTTCTGCTGATGGATGAGCCCACCGCCAATCTGGATGCACATTCGGTTGCCCTGATGGCCGCCTTGGCGCAAGATCTGCGGGAACAGGGCAGCGGCCTGGTCATCATCAGCCACCAGAGCAACGATCTGACCGATCTGTGCGAGCGACAATGGACCCTAGCCCGTGGCCAGCTGCACGAACCCACCCCTTTGAAAATCATCGAGCGACATGACCTCAAACAGCGAACCCAGAACTGATGCCTTCCCCGTCTCTGCCGTGATCCTGGCCGGTGGCCGCGCCACCCGCATGGGGGGCGAAGACAAGGGCTGGGTCCAGCTTGCGGGCCGCCCGCTCATCGACCATGTGCTTGACCGGCTGCGTCCCCAGGTGGATGAGGTGCTGATCAACGCCAACCGCAGTCAGGACCGCTATCAGGCGCTGGCCACCGTCATCAGCGACGACAACCCGGACTATCTGGGCCCACTGGCGGGCATGCAGGCCGGCCTTGCCGCCGCCCGCCACGACTGGGTGCTGTTCGTCCCCTGCGATGGCCCCGCCCTGCCCCATGATCTGATGGCGCGCTTTCGCGCCGCCCTCACCCCGGTGACCGAACTGGTGGTGGCCCATGACGGCGACTGGCTGCAACCCGTGGTGGCCCTGCTGCACAAATCCCAGCTCCCCTCCCTGTCCGCCGCCCTGGCCGAGGGAGAGCGCAAAATCGATATCTGGTTTGCCCGCCACAGGATGGCGGTGGTGAGCTTTGCCGACCAGCCGGATGCCTTCATCAATCTCAACAGTCCGGCCGAGCTGGCCGCCTACGAGGCGCGCCTACTGAACTCGTCTACCGACCCCCAACAAGGAGCCACTGCATGACCCGGGCCCCCACCCTTCCCCTGCTCGGCTTTGCCGCCTGGAGCGGTACCGGCAAAACCACCCTGTTGGAGCAGCTCATCCCCATACTGGTGAGTCGTGGCCTGCGCCTTGGAGTGCTCAAACACGCCCACCACGACTTTGACATCGACCAGCCGGGCAAGGACAGCCATCGCCTGCGCAAGGCCGGTGCCAACCAGATGATGGTCGCCTCCCGCCGCCGCCATGCTCGCATCATGGAGACCGATCTGGCCGAAGCCGACTTTCATCAGCTGCTGGCAAGCTTCGATCAAACCAGCCTCGACCTGCTGCTGGTAGAGGGGTTCAAGCACGAGCACTTCCCCAAGATAGAGCTGCACCGCGCGGCGCTCGGCAAGCCGCTACTGTTCCCGGAAGATGGCGACATAATCGCCCTGGCAAGCGATCAGCCCCAGGAGACTGCCCTGCCCCGGCTCGATATCAATGATCTGGACGCCATCGCCGACTTCGTCTGCGCCTACCTGACGCAGAGCCGGCAGCAGGAGCAGGCGCCGGGGGCCGGTTTCCTGTCGGTGGAAGGGGCCCGCAGCGCCATTCTGGACGCCCTCACACCCACCACCCGCAGCACGGACACACCGCTCGCCCGCTGCCACGGCACCGTGCTGGCCGCCGATCTGGTAAGCCCCATCAATGTGCCCCCCCACGCCAACTCGGCGATGGACGGGATTGGCCTGCGCGGCGACGACCTCGTCGCCGGTCGCTGGCAGCTGGTGGGGGAAGTGCTGGCGGGCCAGCCGCGCAGCGAGCCGGTGCTGGCGGGCGAGGCGGTGCAGATCATGACGGGCGCGCCGCTGCCCCCTGGCGTCGATACTGTCGTGATGCGCGAAGAGACCCAAGTTGAGGGCGACTGGGTCACCCTCAGTGCCCCCATCAAGGCAGGGCAGAACGTGCGGCTGGCCGGAGAAGATCTCGCCAAGGGCGCGGTCGCCATCCCGGCCGGTACTCGCCTCGGCGCCCCCCAGCTGGGACTGGCGGCCTCCTTGGGTCAGGCCAGCCTGTCGGTACGCACCCCGCTCAAGGTGGCACTGTTCAGCACCGGCGATGAGGTGCAGGCACCGGGCGAGACGCTGGCCCCGGGCCATATCTTCGACAGCAACCGCTTCACCCTGATGGCGCTCATCGCCGCCGCCGGTTGCGAGGTGATGGACTTGGGCATCATCCCCGATGATCCCGCCATACTGCGCCAGCAATTGGAGCAGGCCGCGGCCAACGCCGATCTGGTGCTGAGCTCGGGCGGCGTCTCGGTGGGCAATGCCGACTTCATCAAGCAGGTGCTGGCGGAGCTGGGCCAGATAGCCTTCTGGCGCATCCAGATGCGGCCGGGCCGCCCGCTGGCGTTTGGCAAGCTGGGGACGACCCCCTTCTTCGGCCTGCCGGGCAATCCGGTGGCGGCCATGGTCTGCTTCCTGCAATTTGTCGAACCCGCCATCGCTCGCCTGCAGGGCCGGGTCTGGCAGCCGCTGCGCCTCTCGGCGCAGGCCGAGCAGAAAATGCAGAGCCGCCCTGGCCGCACCGAGTTTCTGCGCGGCGTCTTCCATCAGGATGCCAGCGGCGTGCTGCGGGTGCGCACTACCGGGCCGCAGGGCTCCGGCATTCTCAGCTCCATGGCCGAGGCCAACTGCCTGATTGAAATTGTCCCCGCCCAGCCGGCCATCGCGGTCGGCGAGCGGGTCTGGATCCACCCACTCCAGGGACGAGTGGCCTGATACATCGCAAACACCCCGCCGGGCGTGGCGGGGTGTTTGCGCCCATGACCCGAGGCTAGTCCCTTGCGCCTGAATACCCCGCTCTCCCGGCTCGATCTGCTGATATATGGCCGCTATCGCATCGTCCACGGCCTGCGCATCGCGCTCGCCTTCATGCTCACCTTTCTGCTGACCCGCGAACTCAAGCTGCCGGAAAGCACCTGGCCGCTGATCACGCTAGTGGTGGTGATGGGCCCCATCTCGTTCTGGGGCAATGTGCTGTCACGGGCCCTGCAACGGGTGGTCGGCACCATCTTCGGCGCCGGTTGCGGTGTGGTGGCACTCTATCTGGAGCTCTACTCCCTGCCGCTGACCCTGGTATGGTGCGGCTGCATCATGTTCCTGTGCGGCTATCTGGCGCTCGGCAAGCGCCCCTACGTGGGGCTGCTCATCGGCATCACCCTGGGCGTCACCATGGGGGCCATGCCGGGGGACATAGAGACGGCGCTGTGGCGCAGTGCCGACGTGATCCTGGGCTCCCTGCTGGCGCTGCTGTTTTGCAGCATCTACCCCCAGCGCGCCTACAGCCACTGGCGGTTGCAGATGCACGACACCCTGCTGCAGGCGCACCGGCTCTACCATACCCACCTCTCCCCCAATATTCTGGAACGACCCAGGCTGGCCCAGAGCCACTCTCGCCTGCTCTCCAAGATGGTGAGCCTGCGCCCCCTGCTGACCCCGGCGGTCAAGGAAACCCGCCTTGGCAGCGCCCTGTTCGAGGCCATCCAGACCACGATGCGCAACACCCTCTGCACCCTGGAGATGCTGGCCAACACCTACTGGAGTGATCGCCAAAGCCACTTTCTGATGCAGAGTACCCCCGAGCTGCGCGCCTGCCAGCAGGCGACCGAGGCCGTGATGATCCAGCTGGCGCTCATGCTCAAGAGCGGTGAATTAAAAGGGGCTGAGCAGGCCATCAGCGAGTTGCAGGAGGCCGCGACCCGGGTGCGACTCGATGCCAGGGGCGAGGCCGCCATCAGCGGCTATCTCTGGCTGAGCCTGCAGCTCACCGAGCAGCTCACCCACCTGCGCCGCCTGCTGGGGCTGGTGATGTACCCGCCCCGCAGCCAGAGCCACCCATAGCAAAACGCCCCGCAATGCGGGGCGTTCTTGTATCCTGGGCTGGCCACTCAGGCCATGTACGCAACCAGCGTTAACTGGCATCCGCCAACGGCTGCTCGGCCGTGAGGTAGATGGAGAAATCCTTGATCCCCGCCTCCAGCGCGGCAAAACAATCGGGGTCTATGGCGGATCCCAGTTGCTCGGCCATCATCTCCAGCGCCTGGGGCACGGGAATGGCACCACGATAGGGACGCTTGGCGGTGATGGCATCGAAGATGTCGGCCGTGGTGATGATGCGGGTCTCAAGGGCAATCGCCTCTGCCTTGAGTCCCTTGGGATAGCCTTTGCCGTCGAGCCGCTCATGATGGGCCCCCGCCACCTGGGCCAGCTCCTTGAAGGCACCGATCCGGCTCAGTATCTCCTCTGTATAGGCGGCATGCATCTGCACCGCCGCCCACTCATCGGCATTCAGCTTGTCCGGTTTGTCGAGGATTGCGTTGCTCACCCCAAGCTTGCCCACGTCGTGCAGCAGAGCACCCCGCTTGAGCCAGCGCCGCCTCGGCTCCGGGATCCCCATCTGGGTGGCGAGGATGTCGGTATAGAGCGCCACTCGGCCGCTGTGACCGGCGGTGTAGGGGCTCTTGGAGTCCACCACCTGACCGAAGGCGGCGGCAATCTCGTCCAGATAGTCCTCGTCGAGCGCCACTTCCCCCTGCCCGGCCGGATGGATAAATACCCACTCAGCCAGCTGGGGATCCGCCAGCCCTTGCCAGAAATGCTCATCGGCCATGGCTTCGAACTGCCTGACCAGCTCGGGGTCGAACCAGCTGCCACTGCGCCCGCGCAGCTCCTTGAGCACGGCCTGCGGGCCTACGGCGGCATGAAACACATCCACCACCTGACAGAGCAGGGCGATGCGGGAGAAAAGCGGGATCGCCTCGCCAGCCAGCTGCAACGGCCGCCCCTTGCCATTCCAGTGCTCGTCGAGAGAGAGGATGCCGCCGGCGACCTCATCGCTGAAGCGCAGCTGGCGAGCGATATCGGCGCCGCGATGGCAGCGGGTCTGGATCAGCTCGTTGGCAATCTGATCGCCGTTGCGAAAGATGTGAAACAGGCTGCGAAAGCGCCCCAGCAGATCGGCCTGCAGGCCGGTGTGGCCCAGCACGAAATTGACCACCTCGGAGAGGGAGCCATCCACCAGCTTGAAATCGCGTTTGAAGTGCAGATCGTCGGTGAGATAGAGCTCGCAGATGCGGGCCGCATTGCTGCTGCAACCGAGATCCTTGAGCAGCAGGGTGTAATAGAGGTCGTGGCGCTGCCCGGCATCCAGGCCAAGCCGCTCCCCCAGCCGGGAACCAATCCAGCAACAACGGATGCAGTGCCCCCTGGGTTGCCCCTCAGTCATGTCGAGGGCATGACTGAGGGAACCGATCAGTTCCGATAATCGCAGACCGCTGAAGGTCATAAGCTACTCCCTGGCCACAATGGCAATGTTGCATGCAGGGAATACTATACCCAATTCAGGCCAGAACGGATCTCGGACCTGCGGGATCAGGCCTGCACACGGCCAGCGACCGCAGCATCGTCCAGCTGGGCCTGAGTCAGGGTCGAGACCAGCCGGCCATCGAAGTAGATATCCAGCAGCTCGCCGCGCTTTTCACCGCGCATCAGGCTGCTGCGACCATCCAGGTAGTGCACCTCCATCTGGGCGGTACGCTCGTCCGGATAGCTCATCTCGACCTCGCGCACCCCTTGCGGCAACATGGCCAAAGGCACCTTGTTGAGAGCCGGGTCCAGATGCTGGTTGACCTTGATCAGGGCATCGAGCTTCTGATCCACCAGCGCAGGTGACTTGCCGGTGATGGGGTTCTTGCCCGACCAGAATTCGATGGTATTGAACACGAACAAGTCCGCCGTCGCCGCCAGACCATAGACGGGGGAGAGCAGCAGGAAGACCCCGGCCCGACCGTAACGGTTGTCCACCACGCTGAGATTGCCCTTGGTCACCATGGAGGAGAGCCCCATCTGCCCCATGCAACCGCTCAACCCCATGCTCGCAAGCATGCCCGCCAACAGGGCCAAGGCCCTGCTTTTTGCTCTTGTTGCCATTACGTTTTCTTGCTCCAGAATCGTGAGGCGGCAAGCCTAAACAGGCCGCCCCCGGCGGGCAATTGACAAGCAGGGGGTGATACAGCAGGGGTTCAGATTGGTGAGCTGACCGCTCGGATTGTGCACAGCCGCCAGGATGGCAGCCGTGCTCGGGGAGGAAAAATGACTCAGGCGCCGATGGCCAGACCCGAAACAGTCTGGGTCACGTTGGTCGCCCCCTGCTCTATCTGTACCATCACGCTGCTCACCTCGACGATCTGCTCCTTGCCACGCAGGGCACTCACGGCGACTTCGTTGATGTTGTTGGTGATCTGCGCCGTCAGTTCACGGTTTTTCTGTACCACGCTGTCAATCTCGCTGGTAGAGAGGGAGGTTCGGGCGGCCAGTTGCCGCACCTCATCCGCCACCACGGCAAAGCCACGGCCCTGATCCCCGGCCCGCGCCGCCTCTATGGCCGCATTGAGCGCCAGCAGGTTGGTCTGCTCGGCGATGCTGCTGATGGTGGAGACGATGGCCTCGATACTCTTGGATTGCTCGTTGAGCAGCCCGATCAGATCGGACATCCTGCCTACCTGCTCCGAGATGGCCGTGGAGATGCTGACCGAGGAGTTGAGCAGGGTCGCCCCGGTTGCCGCCGCCCTGGTCGTCTCCTGCGATATGCTGTGGGCAATGCGGGCCGCCTCGCTCACCGCCTGCGCACGCTGGATCCGCTCGGTCACATCGCTGGCAAACTTGATCACCTTGATCACCTTGCCGGCCTCGTTCTTGATGGGGTTGTAGCTCGCCTCCAGCCAGATCTCGTTGCCATGGCTGGTGCGACGCAGGAACAACCCGGACTTGACCTGTCCCTTGGCCAGATCCTCCCAGAAGTGCGGCTGCTCCCGATAGAAGCTCTCATCGCAGAAGATCCTGTGATGCTGGCCCTTGAGCTGCGACAAGGAGTAACCCATGCAGGAGAGAAAGTTCTGGTTGGCGCTGACAATCTCCCCCTTGGGGGTGAACTCTATGATGGCCTGGGAGCGATCGAGGGCGGTCGAGGTGGCCTCCTGGCTCAGCAGCTGCTCATGGCTGTGTGTGATGTCGGAGGCAATCTTGATCACCCGCACCACACGCCCCCCCTGCTTGACCGGGAAGTAGGTGGCATCCAGCCACAGGGTGTGGCCCTGCTTGTTCAGCCGCCGGAACACGCCACTGTGGCTGCGCCCCTGACGCAACTGCTCCCAGAACTGCTGGTAAGCGCTCGACTGGGCATACAGGCCGTCACAAAATATCCGGTGCGGCTGGCCCACGACCTCCTGCTCGCTGTAACCCACCACGCCCAGAAACAGCGGATTGGCATCCAGGATCAGCCCCTCTGGGCTGAAGGTGATCACCGCCACCCCGCCCTTGACCGCATCGATAAAGGTCTGTGCCTGCGTCAATTGCTCCTGACAAGCCAGCAGTTCGGCTTTGAGTTTAAGATTGAACATCTTGTCTATACCTCGTCATCAGGGAAAGCTCCCCCGCCTGAATTGATCTTAGTCAAGGTTTCTAGCTTCTCGGCGCTCAGATAGCAACGGGGAAGGGGTGGCCGGCCACTCCAAATAGGCCGGGTTGGCCACAAAACCGACTCGTTCATACAGAGGGCGCCCCTCATCGCTGGCATGCAGCCACACCTTGCCCAGTCGTTCGGCGCTGGCATGGGCCACCATGGCATCGAGCAGGGCGCTGGCCATGCCCTGCTTGCGGTAGGCCGGCAGTGTATACATGTTGAGCAGATAGGCCTCCCGTCCCGACAGGTTGCCGGGATAGGGCGGCCGCACAAACAGGGCCAGCGTGCCGCTCGCCACCACCTCACCCCCGACCTCGGCCACCCAGGAGCCCGCGCTGCCATCGGCCTGCGCCGTGCTGAAATAGGTGCGAGTCGCCTGCCAGAGATCCAGATCGGCCAGCGGATCGCTCAGCTCGCCCACCTCGCAAAACAGCCCCATGCGCAGACTCACCAATGCGGGAATATCAGCCTGCGTTGCCTGACGAATGATCATCTGCACCTCCTGGTGTCATCACGGCTCCAAACATGACAAGGCGCGCCTTGTGGAGGGAGCAGTGTGTGCAGATATGTCCCCCTTGGCAAGGCGACCGGACTCCCGTACCCGGGGATGCCGACTCCCACGTGCCAGCCACATCCAGCCCGCGGCGGGCGATCAAAAAAGCCCCGCCAGAGGACGGGGCCAAGCAGCCTGACAGCCAGGGCAAACCGGGCGAGACATGACCTGGTCACCCACCAGGCCGGTTGCTGCAATCTCTTGATAACAATAAAAAAGACAGCCGAAGCTGTCTTTTTTGTCTGAAGCCGAGCTTAGTAGAAGATCCGCTCACCACGTTCGCTCATCTTGAGCCACACCGGCTTGGTGCTGGTCTTGCTCCAGATGCGGTGCAGATAGCTGTAGAAACGGGCGCGATCACTGCGAAACAGCATCACGGGGAAGGCCAGAATACCCACCAGCAGCACATAGATGCGACGAAGAATTATCTGAGTCAGGGAATAGGGATGAAACATGATAGCACTCCTTACTGGTAAGACCACCGAGCAAAGATTACTCCACAATTTGTAGGATTACTACACCAACAACCTCGTTTTTTCGCAAAAAAGTTCGTCAAAAGCCACAAAATGAAATTAGGTTACATCCATTAACTTACAAGCAACAAAATCTGGCAAAGCGGCGCCGTTTGACCAGATTTAATGAGTTGGCAGTCAACATGGAGTCTGTGCGATGAAACCCGCAGAAGTGGCGATCATAGGAGTGTTGGGTCTGTTGCTCTGGTCGGAGTGGCAGGATTGGCGGCTCAATCAAAACGACAGCATAGAGCTGGCCTACAAGGGGGCTCCGACCATCAGCCTGTGGCAATGCGGCCAGTTGAAACAGAAGATGATGGATCTGACCGAGCATTCGGCCGAGGTGCAGTTTCAATTCCGGGGACAGGATCTGGTGGAGGTCAATCGCTATCTGGAACGGGAGTGGCAACAACAGGGCTGCGAACCCTTGCTGACGCAGCAGGGATATTGAGAAAACCGGAATAGCGGGAAACAGAAACACACACATGAATGTGTGGGGTATTGGTGCAGGGATGAGGCTGAACAGAAAGATGATGGAGGCACGTTCCGGAGTCGAACCGGACTAAACGGATTTGCAATCCGCTGCATAACCGCTTTGCTAACGCGCCATGCTGACAAGGCTGATTGCCTTGAAAGTGATACCCATAGTTGGTGCTATGAGAAATTGGAGCGGGAAACGAGACTCGAACTCGCGACCCCGACCTTGGCAAGGTCGTGCTCTACCAACTGAGCTATTCCCGCCTGACTGCCGTGTGCCAGTTACCTGACAACGAGGCGCATTATACGTACCCCAAGCGCGGGCACAATCCTTTTTTCGCACTTTTAGCCCTTGCCCGTGCTGTTTGCTCAGGGTTTAGACGGCTTGGCCAAAAAAACCACATCAGGCTGTGACCCCACGGGCGAATTTAAGATAAAGTCATTGAAATGATTAGTCTTTAGTCAGAGACTTGTGGCGCTTAGTAACTGGATTCTCAATTGAAAATCACACGATGAAATGGATCTTCAAGCCTCGTGGGCTCAGGCCGCAGCTAATGCTGGCTTTTTTCATGCTGGCCATGGTGCCCTTCCTGGTCGTCACCCTGTTCTTCCTCTACAGCCACGGCAAAGATCTCACCACCCAGACCTCCAATCATCTGGTGTCGGTGCGCAACATCAAGAAGAGCCAGCTGGAGGATTACTTCGGCAACCTCAAAGAACAGATCATCAACTTCTCCCAGCAGGATTTTGCCGGCAACAGTATCGGCCGCTTCTATGGCTTCACCGGTGCCTTCGAAAAACTCGGCGTCACGCCACAGGAGGCCCGCGCTCGCGCCCAGGCCCGCTATGTGCCCGGCTCCTGGGATCAGTTGCAAAAACCCGACGACAAGGCCGACATAGAGCCCTCCATCAGCGCGCTGATCCTGGCGGACGAGATGTATGGCCGGGTGCACCAGCGTTTTCATCGCGGCTATGCCGACATGGTGCGCAAATCCAACTACAGCGACATCTTCCTCATCGATCTCAACGGCGACGTTGTCTACTCGGTCACCAAGCGTCCCAACTTCGCCACCAACCTGCTCTCGGGCCCCTATCAGGCGAGCGGCCTTGGCAGCACCTTCGCCAAGATCAAACGGCGCCTCGACGGCGGCCAGAAGCCGCAGCAGATCTTCGAATTCACCGACTTTGGCCGCAACGAGCTGACCGGCCAGGTGGTCGCCTACATGGCCGCCCCCGTGATGCAGTACGACTATGTGCGCGGCGTGGTGATCTTCGAGCTGCTGCCGGACAAGCTCAACCAGATCATGGCGGAGCGGGAAGGCCTCGGCGAGACCGGCGAGACCATCCTCATAGGCCCGGACAAGCGGATGCGCGCCAACGCCTGGCTGGCGCCGGAATTCAGCGTGGAGAACAGTTTCAGCCCCAATTTCAGGCCCCTGCAGACCCCGCTGGTGGTCAAGACCCTCTCAGGTGAGCAGGGAGTCGGGCTGTTTCGCTCCTATCACGATGACGAGGTGCTGGCCGCCTACACCCAGGTGAAGGTGTTCGACACCGAGTGGGCCTTCATCGCCGAGATCTCCACCAGCGAGGCCTACCGCCCCATCCGTCAGCTGGAGACGCTAGTGATCCTTCTGGGGGCCGGCTCCCTGCTGCTGCTGATCCTGTTCTCGCGCTGGCTCTCCCACTCCATCACGGCCCCGCTGCGCTCCCTCACCGCCGCCGCCGAGCAGGTGGCGGACGGCGCCCTGGATCACCCCATCACAATCCCCCGCACCGACGACGACATAGACAGGCTGGCCCAGGCGTTTCGCCACATGCAGCGCTCGGTGAAGGACAAGATAGAGCTCATCGAACGCCAGACCCAGGAGCTGCAACAGCAGGTCAAGCTGACCCACAAGCAGAACCTCAGCCTGCAGCAGGCGGACAAGCTCAAGGATGAGCTGTTGGCCAACACCTCCCACGAGCTGCGCACCCCCATCCACGGCATCAAGGGGATGGCCGAATCCATGCTCGCCAGCCAGCAGGATCTCACCGAGGGACAGCAGAAGCAGCTCGGCCTCATCATCAAGAGTGCCGACGGCCTGGCCCGGCTGGTGGACGATCTGCTCGACTACCACCAGATGCGCTACGGCCAGCTGGAGATACATCCCCAGCCCGTCGCCTCCAAGGGAGTCATACGGCTGGTGCTGGATCTCTGCCAGCACCTGGTGCAGGCCAAGCCCCTCACCCTGGTGGACATAAGCCCGGCGGAGCTGCCGCCGGTGCTGGCCGACGAACAGCGGCTCGAACAGGTGCTCTACAACCTGGTGGGCAACGCCATCAAGTACACGCCGCAGGGCAAGGTGGTGCTGAGCGCCCTGGTGGAGGGCAACTTCCTGCGCATCCGGGTGACCGACACCGGCATCGGCATCGCCAGAGATCATCTGGAGCACATTTTCGAGCCGCTGGTGCAGATGAGCCCGGAAGTGAGCAAGCAGGGGGCTGGCCTCGGCCTCTCCATCACCCGCCAGCTGGTGCACCTGATGGGGGGTGAGCTGTTCGTGGAGAGCGAGCCGAGCGTCGGATCCACCTTTGCCTTCACCCTGCCGCTCGCCAGCGGCAAGGCGGGCAGCCTGACGCTGGACAGCCGCCAGATAGAGCACCAGCTGGTGCGCCAGCAGCCGCTCATCCTGCCGGACTGGGAGAGCGATGACCTCCCCCCTCCCCCCGAGGATGCGCCACTCATATTGGTAGTGGATGACGAGCCCATCAACCTGCACATACTGCGCCACCTGCTGCAGCCCTGCGGCTACCGCATACTGCCCAGCAGCGACGGCCACGATGCGCTGGCCAAGCTGGCCCAGGAGCCGGTGGACCTCATATTGCTGGACGTCATGATGCCGACCCTGTCGGGATTTGACGTCTGCCGCCGCCTGCGCCAGCAGCATCCCAAGGACCAGCTGCCGGTGCTGCTGCTCACCGCCCTCAACCAGCCCAAGGACATAGAAGAGGGCTTCAACGCCGGCGCCAACGACTATCTGGTGAAACCCTTCTGCAAGGAGGAGCTGTTTGCCCGGGTCAGGGCACTGCTGGAAGCCCGGGCTGGCCGCGCCTCCCTGGTGGAGAACCGGTTGCTGAAACAGGAGATAGAGCACCGCCTCACCCTGCAGGAGCGGCTGCATCAGGATCAGGAGCGGCTGCTGGCCCTGCTCGGCGAAGGGGCCGATCCCATGGTCTTCATCGACGAGCAGGGCACAGTGCTGTTTGCCTCCCGGGTGCTGGCCCGCTTGCTGGGCCAGGAGCCGGAAGCCATGGAGGGTCAGCCGCTGGACGAGTGGCTGGCCAGCCCGCTGGCCTCCCAGTGGCCCGATATGAAGGCCCGCCAGGAGCAGCGTCTGGAGTTCCTGGTGGCCGGGCTGAAGGACGAGCTCAATGCCCGTGCCCTGCCCATCAGTCTGGGGGGACAGGCCGCCTTCGCCCTCACCCTCAGCACCGAACCGCGCCAGGACGAGAACCGGGTGATGGCGCTGGAGAACGCCCTCAAGAGCCTGTCGCGCCAGGCCATCATAGAGGACGGTCAGCTGCTGGGTGAGCTGAGCCGGTTGGGGGGAGAGTTCCGATCGCTCGCCGACGATCTCATTCGCCAGCAGGATGACGAGCCGCTGCGCCGGGCCCTGGTGGATACCATGCGCCTCACCCTGGATGCCTGGCAGCAGAGCACGGGCAAGGGCAAGATAGTGCTGGCGGAGAAGAGCAAGCTGTGGCGGGTCTACATGGACAGATCCAGCCCCCAGACCCGCACCCTCGACAAGTACCTGAGCCTGGACACCCTGCCCAAGGCACCGCGCTGGAAGACAGTGGTGGCCACCGCCGAGTACGTGCTCACCCACGGCCCGCTGAGCGATCCCCAGCGCCAGCAGTTGCACCACAGCGCCCAGACCCTGCGTCAACTCGCCAACCGCAAACCCTGACATACCCGCCCCGATCTGCGCCCTGGCTCACACTTGCCGGGGCGGTTTTTTTTTGTGCAGAATTAAGCGGGCAAAAGGCGTCAAAACGAGAGCCGATCCAATTCACACAATTGTCATGACGAGCGTATGCATGGGGACTTATTACGCCAAAGCAAATAACATAACTTAATGATTTAAAATGAGTTAAAAGTCATTTTGACGAAATTGACGTAGGGGCCGTGATTTTTACGATATCGACGAACGGAACAGTTGTTGTTTTCCTGTTAACTCTGCTTTGCTAGGGACGTTGGATGACACAACTACAAGGGTGAAAAACCTGACCAACATTGAGGGCCGACCTCCACAGCATGCGATGTCGGTGCTCAAATCCGAACAAGGAATATAAATAAGAAAGGACATAATATGCTTGCCAAAGTATCCAAAATCTCTACTGCTGTACTGCTGGGAACCATGATGCTGGCCGGAGCTGCCGGCACTGCCATGGCTGCCGACAACAAGACGGTGCTGACTCTGGTCGCCCAACAGGAGACCGCCTGGGTCAAGAACTTCAACCCCTTCCTGCAAGCGGGCCTGCTGCACACCACACGTCACTTCATCTATGAACCTCTGGTGATCTTCAACGATATGCAAGGGGGCAAACCCGTCTATCGTCTGGCCACCAACTACGCCTTCAGCGATGACCTGAAATCCGTCACCTTCGATCTGCGTGACGGGGTCAAGTGGTCTGACGGTCAGCCCTTCACCGCCGACGATATCCTCTTCTCCTTCAATCTGGTCAAGGCCAACAAGGCGCTGGACGAGCGCTCTATCTGGACCCAGATCAAGAGCGTCGAGAAGCTGGCCCCCAACAAGGTCAAGTTCGAGCTGACCGACGTCAACACCAACGTGGTGAATGACCTGGTACTGGTGCCCATAGTCCCCGAGCACCAGTGGAAATCCGTGAAGGATCCGGTTGCCTTCACCAACGACAAGCCGGTCGGTACCGGTCCCTTCACCGAGGTGGACAACTTCTCCGCCCAGCTCTACACCCAGTGCCGCAACCCGCACTACTGGGACAACGCCAACCTCTCCATCGACTGCCTGCGCATGCCGCAGATGGCCACCAACGATCAGGTGCTGGCCGCCGTGATGAAGGGTGACGTGGACTGGTTCGGCTCCTTCGTGCCGGACATAGAGCGCCTCTACGTCGGCAACGATCCGAAGAACAACAAGTACTGGTTCCCGGCCTCAGGTACAGTGGCATTCAACGTCAACTTCCAGACCAAGAATCCCGGCAACCACGAAGCCTTCAACGACATCAACTTCCGCCGCGCCTTCTCCATGGCGATGGACCGTCAGTCCATGGTGGACATCGCCGGCTACGGCTACCCGACCGTCAACGAATACCCGTCAGGTCTGGGCAAGGCGTTCGCCTCCTGGGACAACCCGGAAGTCGAGAAGAAATATGGCAAGTTCAACAAGTTCGACCTGGAAGGGGCCAAGGCCCTGCTGAAACAGGCCGGCTACAAGGACTGTGACGGCGACAAGTTCCTCGACACCCCGACCTGCCAGAAGATCACCTTCAAGGTGCTGGTGCCGAACGGCTGGACCGACTGGGTCAATACCGCCCAGATCGGGGTCGAAGGCTTGCAGGCCCTGGGTCTGAACGCCAAGACCGCCACCCCGGAAGCCACCGTCTGGACCGAAAACCTGATCACAGGTGACTTCGACGTCGCCCTGCAGGGGTACTTCGCCGGTGCCAACCCGCACAAGTACTTCGAAACCGCCTTCCACTCCCGCAACATGGGTGAGCGTGGCAACCGCTTTGCGGCTCCCCGCTACAAGGATCCGGCACTGGACAAGCTGATCGATGACTTCACCCAGACCGCCGATGCCGCCAAGCAGAAGGCCATCATGTTCGAGATCCAGGACAGGGTCGGTGCCAACCAGACCATAATCCCTGTGTTCAACAACCCGACCTGGTACGAATACAGCACCAAGCGTTTCCACGGCTGGTTCAGTGCCGACAACCCGGTCGCCAAGCCGCAGGTTCACCCGGATACACCGGAGCGTCTGCTGCACGTGTTGTCACTCAAGCCAAACAGCTAACCACCCCGGCCCCCTGCGGGGGGCCATTTTCCCCGCCATGTCTTCCATCCCCCTGATTGTTCGGGGTTAGGGGAGCTTTGCCCGGCGCGGGGCAGGCTTGCAGTAAAAGGGTTTACCATGGGATTTATACTGAGACGTTTCTCCTTCTATCTGGTCGCCTTCCTGGTGGCCGCCACCATCAACTTCCTGCTACCCAGAGCCATGCCGGGGGATCCTGTCTCCGTCATGTTTGCCCGGGCTGGCGCCATGATGGAACCCGCCGCACTGGAGGCCCTCAAGGCGACCTTCGGCTTTGTGGACGGCCCCATCAGCACCCAATTTCTCACCTATGTGAAGAGCGTCTTCACCTGGGATCTCGGCACCTCGGTGCGCTACTACCCCCAACCGGTTGCTGACGTGCTGGGTCGCGCCATCGGCTGGACCCTGTTCCTGGTGGGCACCTCCACCATTCTCAGCTTCTCCATCGGCTCCATCGTCGGCATCTTCGCCGCCTGGCACCGGGGGGGACGCATGGACAGCATACTCTCCCCGCTCACCCTGGTGATGCAGGCCATTCCGCCCGTGGTCATCTCCCTGCTCGCCCTCTTCCTGTTCGGGGTCAGTCTGGAGTGGCTGCCCATCGGCTATGCCTACAGCCCGGAGATCACCGCCGATTTCGGCTGGGAACACATCAAGAGCATCATGCTGCACGCCGTCATGCCGGTGCTGACGCTGGCCATGGTGCAGGTGGGGGGCTTCCTCATCACAATGCGCAACAACATGATCAACCTGCTGGGGGAGGACTACATCACCATGGCCAAGGCCAAGGGGCTCTCCAGCAACCGGGTCATCTTCAACTACGGTGCCCGCAACGCCATACTGCCGAGCGTCACAGCGCTCTCCATGGCGCTCGGTTTCGTCATCGGCGGCTCCCTCATCACCGAGGTGATCTTCAACTATCCCGGCCTGGGTCTGACCCTCTATCAGGGCATCCTGGCCCGCGACTACCCGCTCATTCAGGGGCAGCTGCTCATCATGACCATCACCATGCTCAGCTTCAACTTCCTGGCCGACGTGCTCTACGTCTTCCTGGATCCCCGTCTGCGTACAGGAGGCAAATAAGATGCGCATGCCGACTATCTTGAAAATCCTGCTGGGCAACAAGAAAGCCGCCTTCGGCCTCTTCATCGTGGTCAGCTTCGTGCTGATGGCGCTGCTCGCCCCGCTGCTGGCCAGCAACGAACCGACCAAGCGGGTCTCCCGTCCGCACCAGCCCCCCAGCGCCGAGTACGTGATGGGCACCACCCGCATGGGCCACGACATCTGGTCCCAGTTTGCCAACGGCGCCCGCATCTCCCTGATGGTGGGCTTCGGGGCCGGCATACTGGTGTGCGCCCTCGCCATCACCATCGGCATCACAGCCGGCTACTTTGGTGGCGTGATCGACGAATGCCTCACCTTCCTGATGAACGTGGTGCTGGTGATCCCCAACCTCCCCCTGCTACTGGTGCTGGCGAGTTTCATCGGGGAGGCGTCACCGACGGTGATTGCGCTCATCATAGGCTTTACCTCCTGGGCCTATGGCGCGCGCGTCATCCGGGCCCAGACCCTGGCCCTGCGCGAGAAAGAGTTCGTCATCGCCGCCGAGGTGCTGGGGGAGCCGGCCTGGCGCATCATTCTGGTGGAGATACTGCCCAACCTCATCTCCATCATAGGGGTGAGCTTCATCGGCTCCATCATCTACGCCATCGTCACCGAGGCGACCCTGGAGTTCCTGGGGCTCGGCGATCCGACCGTGGTCAGCTGGGGCATCATGCTCTACAACGCCCAGACCTCCAGCGCCATCCTGGTGGGTGCCTGGTGGGAGATCCTGGCCCCCTGCTTCGCCATCGCCACCCTGGGCGCGGGCCTGGCCCTGCTCAACTTCGCCATCGACGAGATAGCCAACCCTCAGTTGCGATCCCACAAAGGGCTCAACCGCTGGAAAAAACTCGCCGCGCCCGTCTCAGCACCACAGGAGAGGACAGCATGAAGACCCCACCCCTGCTGTCGGTACGCAACCTCTGCGTCGACTACATCACCGAGAGCGGCGACGTGCGCGCCGTCAACTCGGTCAGCTTTGACATAGCCCCCGGCGAGGTATTCGGCCTCGCCGGCGAGTCCGGCTGCGGCAAGTCCACCATCGCCTTCTCGGTGGCCCGGCTGCACAAGCCGCCCGCCTACATCAGCGGCGGCGAAATCCTGTTCAAGGGCGAGAACATACTCCACTACGGCGAAGAGCGGTTGCGCTCCTATCGCTGGCAACAAGTCTCTGTGGTGTTCCAGTCCGCTATGAACGCGCTCAACCCAGTGCTGCGCATGGAGGAGCAGTTCTGTGACGTGCTGCTGGCCCACAACCCCGGCATGACCCGTTATGAGGCGATCAAGCGCGCCCAGGTGCTGCTGGAGATAGTCGACATACACCCGAGCCGGCTGCGGGATTATCCGCACCAGTTTTCCGGCGGCATGCGCCAGCGGCTGGTGATCGCCATCGCCATGGCGCTCAACCCCGAACTCTTGATCATGGATGAGCCGACCACGGCGCTGGACGTGGTGGTGCAGCGGGAGATATTGCAGAAGGTCTACGCCCTGAAAGAGCAGTTCAACTTCTCCATCCTGTTCATCACCCACGACCTCTCGCTCATGGTCGAGTTCTGCGATCGCATCGGCATCATGTACGCCGGTGAGCTGATCGAGGTGGCCCCTTCCAAGGCGATCCTGACCTCGCCCCTGCACCCCTATACCCGCGGGCTCGGCAACTCCTTCCCGCCCCTGCACGGCCCGAAAACCGTGCTGGAGGGGATCCCGGGCACCCCGCTCAACCTGCTGGAGGTGCCGGTCGGCTGCCGCTTTCAGGCCCGCTGCGGCAAGGTGCACGCGCGCTGCCGCCAGGAGTACACCCGCCTGGTCGAGATCCGGCCGGGACAACAGACCGCCTGCCACCTCCATGAGGCGCAGGATGAGCAACAAGATCCCCTGATCTATCTGGACAAGGCCGCTGGCTGTTAAGGATGTCTGTCATGCAAATCGCCCAAACCGACGCGCCCATCATCGAAGTCCAGCACCTCTACAAGGACTTCCCCGTCAACTCCAATGCCATCAAGAGCGGCAAGATGCGGGCCCTCTCCGACATCACCTTCAACCTGCACCGGGGCCGTGCCCTGGCGGTGGTGGGGGAGTCGGGCTCCGGCAAGAGCACCATCGCCAAGATCATCGCCAAGATGTACAAGCTCTCCAGCGGCCGCATCCTCTATCGCGGCCGGGATCTGGAGGAGTTCAACAAGGGCACGGCTCTGCTCGACTATCGCCAGAGCGTGCAGATGGTGTGGCAAGATCCGTTCGGTTCGCTCAACCCGACCCACACCATCTACCACCACATAGCCCGTCCCCTGCTGCTGCACAGCAAGGTGATCGACAAAAAAGACCTGCCGGACATGGTCCATGCCCTGCTCGAAAAGGTGGGGCTCACCCCGGCCAAGGCAACGGCGGCCAAGTATCCGCACCAGCTCTCCGGCGGCCAGCGCCAGCGGGTCAACATAGCCCGCAACCTGGCGGTGGAGGCGGAAGTGGTGCTGGCGGACGAGCCCACCTCCATGCTCGACGTCTCCATTCGCATCGGCATCCTCAACCTGATGGAGCAGATGAAGAACGAGCTGGGCGTCTCCATGCTCTACATCACCCACGACATCGCCACCGCCCGCTACGTGGCGGAAGACTTGGCGGTGATGTACGTGGGCCACATGGTGGAGTGGGGCGAGGTGGACGAGATACTGCACCACCCCCAGCACCCCTACACCCAGCTGCTCATCTCGGCGGTGCCCGATCCCGAGAAGAGCATCCACGCCGAGCTGGAGGGGGGCCGCAAGGGGGAGATACCGCTCTGGACGCCGGAATCCTGCGGCTGCCCGTTTGCCGGGCGCTGCAATCAGGCCATGGCCCGCTGCAAGGATGAGCTGCCCCCCATCACCAGGCTCGCAGACAACCACTTCGTGCGCTGCTACCTCTACGAATGAGGGTGAGCCTTATAGCGGCCGGACAGCACTGTCCGGCCATGCCTCGCTACGGGGCAGCCACAGCCCCGTGATGTGCCTCACCGCCCGTCGGTGAACCACAGGAGTAATACCTTGATGGAACTCTTGATCAATCAGGTGGGCTACGAGTGCGACGGGCAGAAGATTGCCCTGCTGCAGACCACCACCCAGCTGGCTATCAGCGGCCATGTCAGGCTGCTGCGCCAGTGTGATGACCAGATCCTGTTTGAAACCCCGCTGCAAGCGGCCGGCAGCGTCCCCGGCTGGCAGGGCCGCGCCTACTGGCGCGCCGACTTCTCCGCATTCAAGGAGCCCGGCCACTACCGGCTGGTAACTGTCATCCAGGCCGGCACCGACGAGCGCATGGTCCGCTCCGCCCCCTTCATCATCGGCCAGGGGTTGCTGGCGAGCCGCTGCCTCTCCGATGTCATTCACTACTTCAAGGGCCAGCGCGCCAGCGGCGCCTTCGATCGGGCCGACCGCACCGCCCGGCTGTTTGGCACCGATCAACGCAAAGACGTACACGGCGGCTGGTTCGATGCCAGCGGCGACATGAGCAAGTACCTGAGCCACCTCTCCTACGCCAACTACCTCAACCCCCAGCAGACCCCCATGGTGGTATGGGCCCTGCTCAGGTGCCGTGAACTGCTGGCATCGCGCCGCGACATAGACGGGATCAACCTCTGCAAACGGCTCAATGACGAGGCGCTGCACGGGGCGGATTTTCTCTGCCGGATGCAGGATGAGAGCGGCTTCTTCTACATGACGCTGTTCGACAAGTGGAGCAAGGATCCCGAGCTGCGTGAACTGTGCGCCTACGCCACCCAGCAGGGGATCAAATCCGCCAACTGGCAGGCGGGTTTTCGGCAAGGGGGCGGCATGGCCATAGCGGCGCTGGCCCGCGCCGCCCGCGAGAGCGTCAGCGGCGACCTTGATGCGAGTCACTATGCCGAGGCGGCCAGCCGCGGCTACCTGCACCTGCGCGAGCACAACCTCGCCTATCTGGACGACGGGGTCGAGAACATCCTAGATGACTACTGCGCCCTGCTGGCTGCGGTCGAGCTGACCAAGACCCTGGGCCATGAGTGGCTAAGCGAGGCGAGGGAGTGGGCCGGCAAGCTTTGCGCCCGCCAGCGCCCCCATCCCGAGTTCGGCCACCATTGGTCCGCCAACGAGGATGGCTCGCGTCCCTACTACCACGCCGCCGAGGCGGGCCTGCCGGTGCTGGCACTGCTGGAATACCTAGGCGTAGAGCCGGACAAGGATCGCAAGGCCCAGGTGCAAACCGTGGTGCAGCAGGCGCTGGCCGCCGAGCTGGCGCTGTGCGCCCGGGCAGGCAACCCCTTCGCCCTCGCCCGCCAGTATGTGAAAGGGGTGGATGAGGCGCCTCGCGTCAGCTTCTTCATCCCGCACCACAACGAATCCGGCTACTGGTGGCAGGGGGAGAACGCCAGGCTGGCGTCTCTGGCCGCCATGGCCTTTGCCGCCGCCGAGCAGCTCCCGCCACAATCCGGGCCGCTGCTCGGCTTCGGCCAGCGCCAGCTCGACTGGATCCTGGGGCAGAATCCGTTCAACGCCTGCATGCTGGCGGGCCACGGCATCAACAACCCGAGCTACACAGCCGGTTATCCCAATGCCCTCGGCGGCATCTGCAACGGCATCACGGCCGGCTTCGATGACGAGGCGGATATCGCATTTATTCCAGAGGAGTACAAGGATCGGCTGGATCAGAACTGGCGCTGGGGCGAACAGTGGATCCCCCACGCAGCCTGGTTCGCCCTGGCCATCAGCTGGCAGAGTGCGCTGGGAGGCCGGCATGATTGAGTACTGGGTCGGCGTGGATGGGGGCGGCACCCACACCCGCGCCCGCATTCGGGATCGGGCCGGCAAGCTGCTGGGCGAGGGGCGCGCCGCCGGCTCCAACCTGGAGCTGGGCATAGAGGTCGCCCACGCCAACGTGCTGGCCGCCATCGAGCAGGCCCGCACTGCGGCCGGTCTGCCGGTGGCAAGCGCACAGCAGATGGGGGTCGGGCTGGCACTGGCCTCCGCCGAGCTGGCGGAGTGCTATCACGCCATGCTCGAGATGCCCTTCCCCTTTGCCCGCGTGCGGCTCACCTCGGATGCCTTCGGTGCCTGCCTGGGTGCCTTCGGTGGCAAGGAGGGGGCCATTCTCATCGCCGGCACCGGCTCGGCCGGGCTCCTCTATCGGCATGGCCAACTGCATACCTGCTCCGGCCGCGGTTTTCCCATCTCGGATCTGGGCAGCGGCGCCTGGCTTGGGCTGCGTGCCATCCAGCAGTCCCTGCTCTGCCACGACGGCATCCTGCCCCCCAGCACGCTCGCCATCCGCTTGCTCGACCACTTCAAGCGGGATCAGGCCGACGTCGTGCGCTGGGCATACCGCGCCATTCCGGCCGATTATGGCCGCTTCGCCCCCTGGGTGTTCGATGCTGCCAGCGACGGCGACGAGCTCGCCTGCCAGCTGCTGGACGAGACCTGCGAACAGTTGCGGATCCTGCTGGAGGGGATGCAACAGCTGGGGGCCAGCCAGATCGCCCTGCTCGGCGGCATCGGCATGCGCCTCGCCCCCCGGCTGGCGCACCTCAACCTGGTCAACCCCAAGGCCGATGCACTGGAGGGGGCCATACTGTTTGCCCAGTCGGAGGCCTTCCCATGTCTGCACTGCTGAGCCTTGTCCAATGCGATCTGCCCGTCGGCGGGGACAGAGTCCCCCTCTGCCCGCTCCGGGGTGTGCCCATCTCAGCACTCAGGCTCCCTCCCCGGGTTGACCAGTACCACAAGGAGATGACCGCCTTGTTTGTTCCCTTAACTCCATCAGAGGAATTTTCATGTCTGCACCCCTGATCCACACCCAGGTCGACCGACGCGATGGCGAGGACGTCTGGTTCCGCTTCAACCTGAGCCAGCTGCCGGCCGTCCCCTGGAAGCTCCACTTCTGCCTGGCGCGCCACATAGACCCGGCCTCGGTGCAGGGGGGGGAGCTGGAACGCCAGAGCGGCAGCTACAAGGTGCTGATCCCGGCCGAGGGGCAAAGCGAGCTGCGTTTTTGCTGTCGCAACACCCCCATCAAGCGCCTCTCCGACATGCCGCGCGGCTTCTTCCTGAGCCTGCCCGAGGCCAGCACGGGCCCGCAGCTGATGCCGGTGGTGCTGGCCGATGAGGCGCTGGGCCTGCCGCCAAGCGCGCCCGGCGCCCCGGATCTGCCCGAGGTCGAGTCTCTGGCCGGCATAGTGCCCCAGCCGGATCAGCTGGTGCTGCTGGAGGGCAACTTCCGCTTGGCAGAGCGGGCCCATGTCAGCGGGCCCGGGTCGCTGACCGGCCTGCTGGCCCATTTCAACGAGCTGACCGGGCTGGCGCTGGAGCAGGATCACGATGCCGAGATCCGGCTGCTCGAAGAGCCTCTGGCTGCGGAGGCCTATCGCCTCACCATCACGCCTGAGGGGGTGACCATAGCCGCGGCCGGCGAGGCGGGCTGGCGCCATGGCCTGATCAGCCTGGCCCAGTGGGCCCTGCAACACGGGGAGAGCCTGCCCTGCATCGAGCTCAGCGATGCACCGCGCTTCGGTTTTCGCGGCATCTTCCTCGACTGTGCCCGCCACTTTCACAGCCTGGCCACCCTCAAGCGCCTGCTCAAGCTGATGAGCCTCTACAAGTTCAACCGCTTCCACTGGCACCTGACCGATGACGAGGGGTGGCGACTCGAGATCAAGGCATTCCCCCAGCTGACGGAACGGGCCGCCTGGCGCGGCCACGATCTGCCGGTCGGGCCCCAGCTGAGTGGCGGCGCCGAGCCCTACGGCGGCTACTACAGCCAGAGCGAGGTGCGCGAGCTGGTGGCCTATGCCGCCGGACTCGGCATCACAGTCATTCCCGAGATCGACATACCGGGCCACTGTCATGCGGCCATCAAGGCGCTGCCCGAGCTGCTGGTGGAAGCAGCCGACCGCTCCCGCTACCTGTCGGTGCAATATTTCGACGACAACGTGCTCAACCCGGCCCTGCCCGGCACCTATCAGTTCCTGGAGGCGGTGATCGACGAGGTGTGCGAGCTGTTCCCGGGCCCGCTGGTACACATGGGGGGAGACGAGGTGCCGACCGGGGTCTGGACCGACAGCCCGGCCTGCCGGCAGTTGATGGCGCAGCAGGGGTATCAGGATTGCCGCGAGCTGCAGGGCCACCTGCTGCGCCACTGCCAGCAATATCTGGCTGGCAAGGGCAAGCGAATGCTGGGTTGGGAGGAGATATTGCACGGCGACAAGGTGAGCCGGGATGCCACCATCTTCGCCTGGACCAGCTTCCAGGCAGGGCTGGATGCGGCTGCGGCCGGCTATCCGGTGGTGATGGCACCGGCCCAGCACCTCTATCTGGATCTGGCCTGGAGCCAGGACATCCATGAACCCGGCCTCTACTGGGCGGGCACCCTCAATCTGGAGCAGGTCTATCGATGCGATCCTGCTCCGGCCGATTTCCATGCCAACGATAACATCCTGGGGGTGCTGAGCCCCTTATGGTCGGAGCTGGTGACCTCTCGTGACCGCCTCGACTATATGTTGTTCCCGCGCATGCTGGCCACCGCCGAGGTGGCCTGGAGCGACCCCGCCCGCAAGGCGTGGGATCACTTCGCCGCCCGCCTGCCGGGCCAGCTGCAGATCCTCGACCAGCTACAGGTGCGTTACCGGGCGCCGCAGAGGTAGTGTTATCTTTCTGTTTGGCGACCTTTCGGTCGCCTTTTTTTACCATCCACCAACAAAAAACCAACTTTCCCCTACCATTCATCCGCCATTATTGGCAAAATTCAGCCCCCTATGAAGCCGACTTGGCGCACCCTGACAAGCACCTGCAACCACGCCCGGATCTGCCACAATAACAACGATAAAACTATCAACAAGAACATCGGAGCCTATCCCTATGACTCGCAGAGACGTCCATACCCTGGACAGCGAAGTGGAGTTTCCTGCCGACGAACAACTGGTTTCCACCACGGACCTGCGCGGGGTGATCACCTACGCCAACCCCGCCTTCTGTCGCATCGCCGGCTACCCCGTTGAAGAACTGGTCGGCCACAACCACAACCTGGTGCGCCACCCCGACATGCCCAAGGCCGCCTTCGCCGATCTCTGGGCCCGCCTCAAGGAGGGCAAGCCCTGGCGCGGCATGGTGAAGAACCGCTGCAAGGATGGCCGCTACTACTGGGTCGATGCCTATGTGACCCCCATCTACGAGGGGGGCAGAGTCAGCGGTTACCAGTCGGTGCGCTGCAAACCTGAACCCCAGCTCAAGCGAGTCGCCAGCCAGACCTATCAGGCCCTGCTCAAGGCGGAGCGCGGCTCGGCCAGCAGCCTCCCTTCCCTCAGCCGCATACGCCTGCCTGTGCTGGGCCTGCTGTTGCTCGGTCTGTTTGGCTGGGCCTTCAGCAGTCAGGGCCCCATGACAGCCCTGCTGATGCTGCTGCCCCTGCTGCTCATAGGCGGCGCTTGCTGGCGCGAGCTCTTCGCCCTGCCGCTCTATCTGCAGCAGCTCGGCCGCGAATACGACAGCCTGACCCGGCTGGTCTACTCGGGCGACGGCCCCGGCGCCATCGCCGACTTTCACATCAAGATGCTGCAGGCCCGCATTCGCACCGTGCTGGGTCGGGTCAACGATGCGACCCAGCCGCTGCAGACCCTGGCTACCAAGCTGAAACAGGCCTCCCATCAGGCCTGCCTCGACATCAACGAGCAGGATGCCCAGACCCAGCAGATGGCAGCCGCCATGACCCAGATGGCCAGCACGGCCCACGAGATAGCCCACAACATCCAGAACTCCAACGGTCAGGTCAACGAGGCCCGCAGCCGCTGCGAGCACACCAACAAACAGCTGAGCCAGACCGAGCAGCGCATCGAGCAGCTCGCCAGACAGGCGGAGCTGGCGTTCAACTCGGCGGTGGAGCTGGCCAGCGAGTCGGAGCGGATCGGCAGCGTGATGGGCGAGATCCAGGGCATAGCCGATCAGACCAACCTGCTGGCCCTCAACGCCGCCATCGAGGCGGCGCGGGCCGGTGAGCAGGGCCGCGGTTTTGCGGTGGTGGCCGACGAGGTGCGCACCCTGTCGACCCGCACCCACAAGGCGACCGAGCAGATCCAGGGCAGCATACAGCAGATCCAGCACACCCTGGGACGCTGGAAGGGGATGATGCAGGAGAACCTGCAACAGACCCGCGAATGCGCCGAGATGACCCGCCAGGGCGCCAGCAGCCTGCACTCTGTGCTGGAAGAGATAGAGCTGGTCACGGAACACTCCACCCAGATCGCCGCCGCCGCCGAGCAGCAACAGGCGGTGGTGGAGGAGATCAGTCGCAGCATCAACCAGATCTCCCAGTACTCCCACGCCAACAGCCAGAAGATGCAGGAGGTCGACGACTCGAGTCAGGAGCTGCTGGAACGCACCAAACAGCTCAAGGGGCTCAGTCAGACCTTTGGTTGAAGCGGTTGCCACCCCTATCACAGAAGCGCCACAATGGCGCTTCTGTCGTTTCTGGAGAGTCAGACCCATGAGAATGGAGCCAGCCCCTGCCACCCTGAACAAGGTCGCCCGTATCGAGGCGATCCTCGCCCTGATCCCGGCCGGCAAGGTGGTCAGCTATGGTCAGGTGGCGGATCTGGCGGGACTGCCCGGTCGGGCCCGGCTGGTAGGCAAGGTGCTGCGGGAAACGGACAAGGTGCTGCCCTGGCATCGCGTGCTGGGCGCAGGCGGCACCATTTCACTGCCAAAAGGGTCGACAGGCTTCACGGAACAAACGGGGCGATTGCAGCAGGAGGGTGTGCCTGTGATTGGCGGGCGGGTAAAGATGCGGGAGTGGCAATGGCAGCCCGACCTGGCCGAGCTGCTATTCCTCATTCCCTTTTAAACCAGGGTGTCACGGCTTCTCATGACGTTCTGTTGAGCCAAAGAGCGCCCATAACGCCTTGCCTCCTGGTACATCACAGCGTGAGAGGAGCCAGGATCTCGTCGCTGCGCACCTGCACGGGTATGGTTTCATACTCCCGTTGCAACAACACCAGCAGACTCTGCCTGTCCACCTCCAGCACATAGGCAGTACCTTCCCGGGTCAGACAGGTCATTCCCGGCCGGATCTCGTTAATCTCCATCACAACCTCCGTGTACAGCGCTGCCATCCTTGCAGCGGTTTCAGTATACCGCCATCTCCCAACAAAAAGGCCCCAGCAAGGGGCCTCTTTCATCATAGTGTGAACTGCGCGCCATCAGGCCTTCTTCGACTTGGCCAGGCTCTCCTGCCACTTGCCGTTGTCGTAGTGCGCCGTCCAGCCCGTTGCCTTGCCGTTGACCTCGGTCATCACGTACTGCTCCTTGGTCTTGCGACTGAAGCGCACGATGGAGGCGTTACCGTCAGGATCTGACGCCGGGGCGTCGGCCAGGTACTGGTGCTTGGGCGAGAGGCGATCCTTGAAGCGCTTGAGCTCTTCCACCAGAGGCGCACGGGTCTCGCGGGATTTCGGGAAGTTGCTGGCAGCCAGGAACAGGCCGGCCGCCCCGTCACGCAGCACGAAGTGGGCGTCGGACTGGGTGCACTTGAGCTCGGGCAGCGGTACAGGATCTTCCTTCGGCGGCGCTATGTCGCCGTTTTTCAGGATCTTGCGGGTGTTTTTGCAAGTCTCGCTGGTGCAACCCATGTACTTGCCGAAACGGCCGTTCTTGAGCTGCATCTCGGATCCGCAGCGATCGCACTCTATGCTCGGCCCTTCGTAGCCCTTGAGCTTGAACTGGCCCTTCTCGATCTCGTAACCATCGCAATCCGGGTTGCGACCACAGACGTGCAGCTTGCGGCTGTCGTCAATGATGTAGGCGTCCATGGCGGTGCCGCAGACGCCGCAGCGGTGCTTGGCGCGCAGCGCCTCGGTTTCGGCCTCGTCACCGTCGGTGGCGGAGACGAATTCGTCGGCGGAGACCAGGTTGATGGTCTTCTTGCAGCGCTCTTTCGGCGGCAGGGCGTAACCTGAGCAGCCGAGGAAGACGCCTGTGGTGGCGGTACGAATGCCCATCTTGCGGCCGCAATCCGGGCAGTCGATGTCGGTCAGCACCATCTGGTTGGCACGCATGCCCCCCTCTTCCGCGTCCCGATCCGCTTTTGCCAGCTCCTGAGTAAATTCTTCGTAGAAGGCATCCAGCACCTTCTTCCACTCCAGGCTGCCTTCGGCTATGCCATCGAGCTTGTCTTCCATCTTGGCGGTGAACTCGTAGTTCATCAGCTCGACGAAGTTCTCGACCAGACGGTCGGTGACGATTTCACCCATCTTCTCGGCGAAGAAACGGCGGCTCTCGACCCGCACATAACCGCGATCCACGATAGTGGAGATAATGGAGGCGTAGGTGGAAGGACGGCCAATGCCGCGTTTTTCCAGCTCGCGCACCAGGGCCGCTTCGGTGAAACGCGCAGGCGGCTTGGTGAAGTGCTGACGGGGATCCAGCTTGACCAGTTTGAGGATCTCGCCCACCGTCACCGCCGGCAACTGGCTGTCGTCGCCCTTGCGACCCATGGGTGGCAGCGCCTTGGTCCAACCGGCGAAGCGCAGGGTGCGACCACGGGCCTTCAACTCGAACTCACCGGCCTTGACGGTCAGGGTGGAGGAATCGTACTGGGCCGGGGTCATCTGGCAGGCCACGAACTGGCGCCAGATCAGGTCATAGAGCCGCATCGCATCCGGCTCCATGCCTTCCAGCATCTCGGCCGTGACCAACACGCTGGAGGGACGGATCGCCTCGTGAGCCTCCTGGGCACCGGCCTTGGAGCCGTAGAGATTCGGTTCACTCGGCAGATAGGCGGCGCCATACTGCTCGCCGATATATTCCCGCAGCGCCTCGACCGCCTCTTTGCTGAGGTTGGTGGAGTCGGTACGCATGTAGGTGATGTAGCCCGCTTCATACAGACGCTGGGCCATCATCATGGTCTTCTTCACCCCGAAGCTCAGACGGGTCGATGCCGCCTGTTGCAGGGTGGAGGTAATGAAGGGGGCGGACGGCTTGGAGCCGGTCGGCTTGTCTTCCCGGTTCACCACCTTGTAGTCGACCCCTTCCAGGGCGGCCACGGCGGCAAAGGTCTCGGCCTGGGTGACCGGCTTGAAGTCGGCGCCGTTGCGGCTGACCACTTCCATGCGCAGGTCGGCCTTGTCACCGGTCAGCAGGTCGGCGTTGAGATCCCAGAACTCGACCGGCACGAACGCTTTGATCTCGCGCTCTTTATCGACGATGAGACGCACAGCGACGGACTGTACCCGGCCGGCGGAGAGACCGCGAGCCAGCTTCTTCCACAGCAGGGGGGAGACCATGTAGCCCACTACCCGATCGAGGAAACGACGAGCCTGCTGGGCATTGACGCGGTGGATGTTCAGCTCGGATGGCTGGGCAAACGCCTCCTGAATCGCGGTCTTGGTGATCTCGTTGAACACCACCCGCTTGTAGCGGCTGTCGTCACCACCGATGATCTCGCGCAAGTGCCAGGCGATCGCCTCTCCCTCTCTATCCAAGTCGGTTGCGAGATAGATGGTGTCAGCCTTGGCGGCCAGACTTTGCAACTCACTGACCACTTTCTCTTTGCCGGGCAAAATCTGGTAGTTGGCCTGCCAGCCTGCGGTCGGATTGATCCCCATCCGTGAGAACAGGGCATTGCGATCCTTGGCAGCCTTCTCTGATTCGCTCAGCTTGATGCCGCGAATGACAGGTTTTTTGGGCTCGTTGCTGGCGCTGCCACTGGTGGGCAGATCGCGAACATGACCGACGCTGGATTTCACCACGTAGTCCTTGCCCAAATATTTGTTGATGGTCTTGGCCTTGGCCGGAGACTCCACTATGACCAGTGATTTGCCCATGCTGTAACTATTATCCTCATTGCACCCGACGGGGTTGGTGTGCGGTTTTGTGGGGCTGTATAAGAGATTTGACGCGAAAAAGCAATCTTGTGAGCAAATTAGCTCACCCGCCCGAACCAGCTGACCTCTTTATTTATTAATGCGAAGCCGAGCCGCGGGAAGCAACCGCTTTTTTATTTTTATGCTATATCCACCCCCTTTTTATATTTGAAACGACATAACCAACCGCTCTTGTAACATAACAAACCACTTTGGTTATCAGCTTGTTACAAAAGACAAAATCTCCTTATAATGGCTGCATCCCGCAGCTTTGTGCGCGGAAGGAACCGCTACCCATATAAAAATCGAAAGGATGTACGCAATGAAGCACTTCGAGGTCAACTTCGACGGCCTGGTCGGCCCGACCCACAACTATGCCGGCTTGTCCTATGGCAACGTCGCCTCCCAGAGCAACGCCAAGGAGGCGTCCAATCCGAAGGAGGCGGCCAAGCAGGGGCTGCGCAAGATGAAGGCGCTGAC
The DNA here is from genome assembly GCF_963899305.1 of Aeromonas sp. MR19. NCBI lineage: Bacteria > Pseudomonadati > Pseudomonadota > Gammaproteobacteria > Aeromonadales > Aeromonadaceae > Aeromonas > Aeromonas sp. MR19. Next base: position 889,342 of record NZ_CAWQWZ010000011.1, read on the forward strand.
CGAGCTTGGCATGACCCAGGGGGTGCTGGCACCGCAGGAGCGGCCGGATCTCGCGACCCTGCGCCGCCTCGGCTTCACCGGCAATGATGCAAGCGTGCTGGCCCAGGCCGCGAAACAGGCGCCCGCCGTGCTGGCCGCCTGTTATTCGGCCTCCAGCATGTGGACCGCCAACGCAGCCACCGTCTCCCCGAGTGCCGATACCCAGGATGGCCGCATTCACTTCACCCCCGCCAACCTGACCAACAAGTTCCACCGCTCCCTCGAACCCGAGGTGACCGGCCGCATACTGCGCGCCGTGTTCAACAACGATCGCCACTTCTATCACCACCAGCACCTGCCGGAGAACGACCACTTCGGTGACGAGGGCGCCGCCAACCACACCCGGCTGTGCCGTGCCTATGGCGAGTCCGGGGTCGAGCTGTTCGTCTATGGCCGCAGCGCCTTTGATGTCTCCCAGCCCGCCCCCAAACGCTACCCGGCCCGCCAGACCCTGGAGGCCAGCCAGGCCATCGCCCGTTTGCACGGTTTGAGCGAAGAGAGCGCCGTCTTCATCCAGCAGAATCCGGAGGTGATCGATCAGGGGGTGTTCCACAACGACGTGATAGCGGTAGGCAACCAGAACGTGCTCTTCTTCCACCAGCAGGCCTTCCTCAACACGGCGTCGGCGCTGGCCGAGGTGCGCAATAAGTTTGGCGAGGGCGAGTTGCACTTCATCGAGGTGCCGACTGCCGAGGTGTCGGTGCAGGATGCGGTGAAATCCTATCTGTTCAATACCCAGATCCTGACCCTGCCCTCCGGCGAGATGGCGATCATCGCGCCCACCGAGTGTCGCGACAATCCGGCCGTATCGGCCTACCTCGGCCAACTCCTCGCCCAGGGCACCCCCATCAAGCAGGTGCACTACATGGACGTGAAGCAGAGCATGCGCAACGGCGGTGGCCCCGCCTGCCTGCGGCTGAGAGTCGCCATGAACGATCAGGAGCTGGCGGCGGTCAACCCGGCCTGCCTCATCAACGACAGCCAGTTTGCCCGCCTCGACAACTGGGTGGATCGCCACTACCGCGACAGCCTGGCGCTGGACGATCTGCGCGACCCGGCGCTGGTGCAGGAGTCCCGCTGTGCGCTGGACGAGCTGACCCAGATCCTGAAACTGGGCTCCGTCTATCCCTTCCAGCGCTGAGTCGCTGGATAGCAAAAGCCGGGCAAGTGCCCGGCTTTTTCATGCCCATGGTGCAAGCGAGGCCTCAGCGCCAGGGGCTCTGCTGCCATAGACGACCCAGGCTCGACTCCAGCGCCAGGGCGGCCTGCTGGCCCAGTTTCTGGGTCAGGCTCTTTGGCTTGCGATAGCTGATGCCGACCACCTTGTGATGGCTGGCCTGGGCCAGCAGGTAGTCGTCGCTGGTGCAGAGGGTATCCACCAGCCCCAGCCCCTTGGCCTGACTCGCCAGCCAGTGCTCCCCCGTGGTGACGCTGTCTATGTCGAGGTGGGGCCTGTGCTCGGCCACGAACGCCTTGAACCGCTCGTGGATGGCGCCCAGCTCCTCGCGAAACTTCTCCCGCCCCAGATCGTCGTTCTCACCGAACATGGTGATGGTGCGCTTGTACTGGCCAGCTGTGTGCATCTCGAATTCGATGTCGTGCTTTTTCAGGAGCTTGTTGAAGTTCGGCAACTGGGCTATCACGCCGATGGAGCCGACGATGGCAAAGGGTGCAGCCAGGATCTGATCTGCCACGCAGGCCATCATGTAACCGCCGCTCGCCGCCACCTTGTCGATGGCCACGGTGAGCTTGATGCCCTTGTCGCGCAGTCGCTGCAGCTGGGATGCGGCCAGGCCATAGCCATGGACCACGCCGCCGCCGGATTCTAGCCGCAGCAACACCTCGTCACCGGACTGGGCGACGCCTATCACGGCGCTCACCTCTTCCCGCAGGGAAGCCACCTCTTTGGCATCCATGCTGCCGTTGAAATCGAGCACAAACAGCCGGCTGCGCTCGTCTTCGGTCTTGGCGCGGGCCTTGTGTTCGGCCTTGCGCGCCTTCTCCAGCTGCTTGCGCTCGGTCTTGCCGGCCAGCGCCGCCTGCAACTGGTAACGCCCCTGCTCCAGTTCGCTGGAGAGGTCGGTCACCACCAGCTCACCCTTGCGGGATTTCGGCTGACGGCTGCTGATCACCATCAGGATGACGGCAGCTATGGCCAGCAGTAAGGTGAGGGTCTTGGCCAGGAACAGGCCATATTCGGTCAAAAATGCCACTTGATGCTCCGCTCAGTGTTCGAGTTTTTCACATTCTAGGGAGTTTGCCGGGCTCGCGCAAAAACTCTGCGACAGTGGCTCAAAAAACACACTCCGCAATCACAACCCCTCTATTTTCTTCACATTTTTGCCGTCTCATACTGGTCAAATGCCGTGCGGGGTCAGTACACTTGCCCCTCTATTGCCGCGCGCATCTGCCACGAACTTGTTAACAGGAGTTGTCATGCTCGATTATCAGGCCCCCCGGGATCTGCTCAAGCACAAGGTCATTCTGGTCACAGGTGCCGGTGACGGCATAGGCCGCGAAGCCGCTATCACCTATGCCGCCCACGGCGCTACCGTGATCCTGCTCGGCCGCACCAGCGCCAAACTCGAGGCGGTTTATGACCAGATCGAGGCCGCCGGTTATCCCCTGCCCGCCATAGTGCCGGTGGACCTGAAAGGTGCCACCGCCGCCCACTACCGCGGCATGGCCGAGACCTTCGCCCAGCAGTTTGGCCGCCTCGATGGCGTGCTGTTCAACGCCGGCCTGCTCGGCACCCTCTCCCCCTTCGAACACATTCAGGAGCAGGAGTGGGACGAGGTGATGCAGGTCAACGTCAAATCCGAGTTCCTGCTGACCCAGGCGCTGCTGCCGCTGATCCGCCAGACCGCCAAGGAGCACGGTGAGGCCTCCATCGTCTACACCTCCTCCAGCGTGGGCCGCAAGGGCCGCGCCTACTGGGGCACCTACGCCATCTCCAAGTTCGCCATCGAGGGCATGATGGAAGTGCTGGCCGACGAGCTGGAAAACACGGCTGTGCGGGTCAACACCCTCAACCCGGGCGGTACCCGCACCAAGATGCGCGCCAGCGCCTTCCCGGCGGAAGATCCCCAGCAGCTCAAGACGCCAGCCGATCTCATGCCGCTCTATCTCTATCTGATGGGGGCCGACAGCCGTGGCAAAACCGGCCAGACCTTTGTGGCCCAGCCCAAATAAATCAACAAAATAACCGGAACCCTGCGCCGCATGGGGTTAAATTCAATAGGGTGCCGCCGGCACCCCGTTGCAGCCCCTTACCACATACGATCCCTGATCAGGTTGAGATATGTTTCGTCCCAAGAGCACGTTTGAGCAATGGCGGATCTTTCAGGCCGTGGTGGACTGTGGCGGTTATGCCCAGGCCGCCGAGGCGCTGAACAAGAGCCAATCCTCTCTCAATCATGCGGTGGCCAAGCTGCAGCAGAGTCTGGGGGTGCCTCTGCTGGAAGTGAGGGGGCGCAAGGCGGTATTGACCCAGGCCGGGGAGATCTTCCTCAAGCGGGCGCGTCAGCTCAGCCAGCAGGTGGAAGAGCTGGAAAACCTGGCCAACAACCTGGAGCGGCAGTGGGAGCCGCAGATCAACCTCTATGTTTCCGTGCTGCAGCCACGGGAGCGCCTCTATCGGGCGCTGGCCCACTTCTATCCCCGCAGCCGGGGCTGCCGCGTCAATCTGCACGAACGCATTCACTGCCACTTCAACGCCTTGCAAGTGGGGGATCTGATGCTCTCCGAGCACCTGCCCCAGGATCGCACCGGCCTGCCGCTGGACGAGGTGTGCCTGCTGCCGCTCTGCTCGGCCGACCATCCCCTCGCCGCCCTGGCCGGGGCCGTTTCAACCGACGAGCTTGCCAGCCACAACCAGATAAGCCTGCATCCCCCCATTCACCGCTCGGTGGACTGGAACGATGCGGACGACACCGGCTGGAAGGCGACCCACTACCACGAAGTGATCGCCATGCTCAAACTCGGCCTCGGCTATGCCTGGCTGCCCCGCCATCTGGTGCAGGAGGAGCTGGCCAACGGCGTCCTGGTGCCGCTGGATCTGGCAAGCGGCAACGAGCGCCATCTCTACACCTATCTGCTGACCCCGTCAGCGGATTCGCTGGGGCCGGCCACCGAGCTGCTGCTGCGCTGCCTGCGCAACGAATATCAGAACGACAACGACAAGTAAGCCCAAGCCGTCAGGCAGCCTGCGTCACCCATAGCCAACAGGTCACAGACCGGCCTCACACATTGGGCACCCGCCAGCAGGCGCCCAGTGCCGCCAGCGCCAGTGCCGTCGCCACCATGAAGACCCCGTGAAAACTCCAGATCTCGGCCACAGTCCCCGCGATGGCCCCCGCCATGATGGAGCCGGTGCGTATGCTGTTGGCAAACAGGGTAGTCGCCACCCCGGCGCGCCCCGGCATCAGATCCTGGAAGTAGGACATGCCGATCCCGGCGACTATGCCGATGAAGATGGCGTTGAGCAGTTGCAGCGCGATGAGCGCAGACTGGCTCGACAGAGTGACCAGCCCCACGTAGAAACCCACCCCGGCCAGCACGGCCACCAGCATCATGGGACGCTTGCCGAAGCGCTGGGTGTAGTAGCCCGCCAGCAGCATGAAGGGGATCTCGAGGGCTGCCGCCGTGCCCATCAGCACACCGGCCAGCTTCTCCTCCAGCCCCAGCTCGCGGGTGATGTAGAGCGGCATGTTGATGAGGTACATGCTGTTGCAGGTCCACATCAGGGTGGAGGCGATGAACAGCGCCCGCACCGAGGGATCCTTCCAGCTGCTGACCCGCTCAACCTCGCTGTTTGGCGTGGGCAGCGGCAGGGAGGGCAGCCAGCGCCACACCACGAAGGCACAGATGAGGTAGGCCAGGGCGGAGGCGAGATACATCACCTCGAAGCCATAGCCGATGGCCAGTGCGAAGGCGATGGGGGGGCCAATCACCCAGGCCAGGGAGAACTGGGCCCGCAGCACGGAGCTGAACATGTCCGCCCGCTTGTTGCGGCTGTCGGCATATTCCCGCGCCAGGGCAAACAACTGGGGACTGGCGGTGGCGGCCAGGCTGGCCAGCAGCACCCCCAGGCTCACCAGCAACCAGTAGTTGCGATTCCAGGCGAACAGCAGGGAGAGCACCACACCCGCGAAGCAACAGCGCAGGATCAGCCGCTTGCGATCCCCCTTGCTGTCGGAGCGGTGGCCGAGCCACTGACTGATGAGGATGCCGATCACGGCGTTGACCGTGTAAAACAGTCCGACCAGCAAGGGGCGCACCTGCACCTCTTCGGCCAGAAACAGGCTCAAGGTAGGCACCTGGAGCGCCACCGCCACCCCAGTCATAAAGGTCACGGCCAAAAAAGAGAGGGAGACGGGATCCGACCTCTTCAGAGCGGCGGTCAACAAGCTCATAGGATTACCACTGATTGGGGGGAAGAAAACTGGCCAAAATTCGGCAAGTGCATGAAATAGCGTCGCTTATTTTATGTCATTATCAAGAGTCACCTCAAGGCTTGCGACCCCGCGCCCGACCCCGTACATTGAAAGCCCACTGCCCAGCATAAGGATTTCACATGTTTGATTTTGACCGGGAAATAGATCGTCGCGATACCATGAGTCTGAAATGGGACAAGTACAAGGGACAGGACGTGCTGCCCATGTGGGTAGCCGACACCGACTTTGTCTCGCCGCCCGCCGTCGTCGAGGCCCTCACCCAGCGGGTCGCCCACGGCATCTTCGGTTACTCGCGCCCCTCTGCCCGGCTGATCGAACTGATCATGGCGCGTCTGGCCAGCCGCTACGGCTGGACCATCCAGCCGGAGTGGCTCGTCTTCCTGCCCGGCGTGGTACCCGGCTTAAACCTTGCCTGCAAGGCCTGGAGCCAGCACGGCCGCGGCATCATCACTCCCAAGCCGGTCTACTACCCCTTCCTGCAGGCACCCGGGTTCAACGATCGCCCCCTGCTCACAGTGCCCATGGTGGAAGAGGCCGGTCGCTGGGTGCTGGATCTGGAGGAGCTTGAGCGTCAGGCCCCGGCGGCGGATCTGCTGCTGCTGTGCAATCCGCACAACCCGGGCGGTACCGTGTTCACCCGCGAGGAGCTGGAAGCCATAGACGCCATCGCCGAGCGCCACAATCTGGTTGTCTGCTCGGACGAAATCCATTGCGACCTGCTGCTGGATAAAGATGCCCGCCACATACCCTATGGCGCCATCAGCCCGGAAGCAGCCGAGCGCTGCGCCGTCATGATGGCTCCGAGCAAGACCTTCAATATCGCGGGTCTGTGCTGCGCCTTCGCCGTGGTGCCCAACGCCCGCCTGCGCCTCAAGCTGCAACAGGCGATGCGCGGCATCAGCGCCGACGTCAACCTGCTGGGCTTCGTGGCGGCCGAAGCGGCCTATGAGGGAGGCGACCCCTGGCTCAGCGAACAGCTCGACTACCTGGCCGCCAACCTGACGCTGATCGAGCAGGCGGTCGCCCGCTGGCCCGGTATCAAGCTGGCGCGCCATCAGGCCACCTACCTCGCCTGGATCGACGTCAGTGCGCTCGGTCTCGAGGATCCCATCGCCTTCTTCGAGCAGGCGGGGGTGGGACTCTCCCCCGGCGCCCAGTTCGGCGATGGCCAGTTCGTGCGGCTCAACTTCGGTTGCACCCGGGCACGGCTGACCGAAGCGCTGGCCCGGATGGAGAAAGCGATCCAGACTCGCATCTGATGGCAATAGGGTATATTTTTGCGGCTGAATGTCAGCTGCACCAGCCGCCGCCATAAGCGATGAGATCGGGTTTGAATGGCACATGCCATGCAAACCCGGCTCTGCGCCAAACAGCGGCAGGCCGTGATGTCAGACGGGATGGGCTTGGCCCATCCTTTTTATCAGCCATTGATCCGGTTCATTATGTTGCCAAGCGCCCTGCACCACCTGTCGACCCTGTCTCGTACCGCCCTGCCCTGGCTGGCTGCAGCCCTGGTGCTGCCCCTGCACGCCGCCACGCCGGCCTATCTCACCATAGGCACGGGGGCGCTCAACGGCGTCTACTATCCGGCGGGAGGGGCCATCTGCCGCCTGCTGAACGAAGATAACGCCAACCACGGGCTGCACTGCGCCGTGCAGAGCACCTCGGGCTCCCTCGCCAACCTGAAGGAGCTGGGCCAGGGGAAAATCCAGCTGGCGCTGGTGCAGTCGGATGTGGTGCACCACGCCGCCCACGGCACAGGCCCCTTCGTGGGCCAGCCGCCCAACGACCGGCTGCGCAGCCTGTTTCGACTCCATCAGGAGTCGCTGACCCTGCTCGCCGGTGCCAACAGCAACATCAACACCCTGGCCGACATCGAAGGCAAGCGGGTCGATCTGGGCAATCCGGGGTCGGGAGAGCGCGTCACCAGCCAGGCCCTGCTCGATGCCATGGGCTGGCAGGAGAGCAGCTTCGCACCCGTCATTCCCTCCTCCATCAACAACCGGCTGGAGGGGCTCTGCGACGGCACCCTGGACGCCGCCTTCATGGTGGCGGGCCACCCCAATCAGGGCATAGGGGATCTGACCGGTCGCTGCAAGGCGCGCATCATTCCCATCGAGGGGGAGCAGATCGATCGCCTGCTCAAGAACCACCCTTATTACCAGCGCGGCCGCATCGGCGCCAACCTCTACCCGGGCCAGCCCAGCGGCGTCAACACCTTCGCCGTCACCGCCGAACTGGTTGCGCTGGACAGCCTGCCAGACACCCAGGTGCGCACAGTGCGCAACGTGCTGACCGCACGGCTCAAGCAGTTCACCCGTCTGCATCCGGCGCTGACCACCCTCACCCTGGACTCCATGCTGGCGGAGGCCGAGGTGCCGCGTCACCCGGGCATGGAGGATGCCGTCCTGCCGCCGCCATCACTGCTCCCCGAATCCCTGACCCCCCAGGAGTCAGAGGGCTCGACGGCAACCCTGGCAGCCCAGTCGGCGGCGCAGGCCACCGGGAATAGCGCAGCAGCACAGGCAGCAACCTCGGGTGCAATGGCAACCCAGCCGGTGGCGCCTGTCTCGACCGCCCAGACCACGCAAGCCGTGACTATGGACGCCCCCTCGGCCGCATTGGCTACGCAAGCCGTGACGGCGGAGCCACCTTCGGCCGCTGCAGCCACACAAGGCGCCTCGGCCGCACTCGGCTCGGCACCCGCCGATACGCAAGGGGCGGCACCCAGTGCCGCCAGTGGCAGCCTGAACCAGCCCCTGCCGGTCACTCCTTCGGCAAGCGTGCCCTTCCAGTAATCCCACGTACCGCCAACGAAAGAGGCCACCTGTCTGGGTGGCCTCTTCTTTTGCATTGCAGCTGTTGCCTTGCACCTTTTACCTTGTTCTGTAGCAGCTCATGCGCACACGGGCCGCAACACTGTGGCCGATCGCTATCTTCCCTTCCGGCCCAGTCAACCCCGGTCAGGCGCCCGCCGTGAAACCGGGCGCACGAGGGGCCGAGGGGCATCCCGCCTGCTTGTCCCGCCGGGCCTGATCAGCCTTCTGCCCTGGGCGCCGCTTGATGGCGGGCGTCGGGCTGCAATATCTCCTCCTCCACCCAGTGCAGCAGCTGCTTGATGGCCCGCGACAACACCTGATTCTGGCGCACCACATACCCCAGGCTGGTACCGGGAAAGTCGGTCAGACGGGTCACGGGCGCAGTGAGCTTGAGGCGCGGGTGGAGCGAGAAGTCCGGCACTATGGCGACCCCGAAGCCCGCCTCGGCCCAGTCGAGCTGGGCATCCACGCTGCCCACCTCCATGATGCGGCAGCTCGGCAGCCCGAGCAGGGGTAGCGAGGGGTCGATCAGGGCGCGGGTGCGGGTGTCGTGGCCGAGCAGGATCAGGGTCGGCTCGTCGAGGGGATCGCTCTCACCCGCCTTGGCCCTCGCCTGCCAGCGGGCCAAGCCGTGTCCCAGTGCACACCAGGTCACCTGCTGCAATTCTGTGTAGAACAGCGGTTCGCTGCGCTTTTGCGCCATCACGAAGCCGAGATCCGCCTTGCCGGCCTTGACCAGCTCGGCCGCCTGATCCGAGGTGGTGTTGAACAGGGTGAGATCGATGCCGGGAAAGGCCTGCTTGAAGCGCTGGAACGGCTGGATCAGCAGCAGGCGGGAGATGATGTCGCTGGCGGCGATGGCCAGCGTGCCCTGGCTCAGCTGGTTGAGGGCATTGAGATCGGACTGGCACAACAGCAGCTCGTTGATGGCACGCTCGGCGCTTTGCAGCAGTCGCTCACCGGCCTGGGTCAGCCGAAACGGGCTGCGCTCAATCAGCTTGACCCGGGTGGCCTGCTCCAGATTCTTGAGATGCAGGCTGACGTTGGGCTGGGTCATGTGCAATTCGGTGGCGGTCTGGCCGAAGTGCTGCAGGCGGGCCAGGGTAACGAAGGTGTGCAGCCAGTGAATGTCCAGCATGGGGGTCCTCTTGTTTTCCACATCTGTGCCCATGACGCGGGCCAGCGCGGCAACACTGGGCGTCTTGCCGGTAAATTCGCCACGATTATATGGTTTTCTTATCGGAATTATAAAGATAATTAATTTTTCTAATCCGCCCCAGCCTCCTAGGATGGACGCCTAACGTCTTAGGAGAAAGAGTCATGTCGTCTATCGTAGTCGTAGGTGCTAACTGGGGTGATGAAGGCAAAGGCCGCATCGTCGATTATCTGGCAGGTCAATCCGCCGCCAGCATCCGTTTTCAGGGCGGCAACAACGCCGGCCACACCGTCGTCAACGACCTGGGCACCTTCAAGCTGCACCAGTTGCCGAGCGGCGTATTCAACCCGGAGTGCCTGGTTGTCCTCGGCCCTGGCATGGTTATCAGCCCGGAGCCGCTGACCCGCGAGCTGGCTGAAGTGAAAGCCGCCGGCGTGACCCCGAAACTGGCCATCTCAGATCGCGCCACCTTCTGCCTGCCGATCCATGCGCTGGAAGATACCCTGGAAGAAGTCCGTCTGGGTGATGGCGCCTATGGCTCCACCCGTCAGGGCATAGCCCCGGCTTACGGTGATCGGGTCATGAAAAAAGCGATCCTGGTCGGCTGGCTGAAACAGCCGGACGTGCTGGTCGAGCGCATCCAGTTCTTCCTCGACTGGAAACTGCCGCAGCTCAAAGCCCTCTACCCGAGCTTCGAGTTCAGCCAGACCGCCCAGGAAATGGCCGACTGGCTGCTGGAAGTCTCCGCCCCCTGGATCGACGCAGTCTGCAACGTCAGCGAGCCGCTCAAGGCCATTCAGGCCCAGAACGGCACCCTGCTGTTCGAAGCCCAGCTGGGCGCCGGCCGTGACCTCATCTACGGTGAGTACCCCTGGGTGACCTCTTCCCACGTTTCCGGCGCCTACGCCGGTATCGGTGGCGGCCTGCCGGCCCTGCGCCCCGAGCGCGTGATTGCCGTGGCCAAGGCGTTCAGTACCTCTGTCGGTACCGGCACCCTGATCACCGCCATGGAGAACCAGGAAGAGTTCCGCAAGTTCGCCAACGAGTTCGGTGCCACCACAGGCCGTCCCCGTGACATCGGCTACTTCGACGCCGTTGCCACCAAGCAGGGTCTGGAGATCCAGGCCGCCAACGAGATCGCCCTGACCAAGCTGGACTGCCTCTCCGGCATGCCGGATCTGAAGATCTGCGTGGCCTACGAAGGCGCCAACACCGAGAACCCGATCTGGCCGCAGACCGCCGGTCTGAAGCCGGTGTACGAGTCCATGGAAGCCTGGAGCGAAGACATCTCCCACATCCGCAAGTTCGAAGACTTGCCCAAGGCTGCCCAGCACTACGTGCTGCGCATCGAAGCCCTGCTGGGTGTGCCGGTTCCCATGGTCTCCGTCGGCCCGGGCCGCGAGCAGATGATACTGCGCTAAGCCGCCTCGCTGCTGCCAGCAAGATGTCAAAACCGGCCTCCATGAGGCCGGTTTTTTTTATGGCCGCCGCACCACAAGCCGCCCACTTCCTTGCCATCTCACCTCGCCATCCCACTCTTTTCCCACCCAGATGCAGTTCGGCTCACAATCAGCCACCGACAACTCGATATTGAGCCTTTGGGTTGCACCCGAATCGCCCCGCTTCGCTAGACTGATCCCGTCATCAGGATCCTCTCGGCGGGATCCCGTCATCCATAAAGGAGCACCACAATGAAATTACCCCTGCGTTCCACCCTGCTCTCCCTGCTGTGCCTGGCGGCCCTGCCCGCCTCTGCCATGACCTTGAAGAGCGCTGACATTCAGGAAGGCCAGCTGATGGACAAGGCGTTCAGCTTCAACGGCTTCGGCTGCAAGGGGGAGAACCGCTCGCCCCAGCTGAGCTGGCAGGATCTGCCGGCCGGCACCAAGAGCGTCGCCATCACCGCCTATGATCCCGACGCCCCCACCGGCAGCGGCTGGTGGCACTGGCTGGTGGTGAACCTGCCGGCCAACCAGAGTTCACTTGCCAGCAACGTCTCCGGCAAACTCAAACAGGGCCTTGAGCTGAGAACCGACTTCGGCAGCCAGGGCTACGGCGGCCCCTGCCCGCCCGCCGGTCACGGCATGCACCGCTACCAGTTCACCGCCTGGGCTCTGCCCGAAGCCAAACTCGAGGTCAAGGCAGATACCCCGCCCGCCATGGTAGGCTACATGCTCAATGCCATGGCGCTGGGCAAGGCCACCCTGACCGCCACCTTCGTCACCCCCTAGGAGCCCGCCGGATGAGCGCCCCCTTGCTGCAACTGCATCACTATCTCGGGATCCGTCAGCAGCCGCTGCACAGGGTGCTCATCTATGCGCCGACCATCATCTGGGTACAACAGGGCCACAAGCAGCTGTGGTGGCAGGACAGGCGCCTGTCGTTTGACAAGGGGAGCTGGCTGCTGATCCCGGCAGGCCACCAGCTCACCTTCGTCAACCAGCCCGAACAGGGCAAGTTCAGATCCCATGCCCTGACCCTGCTGGCCCCGCCCCCTACCGAGTGGCTGACTGACGCCCCGGGCACCCGGCTCAGGGAACCGCGCCTTGAGATAAGTCCGGCGCTGGCGTTCTGCTTCGAGCTGGTCTGCTCCATGGCCAGCCGCACGCTGAGCCAGGCCACCCAGACCCAGCTGCTGCACGGCTTCTATGCCGAGCTGCAGGCCGCCGGCGGTCTCGACCTGCTGTTTCCCGCCAGCACAATGACGCTCGGGGAGCGGCTGGCCCGCTACCTCGGGGTGGAGCCCGGCGCCGACCACAGGCTGGAGACCATAGCCCCCCACTTCGCCATGAGCCGCGCCTCCCTGGTGCGCAAGCTGGCCGCCGAGGGGCGCAGCTTTCGCCAGCTGCTGGCCCAGGTGCGCATGAGCCACGCCCTCACCCTGCTGCAACAGGCCCTCACTCCGCTGGAGGTGGCCCTCGCCTGCGGTTATGACTCTCCCAGCCGCTTTGCCGCCCGTTTCAAGCAGGAGTTCGGTCTGACTCCCCACCAATATCTGCGTACCTGTCCCTCAATGGACACTCAACGCCAAGTAAATAGTTACTAAAACACCCTGCAATGTAACCTCGTGTAACCCGGAGATCCGGCTCACATCCCCTCGCTCCACAGTGTGACGAAGCGCCAATATGGCCCGCAGCATTTCCCTACAATGTCTCTTGCAAACGACTTCACTAAAATAAACGCTAAAAAAGCACCTTCCTTAACCTACAAAATCGTAATTGGAGCGAGACATGTTTCGTAAAAGTTTACTTTCCATCACCCTGAGCGTCGCCCTGTTTGGCCTCACCGCCTGCAACGACAATGACTCCAGCGCCCCGACTCCGCCCAGTGCGACCCTGGCGAGCCAGTACCAGAACGTGATAGATCGCAGCGGCACCCCGCTCCAGTTCCGAGATTTTGACAGCTACTCCAACCTCAAATACAACCCGCTGCTCGATCTGGGGGCCTGGCACGGCTTCCTGCTGCCCGCCAGCGACAGCGAATGGGGTGGTTTCACCGGCCCCATGGTGATCGCCGAGGAGTACAGCCTCTTCTTTGCAAGCGAGCTGGACCGGCTCAGCCTGAGCGACGAGAGCGGCCGCGCCTATCCACTCACCGCCGCCAGCAAGCACGAGATCTACGCCATCCCGGGGGCGCTCATTCAGCGATTCGAGTTCGCGCCCTTCACCCTGGAGCTGGAACTGCGCTACGGCGATGCCCGCACGGCGCTGATCCGAACCCGACTCATCAACAATCAGGACGCGCCGCTGACCCTCAACCTGACTTGGCAGGGTGAGCTGCTCCAGCAGTGGGATGCCAACAAGACGGTGGCCGAGCAGTACCCGGATTGGACCCGCACCATCAGCCAGAGCGAGCAAGGCATAGAGTTCCAGTTCGGCGAGCTGCGCAGCACCTGGAACATGATGCAGAGCGGCAGCGCCCGCTATCGCATCGACCGCACCCTGCCCAGCCGCACCACCCTGGACGAGAAGGGGCTTGGCTATGCGAGCGAGGCCAGCCTCATCCTGGCCGCCAAGGGGAGCGAGGATATCTACACCCTGCAGAGCTACGTTCACAGCAGCGATGATGCCAGCCGCTTCCAGCAGAGCCACAACGCCCTGCTGGCCAAGCCTGCCAGCTATTTCGACGACTCCATCCGCCGCTGGGAAGGCTATCTCGAGCGCGGCCTCTCCAACCAAGGGATCCCGGAAGCCGAGCGACGCATCGCGGTCAAGGCGATGGAGACCCTCAACGGTAACTGGCGCTCACCAGCCGGCGCCATACTGCACGACGGGGTCACCCCCTCCAACACCGCCCGCTGGTTCGACGGCGTCTGGGCCTGGGACAGCTGGAAGCACGCCTACGCCATGGCTCACTTCAACCCCGAGGTAGCCAAGAACAACGTGCGCGCCATGTATGACTACCAGATCCAGCCCGATGACCCGTTACGCCCGCAGGATGCCGGCATGGTGATCGACGCCGTCTTCTACAACAAGCTCTCCGATCGCGGCGGCGATGGCGGCAACTGGAACGAGCGGGACACCAAGCCGCCGCTCTCCGCCTGGGCCATCTGGGAGATCTACGGCGCGACCAAGGACAAGGCCTTCATCGCCGAGATGTATCCGAAGATCCAGGCCTACCACGACTGGTGGTACAGAGCGCGGGACAACAACCGCAACGGCATCATCGAATACGGCGCCACCAAGCACGTCGAGCACAACGACGAATTCGGCAATATCACCTTCAAGGTGCAGTACGCCAGTGGCGTGCCCGCCGGGCTGGATCTCACGAGCTGCACCAACGAGGGGGACGGCTGGTATGGCTGCGCCGGCATGGCGCCCTATCAGCAGGTGCTGAGCGTCGGCGGCTACGCCGACATGGACATAGGCGCCCAGCACGGCGCCGGCTGGGAGTCCGGCATGGACAACGCCGCCCGCTTCGGCTTCATCGAGCCGGATCAGCTGCAGCGCTACGCCGACAAGACCTACGCAGGAGATCTAGCCAAGGCGCGCCAGGACTGGAACGTCGCCTTCTTCGAGAACCACGAAGATGACGGTAGCCTCATCGGCTTCTCCATCGATCAGGAGTCGGTGGAGCTGAACGCCTTCCTCGCCAAGGAGAAGCGCATCCTGGCGGACATGGCAGATCTGCTCGGCAAACCGGACGAAGGGATCCGCTACCGCGAGGGCGCTACCCAGCTCGCCGGTTACATCAATACCTGTTTGTTCGATGAGGCCTCCGGCTTCTATTACGACCGCCAGATCCATCAAGGAGATGTCACGGACGCCAACGGCTGCGTCGGCAAGCTGCTGACCGCCCGTGGCCGTGGCCCGGAAGGCTGGAGCCCGCTCTGGGCCGAGGTGGCGGACAAGGAGAAGGCCGCGCGGGTGCGCGAGGTGATGCTGAGCAGCCAGGAGTTCAACACCAAGGTGCCGCTCGGCACGGCGGCACTGACCAACCCGGCCTATGACCCGAACATTTACTGGCGCGGCCGGGTTTGGCTGGATCAGTTCTACTTCGGGGTGAAGGGCTTGGAGAACTACGGCTATCGCAGCGATGCCCAGCTGCTGGTCAACAAGCTGTTTGCCAACGCCGAGGGGCTGGCGGGCAGCGGCCCCATCCGCGAAAACTACAACCCGGAGACAGGCGCCATGCAGGGGGCCAGCAACTTCAGCTGGAGCTCGGCCCACCTCTATATGCTCTATCGCAACTTTCTTAAAACAGAGGACTAATCCCTTCTTCCAGCGGGAATTAGCCAACAAAAAGGCCTCCATATGGAGGCCTTTTTTAGCAGGAAGGTTTGGCTTACTTGACCGTCACCCGGGCAAACTTGCGCTTGCCGACCTGATAGACGGCGGTACCGGCACCTATGAGTGCCTTGCCATCGTCCAGCTTGTCGCCGTCAACCTTGACCGCGCCCTGCTTGATCATGCGCAGCGCCTCTGAGGTGGTGGCCACCAGATCGGCATCCTTGAGCAGGTTGGCGATCGGCAGACCTTCGCCTTCCAGTGCCAGCTCGACTTCCGGCATCTCGTCCGGGATGGCGTTCTTGGAGAAACGCTGGGTGAAATCTTCGTGAGCCGCTTCGGCTGCCGCTTCATCGTGGTAGCGGGTGATGATCTCTTTGGCCAGCCAGATCTTAACATCGCGCGGGTTCAGGGTATTCGCGGCAATGCCCGCCTTGAAGCCTTCGATGTCGGAAAGCGGGCGAGAGGAGAGCAGCTCGTAGTAGTTCCACATCAGGTCATCTGTGATGGACATGATCTTGCCGAACATCTCGCCCGGGGCGTCGTGCACGCCTATGTAGTTGGCGGCGGACTTGGACATCTTCTTGACGCCGTCCAGACCGACCAAGAGCGGCATCATCAGCACGCACTGGGCGGCCATGCCGGCATCTTTTTGCAGCTCGCGGCCCATCAGCAGGTTGAACTTCTGATCGGTACCGCCCAGCTCGACGTCCGCCTTCAGCGCGACCGAGTCATAGCCTTGCAGCAGCGGATAGAGGAATTCGTGAATCGCGATGGATTGGCCGCCGGTGTAGCGCTTCTTGAAGTCGTCGCGCTCCATCATGCGGGCCACTGTCTGCTTGGCCGCCAGCTTGATCATGCCGGTCGCGCCCAGCTCGCCCAGCCAGCTGGAGTTGTACTCGATGCGGGTCTTGGCGGGATCGAGGATCTTGAACGCCTGCTCGGCATAGGTGAGGGCGTTGTGCTTGATGGCCTCTTCGGAGAGCGGCGGACGGGTGCTGTTCTTGCCGGAGGGATCACCCACCATGGCGGTGAAGTCGCCGATCAGCAGGATGATCTCGTGGCCCAGATCCTGGAAGGTCTTCAGCTTGTTGAGGATCACGGTATGACCCAGGTGAATGTCGGGAGCCGTCGGATCCATCCCCAACTTGATGCGCAGCGGGCGCCCTTCCTTCAACTTGGCGACAAGTTCTTCTTCCACCAGAATTTCTTCCGCTCCGCGCTTGATCTCGGCTAGCGCCACCTCGAGCTGGGACATTTTTTGACTCTCCAATCACGATTCCACAGGGCCAAACATATTACTGGAATGGCGGGCCAATTGGAAAGGCTGTAAAATCCGCCCATTCTGCCCGACTTCGTCAGCTTCGCATGGTTATTTGGAACGCCTTCAACTCTCTCCCCACCTGGCACCGCAAGATGGTGCTGATCCTGAGCATCATGGTGATGATGCTGGCGGCCTGGCCAAGCGAACAGGCGGTCGCCACTCGGGTCGATGACAACGGCAACGAGCTTGCCGCCGAGCCGCAAGCCGACGAGGACGAGCTGCTGGCCCAGGCCGAGCTGCCCGTCACCCCGCCCAAGCCTAGCTACATCACCAAACAGGTGAAGGTACGCAGCGGCGACAACATGGGGGTCATCTTCCAGCGCCTTGGCCTCAGCACCACGGATCTGCACCTGATCGATCAGCTCGAGGGCACGGATACCCTGCGCCTGCTCAAGCCCGGCCAGGAGCTCACCTTCAAGCTCACCAAAAATGGCGATCTGCACAGCCTCTATTATCCCCACAGCCTGGAACAGGCGCTGAAAGTGAGCCGCAAGGCCGACAGCTTCGTGGCCAGACCGGTCAAGCTGGAACTCGATACCCGCGAGCAGGTGGCCAAAGGGGAGATCCGCTCCAGCTTCTGGGGCGCCGCCGCCGAGGCGGGCATGACAGAGGATCAGATCATGGATCTCGCCGCCATCTTCGGCTGGGACATCGACTTCGCCCAGGACCTGCAACCCGGGGACAGCTTTCGGGTGGTCTATCAGGAGAAGTATCAGGATGACGAGCGGGTGGCCTCCGGCGACATCCTGGCCGCCGAGTTCGTCAACCAGGGCGCCACCTATCGCGCCGTGCTGAACGAAGATGGCAACTACTACACGCCGGAGGGCAAGGCGATGCGCAAGAGCTTCCTGCGCGCGCCGGTCAACTTCAAATACATCAGCTCCAACTTCAATCCGCGCCGCCTGCACCCGGTCACCGGCAAGATCCGTCCCCACAACGGCATCGACTACGTGGCGCCTGTGGGCACCCCCATCATGGCTGCGGGTTCCGGCAGCGTGGTGGCGGCCGGTTACAACCAGTTCAACGGCAACTACGTCTTCATCAAGCACGCCGGCAACTATGTGACCAAGTACCTGCACCTCTCCCAGCGCACCGTCAACAAGGGCCAGCGGGTCAAGCAGGGCCAGACCATAGGCAAGCTGGGCGGCACCGGGCGCGTCACGGGCCCGCACCTGCACTATGAATTCGTGGTGGGCGGCGTGCACAAGAACCCGCGCACCCTCAATCTGCCCCAGGCCGAGACGCTCAGCGGACGGGAGCTGGCCAACTTCAAACTGCTGGCGATGCCGCAACTGGCCAAACTCGACCAGCTTGACAAACCTGAGCTGCAGCTGGCCCAGAACAAGCGGACCAACGGCGGTAACTGAGCCGCCGTTGCGGGCCAGAGACCTCGACCCACAAGGAGCAGTCATGAGCGAACGCTATATCGGATGGGTGTCGGGCGCCAGAATACGGTACGGGATAGAGGCCGCGCCCTCTCTCAAGTACTTTTCCCGGCCTGCAAGTAAGGAAGCCCCATGACCGAACGCTATATAGGCTTGATGTCCGGCACCAGCATGGACGGTATCGACGCCGTGCTGATCGAAACGGACGGAGATCAGTTGCGGGTCGAGGCGGCCCTTTGCCACACTTGGCCGAGCGACACCGCCCGCGAGCTGCACGCCCTCTGCACCCCGGGCGACAACGAGATAGATCGTATGGGTGTGGCGGATAACCTGGTGGCGCGGGAATTTGCCGCCGCCACCCACGCCCTGCTGGCCAAGGCCGACCTCACGCCTGCCGATATTCGCGCCATCGGTAGCCACGGCCAGACCATACGTCACCGCCCCCAGCTCGGCTTTACCCTGCAGATCGGCAACGCGGCCCTGCTGGCGGCGCTGACCGGCATCGATGTGGTGGCCGATTTTCGCACCATGGACATGGCCCTCGGCGGCCAGGGGGCACCGCTGGTACCCGCCTTCCATCAGGCTTTCTTTGCCCGCCCCGGCGCCCTGCGGGTGGTGCTCAACCTCGGCGGCATCGCCAATATCTCTGTGCTGCCGGGCCAGGCCGACGGCGTCTATGGCTTCGATACCGGCCCGGCCAACACCCTGCTTGATGGCTGGTATCGCCGTCATCACCCCAAGGGAGCCGGCTACGATGCCGGCGGCCAGTGGGCGGCCAGCGGCAGGCTTGTCCCTGCACTGCTGGAGCAACTGCTGGCTCACCCCTACTTTGCCACCCCCCACCCCAAGAGCACGGGGCGGGAGATGTTCACCCTCGACTGGCTCGATGGCGAGCTGGCCGGCCACGCCCATGCCCCGGCGGATGTGCAGCGCACCCTGCAGGCGCTCACCTGCCACAGCATAGCCCGCCAGCTGCCCGCACTGGATGATGCGCAGAGCCGGCCCGAGCTGTATGTCTGCGGCGGCGGCGCCCATAACGCCCCGCTGCTGGCGGAGCTGGCCAGCCTGCTGCCCGGCTGGCGCATCGCCAACACGGCCGAGCTGGGGATCGCCCCCGACTGGATGGAGGGCGCGGCGTTTGCCTGGCTGGCACAGCGCTTTATCCACCGCCAACCGGGCAACCTGCCCGCCGTTACCGGTGCCAGCCGTCTTGCCGTCCTGGGCGCCCTCTATCCCGCCTGAGCACCAACCGGGATCACCACCTTTACCTATCAACGACGCCATTGAGTGCACAATGGCAGGATCAGACAGGCTCCCCTTGAACGGATGCCGGCATGCCGCTATCGAGGCACCCGGATCCCGCCGGCCACCCCTTTCGGGCTGAAGAGCACCTGCCAGAGCTGGATATTCCGGGCACGAAATGCCCCGGCACAGGCGCCCAGATAATAGGTGAACATCCTGTAGAATTGCTCATCGTAATTTGCCTTCAATTTTTTCCAATTGGCATTGAAACGGGCTAACCAGGCCATCAGCGTTCGATCATAATCCGCACCGAAGTTATGCCAATCCTCCATGACAAAATGCTTTTCACTGCTCAGTGAAATCTGAAGTACCGAGGGCAGGCAACCGTTTGGGAATATGTATTTATCGATCCAAGGATCCACATCAAGATCGCTTTTATTGGAACCTATGCTGTGCAACAAAAATAATCCATCATCAACCAGACTCTTTGCCACCACATCAAAGTAGGTGGCATAGTTTTTCGGCCCAACGTGCTCAAACATCCCAACCGAGACGATTCGATCAAATTGCTCATCAAGATCGCGATAATCTTGCAAGCGAATATCCACGGGCAAACCGGCACAATTTTTCTGCGCCAGTGCCTGCTGCTCCGCCGATATGGTCAGTCCGACGACAGAAACACCATAATGCTCTGCGGCAAAACGGGCTAATCCTCCCCAGCCACAGCCAATATCCAGCAGCCGCATATTTTTCTGCAGTTGCAGCTTCTCGCATATCAGATGCAACTTGTCGTTCTGCGCCTGCTCCAACTCGCTGGCATTAGCCCAGTAGCCACAGGAGTACTGCATGTAGGGATCCAACATAAGCTCGAACAGATCGTTACCCAGATCGTAGTGCTCCCTGCCTACCTGCCATGCCCGCTTACGACTCTGCTTGTTGATGAGACGGCTCGACAGCACATAGAGAATATCGGCAAAGTGGCGCGGCATGCGCTCCTCCACCCCGGTGGCAAGCAAGCGACTGAACAATATGTCGAGGCGTGGGCACTCCCACCACCCATCCATATAACTCTCGCCCAATCCTAGTGATCCCTCTTTAATGACCCGCTGAAAGAAGAGGGGATTATGTACATGAATATCATAGGGATGGGGACCATTAATCGTGATCCCAGAATATAAGAGCAGTTCTTCGACAATTTTATAATAATGGTTTTTATGCACATTCAGACTCAACACTTTTGTTGCCATTACAATATTCCTGCTTTTATTTTTATGCGACTGACCATGACATTAAGACAATCGCAACGGGTGGGCTTGGTAAAAAGTTGAAAAATGCAGATATTCTCAATGCAGAGATAATTAAAAAACATCTGGTATATCATTCATCCAAGCTTATGAAGTCAATTCATGCACACCCCGGTCTGGTAGGGATATATAACGAAGAGGCGAGGCGTCAAACAACAGGGTGTTATTATTCTGGCTCGGACAAACCGGCAGCACAGCCTCACCGGTCAGGCTCAGGCCACCTCTCTCGCCTCGTCGGCAGCCCGCAGCAGGCTCTGGCGACCGAGCCAGTAACCCTGCAGATACCCGGACTCCAGCTTGGAGAGATCCTGAGTAAAACGGGAGACCCGAAAATCGGCCGGCGGCGCTATCACCTCGATCTCGCAATCGGCGGGAGGATTGGCGATGAAGTCGAGGGCACTGTTGTAGGAACGATCCCGCTCCAGCAAGGCTTGTACCAGTGCAGGCTGGGTTTTCAGCAGCGCTTTCAACATCCAGCAGAAGCGGGGGGGCTTCTTGCGATAGCCATGGGGTTCAGATAACACCACCGTCATCCGGCGCACACCACGGCGATAGGCTTCTATCACAGGTATGGAGTCGCTGATCCCACCATCGGCCATGGGGCGGCCATCGACGCAAGGGGTATCGTGCTGCACCACCGGCAGGGCACAGGTCGCGGTGAGCACCTCGTCCATGTTATCGGGCCGAACCTGCAGGTAGACGGCGGCGCCTGTCGTCACATCGGTCGCGACCGCATAGAAGGGGATCTGGTGGGCGCAGAAGGTCTCGAGATCCAGCGGAAAACGATGACGACTGGTCCGCCACAGCCAGCCAATATCCACCAAGTCTCCCCCTTTTACGAAGCGCATGGGATCGAGAAAATCGCTGCTACAGGCCAGCTCGGTGATGATGTGATGGCTGCGGCGCGGCTGTTCGCTCAGGTAGGAGACCAGATTGGTCGCACCGGCCGACACCCCGATGATCAGATCGAAGGGGTAGTAACGGCTTTCAACAAAGGCATCGAGCACACCGCTGGCAAAGATGCCGCGCATCGCACCTCCCTCGACAATCAGGGCGGCAGAATGAGAACTTAACATGACAAGGCTCCGTCAGCTGTAATAGGCGCAGGGAATCATCCTGCCCAGCGATGGACGCCTTCATGCAGAACACCAAGACGCCGCAGCAGGACGGATCAGGCAAGCATTCTGCGAGGCGGGGGCCAGGCAGGTGCAAACCTGAGACCGTGAAGCGGCTCCCAGTATATGCAGAGCCATAACCTTCAAAAAATGAATTTAAATAATAAAAAACATGCCATTTTGGAATGTTTTGTTTCACCACAGCCTGGCTGACGAAATACATCCACCTGCAGTGGCCTGCCCGGATCAGGGCAGACCCGGTCAGGAGGTCTCTTTGGGGGGCTCTATGGTAGCCCCTGACAGCCAACATCCCCCCGGCAACGGCTGGTCTAGCTCAAACAACCGCCGCTGATGAGCTTGGCAAACCGGGAGAGCAATCGCTGCTCAAGAACTTGTTGTAGTGCGACCAGTTGACGACAGGGTGACTGGATTTCCCCATGGTGAGGCTAAGAGGCTGACACCACAGGCTGCAAGACTTCGTCCTGCCCCCCCTACCTTTGGCGGCGAGACGCTCTCATATCATCCAGGTGACTCTGCAAGAATGCGGCGATGGCCTGGCCGGCGAGGGACGTTGTCAGCCCCCATCGATACGCGATCGATGGCGGCAGATCCCGTCATCAAGGTGGCACGCCCAGAGACTGGCAGCGGATCTCTTGCCCCGTGGCTTATCAACGAGAGCGGGCCGGAAAATATATGCCTGACCCAATGAGCAATATCGCGCCCCGGCGCCTCCCTGATACGCCCCCCATGCAGAATGACTGAATCATATTTCAGGGGCATCTTATTGGCGGCAAACTGGTCGTCGGCTAGCATATTTCGAGTCGGCTTGATAGCCCCTGAAAGGGTTTTAAAATACATATCTATGCACAATAAAAACTATTAACTGCAGGATGGCGAATATTTTTAACGCCTCATTCACAGCACAGCCCCTCCCCACTGGAGGGAAGAACCCAGCCCACACGGGCTCGCCCGCGATACCAGACCTGTTTGATCCACCCAGGAATGGTATTCACCCTGAATTGAATAGCAAAACAGCTATATTTCCAAGCGTTGAGCCATCTCATAGAAACGCAATCACCGGTTTGCATCCCCTGATTAGCACTCATAGAATCGCCTCGTCTGAAATAATCAACCCCGTCCCTTCCTCTCTTATCCCATTCAGCTAGTGAGTGGATTAAACATAATAACCGGGGATGCACCCGCTGGCGCACTCGGACGGGACGAACCTGTACCTGAGTTAACAACGAATACTAAAAAGAGGAATATCTATGAGTGGTACCATCATCAAGGCTGCAAGAAATACCACCAATGCCCCCCAGGATCTGGGTCCCTACACCCAGACGGTGGCCTTCTCTCATTACAACAATATTTCTGCCCAGCTGCCGGTCGATCCCAAGACTGGCAAGATGGTGAGTGGCGACGTCAAGGTACAGGCCAGACAGTGCCTGAATAACCTCAAGGCGATCATAGAGAGCATCGGCCACGTGATGGACGATATGGTCAAAGCCACCATCTTCCTCAAAGACATGGCGGACCTGGAAGCGGTTGACGCCGTCTATCGCGAATTCTTCCCGGGCTACCTGCCGACCCGTACCACACTCGCCGTGGCCGCCCTGCCGCTGGATGCCCAGGTGCAGATCGACGCCATCATCTCCAACGGCGAAGGCACCTTCCCACAGGCGCCCTGCGCCCTGGTGAAGCTGGCCCGCAACAGCGACAAGGCACCGCACAACCCGCTCTCGACCCATACAGTCGCCTTCTCCCACTACAACAACATAGGCGCGCAACTGCCGGTCGATGCAACCTCGGGCCAGCTGGTCGCCGGTGACATCCGCGAACAGGCGGGTCAGTGTCTGCGCCACATCAAAACCGTGCTGGAAAGCATCGATGTACCGTTTGACGACATCGTCAAGGTGAACATCTACCTGACCAGCCTCGCCGATCTGGACGCCGTCAACGAGGTCTACACCACCTTCTTCCCGGACTCCGCCATTGCCCGTGCCGTCGCCTATCTGCCGGCCCGCTCCGTGATCAGCGCCACTGCCCTGCCGCTGGGTGCCAGGGTGCAGATGGATGCGGTCATCTCCCACGGTGACGGCACACCGCCGCAGCTGGTAGAAGACAGACACAATCTGGTGATCGCTGCCCGCAATACCGACAAGGCGCCACGCAGCCCGCTCCATTGCCAGACAGTCGCCTTCTCCCACTACAACCATCTGGCCGCTCAGCTGCCGCTGGATATCACCACAGGCAAGATCCTGACCGGTTGTGTCAAAGAGCAGACCGCCCAGTGCCTGAGCCATATCAAGGCCATCGTTGAGAGCATCGACCACGTGATGGACGATATCGTCAAGGTCAATATTCAGGTCAAAAACATCGCGGATCTGGACGCGGTCAACGCCATCTATACCAAATACTTCCCGAGCTATCTGCCGGCCCGTACCGTGATTGGCGTGAGCGAGCTTCCCGCCGGTGCCCTGGTACAGATGGATGCCGTGCTCTCCAATGCGGAAAGCACCCCGCCGCAAGCGTAATAGATATTGAAATACAGGACCTTACGAGAAACCTGTTACCAGGTCATTGCCAAGGTCCTGTTCCATTTCAGTACCACTGACTTGCCCCTATATGGATTTCCAGTCCGGAAAACGTATCCATCAGTCCATTTCGCAAGCTGATATGCGGTGTGAAATGGTACCGAGCCTCAATAATATGAAACAAGGCCTCAGCCTCACCTTAATACAGTGAAACTGAGGCCTTGATATAAAACATCACTGCAATCCGTCATATCACATTTCACAATTACCGCTCAGCATGTGATGTCACTTATAGATACTTGATAAAAAATGTTTTTGTAAGCTTGCTGTTGCTTTTATTTACGCGAACAAACTCGATATCATAACCACATTTTTTGTAGAACAGAGGGGCTTGAAACTCATTGGTGACGAGATTTATATTGTTGTAGCCCTTGCCATCAAAGTAATCCTCAAGCGTTTGCAATAATTTTCTGCCATACCCTTTTTGACGAAGAGACTCATCAACCCACAAGTCCTCAACATATATCTCTGAATATGCTGTGTATGCGCTAAGTACGCCAAACACCTCCCCTTTTTCATCAGATAAAGTAAAAGAGAAGCTTTTAAAATTTATCTCTATGTCATTTTCACGCTCATAATTTTCATGACCTTCCGTCATTTTTGCATCAGCGGCTTCACTTAAATTTTCTGTATATTCAATATGTAATTCATTCACTGTATGACTGCCTATATAAAATGGGAAAGCCCACTGTTTCCATTTCCACCGACTATGATGCCATAAGTTCAGTGCTTGGTGCTAAATGAGAGTCTTGCTGGCAAGGGAGCGTATGACGCCATAAATGGAAGAAACCTGTTGCCCGAAGGCGATGAACGGTTATGGTCTGCTCTGAAATAGTCAGCGCTATACACTGCACATCACCCAATAAAAACGCCCTCCATCTTGCGATGGAGGGCGTTTTATCGTTCCGGCTATTGGGCCAGGTTGGCCCAACGTTCAGGAATGACAGGAGCTGTTACAGGGACTCTGCGGTCGCAACCACGTTTTCCACGGTAAAGCCGAATTCCTTGAACAGCAGCTCGGCCGGCGCAGACTCACCGAAGGTGGTCATGCCGATGATCTTGCCGCCGAAGCCCACGTACTTGTACCAGTAGTCGGCGATACCCGCTTCAATGGCCACACGCTTGGTGACGGAGGCCGGCAGGACGGACTCTTTGTACTCGGCAGATTGAGCGTCGAACACATCGGTACAAGGCAGGGAGACCACGCGCACGGCACGGCCCTTGGCAGTCAGCTGATCAAAGGCGGCCACGGCCAGCTCCACTTCGGAACCTGTGGCGATCAGGATGAGTTCCGGGGTGCCGGCGCAATCCTTCAGCACATAACCACCCTTGGCGGTGTCGGCCAGTTGCTGTGCAGTACGGTCCATCTGGGCCAGGTTCTGACGGGAGAAGATCAGGGAAGTCGGACCGTCGGTACGCTCGATGGCGTGCTTCCAGGCGATCGCGGATTCAACCTGGTCACATGGGCGCCAGGTGCTCATGTTCGGGGTCAGACGCAGAGAGGCGATCTGCTCAACCGGCTGGTGAGTCGGGCCATCTTCACCCAGACCGATGGAGTCGTGGGTGTAAACGAAGATGACGCGCTGCTTCATCAGGGCGGCCATGCGCAGGGCGTTGCGGGCGTACTCCATGAACATCATGAAGGTGGCGCCGTAGGGGATGAAACCACCGTGCAGGGCGATGCCGTTCATGATGGCGGACATGCCGAACTCGCGTACACCGTAGTGGATGTAGTTGCCGGACGCATCATCGTTGGTCAGGGACTTGGAGCCGGACCACATGGTCAGGTTGGACGGAGCCAGGTCGGCGGAACCGCCCATGAACTCGGGCAGCAGCTTGCCGAAGGCTTCCAGAGAGTTCTGGGACGCTTTGCGGGTCGCGATCTTGGCCGGGTTGGCTTGCAGGGTTTCGATGATCTTGGCGGAATCGCTTGCCCAGTTGGCTGGCAGCTCGCCTGCGGTACGACGCTTGAACTCGGCAGCCAGCGCCGGGTGAGCGGCTTCATAGGCGGCAAACTTGGCAGCCCAGTCGGCTTCAAGCTTGGTGCCCTTCTCCTGACCGTTCCACTCGGCGGCGATGTCAGACGGGATGACGAAGGGCGCGTGGTCCCACTTCAGGAAGGCACGGGCGGCGGCGATCTCGTCATTGCCCAGCGGTGAGCCGTGGCAATCATGGGAGCCGGACTTGTTCGGTGAACCGTAGCCTATGATGGTGCGGCAGCAGATCAGGGTCGGCTTGCCGGTCTCGGCCTTGGCGGCTTCGATGGCGGCATTGATGGCTTCCGGGCTGTGACCGTCAACGGCGGCAATCACGTGCCAGCCGTAAGCTTCGAAACGCTTGACGGTGTCGTCGGTGAACCAGCCTTCAACGTGGCCGTCGATGGAGATGCCGTTGTCATCCCAGAACGCAATCAGTTTGCCCAGTTGCAGGGTACCTGCCAGGGAGCAAGCCTCGTGGGAGATGCCTTCCATCAGGCAGCCGTCGCCCATGAAGGCGTAGGTGTAGTGGTCAACGATGTCGTGACCCGGCTGGTTGAACTGCTCGGCCATGGCCTTCTCGGCGATCGCCATGCCCACGGCATTGGTGATGCCCTGACCCAGCGGACCCGTGGTGGTTTCAACGCCCGGCGCATAGCCGTACTCGGGGTGACCCGGGGTACGAGAGTGCAGTTGGCGGAAGTTTTTCAGGTCGTCGATGGAGAGGTCATAACCGGAGAGGTGCAGCAGGGAGTACAGCAGCATGGAGCCGTGGCCGTTAGACAGAATGAAACGGTCGCGGTCGGCCCACTTGGGGTTGTTCGGGTTATGCTTGAGGTGGCTGCGCCACAACACTTCGGCGATATCTGCCATTCCCATGGGGGCGCCCGGGTGACCGGAGTTGGCTTTTTGAACGGCATCCATACTCAATGCGCGAATGGCATTGGCAAGCTCTTTACGAGAAGGCATCTGTATCTCCTGCGATTGCTTCATTTGATGGCCAAGATTAAGGCGCGTTATTGTCCCAGCAGGGCGCGTGCGGTGCAAATATTATCTGGGCGAATAAAGTGGCTTTGGGAGCTCAATCGCTTTTCTGGCCGGGGCAAACGATTGAGTTGTAAACGGCTTGCACCCCAAATGGGGTAAAGCACGTATCTTGTTCGGCCGGCGCGCGGCAAAACCAAAATAGTGCTGGCAATCGAGGGGGGCGCTAACTAAAATGGACGTCCAGATGTAGATACCTCTACAATCATCCTATCATCACCCGGTTATTGCTGTGGCGATAACCCCAGACAAGCTGAGAATCCCATCATGGCAAAGCTGTTTACTTCCGAGTCGGTCTCCGAAGGCCATCCCGACAAGATTGCGGACCAGATCTCCGATGCGGTACTGGACGCCATCCTCAAGCAAGATACCAAGGCCCGTGTTGCCTGTGAGACCCTGGTCAAGACCGGAATGGTCATGGTGGCCGGTGAAGTAACCACCTCTGCCTGGGTTGATATCGAAGAGATAGTGCGCAACACAGTGCGTGACATCGGTTACACCCACTCCGACATGGGCTTCGACGCCGACTCCTGCGCCGTGCTGAACGCCATCGGCAAGCAGTCCCCTGACATCAACCAGGGTGTTGACCGCAGCGATCCGCTGGAGCAGGGCGCCGGTGACCAGGGCCTGATGTTCGGCTACGCCACCAACGAAACCGACGTGCTGATGCCCGCCCCCATCACCTATTCTCACCTGCTGGTGAAGCGTCAGGCCGAAGTGCGCAAGAACGGCACCCTGCCGTGGCTGCGTCCGGATGCCAAGAGCCAGCTGACCTTCGCCTACGACGACGCGGGCAAGATCCTGGGTGTGGATGCAGTTGTGCTCTCTACCCAGCACAGCGAGTCCATCAGCCACAAGGATCTGGTGGAAGCTGTGCGAGAAGAGATCATCAAGCCGGTGCTGCCGGCCGAGTGGATCACCAAGGACACCAAATACTTCATCAACCCGACCGGTCGTTTCGTCATCGGCGGCCCCATGGGTGACTGCGGTCTGACCGGTCGCAAGATCATCGTCGACACCTACGGCGGCATGGCCCGTCACGGTGGTGGCGCCTTCTCCGGCAAAGACCCGTCCAAGGTTGACCGCTCCGCCGCCTACGCCGCCCGCTACGTGGCCAAGAACATAGTCGCCGCCGGTCTGGCTGATCGCTGCGAGATCCAGATCTCCTACGCCATCGGCGTGGCCGAGCCGACCTCCATCAGCGTCGAGACCTTCGGCACCGCCAAGGTGGCCGAGGATCTGCTGGTCAAGCTGGTACGCGAGCACTTCGAACTGCGCCCGTACGGCCTGATCCAGATGCTGGATCTGAAGCGCCCCATCTACCAGGCTACCGCTGCCTACGGTCACTTCGGTCGCGAAGAGTTCCCCTGGGAGCAGACCGACAAGGCCGAGCTGCTGCGCTCCGCCGCTGGCCTCTAAGCCACTCAGTTGTGATAAAAGGGGAGCCTGGCTCCCCTTTTGCTTGTCTGCCGACCGACGGAAATCCCATGTCTGCCACCCCAGCTCATCTCGAACAACTGCTGCATCAGCGGGTCGACGCCTGTTTCGTGCAGGCCGAGGCGCGCCTCGGCCGTACCTTTGCCCGTCCGCGCATCCACTGCAACATGCGGGGCCGGGCGGCGGGCTCGGCGCGGCTGCAGACCTGGGAGCTGCGCTTCAACCCGGCCCTCTATCAGGCCAACCAGCAGGCGTTTCTGGACGAGGTGGTGCCCCACGAGGTGGCCCATCTGCTGGTCTATGCGCTCTGGGGCCAAGGGCGCGGCAAGGCACGGGTGCTGCCCCACGGCCAGCAGTGGCAGTCGATGATGCGCGAGCTGTTCGGCCTTGAGCCCAGAACCACCCACAGCTTCGATCTGACTGTGCTGGCCCAGCGCACTGTGCCCTATCGCTGTCACTGCCAGCAGCATCAGCTGTCGGTGCGCCGCCACAACAAGGTGGTGCGCGGCGAGGCCCGCTACCACTGCCGTCGCTGCAAGCAGCCGCTGGAACGGGAACGGCAGGTGCCTGCGCAGTAAGCCAGCCCGTGTCGCAACCCTGTGCTAGGGTGCCCCTCTCTTCATCCAACCACTTTATTGCCAAGGATCTTCATGTTTCGTCCCCTGTTTTCGTTCACCCTGGCCCTGTTGGTCAGCCTGCCCCTGCATGCCCAGACCTTTCGCGCCGCCAAGCAGGATCTGAACCGCCTCTATCAGGATCACCCGGTCACCTTCTACTGCGGCTGCAAGATTGAGTATCAGGGCAAGAAAATGAGCCCGGATCTGGCCAGCTGCGGCTATGAACCGCGCAAGCAGGCCAAGCGCGCCAACCGCATCGAGTGGGAACACGTGGTACCGGCCTGGGAATTCGGCCACCAGCTGCAGTGCTGGCAGCAGGGTGGTCGCAAGAACTGCGGCAAGAGCGACGAGTTCAACCAGATGGAGGGGGACATGCACAACCTCTTCCCCGCCATCGGCGAGGTGAACGGGGATCGCGCCAACTACCGCTTCTCCGACTGGAACGGCACCCCGGATCAGTACGGCCAGTGCCAGATGCTGGTGGATTTCAAGGCGCGTCAGGTACAGCCGCCCAAGGGGCTGGTACGGGGCCAGATCGCCCGCGCCTACCTCTACATGAGCCAGCAGTATGGGCTGCGCCTCGCGGCGCAACAGCGTAAACTGTTCGAAGCTTGGGACAGGCAGTACCCGGCCGATGGCTGGGAGTGCGAACGCAATCGCCGCATCGGCAAGTTGCAGGGCAATACCAATCCCTTCATTGAAAAGCAGTGCCAATAACCCCATTTGACAGGGAGGGATCACACTCCTCCCCTAACGAGACGCGTCAATAGTCGAGTGAGCCGTGAACCCGGCCTCGCAGCAAGACCTTGACGCGTTTCCAAGCAAGAGACTGACACTTAGCCATGCGCATTCCACGTATCTATGAAGCGGCCGCCCTGCAGGTTGGCCAGACCCTAGCCCTGTCGGAAGACGGCGCCAACCACATAGGCCGGGTGCTGCGCATGCAGCCGGGCCAGCAGCTGGAGCTGTTCAATGGCGACGGCAATCAATATGCCGCCACCATAGCCCTGGTCGGCAAGAAGTCGGTGGAGGTGACCATAGACGGCTGCGAGGCTCAATCTGTGGAGTCCCCCTTCGCCATCCATCTGGGCCAGGTGATCAGCCGGGGCGACAAGATGGACTTCACCATCCAGAAATCCGTCGAGCTGGGCGTCACCTGCATCACCCCGCTCTTCTCCGAGCGCTGCGGCGTCAAGCTGCCGGCGGACAGGCTGGAGAAGAAGCGCGAGCAGTGGCAGAAGGTGGTGATCAGCGCCTGCGAACAGTGCGGCCGCAACCTGGTGCCCGAAGTTCGGATGCCCATGGAGCTGGACGCCTGGCTGGCGGAAGAGACCAAAGAGCTCAAGCTCAACCTGCATCCGCGCGCCGAGTACAGCATCAGCACACTGCCGGTGCCGGAGCACGGGGTGCGCCTGCTGATAGGCCCGGAAGGGGGCTTGTCCGGCGACGAGATCGCCCGTACCGTGCAGGAAGGTTTCAAGGAGATGTTGCTGGGTCCGCGGGTGCTGCGCACCGAAACCGCCGCCCTGACCGCAATAACAGCGCTGCAGTGCCGCTTCGGCGATCTGGCCTGAAACGGGTTCTGACAATCTCAAACGCAATCGAGCTACCAGAAGGACATTCGGATGACCATTAAACTCGGCATAGTGATGGACCCCATCTCGGCCATCAATATCAAGAAGGACTCCAGCTTCGCCATGCTCGAAGAGGCGCAAAAGCGTGGCTATGAGCTCTTCTATCTGGAGATGTCGGATCTTTACATGGAGGCGGGCCGCGCCTTTGGCACCATGCGCCCGTTGACGGTCAAATATGACTACGCCGACTGGTTCAGCCTGGGCGAGGTGGTCGATCAGCCCCTCTCCACCCTGGACGTGATCCTGATGCGCAAGGATCCGCCGTTCGATACCGAGTTCATCTACGCCACCTACATGCTGGAGCGGGCCGAGGATGAGGGCTGCCTCATCGTCAACAAGCCGCAGAGCCTGCGCGACGCCAACGAGAAGCTCTACACAGCCTGGTTTGCCGAGCACACCCCGACCACCCTGGTGACCCGTCGCGCTGACAAGCTGCGCGCCTTCCACGCCCAGCACAAGGACGTGATCTTGAAGCCCTTGGACGGCATGGGCGGCGCCTCCATCTTCCGCATGAAGGAAGATGACGCCAACGTGGGGGTCATCATAGAGACGCTGACCGAACATGGGAGTCAGTACTGCATGGCCCAGACCTATCTGCCCGCCATCAAGGATGGCGACAAGCGGGTGCTGGTGGTGGACGGCGAACCGGTTCCCTACTGCCTGGCCCGCATTCCGGCGAAGGGGGAGACCCGTGGCAACCTGGCGGCCGGTGGCCGTGGCGAGGCGCGCCCCTTGAGCGAGGCGGACTGGGCCATCGCCCGCGCCGTCGGCCCGACCCTGAAAGAGAAGGGCCTCATCTTCGTCGGCCTCGACATCATAGGCGATCGGCTGACCGAGATTAACGTCACCAGCCCTACCTGCATCCGCGAGATCGAGGCTGCCTTCCCGGTACATATCACAGGCATGCTGATGGATGCCATCGAGCGTCGGCTGGCGAAAGCCTGAGTGGCCAGAAGCTAAACGGCAATAACAACAGAGGCGGCCCCGGGGCCGCCTCTGTTGTTTCTCCTGCCAGAACGCCGGGCACGCCCCTTAGCAACGGAACTGCCCCACCTTCACCTTGAGGTCGCTGGAGAGCTGCTCCAGCTCGTGGCAACTCTGATTCAGCTCGGAGGCCGCCGCCGTCGACTCGGTGGCAATGTGGGCGATATTGACCACGTTACGGCTGATGTCCTCCGCCACCTTGCTCTGCTCCTCCGCCGCCGTGGCGATCTGGGTGTTCATCTCGTTGATCACGTTGACCGAGCTCACTATCTCGCCGAGAGCCTGACCGCAGGCCAGCACGGTACGATTGGACTCTTCCACCTGACTCAGTCCCAGCTCCATGCTGGAAGCCGCCTGGGTGGCCCCCTGCTGCAGCTTGACTATGGTCTTGCCGATCTCTTCGGTCGAACGCTGCGTGCGCTGGGCCAGGGTACGCACCTCGTCGGCCACCACCGCAAAACCACGGCCCTGATCGCCGGCCCGCGCCGCCTCGATCGCCGCATTGAGCGCCAGCAGATTGGTCTGCTCGGCGATGCCGCGGATGGCATCCATCACGCTGCTGATATTGCGGCTGTCATCCGCCAGCTGGGTGATCATGGCGGCCGTGTTCTGGATCTGGGCGGAGAGACCGGACATGCGCAAGATGGCATCTTCGACTATGTGGTGACCGTGACGGGCGCTCTCGTCAGCATGGTGCGCCGCATCCGCGGCGGCGTTGGAGCTGTTCGCCACCTCGGCCACTGTGGCGCTCATCTGGTTCATGGCAGTCGCTGTCTGATCCGTCTCCGCCTGTTGCTGGGCGAAACGGCCCCGGCTCTGGGTACCGATATGGGCCAGGTGAGCCGACTCTTTGGCGAGCTGCTCCGCCATGCCGTTGATCTGGGTGATGAGGTCACGAAAATGACAGATCACCTCGTTGAGGGAGTGGGCCAGCCCGCCCATCTCGTCCTTGCGCAGCACGGGCGCCAGCTTGCTCAGGTCGAGATCCGTCTGCATGCCGCGCAAGATCCCGCCCATGGCCGCCAACGGCTGGCTGACGCTGCGCCCCGCCCACACGCCGAAGAACAGGATACAGGCGCCACCCACCACAAACAGCAGGATGAACAGCCGGATCAACTGCACCCTGAGCTCATTGAGCTCGGCCATGTTCTTCTCTGCCTCCTGCAACTGGTATTCCACCAGGGCGCTGACCCCGTCACTGACCGGGTCGATCACCCGATAGAGCGGCATGATATGAGCGGCCAGCTGGCCCTGGTTGTCACCTTGCATGCTTGCCAGTATCTGCATCACGGACTCAATTTCCCGATCCGCCGCCGCGAACAGCGCCTGCATCTTGTCGGCCTCCCGCTGCTCGGCCTGGCTCATCTCCTGACCGCGATACTCTCGCCAGATCCGGTTGATCTCCTGCTGGGCGGCGCTCATGTCCGCGCGCGACTTGGCGGGGTCAAAGCCCCCCACATTGGCCTTGTTGGCGGCGTCTATCACCTTGACCGCGTAGAGATCGGCAATCTGCTTGAGCTCCTTGAGCTGGACGACCTCCCCCTGATACATGGCATTCATGCCCGCCATCAACTGGGACATGGCCTGGGTCGCCCCTATCACCAGCAGCAGGAGCGTCAGCAGGGGAACCACACACCCCAGGATCAACTTCTGTCTGATCGAAATACCTTCCATGGCGTTCTCTCCATCCTGACAATGTCGCTGGACAGGACCGCAAGCGATAAAAAGCGGTTTTGCCCGACACAGTGAGCTGCCATAATTGACCCAAATACCTTTGCAATATTTGGCCCATATGCAAACACTGCAAAATCATTTCCTGCTCGCCATGCCGAGCCTCTCCGATCCCTATTTCGAGCGTTCGCTGGTCTACCTGTGCGAACACAACGAGGAGGGTGCCATGGGGCTGGTGGTCAACATACCGGTGGACATGTCGCTGGACGCCATGCTGACCCAGCTCAAGCTCGCCCCCCCGGCCAGCCCGGACCTCAAGCAGCCCGTGCTGCAAGGGGGGCCGGTACACGCCGATCGCGGTTTCGTGCTGCACAGCTTCCGCCCTGGGTTCAACTCAACCCTGCAGGTGGGGGATGAACTCATGGTCACCACTTCCAAGGATATACTGGAAACCCTGGGCACAGAGCAGGCCCCGGATCACTGGCTGGTGGCGCTCGGCTACGCCGGCTGGAGTGCGGGTCAACTGGAACAGGAGCTGGTGGACGGCGCCTGGCTGGTGATACCGCCCAACCCGGATCTGGTCTTCAAGACCCCGATCCATCAGCGCTGGCAGCAAGCAGCCGCCAGCATAGGGGTCAATCCCATTCATCTATCCAGCGACATCGGCCACAGCTGATGCCGTTTGCCACGCATTTTGCGATGCGTTTTGAGGAAACAATTCAATGTCATCACGCAGTATCATGGGCTTTGACTACGGCACCAAGAGCATAGGGGTCGCCATCGGCCAGGAGCTCACCGGCACGGCCCAGCCCCTGCGCGCCATCAAGGCCAACGACGGCGTCCCCAACTGGGACGATGTCGAGATGCTGCTCAAGGAGTGGCAGCCGGACCTGCTGGTGGTCGGCCTGCCGCTGAACATGGATGGCACAGAGCAGGAGATCACGGTACGGGCCCGCAAGTTCGGCAACCGTCTGCACGGCCGCTTCGGCAAGCAGGTGGAGTTCAAGGACGAGCGGCTCACCACCACGGATGCCCGCGCCCGCCTGTTTGAACGGGGTGGCTACAAGGCGCTCGACAAGGGCAGCGTGGACGGGGTCTCAGCCCAGCTTATCGTCGAAGCCTGGATGGAAGAGCAGTACGGTTGACCGGCAAGGGGGAGGCAGCGAACGCCTGCCTCCCCCTCATCACCTGCGTCAGGCCTTGGCCTGTTGCGGAAGCACATCCTCTTCATCCGCCGGGCCGGCATTCATCATGCGGTTGAGCCAGGGCACCATCAGCGCCATCACCACGGCCACCAGCAGCGTCGCCAGTCCTATCTTGCCAAACACATCCGTATAGATCGGCAGCGTCAGCAGTGGATCCGTCACCCCTTGCGGCACTGCGGTAAAGGTCGCCACATAGCCCCCCAGCAGGGATGCCATCGCCTGGGTCAGGAACCACATTCCCAGGATGAAGCCCATCAACCGCTGCGGCACCAGCGCCGCCACCATGGCCAGCCCCAGGGCGCTGATCATCAGCTCGCCCAGGCTCTGGAACAGATAGATAAGCACCATGAACCAGGGCGAGGTCAGCCCGCCGGCATCGGCAAACCAGATGCCCGCCGCCGCCGCGGTCAGGAAGCCAAGGGAGCAGAAGAACATGCCCAGGGTAAACTTGAGCGGCATGGTCAGATCCCGCCCCTGGCTGCCCATGCGGGTATAGATCATGGCCAGCACAGGGCTGCCCACCACCACCCAGAAGGGGTTCAGGGCCTGAAAACTGATCGGATTGACGGTAAAGCCCAGCATCTCGTGGTGCATGTTGTTGATGGCAAAGAAATTAAGCGAGGTCGGCATCTGGGCATAGAGCACGTAGAACACCACGGCCTCCAGCATCAGCACGAAGGCCACGTACATCTTGTTGCGGTGGATGCGATCCAGCTTGAACGCCTCGCGGAAGAAGAAAATCACCACCACCAGGGTCACCGTCATCAGCACCATGTTGGCGATCACCACGTGGTGCATCAGCCAGGCGCAGAAGAAGACCAGCGCCAACGCCCCCAGCAAGACCAGCAGCAGCTTGCCATAATCGAGCGGCAGATGATCCGGCTTCGAGCCTATGTCCCTGACCATGTTGCGGCAGGCAAAGAAGGTCAGCAGCGCTATGATGAGGCCGACCCCGCACAGGTTGTAGGTCACCGTATAGCCGTAATGATCGGCAATGACCGGGGCCAGCGAGAGGGATATCAGGGAGCCAATGTTGATCGACATGTAGAACAGGGTGAAGGCCCCGTCCAGACGGGGATCCCTTGGCCCATAGCACTTGGCGAGCAGGCTGGCCGGGTTGGCCTTGAACAGGCAGTTGCCCACGGCAATGGTGCCCAGGGCATAGAAGATGAGGTCGGGATTGTAGATCGACATGCCGGTCATGAAATAACCGATGACCAGCACTATGGCCCCCAATACCATGGTGCGCTTGGTGCCCAGAATATGGTCACCCACATAGCCGCCGACCGAGATCAACCCATATACCAGCGCCGAGAAGGCGCCGAAGGTAATAAACGACTGCTCCTGTGAAAAACCCAGTTGCTGGACAAAGAAAACCGCCAGGATGCCTTGTACGCCGTAATAGCCAAAGCGTTCCCAGAGTTCGACGAAGAAGATCATGAAAAACGGTTTGGGTTGCTGTAACAACCCGGTCGGGGCGGATGGATGCATACTAACCTACCTGTGTGTATGTTCTTTTATTCATGTCAAAGCGGCAGGATCCACGCATTGATGCGCAGTCCTGCGCCTGATATGTCATATGGGGCGACAGCCAGGTTTGACGAGATGAATATTCATCTACCCGCAGTCATGCTTATTTGGCCTGTATCAGGGTGCCTGTTTAAATATCGGAGGCGGACACTGAGTTCACTTGGCAAATGGCTAAATAGCGCGGCCTCGCGCAGACAGCATTGCCTGATCTCACCCGTGCCTCCTCTCCCCCGGATCAGGTTCCCTATTCTGATGTGATGGCGCCTGGTACCCCGCTCACCGGCTCGGCCAGCAGGCAAGGCCGCACTTCGCAACCAACCAGACAAGGTTAAAACCACACGTTCAAGGATTGGCATGCTATATCACTAGCATCTAACGAACTTAATGGTTGATCACACTAGAATATAACCAATTAATGACATTTTCTAATGAAACCGGATTACTTTTTGTAGCGCAAACAGCGCCATATGGGGCGTGAATTTTCGACCCTGACATGCCTGGCAAGCGAGCAGGTGGTATGGCGAACAGGGTGGCGGCAACCACCATCACTGACATGAAGAGAGGGGCAACAGACCCGTCATGACCCAGGTACTGACAAATACTGATACGCACCCGCGAGTATTAACCAATCTGGTCCGTTGACGCCCCCGGGTATATCAATTCCAATGGGCCGCCCGCATGATGTCGGGCGCTGTGGGAGTGAAACATGTATCAGTCATCGGATTTTGATATCGGCGGAGATCGACTCAGGATCAAGCGGGAGCAATATCCGCTCGCCAAAATAGTGAATATCAAGGCCAGACAATCCAGCCTGACCAAACAGCTGCTGCGGGCGGCCGGCATAGGCCTGATATTCTCCTTCGCCGTCTGGCTGCTGCCCCTGTTCAATACAGCGCCCGAGGTGACGACCATATTGGCCCCCCTGCTGTTTATTGCGGGCATGCTGTTTGCACTGCTGCAATACGCCAGATATGAATTGCTCATCGAGGTGCGACATGGGGATGAGACCGGCATTCAATGGGTCACTGTGGCCAGAAGCCGCCACCAGCAAGACTTCGCCCTGTTCCGGCAACAGGCGGATATTCTCACCCGTCGGCTGATGCAATAGTCCGGGCGCCTGACACGAATACGCCGGGGCAGCCCCGGCGTATTTCACGACATTTATCCATAGCCCCCTTGGCCGACAGACAGATGGATACGGCTGATCACAACGCCAGCTGGCTCAGGATGGCGTGGGCCGCCTTGACCCTGGCCTCGTTGGGATAGTTGCGGTTGGCCAGCATGACGATGCCGATTCCCTTGGCGGGCACGAACGCCACATAGGCGCCAAAGCCGTTGGTCGAGCCCGTCTTGTTGTAGAGTCGCGCCGACCCCGTCTCTTGGGACGCGGCAACAGGTTTGACCGGGTTGGCATTGTAAATCACCGCCGAGGAGTTGCCCGCCAGCAATGTCTGCTCGGTGACGGGATAGGCGTAACTCTCCCAGCCCAGTCCCTGGGTCATCTCCCCCACAGAGTAGAAACCTTTGTGGGTCAGCGCGATCGCGCTCTTGACCGCCTCATCCCCCTGATAGCCGATGTTGGCCTCGACAAATCTCAGCAGATCCGCCGAGCCGGTCTTGATGCCATAGGCCTCTGCCGCCAGCACGCCCGGATTGACCCTGATGGGCTTGTCTTCCTTCGAATAGCCATAGGCATAGTTCGCCATGGCCGCGTCGGGGACCTGAATATAGGTGTGGTGCAGACCCAGCCCAGGCAGCAGAGTCTGGCTCATCAGTTGCTCAAACGGCTGGCCCAGGCTGCTCGCCGCCAGGTGGCCGAACAGGCCTATGCTGGGGTTGGAATATTGGCGATGGCTGCCCGCCGGATAGGCCGGTGTCCAGTGCCGGTAATACGCCCGCATCTTGTCGCTCGAATCCACCTCGTCGGGGAACTGCAGCGGCAGGCCACCCGCGCTGTAGGTGGCGAGCTCAGCCATTGTGATGCCATCAAAGGCGGAGCCTTTGAGCCAGGGCGCATGCTGGCTCGCCTTGTCCTCCAGCTGAAAACCACCCTTGACCGAGGCATAGGCCCCCAGCGTCGCGGTCAGGGTCTTGCTGACCGAGCCAATCTCGAACAGGGTCTGCTCGCTGACGCGAGCACCGCTCTCCCGATCCGCCACCCCGTAGTTGAAATAGTGCGCCTTGCCATCCTTGAGCACGGCGACCGCCATGCCCGGAACCCTGTGCTCCTTGAGCAGAGGCTGGATGGCGCCGTCGACCACGGTCGTCAGGGGATCCGCCCCCTCGCCGTGGGACAGGGGGGAGAGCAGCAGGGCACTCAGTGCAAGCAGTGACACGGCAGTGTTTTGTTTCATTGGATGAGTCTCGCGATGGATAAAAGCGCCGGCATGGTGGCAGGCGCGGTCAAGGTGTGAGACCAGCATAACCGGCCAGCATGTGTCCACTGTGCGCCTGGGTGAAGTCTGTGTGAAGTCGCCCCCAAACATGACCCGTCTCAAGGGTTTATCCCGGAGTTGCCCGCCTTCTCCCGCCGCTGACGTATAAGCTGTAGGGGCGAAAGGAGACAAGGGAGGCGCGGGTGAAGGGACAAGAGCACATAGCACGACTGCTGGCGGCACTGGAGCAGGTGATCCTGGGCAAGCCGCTGCAACTCAAGATAGCCCTGGTGACCCTGCTGGCCCGTGGTCACCTGCTGATCGAGGATCTGCCCGGCATGGGCAAGACCACCCTGGCCCACGGGCTGGCGCAGGTGCTGGGGCTGGATTGTCGACGGGTGCAGTTCACCGCCGATCTGCTGCCGGCCGACCTGCTGGGGTTGCAGATCTTTGACCCCCACCAGCAGCAATTTCGCTTTCACCCCGGCCCCGTCTTTACCCAGGTGCTGCTGGCGGACGAGATCAACCGCGCCAGCCCCAAGGTGCAGAGCGCCCTGCTGGAGGCCATGGCCGAGGGCAAGGTGAGCATAGAGGGCCACACCCACCCGCTCCCCTCCCCCTTCTTCGTCATCGCCACCCAGAATCCGGCGGATCAGGCGGGCACCTATCCACTGCCGGAATCCCAGCTCGACCGCTTCGCCGTGCGGCTGTCGCTCGGCTTTCCACCACGGGAAGCGGAGCGTCAGCTGCTGCGCGGCCACCGCCAGAACCAACCCCTGACCCCGCAGTTGCATGCCACCGAGCTTGCTGCCCTGCAGGCCGAAGGGGATGCCATCCATGTCTCCGATGCCACCCTCGACTACCTGCTGGCGCTGGTGCAGCAGAGCCGTTTCGATGCCGAGTTGCCCCAGCCCCTCTCCCCCAGAGCGGCCCAGACCCTGCTGGCGGTGAGCCGAGCCTGGGCGCTGGTGGCGGGGCGCCGTTTCGTCACTGTGGAAGATGTGCAGGCCGTCTTCCCCTATGTGGCCGAGCACAGGCTCAGGGGCAGCTTCGGCGTGCAGCGCGGCGAGGCCTGCCCCCTGAGCCAGCGCCTGCTGGCCAGGGTCGATCCGGACAATCCTTGATGAGACGCTCCCTGATGGGCTGGCGCCAGTGGAGGGAGCGCTGGCAGAGATGCTGGCTGGCCCGCCGCATCCCCCCGGCCCGCCAGATGACCCTGGGGCCGCGCAGCCTGTTTATCCTGCCTACTCGCATGGGGCTGCTCTATCTGCTGGTGATGATCGCCATCTATCTGCTCGGCACCAACTACCAGAACAACCTGGTGCTGCTGGTATCTTATTGCCTCGGCAGCCTCTTCATGGCCGCCATGTGGCTCACCCATCGCAACCTGCTGGGGCTGGCATTGCTGGGAGGACCCGCTGTGCTGGGAGAGGCGGGCAGCCAGCTGCCCATGCGGGTGACGGTGCAGAGCCCACGCCCGGTGCAGGCGCTGCACTTCAGTCTCAACGAGGGGTCGCTCTGGCTGGCGCAGGCCGGCTCGACTCCCCAGTGCCTGACCCTGCCGGTGCAGGGCCTGCGACGGGGCCGTCTGCCATTGGGCCGCTTGCGGGTGGAGAGCCGCTACCCCCTCGGCCTGTTTCGCTGCTGGTCGCTGCTGGATCTGCAACTGGAGGCCTGGCTCTCCCCCAAGCCCCTGCATGGGCTGTTGCGAAGCGAGGAGCTGTCGGCTCAGCACGGCGCGCAGGGCCAGCCAGGCCCGGCCCCCCTTGGCGACTTTGACATGCTGCGGGCATACCAGAGTGGGGAGCCTTTCGGCCGGATCGCCTGGAAGCAGCTCGCCCAGGGACGCGGCCTGCTGGTCAAGCAGTTCCACGAGCCGAGGCAGGATGACACGCACCTCAGCCTGGCGCGGGTAACGGGCACGGATCTGGAGCAGCGGCTGGCGGTGCTGGCCTGGTGGTGTGGTGATTACGGCAGGCGGGGCATTCCCTTCACCCTGACTCTGGCGGGGCAGACGCTCGGCCCTGACTGTGGCCCCGCCTTTCTCCAGCGCTGCCAGCTGGCGCTGGCGAGCGTCGACAACCCGCAGGCTCAGGCAGACGAGGCCAGCCCGTATGCTGCTCGATAACCGGCGCCTGCTGCCCCTCATCGCCCTGCAACAGCTGCTGCTGGTGCTGGCACTCTGGCCCCAGCTGCAGCTCTGGATCGTCGCCGTCGGCGCCCTCACCCTGAGCGTGCGGGCCATGATGCTGTGGCGGGGCTGGCGCGCCCCCCCCGCTCGCGCACTGGCGCTGCTGGCCATCACCGGGGCCCTGCTGCTGGCCTGGCAGTGGCGGGCACTGGGCACCTTGCCGGCCCTCATCAACCTGCTCTGGCTCGGCTACAGCCTGAAGATCATAGAGGTGCGGCGGGAGCGGGATATAGAGCAGGTACTGCTGCTCGCCTTCTTTCTCATCGCACTGACGCTGGTGCAGCGCCAAAGCATGGGCTGGACCCTGACGATGGCGGGGGCACTCTGGCTGGCGGTGACGGCGCTGGTGACCGCCGTGGCCCCCGAACAGAAACAACCGTGGCGCAGCGCGGGTTTCTCGCTGCTGCTGGCCCTTCCCCTGCTGCTGACCCTGTTTCTGGTGCTGCCCAGGCTGCCGCCGCTCTGGCAGATGCCGACCACCAGCCGCGCCCTGTCGGGTCTTTCGGAAGAGGTGGCCCCCGGCGACATCAGCGAGCTGGTCAACTCTTCCGAGCTGGCCTTTCGTGTCACCTTTGCCGGCGGCCCGCCCCCCGCCAATGAGCGCTATTTTCCCGTGATGCGCCAGGAGCTGTTCGATGGCCGGCGCTGGCGGCTGAGCGCCGAGATCCGGCAGTGGCAACAAGCCCAACCCATGCAGACTGCGCCCCTTCAGGCCAGTACGGGGACCCTGCCTGGTGCCAGCTACGAGGTGATCGCCGAACCCCAGCGCCACCGCTGGACCCTGGCCCTGTCCAGGCCCAGGGTGGTGAGCGGCCCGGTGCAAGTCAGCCCACTCACCACCCTCTATCGCCGGGACCGGGGGGATCAAAGGATCAGCTACCGGGTCACCAGCGAGCCAACAGCGCCCAAGGCCGACCTCGCCGCCCGGCGGCTCAACCTGCAACTGCCCCCGGCCGGCAACCCCAGGGCCCGCGCCCATGCCCTCACCTTGGCAGCCCGTTATCCCGACCGGGCAGCGCTGGCCTCGGCCCTGCTCGATGAGTTTGGGCGCGAACCCTTTTACTACACACTGCAACCGCCGCCGCTGGGACCGGATGGGGTAGATGACTTCCTGTTCAACAGTCGGCGCGGCTTCTGTGGCCACTACGCCATGGCCACCGCCTTCGTGCTGCGGGCGGCCGGCATTCCGGCGCGACTGGTGACCGGCTATCTCGGCGGTGAGTGGAACCCCAGGGGCAACTACCTGGAGGTGCATCAGTTCGATGCCCACGCCTGGGTGGAATACCTGAATGAGCAGGGCGACTGGCAGCGGCTGGACCCCACGGCGGCGGTGGCACCGCAACGGATAGAGGGGGGCATGACGGCGGCCCTGAGCGACGAGTTCACCGCCGCCGATCCCCTCTCCTTGCAGCGCTATCGCAACTGGGCCCTGCTCAACCAGTTGCGCTGGTGGGGCGCCAATCTCGACTACCAGTGGACCCGGCGGGTGCTCAACTACGATGCCGCCCTGTTGTGGCAACAGGTGGGAGCGCGCTGGCCTGTGCTGGCCAGCCACACCGCCTGGCTGATCCTGGCCTGCCTGCTGGGGGTGGCCACCCTGGTGGGTACGCTGCTGTTGTGGCCGGGGCGGGCGCCGCCGCAACAGCGGCTGTGGCGCCCCCTGCGCCGGCGTGCCGCCCGCCAGGGGTGGCAACCCGCCGAGGGGGAGAGTCTGGCCAGCTGGTGCGCGCGGCTCGGCTCCCTTGTCCCTCTGCTGGCGCGGCCGCTGGCACGCTGCGCCTGGCTCTATCGGCGCTGGCGCTACGCCCCCCTCTCCCCGAGACAACGACAGCGGGTCTGGCAGCAACTGCAGCGACGGCTGCGCCAGACCTGCCGCGCATGGGATGGGCAGAGATAGCGCCGGGCGCCCATCAGGATCCCGCGCAAGCAAAAGGGGAGCCAGTGGCTCCCCTTGTTCATCAGGCAACAGCGCGCGTCAGGCTCAGGCCTGCTTGCTGCTCTGGGGCGGGTTGTCCCAGATCCCCTCTTCCAGCTGGCTGCGGATCTCGGGGTACTTGTTGGCATCGAAGGTGGGCACCTTGCCCAGCTTGAGCTGATCGTTGTAGTCCTTGGCCAGCTTGATGGCCACGCCGGAGAGCAGCAGTATGGCCACCAGGTTGACGATGGCCATCAGCCCCATGGAGACATCCGCCATGGCCCACACGGTCGGCAGCTCACCCACGGAACCGAACATCACCATGCCCAGCACGAACATCCGGAACAGCATCAGGCCGCCCTTGTGGTTGTGCTCCAGGAACACCAGGTTGGTCTCGGCGTAGGAGTAGTTCGCCACTATGGAGGTGAAGGCGAAGAAGAAGATGGCCGCCGCGATGAAGATGTTGCCACCGCCACCTATCTGGGAGGAGAGCGCCCGCTGGGTCAGCTCGACCCCTGTGATGCCGGAGCCAGGTTCAAACTGGCCGGACATCAGTATGATGGCCGCGGTACAGGTACAGATGACGATAGTGTCGAGGAAGACCCCCAGCATCTGCACATAGCCTTGCGAGGCCGGGTGCGGCGGATAGGGGGTCGCGGTCGCTGCGGCGTTGGGGGCTGAGCCCATACCGGCTTCGTTGGAGAAGAGACCGCGCTTGATGCCGTTGATCATCGCCTGGGAGATGGCGTAACCCATGGCGCCGGAACCCGCCTGCTCGATGCCGAAGGCCGACTTGATGATCAGCACAAACACCCCTGGCAGTTCGCTGATGTTCATCGCCACCACGAACAGCGCCATCAGTATGTAGGCCAGCGCCATGAAGGGCACCACCAGTTCGGCGAAGCGGGCTATGCCACGAATGCCACCGAAGATGATGAGGCCGGAGAGTACCACCAGCGCCAGGCCGGTCGCCCAGTCAGGAATGCCGAACGCCACGTTCATCGCCAGGCTGATGGAATTGGCCTGCACCGCGTTGAACACCAGGCCGAATGCCAGCAACAGACAGAGGGAGAACACCACCCCCATCCAGCGCATGCCGAGGCCGCGCTCCATGTAGTAGGCGGGGCCACCACGGTAGTTGCCATCCTCGTCCTTCACCTTGTAGAGCTGGGCCAGAGTGCTCTCCACGAAGGCAGTCGCCATGCCGATGAAGGCGATCAGCCACATCCAGAAGATGGCACCCGGGCCACCTAGGTAGATGGCCACGGCCACACCGGCCAGGTTGCCGGTACCCACGCGGGCGGCAAGGCTGGTACAGAGTGCCTGGAAGGAGGAGATGCCGGCCTTGTCCGATTTGCGGCTATTGCGCAACACGGAGAACATGTGGCCGAAATGGCGGATCTGGATAAAGCCCAGCCGGAAGGTAAAGAAGATGCCGACCCCGATGAGCAGGTAGATGAGCACGGCTCCCCACATCAGGTCGTTAATCATTGCGATCAAGGTGTCCATATGTCTCTCGTTGTTATCACATCCATGGCCAGTCTGCGCTGGCCCCTTGCTGTCTGTTTCTGAATTAGCGGTTCACTAAAGGGGCGGAATCTAGCATAGCGAGGGAGTTCAGAATAGTGATCGCGATCACTGAGAAAACAAAAAACGAGCTGTCCGGCGCAATAAAGCTTCATTTAACACGCAAATTTTCAACAAAACTTGAAACTCAATCAATCAGCCGACAAATTAGACCCAAAAGAGCACAACTTGGCAATTATCTACATAGAGGTAGATGCGTTCACGGGGAAGCAAATCAGGGCGCAAGCGTTTACCTGAAATGGATTTCAAAATGGCCCCATTTTGCCAAACGTTTTACACGTAATAAAATTTCAAGTGGCTGACCACACAATTTATGTGATCGATGACACAAAACCGATAATCAACCAAAAAAGTTGTTTTTATCGGGGGATAAATCCATTTGCTAAAAATGGATAAAAGTCGTTTTTTATCAATCACTTTTAT
Organism: Aeromonas sp. MR19; assembly: GCF_963899305.1. Classification (NCBI taxonomy): domain Bacteria; kingdom Pseudomonadati; phylum Pseudomonadota; class Gammaproteobacteria; order Aeromonadales; family Aeromonadaceae; genus Aeromonas; species Aeromonas sp. MR19. The sequence goes on from NZ_CAWQWZ010000011.1 coordinate 934,091, forward strand.
CCACTTCTTCCCCGCGCCGCCGGCGACTGGCTGATAAGCATACAAGCCCCCCTATTGCAGGATGCGCCACATCCGTATTAATTAGGCAGGCAATGGCGATGGGCCTCCCCCATCGTGCTTTTCTGAGCCTGAGCCGCCGGGATTTTGTAATTTTATTTCAGAACTGTCGTCTCACGCCCGCAACCCCGGGATCCCTCCCTCATTAAGAGATGATATTTGCTATGGCCGATAAATTAACCCAGCTGAAAGCCCTGACCACAGTTGTCGCCGATACCGGTGATATCGAAGCCATCAAGCGCTACCAGCCCATCGATGCCACCACCAACCCCTCCCTGGTGTTGAAGGCATCCGAGATCCCCGAATACGCGGCGCTGATCGAAGACGCCATCAACTGGGCCAAAGCCCAGAGCCAGGACAAGGCACAGCAAATCATCGACGCGGGCGACAAGCTGGCGGTCAACATAGGTCTGGAAATCCTGAAAATCGTTCCGGGCCGCATCTCCACCGAAGTGGACGCCCGTCTCTCCTTCGATACCGCCGCCAGCATCGCCAAGGCCCGCAAACTGATCCGCCTCTACAACGAAGCCGGCATCAGCAATGATCGCATCCTGATCAAGCTGGCCTCCACCTGGGAAGGGATCCGTGCCGCCGAGGTGCTGGAGAAAGAGGGTATCCAGTGCAACCTGACCCTGCTGTTCTCCTTCGCCCAGGCCCGCGCCTGTGCCGAAGCCGGCGCCTTCCTGATCTCCCCGTTCGTGGGCCGCATCCTCGACTGGTACAAGGTCAAGCACAACCGTGACTACACCGCGAGCGAAGATCCGGGCGTGGTTTCCGTCACCGCCATCTACGACTACTACAAGCAGCACGACTACCCGACCGTGGTCATGGGTGCCAGCTTCCGCAACACAGGCGAGATCCTGGAACTGGCCGGTTGCGACCGCCTGACCATAGGCCCGGCCCTGCTGGAAGAGCTGAGCAAGACCGAAGGCGCCGTGGTACGCAAGCTGAACTACACAGGCGAGCGCAAAGCCAAACCGGCTCCGATGAGCGAGGCCGAATTCCGCTGGGAATTGAACCAGGACGCCATGGCCCACGAGAAGCTGGGCGAAGGGATCCGCATGTTCGCCATCGACCAGGGCAAGCTGGAAACCATGCTGGCCAGCCGCCTCTAATCAGGGCGCCAAGAGCAGACAAGAACCGGACTCCCGCGAGGGAGTCCGGTTTTTTTATGGGCGCTGGATCCCCTGTCATGAGTTCGTCACGAAAACGTTTTAATTTTAATGGCGTTATGTTATACGGGTGATGAAAACGAGAATAACCAAGGAGGGAGCCATGGAAATGTTCAACTTCGATTATGACGATGTGGTTGAGCTCGGTTCACGTAGCCGCGGGACAACGGGAAAGAAACGTAAATGGCGTGAGATTGAGGCGTTGAAAGACAAGCATCGCCTGCAGAAGGAGCTGCAATCCATCGACATCGCCTACGAAGGTCTCTCGGAAGAGATCGAACTGTAAAAACAGCGCCCCGGTTAACCGGGGCGCTGTTTTTTAGTGGCTTGTGACTGTCAGGAGGAGAGTGGCAACGACAGGCGTTTGGCCAGCTCCTGGAAGTGCTGGCTGATCTCGGCGCCAAACAGGGGATCCCCTATGGCCCGGTTATGCCAGATCTGCTCCAGGTGACGCCAATCGTCCTCGGTCAGCGAATCGCGCAGATGGGGGAAGATGACCCCCTCTTCATAGTTCATGTGCGCCTCTTGCAGCGCCACAAACTGCTCCAGCTTGGCCGTGAACTGATCCAGCGGGATGACGGCATCCATCAGTATCATCTCCACCATCTCCTTGAGCTCGGCACCGGCCTCCAGCAGTCTGGTGTGCTCCTCCTGCAACCGGTTGGCGACCTCGCCCTCCACCACCCGGTATTTAAGGTAGTAGTCGTAGATCATGTCCTCCTTCGGGTGGTGGTACTTGTCCGACACCTCCCGCAAATAATCCACCACGTCCCGGATCAGGAAGTAGCTGACCGGCTGTTCACTGCGAATGGCGGCAAGCTTGTTCTTGAGCAATTGCAACAGCTTGGCGATATTGAGGTGATCCTTATGCAGACTGGCTAACATGGGCACTCCTTGCACTGATTTGAGAAAGATCCTGTCTCGAGTATACGGTCATTTATTACGCTAACTTTGCACTCAATCAAATCTGACGCAGACAATCCCGGCTCATACCCCCTCCTTCAGATGACCTCGCTTGCCGCTTCCTGCCTGTCCGCAGACGACCAGAAACAGTGCGAGCCCTCTCGGGCTCGCACTGTCGGGGTCACATCAGTCTGGCCTGGGCCGGCTACTCGCAGACCGAATGCCAGTTGATGGGGCTCATCCCCTGCTGGGCCAGCAGACGGTTGGTTTCGGAGAAGTGGCCGCAACCTATGAAGCCGCGATGGGCGGAGAGCGGGCTGGGATGAGGGGCACTCAGCACGTGATGGCGCTGCCGATCGATGAAACGGCCCTTCTTCTGGGCATGAGCCCCCCACAACAGGAAGACAACCCCCTGACAGCTGGCGTTGATCTGCTCTATGACCCTGTCGGTGAAGGTTTCCCAGCCCAGATGGGCGTGAGAATGGGCCATGCCTGCCTGCACCGTCAGCACGGTATTGAGCAACAGCACGCCCTGCTGGGCCCAGGACTCCAGAAAACCGTGATTGGGTATGACAAAACCCGGCAGATCCCGCTGCATCTCCTTGTAGATGTTGACCAGCGAGGGAGGCGTGCGCACGCCGGGCAGCACGGAGAAGCAGAGGCCATGGGCCTGGTTCGGGCCGTGATATGGGTCCTGACCCAGGATCACCACCCTGACCCGATCCAGCTCGGTCAGCTTGAAGGCGTTGAACACCTCGGTTGCCGGGGGATAGATCAGCTTGCCCGCTTCCCGCTCACTCCTGACGGTCGCCAGGGTCGCCTTGAAATAGTCCTGCTCTTTCTCAGAGCCAATCACATCTGTCCAGCTCGGCACCCCAGCCTCCTCAATCAATGCGGCAGGATCAAACCCCTGCGGTCCTCTCCCTTTATCCTCTTTCTCCGAATCCAGTACATCTGTCCAGGTCAGCACCCCAATATCCTCAATTAATGCGGCAAGGGGCTCAGGATAGGGGGGCAGACCACAAGACGCAACCGCAGCGCCATCGGCTGAGCCCCATACGGCTGGTCGCTACAGCCACTATGCCCCCTCATCGAGAGCGGCAGAAAACGCGGGGGGCCGAACCTGCCCGCTTCGCCAAGTGTGCCAAGGCGGAGGGCCTCACCTTCCTCTGACCCCCTGCCGGCGGATCCGCTTCCTTTTATAGCGAAGACGAGAACCCTGGGTTGCCGGACGATGGACATCCAGCCCAGCACCCTGGCCCAGTCAGCCGGTGGGGCCGGCTGCGCCCTGACTTCCACGGAGTGAAATAGCCATAACATGTAGTTAAATTACTAGATTTAATTAATGAAAGATGCATAATTTGGATATCTTACATAATCAGAAAAATGACCTATTTTTGATTAATCTCAATAATTTAATCCCTACAGACAGGCGCAAATCGCGTATTTTTTGATTTAGATCAATTTTCGTATTATTACCATCGTGGTATATATGACCCAACAAAGTAAAGGTGTAAGGCAAGGGCCCTTTAAATCATCCCGGTGGTTTAAATACATCAGGGTAATTTCCTTACAGTTGAATCCGCTTTCCTATGAGGAGTCATACCATGATCAAGGGCATCCAAATCACCCAGTCCACCAACGCAGCACTGCTGAACTCTTTCTGGCTGCTGGACGAAGAGAAGCAACAGGCTCGTTGCATCTGCGCCAAGGGCGACACCTTCACCGCCGATCAGGAAGTCAGCGTCTCTGACCTGGGTCAGTTCGAATACCGTGAGCTGCCGGTTCAAGCCGAACCTGCCGTGGAAGGTGGTCAGCACCTGAACGTCAACGTGCTGCGTCGCGAGACCCTGGAAGACGCCATCGCCAACCCGGAGAAGTACCCGCAGCTGACCATACGTGTTTCCGGCTATGCCGTGCGCTTCAACGCACTGACCCCGGAACAGCAGCGTGACGTGGTCACCCGTACCTTTACCCAGAGCCTGTAATTCCCTCTGCGGTGATCTGCACCATGAAAAACGGCCCTCTCGGGCCGTTTTTTTATGTCTGACTGTCCGCCCCTGGCTGGCCTATGGGCCAGTGCCTGCGGACGGCAAATCTGGCTCTGGCAGGGCCCGGGGCATGACAGGCATGCCGCAGGCCCGCTCGTCGCTATCCCTGTTGATCCACCTTCTGGGCCGACGATCCCAGCACCTCGTGCATCTGCTGTTCATCGAGCTGATCGCAGTAACGGGCCACCACCACGGTAGCTACCCCGTTGCCGATCAGGTTGGTCAGGGCACGCGCCTCCGACATGAAGCGATCTATGCCGAGGATCAGCGCCAACCCGGCGAGCGGCAGGTGCCCCACCGCCGAGATGGTGGCCGCCAGCACGATGAAGCCACTGCCGGTGACGCCGGCCGCCCCTTTCGACGAGATGAGCAGCACCACCAGCAGGGTGATCTGCTGGAACAGATCCAGCGGCGTGTTGGTCGCCTGGGCGATGAAGATGGCCGCCATGGTCAGATAGATGGAGGTGCCATCCAGGTTGAAGGAGTAACCGGTCGGGATCACCAGCCCCACTACCGACTTCTTGCAGCCGAGCGCCTCCATCTTGACCAGCATGCGCGGCAACACGGATTCGGAAGAGGAGGTTCCCAGCACGATCAGCAGCTCTTCCTTGATGTAGGAAATAAAGCGCAGGATGCTGAAACCATTCGCCCTGGCGATGCTGCCCAACACCAGAAAAATGAACAGCAGACAGGTCATATAGAAGCAGGCGATCAATTGGCCCAGCTGGATCAGCGAGCCAATACCGTATTTCCCTATGGTAAAGGCCATGGCTCCAAATGCCCCGACCGGTGCCAGTCGCATGATCATGTTGATGATGCCGAAAATAACCTGGGAGAAGCTGTCGATGACATTGAAGATTAATTTTCCCTTCTCGCCAATATGATGCAGGGAGAAACCAAACAGCACAGCAAACAGCAACACCTGGAGAATATTGCCGCTGGCAAAGGCGCCGATCACGCTGCCCGGGATCACGTCAAGCAGGAAGGCGATGATGCCCTGCGACTTGGCCTGCTCGGCATAGGCCGAGATGGAACTGGCGTCCAGCGTGGCGGGGTCCACGTTCATGCCCACCCCGGGCTGCAACAGGTTGACCACGCACAGCCCAATGACCAGCGCTATGGTGCTCACCACTTCAAAGTAGAGCAGCGCTATGGCACCGGTTTTCCCCACCGCCTTCATGCTCTCCATGCCGGCGATACCTGTCACCACGGTACAGAAAATAACGGGGGCTATGATCATCTTGATTAATTTAACGAAGCCATCACCCAGTGGTTTCATATCCGCCCCGAGGTCGGGATAGACGTGTCCCAGAAATACCCCCAGGGTGATCGCAAGCAGCACCTGGAAATAAAGGCTGCTGAATATTTTCTTTCGCATTATTAACGTCCTGTTAATTAATCGACATCTCATATGGCAGAAATAAGCATGCAGGGAGCCGTAACGAGAGATCATAGTTCTCTCGCCAGCTTCATGCTATTTCGTCATCGTAACGGCGCCACTTTCACACGTTATAAGAAGCAATTAAGAGACATTAATCACACAACACATTTAACATCATTAACACCACGGCAACCGTGATATATTTAGTCGATGATTTATTTAAGACCTCAATGACAACGCCCCGGATATAAAAATGCCCCGCATGGCGGGGCATTTTGCATCACGACACAGGCGCCATGGATCAGGCGGAGGTATCGAGGGGCTCGAAGCCCTTGATGAGATCGTCGATCGCCTTCATCTGCTTGAGGAAACCTTCCAGCTTCTCCAGCGGCAGGGCACTCGGGCCATCGCAACGGGCCACTTTCGGGTCCGGGTGTGACTCGATGAACAGGCCGGCCAGGCCGACCGCCATGCCGGCACGGGCCAGCTCGGTCACCTGATCCCGACGGCCACCCGAGGCAGCCCCCAGCGGATCGCGGCACTGCAATGAGTGGGTCACGTCGAAGATCACCGGATAGCCGCCTGTGCTCTTCTTCATCACCCCCAGACCCAGCATGTCCACCACCAGGTTGTCATAACCGAAGTTGGCACCGCGCTCGCACAGGATCAGCTGATCGTTGCCGCACTCCTCGAACTTGTCGGTGATGTTCTTCATCTGGCTTGGGCTCAGGAACTGCGGTTTCTTGATGTTGATAACGTTGCCGGTGCGGGCCATGGCCTCTACCAGATCGGTCTGGCGCGCCAGGAAGGCGGGCAGCTGGATAACGTCAACCACTTCGGCCACCGGCTTGGCCTGATGAACCTCGTGCAGATCCGAGATGACCGGCATGCCGAAGGTCGCTTTCAGTTCCTGGAAGATCTTCATCCCCTCTTCCAGGCCCGGGCCGCGGTAGGAGTGGATGGAGGAGCGATTGGCCTTGTCCCAGCTCGCCTTGAACACGAATGGTATGCCCAGCTTGCTGGTCACTTCCACGTACTTCTCGCACACCGCCATCGCCATGTCGCGGGATTCCAGCACGTTCATGCCACCGAACAGCACGAACGGTTTGTCGTTGGCTACATCGATGTCATTGATCTTGATATTCTTCTGTTCCATCTCAGGCATCCTTAAGTGAAGGGGCTTGAATCCAAATTAGTCCGCTGCGCCTTGGGCACACCGGCCTTGATACTCTTCTGTTTCAGTTCCCAGCCATCCTTGAGTGAAGGGGCTTGAATCCAAATTAGTCCGCTGCGCCTTGGCACACCGGCCTTGATACTCTTCTGTTTCAGTTCCCGGCCATCCTTGAGTGAAGGGGCCAGGGGCTTGAATCCCAGTTGGTCCGTTGCAGCTCCCGGCCCTTTAATGGAGGGGCTTGGGGCTCAGATCCAGCGCGGCCAGTTGCACCTTGAGCACATCGGCCACAGGATCGTCCGGACATTGTTCAATAAAGTATTCAAAATCGTCGGCGGCGAAGCGCGGGCAGTCGAGCTGCTCGTAGATGAAACCGCGATCCCGCGTCTCCAGCGGATCGCCAGGCTTCATGCGCAGCAGCAGTTCGCTGCAGCGCAGCGCTTCCGTCATGCGATCTTCCCGCAGCAGGGCACCCTTGCTGACGTTGAGCAGCCGCTCGATGATCTCCCACTGGCCCGAGGGCTGCAGGTGTTCGGAGGTCAGGGTGGCCAGATTGCCAAGGGCGCCGCGCAGCAGCAGCTCGATGCGGTGCAGACTCAACTCGTCGCCGGTGAAGGGGTCCACATAGACCTCGCCTTCGCTGCCGGCGAAGCTAACCAGGAAGTGACCGGGGAAGCAGATCCCCTCCACATCCAGCCCGAGCTTGCGGCCAAGCTGTATGATGAGGATGCCGAGGCTGACCGGAATGCCCTGCTTGCGGGCGAGCACCTGAGCCAGATCGCAATTGGCGGCGGAGAAATAATCCTGCCAGTCACCGTGAAAACCCAGGGTCTGGTAGAAGCCCTGCAGCAGCTGACGACGCACCTCGTCGCAGTTACCCTCGTCGATCGTCTCGTCCAGCCAGGCATCGAGCCGGGCCAGCTCGGCATCGCCACGGCCGCCGATACCATGGATCTCGTCGCTCACCGACAACGCCAGCTCGGCGATGTCGTGGGCCTCGAAATCGGTCCATTCGTCTACGCGTATCATAGTCATCATCCTTAACCGAACAGACCGGCCTGCTTCTGCAGCGCAAGCTTGGCGATAAAGAAGAGCCAACCCAGGGCGCCGAGGAAGGCAAACCAGCGGATACCCTTGTTGCGGGCCAGCCGCAGCGCCATCATGGCCAAAAAGGCCACCACCAGGATGGCGGTCAGCTTCTCGCTGAGCCAGGGGGCGGCGTTGTTGAGCGGATTGAGATCCAGCACCATGCACAGCAGCACGCCGGAGAGCACCACCAGCCCATTCAACCAGCCGCTCAGTTGCAGGACCCGGCTGCCATAGGCGCCGGCCGCCCCCTTCTGAACCCAGTAAAAACGCAGCATAAACATCAGCACGGCCGAGACGATCAGCACCAGATGCAGATGTTTGAGAGCAACATACATAACATGTCCTTGAACAGAGGCAGGCCGGGCCCGCCCGTCATCATCACCGAGCCAGGCACCCCAGGGTCACCCGCTCGTTATCGCCGTAATCGCGCACGGTTTCCACCTGGCTGTAGCCGTGCTGCAGCAGGAGTTGACGCACCGCCTCGCCCTGTTGCCAGCCGTGCTCCAGCAGGAGCCAGCCACCGGGCAGCAGATGGGCCGGCGCACCGGCCACTATCAGCCGGATATCCGCCAACCCCTGCTCATCGGCCACCAGGGCGGAGCGCGGTTCGAAACGCACATCTCCCTCAGCCAGATGGGGGTCGGCGCCGTCGATGTAGGGCGGATTGGAGACGATCATGGCAAAGCGCGGCGCGCCCGATAGCGGTTCAAACCAGCTGCCATCGCGCACCGTGATGGGCAACCCCAGCGCGGCGCTGTTGACGCGCGCCAGTGCGGCCGCCTCCGGCATCCTATCCACCGCCCATACATCGGCATCCGGTCGCTCCGACTTGAGCGCCAGTGCGATGGCCCCTGTGCCTGTGCCGAGATCCAGCAAGGTACAAGGCGCCTGATCCAGCGCGGCTGGCCTTGGGGGCAAGCGCGCCAGCGCCTGCTCCACCAGTACCTCGGTGTCGGGGCGCGGGATCAGGGTGGCCGGGCTCACCTTGAGCGGCAGCGACCAGAACTCCCGCTCGCCGATGAGGTGGGCTATGGGCTCGCCGTTGAGACGACGGCTCAGCCAGTCTTGCAGCCTTGCCTGCTGGGCGGCGTCAAGCTCACGCTCCGGCCAGGTCATCAGATAGCTGCGCCGGCAACCGAGCAGATGGCAGAGCAGCACGTCGGCGTCGGCGCGGGGAGACTCGCCCCCGGCCAGAGTCGCCATTATGTGGGCGCGAGCCTGCTGGATCTGCATCAGCGGCACGCCACCGCCGTGACGGCGATATCTGCACAAACGGGCTGCATCAGCTGTTTTCCGCCAGGGAGGCGAGCTGATCGGCCTGATACTCCTGGATCATGGGGCTGATGATGCAGTCCAGATCCCCCTCCATGATCTCGCCGAGGCGATAGAGGGTGAGGTTGATGCGGTGCTCGGAGAGGCGCCCCTGCGGGTAGTTGTAGGTGCGGATACGCTCGGAGCGATCGCCGGACCCCACCAGGTTGCGACGGGTGCTCTGCTCGGCGGCGCGGTGGCGCTCATCCTCGGCCGCCTGCAGGCGGGCGGAGAGCACGGACATCGCCTTGGCGCGGTTCTTGTGCTGGGATCGCTCATCCTGGCACTCCACCACCAGGCCGGTCGGCAGGTGGGTGATGCGGATGGCGGAATCCGTCTTGTTGACGTGCTGACCACCAGCCCCGGAGGCACGGAAGGTATCTATCTTCAGGTCGTTCGCATTGATCTCGATCTGCTCGGCTTCCGGCACTTCCGGCAGCACGGCGACGGTACAGGCAGAGGTGTGCACCCGGCCCTGAGATTCGGTCTCGGGCACCCGCTGCACCCGGTGACCGCCAGATTCAAACTTGAGGCGGCCGTAGACGTGCTCGCCGTCCACCTTGGCGATCACCTCCTTGTAGCCGCCGTGCTCGCCGTCGTTGCAGCTGACGATGGAGATGCGCCAGCCCTGACGCTCGGCGTAACGGGAATACATGCGAAACAGGTCACCGGCAAAGATGGCCGCCTCGTCACCGCCAGCACCGGCCCGGATCTCGAGGTAGCAGTTGTTGTCATCCTTGGGGTCGCGCGGCAGCAGCATCACCTGCAGCGCCTGCTCCTGCTCCTCCAGCGTGCTCTTGGCCAGCGGCAACTCCTCCTGCGCCATCTCGCGCAGGTCGGCGTCATCCTCTTCCAGCATCAGCTTGGTGGCCTCCAGGTTCTCTTCGGCCTGGCGGAAGCGCTGGAAGGCGTGAACGATATCTTCCAGCTGGGCATATTCCCGGGTCAGGGCGCGGTAGCGATCCTGATCCGAGGCCACCCCGGGCTCGCCGAGCATGGCCTGTACTTCTTCGTGGCGCTCGATGAGGCCTTCCAGCTTTCTGATCAGTGACGGATTCATAAATCTTGTTTTCTCGATGGAGGAAGGGGCCGCCAGCCGGCCACCCCGAACAATTACTCTGGTGACAATCCCAGCACCTGACGCAGGCGGGAGAGCTGATGGTGATCCCCCTGGGCCGCCGCCTGGCGCAGGGCCTGGGTCGGTGCGTGGATCAACTTGTTGGTGAGGCGGTGCGCCATGGCCTTGAGGGCCTGCTCGGCATTCTCGCCCTGTTGCAGGGCCAGCAAGGCACGCTGCAACTCCTCATCGGCCACCTGCTGGGCCTGATGACGATAATCGCGGATGAGGTCCACCGAATGCTGGCTGCGATACCAGCCCATGAACTCATCGCGCTCTTCCTGCACTATGAGCTCCGCCTCGGCGGCGGCCCGTTTGCGGGTCTCCAGGTTCTGCTCGATGATGCCCTGCAGGTCGTCCACCGTGTAGAGGTAGGCATCGGAGAGCTCGTCCACCTCGGCCTCGATATCCCGCGGCACGGCGATATCCACCAAGAACATGGGCTTGAAGCGACGGGCCTTGAGGGCGCGCTCCACCATGCCCTTGCCGATGATGGGCAATGGGCTGGCGGTCGAGCTGATGACGATGTCCGCCTCGTGCAGATAATCGGGGATCTCTTCCAGAGTCATCACCCGGGCGCCGAACTCCTCGGCCAGCAGCTGGGCCCGCTGCAGGGTGCGGTTCGCCACCATCATCTGGGTGACGTTCTGCTCGCGCAGATGACGGGCCACCAGTTCTATGGTTTCGCCGGCACCGACCAGCAGCACCTTGGTCTGGGAGAGATCGGAGAAGATACGTCGACCCAGGCTGACGGCGGCAAAGGCCACCGACACGGCGCTGGCGCCAATCTCGGTATCGGTACGCACCCGCTTGGCCACGGAGAAGGATTTCTGGAACAGACGCTCCAGCGACCCCTTCACCGCCTCGGACTGCTGGGCATGGGCATAGGATTGCTTGATCTGCCCCAGGATCTGCGGCTCCCCCAGTACCAGGGAATCCAGGCCGCAGGCCACCCGCATCAGGTGACGCACCGCTTCTTCGTCCCAGTGCTGGTAGATGGCGGACACCACTTCGGCCGCGTCCAGGGCATGGAAACGTTGCAGCCAGTGCAGTACCTGCTCCCCCTGCCCCTGCGCCAGGCTGCAGTAAAGCTCGGTGCGGTTGCAGGTCGAGACGATCACCGCCTCGCTTACGCCGGGTTGGGTGACCAGCTCACGCAGGGCGCGATCGATGCAGTCCGGGCCGAACGCGACCCGCTCCCGCAAGGCGACACTGGCGGTGTTGTGGTTGATTCCGAGGGCAAGCAAACTCATGAGTGGGTGGTGATCGTATCTGTGCGCTGGGAGTAAAGGCCGTCAATTGTACGAGAAAGGGTAAGGCTTTAAAAGCAATACGGCCGCCCCTTATACTGTGGCAAATCCCCGTATCTGGAGCATGACCTTGTTGTTGCGTATTTTCACCTTCGCCTGCCTGCTGTTGCTGGCCGGTTGTGCCACCACCCAACCCCAGCGGGATCAGGTCAACTGGCAGCAGGAGCGGGCCCGTCTTGAGCAGCTCACCCACTGGCAGCTGTCGGGCAAGATGGCCATCATCACGGCCCAGCAGAAGGGCAGCGCCCGGGTCAACTGGCAGCAGGATGGGGACGACTATCGCCTCAACCTGAGCAGCATAGTCGGCACCCACATACTGGAGCTCTCCCGCAGCAAGGGCGAGATCACCCTGATCGACAACGAGGGCAAGCCGCACCAGAGCCAGGATGCCGAGGCGCTCGTCTACCAGCTCACCGGTTGGAATATCCCGGTGCAGGGGCTGCCGGAGTGGATCAAGGGGCTGCCGGGCAAGGCAGAGTTCGAACTCAATCCCGACAGCAGCCTGGCCAGCGTACGTGACGGCCAGTGGCAGATCGTCTACGGCGACTACCGGGATCAGGACGGCTACCGCCTGCCGCACCAATTGACCATGACGGGCCAGGGCAGCCGCCTCAAGTTGCAGATCAACCAATGGACCATCGCCCGCTGATGGCGGCCATCGACAAGGACTCCCCCATGAGCGCCATGCGCTGGCCGGCTCCGGCCAAACTGAATCTCTTTTTGCACGTCAACGGCCGTCGCCCGGACGGCTACCACGAGCTGCAGACCCTGTTCATCTTCCTCAACCACGGCGACTGGCTCGAGTTCGATGTGATCCCAGGAAGCGACAAGCTCACGTTAAGCCCGGCCATTCCCGGCGTGCCCGACGAGCAGAACCTGATCATCCGCGCCGCCCGCCTACTGCAGGCCAGGCTGCCAAGCCCGCAGGGGGCCCACATCCGGCTGGAGAAGGTATTGCCCATGGGCGGCGGCATAGGTGGCGGCTCCTCGGATGCCGCCACCACGCTCGTCGCCCTGAACCATCTCTGGCAAGCCGGCTTGAGTGATGACGAGCTGGCGGAGCTTGGCGTGCAGCTGGGGGCCGACGTGCCTGTGTTTGTACGTGGCCGCGCCGCCTTTGCGGAAGGGGTGGGCGAGCGATTGCAACCGGTCGAATTGCCAAGCGCCTGGTATCTGGTGCTCAAGCCCGATTGCCATGTGACCACCGCCGCCGTCTTCCAGGATCCGGACCTGCCCAGAGCGACTCCGAAAATGGCATTTCACAACCTGCTGGAAGGCGAGTGGAAAAACGATTGCGAATTGCTGGTGAAAAAGCGCCACCCCGAGGTTGCCAATGCGCTCGGCTGGTTGCTAGAATACGCGCCGTCAAGAATGACGGGCACAGGAGCCTGCGTCTTTGCTCAATTTGAAGACGAAGAGGCTGCTCGGGAAGTGTTGGCAAAAGTGCCGAAGAGATGGGATGGGTTTGTCGCCAAGGGCGAGAACATATCACCACTGTTCGTGACATTGCAACAAATCAGTGATTGGGGTATCGCCAAGCGGTAAGGCAGCGGGTTTTGATCTCGCCATTCCTAGGTTCGAATCCTAGTACCCCAGCCATTATCTTGGTGATTGACACGGGTGTGTCGGTAAACCGGCCGCAGAGGATCTTGACAGAGCGCAATCTCGTCAAGCCCGTCTGCAACCATTATCGTCCCCTTGTCACTCGCAAAGAGGTCATCGATCTCCTGGATGACGGCTGCCTGCAAACGCGACAGCCATCCGATTTGAAACATGTAACGATATGCACCTAGCCTGAAAGCAGCCTATAGTGGCCTGACCCGTCAACTTGATAAATCGTTTGCCCCAAAACGATACGGGTCTGAATCAGACTCCCCCACATACTGGATGCAACCCCGAGGTTTCAAACCGTGCCTGACATGAAGCTGTTTGCTGGTAACGCAACGCCGGAACTAGCCCAGAAGATCGCAGATCGCCTGTTTATCAAACTCGGCAATGCTGCCGTAGGTCGCTTTAGCGACGGCGAGATCAGCGTACAGATCAATGAGAATGTACGCGGTGGCGATATCTTCATCATTCAATCCACCTGTGCCCCGACCAACGACAATTTGATGGAATTGATCGTCATGGTGGATGCTCTGCGTCGTGCTTCAGCTGGCCGTATTACTGCCGTTATCCCCTACTTTGGTTATGCCCGTCAGGACCGCCGCGTCCGCTCCGCCCGTGTACCCATCACCGCCAAGGTTGTCGCCGACTTCCTCTCCAGCGTGGGTGTGGACCGTGTGCTGACCGTTGACCTGCATGCCGAGCAGATCCAGGGCTTCTTCGATGTCCCGGTCGACAACGTGTTCGGCAGCCCTGTGCTGCTGGAAGACATGCAGTCCAAGAACCTCGAATCCCCCGTGGTTGTGTCGCCGGACATCGGCGGCGTGGTACGTGCCCGTGCCATCGCCAAGCTGCTGGACGATACCGACATCGCCATCATCGACAAGCGTCGTCCCCGCCCGAACGTCTCCCAGGTCATGCACCTGATCGGTGACGTAGCCGGCCGCGACTGCATTATCGTCGACGACATGATCGACACCGGCGGCACCCTGTGCAAAGCCGCGGAAGCCCTGAAAGAGCGCGGCGCCAAGCGTGTATTCGCCTACGCCACTCACCCGGTCTTCTCCGGTTCCGCCGTGGAAAACATCAAGAACTCGGTCATCGACGAGCTGATCATCACCGACTCCATCCCGCTCACCGCGGAGATGAAGGCGGTCGACAAGGTCAAGCAGCTGACCCTGTCAACCGTGTTGGCGGAAGCCATTCGTCGTATCAGCAACGAAGAGTCCATCTCTGCCATGTTTGAGCATTGATAGACGCCGTTGTGACAAAAACCGCCAGCTGGCGGTTTTTGTCTTTTTAGCCCAGTTACACCCGGTATTGCCCTGCCCCGGCAGGTTAAGGATAGATCCATGAATCGCTTGCGCCCGTTGCTGCTCCTCGTCCTCTGCAGCTTCCTGTCCGCCTGTCAGCCCGGCAAAGAAAACCAGCCCTTCGTGCTGACCCTGGCGCACATGAACGACACCCACTCCCAGTTTGACCCGGTCAACGCCGAGCTGAAGGGGCCCATCTTTGGCAAGCAGGGGGAAGCCGACACCCTCTACACCCGCTTCGGCGGCTATCCGCGCCTGCTCACCATGGCAAAATCCTTTCAGGCCGAGGCGCTTGCCAAGAACCAGCCGCTCTTGCTGCTGCACGGTGGCGATGCCTGGCAGGGCAGCGGCTACTTCAAGCTCAACGAGGGAATGGCCAATGCCGAGCTGCTGAGCCAGTTCGGGCTCGATGCCATGGCCCTGGGCAATCACGAATTCGATCTCGACAACCACAAGCTGGCCCGCTTCATCCAGGGGGTCAACTTCCCGGTACTGGCCGCCAACCTGGACACCCGTGACGACCCGGATCTGCGCCACGCCACCAACCTCAAGCCGTTCGTGATCTATGCCTTCGAAGGCAACCGGAAGAGCCCGGTCACCGATCTCAACAACCTGCCCCAGGGCAAGCAGCTGGTCGCAGTGATGGGGCTGGTGCTGGAAGACATGGCCAACATCTCCCCCAACGTCGGCAAGCTGCGCTTTGGTAAGGAGGTCGCCTCGGCCCAGACGACCGTGGATCTGCTGCGCCAGAAGGGGATCCACCACGTCATCGCCCTGACCCATATCGGCAACCAGCGGGATCTCGCGCTGGCGGCCGAGGTGAACGGGATAGATGCCATCGTCGGCGGCCACTCCCACAGCCTGCTCGGCGATTTTCGCAACATCGGCTGGGGCAAGACAGGCGAATACGCCCAGCTGGTCACCAATCCGGACGGGGTCGGCCTGACCTGCGTGGTGCAGGCGGGCTCCTACGCCCAGGCCATCGGCCTGGCCCGGGTCAGCTTCGACGGCCAGGGCCGGGTCATCGCCTGCAAGGGCCAGAACCAGCTGCTGGCCAGCCGCGACTTCTTCGCCGATCCGGCCCGCAAGCAGGTGCTGGATGAGACGCGCGGCAAGCAGGCGGGCAAGTTCATCAATGCCCAGCCCAACCTGGTGACTGTGGATGAAGACCCGCGTCTGCGCGGCATCATCGACAGCCACTACAAGCCGGCACTGGAGCAGGCGTTTGGGCCCGTCATCGCCACCCTGCCGGCGGCGCTGCAAAATGCCCGCCGCCCCGGCGACAACGGCAGCGACAGCCACGGCTCCGACGTCGCCCCCCTGGTGGCCGAAGGCCAATACTACTGGGCCAACACCCCGGCGGTGCAGGCCCTGACCGGCGGCCCTGTCCACTTCGCCCTGCTGGCGGTGGGCGGCGTGCGCGCCGATCTGCCCGCCGGCGAGTTGCGCGAAGGGGATGCGGCGCTCACCCTGCTGCCGTTCAAGAATCAGCTCTCCGTGCTGACCCTGACCGGTGCCGAGGTACGAGCCCTGCTGACCGAGACCATCACGGCCACCCTGCCTGCCAGCGCCCACGCCGGCAAGTTCCCCTACGGCGGCCACCTGCGTTACACCTTCACCGAAACCGTGCCGGGCAAGCGTGGCGAGCTGACCCGACTGCAATGGCAGAGCGCCGAAGGGCAGTGGCAGGATCTGGTCGATGACCAGCGCTACCGGGTGGTGATGAACGCCTACAGTGCCAATGGCAATGACGGCTGGCAGGCGCTCGCCCGCGCCCAGCGCCAGCAGGCCGAGCGGCTGGATCTCGCCTGGGTGGATGGCAAGCTGACCGGCTTCCCCATCGAGAAGGTGGAGCAGAGCGGCGATCAGCTGAGCGCCCGCTATGCGCCGGGTCAGCAACTCGACTGCAAGGCCAGCGGCGTCAACTGCGGCACGGATGCGGCCTCCTTCGTGCAATACGTGCGAGAGCAGCGGCCGACCCTGACCGCCCTGACCGAAGAGACGGTCACGCTGCTGCGGGCCAAATAAGCCGCCACCCCAGCCAACACCGACCTGCACGGGCCTCGACAAGGGGCCCGTTTTGCTGCCATTGGCAACCCGATCAGCGGTTATTCCCTCACGGTTGCCGAGCTTTGGTTGAGTGATCGCCAGTCGGCGGCTAGAATATTGCGTCCCATTGCCTTGGGCAGTCTGCCCATTGCAAGCAGCGAGTGAAGACATCAAGCGTGACAAGCCAAATCAAACTGATCGTGGGACTGGGCAATCCCGGCCCCGAATACGCCAAGACCCGCCATAACGCGGGCGCCTGGTATGTGGAGCAGCTGGCTCGCTGGCACAATGTCAGCCTGCGCGAAGAGCCCAAGTTCTTCGGCCACACGGCCCGCATTCAGGTGGAAGGTCAGGATGTGCGTCTGCTCATCCCGAACACCTACATGAATCTCTCCGGCAAGGCCGTGGCGGCGCTGGCCCGTTTCTACCAGATAGAACCGGAAGCCATGCTGGTGGCCCACGATGAACTGGACCTGCCCCCCGGCATCGCCAAGTTCAAGCAAGGTGGTGGTCACGGTGGTCACAATGGCCTCAAAGACATCATCGCCAGGATGGGCAACAACAATAACTTCTTCCGGCTGCGCCTCGGGATAGGCCATCCCGGCGCCAAGGAGCTGGTGGCCGGATTCGTCCTGACCAAGGCCCCAAGCAGTGAACAGAGCCTGATCGAGGCCGCATTGGATGAGTCCCTGCGCGCCACCGATATCCTGTTCAAGCAAGACATGACCAAGGCCATGAATCGCTTGCACAGCTTCAAGGCCGAAAAAGTCTGAATACAGATGCCTGACACGCGTCAGGCTCGCACAATATGACAGGGTCGCCCAAGAACCTGTCCACGCACTGTGACGAGAGGTCGTCAGCAAGGTGAAGCGCAGCGCAGGAACCGGAGCGTATAGGCATACGTGAGGATTCCGAGCAGCACATGAGCCTTGATCACGGCCTCGCAGTAAGAGCGTGAACAGGTTAAGCGGCCCTCAACAGCATCCATCAATAAGGTAACAATCCATGGGTTTTAAATGCGGTATCGTGGGCCTGCCCAATGTAGGTAAATCCACCCTGTTCAATGCGCTGACCAAGGCCGGCATCGAAGCCGCCAACTTCCCGTTCTGCACCATTGAGCCGAACACGGGTGTGGTTCCCATGCCGGATCCGCGTCTCGACCAGCTGGCGGCCATCATCAATCCCCAGCGTGTCGTGCCGACCACCATGGAATTCGTGGACATCGCCGGTCTGGTTGCCGGTGCCTCCAAGGGCGAAGGTCTGGGCAACCAGTTCCTGGCCAACATCCGTGAAACCGAAGCCATAGGCCACGTGGTGCGCTGCTTCGAGGACGAGAACATCATTCACGTTGCCGGCAAGGTCTCTCCGGCCGACGACATCGAGGTGATCAACACCGAACTGGCCCTGTCGGATCTGGACGCCTGCGAGCGCGCCATTCACCGCCAGTCCAAGCGCGCCAAGGGCGGCGACAAGGATGCCAAGCTGGAAGTGGAAACCCTGGAGAAGATCCGGGTCGCCCTGGAAAACGGCCAGATGATCCGTGGCATGAAGCTGGACAAGGATGAGCTGGCCGCCGTGAGCCACCTCAACTTCCTGACCTTGAAGCCCACCATGTACATCGCCAACGTGGCGGAAGACGGTTTCGAGAACAACCCCTTCCTCGACAAGGTGCGTGAAATCGCCGCTACCGAGAACGCGGTTGTGGTGGTGGTCTGCTGCGCCATCGAATCTGACATCGCCGAGCTGGACGACGACGATCGCGCCGAGTTCATGGCAGATCTTGGCATCGAAGAGCCAGGCCTGAACCGGGTGATCCGCTCAGGTTACGAGCTGCTCAAGCTGCAGACCTATTTCACCGCCGGCGTGAAGGAAGTGCGTGCCTGGACCATTCCGGTCGGCGCCACAGCTCCGCAAGCGGCGGGCAAGATCCACACCGACTTTGAAAAAGGCTTTATTCGCGCCCAAACCATCGCCTTCGAAGACTTTATCACCTACAAGGGTGAGCAAGGTGCCAAGGAAGCAGGCAAGATGCGCGCCGAAGGGAAAGACTACATCGTCAAAGATGGCGATATCATGAACTTCCTGTTCAACGTCTAATCCCATGAGAGGCCAGCATTTGCTGGCCTCTCTTTTATCTGGCATAACGCCGTATCTTCCGGCAAATGTCGTAAAAAAAACCAGATTGTTGGGCTTTTGCACGACAGCGACCAATAACTCGCCAAACGCACCCAAATTCGGTTTTTCTGGCAAAAAAAGGGTTGACGCCCCAGAGCCAGATACGCATAATTCGGCCCGCACAGTGACGAGGCAACGACTCACTGGAAGCACGGTTGGCTATGTAGCTCAGTTGGTTAGAGCATCGCACTCATAATGCGAGGGTCACAGGTTCGAATCCCGTCATAGCCACCATTAATTGTTCAGTTGGGGTATCGCCAAGCGGTAAGGCAGCGGGTTTTGATCTCGCCATCCCTAGGTTCGAATCCTAGTACCCCAGCCATTTTTAAAAGTTCTTTGACCAGTCACATGACTGTCGAGGAGCGCTGTTGGGGTATCGCCAAGCGGTAAGGCAGCGGGTTTTGATCTCGCCATCCCTAGGTTCGAATCCTAGTACCCCAGCCATTATTGCCTTTCATCGACCTCGTCGGTGATAGCTGTGGTGAACGTAAGAGGTTTTGATCTCGTCAACGTTCCTAGGTTCGTATCCTAGTGCCACAGCCTTTTTTAAAAGTTCTTTGACCAGTCACATGGCTGTTGAAGAGCACTGTTGGGGTATCGCCAAGCGGTAAGGCAGCGGGTTTTGATCTCGCCATCCCTAGGTTCGAATCCTAGTACCCCAGCCATTATCTCGTTCTCTTCCACCTCGTGGTTGATGACAGATGGCTATGTAGCTCAGTTGGTTAGAGCATCGCACTCATAATGCGAGGGTCACAGGTTCGAATCCCGTCATAGCCACCATTTTGCAGTTGTTCAGTTGGGGTATCGCCAAGCGGTAAGGCAGCGGGTTTTGATCTCGCCATCCCTAGGTTCGAATCCTAGTACCCCAGCCATTTTTGACTTGTCAGCAATGACATTGGTGACAAGACGGCTATGTAGCTCAGTTGGTTAGAGCATCGCACTCATAATGCGAGGGTCACAGGTTCGAATCCCGTCATAGCCACCATTAATATTGCGGAAGTGGCGAAATTGGTAGACGCACCAGATTTAGGTTCTGGCGCCCTAGGCGTGAGAGTTCGAGTCTCTCCTTCCGCACCATTAATAGCAGTACCAAACAGACCAGCTCAGGCTGGTTTTTTTGTGCCCGTCTTTCACCCTCAATCCCCCTTGCCATCCAATCTCTGCCTCGCTCCCCTCTCGCTCTGCCGCCACCCGAGCTCATGCGGAGCGACAAAAAAGCGGCCCGCAGGCCGCTTGTCTCTCTTTTCCCTGAATCAACCCGGTCAGAACGGGAAGAACCAGGGGATGGCGATCACGCTCACCACCATCACCAGCAGGGTAAAGGGCACGCCGATGCGTACGAAATCCACGAACTTGTAGTTGCCGGGCCCGAGCACCAGGGTATTGACCGGCGACGAGACCGGCGTCATGAAGGCCGCCGAGGCCGCGATGGCGATGGTCATGGCAAAGGGATAGGGGGAGATCCCCATCTGCTGGGCCGTTCCCAGCGCAATGGGCGCCATCAGTACCGCCGTCGCGGTATTGGAGATGAAGAGTCCGATCAGGGCGCACAGGGCGAACAGGCTGGCCAGCATCACGCGAGGGCCCATCTCACCGACGGCCGCGATCAGACCGCCGACAATCAGGTCCACCCCGCCGGTCTTCTGCAGCGCCAGCGCGAAGGGCAGCATGCCAACGATCAGGATCAGGGTGGGCCAGTGGATGGACTTGTAGGCACTCTCCATGTCGATACAGCGGAACTTGCCCATCAGCAGGCAGGCCACCAGCGCCGCGATGACGTTGGGCACGGGATCCGTCACCATCAGCACCACCATGACCCCGAGACAGATAAGGGCGTGGATGGCCTGGCTGCGGGCCGGTGCCATCTCGTCCACCTCGGCGGGCAGGCCCAGCAGCAGGAAGTCGCGGCTGTGGGTCTGCAACAGGCGGATCAGGCTCCAGTTGCCCACCACCAGCAGGGAGTCGCCCATCTGCAAGGGATCATCCACCAGCTTGCCGGTCAGTGCCTCGCCGTTGCGGCGGATCCCCACCACGCTCAGACCGTAGTGGGAGCGAAAGGCCACCTCGCGAATGCTCTTGCCGAGCAGACGGGATTCGGGGATGAGCGACACCTCGGCCATGCCCACCTCCCGCGCCTGATCGGAGAAGTACTCCCCGCGCAATATCATGGGCTCGAGCCGCGCCTCGCTGCAGAACTCTCGCACATCCACCTCGGGGTCGGACATGTCGATCAGCAGCACGTCCTTGGCCTGGAACTCGGTGACGCCGGAGACGGTCACCATCACCCGCCGAAACTTGCGCCAGCGCTCCACCCCGATGACGTTGGCGCCATAACGGGCCCGCAATTGCAACTCGTCCAGGGTCTGGCCTATCAGGGGGGAGTCGGGCCGGATCGCCAGCCGGCGGGCACGCCCGGCCAGCCGGTAATCGCGAATGAGATCGCGCATTGTGCTGCGCCCCGCCTGCTTGCCTTTGCCCTCCTCCCCTTCACGCACCAGGGAGCCCCGCATCAGCAGCATGTAGAGGATGCCCATCACCAGGATAATCAGCCCCATGGGGGTGAAGCCGAAGAAGCCGAAACCATGGATGCCGTGGCGCATCAGCTCACTGTTGACCACCATGTTGGGCGGGGTCGCCACCAGCGTCATCATGCCGCTGATGAGACCGGCAAAGCCGAGCGGCATCATCAGACGGCCAGCCGGGATCCCCATGCGGTTCGCCACGCTCAGCACCACGGGGATGAAGATGGCCACCACCCCTGTGCTGCTCATCACGGCCCCCAGTAGGGAGACAGCCACCATCAGCAGCACCAGCATGCGGATCTCGCTGCTGCCCGCCACCTTCACCAGCATGTCCCCCACCTGATAGGCGATGCCGGTGCGCACCAGCCCCTCCCCCACCACGAACAGGGCGGCGATCAGAATGACGTTGGGATCGCTGAACCCCGCCAGCGCCTCCGGCAGGGTCAGGGTGCCGCTCAGCACAAACAATATGATGATCAACAAGGCGACTACGTCCATGCGTACCTTGTTGGTAATAAACAGATAGATGGCGCCCACCAGCATGCAGAGGACCCAGATCAGTTCGGAATTCACACTTGCTCCTTTCGTTCATGTCCGCCACTGCACAATGGGTGAAATGGCGGACTCCATCAGACCACAGCTTGTTCTGCCCCGGTTTGTTACATATCAATAAAGGGCAAGGGCCATCATCGCATATCGGGGCTCCCTGCGGTCCGCAAAAATGGCGAACCTTTGCCGCCACCCTTTATCCATTCTTTGATGTGGCTCAGGCCGGCTCGGACAAAAGTCCTGCGTTGGCCCCCGCGCAGCCCCTAGAATAGGCCTGTTCCGATAACCCCCTTCTTCCAAATTTTCAAAGGAAACGAAAATGAGCATATTCGAGTGGTTCAGCATCAATCACACCCTGGTGACCATACCGCTGGGCGGCGGTTACGCCATGTCGTGGATTGAAGCCATCGGCACCCTGTTCGGCCTGGCCTGCATCTGGTTCGCCAGCCAGGAGAAGACCATCAACTACCTGTTCGGCCTCATCAACGTCAGCCTGTTTGCCATCATCTTCTTCCAGATCCAGCTCTACGGCCTGCTGATGCTGCAGCTGTTCTTCTTCTGCGCCAACGTCTACGGCTGGTACGCCTGGACCCGCCCCGCCAACGAGCAGGGTGACAGCTTGCAGATCCGCTGGCTGAGCAAGTCCAAGCTGATGATGACCGCCGCCCTGAGCGTGCTGGCCATCGCCCTGCTGACCCTGTTTATCGACCCCGTGTTCGCCACCCTGGCCCGCACCTCGGTCGCCCTGCTCAACCTGTTCGGGGCCGGTCTGGCTACCCCTGAGCCCTCCCCCGACGCCTTCCCGTTCTGGGATGCCAGCATGACGGTACTCTCTGTGGTGGCCCAGATCCTGATGACCCGCAAATACGTGGAGAACTGGATCCTCTGGGTGGTCATCAACATCATCAGCATCGGCGTCTATGCCGCCCAGGGCGTCTACGCCATGTCGCTGGAGTACCTGATCCTGCTGTTCATCGCCGCCAACGGCACCCGCCTCTGGATACTGGCCGCCAAACGCCCGCAGCAGGAAGTGATCGCATGAGCCTGCTGCCCCATCTGCAATGCCGCCCGGACCAGATCGCCGAACGGGTGGTGCTGTGCGGCGATCCGGCCCGGGTCGATCGCATCGCCAGTCAGCTGCAAGGGTGCGAGTCGCTCGGCCAGAACCGGGAGTTTCGCCTGATCAACGGCCATCATCAGGGGCTGCCCGTCACGGTATGCAGCACAGGCATCGGCGGCGCCTCCGCCGTCATAGCGCTGGAGGAGCTGGTGCAGGCGGGCGCCCGGGCGCTGGTCAGGGTCGGCTCCGCCGGCGCCCTGCAGCATGAGATGGCGCTGGGTGATCTCATAGTGGTGGAGGGGGCCGTGCGCCACGATGGCGCCTCGCTGGCCTATCTGCCCCCTGAGTACCCCGCCTGCGCCGACATTCGGCTGCAGGCCGCCCTGCTCGATCATATCGCCGCCAGCGGCCAGCCTCACTGGCACGGTCTGGTGCGCTCCCACGACAGCTTCTACCGGGATGACGAGCAGGCGGTGTGCCGCTACTGGCACGAACGCGGCCTGCTGGGGGCGGACATGGAGACGGCCTCCCTGCTCACCGTCGGTCGGCTGCGCAAGGTGCGGGTGGCCGCCGTGCTCTGCAACGTGGTGGCCTTCGAGCAGGACGTGCAGCAGGGGGTAAGCGACTACGCCAGCGCAGAGGCGGCCATGATGGCCGGCGAGCGGCTGGCCATCGCCGCCGCGCTCCATGCGCTGGCGCAATAAACCAGCCACACCCCAGACCCGGATCTGATCAGCCCAGGGGCCGGCATCGCCGCCGGCCCCTGCCAAAACGTTAAGCCCGGCACATTCGATGGCTCGGGCGCTGGCATCCGGCCCCCGCTCTTGCTAGCCTCATGGCCCTCGTTTCCCCGCGCGGGTTTCTCATGCAGCAACAACCCTATCCCCTCGGTCGCTTTCACGCCGAACTTGAGCAACTTGAACCCCGCTTTGCCGCGGCGCTGGCAGACTGCACCCTGTTTTTGCGCCGCTACCTGCCGGGCGAGCCCATCATGCGCCAGGGGGAACAGAGCGAATGCCTCTATCTGGTGGAAACGGGGCGGGTCTCCCTCAACAGTGCCGTGCACTCGGGGCGCCTGTTTCAGCTCGGGGAAATAGCGTGCCAGCGCCAGATCTTCGGCGAGATGGAGTTCTTCAGCGCCACCCCGGTGCAGTGGAGCGTGGTGGCCGAGACAGAGCTGGATGCCAGCGTCATCTGTGCGCACAAGCTGGCCCAGCGGCTGCTGGCCGAACCCGAGCTGACCCTGTTCTTCGCCTCGGCGCTGGCCAGCGACTATCTGGACACCTTGGACATCACCACCAGCCGCCTGTTGCACCCCATCGCCTACAACATCGCCTTTGAATTGTGGCGCGAGCGCCAGCGTACCCCCATGCTGGGCTCACGCAAGCGCTCCCACGAGGCGGCGCGCTTTGGCACCACGGAGCGCGTCTACCGCCGCGCCCTCAAGGAGCTGGTCGGACAGGGGATAGTGTCCGAGGGCGCTGACGGCCCCACCATCGCCGATCTGGCCAGGCTGCGCGCCTATCTCGACCTTTAATCTCGATTCACTCTTAACCCCTACCGGAGCATCCATGTCTACCTATCCCGAGTTCACCTTCTTCAGCCGCTTCGTGGCCGATATTCAGGCCGGCCGCAAGACCATCACCATACGCGACGAAAGCGAAGCCCAATGGCAACCCGGCCAGCGGCTCTCACTCTTCACCAATCCCGAGCAGCAGCCGTTCGGCGCCATAGAGGTACTCTCCGTCAACGCAGTGGCCTTCGATGAACTGAACGACGAACACGCCCGCCAGGAGAACATGACGCTGGCCGAGCTCAAAGCCGTCATCCGGGACATTTACCCCAAACTGCCGCCACTCTATGTGATTGAATTCAAATTGATTGCCTGATTGATGACCCGAACCGGATTTGGCCCTGGCCGAGCAATATGTTAATAGTGTTCCTTTTGAATCGCGGAGAAGCCGAACGTGTTTGAGATAGCGAGCCTGAAAGAGGGCATGATGCACGGGGTCGAGCTGTTTCAGCTGCTGCTGGAGATCATCTCCATCGCCTGCGTGGTGATAGGGCTTGGCAAGACGCTCTGGCTGGCGGCACGAGTCCGGGATCACGCCCCCGGTTTCCCCCGTATCCGCCTCTGTTTTGGCAGCTGGCTCATTCTGGCGCTGGAATTCCAGCTCGCCGCCGACATACTGGCCACCACAGTCGCGCCGAGCAAGGAGGAGCTGATCCGCCTCGCCATCATCGCGGTGATCCGCACCTTCCTGAACTATTTCCTCGGCAAGGAGCTGGAGGCGCAGGCTGAGCGCCAGCAGGAGCAGCACGGCGAACCGGCCAGGGCCGCCCAATAACACGCCAGAAGCAGCTTGCGCCAAGGCGCCGCCATCCCTGCCCCGGCACAGGATGGCGGTATTGTGACCCTTCCCTCACTTTTGACAATCAGTCACTTATGGCACCCTTTTCAGTCACTCCCCCGCCCTGTTGAGGCCAACCCAGAGCGCCTAGAATGGGGTTACCCCTTCCCCAGCCGACCCGCGCCATGACCCCTCTCGACACCTGCGTGATTTACCAGATCTACCCCATGAGCTTTCAGGACAGCGACGGCGACGGCATGGGCGACATCAAGGGCATCTGCCAGCGCCTGGACTATCTGGCGACCCTGGGGGTCGACCTGCTCTGGCTCACCCCTGTCTATCGCTCCCCCAAGCGGGACAACGGCTATGACGTGGCGGACTACCGCGCCATAGACCCCGCCTTCGGCACCCTGGCCGAGATGGAACAGCTGATCAGCGATGCGGCCGCCCGCGGCATCGGCATCATGATGGACATAGTCGCCAACCACACCGCCACCGAGCATCTGTGGTTCCAGCGCGCCCTGGCGGGGGACCCTCATTATCAGGCCTACTACGTGTTCAGGGACCAGGCCTTTGTCGATGCCCACCCGGTGGAGTCCATCTTTGGCGGCAGCGGCTGGCAATACGTACCGCAGCTCGATCGCTACTATCTGCACAACTTCGACATGAGCCAGGCCGATCTGGACTGGGACAACCCGGCGGTGCGCGCCGAGATGGCCGGGGTGATCAACTTCTGGCTGGCGAAAGGGATAAAGGGGTTCCGCTTCGATGTGATCGACATGGTGAGCAAGGAGTGGTCGCCTCTTGCCATGAGCAACGGCCCCCGCCTGCACGACTATATCCGCGAGCTCAACGCCGCCAGCTTCGGCAACAAGGGGATCATCACGGTCGGCGAGACCTGGGGGGCGGATCTCGCCCACATGCAGCACTATTCGAACCCGAATGGCAGCGAGTTCAGCATGGTGTTCAACTTCGAGCACCTGGGGCTGGGGCAGGACAAGTGGTCGTCGCATTTTGACCCTCTCGCCTTCAAGCGGGCCATGGCCCGCCACCAGCAGGGGCTGCACGGCCAGGGCTGGAACAGCCTGTTTCTCAATAACCACGACCTGCCCCGCGCCGTCTCCCGCTTTGGCGACGACAGGCCAAAGTGGCGCGAACCGAGTGCCAAGCTCTGGGCCCTGGTGCTGCACATGATGCAGGGCACTCCCTTCATCTATCAGGGGGAGGAGCTCGGCATGACCAACCGCCACTGGCAACCCGATGAGCTGCGCGACGTGGAGGCTATCCACTACAGTGCCAGCCAGCCGGAGCTGACTCCTGCCGAGCTGAGCCGACGGCTGGATGCCATCGGCCGCGACAACGCCCGCACCCCGATGCAGTGGGATGCCAGCCCTCACGCGGGCTTCAGCACAACCACCCCCTGGATCGCGCTCAACGACAACCACATCGAGATAAATGCCGCCGAGCAGCTGGCCCGCCCCGACTCGCTGTTTCACTGCTATCGCCAGCTGATCGAATTGCGCAAGGCCCACCCCGTCATTCGCCACGGCGACTTCGAGCTGCTCGATGGTGACGATCCGCTGCGCATCGGCTACCGCCGCCACTGGCAGGATCCGGCAAGCGGAGAGCGGCATACCCTGCTGCTGCTCGCCAACCTCACCGTGGGCACCTTGCCCATGCCCCAGCTTGAGCTGGTAGAAAAGGAAGCCACCCTGCTGATGGGCAATTACCCGGACGCACCCACGGCCACCTTCGCCCCCTATCAGGCCGCCGTCTGGCTGATGCAGGCAAGCGAGTAACGGGCAAGACCATCGCTCGGCGCCAGCCTCCGCCACGGGGGGGCCCTGCCCCCTGATGAATTCCCTCTCCCTGGGCTGCCGATGTGCCCCGGCGATTTACTCACTTAAAAACTTCGCATTTTCAGGCCCGAACAGCCTTGCCAGGCAATATCCGACCTCGTCTTGCTATCGACAATTGAAATAGTTCAACACCCTGTTTTTATTGGAAATAATCGTCATCAAAAACGACTCCTTTATCATCAAACGACGATATTCAACGCTGTTTAGTCAGGGTTAAAAGTCAATTCAGATTTGCGCCCTTGTGGTTCTTCGCTGACTCCTTATGGTTTCCATCCGAAGCGTGCGGCACTGTACTGCACGCCGACGTTCAGGCTCGCGGGATAGATATCCCGCCATAACAAAAGGTAAACACCATGCGTAAAACCGGAGTGGCGCTCGCCATCTCGACCCTCTTCTGGCTCAATTCGGCCACGGCAGCCCCCATCATGTTCCCGGACGACCCGCTGGCCGGCTCTGGAGCAGAGACGCCCGCCCTCGCTCGCACCTTCCAGCTGGCGCAAGACGATCTGGGCAACCGGATCCACCAGCTTCATCTGCCAATTCAGACCGAGCCCGAGCTGGTGGCGGAGCTGGAGCAGATCGGCATGCAGCAGGGATTCTCGGTCAACACCCATGGCGACATGTACACCTGGACCGAGGACAACATGTGGCTGTCACGGGATGGCGCCCTCGTCTTCCGCCCCCGGGCACCGCTGGCCGACAAGGATAGCTACCACGCCTTCGTCACCGCCTTGACCCCAGAGAGCCCGCAGGGCGAGCAGGAGGGGCACCACAGCCTGGGCAGCCAGGACTCCCAGGGGCTGACAGATGGCATGCTGGCCCAGGCCGACCGCTTTGCCAGCGAACAGGGGCGCGAGCTTCTCCCGACCTTCTCCATCATAGATGGCGGCAACATGCTGACCGGCCAGCGCGCCGACGGTACCCCCTATGCCCTGATAGGTCGCGACGCCCTGCTTCAGACCACTCTGCACCACAGCCGGCTGGATCGGGAGCGCATCGCCACCCGGCAGGAAACCATGGAGCGCGACGGTGACTTTCGCCTGCAGCTGATCGAGCGCGAGTGGCTGGGCAGCCCCCATACGGTGCAGAACGGCCATGATCCCGAGATTGACCTCATACTACTGGAGGCAGCCAACCTGCTGCCCCGGGATCTGAGCGCCGAGCAGCGCCACGCATATGCCAGGAGCGCGCGCGCCAAGGCCGAACTGGCGCAGTACCAAGTGGACTGGGACAGCCGGCAGGCCGCACAGGGGCGGATGTTTCTGAGCCAGCAGCAGGGCGCCCTCATCGCCGAGCGCTATCGCGCGCTCCATGGCCAGTCGCTGCCGGCCTCCTTCGATCTGCTGACTCAGCTGAAACAGGACTACGCCAGCCTGGTGGTCACCGCCGATCTCCACTCTGACTTTGCTGATGACCAGATAGAGAACGAGCTGCAAACCCTGCAGGCTGATGCCGCCACCCTGACCCGGCTGGGACGCATGCTGCAAGCCGGCGGCTACCAGCGCCAGGGGCTGGCCGGTGCCGAGCTGGATGAGCAGACCCGCCGTTTCCTCGCCATGATGGCCATCAGCCAGCGCCTGATGGCGCAGGAGCTCAAGGTGGCCGAGCGCGATCTGGTGATCCTGGCCCAACCCGGTTTTCACCTCGACATGGCCATGCGCCCGCTGGCCGATGGCCGCATCCTGTTCAACGATCCTGCGGCCAGCGAGGCGCTGATCCAGCAGCTACTGACCAGCGACGGCAGCCTGAGCGACAGTGAACGTCAGGGCCTCACAGAGACGCTTACCAGCCTGCGGCAACAGGCCGAGCGCTGGCACAAGATCCATGCCCTCATCCGGCAGCAGCTGACCGATGCCGGTCTGACCCCCATCGCCACCCCGGGCGCCTTCAGCGTGAACAAGCGGGCGGTGAACTGGATGAACGGCATCATGGGCACGGCGCAGCAACCCTTCTACATCACCAACGCCGCCAGCATAGCCCCCCTGAATCAGGCCTTCGGCGCCTGGTTGAAACGCGAGGTGCCCGAGCTGACCACCTACTTCGTGGGTCAGGCAGCGAGCAGCCACAGGGAGGGATTGAACCAGGCGGAGGCCCTGCTCAGGGGCAGCGGTGGCCTGGATTGCATCACCTTGCACCACGAGTAGCGAGCGCTTGAGCCAGACGTTCAACCGACTGTCATTTGACTCGCAAGCGGGTTCTGTGTACTTTGCGACCAGAATTTTTGTTGGACCGCTTTTCCATGTTGTACATCCTGTTCAAATGCTCTGTCAGGAGGCTGTGCTCCGTGCACTAACACGATGAAGTGTTGCCCGGAGCCATTCCTCTTCTGAATCTTCATCAGCTGCGTGCATGCCCTCTCACAGGGAGGCGACCCCGCATCTGATGAAAACAGGAGACTCAGGCCGGCGAGATGCTTCATCGCCGGCCTTTTTGTTTCTGATATTCAGGACAAAGTTTCAATATTGCTTGAAACGGGGGGCCGGTACGCCAAGTACCGCCCCCCGTTTTTTATGGATGTAGCACCATGAGTTTACTCACCATTCAAAACCTGACTTGTCACCTGGGTGACAAGACCCTCTACCAGCAGGCCAACTTCACCCTCTTCGCCGGTGAGCATATCGGCGTCACGGGCAAAAACGGCGCGGGGAAAAGCACCCTGCTGAAACTGCTGCAGGCGGAGCTGTTGCCCGACGGGGGCGACATCCTCTGGCAGCCCGCGGTGCGCCTCGGTTATCTGGACCAGCATGGCAAGATGGATCCGCAGACCAGGGTGCGCGATCAGCTGCAATCCGCCTTTGCGGATCTCTACCGGCAGGAGGCCGAGATGATGGCCATCTACGCCTGCCCGGCGAAAAGTGCCCAAGCCCGCCATCTGGCACGTGCCGCCACCCTTCAGGCCAGCCTGGAAAGCCGGTCGTTTTATCAGATCGACAGCCGCATAGATGCGGTGGCTGATGGCCTGGGGATCACGCCATTGGGCATGCATACCCGGCTGGGGGAATTGAGCGGCGGACAAAGGCACAAGGTCATGCTGGCCCGCCTGCTGTTGCTCGCGCCGGATGTCCTGCTGCTGGACGAGCCGACCAATTATCTGGATACCCGTCACCTCGACTGGCTGGCGGACTATCTGGGCGGCTTCAAGGGAGCCTTTATGCTGGTCTCCCACGACCAGGCCTTCCTGAACCGGATTGCCACGGCCATTTGCGACATAGACAGGCAGCAAATCCGCAAATTCAAGGGCAATGTCGACAAGGCCATGGCCCAGAAAGCCAGCGAGGATGCCGCCCACGGGAGGCAATATCTGGCGCAGCAGCGACATATCGACAAGCTGGAACGGTTCATCGACAAAAACGGGGCCGGGGTCAATGCCAGCATCGCCAATGGCCGCAAGAAGCAGCTGGCACGCATAGACAGGCTGGCCGCACCGGGGCAGGAGAAGCCCCTCTCCTTCTCGTTTTGCTCGGCCCCGCACAATGGCCAGCAGCTGATCGCCGCCTCGAAACTGGTCATTGGCTATCAAGGCCCCTTGCTGGCGCCCATCTCGCTGACCCTGAGCCGTGGCGACAAGCTGGTGATTGCCGGGTTCAACGGCATAGGCAAGTCCACCCTGCTGAAAACCCTGGTGGGTGAACTGCCCGCGCTGGCCGGTCAGCTCGCCCTGTCACCGGCGCTCAAGCTCGGTTATTTCGAGCAGGCGCTGTGCTGGCGCTACCCGGATGCCACACCTGTCAATCTGGTGAAAGCTGTGTGCCCGGGCGTGGATGACAACGCGGCCCGGCAGCATCTGGCGCGGTTTGGCATCACGGGAAAGCAGGCCGTGCAGCCGATTGCCTCCCTCAGTGGTGGCGAGCAGACCAGAGTCAAGCTGTGCCGACTGGCCCTGCAACCCAGCAACCTGCTGGTGCTGGATGAACCGACCACGCACCTGGATGCCGGTGTCAAAGCGGCCCTGCAACAGGCATTGCAGGACTATCCAGGTACCGTGGTGCTGGTCTGCCACGAACGGGAGTTCGTCGCCCACTGGCCGGATCGGGTGGTGGAGATCCCGTCCCTCACCGCCGCCGACCACATTGAGCATCGTTAAGGTAGAAGATATGTTATTGAAAATATTGCTGTTCTTGATTGCATTCCTGGTGGGTGCCGATGAACTTATGCTGGGTCCCATACTGGCGCCCATAGGCCGGGAGCTGGGGGTTCAGCCCGAGCGCGTGACCCTCTTCATCACGGCCTACAGCCTGGCGCTGGCGATGATAGCCCCCTTGCTGGGTACCCTCTCGGATCGTCTGGGCCGAATGAAGGTGATGCTGCCTGCCACCCTGCTGTTTGGCGCCGCCTCTGTGGGCACGGGTCTGGTGGAGAGCTTTGAATGGGGGCTGGCAAGCCGGGTGCTCACCGGCCTCGCCAGTGCCGGCATGTTACCCATCGCCTTTGCCATGGCCGCAGACAGCGCGGGAACAGATGCCATGAAGCGCATTGCCTGGGTCCAGGCAGGCCTGACCCTGGGCATGATAGCGAGCCCGGCCGTCGGGGCTCTGCTGACCCAATGGCTCTCCTGGCGCGCTGCCTTCATCCTGCTCGGCGTGTGCGCCTGGGGTGTGGCGGCGGCGCTGGCCTTGCTGCCCGCAGGTCAAGATCCGGCAGAAAAATCGGCTGCGCATCGGGAGGACAAGGGCCCCCGCCTGCTGGCCATCCCGGGCGCGGTCGGTGCCCTGCTGGCCATGTGCCTGGGCCTTGGCGGCGGCATAGGTCTGTTCAATCTCGTCGGTCAGCACCTGCGCGATACCCAGGAGTGGTCCATCGGGTCCGTGGGGGGCTTGTACGCCCTGCTTGGCGTCATCAGCGTCGCCGGCAACCTGCTGATGCCCCGCCTCTCTGGCCGGGTCGAAAGCGGGCGCACCCTGATGCGCCTGGCCTTGATGGTCTGCCTGCTGGTCAGCGTCTGCTTCTATCTCTCTCCGGCCGGGCAACTCATGCTGCCGATACTGCTGCTGTGGGCGCTGGCGGGCGGCATAGGATCGCCGGCGCTGCAGGGCTATATTGCGCAGCTCTCCAGCGCTCACAGAGGCATGCTGATGTCGCTGGCGATGACCATGATGCACCTCGGGGTCGCGCTCTGGTCCGCCGTCGCCGGGTTCGCCTACAGCGCCGGGCCTCTGGCCATGGCGCTGCTGGCCATGTTGCTGTTCGGCAGCGCCATTGCGCTGCTGCGCCCCGTCAAGCCCGCCGGCTGAAAAAGGGAGCGCGTACTCCGGGCCCACGCCCATCCCGTACACGGGTCGCCCATCCGCCAGGATCGGCGGCCCCATATCTCACTGTGCCGGCACTGCCAGCCCGCACGCTTCCCACTCACACCATACTCGCTGACCCTCATACCAGGCTCAGCTCTCGCGATGAAGTATCTTAATCTATTGATTTATCTGACGTAAAAAGCGCATTTCAGCTTGCTCATATCCACCGCCAAATGCGCTGAGGCAAATAGATCCCATTGCGTTCAGGGTGTGGACAATGAATAAAAGATGTATTCACTGATTATTTATCCCGTTTGATGCCTTCTCTCCAACCCTCTTACTATGCCTGCGACCTATCCATGGCCGGTTGCCTGCAACCGGCCTTCAAACTGGCATAGCAAGTGGACAACTCATGATCACCACAGACGGTAACAACGCGGTCGCCTCAGTGGCGTACCGCACCAACGAAGTCATCGCCATCTACCCCATCACCCCCAGCTCCAGCATGGCGGAGCAGGCGTCGGCCTGGTCGAGCGATCGGGGCCTGAACCTGTGGGGCGACGTGCCTCGCGTGGTCGAGATGCAGTCGGAGGGCGGGGCCATCGCCACCGTCCACGGCGCCTTGCAGACAGGCGCACTGGCGACCTCCTTTACCTCGTCCCAGGGCCTGCTGCTGATGATCCCCAACCTCTACAAGTTGGCGGGTCAGCTCATTCCCTTCGTGCTCCACGTGGCGGCGCGTACCGTCGCGACCCATGCCTTGTCCATCTTCGGCGATCACTCGGACGTGATGGCGGTGCGCCAGACCGGCTGCGCCATGCTCTGCGCCAGCAACGTACAGGAGGCCCAGGATTTTGCCCTGATCTCCCAGGTGGCCAGCCTCAACAGCCGGCTGCCCTTTATCCACTTCTTCGACGGTTTTCGCACCTCCCACGAGATCACCAAGATAGTGCCGCTGGCGGATGACACCCTGCGTGCCCTGCTGCCGGAGGCGGCCATTCGTGCCCACCGCGACCGCGCCCTGAGCCCGGATCACCCTGTCGTTCGCGGCACCGCCGCCAACCCGGACACCTATTTCCAGTGCCGTGAGGCCACCAACCCCTGGTATGACGACGCTTACCGTCACGTGAGCGAGGCGATGCAAGCCTTCGGCGAGCAGACCGGCCGTCACTACCAGCCGTTCGAATATGTCGGTCACCCGGAGGCCGAGCGGGTGCTGGTGCTGATGGGTTCCGCCATCGGCACCTGTGAGGAAGTGATAGCGCGGCTGACTGAGCAAGGGGAGAAGGTGGGACTGGTGAAGGTGCGCCTCTACCGCCCCTTCTCAGCCTCGCATCTGCTGGCTGTCATTCCCGAGAGCGCCCGCAAGATTGCGGTGCTGGATCGCACCAAGGAGCCGGGCGCCCAGGCCGAGCCGCTCTATCTGGACGTGATGAGCGCACTGGCCGAGGCGGTCAGCCGGGGCGAGCGTGCCAGCCTGCCGCGGGTCATCGGCGGTCGCTACGGCCTCTCCTCCAAGGAGTTCAATCCGGCCTGCGTACAGGCCATCTTCGATGAGCTGACGCTGGACAATCCAAGGCCGCGCTTCACCGTCGGCATCTTCGACGACGTCACCGGCCTCTCACTGCCGCTGCCGACGTTGGATTATCCGAGCCAGAGCAAGCTGGAGGCCCTGTTCTACGGCCTTGGCAGCGACGGTACCGTCTCGGCGGCCAAGAACAGCATCAAGATCCTCGGCAACCACACCCCGCTCTATCCTCAGGGCTATTTCGTCTACGACTCCAAGAAGGCGGGCGGCCTCACCGTCTCCCACCTGAGGGTGAATGAACGGCCGGTACAGTCGGCCTACCTGGTGGACGAGGCGGACTTCATCGGCTGCCACCAGTGGCAGTTCATCGACATGTACCAGATGGCGGAGCGACTCAAGCCGAACGGCATCTTCCTGCTCAACAGCCCCTACGACGCCGACCAGATCTGGCAGCGGCTGCCGCAAGAGGTGCAACAGGTGCTGCGCGAGAAATGCGCCCGCCTCTACACCATCAACGCCGCCAGGATTGCCCGGGAGTGCCAGCTCGGCAGCCGCATCAATACCGTGATGCAGATGGCCTTCTTCCAGCTGACCGCCATCATACCACCGGCAGAAGCCACCGAGTTGCTCAAGCAGGCCATCGCCAAGAGCTACGGCAACAAGAGCGCCGAGCTGGTCGAGCGCAACTGGCAGGCCCTGGCCGCCACCTGCGAGGCGCTGATCCCGGTGCCGCTGCAGGTGCTCGATCAGTCCAGCCACCAGCGCCCGCCCGTGGTGTCGGCCCAGGCCCCCGACTTCGTCCAGACCGTCACCGCCGCCATGCTGGCGGGGCTCGGCGACAGCCTGCCGGTCTCCGCCTTCCCGCCGGACGGCACCTGGCCGGTGGGCACCACCCGCTGGGAGAAGCGCAACATCGCCAAGGAGGTGCCCATCTGGCAGGCGGATCTCTGCACCCAGTGCAACTACTGCGTGGCCGCCTGCCCGCACTCGGCCATCCGCGCCAAGGTGGTGGACAAGGATGCACTGGAGGGTGCCCCCGCGACCCTGGATGCGCTGGATGTGAAGGCCCGCGACATGCGCGGCCAGCAATACGTGCTGCAGGTGGCGCCTGAGGATTGCACCGGCTGCAACCTCTGCGTCGAGGTCTGCCCGGCCAAGGATCGCACCGATCCGAGCCGCAAGGCGATCAACATGGAGTCCAGGCTCGACCACCTCGATGCCCAGAAGGCGAACTACGACTTCTTCCTGGACCTCCCCGAGCGCACGGCCGAGCAACTGGAGCGCATCGACATTCGCACCTCCCAGCTCATCTCGCCGCTGTTCGAATACTCGGGCGCCTGCTCCGGCTGTGGTGAGACCCCCTACATCAAGCTGCTGACCCAGCTCTACGGGGACAGGCTGCTGATCGCCAACGCCACCGGCTGCTCCTCCATCTATGGCGGCAACCTGCCTACCACCCCCTACACCACCAACGCCGAGGGCCGTGGCCCGGCCTGGGCCAACTCCTTGTTCGAAGACAACGCCGAATTTGGCTTGGGCTTCAGGCTCACCGTCGATCAGCATCGCGATCGGGTGCGCCGCCTGTTGACGGGTCTGGGGGACGCCGTTCCGGCCAAGCTGCAACAGGGGCTGCAAGACGCCAGCCTGCCGGTCTCCGAGCAACGGGCCCACATTGAGCAGCTGCGCAGCCTGCTGCAGGGTCGCACCGAGCCTGGCGCCGCTGAGTTGGCGAAGGACGCGGATCACCTGGTGGACAAGTCGGTCTGGCTCATCGGCGGCGATGGCTGGGCCTATGACATCGGCTTCGGCGGGCTCGACCACGTGCTGAGCCTGGGGGAGAACATCAACGTGCTGGTGCTCGACACCCAGTGCTACTCCAACACCGGCGGTCAGCAGTCCAAGGCGACGCCGCTCGGCGCCATCACCAAGTTTGGCGAGCAGGGCAAGCGCAAGGGGCGCAAGGATCTCGGTGCCAGCATCATGATGTATGGCCACGTCTATGTGGCGCAGATCTCCCTCGGCGCCCAGATGAACCAGACGGTGAAGGCCATTCAGGAGGCGGAAGCCTATCCGGGCCCGTCTCTCATCATCGCCTACAGCCCCTGCGAGGAGCACGGCTACGATCTGGCCCAGAGCCACGAACAGATGAAGCAGCTGACCGCCACCGGCTTCTGGCCGCTCTACCGCTACGATCCCCGTCGCAGCGAGGAGGGCAAGGCACCGCTGGCACTGGACTCCCGGGCGCCAAACGCCTCGCTGGCCGAGACCCTGCAGCAGGAGCCCCGCTTCAAGCGGCTGGAGCGCCAGCTGCCGGAGATCGCCACCCAGCTCTACCGGGAGGCGGAGCTGGATGCGAACCGCCGCTTCGCCTGGCTGAGCCAGCTCGCCGGCAAGGAGGCCCCCTCGCAGGAGTGATCAAGCTGCTGGCGATCAGTGAAACCGGATAACAAAGAGGGCTCCCCGCGGGGAGCCCTCTTGCTATTGCATGCCAGCGGTTAATCAGGCGTGGATGCTGGCCAGCTCGTGGCGTTTCAACGCCAGCAGCGTAATGAGGAAAGCGGCGGTGGCGATCAGCGCCATGCCGATATAGGTGGCACTGAAACCGGGGGCCAGCTCGGCCGGGCTCAGGCTGGCCAGGTTGTGGCTGGTGCCCGCCGGCAGGGCTGAGTGGAACAGCACGGAACAGATGGCGACCCCGACCGCGCCCCCCAGCTCACGGCCGAAGTTGAACAGGGACATGCCGATGCCGCGATCTTCCCGTGGCAGGGCATTTTGCACTACCACGGAGAGCGCCGGCAGCACCAGCCCCAGCCCCAGACCGGCGAAGCCCAGCCCCAGATTGGCCCAGACATCGAAATGGATCTGCCACAGCGCCAGCGCCGACAGGGCGAAGCCCACCACCACGAAGCGTTTGTAGTAACCGGTGCGGCCGATCAGCTTGCCGCCGACGAAGGCTCCCGCCGTGATGCAGACCATGAAGATCACCATGTAGAGACCGCTCTCGCTGGCTCCCATCCCCTTCTGCCACTGCATCTGCAACGGCAGATAGACCAGCACGGCAAACATCAGCAGCTGGGAGGCCAGCGCCAGCAGCACGCTCACCAGATAGCCGGGCAGCCGGACCAGATGGGCGGGCAATATGGGGTCGTGGGCGCGCCGCTCCACCAGGATCAGCAGCAGCAGGGCTATCGCCAGCCCCGCCGCCAGCCAGATGGCAGGCAGGGCTGTCTCCGGCGAGAGCAGCAGCAAGCTCAGCGTGGTGACTGTGATCAGCAGCGCCGCCCCCTTCCAGTCGAAGCGACTGTGGCGGCGCACATTGAGGTGGCCCAGGTTGCGGTTCACCAGCCAGAGCGCAAGCGCCCCGAGCGGCAGGTTGATCCAGAAGATCCAGCGCCAGCTCAGCTGTTCGGTGAAGTAGCCACCGAGCAGGGGCCCGGCGATGCTGGAGACCGCATAGACGGCCGAGATGTAGCCCTGATACTTGCCCACCTCCCGCGGCGGTATGCTGTCGGCGATGACGGTGAAGGCGAGCGCAATCAGGCCGCCGCCCCCCAGCCCCTGCAGCACGCGGGCCGCCAGCAGGGTCGGCAGATCCTGGGCCAGGCCGCAGGCCACAGAGCCTGCCAGAAACAGGCCTATGCCGATGTTGAGCATGCGTACCCGGCCGAACATGTCGCTCAGCTTGCCGTAGATGGGCAGGGCGGCGGTGGCCGCCAGCAGGTAGGCGGTGACCACCCAGGTGAGGGCTGCGCCGGCGTTCAGCTCGGCGCCTATGATGGGCAAGGGGGTGGTGACTATGCTCTTTTCCAGTGAACCCAGGGCGATCACCAGGGCCACGCTCGAGAAGATGGTTTTTGGGGACATATAGGGGCTCGCTAATTTGAAATGCCAGGATCTGCGGCGCAGAACTTGTTATTGTCTCATAAATCACCAGCCGATGGCCAAAACCACTGCCATGGCGCCGCCAGCCCGCAACCATGACGGCGGTCGCGGCACTGCCTCCTGCATTCTGATAGGCTGGCTGTTCACACCCCAAGAGGAAGCAGCCCCATGTCCGAGCAGTTCCGGTTTGATCAATACGACGCCCTGATTTTCGATATGGACGGCACCCTGGTGGACTCCATGCCCCTGCATCTGGATGCCTGGGAGGCAACCAGCGCCGAGTTCGGTCTGCCGTTTGATCGGGCACGGCTCAATGAATACGGCGGCATTCCCACCCGCAAGATAGTCGCCATCCTGGCCGAGCAGCATGGGCTGGAGATCGATGTGGATGCCTTCACCCGACGCAAGGTGGCGCTCTATCTGGCGCATATCGACAAGGTCAGCGTGTTTCCCGCCATGTGGGAGCTGGTCAAGCGCTGCCACGGCAAGGTGCCCATGGGCATAGGCACGGGCTCATCGCGGGATCATGCGCAGCGCATTTTGAAAAATACCGGTCTGGATGCCTATATCTCTGTGCTGGTCAGCGCCGATGACATCGACAACCACAAGCCCCACCCCGACACCTTCCTGAAAGTGGCCGAGCTGCTCGGCGCCAACCCCGCCAACTGCCTGGTGTTCGAAGATACCCAGATCGGCATTCAGGCAGGCAAGGCCGGCGGCATGGCCACCCTGCTGGCCACCGAAGGCGAACTGCAGCGGGTGTGAGACCAGGTTAGCGACGCGCCCGCCACTGCTGCCAGAGTCCGTCAAGGAAGGCGAGCAGGAAGAGGCCCAGGGCCATCTCCCAATGGAAAGTGAAATAGAGATCCGCTGGCAGGGACGCCAGATAGATAAACAGGGCGCTGAACAGGCCGCGACAGAGCGGCCCTTTCAAGACAGACCAGCGCAGCAGCGTGGCAACGCCGGCCCCCTTGCCAGACAGGGCCATCAGCTCATCCCCAGCAGGCCGAGAATGCCGGCGACTGTGTACCACGGATTGTGCACCCTGCGCTCCTCTTCCAGCGCCTCATGATCCTGCAACAGTGTCAGCGCCTCGGCCGGGGTATCGGCAAAAGAGGGGGCAACGACAGTCACAAACCCCTGCTCGACCAGTTGGCGACGCTCATCGTCATAACCGACCGCCCAGGTATCGAGATAGGTAAATGACTGACCTTGTTTGAAGAAGTGATAGCGAGACATGGCGGGCTCCGAGGCATTGGACCCCCACTCTACACCGGCGGTTGCAAACTGGCTCACCCCGAATGGGTAGCCAGCTCACTCTCAGTTTGCCGTCACCTCATCCTCCCCCTTGTCACCGCCAGGGGCGGCGCCCATCGGTCTGGCAAAACCCAGCTCGGCCATGCAGCTGTCAAATGCGGCCTCCCCCGGTTTGCCGCTCTCCTTGCAGCTCTCAAAGGCCGTCTTCATCTCGGCCGACATCTCGCGAGGCGGCTTGGGCGGGGTGCGACTGCCCTGATCGGCCGCCATGGCGGTGGCAGTGGCGAGGAATAACAACAGGGGCAGAACACTCTTCATGGCATGACTCCGAATAACGCGCGACATCCACCGCCAGAGGGCGGCGATGGCCCGCTCAAGCGGGCGGTTTCATGCTAGCGAAAAATCAGGAAAAGCAGGGTCAAGGCGGGGTAAAGGGGACGTCAGGCCTGCGTAAAATCCATAAAAAAACGCCCCTTCTGGGGCGTTTTTTCCAACCATCGCCGTTACATGGCGTTGGTGGATTCGAAGATCTTGTCGGCCGAGGCTTCGACGAAGCCCGGGTAGAGCACGCCGTCGGCCTGCGGGTAGCGCAGGGCGAACTCGTAGAAGCAGCTCGGAATGGTGCGCACGCCGTCGCTGAAGGGCACATCCGCCTTGTCGGCCATGGTGGAGGATTGCTCCAGCATCACCTGCGGGTCCCCTTTCACCTCGCCACCCACGCCGTTGAGCACGAAGCCGGCCGCCTTGAGGGCGGCGTTGACCTGTTGGATGGTATCGAACTGCTTGAGGCGATTGATGTTGACCGTGAAGTGGTTGGCACGATAACCCCAGGCCGCCATCCAGGCTGCATACTCACTCTCCGCCAGCAGGGTCTGGTAATCATCCCAGGAGACCTGCCAGGGGGCGCCCGTGTAGAGGAATGCCTGGGTATCGGTCAGGTGATCGGGTACCTGATCCGCCAGCTTGTGAATGATGGCCTGGGCAGCCTCGGAGAGTTCTTCCACCTTCAGCTCGCTGATGAACACCTTGGGGGCGTCCGGATCTTGATGCTCGAAGTGCTTGGCGTAGAGCTTCTTGGCCTTGAACACGTACTCACCCTTCTGCTCGTAGCCGAGCGCCAGGAAGTGGGCGGCCAGCTTCTCGAGGCCCAATTTGGGCAGGTTGTAGGTGCGAAACGCCACGTGATCGTTGACGATGGGCTCGCCGCCACCCAGCAGGGTGTGGACCTTGAGGGCACTCGGGGTGACTTGAATGTAGTTATCCCACAAGTGACCGAACAGGGTGTCGATATCCTTTTGCATCTCTCTTTCCTTTGATTGCGGGTACAGACAAGGGCACCTGTTCAGTGCCCCTTTTATTTTTTGTTATCAGCGCTCAGCGCAGAGGAGGACAGTGTCAGCCGTGGCGGCCTTGCTGCCGGCCTCTTCCTTGTTAAAAGGTCAAACCCGGAGACAACTGATCCGGCATGGCTGCCTTGCTGTCTTCGACGGAAGCCACCGGGTACGCACAGTAGTCGGCGGCGTAGTAGGCGCTCGCCCTGTGGTTGCCGGAGGCACCGATACCGCCGAACGGCGCGGCGCTGGAGGCGCCCGTGATGGGCTTGTTCCAGTTGACTATACCGGCGCGGATCCGCTTGAAGAAGTGGTGCCAGTCCGCCTCGCTGTCACCCAGCAGGCCGGCCGAGAGGCCGAAGCTGGTGGCGTTGCCCTGGTCGATGGCGGCATCGAAATCGTCGTAACGAATCAGCTGCAGCAGCGGGCCGAAATACTCTTCGTCCGGCAGCGCGCTCACGGCGGTCACATCTATGATGCCGGGAGAGACGAAGCCGGTGCCCGCTTCCAGATGCTTGAGGGAGAGCAGACTCTCGCCACCCAGCCCTTGCAGCTTGGCTTGCGCCTCGACCATGCCCAGCGCAGCTCGCTCGCTGATCATGGCGCCCATAAAGGGTTGTTCGGCGGCGTCATAGAGGCCGACCTTGATCTGGCCGACCACCTCCACCAGACGCTTGATCAGGGCATCGCCCCGGGCGCCGCGCTCGACAAACAGGCGGCGCGAGCAGGTGCAGCGCTGGCCTGAGGTGATGAAGGCGGACTGGACTATGGCGTGAACTGCGCCGTCGATATCGCTCACATCCTTGACGATGAGCGGGTTGTTGCCGCCCATCTCCAGCGCCAGGATCTTGCCGGGCTGACCGGCAAACTGCTGATGCAGGAAGTGGCCGGTACGGGACGAACCGGTGAAGAAGAGACCGTCGATATCCGGATTGCCCGCCAGCGCCTTGCCTGTCTCCACCTCGCCCTGCACCAGGTTGAGCACGCCCTTGGGCAGCCCCGCCTCCTGCCAGATCTTCAGCATGGCCTCGGCCACCATGGGGGTCAGTTCGGAAGGCTTGAACACCACGGCATTGCCGGCGATCAGTGCAGGCACTATGTGACCGTTCGGCAGATGGCCCGGGAAGTTGTAGGGGCCGAACACGGCGACCACGCCGTGGGGCTTGTGGCGCACGAATGCCTTGGCGCCCGGCATGGGGTTTTCGACCGTGCCGGTGCGCTCGTCATGGGCGCGGATGGAGATGGCGATCTTGCCCTGCATGGCGGCCACTTCGGTGCGGGTCTCCCACAGCGGTTTGCCGGTTTCGCGGGCTATGGTGAGCGCCAGCGCCTCCTTGTGCTCGCCGAGCAGCTCGGCGTAACGGCGCACTATGGCAAGACGCGCCTCCAGGCTCATATCAGACCAATGGTAGAAGGCGCTGCGGGCGGCCTTGACGGCGGCATCCACCTGGGTGGCGCTGGCGGCGCCCCCTTGCCAGATCACCTCGTTCTTCGCCGGATCCCTTGACTCGAATGGCTTGCCTTCACCGGCAAGCCATTGACCGTCTATCAGTTGTACTAACTGGCTCATCCATTCACTCCCTGTGGTTCGCAAGCAGCCTTGGCTGCCTGTTTCATATGCGGTTTTACTGCCAATACGGCTCAATCGAGATCGACGGCCCGTACCATGTCGCCATCTTGCACCTTGAGTGCCGTCGCCATCTTGGGCGGAATGATGGCTTCGTGCTTGTCCAGATCGACCCGGATATTGCCGTAGCAGGCACGGTAGTGCTCGTAGCGGGCATTGCAGACCAGGTGGATCTTGCCACCTATGGGTTCGCCGATCAGCACCCGCAACTTCTGGCTGCGGCGCACGCTGCGGATATTCTTCACGTCACACTCGACTGTGGGGCCGGCATCGAAGATGTCGACATAGCCCCGGTTCACGAAGCCTTCATCCTGCAGCATCTTGATGGCCGGGCGGGTCTTCTCGTGGGTCTGGCCGATGACGGCGCGCGCCTCGTTGCTCAGCAGGTTGACGTAGATGGGGTACTTGGGCATCAGCTCGGCGATGAAGCGCTTCTTGCCGATGCCGGTGAGATAGTCGACGGTGGGAAAATCCATCGAGAAGAAATGCTTTTGCAGCCACTCGTAGAAGGGGCTGTGACCATTGCCATCGGAGACGCCACGCATCTCGGCAAAGACGGTATCGTCGAATAATTCCGGATGCTCGGCCATGAACAGGAAACGGTGCTTGGAGAGCAGACGGCCGTTGAGCCCCTCGCGGGCGCATTCACGCAGAAACAGGGTGCAGAGTTCGGAATTGCCTGTGTAGTCATTGGACAGGGTGAGCGTCTCGACCACGTTGTAGATGCCGAGCTTGGGGGAAGAGTGGACCACCTTGCCGATGTGATAGTTGTAGAACGGCTGGGACAGGCCCACGGCCGCATCGATGGCACAGGTACCGACCATTTCGCCGGTCTCCAGATCCTCAGCCACGAAGAAGTAGAGGCAATCACCCTTACCTGCCGGTTTGTCCGAGAAGGTCTGGGTCGAAGCATCTATCTTGCGCTGCAGCAGTTCATCGTTGACGGGCAACGAGGTCATGCCGGTGCCGGATTCGATGGCACAGGTCTTGAGACCGGCAAAATCTTTTTGCTCGATGGGACGGATAACCAACATAAATGACAACTCCCTTTCATTGACGACAGGTGGGGTCCCGGCTCCTGCCGGGAGGGCTCCCCACCTCAATTTGGATCAGGCGTTAACCACCTGGGCAACCGCTTTCTCGAACCGGGCCAGCCCTTCCTTGATGTCCGCTTCCGGGATAACCAGCGAGGGGGCGAAACGCACCACGTTGGTACCCGCGACCAGTGCCATCAGCCCCTGATCGATGGAGGCCAGCAGGAAGTCACGGGAACGGCCCTTGTAGTCGTCGTTCAGCACGGCGCCGAGCAGCAGGCCCTTGCCACGCACTTCGCTGAAGCAGTGGTACTTGGCATTGATGGCGTCGAGCCCAGCGCGGAACAGCTGCTCGCGGTGCTTGATGCCGCTCAGCACTTCCGGGGTGTTGACCACGTCGATCACCGCCTCGGCCACGGCGCACGCCAGCGGGTTGCCGCCGTAGGTGGAGCCGTGAGTACCCACTTTCAGGTGAGCCGCGATCTCGTTGGTGGTCAGCATGGCACCGATGGGGAAGCCGCCGCCGAGCGCCTTGGCGCTGGTGAGGATGTCAGGCGTAACGCCCAGACCCATGTAGGCAAACAGATCACCGGTACGGCCGACCCCGGATTGCACCTCGTCATAGACCAGCAGGGCATTGTGCTTGTCGCACAGCTCGCGCACGCCCTTGGCAAACTCGTCGGTCGGACGAATGATGCCCCCCTCCCCTTGCAGCGGCTCCATCACCACGGCGCAGGTATTGTCGGAGATGACGGCAGCCAGCTCCGCCAGATCGTTGTAAGTCACATGGGTGATATCCGCGGGCTTGGGACCGAAACCATCGGAGTAGGCGGCCTGGCCACCGACGCTGACGGTAAAGAAGGTACGACCGTGGAAACCCTGATGGAAGGCGATGATCTGGGTCTTGTGCTCCCCGAACTTCTCGATGGCGTAACGACGGGCCAGCTTGAGGGCCGCCTCGTTGGCTTCGGCGCCCGAGTTGCAGAAATAGACCTTGTCGGCAAAGGTGGCGGCAACCAGCTTCTTGGCCAGACGCAGAGCCGGCTCGTTGGTCATCACGTTGGAAAGGTGCCACAGCTTCTCACCCTGGGTTTTCAGGGCTTCGACCAGCTTGGGATGACAATGGCCGAGGCCATTGACGGCAATCCCGCCGGCAAAATCGACATACTCACGGCCTTCCTGATCCCAGACACGTGACCCTTCACCACGCACCGGGATGATCTTGGCGGGCGCATAGTTGGGAACCATCACTTCATCAAACACTTCACGTGTCACTGCCAACAACTCTGACATATTGCTCTCCTTCGATCTGGCGACAGAATAATCCACCGCCCAAAAGTTAAATCCATGTAAACACATCGGCATTGTCACAGAAAAAAAGCTAAAAGTCTGCAACAAAGCGAGTTACAGGGAACAATGTTCGATTGCCTGTGAGATTTTAGGCAACCGCATTGCATAACGGCTCAGGGGGTATTGGCAAGAGATAATTTGGACAGGGAGGGAGGTGAATAAAGTGTCAGGGAAAATATTTTTGGCCTCATTTCGATTCTGGGAGGCCGATCACAACTATTCAGGAACTTGCTAAAAAATTGGCCAGCAATTGGTGGCCCTGTTCGCTCAAAAT
Organism: Aeromonas sp. MR19; assembly: GCF_963899305.1. Lineage (NCBI taxonomy): Bacteria > Pseudomonadati > Pseudomonadota > Gammaproteobacteria > Aeromonadales > Aeromonadaceae > Aeromonas > Aeromonas sp. MR19. The sequence goes on from NZ_CAWQWZ010000011.1 coordinate 978,647, forward strand.
GCTCTCCGGATGGAACTGAACCCCCTCTATATTCAACTGCTTGTGGCGCAGGCCCATGATCTCGTCAAAGGAGCCATCGGCGTGCTCGCTCCAGGCGGTGATCTCGAAACAGTCAGGCAGTGTGCCCTGATCCACGATCAGCGAATGATAACGGGTGACCCGCAGCGGGTCGTTCAGACCGCGAAATATACCCTGCCCCTGATGGCGGATGAGCGACGTCTTGCCATGCATCACCTGACGGGCGCGCACCACCCGAGCCCCGAAAGCCTGCGCCAGCGACTGGTGGCCGAGACAGACGCCCAGAATGGGAAGCTGGCCGGCAAACCGGCTGATGGCAGCAAGGGAAATGCCCGCCTCATTGGGGGTGCAGGGGCCGGGAGAGATCACCAGATAACGGGGGGATAGCTGCGCTATGGCGTCCAGCGTCAGTTCATCATTGCGCTTCACCACCACCTCTTGCCCCAGGGCGCCAAAATACTGCACCAGGTTCCAGGTAAAGGAGTCGTAGTTATCGATCAGCAACAGCATGGGGTAACCAGAAACAGAGAATCAACGATCCAGATAACGACCCTGTTCCATTTCGCGCTCGCGCTGACACTCGGCCAGATAGATGGCGGCGGCGATGGCAGGGGTCTTGTGGTATTTGTCGATGGCGTTGGAGACCATCAGCTGCAGGGTATTGAGGTTCTTGGCCTTGCGAAATTTACGCAGCCAGTGACCCTTGTCGCCCAGCTCTTCAATCATGGTATTGGATTCGACAGACATGCTTACTCTTGGGGCAGAAGCCCGCGTTTGAAATTGGAAGATGAATTAACGAATAGCAGGTCGGGTAAAACAAAGAAAGCCAGGCAAATACCCAGCTCTCTTCTACTACACCTTCCCAGTATGTCAGGCTCGAGGAACGAAGCCGACTACATCATATACGCTGGTCAGGGTTTTTTCAGCCCTTTCACGTGCCTTTTGTGCACCTGCCGCCAAAATTGTTTGCAGATGAGCCTCATCCTGACGCAGCTCGCGGAAGCGCGCCTGGATGGGTTCCAGCAAGGCGACGACCGCCTCGGCAGTCTCGGTCTTGAGGTGACCGTACATCTTGCCTTCGAAGTGCTGCTCCAGCTCTGGGATGGAGCGCCCCGTCACCCCGGACATCAGGGTCAGCAGGTTGGAGACACCCGGCTTGTTTTCCGGATCGAAGCGCACCACGGCCGGCTCGTCGGAGTCGGTTACCGCCCGCTTGATCTTCTTGACGATCTGCTTGGGATCTTCCAGCAGGCCGATGAAGTTGGCCTCGTTGTCGTCAGATTTGGACATCTTCTTGGTCGGATCCTGCAGACTCATCACCCGCGCCCCGTCGGTGGGGATGAAGGGCTCGGGCAGAGTGAACACCTCGCCGTGCAGGTTGTTGAACCGGGTGCAGATGTCGCGAGTCAGCTCCAGATGTTGCTTCTGATCGTTGCCGACCGGCACCTGATTGGCCTGATAGAGCAGGATATCGGCAGCCATCAGCACCGGATAGCCGAACAGGCCGACGTTGACGTTGTTCTCGAAACGGGCGGACTTGTCCTTGAACTGGGTCATGCGCGACAGCTCGCCCATCTGGGTGTAGCAGTTCAGGATCCAGCCCAGCTCGGCGTGCTGTGGCACGTGAGACTGGATGAAGACGGTGCTCTTGGCCGGATCAATCCCCACCGCCAGATAGAGGGCGGCGGCATCGAGACACGCCTTGCGCAGGGCAGCCGGCTCCTGGCGGGTGGTGATGGCGTGCAGGTCGACGATGCAGTAGAGGCAGTCGAAATCATCCTGCATGTTGACCCACTGACGCAGGGCCCCCAGGTAGTTGCCTATGGTCAGCTGGCCCGACGGTTGGGCCCCGCTCAGTACGATTGGTTTAGTCATGAGAGTGTTAATCCTTGTTATTCGGCCAGCCCAGCAGCCTTATTCGGCCAGCAGCGCATCGAGCTGGGCAAACTGCTCGCATACCCAGTCCGGGCGGGAATCTGCGATGGGGCGGCCATAGTTATAGCCGTAGGTCAGTCCCACCACCTTCATGCCGGCGGCCTGAGCGGCCAGCACGTCATTCTCGGAGTCGCCCACCATCAGGGTGCGCGACGGGCTGACGCCCAACTCGTGGCAGGCGTGCAGCAGCGGATCCGGGCTGGGTTTTTTAACGGGCACACAGTTGCCGCCCAGCCAGAGCGCGAAACAGTCACCGATGCCGAGGGCATCCAGGATGGGCTGCACGAAGTGACTCGGCTTGTTGGTCACCACGGCCTGTTTGTAACCGAGCTTCTGCAGGCGGCGCAGACTCTGCTCCACCCCGTCATACATGGCCAGCCCTTCCAGCAGACAGGCCTGATAATGCCGATCGAACAGGGGGCGCGCCCTGGCAAACAGCTCGGGGGCCTCGCGGTAATCCAGCGCGCGCTGGATCAGCTTGTCGGCGCCATTGCCGACCCAGGTACGTACCACGGCCTCGTCGGCCTCGGCCAGTCCCAGCTCGGTGAGGGTACGGTTGACCGCCAGCGCCAGTTGAGGGGCGCTGTCGATCAGGGTGCCGTCCAGATCGAACAGCACCAGATCAAAATCACGCTCAGCGTTCGACATGGGCAAGCTCCGCGCGCATACGGTCGATCACTGCCTTGTAGTCCGGCTGGCTGAAGATGGCAGAACCGGCCACGAACATGTCGGCACCGGCTTGTGCTATCTCGCGAATGTTGTCGACCTTGACGCCGCCGTCGATCTCGAGACGAATGTCACGGCCACTCTCGTCGATCAGGCGACGCACCTGGCGCAGCTTGTCGAGGGTGCCGGGGATGAAGCTCTGGCCACCGAAGCCCGGGTTGACCGACATCAGCAGGATCACATCCAGCTTGTCCATCACGTATTCGAGGCAGGAGAGCGGCGTCGCCGGGTTCAGCACCAGACCCGCCTGACAGCCCTGCTCCTTGATGAGGCCCAGGGTGCGATCCACGTGATCGGACGCTTCCGGGTGGAAGGTGATCAGATTGGCGCCCGCTTTGGCGAAGTCCGGGACTATGCGATCCACCGGCTTGACCATCAGGTGCACATCGATGAGCGCCTCTATGCCATAGTCGCGCAGGGCCTGACAGACCATGGGGCCTATGGTCAGGTTGGGGACATAGTGGTTATCCATCACGTCGAAATGCACCACGTCGGCACCGGCGGTCAGCACCCTGGCGACATCATCGCCCAGACGGGCGAAATCGGCGGAAAGGATCGAGGGGGCAATCAGAAAGTCTTTCATCAGCGTCATCCATTGGCTAGCGGGCAGAAAAAGCGGCGCAATTTTACCGCAAATATCCGATGAAAACGACCCGAACACGGGGAGGAAAAAATGGTCCCGCAGCTTTACCGCCCATATCCGATGAAAACACCCCATACACAGGGAGGAAAAAATGGGCCTGCGGCTTTACCGCTCATATCCGATAAAAACGCCTAATACACGGGGAGGAAAAAACGGGCCTGCGGCTTTACCGCCCATATCCGGCGAAAACGATGCGAACACAATGATAACGACAGGCAGAAACAGCGGCGGCACCCAAAGGTGCCGTCAGAAGGTCAGCCGAGTGAGGCAAGCTCGGCGTCGCTGGGGTAGTAACCCTGCTCCGGCTCGATACCGGGCGGATAGAGCGCCAGCAGCTCGGCCACCTTGTTGCGGCTGCCGCCGTTGCGGCTGATGGTGCGCTTGACCAGGATCTCGTCCAGTCGCGCACCACGGTAGAGCTCGCGGGTCAGCTCTATGTCGTGGTTGCTGATGAGCACGGGCACCCCCTTGCGGGCCGCCGTGTGACGGGCCAGCCGCGCCAGTATGGCCTGATCATCCAGCGTGAAGCCACCTGCGGAATAGGTAGTGAAGCTCGCCGTGGTGGAAAGCGGCGCATAGGGGGGATCGCAGTAGATCACCCAGTCCGGTTCAGCACGCTTGATGGCATCGGCGTAGCTTTCGCAGATGAAGGTCGCCTTCTGCGCCTTCTCGGCAAAAGCCCACAGCTCTTTCTCCGGGAAGTAGGGCTTCTTGTAGGAACCGAATGGCACATTGAAGCCGCCCTTCTTGTTATAGCGACACAAACCATTGAAACCGTGACGGTTGAGAAACAGGAACAGCAGCGCCCGCTCGAAGGTGGTCTCGGTCTGGTTGAACTGGGTACGCAGCCGATAGTAGGCCGCCTTGTGATTGTGCTCGGCCACAAACAGCTTGCGCGCCTCGGCGATGAATCGGTCAGGCGTCAGCTTGAGATGGTTGTAAAGGCAGATCAGATCCGGATTGATGTCGTTGAGCACATAGGCGTCGTAGTCGGTGTTGAGAAACACGGACCCGGCCCCGACGAAGGGCTCCAGCAACACACGCCCGGCCGGCAAGCGCTCGGCAATCTCTTCAACCAGGGAGTATTTTCCCCCGGCCCATTTTAAAAAAGCGCGTGTTTTTTTCATGGAAATCCGGTGTTAAGAAGGCATCGACCAAAAAAGGGGGACGATTCTACCCCCTTACCGGGCGCAATGGCTATTGCTTCAACTCTTTTTGTACCTGAGCAAACGACTTGGGCCAGGGCTGACCCTTGAGCAGGGCGGGCGAGAGCTTGCGAATGGCGGCCTTGGCCTGGGCGGCGTTGGCATAATCCCCTTGCAGTACCACGTACCAGGGGCTGCCACGGAACTGGGTTTTGTAAACCCAGATATTGCCAGCCAGCGCATGCTCGGCCACGAACTTGTCGACGGCCTTGGTGTTGCTGGCCCCCATCAGCTGGACGCTGTAATGATTCCTGGGCTTCTTGTTCAGGGTCGCCGCCGGCGTCAATGCCACCTTGGGTGAGGGGGCCGCCACGGGTTCAACCACGGCTGGCTTGGCCGCCGGTTTGGTTGCAACCGAGGTACTCTGGGTCTTGGGCGCAGTGGCCGGCTTGGCAAGCAGGCCCTGGGTCGATGCATTCTGAGCCTGGGCGACCTGAGTCGCAACGGCCTGGGAACCAGCACCGGTCAGCTCATCCACCACGGCCGTGGGTAAGGCACCGCTGACATCGGGCTGCTTCATCAGTTTCTCGACCACTTCATCTGAGATCACCACCCGGCGTCCCTCGTAGTTGGTCGATTCCGTGGTCACAGTCTCGCTCTCGACCGCCTTGGGCAGCACCTTGGCATCCGGCTGCCAATCGCGCACCACACCGCCAGAATTGCCAGCACCGCCATCATGGGTTGTGCTCTGATTGCCATTCTGGCTGGTGTTACTGCCGCCTATGGTCAGCGGATCCCCGCCAGAAACGGGTATGGGAAAGGCGGTGGTTTGCGCAGGTTCCAGCGCAGTGCTCTTGCTCTCACCGTTGAACAGGGCTGGCAGCAGATAGCTCAGGGCCAGCAAACCGGCGGCAACCAGTGCCAGCACGGTCGCAATCTTCTTGACGGGCAACTCGGCCTGACGCTTCTTGGGCCTTCTGTCGGTCATGATATCCTCCAGTAACTGCATGATGGTGGACGGATGTCCATTTGCCGCTTTCAGGATCTCTTCCACTTTCAGCTTGGGCAAGAGGGCTGTCGGGATCTTGAGCTCTTTGGCTTTCTCATACAAGAAGATACGTTGCTCTGGCGCGCTCAGTGGCGCGACTTCCAGCTCCAGTGCCGGCATGGCCCGCCCTTTCAGCTGCGCCTTCTGGTTGCGACACCAGACGTCACTGCCGGAGAGCACTATGGCCAGCTGATGGGGCACGGTCAGGGTATCGTTGTGACGACAGAGGCTCCACAGCTCGCCGACCAGCTCGGCGGGCAACTCGTCGGCGCGTTCGATCAGCAGCAGCAGGGTGGCAGGTTTGCCTTCCAGCATGCGAAAGAAGCTGTCGGCCAGCGCATCCTGTGGATTGAACAGCGGCCTTGCCACCACCTGCGGCAACAGCAACTGGCGCACGTCCGCCATCTTCATGGCAGAGCTGCCAATCAGGCTCACCACCCGTACTTTTTCGGGCAGGGCGCCGAGCAGAGATTCACACAGGGTGCCGCGACCACTGCCGTGCTTGCCACAGAGGAAAATAAAGGGGTGATTGAATTCAATCAGGTGCAGCAGCCGGTCAACCAGCTGCCGCTGGGAAGGAAGCTTAAGCAGTTTATTATTACTCACGACCAGACTCGATCACCGCCAACAATTCAGCATCAGAGACATCGGCCACCACCTGTGCATGACCGATACCGACCGGCAGCACCAGTCGCAGCTTGCCTTCCAGTACCTTCTTGTCACGCCGCATATGGCGAATGAAGGCATCGAAATCCATCTCGGCCGGGGCTTGTACCGGCAGATTCGCGGCCAGCAACAGATCGCGGATACGAGCGACCTGCCGCTTATCCAGCTCGCCATGCGCCTCGGCCGTGAATGCGGCCAGCATCATGCCTGCGGCAACGGCTTCGCCGTGCAGCCAGTTGCCGTAGCCTTTCTCGGCCTCGATGGCGTGACCAAAGGTGTGGCCCAGGTTCAACAGGGCACGCACACTGTGCTCAGTCTCGTCCTGCCCCACCACATCGGCCTTGATCTCGCAGCAGCGACGAATGGCATACGCCAGGGCAGCCGGTTCCAGCGCCTGCAGACGGGACATGTTGGTTTCGAGCCAAGAGAAGAATTCGGCGTCCCAGATGATGCCGTACTTGATGACCTCGGCCATGCCGGCGGCAAATTCACGGGCAGGCAGGGTCTTGAGGCATTCGGTGTCGATGACCACATGCTTGGGCTGATAGAAGGCCCCAATCATGTTCTTGCCGAGGGGATGATTGACGGCGGTCTTGCCGCCGACGGAGGAATCAACCTGGGAGAGCAGTGTGGTAGGCACTTGAATAAAAGGAATGCCACGTTGGTAGCTTGCCGCAGCAAAGCCGACAACATCCCCTATCACACCGCCCCCCAGGGCGATCAGTGTAGTGTCCCGACCATGGTTGGTTTCCAGCAGAGCAGACATGATCCGCTCGAAGGTTGCCAGGGTCTTGTAGGCTTCACCATCCGGCAGGATCAGGTGTTCAACCTGAAAACCGGACAGCAACTGGATAATCCGCTCAAGATACAAGGGTGCGACAACGGTATTGGTCACTATCATGACCCGCTTGCCCTTGATGGTTTGTGTCAGCACCTCTGCATGCTGCAACAGACCCGCCGCTATCTCGATGGGATAACTGCGTTCACCCAGTTCGACCTTCAACCTTTCCATGGACGTCCTCTAGATTACATGCCAATCAACTTAACAATTTGATTAGCAACAACTTTAGCGCTCTGATCATCAGTCTGGATGACAAAGTCAGCCACTTCTTCATACAGTGCATTGCGCTCTTGTGCCAGACGCTCGAGTACTTCGCGCGGCGGCTCTTCGGTTTGCAGCAGTGGGCGGCGCTTGTCTCTTTGTGTGCGCGCCAGCTGCTTTTCAATCGTTGTTTCGAGGTACACCACGATACCGCGAGCAGAGAGCTTGTTCCGTGTTTCACGGCTCTTGATGGCACCGCCACCCGTCGCCAGCACGATACCCTGCTGTTCTGAAAGGTCGCCTATGACCTTCTCTTCGCGGATCCGGAAACCCTCTTCGCCTTCAACATCGAACACCCAGCCGATATCGGCACCACTGCGGCGCTCAATCTCATGATCTGAGTCGAAAAACTCCATATGCAGTTGTTCTGCCAGATGTCTACCTATGGTGCTCTTGCCCGCACCCATGGGACCTATCAGGAAAATATTGCGTTTCTCAGCCATGTCTTTTCATTAGTAATTACAAACTGTACGACCCCGACAAACACTCGATCGGGGTACCTATGAACCTTGTCTTGCGATGGATCAGGAGGGGGATTATCTCAATAGAAATCGGGACTGGCAACCGCAGCCCTTACGCCCCAGCCTCATTGGGGCGTAAGGTTATATGTGTTTTACCCTCACATGTAAAGCATTCAGAAGGCGTCGGTGACTATCTTCGGCGTCACGAAAATCAGCAATTCCCGCTTTTTATTCTCGCTGGTTGTCTTGCGAAACAACACGCCAAGACCCGGGATATCACCGAGCAGAGGCACCTTGCTGACGTCGCTCTTGATGGTCTGTTGATAGATGCCGCCAAGCACCAGGGTCTCGCCATTGTTGACCAGCACCTGGGTGGTGATGGACTGGGCATTGATGGAGACGGCATCACCGGTACCGGTTGGTACCGTCTCGCCCTTGGTATCCTGGGTCACGGTCAGATCCAGGATAACCCGGTTGTCCGGCGTGATTTGCGGCGTGACCTTGAGGCTCAATACTGCCTTCTTGAAGGTGACCGAGGTGGCACCACTGGAGGAGGACTCCACATAGGGGATCTCGGTACCCTGCTCGATCAGCGCCGGTTTCTGGTTGGCGGTGGTAACACGGGGGCTGGCGATGATTTCAGCCTTGCTCTCTTTTTCCAGCGCCGACAGCTCGAGGTCCAGCAGGGTGCCATCTGCCAGGCGGGCCACCTGGAATGCCAGGGTGCCAGCGGCATTGGTCACCGGCAGATTGACGTTCAATCTGTCATCCACCCCGGGACGGGTGATGGCCGAACCGCCGTTGTTATTGCCGGAGCCGTCATTGCCTTCGATGGTACCTGACGTGCTGTTGCCGTGACCGTCGTTCTTGGTCACCCCCCAACGCACCCCGAGCGCCTCGTCGAAACCATCATCTATGGTCACCATGCGCGCTTCGATCACCACCTGTTTGACCGGAATGTCCAGAATGTCCAGCATGCGCTTGATGTTGCTGATGACATCTGCCGTATCCTTGACCACCAGCACGTTGGTCCGCTCATCGACACTTACGGCCCCCTTGGAAGAGAGCAGCTTGGTGCTTTCGGAGGAGAGCAACGCCGCCACCTCGGATGCCTTGGCATAGTTGATCTGCAGGTATTCAGTATAGAGGGGTGCCAGATCGGCCACCTGATTGCGACTCTCCAGCTGCTGCTTCTCGCGGGCGGCTATCTCTTCTGCCGGCGCCACCAGCAGAATGTTGTTATCCAGTCGTTTATCCAGCCCTCTCACCTTGAGGATGATGTCCAGTGCCTGCTCCCAAGGCACGCCATCAAGCCGCAGCGTGATATTGCCCGACACCGAGTCCGTGGTGACCAGGTTTAGGTTGTTGAAATCGGCGATGAGCTGCAGCACGGTGCGCACCGGGATGTCCTGGAAGTTCAGCGAAATCGGCTTGCCCTGATACTGCTTGCCAGCGGTCACTGCGGTGCGTTTTTTCACCTCGACGATGAACGTCTTGTCCGCCTGATCGTAGCGATAATCAAACTGGCCGTTGATGGAGAGCTCGAACAGGGTGTCATTGCCCTGACGGAACACCTCCACCTGGGAGACGGGGGTGGCAAAGTCCTGCACATTGATTAGATTGAGCAGGTCGTCCGGCACCCTGGTACCATGGAACTTGGCCAGCACTGTCTGGCCACGGCTGCTGACATCGACTGCCGCCGAGCTGTTGTCCAGCGTGACCAGGAACTCCCCCTGCCCCTCCTTGCCACGTCTGAAATCTACCCCCTTGACGGAGTTGAAATAGGCGCCGCTCGCCCCGGTTTGAGCCGCAGGCAAGACGGGTTTACTGGCCACTGGTGCTGCCACCGGGGCTGACTGGGCGACCAGCTGGGTGTTAATCAGGGCTGATTGCACCACAGGTTGAGGATTGACAAAAGCGGGCGAAGCCGCTGGTGATGAGACCATACCAACCGACTGGGTCGAAGCCGGCAGCGGCATGGTTGCCTTTTCTCCCAGAGCGACCAGCAACTTGTTGCCCTGCTGGTGCACCTGATAAGGGGTCAATTGATCGAGCGCTATCTTGATGTCGAGCCCGGCGCCCTTGCCCTCGACCTTGAGGTTATCGACACCCTGCTGCTTGATGGGAAGCGGATTGACATTGAGTGCCCCCACGGCTCCCGGCACATGCAGCAACAGCTGATTGGGCTCATAGGATAGCCGGTCGGTAAAACCGCTTACCGGTTCACTGAAGCTCAACTCCAGCAACAGCTGGTCGGCCATCAGCGGATTCACCTTCACCTCTTGCAAGGTGGCCACAGCCCAGGCCTGGCTCCATGCTCCGGCGCAAAACAGCAGGGCAACTCTGGTTACAGTACCGATTGTTGTTCTCATCGCAGTCATCCCTGATTATCGTTTTGCTTCAAGATTGGCCATGCCCAACTGGGTTTCTCTGGTGACCCAGCATCCTTTTCCATCCGGTATAGTCTCAATCAAATCCACGTAAGTGTCAGTGATCCTGATCACCCGACCCTGATCCAGTCCCATATGTTGGTTGAGACCCACCCGGACGGATTGGCCATCCGGCGTCCGGATCAAGGCCCACAACTGGCCCTGCTTGCCGAGCGAGCCCTGCATGATCAGGCTGGCCAGTGAATAGCTCTCCAACACTTCCTTCTCTCTGTTGGCGACTATCTGGGCACAATCCGGTTTCACCTTGGCATCCACCTTGGCGCTGCTGGCCTCTGGCTGGGGCGCAATGAAGGGGCTGCGCTGATCGCTGAGGTGATAGGCCATGGGCGAAAAGGGTTTGATTTCAGGCAGCGGCTCGATAGGCACAGGCTGTCTGGCCTTGGTCTGAGCCACATAGTTATCCATGTCATCCTGCCCACCGCAGGCTGTCAGCAGACAGACGGGCAACAGTACGCAGATCATTCTCATTTTTTCTGCCCCACTGTCTTGCCGTTGTACTTGTAGGTCTTGGCCAGCATCGACATGCCGATCATCTCGTCCGGCTCCTTGCTCTGACCCAGGGTGAACGACTCCAGGATGACGATCCGCGGCAGCGCCGCCATGTCGGCCGTGAACTTGCCAATCTCATGGTAGGTGCCCACCACCTCGATCCGCATGGGCAGTTCGGTGGAAAACTCGTGCTTTATCTCGGGCTCCCAGTTGATGCGATTCAATTTGAGACCATTGTCGGTCGCAATGAAGCTGATATCGTCCAGCAAGCCGGCCACTTCGTGCGTATTGGGTAACTGTTTGAGCTGGGTATCGACCAACTGCTCAAGCTGTACCATCTGTATCTTGTATGCCCCCAGATTGGCCGCCAGCATCGCCTTGCTCTCGAACTGCGCCTTCAGTTCAGCCTCCTTGTTGGTTTCCTCTGTCAACAAGGTCAATGAATTCGCAATCACGTAGTAATAGATGGCACCGCCCAGCAAGGCACAGAAAAACAGGATGAAAATGCCTTTGGCCAACTTGGGCCAGCCAGCAATGTTGTTGAGATCCAGTTCATTGAGCTGTTGCAGGTTCATTCTTGCCCCTTAACCGCATCGACGGTGGCGCCAGCCGCAGCTGCGACCTGGAACATCATGGAGAACTGGCTCAGCGAGACAGGCGCAACGTCGGCCGCAAAAATCGTGCTGATCTGTGACTGCCCCAGCCAGCCGGAGCCATCGATGCGTCGCATCATGCTGGCAACCCGGCCATAGGCCTCGGTCTTGCCGTTGACGTCGATCCGGTTGTCTTGCAAGGCCAGCGTGTTCAGATACACACCATTGGGCACCAGCGAGGGCAACTGGTTGAACAGCCGAACCGGCAGATTGCGACGCATCTGCAGATGCTCGATCAGTTGCATGCGATCGATCAGCTCCTTGCGCCTCTCTTTGAGCAAGCGGATCTCGCCGAGCTGTGCGTCGAGTATGGTCATCTCCTGCTGCAAGCGTTGATTGCGCTGCTGTTGATGACTGATCTGCTGCTCCACCAGCCAGTCGGCGGCAAAGCCGAGGGAAGCGGTGATCGCCAGGAAAATCCCGAGCATGACCCCGAACTGTTTCTTCTGTCGCTGAGCTCTGGCTTCGCGCCAGGGGAGTAGGTTTATATTTGACATGGCGTGAAGCTCCTCAATGCCAGACCCAGCGCCGTCATGTACTTGGCACCATGGGCAAGCCCCCCCTCCCCTTTGGGTTTGCCAAACAGGGCGAAGGGATCGGGATGCAATACTTCACAATTGAGTTCATTGCCGACCTGGGCGACCAGCCCGGGTAGCAGGCTGCCACCGCCAGTCAGCACCAGCTTGGAGAGCTCCCTGTGTCCGGAGGAGCTGCAAAACAGCTGAACGTTGCGCCTGACTTGCTGCAGCAAGGCATTAATGTGAGGCAGCAGCACATCCAGCTCGTAATCAACCGGCAATTTGCCCTGCAGCTTGGCCTGCTCTGCATCGTCCAGCGACAGGTTGTAGAAAGAGGCCAATGCCTGGCTGTATTGATCACCGCCGAAATTCTGCAGACGGGAGTAGATCACCTCGCCCTTGACTAGCGCGGCAAAGGTCATGGCACTGGCACCGATATCGATAACGCCAACCGGCTTTTCCCAGGCAAGCAAATCGGGCAGACAGGCGAGGACGGCGCGGCCCAGCGCATGAGCCCCCACGTCCACTACCTTGGTGGTCATCTCGGCTTCGGCCAGTGCCGTGACCCGACCGCTCACGCTCTCGGTACGGGCGGCGCTCAGCAGCACCTCCTGGCGATCCTGATCATTGACCTTGCCGAGGATCTCAAAATCCAGGCTCACTTCATCGAGGGGGAATGGGATGAGCTGTTCGGCCTCCATCTGGACCTGATTTTCCAGCTCGTTCTCACCCAGGCTGGCATCAACCTGAATGACTTTGGTGATCACATTGGAACCGGTGACGGCCGTCGCCACGTACTGGCTGTTGCCAGAGATGAGGCGCTTGAGGGCCTTGAGAGACTGGCTGACCCGTTCGATATCCTGCAACTGATAATCGACCAGGGTGCCCTTGGGGGTCGCCACTTCGGCCACAGATTCAAAATGCAGCTTGCCGGGGCGCCCGGTGATAGTGACAGCCTTGATGGTCTGGCTCCCAAAATCAATACCCGCCAGAGGAAGCAGGGAACCTTTATTGAATAGCCCAAACATATACACATCCATGCGTTATTGGGTTTTAGGATTGATTGTAGGACAGCTAATCAGATGATGATGACTTAACTCATCCTAAATGCTCTATCTATCAATGTCATAAAGTTTACACCGAAAAGTGATGCATCTCGCTTTCTTGCCGCCCCCACCTCCCCTTGGTTATTGAGCCGCAGAATGCTAACCTCCCGCCTCTTCTCGAGGAGCCTGACTGCTGACAGGAAAACCTCGAATTCCCGGAGGCAAAAGGGCTATACTCTGCGCCCGTTGGCTAATTTTAAGACGATTGGTAGTTCTTCCATGCTGAAATGGCTCGTACGCCTGTTTATTGTCATGATGCTGGGTGCAGTGCTGGGTGTTGCCAGCCTCATCGGTATCTACTTCTACATCAAGCCCCAGTTGCCCGATGTGACCGCGCTGCGCGACGTCAAGCTGGCCACCCCGATGAAGGTGTACAGCCGGGATGGGGAATTGATCTCCCAATTTGGCGAAATTCGTCGCATCCCGCTGCGTCTGGATGAAATTCCCCAGTCCATGATAGATGCCGTGCTCGCGACCGAGGATGCCCGCTTCTATGAGCACCCGGGCATAGACCCGATCGGTATCATTCGAGCCGCCACCGTCTGGGCCGTCTCCGGCCATGCACGTCAGGGCGCCAGTACCATCACCCAGCAGGTCGCTCGCAACTTCTTCCTGAGCAATGAGAAAACCATAGTGCGCAAGGTCAAGGAAGTGTTCCTGGCCTGGCGTATCGAGCAGAATCTCTCCAAGGACGAGATACTGCAGCTCTACCTCAACAAGATACCGCTCGGTTACCGCGCGTTCGGGATAGGCGCCGCCGCTCAGGTCTACTTCGGCAAAGAGGTCAAGGACCTGACCCTGGACGAGATCGCCATCATAGCCGGCCTGCCCAAGGCACCGTCCATGTTGAACCCGATCCGTTCACCGGAGCGTGCCTTCGCCCGCCGCAACGTGGTGCTGGGTCGCATGCTGGAAACCGGCAAGATCACCCAGGCCCAGTATGACGAGGCCTCCAAGATGCCGATCAAGGCCCGCTATCACGGCGCCGAGATCACCCTCAATGCCCCTTATTTGGGGGAGATGGTGCGCCAGAAGATGGTGGAGCAGTTTGGTGAAGACGCCTACACCATGGGCCTGCACGTCTACACCACAGTCACTGCCAAGCGCCAGCGTGCCGCACGTCTGGCCCTGCTGGATGGCGTGTTCGACTACGATACCCGTCATGGCTACCGTGGCACGACAGCCCAGCTGTGGAAAGCGGGAGAAGCCGACTGGGATTACGACCAGATCATGGCGCACCTGGCCAAGCAACCCACTTATGAGCCCCTGATGGCCGCCGTGGTCACCAAGCTGGGTGACAAGAGTGCGACCCTGGTGCTGAAAAATGGCAAGCAGGCAGAACTCGGCTGGAACGGCATCAAATGGGCTCGCGCCTTCATCACCGATGATCGCCAGGGTTTCGCCCCCCGCTCCGCCCGCGACATGCTGAAAGTCGGCGCCCAAATCTGGGTGCGGGAGAAGGGGGAAGAGCTGCTGCTCTCCCAGATCCCCGAGGTCAACGCCGCCCTGGTGGCCATGAACCCGCAGGATGGTGCCATCGAGGCCCTGGTCGGCGGCTTCAGCTTCGAGCTGTCCAAATTCAACCGGGTCGATCAGGCGCGCCGTCAGATAGGCTCCAACATCAAGCCCTTCCTCTATGCCACAGCGCTGGAGCAGGGCTATACCCTGGCCTCCCTCATCAATGATGCGCCGATCAACCAGTGGGACCCCTCCAAGGGCCCCATGTGGCAGCCCAAGAACTCCCCGGCCATCTACGAAGGTCCCACCTCGCTGCGGCTCGGTCTTGCCAAGTCCAAGAACGTGATGTCGGTGCGACTGATGCGCGCCATCGGTCTGGATACCTATATCGACGGCCTGACCCGCTTCGGGTTCGCGCGCGATACCATATCCCGCAATGAATCGCTGGCGCTGGGCGCCGCCGAATTCACCCCGCTGGAAGTGGTGCGCGGTTATTCCGTCATGGCCAACGGCGGCTTCCAGGTCACCCCCTATTTCATCACGGACGTGACCGACAGCTTCGGGGAGCCCCTGTATCAGGCCAACCCTGCCGCCGCCTGTCATGATTGCGGCGTGCTGGCCGCGGCCGGTCTCGACAGTGCCGATGCCTACGCCAATACCGGCGGCGACTGGAAGGCCCAGTGCCCGATCGATCCTGTGGTGCCCAACAACATGGCGCCACAGACCATCAGTGCCCAGAGCACCTTCCTGGTCACGGATACCCTGACCACCGCCATCTGGGGTGGCAACGGCTGGCGCGGTACCGGCTGGCGGGCGGCTCG
Source organism: Aeromonas sp. MR19 (assembly GCF_963899305.1). Classification (NCBI taxonomy): domain Bacteria; kingdom Pseudomonadati; phylum Pseudomonadota; class Gammaproteobacteria; order Aeromonadales; family Aeromonadaceae; genus Aeromonas; species Aeromonas sp. MR19. Next base: position 993,886 of record NZ_CAWQWZ010000011.1, read on the forward strand.
CGACCTCAAGCGTCACGACATCTCCGGCAAGACAGGGACCACCAACGAATCCCGTGATGCCTGGTTCTCCGGTTACACGCCGAACCTGGTCGCCACCTCCTGGATAGGTTTTGACAACCACCAGCGGGGTCTTGGCCGGGCCGAGTTCGGCGGCGGAGCGGCCCAGCCTATCTGGATCGACTTCATGAAGACGGCACTCAAGCAGGTGCCCGAGCGCAAGATGCCGGTACCCGAGGGGATCATCACGGTACGGGTCGATCGCGAGACCGGTCTGCTGACCAATCGCACCGATGGCAGCAGCACTGAGGAGTTCTTCAAGGAAGGCACTGAGCCGACCCGCTATGCGACCCAGAGCTCGGACAGCAATCAGGTGTATGGCGGCGACGGCTCGCCCACTGACGGACCAGTCTCTACCGACGATATCTTCTAAGCGACAGCTCAAGATAAAAAAACCGGCGCCAAGGCGCCGGTTTTCTTTTTGTGACCACATAATGCGTCGCCGTCAGCCAAGCAGGCTCTTCATCAGACTGGAGATACGGGCAGCCAGCTCGTTGAAGCAGGGCCTGCGTACCGAGTAGTGGCGATAGAGCAACGAGATGGCGCGGCCCGGCACCGGGTCAATCACGGGGCGATAGCTGACGCCCCCTTCCTCCGCATTGGCAGGCACGGCCAGTTTGGGCACCAGCGTCATGCCGCTGCCCGCGGCGACCATGTTGCGCAACGTCTCCAGGCTGGTGCCCTTGAAGCGCTGATCCTCACCGATACCCGCGGCGAAGCAGAACCCCATCGCCTGATCCCGCAGACAGTGGCCATCGGCCAGCATCAGCAGTTTCTTGCCCTTGAGATTGCTGAGCGGTACCGACTTGGCCCTGGCTTCCGGGTGATGCTGCGGCACCGCCAGCCACATGGGCTCCTGATAGAGGGGAATCGAGCCAAACCCTTCCATACCCTCAAGTTCGGCGAGGATGAGACAATCCAGCTCCCCTTCTTCCAGCCGCTTGAGCAGCACCTGGGTCTGCTCCTCATAGAGATAGAACTCCAGCTTGGGAAAATGCTCGCGCAGATCCTGGATGATGTGGGGCAGCAGATAGGGGCCGACGGTGGGAATGAAACCGATATGGATCTCTCCGGACATGGGTTCGGCGAAGTGCTGGCCTATGCTCTTGAGCTCACGCACCTCTTTTAGCACCTTGCGGGCCTGATGGGCCATGGCGTCACCGGCCGGGGTAAACAACACCTTGCGGGAGGTGCGCTCGATCAGGATCACCCCCAGCTCGTCCTCCAGCTTGCGCAGCTGGCCGCTCAGGGTCGGCTGGCTGACGAAGCAGCGCTCCGCCGCCTTGCGAAAGTGCTTCTCCTCTTCCAATGCCACCAAATACTCGAGATCGCGAAGGTTCATACATCCAGAATCCTGCCAACCAATTGGGCCATTAGCATGCCCAAGAAAGGCAGGAGGGACAAGGGATGGTAACTGAATGGAAAAAGACAGGCGGATGGAAAAACAAAACGGGCCCGGATCCAGGATCCGGGCCCGCTCAAGCGGCGAGTGTCAAACCGTCATTACACCCGGAAGCGACGTACCATCTCCTGCAGCTGGGTCGCCAGGTGGTTGAGGTCGTTGCAGGCCTGTGCCATCTGGGTCGCACCAGCCGCCACCTCTTCCGAGGCATGGCTGATGTTGACCACGTTGCGGTTGAGCTCTTCGCTCACAGCGCCCTGCTCTTCGGTCGCGGTCGCAATCTGTATGTTCATGTGAGAGATGCTCTCCACAGAGCCACTGATCTCGGAAATGGACGCTCCCGCCTCCCGCGCCGTGCTCACTGTGGAGTTCATCATGTCCTGGCTCTGCTGCATGGTAGTACCGGCTTGTTCGGCCCGCTGCTGCAGTTCGGCGATGATGGTGTTGATCTGGGAGGTGGAATCCTGAGTCCGTTTCGCCAGGGTACGCACCTCATCGGCCACCACGGCGAAACCACGACCCTGTTCACCGGCCCGGGCCGCCTCGATGGCAGCGTTGAGCGCCAGCAGGTTGGTCTGCTCTGCGATCCCTCGGATCACTTCGAGCACCATGCCGATGTTGCGGCTGTCATCGCCGAGCTGGCGGATCACCACGGCCGTGCTCTCGATGGCGCCAGCCACCTGTTCAATGCGCTTGATGGAGTCGTTGACGGTGCGAGCCCCCAGCTCGGCCGTGCTGCTGGCGGCACTGGCGGCACTAGCGGCATCACTGGTGTTGCGGGACACCTCCTGTACCGTGGCCTGCATCTCGTTCATGGCGGTCGCCAGCTGGTTCAGCTCATGCTGCTGGCTGTTCATATTGTTGGCAGACTGACGGGCCACGGCGCTGATCTCTTCCGCCGCCGAGCTGAGCTGTACAACTGAGCCAGACACCTCGCTGACCAGGTTGCGCAAGTTTTTCTGCATCTCGCCAAAACCTTTGGCCAGCTGGCCCAGTTCGTCGTTGTTGAACTGTCTCAAGTCGAGGTGCGTCGCCAGATCGCCGGCAGAGACCTTGCGAGTCTGCTCCAGCAGGGCCATGACGGGATTGCGGATCTGGCCGGTCAGCAACCAGGCCACGACGACGACGAACGCCAGCGTCATCACTCCCACCAGGATGCTCATGTTGCGCGAGTTGCTGTAAAGCTCGGCGACCGATTTGACCATGCCGTCGGCAATTTCGTTGTTGATCTCGCGCAGACGATAAGATTTGGAACCCACCTCCTCCAGTGCGATCCGGGTCTCGTTCTTGCGCAGGCTCTTGACCTTCTCCAGATCCCCGTTGGCAAAGGCGGCCACCAGCTCCTCATGCACGGAGAAATATTTGGCACCGGCAGCAATCAACTGCTCGTAGGTCTGCCGCTCTTCATCCGTGCTGAAGGGCAGCGAGCCATATTTTTGCGCCGCCGCATCAAACTCCTGCTTCGCCTTGTTAAAGGTGGCGGTGCGGTCACTGACCTCCTGGGCATCCTTGTTCAGGCCGCCGATGACCTGAGCCAGCTCGGAGCGACGAGCATCGAGAATCGCCACATGCATCTGGCTGGCATAGCGGGTCGATGGCAACAAATTCCCGGAGATGGTTTCAGTATCACCGTAGAGGCGTGACAGCTGAGCGATGGAAAACCACGCCAACCCCAGAACCAGCAAGGCCAATACGGCAAAGCCGGCACTCAACTTCTGACCTATAGACATATTTTTGAACATGATTGGTATCCTTGGCGGCTAGACGCAAACCCGTGGAGCCGAACTCCCGAGCCATCACCCATAGAGCATAGCGCGATGATCGCAAGCAGATGATTTTCAAACTATCCGCTAGTCAATATATCGTCATGCCCACGGATAGCATGAGGATCAAGCGGGTAGGAAAAATCTGTCCCTCTCAGCCTGGGTTTGCTTGTCATCCCGCCCACCAACCGAAAAGACGGGGTTTCAGCGTCCCATCACCGCCTGGATCTGGCGGGCAAAGGCCGCCGGCTCGCCCAGGAAGGAAGAGGCGGACAGCGGCGTCACCTTGTCCCCTTGCACCAACCCCAGGGTCGGGTAGCCCTGCCCACCGAGGCGGCGCATCCAGCCCTGGCTGGCTGCCAGATGGCCGGCCAGATCCACGTTCTGATAAGCATCTGCAAATGCCGCAGCATCGATGCCCTGCTCCGCAGCCAGGCTGCTCAGGTGCTCGAGGGAACCGATCCAGATGCCATCGCGATAGTGGGATTGCTGGATGCGGTGCAGCAGGGTCAGACCATTGCCGCCCAACGTCGACATCGCCAATATGGCGCGGATGGGTTGCTCCGAGTCGAGCAACAGGCCATCGCGCAGCAGCAAGTCGTTGAAATAACCCTCACCGAAGGGCTGGCCAGTCAGGGCCTGGATCCGCTCGTCATGAGGGCGGACGTAGTCACGCAGGGCCTGACCCATGGGCTGACGACGCTCGCCCAGCCAGAGGCCGCCGGCATGCAGCTCTATGTGAAGACCGGGGATCCCGGCCGCCGCTTGCAGCAAGGGGGCAGCGCCATAGCACCAGCCGCAGAGGGGGTCGTATACGTAATGCAGGCTTGTCTCGTTCATGTGATTCATTCTCGATTGTTTGGCTAAAAAAACCGGGCCCAAGGGCCCGGTAAAAAAACACAGGGAAGCAGGCGTCAGGCAATTACCACTTCATTTCACCGGTGTTGACCTTGGCACCTATGGCCAGACCATCGTCGACCGGCAGGGACGGGAAGGCTTTCTTCAGGCCTTCAATCAGCTCGCCGGAGTTTTTGGACTTGGCCAGCTCCTGCTCGAAGCGCTGGACATAGTCACGGGTGAAGGTCACGGCTTCGGTACCCTTGGGCGCAGTCCCCAGGAAGTGGCCTGGCACGACACGCTCGGGTTTCATGGCCAGCAGCTCGTTGAGGGTCTTCACCCAGTGAGCGCGGGCTTCCTTGGTCTGGCTGTCCGCCATCCAGACGTGCACGCCGCTGTAGACGGGCACACCACCCAATGCTGTCTTGATGGACGGCGCCCACAGGTAAGCGGTCGGCGTGTTCATCTCCTTGATCTCGATCTTCTCGCCTTCGAGGGTCAGGTAAGAGGCGGTCATCACTTCCGGTACCGTCAGGGCTTTGGGTGCACCTGCGCCCAGGATGGGTCCCCAATAGGTCAGCTTGTCATCCTTGGTCTTGTTGATGTGGTCAACCACATGCTGGTCCGCCAGGACTTTGACTTTCGGAAACGCCTTCATTATGGGCTCCAGACCAAAGTAGAAGTCGGGATCACCTGCGCTGATATAGACGGTGGTCAGCTGCTTGCCGCTTTGCTTGATCATGTCGACCAGGGCCTGGCCATTTTTCACATCAAACTGGGCATCGATCAGAATGGCCTCTTTGTCACCGGCCACCAGGGAAGAGGAGACAGGGAAGATGGCCTTCTCGCCCGGGTTGTAGACGGTCACTGTCAGGGGGGCAGCCATGGCGGCGCCACTCAGCAGGGTGGTGGCCAGGGTCAGGTTGCGGATCAGGGTGTTGTTCATCGGGTATTCCTCATCAAGTCATCAGGGGTTCATCAGATGGACACAGTTTATTGGATCATTAACGGTACAAATACAGCATAATAAGCACATCACTGTTGCATTAATCGAGCATATAGAGGGCCTGCACATGGATCGACTGACCGCATTACGGGTCTTTGTCAGCGTAGTCGAACAGGGCAGCCTGAGCGGCGCCGGGGAGAAGCTGGAGATGTCGCGCGCCATGGTGACGCGCTACCTGGCTGAACTGGAGCAGTGGATGGGGGCCCGTCTGCTGCACCGCACCACCCGCCGGCTCAGTCTGACAGGACCTGGTGAAGAGGCATTGAACCGCGCCAGGGCCATGCTGGCACTGGGGGAGGAGATGGAGCAGATCGCCATCCGCGGCGATGAGGCGCCCAAGGGGCAACTGCGCATCACCAGCAGTTATTCCCTCTCAGAGGCCCTGCTGGTGGGAGCCGCCAACGACTATCTGGCCCAGTATGCGGGCACCGCCATCGACATCCTGCTGCTGGACCGCACCGTCAACCTGGTGGAGGAGCGGATCGATCTGGCCATTCGCATCACCAATGATCTGGATCCCAACCTGGTGGCCCGCCGGCTCGGCACCTGCCACTCAGTGGTCTGTGCCAGCCCGGCCTATCTGGCCAGACACCCGACGCCGCACAAGGTGCAGGATCTCGCCCTGCACAACTGCCTCACCTACACCTATTTCGGCAAGAGCCTGTGGGAGTTTCAGGGACCCGCCGGACCTGAATCCGTGCCGGTCAGCGGCAATCTCAGTGCCAACATCTCCAACCTGCTGCTGGAGGCGACCCTGGGTGGCGCCGGCATCAGCATGCAGCCCCGCTACTCGGTGCAATCCCAGCTGGAGAGTGGCGCCCTGGTGCCCCTGCTCGAGGCATGGCAACCCAAGCGCCTCGGAGTCTACGGTGTCTATGGCACCCGCAAGCAGATGTCGCCCCTGCTGCGCAGCTTCCTCGATTTCCTGGTGGTGCGCATGGCAGCCGATCCCATGTGGCAGGAGTAATGCCACCATGCAAAAGGGGCCCGCAGGCCCCTTCTTGTTCATGACATCCGATTACCCGCATCCGGATCAGGCTTCGAAGCCGGTCAGCGGAGCCTCGGACGGCGCCTCCTGAGACACATCCAGATAGATGTCCCGATACGCCACATAGATGGAGTAATTGAGGGCCGGTATCACCACCAGCAGGCCGATCAACATCAGGGCGGCGCCAAACAGCATCAACCCGGCGGCGATCAGCCCCCACCAGAAGAAGGGCCACATGTTGGTCAGGCAACCTTTGAAGCTGAGCTTGGCGGCCTGCAATATGCCGACATCGTGGAAATAGATGAGGGCGGGCGCAAAGGTGATGGCCATCAACACCGGGATCAGCAGTGCCAGCCCCAGCAGCAGGCAGAGCAGCAGCCCCTGCGCCTGCGCCACGCTCACCACCATGGACTCGGGATCCTGGGTCAGCAGGGAGGTCAACCCCCACATGGAGAGCAGCCCGAGGCAGATGAGCCCGATCAGAATGAACAGGGCCAGCACCAGCAGGCCACCCAGCATCAGCGGGGTCAGCTTGTTGCGAAACCCGGCGAAGAAGTCGGCAAACTTGAGCTGATTGCCCTCGTAGCCACGCTGGGCCACCACCACCCAGCCCGCGCCCCACACCATGTAGAGCAACTGGGAGATGAGGCCGCCCGCCGGCAGGCGTTCCAGCAGCAGGCCGACCGCGAACCAGATCAGGACCATGGCGACACTGACGCCCATGCCCTTGTTGAAAATATCGAAGCCGGATCGCACCCAGACCCAGCCACGCCCGATGGGGTGACGGGCGGGCTCGGCGCGCAGGGGGGACAATCCATTCATAACGTTTCCTCAGATGATGACGGGCTGGCTGCCGATTCTAGAGCCATGGGCCGGCTGACTCAATGGCAGACGATCGCCGGTTGCTGCTTCGCACGTCAGGGCTGCTTGTATCAGGCGTTACGGTTATCATAAGAGACCCCCGCACCAGGGGCATTCACTTATTCAAGAGAATCCAAGATGCGTACACTTCATCTGGCGCCGATCCTGCTGGCCTCCCTGCTGCTCAACCTCTGGCAATGGCAGGATCAATCCGCCCCCCCAGCGCCCCAGCCGCAACCCGACGCCGCCGACGGCCCAGCCCTGGCCCAGTGCGACACAGCGGCCAGCCAGAGCGCCAGTCAGAACCTGATGGCCAAGCTGCCCGGCAAGGGATCGCAGGGTGAGCCCGCCCCCGCACAGGAGGCCATGGCCCCCAATCCGGAGCTGGAGGCCGCCATCAGCCAGTGGAGCCAGTCCAGCGACGGCTCTGTGCTGATAGAGCGGCTCTACGATGCCGAGCAGGGCAGCCAGCTCACCACAGTGTTCGATCGGCTGGACGTGGTAGAGGACGTGCGCGCTCAGGTGCAGGAGCAGCTGCGCGAGCTCTATCGCCTCGGCTTCGATCACCCCGATGCCTACGAGCAGGAGAGCCAGCGCATCTGGAGCAACATCAGCAACCTGCTGGGTGACGACACCCGCACCCGGCTGGAACAGGAGCTCTACTCGGGCGACATCAACCGCCTGCTGGAGATCCAGGGCCGACTGGCGGAGCGCGGCGAGCTGCTGGCCCCGACCCAGCGCCAATCCCTGACGCGTCTGCTGAGCGATGCCAACCAGCAACTGGCCCAGCAGGAGAGCGGCGATGCCGGCACCTATCTGGAGAACCAGAAGGCCTATACCCAGCGCGTGCTGGAGAGCAGCCGCGCCTTCCTCAACCCGAGCCAGCTGAAAGTCGTGCAGGACATGCTGGAGCTGGATCTGGTCCGCCAGGAGGTGTCGGTCCAGATGGAAGCCATCTATCAGCGCTTCCAGCCCGCGTCCTGATGCCCTTGCCCTGGTTCGTTTGACCCAACCCATAACGTGGAACCGTCATGAGAGTCGTTTGTTGTATCTTGTTGCTGCTGGCCAGCCAGTGTGCCCTCGCCGAGGGATTTATTAGCCGTCTGCTCAACCATCCGGTGCCGGGCGGCGTTGCCGTGGTGCCGCTTGGCAATGCAGCGCAGGCCCCCGCCGCCCGTTATCAGGGCAAGCCCGTGCTGGTGGTGCGGGAAGAGGATCGCCGCTGGATCGCCATCGTCGGCATTCCCCTCAAAAGCCAGCAAGGGGCTCATACCCTGACGGTGAATGATGGTCGCAGCCTCGGCTTCACGGTCGGCAACAAGCACTACCGCGAGCAGCACATCAAGCTCAAAAACAGCCGCCAGGTCAACCCGCTGGCCGAAGACATGACCCGCATCAACCGCGAACTGGCGGAGCAGACCCGCGCCTATCAAACCTTCAGTCCTGTCCTGCCCAGCAACCTGCTGTTCGACAAGCCGGTGCAGGGCCCGCTCTCCAGCCCGTTCGGCCTGCGCCGCTTCTTCAACGGCGAAGAGCGCAACCCCCACTCAGGCCTCGACTTCGCGGTCGGTGCCGGCACTCCCATCAAGTCACCAGCGGCGGGCAAGGTGATCCTGATCGGCAACTACTTCTTCAATGGCAACACCGTCTTCGTCGACCACGGCCAGGGGTTGATCAGCATGTTCTGCCACATGTCGAAGATCGACGTGAAGCTGGGCCAGACCCTGCCCCGTGGCGGCATAGTCGGCCGAGTCGGCGCCACCGGCCGCGCCACAGGTCCCCACATGCACTGGAACGTCAGCCTCAACGATGCCCGGGTCGATCCCGCCATCTTCATCGGCGCCTTCAAGCCCTGACTCGAGACAGCCAATCCCGTCCATCTGCTGTGATGAGCAGGCCGGATAAAACGAAAAAGGCAGCCTGGGCTGCCTTTTTCATGGACGGATGACGGCGTATCAAGCGGCGGCGTGCAGTCCGGCCTCCTTGCGCATGGCCCACCACATCACCAGCACCAGCACAGTGCTGCAAGTCGGCAACGCCAGCCAGACCCCGGCCACCCCCCACAGGGATGAGAAGCCCCACAGGAAGCCGCCGATCAGCACCAGCTTGCCACCGGTAAGCAGGGAGGCGATGCGAGCCCGGTTGATGGCCTGGAAGTAAGTGGCCCCCACCAGCAACAGCCCTTCCATCGGCAGCCCCCAGAAGTAGAGCCAGATGCCGAGGCTCGCCACCGGCAAGAGGGCCGCGTTGTCGCCGGCAAACAGGTAGACCACCCCTTCCGGCCACAGATAGAGCGGGATCATGCCGCACAGCGCCACCAGCAGGGTGACACCCAGCGCCAGGTTGCGCACCCGCAGCACCCGTTGCCAGTTGCCCGCCCCCGCGTTGAAGCTGGCGATGGGCTGTATGCCCATGGCGATCCCCTCGAAGATGAGATAGAAGAAGGCCTCGCTGTAGCTGATGACGCCATAGGCGGCCACGTGCAGCGAGCTGCCCACCGCCAGCAGCGCCTTGTTGTGCAGCGCCAGCACCACCGACAGGTAGAGGTACATCAGAAAGCTCGATACCCCGAGCCGCAGCGTCTCCCGCATCAGTCGCCAGTCCGGTACCAGCGTATCCCAGCGAATGCGCAACTGGCTGCGCGGGGTGAAGAAGTGCCACAGACAGAGACCGCCGGTCACCGCCTGGGAGAGCATGGTGGCGATGGCCGCCCCCGCGAGGCCCCAGGGGACGACCGCCATCAGCAGGTAATCGAGCAGCACGTTGAGCACGCCGCCGCCCACCAGGATCCAGGTGGCGAGACCGGGTCGCCCGTCATTGCGCAGCAGGGCGGTGAACGCCATGGAGAGCACGGCAAATACTCCGAGCCAGGCGTACCACTGCAGATAGGCGAGCCCGGCGTCGAATATGAGCCCCTCGGCCCCCATCCAGGCCAGCATCTCATCCCCATAATTGATGCCGATAAAGGCGAGCACGGCCGAAGCGAGCAGCACCATCACCAGCGCATTGCCGACTATGTGGCGCGCCTTCGCCGGCTCCCCCTTGCCGAGGTAGAAGGAGGCGAGCGACGAGGAACCCATGCCGATCAGCGCCCCCACCGCATAGAGCACGGCGCAGATGGGATACGCCAGCATCATGCCCGCCAGCCCGTCCTGGCCCAGGATATGGCCGACGAAGATGCCGTCTATGGTGACATAGATGCCGGTGACCAGCATGGCGGCCACGGTCGGCGTGACGTAGCGCCAAAACAGGCGGGAAAGGGGGGCAGTGCCCAGATCGACTGCTGACATAAGATGCTCTAAGGAGGGGAAAACGGCCGGAATAATAGCCAAACAAGGTCCGGATCGCCCGTTATTTATGTTACAAATCATTAATATGGAAAACTTTACCCGCCTCGGCCCCTGCTTTAGGCTAGGGCGACCTCTCATGAACGGAAACGTGCGCCATGTTGCAACGCCTGCTCTCCCTGCTGCTGCTCTCCCTCTGCCTCTCCCCTGCATTCGCTCAGGCCAATGACGCCATCACCCAGGTGGAGGAGCTGCTGCAGAGCGTGCCCAAGACCGACAGCCCGGAAAACCAGAAGTTGCGGGAAAGTTATCAGCAGGCGCTGCAATTTGCCCGGGAAGCCCAGCGCTATCGCGAGCAGGGCAAGGCCTATCAGCAGATCCTCATCGACTACCCCAAGGAGTCGGCCCGCCTCAAGGAGAGCCTGCACAACTATCAGCCCCAGTCTCGCCCGCCGCTCTCCTCCCTCAAGGAGGAGCCGCTGCGCCAGGCCATAGGCCTGAGCAGCAACCGCCAGCTCAACCTGCGCAAGGAGCGCCAGGCTGTGATGGACAGCCTCAACCAGCTGGAGAGCACGGGCCAGGAGTATCACCTGCGGGTCGACGAGCTGCGCAAGCAGTTGCAGCAGACCCGCACCCTGCTCGATCGGCTCAGCTTCAGCAGCGAATCGGATCGCCAGCAGGAGGCCCAGCAGCTGGTCACCCGCCTCAAGGAGCAGAGCCTGTCCGACCGGATCCAGATGCTGGAGCTGGAGCAACTCTCCGCCCAGCAGCGTAACGATCTCGGCAAGCTGAAGCTGCAGGAGCTCAACCTCGCCATCACGGACGAGGACGAGTGGCAGACCAGCCTGCTCAACCAGCAGAACCAGCTGCGACGGGAGAAGACGGAGCTGGCGCTGGCGGAGAGCGAGCGGCTGCGCAAGCAACTCACCTCCGACATGCCGCTGCTGCTGGAACAGCAACAGCAGAACCAGGCGCTCTCCATCCAGCTCGGTGCGCTGGAGGATCAGATAGAGCGGGTGCAGGACGATCAAAGGGCCATCGACAAGAACCTCTCGACCCTGAACGATCTGGTCAACTCGGTGCGGGAGCAATTGGAGTGGCTGCAGATCAGCAATGCCTACGGCGAGAACCTGCGCAGCAAGCTCTCCGATCTGCCGGCCTACTTCCCCCTCGACAAGCTGGAATCCGCCATCGTCAACGCGCGCATGGCCAAGTACCAGTACGAGACGGAGCAGGACGCGCTCAAGGATCCGCGCCAGCTGCGCGAGCAGCTGATGGCCACCGATGAGATGGCCCTCGACCGCTCCCAGCAGGCGGTGCTCGACAACCTGCTCAAGGCCCGTCGCCAGCTATTGACCAGGCTCAACGACGCCTCCGACAGCCTCATTCAGGAGCAGACCCGGCTCAAGCTGCTCTACAGTCGCCAGAACAGCAAGATCGACGAGATCCGCGATCTCAGTGCCAGCCACCTGTTCTGGATGCCGGACGTGCGCCCGCTCACCCCGGCCGTGCTGCTCGGGGTACCGGCGGCTCTCGGCCTCGCCCTCAACCCGGTCAACTGGTTGCAACTGCCCCGGGCCATCGCCGAGAACAACCCCATCACCCTCACCTTCGCCGGCATCGGCATCCTGGTGCTGGCCTGGTGCTGGTTCAAGCTGGCCCGCCATCTGACCCAATACAGCCAGCACATAGCGCCCCGTATCGGCAAGGTGACCCAGGACAAGTTCAGCCTCACCAGCCGGCTGCTGATGCGCTCCCTGCTTGCCTCCCTGCCCCTGCCCGCCATGGTGCTGATGGTGCGTGGCCTGCTCGACGGCGCCTGGCAATATCCGTTCGCGGTGGCGGTGGCCCGCGGTCTCGGCGAGATCTGGTTCCTGCTGCTGGCACTCTTGATGGCGCGTCACCTGACGCTGGAGAAGGGGATCCTGAGCCTCCATTTTCGCTGGCAGAAAGAACGGGTGCAGAAGGTGTGGAGCCAGTTTCGCACCCTCTTGCTGGTGATCATCCCCAGCTTCTTCGTGCAGGGGATGGCCAACAGCTATCAGGATCACGCCTTCTACGACTCCCTCGGCCGGATGGCCTTCATCGTCGGCGCCCTCTGGCTGCTGCTGTTTTTTGCTCGTCTCAACCGGGAGCGGCTGCCGCTCACCTGGGGCCAGGCCGACATGACCAAGCCGCATTTGCTGCACCACTTCATCTGGAACAGCCTGATGCTGGCCCCGCTGCTGGCAGTGATCGGCTCCCTGCTCGGCTACTTCTACACCTCGCGCATCCTGCTGCGCCAGCTGGAGCTGAGCCTGCTGATGGGGCTGGGCTGCCTGCTCGTCTACTATCTGGCGCACCGCTGGATGCTGATCCAGCGCCGCCGTCTCGCCTTCGAGCGGGCCAAGAGCAAGCGGGCCGAGATACTGGCCCAACGCGGCCGGGAGGAGGGGCACGACGAGCTCAGCTCGGAGATCCCGGACGTGGTGGAAGATACAGAGCTGGATCTGGATACCATCAGCGCCCAGTCGCTGGGGCTGGTGCGCACCCTGCTGATGCTGGGCTTCACCATGCTGGTGGTGGTGCAGTGGTCCGAACTCAACTCGGCGTTCAGCTTCCTGCGCAGCATAGAGGTGTGGCAGGTCACCAGCAAGATTGGCGGCATAGAGCAGCTTTCCGCCATCACATTGCAGGATCTGATGCTGACGGCGTTTACCTTCATCCTGACCGTGGTCACGGCCCGCAACCTGCCTGGCCTGATGGAGCTGACCCTGCTCCAGCACCTGAGCCTCTCCCCCGGCACCGGCTTTGCCATTACCACTGTCACCAAATACATAGTGCTGGTGGTGGGGGCGCTGAGCGGTTTCTCCATCCTCGGCATCGACTGGTCCAAGGCGCAGTGGATGGTGGCTGCCCTCTCTCTCGGCCTAGGTTTCGGCCTGCAGGAGATCTTCGCCAACTTCGTCTCGGGTCTCATCATTTTGTTCGAGAAACCGATCCGGCTCGGCGACACAGTCACCATCCGCGAGCTGACCGGCACAGTCACCAAGATCAAGACCCGCGCCACCACCATAGTGGATTGGGACAGGAAGGAGATCATCGTCCCCAACAAGGCCTTCATCACAGAGCAGTTCATCAACTGGTCCCTGTCCGATGCCATCACCCGGGTACGGCTGCGCATCCGCATCGGCCTGACCCAGGAGCCCAGGCGGGTACAGACCATTCTGGAAGAGTCGATCCGGGCCTCCACCCTGGTGCTTGAGACCCCCTCCCCCGAGGTGTTCCTGATCGAATTCACCGACTCGGCGCTGATCTACGAGATCCGGCTCTATGTGAACAGCATGGATCACCGCATGCCCATCACTCATGAGGTGCACTCGCTGGTGCTGGAGAAGCTGCAACAACAGGGGCTGGGGCTGCCGCACCAGCAGATCGACATTCGACTGAGCCGCGCCTGATCGCGGCGCAACAGGAGCCATATCATGCAAATCATCGCCCATCGCGGCGCCAGCGGGCTGGCGCCGGAAAATACCCTCAAGGCCATCAGGCTCGCGCTGACACTGGGCGCTCAGGCCATAGAGATAGATGTGCAGCGGGCCGACGGCGAGCTGTGGGTCTTCCACGACCGGCGACTGGAACGCTGCACCGACGGCAGCGGCGTGCTGACGGCGCAATCCCGTGCCTATCTGGCGGGACTTGATGCGGGGGAAGGGGAGCCTATCCCGACCCTGTGGCAGGTGATGGAGGCCATCGCCGGCAAGGCCGAGCTGCATATCGAGCTGAAAGGGGCACAAACAGCCGACGAGGTGGCCCGACTGACCCGGCGTGCCGAGGCGGAGCTCGGCTTCACGCCAGCGCACTGGGTCGTCTCCTCCTTCCACCATCCTGAGCTGGCCCGCTTTGCCGCCCTGCGGCCCGAGATCCGACTGGGAGCCTTGACCGCCACCATACCCCTCACCCTGGCGGCGTTTGCGGCCGAGCTCGGAGCCTGGTCGCTCAACTGCGACCTGGACTTTGTCGAGGCAGCGCTGGTCATGGATGCCCATCGACGGGGCTTGAAGGTGCTGGTCTATACGGTCGATCACACTGCCGACCTGGCGGCACTGGCCGCCATGGGGGTGGACGGGATATTTACCAACCGGCCGGACCGCTTCCTTACTCCGGCCTGATCGGACTCATTATTTCGGCAGGAGATCGATAAATGCTGATTTAGGCTATAAATTTAAGTGCGCACCGGGATACAAAAAGTTCGACTTTGGCCGATAACAGTTGGCTCATAACAATAAAACGACACATCGCAGACTGACGCTCACAAGGATGTAAATATGAACTTATCCATCAAGAACAAACTTGTCCTCGCCATCGGGGTCATTATCCTGGTCATCACAGGCCTGCAGGTCTGGTACAACACCTCCCAACTGAGAAGCGAAACCCAACGCCTTATCTGGAGTTTCATCGACGACAGCTCGGCTGCCAATGTGAAAGGCATCTCCCGCTGGCTGGACGCCCGGATCAGCATGGTCACCTCCACCAAGGAGGCCTTCACCAAGGAAGACGAACCCATCAGCCATCTGGCCCAATCCATGAATGCCGGCAACTTCGATCTGGTCTATGCGGGCACGAAAGATGGCAAGATGATCCAGAGCAAGCCGACCAATCTGCCGGCCGGCTATGACCCCCGTCAGCGCCCCTGGTACAAGGACGCCATGGCTGCCGGCAAGCTCGCCATCACGGCGCCCTACGCCGACATCACCACGGGTCAACTCATCATCACCATCGCCGAGCCCTTCACCCGCGGCAATACCCAGGGGGTGATCGCCGGTGACGTCTCCATCGATGCGCTGGTACGCGATGTGCTGGCCATCAACTCGGAGGGCACCTACGCCATCCTGGTGGACAGCAATGGCACCATCATAGCCCACCCGGACAAGGAGCTGGCCCTCAAACAGGCGACCGCCATCTCCCCGGATCTAACCGCCGCCAAGGTCAACGAGCTGGCCCATGACAACACCATCTCGGAGATGGAGATCAGCGGCAAACCCAGCGTGTTCGACCTGACCGAGATCCCCAACACCAACTGGTATTTCGGCATAGTGGTGGATGAGGCGGTTGCCTATCAGTCCGTGTCGCGCATGGTCACTTCCGCCCTGTTGCAAGGCCTGCTCACCATTCTCATCGTGGCCGGCTTCTCCTACGTCGCCATCAACGGCTCCCTGGCCCCGCTGAAAACCCTGGGGGAAGCGATTGCCGATCTCTCTCGCGGCAACGGTGACCTGACTCGCCGCGTCAAGATCGAGCGTGAAGACGAGGTGGGGGTCGTGGCCAAGCACGTCAACACCTTCATCGATCGCATCCACGTGATGGTGCAGGATATCTCCAACTCCTCCGGCCAACTGAACCAGCAGGCCAAGTCCTCCCACAACATGGCGGAGAAATCCAGCCAGGGCTTGGCTCGCCAGCAAAACGAGATCTCCCAGATCGCCACTGCAGTGCACGAGATGTCCGCCACCGCGGTGGAAGTGGCCAGCAACGCCGAACAGACCGCAGATGCGGCCCGCAGCTCCTCCAGCAGCTGTGATCACGGCAAGCAGGTTATCGCCCGCAACCAGCGCTCCATCACGGATCTCGCCACCCAGGTCAAACAGGCCTCCGGCATCATTCAGGAACTGGAGAAGAACGCGCAGGAGATCAACACAATACTCTCCACCATCCAGGGCATAGCCGAGCAGACCAACCTGCTGGCGCTGAACGCCGCCATCGAGGCTGCGCGGGCCGGTGAACAGGGTCGTGGCTTTGCCGTGGTGGCCGACGAGGTGCGGGTGCTGTCACAGCGTACCCACAGCTCCACCGTCGAGATCCGCAGCATGATAGAGACGCTGCAACGCAACACCCAGGGCGCCGTCAGTACCATGCACGAAGGCCAGCTGCTGGCCCAGAACAGCGTGGAAGATGCGAACGATGCCACGCAGGCGCTGGAGCAGATCACCGCCTCCATCAACCAGATCTCCGACATGGCCACCCAGATCTCCAGCGCCGCCGAGGAGCAGCGCGCCGTGACCGATGAGGTGAGCCGCAACATCCAGGCGGTCAAGGATGTGTCGGACGAACTGGCGGTAGACGCCGACAGTTCTCGCCATCTGTCTGAACAACTTAAAAATATTTCAGGTGAACTGAGCAATCAGGTCGGCATGTTCCGCATCTGATCGGCGTAAATCAAAGGGGCCACACAGGCCCCTTTTTTTATGAAAAAATGCTTTTGTTTCAATAGTTATTACCATATCAACGATCGGGACTATGGGGATGGAAATTCTCATACGAAGCGGTATCTCGTCATAAAGCAACGCATCAAGACCGACTTTCGGATTAGTTTTTTGAATTCATCCGCGCCATTAGCCAATCCGTGAATAATTCTTATTAAATATTTTTGATAAAAAACTTAAAAACTTTATGGGTAATACCTAAAAAGAGAGGTGTTTCTCATTTTTTTGAAAGAAAACTACGTATAATCCTGAGCTTAAAATAACCATAGCAATGACAGCGGCTGATACCGATAACTGAAGGATGGCGATAATTACGGCGTTTTCATCCATGGAATGGGGTGATTTTGATAAAAGTCACCATTGCCAAGCACTAAAACAAACCAGTTTGACTTGCATCAAGCCTGAATTTTTTTCATAGAGCAAAATCGTGCCCAGCAAATCTATCCCTAAGGAGGCAGATGTGGATATTATCAAGACCGATGTCGCCATCATCGGTGCCGGTGGTGGTGGCCTGCGTGCCGCAATCGCCATAGCAGAAGCACACCCGGATCTGGACATCGCCCTGATCTCCAAGGTCTACCCGATGCGCAGCCACACAGTTGCCGCAGAAGGCGGTGCCGCCGGTGTTGTCCGTGATGATGACTCCCTCGAAAACCACTTCAACGACACCGTATCCGGTGGCGACTGGTTGTGTGAGCAGGACGTGGTCGACTACTTCGTCAACAACGCCACCAACGAGATGATCCAGCTGGAGCACTGGGGTTGCCCCTGGAGCCGCAAGCCGGACGGCAAGGCCAACGTGCGTCGTTTCGGCGGGATGAAGATCCCGCGGACCTGGTTCGCGGCAGACAAATCCGGTTTCCACATTCTGCACACCCTGTTCCAGACCTCCATCAAGTACCCGAGCATCAAGCGCTTTGATGAGCACTTCTGCATGGACTTGATCGTGGACGACGGTCGCGTGCAGGGCGTGCTGACCTTCGATATCCAGAACGGCGTCTCCCGCTTCATCCAGGCCAAGTCCGTCATTCTGGCCACAGGTGGCGCCGGTCGCGTTTACCGCTACAACACCAACGGTGGCATAGTCACAGGTGACGGCATGGCGCTGGCCTACCGCCACGGCGTGCCGCTGCGCGACATGGAATTCGTTCAGTATCACCCGACCGGTCTGCCGGGCACCGGCATACTGATGACCGAAGGTTGTCGTGGTGAAGGCGGCATCCTGGTCAACAAGGATGGTTACCGCTACCTGCAAGACTACGGCCTGGGCCCGGAAACTCCGGTCGGCCAGCCGAAGAACAAACACATGGAGCTGGGTCCGCGCGATCGTCTCTCCCAGGCATTCTGGCAGGAACAGCAGAAAGGCCGCGTGATCCAGGGCCCCATGGGCGACGTGGTTCACCTCGACCTGCGCCACCTCGGCGAGAAGTACCTGAAAGAGCGTCTGCCCTTCATCTGCGAGCTGGCCAAGGCCTACGTGGGTGTGGATCCGGTCAAGGAACCTATCCCGGTACGTCCGACCGCCCACTACACCATGGGTGGTATCGAGACCAACGGTCAGTGCGCCACCCGCATGCCGGGCCTTTACGCCCTGGGCGAGTGTGCCTCCGTCGGTCTGCATGGCGCCAACCGTCTGGGCTCCAACTCCCTGTCCGAGATAGTGGTATTCGGCAAGGTAGCGGGCGAGCACGCCGGTGAATTCGCCAAGACCCAGGCGCACGGCGACACCCAGGCACTGGCCGCCAAGGCCGAGCAGTTGATCAAGCAACACCTCTCGCTGATGGACATAGACGGTACCGAAAACCCGGCCGATATCCGCAACGAGTTGGGCATGTCCATGGAAGCCGGTGTCGGTATCTACCGTACCGAAGAGCTGATGCAGGGCACCATCGACAAGATCAACGAGCTGAAAGCCCGTTACAAGAAGGTCAAGATCAACGACAAGTCCTCTGTCTTCAACACGGATCTGCTGTACGCCATCGAACTGGGCTACATGCTGGACGTAGCCGAAGCCATGGCACATTCCGCCATCAACCGGAAAGAGTCCCGCGGTTCCCACCAGCGTCTGGACGGTTATGAAGAGCGGGATGACGTGAACTACCTCAAGCACTCCCTCTCCTTCTACAACCAGGAAGGCGCCCCGACCATCGATTACTCCGATGTGAAGATCACTAAATCCCAACCGGCAAAACGCGTATACGGTTCCGAGGGTGAGAAACAAGACGAGGCTAAGAAGAATGGCTGAGATGATCGAAATTGAAATCCTGCGTTATCGCCCTGAGCAGGACAACGAGCCCTGGATGCAGACCTTCCAGGTGCCTTATCTGAAAGAGATGTCCCTGCTGGATGCGCTGCAATACATCAAGGATCAGCTCGACTCCACCCTGAGCTTCCGCTGGTCCTGCCGCATGGCGATCTGCGGCTCCTGCGGCATGATGGTCAACGGTATTCCGAAGCTGGGTTGCAAGACCTTCCTGCGTGACTATCTGCCGGGCAAGATGACCATAGAGCCGCTCAACAACTTCCCGATCGAGCGCGATCTGGTGGTCGACATGTCCGATTTCATCGAGAAGCTGGAGAGCATCAAGCCCTACATCATCCCGAGCGAACCGCGCAGCCTGTGCGAGGGCGAGTACACCCAGACTCCGGCCGACATGGCGAAGTATCACCAGTTCTCCATGTGCATCAACTGTGGTCTGTGCTACGCCGCCTGCCCGCAGTATGGCATCAACAAGAAGTTCACCGGTCCGGCGGCCCTGGCACTGGCCTATCGCTACAACGCCGACAACCGCGACAGCGCGTCCAAAGAGCGGATGAAGATCATCAGCCAGGACGAGGGTGTCTGGGGTTGTACCTTCGTGGGTTATTGCTCCGATGTCTGCCCCAAGGGTGTGGATCCGGCCGCAGCCATCCAGCTTGGCAAGGTCGAGAGCGCCAAGGACTACATGATCGCCATGTTCAAGCCAGATTGAGATCAGGAATGAGACCATGAACAACACCAATAGCAAACGTAAGCCTTACGTCCGCGAAATGAAGAAAGACTGGTGGCTGAAGAATGCCTTCTACACCGGTTACATGATCCGCGAAGGCACCAGCATCTTCGTCTCCATCTATGCCGTCGTGCTGATGTGGGGTCTGCTGCGTCTGGTTCAGGGTCAGGAGGCGTTCAACGGCTGGCTGGAATCCCTGCAAAGCCCGATCGCCATCCTGTTCCACGTCATCGCGCTGGCAGCCTGCCTGTTCCACGCCAAGACCTGGTTCGCCCTGGCGCCCAAGGCCATGCGCATCTTCCGTGGTGAAGACCTGGTGCCGGAGAAGCCGATCGTCATCGCCCAGTATGTGGCGCTGGCGGTGGTATCCCTGCTGATCCTGATCATCGTGGCTTGAGGAGATTAATGATGAGACGTTCTGACGAACCCATTTACTGGGGACTGTTTGGTGCCGGTGGCATGGTGGTTGCCATGCTGCTGCCGGTGATTGTCCTCATTACAGGTCTGCTGGTGCCCATGGGCATCATGGACGTGGAGACCATGAGCTACGAACGCGCACTCGAGTTCGCCAGCTCCTGGTGGGGTGCCTGCATCCTGCTGGTGATCATAGCCCTGCCCATCTGGCACGGCATGCACCGTATCTACCACGGTCTGCATGATCTGGGGATCCATACCACCAAGCTGCACCACTATGTGTTCTATGGCTTCGCCTTCCTGGTGTCTGCCATTACCGTCGGTCTGCTGATGGTGCTGGTCTTCCAGTAAGCGCATCCTGACGCAATGACAAACCGGGCCAAGTGCCCGGTTTTTTTATTATCCCTCTCGGCTGCTCACACTGCAGTCCGATAGCGGGCCTGGTCCCTTTATGAAACAAGGCACTCAGCAACAACTTTCCACATCCCTTCACCAGAGCCGCGGCGCGGGTTCACGGCCGTTTTCCGCGTAATAGAGCGACGGCAGGAACTGCGCCAGATAGCTGAACTCGCTATAGCAGTGGCGCATCAGATTGAAGCCGATCTCATCCGGCACCTCATCAAGTGGATTGGCGCAGGCCTTGCCCAGCAGGAAGCGGCTGCGCAGCACGCAGCCATAAGGGGTATCGCGCGCCAGGTGCAGCATCTCGCCATCCAGCGGTGCACCCTGCTCATCCAGCGCCACCTGATCGCCAAAGCCGATGCGGGCGCAGATGGCGGCAGACAATGCCTGCGTCTCCCGGGCCTCGTGCAGCGGCTGCGGGGCGAATACCTCTTCGGCGGCGTGAAACTTGAGGCGGGCCGCCACTGGCGGCAGCTCGGCAAGCCACTCCACCGCATCTATGCTGGCCCCCACATAGCGCTCTCCTCTTTTCCAGTGATGATCCCAGCCCCGGTGCTCGACGTGGTCGTGCGGGTGCCACCACTTGATGTGCTGGGTCGTCTCGAAGAAGGTGAACCACCAATCCAGCATGCGCCCCTTGCAGCCGTGCAGATCGGTGCGGATGGCGACCGTCAGCAGACCGCCGGTGCTGCGGGTCAGGCCCATTTCCAGGCGCAGCGGCTGCGGCCTGAGCAACTCATTGATGTCATTGACGCCCCAGGGGGCAAACAAAGCGGAAGTATGCATGATGAGACTCCGATAAATTAGGAAACGAAGTTCGTTTCCTAATTTACGCTATGCCTGTATGCTGGGTCTGTCAATGCTTGTCAGGAGCCAATCATGTCGAACCAAACCGATGACGCAGTACCTTCACGCGGCCGGCCGGCCACCCCGGAATCCGACCTGCGTGCCGCCCTGACCGAGGCGACGCTGACCTTGTTGCTGAAGGGTGGGTACGGCGCCGCGACCGTGGATGCGGTAGCCAAACAGGCGGGGGTCGCCAAGAAAACCCTGTACCGCTTCGCCGCCAATCGAGACGAGCTGGTGGCGCAGGCGGTACGCAGCTGGACCGATGCCTTCCAACCGGCATTCGAGCAGGATGCAGCTCACCCCGATGCGCTGGGGGATATGCTGGCGCTGGGTTTGCAGGCGATTGCGGGCCAGGTGTTGAGCGCGCCGGCGGTCGGCATGTTCCGGCTGCTGCAACATGAGTTCGCGGGGCGCGATGCCCTGCTGGCGGCCTATCAGGAGAACGGCATTGCGCGCGGCAGGGCGACCCTGGCCAGCTGGTTGCAGCGCCAGCAGCAATTGGGCTGGCTGCGCGAGCTGGATGTCGCCCAAACCAGCGACCTGCTGCTGGCGATGACCATGGCGGAGCCGCTGCGCCAGATGACACTCGGCTTGCTAGCGCCAGGCAGCGACATCCACGAGCGCATCGCCGCGGCCGTTGCACTGGTGCTGCCTGGTTTGATGCGAAGGTAGGTGTCCTTCGTCAGCAAGGATGCAACACCACGGCGAAGACGCTCTCAGGCCTGTCCAGGCAAAGGACGGGATGGCATCTGAGTGCGGAGAACTGCCGAGGGGCTCCCACCGTCAGCCGGTCCCATCCCGGTCATTAAGAAACCGGGCATCAGGCCCGGTTTTTTACGGCCATCACTCCACCGGTGGCAAGAAGCGGCGCATCACCTCGTCGCTGTAGCCGCTGTCCTGAAAGTCGATGAGCACCTGATTGATACGGGTCACCAGCTCATAGGCGCGTGGTGAGCCCTTGCTCACCAGCAGATAGAAGCCCTTGCGACTGGGCAGGGCGAGGTTGAGCAGACCGCTCTCGCTCTGGTAGATGCCAAGGCCGATGCCGCTCATCAGCGGTTCAATCTCGCTGGGCAAGAAGTCGCAGCGATCGCGCCCCAGCATGTCCAGCGCCTGCTGCAACTGCTTGACCCGGCGCGGCTCCAGCACCAGCCCATAGGGGGCATAGTTGTAGCCGATCACACCGCACACACGGGAGCGGTTTACCGTCTGCAGATCGGGCACCTCGGGGAAGCGGCGCTTGAGATAGAAAAAACCAAGGTGGGTGTAGTAGAGCGGCACGCTGTAGAAGGCATACTCGGCCCGCTCGGGTTTGTAACTGGCATCCCAGGTCAGCTCGCACAGTCCGTTCTGGCGATAATCCGCAAGTTCCTGCTGCACCCGTGCCCAGGGCAGGTAGCGGACCTGGTGCGACAGTCCCAGTTTTTTCAGGGCATCGAGCACCAGTGTGGTGGCCGAGCCGGTGAGGCGGCGGGTGTCGGGCACGCCATCCTTGCGCTCCCAATAGGTGAAGGGGGCCCACTCGTTGCCCTCTCCCAAGCAGATCTGCACCTCGGGCTTGGCCGCCTCCACCAGCCCGGCCAAGCCCCATCCCAGCAGCAACAACATGGATCGCGTCATCGTCTCCCTCCCTCGCTACCCTTGCAGCTTAGTTCAGAGGACTGAGCCGCTCATCCGTCAAGATCGCTCCACAGGGCCAGCAGGGGCGCGGGAATGACGCCGTACTGCAGGCTCGGGGTCTGATGCCACTGCGCCAGCTTCTGCAGCGCCCTGGCCAGATCCTGCGCCAGGGTGCGGGTCACCCTGACCCCCGCCTCCAGATAGAGACTCTTTATCTCGAAGATCCCCTGCTGGCGATGGGCCTTGGCGTCCATCCTGCCCACCAGCTTGCCGCGATGCAGCAGCGGCAGCACGAAGTAGCCGTACTGGCGTTTGGGCGCCGGGGTATAGCACTCGATGCGATAGTCAAAGTTGAACAGTTCACTTGCTCGCTTGCGATCCCAAACGAGCGGATCAAACGGCGACAGCGCCGTGGTGTGGGTCGCCTTGAGGGTGCCTGCCTGGGCCCTCGCCAGCTCATCGGCAAGGGAGGCGTGCACGAAGGCGCCGTGCTGCCACCCCTCCACCCGCACCGGCAGCAGTTCTCCCTCGTCCGCCAGCTGGTGGAGCAGAGCGTCGTATTTGCCGCGCCGCAGCCGATAGTAGTCGGCCACCCAGCCGGTCTTGACCAGCCCCAGCGCCCGGCAACTGGCCCGCACCATGTCCCTTTGAGCTTGTTCCGGGCTCGGCAGATCCCGCTCGTCACGCCAGTCGGGCATGATACGCTCGGCCAGATCATAGACCCGCTGGAAGTTGCGCCGCTCGCGTACCATCAGCTGGCCCGCGGTAAAGAGCACCTCCAGATGGCGCTTCTCCGGCTTCCAGTCCCACCAGCCGTTGCCCTTCCCCTCCTTGCGCTCGAAATCGGCCGCCCGCACCGGGCCATGCTGGCGAATGCGCTCGATGATTTGGCCTATCTCCTGCTGATGGGTGGCGAGCCAGTTGGCCGAAAACTTCCAGCCCATGGCGGCGGGATCCAGCATGCGATGGCGCAGCAGGCGGTAATCCTCGCGCGGCACGAAGCAGGCCTCGTGGGCCCAGTATTCGAAGAGATCGCCGTCGGCCAGCAGTTGCTCCAGCCAGCGCGTATCGTACTGCCCCAGCCGGCTGAACAGCACCAGATAGGGGCTGCGCGCCACCACTGAAATGGTATCTATCTGCAGCAGCGCCATACGCCGAATGGTCGCCAGCAGATCCGCAGGCTTGGCCTTGGCACGACGCGGGGTCAGCAGCCCCTGGGCTGCGAGCTGCAGGTGGCGGGCATCTTGCAGTGACAAATGAGGGATCGACATGAAAATAGGGGCATCCGTTCCGGGGTTTAAGGCCATCAGCATGCCCAACTCATGACCAAATGAAAACGCCCTGCTCAGGGTTTGGTGAAGACAACCACATCCCCATGGGGAAACAGGACGTCGGCCTGCCAGCGAATGGCCAAAGCGCGAAACGAGGCCTCGGCAAAAAAGACGATGTGGGTCGGGTCATGGCGGTAGCGCCAGGTTTTGAAACGGTCATCGTCCAGCACCCGCTGGGTCTGCAGTACCAGGATGCCGCCGGGCTTGAGGCAGCCCCAGAGCACGTCCAGTGCAGCACGCGGGTCGGCGATATGCTCGATTACCTCTGTGCTGGTGATGAAGTCATACTGGCGGGTGAGCAAGTCGGGAAGATCGGCATAGAACTTGTCATAACCCGCCATCTGGTAGCCCGCCTCCCGCCCCATGGCGATGAGCGCAGGCCCGGGGCCACAGCCAAAATCGAGACCACTGGCCGGTGGCGGTACCCGGCTCAGCACCTCGCCGAAGGCGCGCATCAGAAAATGGCGGTAGCGGGGATCGTCCACCTGATTGTCGTGTCCGTCATAGACTGCCTTCTCCGCTGACGGCCCCAGGTGATCGGCGCCATCCAGCCAGACCAGCTCGCAGGACCGGCAACGATGGTAATGCTTGCCGGCCACCGGCAGCGCATAGGAATCGACTGCACCGCACAGCGGGCAAGGAGACGGGCACATGGGATTTCCTCACAAGAGTGACAGGCCCAATCCGGGATGGGCTCGAAATGGGCGCCAGCTTGCCTGCCCGGGCGGCCGCTGACAAGGGGTTTTGTCCCATGGAATAACCGCCTGCAGCCCCGCTAGTTGCGGCTGTTTTCTGTTCCTTTGGGTAAAAATGAGGCTGTTCTTCCCACTCTTAAGTGTTTCTTAAGTTTGCCCCTTTAGTCTGACCCTAACAGACAAGAAGGAGCCATCCATGACCACAGACATTCAAGCCCCCTACCGGCTGATCCTGGCCGACACACCGGAACAGGTCATGGCCTTGCAGGCTTATATTCAGGCCGCCTACAGCCACGAATTCGATGCCCGTATCCCCCACTTCCTGCCCTGCTTGCTGGGTCTCTACCGGGCCGATGGCTTGCTGGTCGGCGCCTGCGGCCTCAAGTTGGCAAGTGATGAACGCCTCTATCTGGAACAGTATCTGGACCACCCCATAGAGGTCGCCATCGAGACAAGGCTGGGTGCCCCCGCCCGGCGAAATCGCATCGTAGAGGTGGGCAATCTCGCCTGCAGCGAACCGGGCAACGCCCGTCTGATGTTTGCTGCGCTCTGCCGCCTGCTGTGCGACAACGACCTCGATTATGTTGTGTTCACCGGCACAGCCCGGCTTCGCAACAGCTTCCATCGCCTCCACCTCACCCCGGTGGAGCTGGCCCCTGCCCAGGCCGACAAGGTGGGTGACGATGCCAGCGCCTGGGGCGCCTATTACCACTGCCAGCCCAAGGTGATGGTCGGGGATCTCGGCCAGGGACGGCAGGCACTGGCCCAGGGCAGCCTGCTGCTCTCCCTGCTGGCCCCCATGCCCTCCCTGTTCAACTGCCCGCACCGGAACGCCCTATGATGCTGTTTGACCAGATAGCCCATTTCGCCCGCCATGCCCCCCACAGCCCGGCCCTGAGTGGCGGCGAGCATAGGATCAGCTACCAACAGTTGTGGCTGCAGATGTCCGCCCTGGCCGAGCGTCTGCAGCAGGCCGGCATAGCCCGGCTGGCACTGCAATTGGACAATGGCCTGCCCTGGGCATTGATCGACTTGGCCTGCGCCAAGGCCGGCATAGTGGTGATCCCGGTTCCCCACTTCTTCAGCCCGGAGCAGCAGGCGTGGCTGCTGGAGAGCAGCGGCGCCGACGCCCTGATCGGCCCCCACCATCCCGGCTGGCAGGCCAGCGAGCCGCTGCAACTGGCGGTCGGCGAGCTGCCGCTGTGGCGCCGCACCCCTGCCAGTCTGCCGCCCCTGCCGGCCGGCACGGCCAAGATCACCTACACCTCCGGCAGCACGGGGCAGCCCAAAGGGGTCTGCCTGTCGCTGGCCCAGATGATGGCGGTCTGTGCGTCGCTGGCCGAGCGGGTCGCCCCGGCCAACGTTGAGAAACATCTGACCCTGCTGCCGCTCACCACACTGCTGGAAAACCTGACCGGCCTCTACGTACCGTTGCTCACCGGCGCCTGCAGCCGCATTCCCTCGCTGGGAGAGCTCGGCTTTGCCGGCTCCAGCAAGCTGGACCCGGCCACCCTGGCCCAGGCCCTGCTGCGCTGGCCCACCCACAGCCTGGTGCTGGTGCCCGAGCTGCTGCGCCTGCTGCTGGCCCTGTGCAGTGCCAACCCGGCGCTGGCCGAGCAGCTGGCCGGCCTGCGCTTCGTCGCTGTGGGGGGCGGCAAGGTCTCGCCCGAACTCATCAGCCGGGCCCGCAAGCTGGGGCTGCCTGTCTATGAAGGTTATGGCCTGTCGGAGTGCGGCTCCGTCGTGGCGCTCAACGGCCCGGATGGACACAGCCTGGGCAGCGTAGGCCAGCCACTGCCCCACTGCCGGGTATCGATCGCCGCCGACGGCGAGATCCTGGTGGAGGGGGCTGCCATGCTCGGCTATCTGGGCAGCGATGAACCGGCGCCAGAACTGGTTGCCACCGGCGATCTGGGCCACCTGGATGATGAGGGCTACCTGCACATCACGGGGCGCAAGAAGAACGTCCAGATCACCGCTTTTGGCCGCAACTTCTCCCCCGAGTGGATCGAGGCGGAAGCCCAGCTCTGTCCCGCCATCGCCCGCATCGTGATCTTCGGTGACGGCCAACCGGCCAACGTCGCCCTGATCCAGCCACTGCCCGGCGCCGACGCCCAGCTGGCCCAGCAGATCGAGCAACTCAATCACCGCCTGCCTGATTACGCCCGCATCCATCACTGGCTGCCGGTGGCGCTGGATCAGCATCCGGAACTGCTGACCGCCAACGGTCGCCCCCGCCGCGAGCGGATTTATCACCACTTTTCCCGGCAGATCAGCCAATGCCTTACAGGAGAGACCTCATGAGCTTCTACCAAGTGCTGCAACAAGCCACAGCCCAGGCCCGGGAGCATCTGTTCAAAGCCCCCATCATAGAGGCGTGCCGCAAGGGGGAGATCTCCCGCGACATCTACCTGTGCTTCCTCGCCCAGGCCTTCTATCACGTGCGCCACACGGTGCCGCTCTTGATGGCCACCGGCGGCAAGCTGGGCCAGGAGTATGAATGGGTGCGCGGCGCCATTGCCGAGTACATCGACGAGGAGTACGGCCATCAGGAGTGGATCCTGAGCGACATCCGCGCCTGTGGTGGCGATGCCGAGGCGGTGCGCCACGGCCAGCCCGAACTGCCCATCGAACTGATGGTGGCCTTTCTCTACGACCAGGTACAGCGCGGCAACCCCATGGGCTTCTTCGGCATGGTGCAGGTGCTGGAAGGCACCAGCGTCGCCATCGCCCTGACCGTAGCCGATCAGCTGAAAACGGGTCTCGGCCTGCCCCCCCAGGCCATGAGCTACCTGAGCTCCCACGGCGCGCTGGATCAGGAGCACCTCAAGTTCTTCGAATCCCTGATGAACCGGGTGGAAGACCCGGCGGATCAGGCCGCCATCATTCACGCGGCCAGGGTGGTCTACCGCCTCTACGCCGACATGCTCTATCAACTGACGGAAAACCAGACATCATGAAGCTTGAAGGAAAACTCGTGCTGCTCACGGGCGCCAGCGGCGGGATCGGCGAAGCGCTGGCCCAGGAGCTGGCGGCCCAGGGGGCACACCTGTTGCTGCATGGACGCAGGGCCAGTGCGCTGGAGCGCCTCTGCAAGGAGCTGCCGCACCCGGAGCGCCACCAGACGGTGATCGCCGATCTGGGCTCGCCACAGGAGCGGGCCAAACTGCTGCAGCACCCGGCGCTGGACGAGGGGCTGGACGTGCTGATCAACAACGCCGGCTGCAACCAGTTTGCCTGGCTGGAGGATCAGAACAGCGAGCAGGTCGAGCGCCAGCTGCTGCTCAACGTCGAGGCGCCAATCCAGCTCACCCGCATGCTGCTGCCCCGGCTGCGCAAACCGGCGGTGATCATGAACATAGGCTCCAGCTTCGGTGCCATCGGCTACGCCGGCTACAGCGTCTATTGCGCCAGCAAGTTCGCCCTGCGCGGCTTCAGCGAGGCGCTCGGCCGCGAGCTGGAGGGGACCGGCATCCAGGTGCTGCACTTCGCCCCCCGCGCCACCCGCACCCGCCTCAACTCGGAGGCGGCCTACGAGATGAATGCCGAGCTCGGCACTCACACCGACAGCCCGCAGGACGTGGCCGAGGAGGCCGTCATCGCCCTGTGCAACGAAACCCGCCGCAGCTGGCTCGGCTGGCCGGAGAAGCTGTTCGTGCGGCTCAACGCCCTGCTGCCCGGCCTGGTCGATCGGGCGCTGGCCAAGCAAAAACCCATCATAGAGCGCTATGCCCGCCACGCGGCGCCCGCTGCCGGCAATCCGGGGCACTCCACTTCCGTCATGACAGAGAAGGAACGTTAAGATGAAGCACGCCACTTTCCGCCCCCGTTTCAGCCACGGCACCCTCCTGCTGCTCATGCTGGGCTCAGGTCTGGCCCAGGCCGCCGACGCCCTGCCCGTCATCCAGCAGCAGTGGGCCGTCTGTCAGTATCAGCAGACCGGCAAGGCCAAGGAGAACTGCCTCGAACAGCTGAGCGGCCGGGCCGATCAGGCCAGCGCCAAGGAGGCCTTTCGCACCGACCTCTTGATCTGGTCTGCCATCGTCAAGAGCACCTGGGCTGGTGCCAAGGGCGGGCTGGGGGCGCTGGGCCTGGTCAAGGAGGCCAAGGCCAAGCTGGAGATAGCCCTCAAGCAGGATCCCAAGGCGCTGGAAGGCTCCGCCTACACCAGCCTGGGCTCGCTCTACTATCAGGTGCCGGGCTGGCCGGTGGGCTTTGGCGATGACGAGAAGGCCGAGCAGCTGCTCAAGCAGGCGCTGCTCATCAACCCGACCGGCATAGATCCCAACTTCTTCTACGGCGACTTCCTGCTCGATCAGGGCCGCAAGGATGAAGCCAAAACCTATCTGGACAAGGCACTGGCGGCGCCGGACCGCCCCGGCCGCGAGCTGGCGGATCAGGGCCGTCGCATCGAGATCCGGGATCGCCTCGCCAAGCTATAAAAACAAGCCGGATCAAACAGCTATTTAAACTCTGCCCGCCCGCTTGCATACTGGTGGGCAGCGTCGTTTAAGGGGGAGTGACTATGCGGATCCTGTTGGTCGAAGATGATGTGATGCTGGGCGATGGCATGGTGGATGCCCTGCGCAGCAGTGGCTACACGGTGGATTGGCTGCAGCAGGGGCTGCCCGCCCTGTCGGTGCTCAAGAGCGAGGAGTTTGCGGCCCTTATTCTGGATCTCAACCTGCCGGACATCGACGGCATCAGCCTGCTGCGCAAGCTGCGCCGGGAAGGCCAGACACTGCCCGTGCTGATCCTCACCGCCCGCGACGCCCTGGACGACCGGGTACTGGGGCTGGATGCGGGCTCCGACGACTACATGGTCAAGCCCTTCGCCCTGCAGGAGCTCAACGCCCGCCTGCGCGCCCTGGTGCGACGCAGCAAGGGCCAGGCCCAGGCGATGCTGGAATATGGCGAGCTGCAGCTCTATCCCGAGTCTCAGCAGGTCATCTATCGGGGCGAGCCGGTCAAGCTGACCCCCCACGAATACAAGCTGTTGCAGGAACTCATCACCCAGAGCGGCCGGGTACTGAGCAAGGATCAGCTGCAACAGAGCCTCTACGGCTGGGATGAGGGGGCCGAAAGCAATGCTGTGGAGGTCCATATCCACCACCTGCGCAAGAAGTTCTACAGCGACCTCATCCGCAACATTCGCGGGGTCGGCTACATCATTCCCCAGCTTGAGCAGGCCCAACGCCGGGACGGCCGGGCATGACGAGTCCCCGCTCCATCCGCCGTTTTCTGCTCTCCGGCATACTGGCGCTGGTCAGCGTCAGCCTGGCCATCAGCGCCCTCATCGGCTATCTGGAGGCCAGCCACGAGATGGAGGAGCTGTTCGATGCCCGCCTCGCCCAGTCTTCCCGCATCACCAATCAGCTGCTCAGCCGCTATCTGGAGCAAAATGGCGAGCTGCCCGCCAACGGCACCGTCTACGAAGATTGGGAGCAACACAACCCGGATCAGTGGCAGAAGGACACCAGCCTCAATCTGAGCGGCGAAGACAGGGAGCTGACCCCCTTCGGCCACGAGTTCGAACGCAACCTCTACTTCCAGCTGCTGAACGAACAGGGCAGCATATTGCTGCGCTCCCCCAGCGCCCCCAGCCAGCCACTGGTCGAACTGGCGCCCGGCTTCAACACGGTCGAGAAAGACCAGCATCAGTGGCGCACCTTCACCCTCTACAACCGGGACGAACATACCTGGCTGGTGGTGGCGGAGCGGGACGACGAGCGCAGCGAACTGGCCAGCAAGATGGCCACCCTGACCATGCTGCCGCTGCTCATCACCTTGCCCTTCCTGCTCGGCCTGCTGTGGTGGCTCATCTCCCGCGGCCTGGCACCGTTGCGACTGCTGGCCCAGGCCATAGGCGAACGCCACCCCGCCAACCTGAGCCCGCTCAACCTGAAGATCCGCGCCCAGGAGCTGACCCCGCTCACCAACGAGATCAACCGCCTGATGCACGCCCTGGCCGACACCATAGAGCGGGAGAAACAGTTCACCAACGAGGCGGCCCACGAGCTGCGCACCCCGCTGGCGGTGCTGCGCATCCACAGCGAAAACGCGCTGGCAGCCGAGGATGACGCCAGCCGCGAGCAGTCGTTGCAAAAGATGCTGCTGGCGCTCGATCGCAGCGATCGCCTGCTGCGCCAGCTGCTGACCCAGGCCCGTATCGACAACCAGCAGGGGCTGGAGCTGACCGAGCTCAATCTGAACCAGCTGCTGCAAGGCACCCTGGCCACCCTGGCCCCCATAGCCCTGAAAAAGGATCAGCAGCTGTCACTGGAGGGGCCGGAGCAGCTCACAGTGATGGGGCAAGCCACCCTGCTGGACCTGATGTTCAGCAACCTCATCGACAATGCGTTGCGCTACACCCAGGCGCAGGGCGAGATAGCGGTCGAGGTGCGGCACGAAGGCAACAGGGTCAGGGTCGATATCCGCGACAACGGCCCCGGCATCCCCACCGCCGCCCTGTCACGCCTGTGCGAGCGCTTCTTTCGGGTCAATCCCCAGCAAGGAGACGGGGTCGGCCTCGGCATGGCCATCGTCTCGCGCATCGCCCAGCTGCACGGCGCGGATCTGGACATCCACAACCGGTCAGAGGGAGGACTGGAGGTAAGCGTGCTGCTGCCCGTGCCGCCGCAGCCTTCTTCATGATACCGCCTCGGCGCGCATGGAAAACGGGGGCCTGAGCCCCCGTTTCTGTTGTTTGCAGCGCCTCTGGCGCGACACCACTCAGCGGCAGCCGGGCTGCACAGTGAAGGTACGGCTCGAATCCACCGCTCCCAGATCCGCCAGCAGACGGCGACCGAGCAGCACCGGATAGATCATCTTGCTGCGATCCCGCAGGGTGAACCACTCCTCATACACCTTGTCGCCCAGGCAGATGGACATGGTGACCGTGGGGCGCTGCTCCATGCCGCCGGCGCCTCGCACCGTCACCATGTGCTCCACCGGCCGCTCCAGGGTCTGGCGCACCTGCCGGTCGGTATTGGCATCCGTCACCTGCAGGGTAAAGCGCACCCAGGGTTTGCCATCGCGCTTGAAGTGGTGCAGATCCCGCGCATCCATCGAGGAGGTGAGCGCCCCGGTATCCAGCTTCATCTTCACCGCCACGCCGCTTGGCATGATGAGCCCCTTCTCGATCCAGCCATACACGGCGGGAGCCGAGGCTGCATGGGCAGCCCCCGGCAGGGAGAGGCAGGCCAGCAGCAACAGCGGCATCATTCGCGATCCAAACATGTCAGTTCCTCGTCCAGACAGGGCCCAGGCTGGCCCGAGAGGCCCAGAATGGGGATGCAAACGGCGGCTGTCAACTGGCGAAGCGCGGCGGCAGACGGACTTGTTCCGCCCGCGTCGAAGGCGCGACATGGGCTGGTAAAAAGGCGTGATTGAGGAGTGTGTTCGCGGGGAGGTTCAGGCCGAAAAGCGGTGTTGGATGACACCCGAGGCTGCGCTCAGGTTGTGACGCCAAAGGCTAACACAATGATGAGTGAATTATCAGTCTTGTTCTGGCGGGATTTTTGCCTACACTGTTGTAAACCGGAGGCCATGAAAACCGCCGGTTTTTTTGCGCCTGCCGAAAATTGACCACTGCAAAAGTGACTTTCAACAAGGCTCAATAAGGAATTCGTCATGCGTATCGAAGAAGACTTGAAGCTCGGTTTCAAGGATGTTCTGTTCCGCCCCAAGCGCTCCACTCTCAAGAGCCGTTCCCAAGTCAGCCTGACCCGTCAGTTCACCTTCAAGCACACCCAGACTCAATGGCAGGGCGTTCCCGTCATCGCCGCCAACATGGATACCGTCGGCAGCTTCGCCATGGCCAGAACCCTGGCCGGCTTCGAGATGATGACAGCAGTCCACAAGCACTACAGCCTTGCGCAGTGGCAAGCCTTCGTGAACGAGACAGACCCGGCGCTGCTGGGCCATGTGATGGTATCGACCGGCACCTCCGAAGAGGACTTCATCAAGACCCGCCAGATCCTGGCCATGTCGGCGGCCCTGCGCTTCATCTGCGTGGACGTGGCCAACGGCTACTCCCAGCACTTCGTCGAGTTCCTGCGCAAAATACGTGAAGCCTGCCCGAACCACGTCATCCTGGCCGGCAACGTGGTCACAGGCGAGATGGTGGAGGAGCTGATCCTCTCCGGCGCCGACATCGTCAAGGTCGGCATAGGCCCGGGCTCTGTCTGCACCACCAGGGTCAAGACAGGGGTCGGCTACCCCCAGCTCTCCGCCATCATAGAGTGCGCCGATGCGGCCCACGGCCTCGGTGGCCAGATCGTCGGTGACGGCGGCTGCACCTGCCCGGGTGACGTGGCCAAAGCCTTCGGCGGCGGCGCCGACTTCGTGATGCTGGGCGGCATGCTGGCAGCCCACGAGGAGTGCGGCGGCGAAGTGGTGGACGTGGATGGCACCCCCTTCATGAAGTTCTACGGCATGAGCTCATCGAGTGCCATGGACAAGCACGCCGGCGGCGTCGCCGACTATCGTGCCTCAGAGGGCAAAACCGTGCTGCTGCCCTACCGCGGCCCGGTCGAGAACACGGTGCGCGACATCCTGGGCGGCGTGCGCTCCACCTGCACCTACGTCGGCGCCAGCCAGCTCAAAGAGCTGACCAAACGCACCACCTTTATCCGGGTGCGCGAGCAAGAGAACAACGTCTACGGCAAGGAGTAACCTGCCGCAGCCACCGTCACGCGCTGACGGTTAGAAGCCAGCCAACCGGTGTGCTACCCTGCGCACCGGTTTTTTGCATCTGGATGCCCTGACATGACCAGCCCCCTCCCCCCGTTTGACTGGGATATCTTCTGCTGCGTAGTGGACAACTTCGGCGACATAGGTGTCACCTGGCGACTGGCCCGCCAGCTGAAACAGGAAGGAGAGCTCCCGACGCACGGCAATGAGGTCCAAGTGCGACTCTGGGTGGACGATCTGGCGAGCTTCGCCCGCATCTGCCCGGGACTCGATCCCGCGCAAGATGGCCAGTGGGTCGCGGGCATCTATATCCAGCACTGGCACGACGCGCTGCCGGTGGATGTGATCCCGGCAAAGGTGGTCATAGAGGCGTTCGCCTGCGAACTGCCCACTCCCTTCATCGAGCGCATGGCCAGCCAACCCAGGCCCCCCTGCTGGATCAATCTGGAGTACCTCTCGGCCGAATCCTGGGTCGAGGATTGCCACGGCCTCGCCTCGCCGCAACGTCTCGTTAACCAGAGCCTCGGCGACCTGAGCCTCAACAAATACTTCTTCTTCCCGGGCTTCACCCCTAAAACCGGCGGCCTCTTGTGCGAGCGGGGGCTCATCGCCGAACGTGAACAGTGGCAACAGGATAAGGCCGGTCTTGCGGCCTATTGGGCCGGCCTGGGCCTGCCACCTCAAGCGAACGACGAGCTGAGGGTCAGCCTCTTTACCTATGAGAGCGATGCGCTGCTGAGTCTGGTCAACAGCTGGTGCCAGAGCCCAACCCCCGTCACCCTGTTGCTGCCCCTCGGCCGCTCCCTCGATGACGTGCTGCGCGGCGCCGGCCTTGAGAGCGCCATCACCACCGCGCAAGCGGGGGACCTGCTGCATTCGGGCAATCTGCGCATCAAGCTGCTGCCCATGACAGATCAGGCCGGTTACGATCGGCTGCTGTGGAGCTGCGATCTCAATCTGGTGCGCGGCGAGGACTCCTTCGTGCGGGCCCAGTGGGCAGGTCGCCCCTTCCTGTGGCACATCTACCCGCAGGAAGAGCAGGCCCACATGGTCAAGCTGGACGGTTTTCTCGATCACTATCTGGCAGACTTGCCCGCGGACACGGCCCAGTGGTTGCGCGCCTTCAGCCACGCCCTCAATCAGGGGGAAGAGACCCGCGAACTTTGGGCCCAATGGCCGCGATACGGTGCCATTTGGCGGCAACATGCGCGAAGCTGGTCACAGAAGCCACTCGCGGACGGGGATCTCGTCACGCGGTTGGTGAAATTTTTAGAAAGCCGTATATAATCTGGCAGTTTTTATCCGTCCGTTTCACGAACAGGAATTTTTTACATGAAAACCGCACAGGAAATCCGCGCTGGTAACGTAGTCATGATCGGCACCGAGCCGATGGTGGTCCAGAAGGCTGAGTTCAACAAATCCGGCCGTAACTCCGCCGTGGTCAAGATGAAACTGAAGGGTCTGCTCAACGGTAGCGCGACCGAGACCGTATTCAAGGCCGACGACAAGCTGGACGTGGTTCAGCTGGAGCGTAAAGAGTGCACCTACTCTTACTTCTCCGACCCTCTGTATGTCTTCATGGACACCGAGTACAACCAGCACGACGTTGAGAAAGACAACCTGGGTGACGTGCTGAACTACCTGGTAGACGGCATGGAAGACATCTGCGAAGTGACTTTCTACAACGAGAAAGCCATCTCCGTCGAACTGCCGACCACTATCGTGCGTGAAGTCGAGTACACAGAGCCGGCCGCCCGTGGCGACACCTCAGGCAAAGTGACCAAGCCTGCCCGTCTGAAGGGCACCACCTACGAGCTGGCTGTTGCTGCTTTCGTAGAGATCGGTGACAAGATCGAAATCGACAGCCGCACCGGCGAATTCAAGCGTCGCATCTCCTGATCGACCCCTTGAGTTGAATGCAAAAAAGCGAGCCAATGGCTCGCTTTTTTATTGATGCCATACCCGAGCTTCAGAAAACCGGCCCCGTGCCGCTAACCCAGTTAACCGGGGAGCGCACTATGGCCAGATTATCCTTATCACTGCTGTTACTGACCCTGCTGGCAAGCCAGGCTTCGCAGGCCAGCGATGTCGCGCCCCCCGTCGCCGAGCCACAGCCCCTCGACTACTGGCAAAACAGCGACTGGCAGGGGCTGCCCAACAGCACCCAGATAGACAAGCAGACTGTGCTGTTTGCCAAGCACGACAGCGACAGCTATGTCGGGCTGGCGATCCTGCTGCCGGACTGGCAGCGCAGCGGCCAGCTGTGGCAGCTGACCCGGGCCCTCGGCCGGCTCGGCTTCGATACCCTGCTGCTGCTCCCCTCCCCCCAGCAGATTGAGCTGGATCCCGCCGCCGAGAAGAAGCAGCAGGCCATCGATGACTTTCGCAAGCAGTTTGCCACCCGCATCAGCAAGCTGGGGGACGCCAAGCTGCAGGAGGGGGGCTTCAAGCTGATACTAGCGCAGGGCACCAGCGCCGCCTGGGCCACCAACCTCATCGCCAGCGAACAGTTGCCCGCCCCGGATGCCCTGGTGCTGCTGGACGGCTTCTTCCCCAACCAGCAGAGCAACCAGACCCTGGCCAAGCAGGTGGCCCAGGCCACCATGCCGACCCTGGATCTCTATCAGGAAGCGGGCGGCCGCTGGCCTCTGCTCGCCGCCGAGGCCCGCCAGAGCGAGAGCCGCCGCAGCCACAAGCTCAACTACCGTCCCTACGCCCTGATGGAGCTGGATGAGACGCCAACCCGCATTCAGGGCTGGCTCACCCACCTCGGCTGGCTCTGAGCCCTGCCGCAGCACCAAAATGCTGCCTGCCTCACATCCGTCGCGATCGGATCGCCGCTGAGCCCGTTCGGGCTGGCCCCCGAGTGCCCATGTTTGGCATCATGTCCGCACCAATGGCAGGAGGCGTCATGCAGCAAATTGTGTTTCTCGACAGCGATACCCTGGATGCGGGTGTCACCCTGCACCATCCCGGCTTCCCCCACCACTGGCAGAGCCATCCGAGCACAGATCCCGAACAGGTGGTGGAGCGGCTCCGATGCGCCAGCATCGCCATCATCAACAAGGTGCGCATCGGCGCCACCGAGCTGGCCCAGCTGCCGGATCTGAGACTCATCGCCCTGGCTGCCACCGGCAGCGACAACGTGGATCTGGAGGCGTGCCGCGCCGCCGGGGTCGGGGTGTGCAACATCCGCAACTACTCGGGCCCCTCGGTGCCGGAGCACGCCATGGCGCTGATGCTGGCCCTGTCGCGCAATTTGTTCGCCTGGCGCCAGTCCCTGCTGGAGGGGCGCTGGCAGCAGAGCGGCCAGTTCTGCTTCTTCGATCATCCCATCATGGATCTGCACGGCAAGCGGCTCGGCATCATAGGCAAGGGTACCCTGGGCCAGGCGCTTGGCGAGCGGGCCAGGGGGATCGGCATGGAGGTGCGCTACGCCCAGAGCCAGGTGGGGGGCAGTCACGATGAGGATCGGCTGCCGCTGGACGCGCTGCTGCAAAGCGCGGATGTGATCAGCCTGCACTGCCCGCTCACCCCCTATAACCGCCATCTGATAGGCGAGCGGGAGCTGGCGCTGATGAAACCGGGCGCCCTGCTGATCAACGTGGGTCGCGGCGGCCTGGTGGATGAAGAGGCCTTGCTGCGGGCACTGGCCAACGGCCGGCTCGGTGGCGCCGGCTTCGATGTGGCGAGCGTCGAGCCGCCGCCCCCCGATCACCCGCTGATGCAGGCCCTGCAATACCCCAACTTCATCCTGACCCCGCACGTGGCCTGGGCCAGCGAGGAGTCGATGCAGCGCCTCGCGGATCAGCTGATCGACAACATCAACGCCTTCGCCGAGGGACGACGCCAGCACCGGCTGGTGTGAGTCACACCATGCAAAAAGGGGCCTGTTGGCCCCTTTTGTCTATGCTCGCCACCATGGCGCGCCAGCCAGCACGGCTGACATCAGTCATCGTCGTGCCATCTGTGTTTCTTGTGCTTCTTGTGTTTCTTGTGGTACCTGTGCTCATCGTCGTAGTAGCGATCGTTGCTGCTCTTGTGACCGTCTCCCGTCTTGGCACCTATGGCCGAGCCGCTGGCGCCGCCGATGCCGGCACCGATCAGCTGACCCGTGCTGCCTCCCACGCTCTTGCCGATGGCCGCGCCACCCAGGGCACCGACGGCGCCCCCCAGGGCGGCTTCATTCTTGTTGCCCTTGTTGGCGGTGGCGGCGCCACCGGCCGCACCACCGACTGCCGCTCCCACCAGGGCGCCGGTATCGCCCCCCAGCTCCTTGCCTATCATGGTGCCCGCCACGCCACCGGCACCGCCGCCGAGTATGGTGTTGAGGGTTTCCGAGGCCTGCACTGCGCCGCTCGCCAGCAACAGGGAGCCCAACAGGGCCAGGGCGCTCATGCCGTGCTTTTTCATCTCCATGGGGTACTCCTGCCAAACCTGATTAATTTCCCCAAACTATACAATTCCCGACAAACGGCGCCACTGTCGCAGGAGAGCGACACACAGCCCCATCCACCTCGTCCAGGCTGACAAGTTAATTCGTAACACATTGAATTTATTTGCCAAAAAAGCACAAGAAGGAAACCGTATGCAGAAGGGGTCCAAGGTTGGCCGAGCGACGGAGATCACTTAACCGTTATCGCTCTGACAGGATCTGTCAGCACCCTCGCCCTGTCGGTTCCGCTCTGTCAGCGACCAGCAGTCGCGCCCCAGCCGCTTGCTCCGATAGAGACACTCGTCGGCCCGCTCGAACAGAAAGAGGGCATCATCCGGATAGTGGGCACCGCCCGCACTCAGGGTGACCTCTGCCCTGAACTCCCGCCACTGCTGATTGCGTACCCGGGCCAGCAGCTGGTTCAGCCGGGGCTCCAGCTCATGGCGCGTCCACGGCAGCAGGGCAGCAAACTCGTCCCCCCCGATCCGGTAGGCACTGCCGCTGCCAAGCTCGGCCACCATCAGCTCGGCCACCCGGCAGAGCACGCCATCCCCCACGCTGTGGCCCCAGCTGTCGTTGATGCATTTGAAATTGTCCACATCGAACAGCACCAGCCAGTGGGACGTCCGATTTGCTTCCAGCTCACTGCGGCGCTGGGTAAAGGCGCGCCGGTTCATGATGCCGGTGAGGGGATCGTGCAGCAGCGCATCCTGTCCCTGCAGGAAGCTGGTGCGGACCTGCTCTATCTCGCTGAGGCTGTTGCGTACAAACCAGGTTTTCAGATGGAGCGAAGGCTTGGGGCAACAGGGGGCTTGCACTATGCCGGTCAGCGAACCCGAGACCAGCGCCTGCTCCTGACGGAACACCCGCACCAGGAAATTGATGCTGCAAAACCAGATGATGAAGAGGGAGAGCAGCGGCAGCACCACCATCAGCAGGGCCTCGTAGAGGCTGTCACGAAACAGGGCGGGAGGCAGATAGATGTTGAGGTCCCAGTCTATGTCCTCCAGCTCGCGCCTCAGGTGGCTGCCATGCCAGATCACATCCAGCCCCAGCAGATGGGGCTCTGTCATCGCGTGGGCCCTGTCATAGAGCGCCATCTTGCTGCCCACCAGCAGACGGTTGCTGCCCCGCTGGCTGAGGTAGATGGCCGCCTGGTTGCTGCCCATGGCCCGTTGCAGCGCCTGCTGAATGGCGTTGAACGACATGTCCACCATCAGGAGGCCGAGCAGCTTGCCCTCATCATCCTTCACCCGCTTGATCAGGGTGAGGATGCGCTCGTGGGAACTGTACTCCTGATAGGGGCCAAACCAGACCAGCTCGTCCCCTTTCATCGACAACACCCGGTACCAGGGGCGCAGGGCGGCGCTGTATTCGGCTGGCTGCACCCAGAGGGGATAACTGCTGATCCGATCGAAGCGGGAGTTGTAGAAGTAGATGTAGTGATCGTCCCGCTTGATCTGATGGGCTATGGCCCAGATCGGGTTGTCGGCGGGCTCGCCACGGGCGATGGCGGCCTTGTCCAGCGATGCCTCCAGCACGGCCAGCTGACGCTGGTTGGCCAGCACCAGCTCGTGAATGAGCGCCGCCTCTATGGAGGAAATCATGTGACCGTAACCGGCCATCGTCTTGTCTATGCTGCGCAGATAACTGACCGCAGCCAGGGTCAGGGTGGCGACCAGCACCAGAGCGCCCAGCAGGAAGGAGCACGAGGTCAACACATAGTAGCGCCGGTTGAGCACCCACTGGATCATCATAGCTCCCTGAAAACAGCCGACGTGACAGGATTTTATGGTGAACATGCCGGGTTAATCATTGATTGAAATCAGCTGAATGAGGGCTAGTTGACAAGAAACATAAAGATGCGAGGTGGCTCATCCAGACCACGCATATGAATATCCACAAAAAGTAAAAACAGTGACCACTGTGCGTTGACGGTTCAGCGGGAAGGGGGTGTTATAGTCTATAGCTTGAACAATCGGAGCCGGATGGCCTTCTTGCTGGCCGCCGAATGCGATTTTCTGTCAAACCAAGGAGATGTTATGAGCAGTCCGTTTATCGAACAGATCAAAGTACGTCGTACCATCTATGCCCTGGGCGACCAGGTCTCCCACACGCCGGAGCAGCTCACGGCCCTGATCCAGGATGCCATCAAGCACAGCCCCTCCTCCTTCAACTCCCAAACCTCCCGTGCCGTCATTTTGTTTGGCGCCCAGCACCACAAGCTGTGGGATATCGTCAAGGCGGAGCTGAAGAAAATAGTGCCGCCAGAGGCCTATGCCCAGAGCGAAGCCAAGGTGGATGGCAGCTTCCGCGCCGGTTTCGGTACTGTGCTCTTCTTCGAAGACACGGATGTGATCAAGGATCTGCAACAGAAATTCGCCCTCTATGCCGACAACTTCCCCATCTGGTCCGAACACGGCACGGGCATCGCCCAGTTTGCGGTCTGGACCAGCCTGGCACAGGAAGGGGTTGGTGCTTCCCTGCAGCACTACAATCCGCTGATCGACGAAGCGGTGCGCAAGGAGTGGAACCTGCCCGCGAGCTGGCTGCTGCGTGCCCAGATGCCCTTTGGCAGCATCAAGCAGCCGGCCGGTGACAAGACCTTCATGGACGACGCAGTGCGTTTTCGCGTCTTCAAGTAACCCGACTCGTCATCCCAAGCCCCCGCTCGCCGGGGGCTTTTTGTTGGCGGCGCCCCATCAGATCAGCAGCGTCACCTGCAACGCGCCCTCCACCCCATCACCCACACTCACCTGGCGCCAATCCTGGATCACCGCCGCCACGGCCGGATCGAGCCGCCGGTTGCCACCGACCTGCACCACGGTGCAACCGGCCCGCAGGGCACTCTCTATGCCAGCCGGTGCATCCTCGAACACCAGACAGTCGGCGGGGGCAACCCCGAGCCGCGTCGCGGCCAGCAGATAGGGCTCGGGATCCGGCTTGCCCCGCATCACGTCTTCCGCCCCCACCAGCAGGGCCGGCAGTGGCAGACCTGCGCTCGCCAGCCGATGGCGGGCGACCCTCTGACTGGCGGAGGTCACCAGCGCCCAGCGCTCGATGGGCACGCTGGCCAGCACGGCCCGGCACCCCATGATGGCCTCGCCGCGCCCCGTGTGATGGATCTCCATCTCATCGAGCAGGGCCACCTCCTGCGCCA
Organism: Aeromonas sp. MR19; assembly: GCF_963899305.1. Taxonomy (NCBI): domain Bacteria; kingdom Pseudomonadati; phylum Pseudomonadota; class Gammaproteobacteria; order Aeromonadales; family Aeromonadaceae; genus Aeromonas; species Aeromonas sp. MR19. The sequence goes on from NZ_CAWQWZ010000011.1 coordinate 1,034,919, forward strand.
TGTCCAGCTGAGGTGCCAGGGCCCGGATCACCTCCCGCGAGCGCAGGCCGTGACACATGGCCAGCACGGGCTCGGGCGCCAGCTGATGACGTCGACACCAGAGCCGCCACACGGTTTCCACCTCGCCGGTGGAGTGAACCAGGGTGCCGTCCATGTCCAGCAGCAGGGCGGCGGCCCGCAGGGTGAGCCGGGTCATGACGGGGCTCCAGCCAGCACGGGCTCAGCCCCTGCCAGCACGCTGGCGAGGGCCGACTGCTGGGCCGCCTGCTCATAACAGGCCAGCGCCTGCTCGGCATTGCCCGCCCAGACCTGCTGGGGGGCCACCACAAATCCCTGTTGCAGCAGGCTCGCCAGCAGCTCTCCCGTCTCCGGCGCCGCCAGAGGCTGGGCCATCACCAGGGTTCCCTTGATCAAAAACAGATAGCGTTCGCTAGACATGACATGGCTCCTCGTTGTGCGTCAGGCGGGCAGATGGCCCGTTACGAGACCATTAGAACAAGGCGGTTAGATAATTTATAATCAATAAATCGCCACATTGGATAACCAAATGGAATGAAATTCGACTTGAGGCAACTGCAGGCGTTCGTGATGCTGGCCGAGACCGCCAACTACCGGGAGGCCGCCAGCCGGCTGTTCATCACCCAGCCGGCACTGACCAAGCAGATCCAGGGGCTGGAGCTGGCGCTAGGCAGCACGCTGTTCAACCGGGGGCGCCACGGCGCCGAACTGACCGCCATGGGGGCACAGCTGCTCACCCAGGCCAGCGCACTGGTCGAACACGGCAAGGGGTTTGAGCGCCACGCCCTGGCGCTGGCGAGCGGCATAGCCGGGCGGCTCAAAATTGGCTTCGGGCTGTCGAGCTTCGCGCTGGCCCCTTCGCTGGTCGCCCGTTTCAAGCAGCAGGTACCCGATGTGATGGTGCATCTGCAGGACATGACCTCCGCCATCCAGCACGAGCGATTGCTGTCGGGTCAGTTGCAGCTGGGATTCATGCGCCGGCCGCACGCGCCGCAACTGCGGGAGCACAGGCTGCTGACCGACCGGCTGGTGCTGGCCGTGCCCAGCCAGATGACGGGGCCGGATCCGGCTGCGTTCGACGTGGAGTGGGCGCTGGCCCATCAACCGCTGTTGCAGATGGTCGGGCACCGCTGCCCGGGCCTCAGCCAGCAGATCGCCAGCTTCCTCGGCGCCAACCGGCTGACCGGCATGGTGCAGGAGGCGGAAGATATCCAGACTCTGGTCGCCCTGGTGGCCGCCGGCATAGGCAACGCCATATTGCCCCGCAGCGTCAGCTTCATTGCGGGCCAGGATGTTACCCTCTATCCCCTGTCCGGCCCCTGGTCAGAATGGGAAATCAGCCTGGTCTGGAATCCGGCATTTGCCGATCCCATCCGCGATCGTTTCCTGCAACTGGTCATGGCGGCGCATCCCACGCCATGCTCGGCCGTGCCCGAGCGCTGAGGCGGCTTATGCGCAAAAAAAAGCCCCATCAAGGGGCTGTGGTGCTCAAGGGGCGGGTAATGGCGGACAGCCGACGCTGTGGCAGCGATTCTTGCCCCCCTTTTTGGCCATATAGAGCGCCATGTCGGCCGCTGCCAGCAGCTCGTTCTCCGAGCCCGGCAGTTGCTCAGGGATCTGGGTGGCAATGCCGATGCTGGCACTGAGTCGGGCATCACCCGCCTCCTCGGTACTCAAGGCGTGGATCCCTAGGCGGATCGCCTCCCCCATCCGCAAGGCGGCCTCCTTGCCGGTATTGCCGAGGACCAGCGCAAATTCATCGCCCCCGAACCGACTTGGCAAGTCTGCTGGCCGCTGGCAAAAGGCGTTGAGCAGGTGGCCCACCTGCAGCAGGAAATCATCCCCGACCTGATGGCCGAAGCGATCGTTGCACGCCTTGAAGTTGTCCAGATCCAGCATGATGAAGGAGATGGGCGTACGCTCCCGCATGCTGCGGCGCCACTCGTTATGCAGGAAGCTGTTGAACAGACGCCGGTTGGCCAGGCCGGTCAGGGGGTCGTGCTGGGAGAGGTGGGTCACGTCCAGCTCCTGCAACTTGCGCTCCGTGATGTTGATGTGGGCTATGGTGTAAAACTCGACATCCACCCCCAGCACGGGAGAGACACGCATCATGAACCAGCGCTGGATATCCGGGCTGTGGCAGGGATACTCCAGAGAGAAGTGCTCCTGCTCACCACACAGCACGCGGCGGATCCCCTCTGCCGCCATCAGAACCAGAGGATCGACCAGGCTGTCGAACACCCTCAGATAGTTGACCCCCAGCCAGTTGTACCCTGGCGGCATGCCGTTTTGCTCGGCAAACCGGTTCCAGGCGAGATTGGTATAGTGGATCACCCCATCCCGATCAATCACGGATATCTGGTCTTCCAGCGAGTTCAGCAGCGCAGACAGGTATTGCGCCCGATCGGAAAAGTGAAACAGAGAGCCCCGAAAATCATCCACCATGACCGTCATCCTGAAATGAAAACGCCAAGCAAAAATTAGAGACAAATGAGTCATCACCAGAAGTAAAGCAGCCCTGACTCACTTAGCCAAATGCCGTCACCGGCCACAGAGGAACAAGGGGATGGCCCCTTCTCCCCGACCGTGATGACCCTTCAGGATAAAAGAGCCCTTGATTATCAACCTGTTAGTCGCGGCAACAATTGATCAATCCGGCCTCAGTGGCCACACGACTTAGTCGCGGCGGCGAGCGAACAGGCCGGGCTCAGTGACCACACCACTGACTTTCACAAGGAATGCCATTGCCTCTCCCTCTGCCATCCATCTTGGTATTGGGGCAATTTTGCAAAAACCAGGTCGCCTCCTCGCAGGAGGTCATCTGGGAGCAGTACTGCCGACCGTCGCACTGACGGACGAAGGTGGGGCTGTATGAGCTGCCGGCCTCCTCCTGACTGAAAGAGGAAACCGGCAAGGGGGCCATCGACTCGGCCGAGAAGCGGGAGTAGACAGAAAACAGACCCGCCAGCACCAGCAGGGGGATCAACTTGCCGCGCCAGTTGCTCTTGCGGCGATAGGAGGGGCCAGGGCCGGGCCTGGACGAAACGGCTGGCTGTGCTCCCCTGGCCGCGGGTCGGCGGACCGCGTCCTTGCCGGGCAAGGGGGGCGCTGAGGTATCAGCCAGCGACAGCGGCCGGTCGGGAAAGAACACCTGCACGGCCCTGGGCTTGTCGTCCTTGCCCCTGCCTATCTGGTAGGAGACCCGCTCCCCCGCCTCGGGCAGCCGGCCATCGGATTGCAGCGCCGAGATATGCACGAACAGCTCGCGCCCTTGCTGCTCGCCCCCCTGCTGCTCCGGCGTGATAAAGCCGAAGCCTCGCGCCTCGTTCCAGCTCGCGATCCGTCCCTGATAACGCATGCCTCATCCTTGTGGCCATCAATGCTGACTCCATGTTGCCCTAAAACGGCGCCGGCTCAACAGGGGACTGGCGACAAAATGTCAAAATAGTGAGCGAAAACAGCCTTGACCGGCGGGATCACGCCAGCTGGGCCACCTTGATGATCTCGGCGATGCGGCCTAGCATCCGCAGCGAGCCCTGGTGCTCGCTGGCGTCGGCGGCGGCGCAGGCATCCTCCAGTATGGTGATGGCGTAGTCCCGATCGTGGCCGTCCCGGGCCGCAGCCTGAATGGCCCAGCTGGTGCTGACCCCGCACAGATAGAGGTGACCGATGCGATTGGCCCGCAGCGCCGGCTCCAGCGCGGTGCCATAGAAGGGGCTGACCCTGGGCTTGGTCAGCACCAGATCGCCGGGTTGCACGTCGAGGTCGGGGTGAAAGTCGGTGCCGCTGTCCGCCAGGGAGAGCGCACCAAACTGATTGGTCCGACCAAACATGGGAGACCCCTTGGGTTGCAGCAGGTAGCCGCCGTCAAAGCCGACCTTGATCAGGATCACCAGCCAGCCGTGGGCACGGGCATGGGCCAGCGCCTGATTGGCATGGGTGATGGCATCCTGCTCCAGCACATGGGCCGCCGAGGCGGCGATGCGCCCGTCCGGATGGGCTATGTCGTTGATAAAATCGATCGCCAGCAGTGCCTTGTTCATCATCTCTGCTCCCTCGTGATGGTGCCCGGCGCCTTATACCAGCCCCAATGCGTAGCGCAGCGCCATCTCCTTGAGCGGGCCTGCCTTGTCCGCCAGATTGAGGGCCAGATTGCGGGCCAGCTTGAGCGGCCCTATCTCGTTGCTGAACACACCATAGAAGAGATCCATCCCCGACTGCATCAACAGGTTGTCGGGACGACGGCGACGCTCGTAGCGCTCCGCCAGGGCCGGCTGATGCCAGTCGGCGCCCGCCTTTTCCAGCAACCCGGCCCAGCAGGCCACGTCCTTGAAGCCGAGGTTGACCCCCTGCCCCGCCAGCGGGTTGATGGTGTGGGCGGCATCGCCGAGCAGCAGCACCCGACCGGCGTGATAGTCGTTGGCGTGGCGCCGCACCAGCGGGAAACTCCCCTTGGCCGTGACGGTGAAGCCGCCGAGCCGAGCCGGAAAGTGGCGATGCACCTCCTCCCCCAGCTTCTCGTTGCTCATGGCCGACAGGGCGCGGATGCGGGCCGGGCTGTCATACCACACCAGGGAGCCGTGCCGGCCGGGCAGCGGCAGGAAGGCACGCGGGCCGCTCGGGGTGAACTGCTGCCAGGTGATGTCTTCCTGTTCGAAGTCGGTATCGATATTGATCAGCATGCAGTGCTGACGATACTCGAAGCGCGACACGCCTATGCCCGCCAGCCGGCGCATCTGGGATTCGGCGCCGTCGCAGGCCAGCACCCAGCGGGCGGCCAGCTCTGTGCCATCGTCCAGGGTCAGCACCGCCTCATCGGCGCGCTGGCGCAGACTCGTCACCGCCGCCGGGGTATGGGTCTGGATAGTGGGGAAATCTTCCATCCTCTTGAGCAGGGCCAGCTGCACCAGCCGGTTCTCTATGATGTAACCGAGCTGGGGCAGGCCGAGAGCGGCCGCGTCGAAGCGGGTGGAAAAACCATCCAGCTCCCAGGTTTCCAGCCGGCGGTAGGGACAGAGCCGCATCTGCTGCAGGTGTTGCCAGGCACCGGCCTGCTCCAGCAGCGCCACCGAGGCCTGGCTGATGGCGGAGACCCGCAGATCCAACGGCTGCTGTGGGGCGTATTGCTCGGGCAATTGGGTCTCTATGACCCGAATGGAGAGGCCCTGCGCCGCCAGCAGACAGGCGGTGGCGGCGCCGACCATGCCGGCGCCGACGATGGCGATATCACACTGTTCCATAACTTGATTCCTGAAAGGGGACGCCCCGGACAAGGGTTGGCGGGGTAAAACCGAATGGGGACATGATACCGCAAGGGACCGGCAGAAACAGTGAGACAAATTGCGAATTGCCGCGCCAAATCAAGGAGAAAGCCCGAGCAAATAGCGGCTGTCCAGGAGGGAGAGAGACCCATGACGGGCTGGATATTAGCTAGGCAGTATCCAGATTGCGGAGTAAAATACCCGGTCCTTTGACCATGCCGATTTCAAAACAAGTCAAGAGAAGCAATGAGCAAGAAACTTCACATTAAAACCTGGGGTTGCCAGATGAACGAGTACGACTCGTCCAAGATGGCCGACCTGTTGGATGCCAGCAATGGCTATGAACTGACCGAGGAGCCCGAAGAGGCAGATGTCTTGCTGCTCAATACCTGCTCCATCCGCGAAAAAGCACAGGAGAAGGTGTTCCACCAGCTGGGACGCTGGAAAAAACTCAAGGCCAACAAGCCCGGTCTGGTGATCGGCGTGGGTGGCTGTGTCGCCTCTCAGGAGGGGGACAACATTCGCACTCGCGCCCCCTATGTGGATATCGTCTTCGGTCCACAGACACTGCATCGCCTGCCCGCCATGATCAAGCAGGTGCAGGAAGGGCGCGGTGCCCAGGTGGACATCGCCTTCCCCGAGATCGAAAAATTCGACAGCATGCCGGAACCCCGTGCCGAAGGCGCCACCGCCTTCGTCTCCATCATGGAAGGCTGCTCCAAATACTGCTCCTTCTGCGTGGTGCCCTACACCCGTGGCGAGGAGGTGAGCCGGCCGATGGACGACGTGCTCTACGAGATCGCCCAGCTCGCCGAACAGGGCGTGCGCGAGGTGAACCTGCTGGGCCAGAACGTCAACGCCTATCGGGGCCCGACCTTCGATGGCAGCATCTGCTCCTTCGCCGAGCTGCTGCGACTGGTGGCCGCCATCGATGGCATAGACCGCATTCGCTACACCACCAGCCATCCGATCGAGTTCACCGACGACATCATAGAGGTCTACAAGGACACGCCGGAAGTGGTCAGCTTCCTGCATCTGCCGGTGCAGAGCGGCTCCGACCGTATCCTGACCATGATGAAGCGCCCTCATACAGTGCTGGAGTACAAGTCCAAGATCCGTCGCCTGCGCGCCGCCCGTCCCGACATCACCATGAGTTCCGACTTCATCGTCGGCTTCCCGAACGAGACGGACGAGGATTTCGAGGCCACGATGAAGCTGATCGAAGAGATCAACTTCGACATGAGCTTCAGCTTCATCTACAGCCCGCGCCCCGGCACCCCGGCCGCCGACATGCCAGACGACGTCGACATGGAAGTGAAAAAGGCCCGCCTGGCCCGCCTGCAGCATGTCATCAACAACCAGTCGATGCAGATTGGCCGCGCCATGCTGGGCTCCACCCAGCGCATCCTGGTGGAAGGGCCGTCCCGGCTCGACCCCATGCAGCTGTGTGGCCGCACCGAGAACAACCGGGTGGTCAACTTCGAGGGGCAGCACACCCTGATCGGCGGCTTTGCCGACGTGGAGATCACAGAGGTGCGTCCCAACTCCCTGCGCGGTCGTTTTATCCGCGGCGAGGATGAGATGAATCTGCGCATCGCCACCGCCCCGCGCGAGATCCTGGCCCGCCGCCCGGATAACATACCAGACGAGCTGGGCGTTGCTGCGTTTACCCCCACCCCAAGCGAGATCCTGGTTAAATCCGACCGCCCGGATAACATACCGGACGAGCTGGGCGTTGCCGCGTTTACTCCCCACTAATCTCTTCGTGCCCATCCGGCCTGGCCTGATGGGCACTGCGTCAAAACGAGGATATTTTGAGCCGACACATCTCGACCCTGAACCTGCATCTGGAGCCCGCCGACAATCGGCGCCTCGCCAGCCTGTGCGGTCCCTTCGATGACAACATCAAGCAGCTGGAACGCCGCCTCGGCGTCGAGATCAGCTACCGTGACAGCCACTTCCAGCTGGTTGGCAAACAGGCCCAGCTGGATGCCGCGGCCGTCATCCTCAAGCACCTTTATGTGGAAACCCAGCCCCTCAAGGGCGGCAAGGTGACCGACATAGTGCCCGACATGGTGCACCTGGCCATTCAGGAGTCGCGGGTGCTGGAGCAGGACGACGAACCGGCCGCCGGCATTCCTTATGGCAAGGAGGTGACGGTCAAGACCAAACGCGGCCTCATCAAGCCGCGCAGCCCCAATCAGGCGCAGTACATCGCCAACATAGTCCAGCACGACATCAGCTTCGGCATAGGCCCGGCCGGTACCGGCAAGACCTATCTGGCGGTGGCCGCCGCCGTGGATGCGCTGGAGCGTCAGGAGATACGCCGCATCCTGCTGACCCGCCCGGCGGTGGAAGCAGGCGAGAAGCTGGGTTTTCTGCCCGGCGATCTCTCCCAGAAGGTCGATCCCTATCTGCGCCCGCTCTACGATGCCCTGTTCGAGATGCTGGGGTTCGAGCGGGTCGAGAAGCTGATGGAGCGCAACATCATCGAAGTGGCGCCGCTCGCCTATATGCGCGGTCGCACCCTCAATGACGCCTTCATCATCCTGGATGAGGCCCAGAACACCACCACGGAACAGATGAAGATGTTCCTGACCCGCATCGGCTTCAACTCCAAGGCGGTGGTCACCGGCGACATCACCCAGGTGGATCTGCCGCGCAGCACCAAGTCCGGCCTGCGCCACGCGCTGGAAGTGCTGCAAGGGGTCGACGGCCTGTCGTTCAACTTCTTTGAATCCAAAGACGTGGTACGCCACCCCGTGGTGGCCCGCATAGTGCAGGCCTATGAGGCGTTCGACGCCAGACAGGCCGAGTCCATCCCTGCCAAAGCCAATAAAGAGAGTGCCCAATGAGTGTGACCCTGGATCTGCAACTGGCCTGCGCTCAGGCGGAAGATCTGCCGAGCGAAACCAAGCTGCAAGGCTGGCTTGACGGCACCATACTCGGTTTCCAGACCGAGGCCGAAGTGACGGTGCGCATCGTCGACGAGGCGGAGAGCCGCGAGCTCAACCTCACCTACCGCGGCAAGGACAAGCCCACCAACGTGCTCTCCTTCCCATTCGAGGCGCCACCCGGCATGGAACTGCCGCTGCTCGGCGATCTCGTCATCTGCCGCCAGGTGGTGGAACAGGAGGCCGTCGAGCAGAACAAACCGCTGGAGGCCCACTGGGCCCACATGGTTGTGCACGGCAGTCTGCATCTGCTAGGTTATGACCATATCGAGGATGAGGAAGCCGAAGAGATGGAGCAGCTGGAGCGCGACATCATGCAAGAGCTCGGTTTTGCCGATCCTTATCAGGACGATGAAGTAACAGAGTAGACAGGAGAACAAAGCCGAAGAGATGGTGCCACGCCTGGAGCGCGACATCATGCAGGAGCTCGGTTTTGCCGATCCTTATCAGGACGATGAAGTAACAGAGTAGACAGGAGAACAAAGCCGAAGAGATGGTGCCACGTCTTGAACGCGGCATCATGCAGGAACTCGGTTTTGCCGATCCTTATCTGAACGACGAAGAGTAAAAGCGTAAAGGACGGGAGAGTCATCGTCTTGAAACAGCCGATGGCCATCCTTATATCACCAAGACAATTTCAAATGTGTTCAAGAGAGTAACCAAGAGAAAAAATGACCGACGATCACCCTAGTACCGGCTCGCCGAAGAAAACCTGGCTCGACAAACTCAGCCAACTCTTCCAGGGCGAGCCAAAAGACCGCAACGATTTGGTGGATGTGATAGCCGATGCCGAGGAGCGCGATCTTATCGATCAGGACACCAAGGACATGATTGAAGGCGTGCTCGAAATTGCCGAGCTGCGCGTTCGCGACATCATGATCCCCCGCTCCCAGATGGTCACCATAGAGAAGTCCCAGCCGGTGGACGACATCTTGCCGGTGATCATCGAATCCGGTCACTCCCGCTTTCCGGTGATCAACGAAGACAAGGATCATGTGGAGGGCATCTTGCTCGCCAAGGATCTGCTGCCGTTCGGTTTCGGCGGCCACCATGCCAGCGAGCCGCTGCAGCTCGAGAAAATATTGCGCCCTACGGTGATCGTGCCCGAGAGCAAGCGGGTCGACCGTCTGCTCAAGGAGTTTCGTGAAGAGCGCTACCACATGGCCATCGTGGTCGACGAGTTTGGTGGCGTCTCGGGTCTGGTGACCATTGAAGACATACTGGAGCTCATCGTCGGCGAGATCGACGACGAGTTTGATGACATCGAAGATGAGCCGGACGAGATCCGCCGCATCAGCAAACGGGTCTTCTCGGTCAGCGCCCTCACCGAGATCGAGGATTTCAACGACTTCTTCGGCACCCAGTTCAGCGATGAAGAGGTGGATACCGTGGGCGGTCTGGTGATGCACGCCTTCAGCCACCTGCCGAAAAAGGGCGAGGAGATAGAGCTGGACGGCTACCTGTTCAAGGTGATGCACGCCGACCGGCGCCGCCTGCAGCAGCTGCAGGTGAAGATCCCCGACAACCATGTCGCGGCCCAGTCTGAAGCCCAGTAAATCCAGCTCGGCCCCCGGCCAGCCGTGAAGCATCAGCGCCCCGCTCGTCGGGGCGCTTGCCATTTGCCACGGGGCAAGGCAACCATACCCTCCGACCCCGCACGTCATCCCCTGCCCGGCAGACCGCCCTTTATTTCCCAATCCCAGCCCGGTTGCGCCCGCCACAGCCGGGAGGCTCGCCGTTGACCGCATTTACAGGTTAAGATACCGGCCAATCAACCTGTTGCAGTCCAATCCGAGCCTCTATTGCCCGTGAAATCGAAACTCCTGACAAGCCTCTGTGCCATGGCATCCGGCGCGCTCGCCGTGCTGGCCTTCTCCCCCTTCAACTACTGGCCGCTGGTGATCCCGTCCCTGCTCGGCCTCTATGCTCTGCTGGACAAGGCCAGCCCCAAACAGGCGGCCTGGCGCGGCTTTGGCTATGCCATGGGGCTGTTCCTGCCGGGGCTCTGGTGGATCCACGTCAGCATGACCATGTTTGGCGGCATACCGCTGCCGGTCGCCTTCGTGCTGCTGGCCGGCCTGTCGGCCTATCTGGCGCTCTACCCGACCCTGGCCTGCTGGGCCTTCGCCCGCTTCTTCAGCGGTCGCCACTGGAGCCGCTGGCTGCTCGCCTTCCCGGCGCTCTGGCTGGTGGCAGACTGGCTGCGCGGCTGGGTGATGACAGGCTTCCCCTGGCTCTGGTTTGGTTACAGCCAGATCGACGGGCCGCTCAAGGGGCTGGCCCCCATCCTGGGGGTGCAGGGCATCACGCTGGCGCTGCTGCTGTCGGCCTCCGCCCTCTGGCTGGTGTGGCAGAGCCGCAAGCCGGTCTGGCTGCTGCTGCCCGTCGCGCTGATCGGTGCCGCTCAGGGGCTGATGCAGCTCAACTGGGTGACCCGAGGCGAGCCGGTCAAGGTCGCCCTGGTGCAGGGCAACATAGCGCAGTCCCTCAAATGGGATCCCGAGGCGCTGGTGCCGACGGTGCACACCTATCAGGATTTGAGCCGCGAGAACCAGGATGCCGACATCATCATCTGGCCGGAATCGGCGATCCCGGCCATCGAGAAGGAGATGGGCAACTACCTGGAGAGCCTGGACAAGGCGATGAAGGTGAATGACACCGGCCTGCTGGCGGGCATCATTCATTACGATTTCGAGCAGCAGCGTTTCTTCAATACCGTGCTGGGCATGGGGGTACAGGACGCGGACGGCAAGGAGTCCTATCACTACGAGCACCCGAACCGCTACTACAAGTACCACCTGCTGCCCATCGGTGAGTTCGTGCCGTTTGAAGATCTGCTGCGCCCCATAGCGCCCTTCTTCAACCTGCCCATGTCCTCCTTCAGCCGCGGGAATGAGCAGCAACCGAACCTGATCGCCAAGGGGCTCAAGTTCGCCGCCGCCATCTGCTACGAGATCATCTTCCCGGACGAGGTGCGCCGCAACGTGCAGCCGGATACCGACTTCCTGCTGACCGTCTCCAACGATGCCTGGTTCGGCACCAGTATCGGCCCCTGGCAGCACATGGAGATAGCCCGCATGCGCGCGCTGGAGCTGGCTCGCCCGCTGCTGCGCGACACCAACACCGGCATCACAATCGTCACCGAGATCGACGGCAGCATCATAGCCCAGCTCCCCCAGTTCGAGGCCGGGGTGCTGAGAGCCGAGGTGCGTCCCGCCCACGGTTCGACCCCCTACCTGCGCTTTGGCAGCTGGCCGCTGTACGGGCTGACCGCCCTGCTGCTCGGTCTGGCGCTGGCGCTGCGCCCCCGTGCCCACCCCTGGGCCCGCGAGCTCTGAACCGGCTCTCCGGTTCGTCGCTGAATGAAAGAGGCGCCCCCTGGGCGCCTCTTTTCATCTGGTTGTCTGACGGGATCAGGGTGAGAGCGGCTCGCGGTGATACTCGTGGCCGCCGCACTCGGGGCAGGTATCGAGCGGTTGCGGGTGCAGCACTGTATGGCGCCAGCCGCACTGCTCGCACACCATGACGCCGAGGCCCACCCAGTCACCCGCCTCGTAGACGCCCTTGTGCTCCAGCTCGTCCGCCAGCTCGCGCCACTCCACCTGGGCGCGGTCGGTCACGTCCGCCAGCCAGGACCAGGCAGTATCTTTGAGCGCCAGCATGAAGGCGGACTCCTCCACCTCGGCACGCCCCTCGTCATAGTTGCCCAGATCCCGCTTCACGTACTCGGCGATCAGCGCCAGCTCATCCTGGGTCAGGTCGCCGGCCGCCTCCAGATAGGCCTGCACCTTGGCGATCATCCGGTTGAGGCGCTCCCCCTGGAACTCTTCAGTCTCTTGCCACTGCTTCTGCAGCTCTGCAATGAAGGCTTCGTACCCTTTTTGACGTTTGTCCATGGTCGTTACTCCTCTACTGAACCCTGATCATGCCCGGCATAAGGCCTGACGGATGCTGGCGGTTGTTGCCGCCGCTGGATATGGGTATTCTATTGCGATTTCCCAGCTGATTTATCTATTCATTTCACAGATCCGGATGTCACCAATGCAAGAGCAATACGTTCCCCAATCCATAGAACCAGCAGTGCAAAAGCACTGGGATGCCAAGAAAACCTTCAAGGCGGTGGAGAAAGTAGACAAGGAAAAGTTCTACTGCCTCTCCATGTTCCCCTATCCGTCTGGTCGTCTACACATGGGGCACGTTCGCAACTACACCATAGGTGATGTGATCTCCCGTTATCAACGCCTCAATGGCAAGAACGTGCTGCAACCCATAGGTTGGGACGCATTCGGCCTGCCGGCGGAGAACGCCGCGGTCAAAAACAACACGGCACCGGCGCCCTGGACCTACGAAAACATCGAATACATGAAGAACCAGCTGAAGATGCTGGGTCTGGGCTATGACTGGGATCGCGAGCTGGCGACCTGCAAACCGGATTACTACCGCTGGGAACAGTGGTTCTTCACCAAGCTGTACGAGAAGGGTCTGGTCTACAAGAAGACCTCCTCCGTCAACTGGTGCCCGAATGACATGACAGTGCTGGCCAACGAGCAGGTGATCGACAACTGCTGCTGGCGCTGTGACACCCCGGTGGAGCAGAAAGAGATCCCCCAGTGGTTCATCAAGATCACCGACTATGCCGAAGAGCTGTTGAATGATATCGACAATCTGGAAGGCTGGCCGGAGATGGTCAAGACCATGCAGCGCAACTGGATTGGCCGCTCCGAAGGGGTCAACATCCACTTCCAGGTCGCCGATCAGGCTGGCGACCTCGAGGTCTACACCACCCGTCCCGATACCCTGATGGGCGTCACCTATGTCGGCATAGCCGCCGGTCACCCGCTGGCCCTGCAGGCTGCCGCCGGTAACCCCGAGCTTGCCGCCTTTATCGACGAGTGCAAGAACACCAAGGTGGCCGAAGCCGAACTCGCCACCATGGAGAAGAAGGGCATGGCCACCGGCCTCTATGCCATTCACCCGCTGGATGGCCGCAAGGTGCCGGTCTGGGTCGCCAACTTCGTGCTGATGAACTACGGCACAGGCGCCGTGATGGCCGTTCCGGCCCACGACCAGCGCGACCATGAGTTCGCCACCAAGTACGGTCTCGAGATCAAGCCTGTCATCAAGCAGGCTGGCGGTGAAGCGCCGAACGTGATCGAGGCCGCCTACACCGACAAGGGCGTGCTGTTCGCCTCCGGCGAGTTCGACGGTCTCGAGTTCCAGGCCGCCTTCGATGCCATCGCCAGCAAGCTGGAAGCGATCGGCAAGGGCAAGCGCACCGTCAACTTCCGTCTGCGCGACTGGGGTGTCTCCCGTCAGCGTTACTGGGGTGCCCCCATCCCCATGCTGACCCTGGCCGACGGTACTGTGGTGCCGACCCCGGAAGATCAACTGCCGGTACTGCTGCCGGAAGACGTGGTGATGGACGGTATCCAGAGCCCGATCAAGGCCGACGCCGAGTGGGCCAAGACCACCTATAACGGCCAGGAAGCGTTCCGGGAAACTGATACCTTCGACACCTTCATGGAGTCCTCCTGGTACTACGCCCGCTACTGCTCCCCGGACTACGACAAGGGCATGCTGGATCCTGCTGCCGCCAACCACTGGCTGCCGGTGGATCAGTACATAGGCGGCATCGAGCACGCCTGTATGCACCTGCTCTACGCCCGCTTCTTCCACAAGCTGCTGCGTGACGCAGGGCTGGTGAACAGCGATGAGCCGTTCAAGCGCCTGCTCTGCCAGGGCATGGTGCTGGCCGACGCCTTCTACTACAAAGACGAGAAGGGCGGCAACGTCTGGGTCAGCCCGGTTGACGTCAAGGTCGAGCGTGACGACAAGGGTCGCATCACCAAGGCCATCGACCTTGAGGGCCGTGAAGTCATCCACTCCGGCATGACCAAGATGTCCAAGTCCAAGAACAACGGCATAGACCCCCAGCTGATGGTGGAGCGTTACGGCGCCGATACCGTCCGTCTGTTCATGATGTTCGCCTCGCCAGCCGAGATGACCCTGGAGTGGTCCGACTCCGGCGTTGAGGGGGCCCAGCGCTTCCTGCGTCGCCTGTGGCGCATCACCTTCGAACACGTCAGTGGCGGTGCTACCCCGGCGCTGGATGTGGCTGCCCTCAGTGCCGACCAGAAAGCCGTTCGCCGCGAACTGCACAAGACCATCGCCAAGGTGAGCGATGACGTGGGTCGCCGTCAGACCTTCAACACCGCCATCGCCGCCATCATGGAGCTGATGAACAACCTGGCCAAGCTCGGCACCGACGAGCAGGATCGCGTCCTGATGCAGGAAGCGCTGGAAGCCGTGGTGGTCATGCTCTCCCCCATCACCCCGCACATCGGCTTCGAGCTGTGGAAGATGCTGGGCAAGGGCGACGACCTGGACCACGCCGCCTGGCCGGTGGCCGACGAGGCCGCCATGGTCGAGACCGAGAAGCTGGTGGTGGTGCAGATCAACGGCAAGATGCGCGGCAAGCTGACAGTGCCGGCCGAGATAAGCCAGGCCGACGTCGAGAAACTGGCCATGGCCGATGCCTCTGTGCAGAAGTTCACCGATGGCCTGACCGTTCGCAAGGTGGTCTATGTGCCGGGCAAACTGCTCAACATAGTGGCCAACTGATGCCATATCGCGTGGCAACGCAAGCTGACTGCCTGGTTGCCAAGCGGTAACGACAAACGGATGATAACGGCGGGCCCTGCGCCCGCCGCTTTCCCCTAATGCAAAGAGGATTTCATATGGGCACCCCCCTCATTCGCTGGATGGCCATAGTGCTGATGGGCCTGCTGCTGCAGGCTTGCGGTTTTCAGATGCGAGGCACGGCCATCCCGCCCGAGTTGATGACCATGAAGGTGGTCGGTGACAACAAGAGCGACTTCTACCGGCTGGTCACCACCCGCCTCAAGGCGGCTGGCGTCAAGCTCGCCGACAAGGAGGGCATACCTGTGCTGACCCTGTCCGGCGTCGGCAGTACCAGTCAGGTTGCCTCGGTCGACTCCATAGGCCAGGCCCGTGAGTACGTGCTGGGCTACAACACCCAGTTCACCGTCTCCATGCCGGGCAAACCGACCCAGGTCTTCCCCATCACCTTCAACCGCAGCTTCCTGAACAAGCCGGATGCGGCACTGGCCTCCTCCCGCGAGCAGGAGCAGCTTGGCAAGGAGATGCAGGAGCAGGCCGCCAGCCTGGTGATCCGCCAACTGAGCCAGGTCAAGTTCTGATGCGAGTATCTTGATGAGAGTCTATCCCGAGCAGTTTGCGGATCATCTCAAGGCAGGGCTCAAACCCTGCTATCTCGTTTTTGGTGACGAACCTCTGCTCAAGCTGGAAGCCATCGACGCCATCCGTCAGACCGCCCGCAAGCAGGGGTTCGATGAGCGCCATACTTTCGTGGTGGAGCAGGGACTGGACTGGAATCAGGTCTACGATGCCTGTCAGGCCATGAGCCTCTTCTCCGCCCGCCAGATCATAGAGCTGGAGCTGCCGGCCAAGGTCGACAAGGATCTGGCCGCCCGCATCACTGAAATTGGCAAGCAACTGCATCCGGATCTGCTGCTGGTACTGAGCGGCGGTCGCCTCAACCAGACCCAGATGAAGGCAGCCTGGTTCGACAAGCTCAGCCAGAACGGCACCTATGTGCCGGTCAATCACCCCGAGCCCCGCTTCTTTCCGCGCTGGATGAGCGCCCGCTTCCAGCGTTTCGGCCTCAAGGCGCTGCCGGATGCCATCAACTTCATGTGCCACTCCTACGAGGGCAACCTGCTGGCCGCCAGCCAGGAGATAGAGAAGCTGACCCTGCTGGCACCGCCCCAGCCCATCAGCGTCGCCTATCTGCAAGAGACCATCATACGCCACGCCCATTTCACGCCGTTCCAGCTCATCGATACCCTGCTGGAGGGCAAGGTGAACCGGGCCCAGCGCATCCTGCTGGCCCTGCGCGCCGAGGGTACAGAGCCCGGCATGCTGGCCTGGGCCCTATGCCGCGAGCTGGAGCAGCTCACCGAGCTGGCCCTGGCCGCCAGAGCCGGCCAGCCGCTGGTGGAGCACTTCTCCCGCCTGCGCATCTGGCAGAGCCGCCAGCAGCTGATCCAGCAGGCCCTGACCCGGCTGCCCTTCACCAAGTTGCAGCAGCTGTGGCAGCTGATGGCCCGGCTTGACGACGCCCAGCGTCGCTTCGACACCGAGCAGGCCTGGCTGATGTTGCAGACCCTGGCCCTGGGTTTTCGCGATGGTACGCCGCTGCCCCTGCTGGAACCCGCCGCATGCTGAAGGCCCCCATCGACCTGCTGGCCCGAGCCACCTTAGACCCCATCCACATAGGTTCCCTTCCAGCTGAGGACTGCTCATGCTGAAGCCACCTATCGGGCTGCTGGGCGGGACCTTCGACCCCATCCATATCGGCCACCTGCGCCCGGCCATAGAGGCGCGGGACGCTATAGGGCTGGCCGAAATCCGGCTGATCCCGAACCATATACCGCCCCATCGCGCCAACCCCTTCTGTTCGAGCGAGCAGCGCCTCGCCATGGTCAAGCTGGCGGCGGCGGAGAATACGGGATTCGTGGTGGATGAGCGGGAACTGAAGCGGGACACCCCCTCCTGGACCATAGACACCCTCATCGAATTGCGGCAAGCGCTGCCGGGCACCCCGCTCTGCTTTCTGATGGGGATGGACTCCCTGCTCGGCCTGCCGAGCTGGCACCGCTGGCAAGAGCTGCTCGACTATGCCCATCTGGTGGTGAGCGTGCGGCCGGGCTGGCAACCTGACTACCCGGGGGAAGTTGCCGAGCTGCTGGCTCGCCATCACACCACGGATGCCACCGCGCTGCACCGGCGCCTTGCCGGCCATATCTGGCTGGCGGACAACCAGCCCATCGAGCTGTCGGCCACCCGGCTCAGAGCCCTGCTGGCGGCCGGGGAGGATCCCCGCTACCTGCTGCCGCCGTCGGTGGCCGATTACATTCGCCAGCAAGGCCTCTACCAGCCAAGCTGACCACAACCGGCGCCGACTATTGTCCCGGCCGGTTGCGCACTATATTGATCAACAGGGGCCCGGTTTGCCACACGGGCACGGCCCCCGTTCCACTCCCCTTCACCGGACTGGGAAACGGGAGTGACCATGATATAATCCGCCGCCCTCAGGCGTCGGAACACAGGAGAAGATCATTGCAAGGCCAAGAACTGCATGCCTTTATCGTCGACAAGATCGATGACATGAAAGGCCGCGACATCATCACCCTCGATGTGCGCGGTAAATCCAGCATCACAGACACCATGATCGTTTGTTCCGGCAACTCCAGTCGCCACGTCAGCGCCATCGCCCATCACCTGGCCAGCGAAGCTCGCCATGCCGGGCTCGATCTGCTGAGCGTGGAAGGCCAGCTCACGGGGGAATGGGTACTGGTGGACTTGGGGCAAGTCATAGTGCACGTGATGCAGGACGAATATCGCGACTTCTACCAACTGGAAAAACTCTGGGGCGCTACCGCTCAAGTGAATGCGCAATAACAGAGCACAAGTGTAACAAACGATGAAGATCCAGTTGATTGCAGTGGGCACCAAGATGCCTGCCTGGGTAGAGCGTGGCTTCGAAGAGTACCGTCGCCGTTTCCCCAAAGACATGCCGTTCGAGCTGGTCGAGATCGGCGCCGGAAAGCGCGGTAAAAATGCCGACATTCCCCGCATCCTGCAAAAGGAGGGGGAAGCCATGCTGGCCGCCGCCGGCCGTTCGCGCATAGTGACCCTGGATATTCCCGGCAAACCCTGGACCACGGAGCAGCTCGCCGTACAACTGGAAGCCTGGAAGCTGGATGGTCGTGACGTGGCGCTGCTGGTCGGGGGCCCGGAGGGGCT
This sequence comes from Aeromonas sp. MR19, assembly GCF_963899305.1. Lineage (NCBI taxonomy): Bacteria > Pseudomonadati > Pseudomonadota > Gammaproteobacteria > Aeromonadales > Aeromonadaceae > Aeromonas > Aeromonas sp. MR19. The sequence goes on from NZ_CAWQWZ010000011.1 coordinate 1,053,001, forward strand.
GTCGCCCGAGTGCAAGGCCGCCGCCGAGCAGAGCTGGTCGCTGTCGCCGCTGACCCTGCCCCACCCGCTGGTACGGGTGCTGGTGGCCGAGAGCCTCTACCGCGCTTGGAGCATTACCACCAATCATCCGTATCACAGGGAATGAACCATGCACATCTGGCGCATCACCCCCTTATATCACCCGTATCACAGGGAATAACCCATGGGGTTTTTGTCTTCTCCCTTCGTCTGTCATAAGGTAGCGGCATGCTGAAGAATCGCATCGAAATGCGCGACCACAGCGCCGAGGGTCGCCTCTTCTTCCGACGCACCCTGGTCGCCTACATCGGCATGATAGTGCTGATGCTGGTGCTGCTGGGCAATCTCTATTACCTGCAGGTCGAATCCTTCGAGACCTATCAGACCCGCTCCAACGACAACCGGATCCGGGTCGTGCCCGTGGCGCCGCCACGGGGCCTCATCTATGACGCCAACGGCGTGCTGCTGGCGGAGAACCGCCCCGTCTACAGTCTCGAAATCGTGCCGGAAGAGACCAAAGACCTGGACAAGACCGCCGACGAGCTGATCACCCTGCTGGCCCTGCCGGAAGGGACCAAGGAGAAGTTCCTGGCCGAGGTCAAACGCCAGCGCCGCTTCAAGCCGGTGGCCCTGTTCGAGAAGCTGACCGAGTATCAGGTCGCGCTCTTCTCGGTCAACCAGCACAACTATCCGGGCGCCAGCATAGAGGCCTACCTCAAGCGCTACTATCCGTTTGGTGACACCCTCACCCATGCGCTGGGCTACGTGGCCAAGATCAACACCCGCGACGTGGAGCGCCTCGACAAGGAGGACAAGCTCGCCAACTATGCCGCCACCAAGGATATCGGCAAGCAGGGGGTGGAGAAGTACTACGAGGATCAGCTGCACGGGGTGGCCGGTTATCAGGAGGTCGAGGTCAACAACCGCGGCCGCGTGGTACGGACCCTCAAGTTCCAGCCGCCGGAGCCCGGCAAGGACATCTACCTCAACATCGACATTCGCCTGCAACTGAAGGCCCAGCAACTGCTGGCCGGTCGCCGGGGCGCCATCGTCATGATGGATCCCAATACCGGCGCCATCCTGGCCATGGAGTCGAGCCCGAGCTACGACCCCAACCTGTTCGTGACCGGCATCTCCAACACCAACTATTCGGCGCTGCTCAACGATCCGGCCCGTCCGCTGGTAAACCGCACCACCCAGGGCATCTATGCCCCCGCCTCCACCGTCAAGCCCATGATGGCGGTGATGGGACTGAACGAGGGGGCCATCACCCCCAACTACCGCTACTTCGGCGGCCCCAGCTTCTCCATCCCCGGCACCACCAAGAAGTTTCGCGACTGGCGCCGCTGGGGCCACGGCTGGCTCGACGTCTACCGCGCCATCGAGGTGTCGGCGGATACCTATTTCTACGATCTCGCCTATCGAGTCGGCATCGACAAGATCCACAGCTACATGACCAAGTTCGGTTTCGGTCAGTACAGCGGGGTGGATCTGTACGAGGAGACCAAAGGGGTGATGCCCTCTCGCGACTGGAAGATGGCACGCTGGCGCCAGCCCTGGTATCAGGGTGACACCATTTCCATCGGCATAGGTCAGGGCTACTGGAGCGCCACCCCGATCCAGCTGGCCAAGGCGATCAGCATACTGACCCAGAACGGTCACGACGTGACGCCGCACCTGCTCAAGAGCACGGCCTCGCTGGATGGGGTGGTCAACGCCCCCGTCAACCCGAACATGGCGCTCAAGGCCAAGAACGATGCCTATTGGCAGGTGGCCAAGGACGGCATGTGGCGCGTCATCAACGGCAATGAAGGCACAGGGCGCCGCGCCTTTGCCAACACGCCCTACAAGGCCGCGGGCAAGTCAGGTACCGCCCAGGTGGTGGGCCTGAAAGAGAACCAGGTCTACAACGCGGCCACCACCAAGGTGGAGCACAGGGATAACGCCCTGTTCGTCTCCTTCGCCCCGTTCGAGGCACCCAAGGCCGTGGTGGCCCTGGTGCTGGAGAACGCCGGGGGCGGCAGCAGCATGGCCGCGCCCGTGGCACGCCAGATGCTGGATGCCTATCTGGTGCCACCAGAGCCCCAGTTGCCACCCGCTCCCAAGCAGCCGTCCCCATCACGCGAGGCCGTTTCCCATGAGTAATTCCGCGCAGCGACAGAGCATCTGGTACCGGCTGCATATCGACCTGCCGCTGTTTCTCGGCCTGCTGGCCCTGATGTCCCTCTCCATGGTGGTGCTCTACTCCGCCTCCGGTCAGAGCGTGGACTCCATAGTGCGCCAGCTGGTGCGTGGCGGCCTGGCCTTCGCCCTGATGATAGGCATGGCCCAGCTCCCCCCCTCCCTCTACGCGCGCTGGTCCGTGCCCCTGTTCGTGGTGGTGGTGCTGCTGCTCATCGCGGTGGACGTGTTCGGCCATATCGGCAAGGGCGCCCAGCGCTGGCTGGATCTCGGCTTTATGAAGTTCCAGCCCTCCGAGGTGATGAAGCTCTCCATGCCCATCATGGTGGCCGCCTGGCTCAGCCGCCATTCGCTGCCCCCCAAGTTCAGCCATGTGGTGATCGCCCTGGTGATGGTGCTGCTGCCCACCCTGCTGATCGCGGCCCAGCCCGATCTCGGCACATCCATCCTGGTGGCCGCCTCCGGCTTCTTCGTCATCTTCCTGGCGGGGATCAGCTGGTGGCTGATCGGGCTGGCGGTGCTGCTCATCTGCGCCTTCATGCCGGTGCTCTGGTTCTTCCTGATGCACGACTACCAGCGCCAGCGGGTACTGATGCTGCTCGACCCGGAGAAAGACCCGCTCGGCCGCGGCTATCACATCATCCAGTCGAAGATTGCCATCGGCTCCGGCGGCGTCTTTGGCAAGGGCTGGCTGCAAGGCACCCAGTCCCAGCTTGAATTCCTGCCCGAGCGCCACACCGACTTCATCTTCGCGGTGTTCAGCGAGGAGTTCGGTCTGGTGGGCGTCGCCCTGCTGCTGGTGATCTATCTCTACATCATCAGCCGCTGCCTGTTTATCTCCATGCAGGCCCAGAACAGTTTCGAGCGCCTGCTCGGTGGCGCCCTGACCCTCACCTTCTTCGTCTATGTGTTCGTCAACATGGGCATGGTGAGCGGCATACTGCCTGTGGTGGGGGTGCCCCTGCCGCTGGTGAGCTACGGCGGCACCTCCATGGTGACCCTGATGGCCGGCTTCGGCATCCTGATGTCCATCCAGACCCACAGAAGGCTGCTGGCCTGATGAGAGGTGCCTGGCTGGCGCTCTCCCTGTGCTCGCTGACGGCGAGTGCAGCCCATGTGCCCGAGCGGCTGGCGTTGCTGGCCGAGCAGCAGCAGGTGCCGCTGGCCGAATTGCAGGCGGCCACGGCGCAGGCCCGGCTGCGCCAGGAGATACTCGACACCATCAGCAAGCCGTGGGAAGCCAGGCCCTGGCACAGCTACCGGCCCCTGTTCGTGACCCAGGCCCGCATACAGGACGGGGTCAGCTTCTGGCAACGCCATGCCGATGCCCTGGCGCGGGCCGAGCAGCACTACCGGGTGCCCGCCTCCCTCATAGTCGCCATCATAGGCATAGAAACCTTCTACGGCCGCCAGATGGGCCGCCACTCTGTGCTCGACAGCCTCTACACCCTGGGATTTCACTACCCAGCGCGCGAGGAGTTCTTCGCCAAGGAATTTGCCCAGCTGGTGCTGCTGGCCAAAGAGGAGAAGTGGCCACTCACCCGCCTGAAGGGCTCCTACGCGGGCGCCATGGGCATGGGGCAGTTCATGCCCTCCAGTTACCGCCACTACGCGGTCGATTTTGACGGAGATGGCAAGCGGGATCTGTTTGCCAATCCGGTGGATGCCATCGGCAGCGTCGCCAACTATTTCGCCCTGCACCAGTGGCGCTGGGGCGAGTCGGCCGTCGAGCCCGCCTTGATCGGGCTGGTGCCAGTGAGTACCCTGCTTCGGCCCGAACCCGAGCTCAAACAGCAGTGGGCAGAGCTGGCCGCCGCCGGGATTGAACTCGCCACCCCGCTGACACCCGACACGCCGGTGAAACTGCTGGCATTGGAACAGGCCGATGGACCGGAATACTGGGTCGCGCGCCACAATTTTTATGTGATCACCCGCTATAACCGCAGCCCTCTCTATGCGATGGCGGTGCATCAACTCAGTCAAGCAATCCAGGAAGCGTATGCATTACAGCCACAAACTTCTCCCGCTCAGCCTGAGCTTGTTGCTGGCCGCCTGTAGCAGCCAGCCGGAACAGGCTCCCCTGCCGCAGGAACCCGTCCAGCAGGAAAAACCCCAGGTCATCGAGATCCCGCAAGCCACGGGCGCCATTCCGCGTCCCGAGCCCCTGAGTGCCAGCGGCAACCGGGACTACTGGATAGGCAAGCAGAAGAACGAGGTGTGGCGCGACATCAAGCACTACACGGAAGAGGGCACCGCCAGCTGGCTGGCCCAGGATCTGGACGGTCAGCAGACCGCCAACGGTGACGTGCTGGACAGCAAGCTGTTCAGCGCCGCCCACCGCAACCTGCCGCTGCCGAGCTATGTGCGGGTCACCAACCTGACCAACGGGCTGGAGACCATAGTGCGGGTCAACGATCGCGGCCCGTCCGACAGCACTCGCCTCATCGATCTCTCCTACGCCGCCGCCAAACAGCTGGACATGGTGGAGAGCGGCGAGGCGCGCGTGCGGCTGGAGCTGATCAACGACAAGCCGGATCAGATGGTCGAGATGGTGCCCATGATGACGATGCAGCCCATGCAAGCGGCGCAGAGCCCGGCGACCCCGGCCGCTCCGCAGGCTGCGGCGCAGGAGGGTTTTCTGGGTGAACCGACCGCGCTCGCCATGGCCACGCCGGCCGCAGCTGAACCGGCCCCCGTCAAGGCTCCCGCGGCCAAACCCGCCAAACCGGCACCGGCCAAGGCGGCCGCCCCCGCCGGCAGTGGCGACGGCAAGATGATCCAGGTGCTGGCCAGTGGCTCCCAGCCCAGAGCCGAGGCCATGGGCAAGGTGATGACCCAGCGCTACGGCGTGCCGTATCAGGTGGTGGCCCACGGCGCCATCTTCCGGGTCCTGCTGGGACCGGTCGCCGCCGATCAGCAGGCAAGCCTGCTGGAACAGATCCGTCAGGGGGGGCTGGAGCAAGCCTTTATCGTCCCCTGACACCAGCTGGCTCACCTCGGGTGAGCCACCGCCGGGTGCCCGTCGTCACGTCGTTTCCCGGCGTGACGACGGCTCCCGATGGATAAAAAACCAGACCAGATGGCACGTCGGACTATGACCGACGGTCGCTTCTGGTATAGTGAAGCCCGCATTTTTAACTTGGGTTACCCCCATCCAGGCTCCAGGAATTTCAAGATGTCCAAATTTGCCCGTTCAGTTATTCTGGCCTCCCTGTTAAGCGCCACCGCCCAGGCCAACCAGCCTGTACCGACCCCGAACGCAACCCCCATGGTCGTTCCCGCCGCGCCGGAGATCTCCGCCAAGGCCCATATTTTGATCGATTACTACTCGGGTCAGGTGCTGGCCGAGCAGAACGCCGAAGAGCGTCTGCCGCCCGCCAGTCTGACCAAAATGATGACCTCCTACATCATCGGCCAGGAGCTGCTGAAGGGGAACATCAAGCGCACCGACATGGTGACCATCAGCCAGAACGCCTGGTCCAAGAACTACACCGACTCCTCCAAGATGTTCATCGAGGTGGGCAAGCAGGTCTCCGTCGATGATCTCAACAAGGGCATCATCATCCAGTCCGGCAACGATGCCTGCGTCGCCATGGCCGAATTCCTGGCCGGCAGCACAGACTCCTTCGCCAGCCTGATGAACTCCTGGTCCGCCAAGCTCGGCATGAAGGACAGCCACTTCATGAACCCGCACGGTCTGGATGCGGAAGGCCACTACAGTACCGCCCACGACATGGCCCGTCTGGGTCAGGCCCTGATCCGCGATCTGCCTGAGGAGTACAAGATCTACTCCCAGAAATCCTTCGTGTTCAACGGCATCACCCAGCACAACCGCAACCGCCTGCTGTGGGATCAATCCCTGCAAGTGGATGGCATCAAGACCGGCCACGTCAGCCAGGTCGGCTACAACCTGGTCTCCTCCGCCACCAACAACGAAGGCATGCGCCTGATCGCCGTGGTGCTGGGCGCCAGCAGCGAGGGTTCCCGCGCCGCCGAGAGCAAGAAGCTGCTCACCTACGGTTTCCGTTTCTTCCAGAGCCTGACCCCGTACAAGGCCGGCACCGAGCTGGTCACCCAGAAGATCTGGATGGGCGACAAGTCTGAAGTGAAACTGGGCGTCGACAAGGACGTGTCCGTGCTGGTCACCCGTGGTCAGGGCAACAACCTGAAAGCGGACTTCCAGCTCGAGAGCGAACTGAAAGCCCCGCTGGCCAAGGGCCAACGGGTCGGCACCGTGTTCCTGAAGCAGGGCGACAAGGAGATCAAGCAGGTTCCGCTGGTCGCGCTGGAAGAGGTGCAGGAAGGCGGACTGATGAGCCGTCTGTGGGATTACCTGGTGATGCTGGTCTCCAGCTGGTTCAAGTAAGAGAGACGCACAATCCTGACCAAACAGCGGCGCCAACAGGCGCCGCTGCTGTCTTTACCCGCTCATACCAGCGAATAACCCTGCAATCTGCAGGTTCCGCCGACTGGCGATTTGTGGTAAAAAGCAGCATCTCCATGTCTTGTCGCGCGGCCCGGGCCTTGATCTCTGCCCGGGCTATGCCCATATAGACTTGTACATGACGGCCTGATGAGCCATAGGCCACCAGCCACGCAAGATTAAAGATGAAGTCATCCCGTGATGACGCCAAAAGGTGAGTAGATGAATACCAAGTTTGATGAACTGCTGGAGTTCCCCTGCAAGTTCCCGTTCAAGGTGCTCGGCATTGCCGACCCGGCCCTGCCGGATCAGGTGGTTGAAGTGCTGCAGCAACACGCCCCCGGCACTTACAGCCCGACCGTTCAGCCCAGCTCCAAGGGCAACTACCACTCGGTCCGCGTAACCGTGACAGCCCAGAGCAAAGAGCACATCGAAGCGATGTACCACGCCCTTGGCAAGATCGAGCTGGTGAAATACGTACTGTAATTTCTCTCTCGCCCCGCCAGGGGCGATTGATTTTGCGTCACCCCCGAGCGCTGACCCATGGTGCCGACTCAAGCGCCAGCCTGTGAGGAAAAGATGTCACCCCAGATCCCCGCCCAGCCACAGCTGCTCGTCAGACACCTGGGTCGCCGCCCCTACCAGCCGGTATGGGACGCCATGAAGGCCTTCACCGACAGTCGCACCAGCGACACCCCGGACGAGTTCTGGGTGGTGGAGCACGACCCCGTCTACACCCAGGGCCAGGCCGGCAAGGCCGAGCACCTGCTCGCGCCGGGCGACATCCCTGTGGTGCAGAGCGATCGCGGCGGTCAGGTGACCTATCACGGCCCCGGCCAGCTGGTGCTCTACGTGCTGGTGGATGTGCGCCGCAGCAAGCTGACGGTGCGCGAGCTGGTGACCTGCCTGGAAACCGCCATCATCAAGACCCTGGCAAAGAGCGGGATTGAGGCCTATGCCAAACCCGACGCCCCCGGCGTCTATGTGAAAAGCGAGCTTGGCGCCTCGATGCAGACAGAAGCCAAGCTGGCCTCGCTGGGCCTGCGCATCCGCAAGGGCTGCTCCTTCCACGGGCTGGCACTCAATATCAACATGGACATGACCCCCTTCCTGCGCATCAATCCGTGCGGTTATGCGGGCATGGCCATGACCCAGACCAGCGCTTTGGGCGGCCCGCAGAGCGTGGCCGAGGCGCAGGCCATTCTGGTGGCCGAACTGGCCAGCCTGATTGGCTATGAGACGATCACCCATACCGAAGAGGCGGCATGAGCAAGCCCATGCTGCGTGGCCATGAGGGCACAGAGATGACCCCGACGGCTATCTACCAAACAATAACAAACACCGAGAGTGAATCATGAGCAAACCCGTTCGTATGGAGCCGGGCGTCAAGCTGCGCGATGGCGACAAGATGGCCCTGATCCCGGTGAAATTCATGCCGGATCCCGACGAGGAAGTGCTGCGCAAGCCGGACTGGATGCGGATCAAGCTGCCGCCGTCGAGCCAGAAGATCGAGCACATCAAGAGCACGCTGCGCAAGAACAAGCTGCACTCAGTGTGTGAAGAGGCCTCCTGCCCCAACCTGGCCGAGTGCTTCAACCACGGCACCGCCACCTTCATGATCATGGGCGCCATCTGCACCCGTCGTTGCCCCTTCTGCGACGTGGCCCACGGCCGCCCGCTGGCGCTGGATCCCGACGAGCCACACAAGCTGGCACTCACCATCAAGGAGATGGGGCTGAAATACGTGGTCATCACCTCGGTGGACCGCGACGATCTGCGCGACGGCGGTGCCCAGCACTTCGCCGACTGCATCAAGCAGATCCGCGAGCACAGCCCGCAGACCCGCATCGAGATCCTGACCCCGGACTTCCGCGGCCGGATGGAGCAGGCGCTGGAGGTGTTCCGCGAGACGCCGCCTGACGTGTTCAACCACAACCTGGAAACAGCCCCGCGCATGTACCGGGTCGCCCGCCCCGGCGCCGACTACAAGTGGTCCCTCGAGCTGCTGCGCCGCATCAAGGAGATGCACCCCCATGTACCGACCAAGTCCGGTGTCATGATGGGTCTGGGCGAGACCAACGAAGAAATCGTGCAGGTGCTCACCGATCTGCGCGAGCACGGCGTCAACATGCTGACCCTGGGCCAGTATCTGCAGCCGAGCCGCCACCACCTGCCGGTGAAGCGCTACGTGCCGCCCGCAGAGTTTGACGAACTGAAGGATGTCGCCATGGGGCTGGGCTTCTCCCACGCCGCCTGCGGCCCCTTCGTCCGCTCCTCCTATCATGCGGACCTGCAAGCCAAGGGCGAAGAGGTGAAATAACCTCATCCACCCCTGATCAAAAAAGAGCGCCCAAGGGCGCTCTTTTTTATGGGCCAGCCGCGGGCTGACGCCGTTCCGGCTCCCGACAGCAGCCAGCGTCGTTTGCGCTCACTTCGCCGCCGGGTTAACGTGAACCCCCTTCTCCCTTTGAGTGATCTGCAGTATGCCAACCCCCCTCGTTCGCCTGATCCCCATGAGCCAGGCCCACTACCCCGCCTATTGCACCTACTTCATCGAGGATTACGCGCAGGATATCGCCAGCAATCATGGCCATGATCTCGCCACCGCCCGTCGCAAGGCCGAAGCCTCTCTGCTGCACTCCCTGCCGCAGGGGGTAGCCACCGCCGGCCACAGCCTGCTCTGCATCCTGCCCGCAAGCGAAGAGGAGGCGGTTGCGACCGCAGAGGTGCAGCCACTGGGCTATCTCTGGCACGCCATCGACCCCGATGCCAGCGCCACCTTTATCTATGACTTCTATGTCGCCCCGGCTCACCGCAGCCAGGGCATCGGCAAGGCCGCCATGGCGGTGCTGGAGGCCGAGCTCAGGGCCAGTGGCATCAGCCAGATCAAGTTGCGGGTCGCGTACGACAACCCGCGCGCCCTGGCGCTCTACCAGGAGGCGGGCTTCGCCATCACCGGCTACAACATGGCCAAGCTGCTGGACTGAGCGGTTTGTCCCTCCCCTGTATCGCCCGGATAGGGGCGTGTCGGCACCCAGGGGGTGCTGGTATTATGTGGCCGCCCCGGCCAGTTGCCGCAGCGGCACGGTTTTTCATTCCCTGTTGCCCGTTTCAGGATCATGCTCATGTCACACACCCGCGTCTTCATAGTGCACGGCTACACTGCCTCCCCCCAGTCCCACTGGTTCCCCTGGCTCAAGGAGAAACTCGAAGCCCGCGATATCCGGGTCGAGGTGCTGGCCATGCCAGACCCGCACCGGCCGGAACCAGCCGCCTGGGATGCCGCCATGGACAGCCTGGTGCGGGATCACGATGAGCGCACCTTCCTGCTGGGCCACAGCCTCGGCTGCATCGCCATACTGCGTCAGCTCAGCCGCCTGCCCGCCTGCCGCCGGGTGGGCGGGATCCTGCTGGTGTCCGGTTTCGATCAGCCCCTGCACACCCTGCCGGAACTGGATCCCTTCATGCAGCCGGGCTATGACCCGGCACACATCATGACCCTGGCTCCCCAACGCGTCGTGGTTGCCTCCCGCGACGATGCCATAGTGCCTTATCGCTACTGCCAGCACCTGAGCGAGCAGCTGGCCGCGCCGCTCTACAGCCTGGAGCAGGGTGGCCACTTCCTCGACCGGGACGGCTTCCTGACACTGCCGCTGGTCCACGACCGGCTGTTGGGGATGATAGCCCCCGCCGCATAGCAAAACGGCCACGCAAGTGGCCGTTTTCACAGGTGGCGTGCCTAGAGCGACATGCCGGAGAAGGACATGAAGCCGAGCGACATCAGCCCGGCCACTATAAAGGTGATGCCGATGCCGCGCAGCCCCTCGGGTACATCCGAATACTTCATCTTCTGGCGCAGGCCGGCGATGGCGACGATGGCCAGCAACCAGCCAAGCCCTGAACCCGCCCCATACACTATGGATTCGATGAAATCGTAATCCCGCTGGGCCATGAACATGACGCCGCCGAAGATGGCGCAGTGCACAGTCAAGAGCGGCAGATAGATGCCTAGCGCGTGATGGAGCGCCGGGAAATGCTTGTCGAGCACCATCTCCATCACCTGCACCAGCGCGGCCAGCACCCCTATGTAGACGATGAAATCGAGAAAGCTGAGATCAAATTCGCCGAGGAAGGTGCTCTCGGGACGCAGGATATGGCGGTAGATCAGGTTGTTGAGGGGAATGGCGATCACCATGACCACCAGCACCGTCAGGCCCAGGCCGAAGGCGGTATTGATGTTCTTGGAAACGGCCAGGAAGGTACACATGCCCAGAAAGAAGGCCAGCGCCAGGTTTTCGACAAAAATCGACTGAATAAACAGGTTTACATAATAATCCATCGGATCGGCTCACAGCTTGTGCAGATAAGGGCCCGGCTCCCGCACGGCGGGTGGGATAGCAGGGGCAACAAGGCGCGGCAACCGATCGCAGGCGTCAGCCGGCAGAGGGGTCAAACAGTCAGTCGACGGGGAAACGCCGGGATCCGGTGCGCGCTCAGCAGCAAACCGGACGCGAGTGGCCGTGGCAGAAGCGAAATTGCAGGTGATGGCAGACCAGCAGGCGTTTGTGCAGGTAACCGAAGTAATCGGACAGCTGCCTGAGGTAGATGAGGGGCAGGAAGAACAGCAGGCCGCAGAGCAGGCCCAGGATTTCGTGCTGGAACCAGGCCAGCAGCATCTGATAAAGCTCGGGGTGGCCGGCGCTCTCCAGCCGCCGCCCCTGCTCGAAGCTGAGCCGCCACTGGCCGCCCGGCGGCAGGCTGACGCTGTTGACGAACCCGGGATCGGACGGTTCATACAACTGCATCGCGGCGCCCTGGCCGACCGAGGCCTGACGAACGGCTGCACCGACCTCTGCCGCGGCAAAGGCGGCAAGCCACAGCAGACTGGCGATGGCGAGAGCCATCGCCCAGGTCGAGAGTCGGCCAGAGGGTGACAAGCGGGCGGTCCCTTCTTGAAAAGAGGATTCAGCGAGGCCGAATATATCACAATCCATCTTTTTATTGAATTTTAAACCCTGCAAATCAGCGTGGATTGATACTAAAAACCCTCGTTATCAATAAAGCCGGCAATTTAAAACCACCATGCGCGAAGGGAACATTCACTATGTGCCCCGAAGTGCAACCGCCCACAACAACACGGCCATCCCGAGGGATGGCCGTGACAAGACAGCTGACAAGCGGCCAACGGCTAGAGGCCGGCAGCCTCCAGATGCTCCACCAGCAGCTGCACGCTGCGGTTGCCGCGCCACTCGTTGACATCGAGCCGATAGACCAGCCGCACCCGCTTCACCGAGGCGTCCGGCCAGCGCTTGAGATCGACCCCGAAGGCGATGGCATCCACCGCATGACCGGAATCCGTGGTCAGCATCATCTTGAGGTGCTTCTCCCCCACCAGTCGCTGCTGCACCAGCACGAATTCGCCGTCAAACAGCGGCTCTGGGAAGGCCTGGCCCCAGGGGCCGGAGGCGCGAATAAGCTCCGCCAGCTCAAGGCTGAGCTCATCGGGCAGCAGTTCGCCGTCGGTGAGCAGCACCCCGGTCAGCAGTTCGGGCGTGACCAGCTCGCTTATTACCGTCTCAAACGCCCGGCCGAAGGCCTCGACATTGGCCTTGGGCAGGGTCAGCCCGGCCGCCATGGCATGGCCGCCAAACTTGCCCATCAGGCCCGGATGGCGGGTATCGAGCAGCTCGAGGGCATCGCGCAGGTGCACACCGGGGATGGAGCGACCCGAGCCCTTGAGCTCGGTGTCGCTGCTCTCGGCAAAGGCAATCACCGGCCTGTAGTACTTCTCCTTGACCTTGGAGGCCACCAGCCCCACCACCCCCTGATGCCACTCGTCTCTGTGCAGCACTATGCCGGAGGGCACCTCGCCGTCCCGAAAACGGATCTGCTCCAGGGTGGCGAGCGCCTCCTGCTGCATCCCCTGCTCTATCTCCTTGCGCTCCTGGTTGAGGCTGTCCATCTCGGCCGCGAGCTGGCGCGCCAGATTGAGGTCGTCGCTCAGCAGACAGGCGACCCCGAGGGACATGTCATCGAGTCGGCCCACGGCGTTGAGGCGCGGCCCCAGCGCGAAGCCGAGGTCGGCGGCGGTGAGGCGGCGGCCGTCCCGGCCCGACACGTCCACCAGCGCCTGGATGCCGGGACGGCAGCGACCGGCCCGGATCCGCTGCAGCCCTTGGTGCACCAGGATGCGGTTGTTGCCATCCAGCGCCACCACGTCAGCGACCGTGCCAAGCGCCACCAGATCCAGATAATCCGCCACATTGGGAGCGCGAATGCCTTGGCGCTCGTACCAGCCCAGCTGACGCAGGTGGGTGTTGAGGGCCGCCATCAGATAGAAGGCGACCCCGACCCCGGCCAGGGACTTGGAGGGGAAGTCGCAGCCGTGCTGGTTGGGATTCACTATCGCATCGGCAGCCGGCAGCTCCTGGCCCGGCAGGTGATGATCGGTGACCAGAACCTGCATGCCGGCCGCCTTGGCCGCCGCCACCCCGGCGATGCTGGAGATGCCGTTGTCTACCGTGATGAGGAATTCGGCGCCGCGCGCCACCGCCAGCTCGACTATCTCGGGGGTGAGGCCGTAGCCGAACTCGAAGCGGTTGGGCACCAGAAAGTCGATGTGCTTGCCGCCCATGGCCCGCAGGGCCAGCACGCACAGGGCCGAGCTGGTGGCGCCGTCGCAGTCGAAATCACCGACGATCAGGATGCGCTGCTGGGCGGTGAGCGCCGCCGCCAGCAGCGGTACCGCCTGCTCCATGCCGAACAGGCGCTGGGGTGGCAGCAGCAAGCTGGCGCTGCGCTCCAGCAGGACGGGATCTTCTACGCCACGGCTGGCGAAGACTTGACGAAGCAGTGGATGCAGGGTGGCGGGCAGATGGGAATCATCAACTCGCGGACGACGACGGATTTGCAGGGGCATTGATGTGATCCAGTATCTTGAGCAGTTGTTCAGGGCTCTGATAACCCCGTACCAGATCCCCGTTTGGCAGGACCCAGCTCGGCAGCGCCTTGATCCCGAGCCACTGGCTCAGGCCGATATGATGGGCAAGGATCTCATTACAACCAGCCGCAGGCAAACGATCACTGAGACTGAGTTCACTGAACAGAGCGGGATCGCACCAGCGCGCCTGCGCCTCGGCCAGATCGGCGAAGGTACTCAGCGCTGGCAGCAGCTGCACGCTCACCCCCTGCGCCTGCAGTATGGGCAGCTCATCGAGCGAGGTACGGCAGCTGCGGCAGGTCAGATCGGTAAAGAGTGTGATGCTGTGACGCTCGGGCACCGCCTTGAGTTGCATACGCCGTTCGCCGATCTGGGTCAGGGCCCGCTGCCGTTGTTGACGCTGGCCCAGCATGGTGAGGTTTTTCATGTCGTGGCCCAGATCCAGCATGATGCCCTGGAGCACATAGTCCCCCTTGGCATCGGCATAGAGCGGCCCCTGACTGGTGCCCAGCATGAAGAGGCCGGGCATGGGGGTCGCATCCACCAGATAGACCTGGACCCCGAGCCGCTGCTCTATACGCTGTTTCAATAATTGGGGATCCATCCCCGCGCTGGCAGCAAAGGTGCACAGCAGCATCATTCCCAGTAGTAAATGCTTCACTCTTTTACTCACTTGGCATGAACGAATGGACTCACAAGGTAACTCAGGCCATATACTGGCCTCAACCTGTTAATTACTGATTGATTAATAGCGAGGGCTGCAAAAAAATCCCTCCCTGACAGGTTGCCAATTGGGCAGAGGCCCAGCAAGCTAACCGTGACGACAGGAAACAAGACGGTCATCCCTCTGTTTTCCTGATGCTTTATTATTCAAACCTTGGTGCGGCAGCGGCCGCACTCTGCCCATTTTTGGAGGGAAACATGAGTCTGATTCAAGAGTTCAAGGCCTTTGCAGCCAGGGGCAACGTCATCGACATGGCGGTCGGTATCATCATAGGTGCCGCCTTCGGCAAGATAGTCTCCTCCTTCGTGGGTGACGTGATCATGCCGCCAATTGGTCTGATCCTGGGGGGAGTGGACTTCAGCGATCTCGCCGTGACCCTGAAGGCCGCCGAGGGTGCCACCCCTGCCGTGGTCATCGCCTACGGCAAGTTCATCCAGACCATCATAGATTTTCTGATCATCTCCTTCGCCATCTTCATGGGGCTCAAAGCCATCAACACCCTCAAGAAGAAGCAGGAAGAGGCAGCCGCTCCCGCCGGTCCCACCAAGGATCAGGAGCTGCTGAGCGAAATCCGCGATCTGCTCAAATCCCAGCAGGGAAAATAAGCGCCAACTCCTGTCGTGTGTTTAAAAAAACCGCCCAAGGGCGGTTTTTTGTTGCGCGTCGGCGGCTCAGGCGCGGGGGTGGTGCTCCCCGTGCAGCGCCTTGAGTCGCTCGTTCGCCACATGGGTGTAGATCTGGGTGGTGGAGAGATCCGCATGACCCAGCAGCATCTGCACCACCCGCAGATCGGCGCCGTGGTTGAGCAGATGGGTGGCAAAGGCGTGGCGCAGGGTGTGAGGAGAGAGCTCGCCCTGGATCCCGGCGCGCAGGGCATAGAGCTTGATGCGATGCCAGAAGGTCTGGCGGGTCATCATGCGGGCCAGCCTGGAGGGGAACACCACGTCCGAGCTGGTGCCCCCCAGCAGCAGGGTGCGGGCCTCCCGGTAGTAACGCTCAAGCCAGTGGATAGCCTCCTCCCCCATGGGCACCAGCCGCTCCTTGTTGCCCTTGCCCACCACCCGCACCAGCCCCTGGCGCAGGCTGACATGCTCGGCGGTGAGCCCCACCAGCTCGGAGACCCGCAGCCCGGTGGCGTAGAGCAGCTCCAGCATCGCCTTGTCCCGCAGCTCCAGCGGATCGTCCACCAGCGGCGCCGCCAGCAGCGCCTCCACCTCCCCTTCACTGAGATCGGAGGGGAGCTTCTTGGGCAGCTTGGGCCCCTCCAGCAGCACGGTCGGGTCATCGCTGCGCAATTTTTCCCGATTGAGATACTGATAGAAGCGGCGCAGGGCAGACAGAAAGCGGGCCGTGCTGCTGGCGGCGAACTGGTGATCCACCCGCCAGGCGAGGTAGTGCTGGATCTCGTCCATCCCCGCCAGCAGCAAAGAGCTGCCCTGCTCATCGAGCCAGAGGGCAAATTTTTCCAGATCGCTGCGATAGGAGCTGACAGTGTTGTCAGACAGACCCCGCTCCAGCCAGAGGGCGTCGAGGAAGGGTTCGATCAGGGGATGATTGTGCACGGCAGGCGCTGGCTTGGTCATGGTACTGGGTCTTGGGCAAACGGTGGCCCATTGTAGCGCGCCCGGCGCCGGGCGACAGCGGGATCTGATGAGGCCAGCACCACGCTTGCCCCGTGAAGGGTGCTGGGCAATCTGTTAAACTGGCGCCCCTCCGCGCGCGCCAGCCCCACGCGCCGCCAGGATAAAGAGCTATCTGTTTTACGGTAAGGACAGTGCGATGAAGATAGGTTTGTTTTACGGTTCCACCACCTGTTACACCGAGATGGCCGCCGAGAAGATCCGCGCCCTCATAGGCCCGGAGCTGGTCGATCTCCACAACATCAAGGATGTGCCCCTCATCCGCATGCAGGAGTACGACATCCTGATCCTCGGCATCTCCACCTGGGACTTTGGCGAACTGCAGGAAGATTGGGAATCCCGCTGGGAGGACATCAAGGATGTCCATCTGGAGGGGCGCATCATAGCCCTGTTCGGCCTGGGCGATCAGCTGGGCTATGGCGAATGGTATCAGGATGCCCTCGGCCTGCTGCACGATCAGCTGGTGCCCAAAGGGGTCAAGCTGGTGGGTTACTGGCCCAGCGAGGGGTACGAGTTCGACGCCTCCAAGGCGCTGATCGACGATGGCCGTCACTTCGTCGGCCTGGCGCTCGATGACGCCAACCAGTACGACCAGACCGAATCCCGCATCGAACAGTGGGTCGACCAGATCCTGAGCGAGATCCACGAGCTGCTCTAACCTCTCCTGCCGGCGGCCTGGATCTGGGCCGCCGGGCGCACGAATCGCACCGATTTTCTCAATCGGTATCATCGCATGACGCTATAGCGACTTTTTTGTGCTGGTCTGCAACAATGCAATCGACACCCCATAACACAATCAGAAGGGTGTCGGAAGCAAACAGGAAACAGACCAGAAAAGGATATTCTATGACCTCATTCTCCCTGTTGGCCCCCGCCATTGCCCGCGACGTGCTCGATCACGCGCTGGCGCTCGGTGCCGACTTCGCCGAGCTGTTTGTGGAGCGCAAGCGCCGCAGCCAGCTCAGCCTGCTCTCCAGCCAGATCGAAAATATCAGCGGCGGCCTCGATTTCGGCATAGGCGTGCGCCTGTGCTACGGCCACAAGGTACTCTACGGCTACACCAACCTGGCCGATCGCAACGAGCTGCTGCGCATCGTCACCCTGCTGGCTGCCAAGGACAGACGCGACCCAGTGGTGACCGCCACCGCCTTCGACTTCAGCCGTTTCACTGACCGCAACCCGGTCACCCTGCCGCTCGGTGCCAACAAGCTGCTGGAGCAGAAGATTGCCTATCTGCACGCCATGGATGCTGCGGCCCGCGCCGAGAGCGCCAAGGTAAGCCAGTTCTCGGGCAATGCCCTGGGCTGGGAGCAGGAGGTGGAGATCTTCAACAGCGAAGGGCTGCAAGTGGCCGATCGTCGCCACTACAACCGCATCATGGCCCAGACCATAGCCATGGAAGGGAGCGAGCAGAGCGTGGGCTACGAGGCCCCCGGCGCCATGATGGGCTGGGAACACGCGGCCCTCATAGACCCGCGCGAGCTGGCCCTCACCGCCACCCGCCAGGCGCTGGTGAAACTCGGCGCAGCCCCCTGCCCGAGCGGCACCCTGCCGGTCATCATGGAGAGCGGCTTTGGCGGCGTCATCTTCCACGAGGCGTGCGGCCACCTGCTGGAGACCACCTCGGTGGCCAAGAAGGCCTCGGTGTTTCACGACAAGATGGGCCAGCTCATCGCCAACCCAGTGGTCAACGCGGTGGACGAAGGCTTGCAGGGCAACGCCTGGGGCTCCATCAACGTCGATGACGAGGGCATGGCGACCCAGCACACCCAGCTCATCAAGGATGGCGTGCTGACCGGCTTCCTGGTCGATCGCATGGGAGCGCTTAGAACCGGCTATGCCCGCACCGGCTCGGGAAGACGCGAATCCTATCGCTTCGCCCCGGCGTCGCGCATGCGCAACACCTATATCGAGGCGGGCAACCACAGCCTGGACGAAATGCTGGCGACGGTGGAACACGGCATCTATGCCAAGCGGATGGGCGGCGGATCTGTGCAGCCGGGCACAGGCGAGTTCAACTTCAACGTGCAGGAGGCCTACCTCATCGAGGGGGGCAAGATCACCCGGCCGCTCAAGTCGGCCACCCTGATCGGCACAGGGCCCCAGGTGCTCAAAGAGATCTCCATGGTGGGCCGCGATCTCGCCATCGCTGCCGGCATGTGCGGCTCTGTCTCAGGCTCGATCCCGGCGTCCGTCGGCCAGCCACCACTCAAGGTCGACAATATTCTGGTCGGAGGGAACGCCTGATGAGCCAACTCGATATGAATACTCTGCTCACCCGCCTGCTGGACAAGGTCGCCGATATCAATGCCGAGGCGGACATCATAGCCAATCGGGACAAGGCTTTCTCCCTCAAGGCCGACAAGGGCGAGCTGGGTGAATACAAGGTCACCAGCAGCCAGCAGCTCGGCATCCGCCTCATCAAGGATGGCCGGGTCGGCATCGCCTACTCGGAATCCCTGGATGAGCCGGCGCTGGATGCCATGCTGCAGGATGCGCTCGATGCCAGCCGCTTCGCCAAGCTGGATGCGGATCAGCGCATCTCGGTGGCCAACAGCCGGCTCACCACCGACTGCGCCGAGATAAACCAGCCAGACACCACGGCGGCGGAGGAGAAAATCGCCCTGGCCCTGCGCCTCGAGGCGGACATGCTGGCCCTGCCGGACGTGACAGGCGCGCCTTACAACAGCTTCTTCGAGGGGGAGAGCCAGCTCTGGCTCGCCAACAGCCTGGGCAGCCGCTGCCAGCACAGTGAATTCAGCGTCGGCTGCTACACCTCGGCGCTGATCGAGCGGGCTGGCCGCCAATCCATGCATTCCCAGGGGCAGTATGGCCGCCGCTTCGACGAGCTCGACAGCCAGGCCCTCATAGCGCAGATCCATGCCGTGGCCGACGGCCTGCTGCCGGGGGAAGCCGTGCCGAGTGGTCACTACAGCGCTATTTTCAGCACCAACTGCTTCGCCAGCCTGTTTGGCTGCTTCCAGGCGGCGCTGTCGGGCAAGTGGGCCCAGCAGGGGATCAACCCCTGGCGCAGCAAGCTGGGCCAGTCTGTGGCCTCCCGCTGGCTCACCCTGGAGAGCCGGGCCTATATGCCGGGCGGCATGAACATCAAGGCGTTTGACGGTGAAGGGGCCCCCACCTCGGATCTGCTGCTGATTGGCGAGGGCGAGCTCAAGACGCTGCTGCACAACAGCGCCACCGCTCACCACTTCGGCCTGGCCAGCAACGGCTCGGCAGCGCGCAGCGCCCGCGGCGCGCTGGATGTGACGGCGCGCCACCTGGTGTTTGGCACAGGCCCCCACAGCGAGGCCGAGGTCAAAACCGGCGAGTATCTGGAACTGGTCAAGCTGGACGGTCTGCACTCCGGTGCCGATGCGGTGAGCGGCGACTTCTCGTTCGGGGCGTCGGGCTTCCTGTGCCGGGATGGCATTCGCATCCAGCCGGTGCGCGGCATCACGGTGGCGGGCAACTTCTACCGCCTGCTGGGCGAGCTGGAGGCGGTCGGCGATCGGCTGCACCACGACGATGGCAAGGGCTTCTACGCGCCCCTCATCCGCTTTGGCGGGCTGAGCATCGCAGGCAAGTAACTGTATCTCGAGGGGAAAAGACTTCACTTCCCCACCCAAAAACGGCGCCATCAGGCGCCGTTTTTTTGCCTCTGGCGTCCCTCAGTGGCCACTCCTACCCTCTAAGAACCTGTCTACGACCTGTCGCGAGAGGCCGTCAGCAAGGAAAAGAGCAGCGCAGGAACCGGAGCGTATACATATACGTGAGGATTCCGAGCAGCGCATGAGCCTTGATCACGGTCTCGCAACAAGATCGTGGACTGGTTCCAAGAGCCGCCGGTCGCATCGGCCGGAACATGCTGGAGATCACCAAGATGGACAATACCCTGGTCTGGGCCGACATTCCGACACGGGATCTGGATCGCGCCATGGCCTTCTACTCGGCCCTGCTCGACGTGCCGGTCACGCCGATACAGGAGGAGATACGCTTCGCCATGCTGCGCCACGATGGCAACAACGCGGCGGCCTGCCTCGGCCCCATGGATAAATACCACCAGCCGGGCGGCACTGGCCCCCTCATCTATCTCTCCCTCGGAGACAGGCTGCAAGCGGCGCAAGAGATGGTCCCAAGGCTAGGCGGACGGGTGCTCGAACCCTTGCACAGCATCGGCAGCGGCCATGGCTCCCGGGTCATCATAGAAGACACCGAAGGCAACTGGCTTGCCCTCTATGCCCCGCCCACCCCCTGAGCAAGATGAGCGCCGCGTCTGGATGTACGCGGCCTTGTCACCCGCAGCCGGCGGCCATAGCAAGGGCAACCTCTGGGTTGCCCTGTTTTTTTCAGTCAACCCGCCAGCGCCGGGCGACATGGCAAGCGGTCAAATAACGCTCAGATCCCTTCTGGTCAGGTCGATAGTGACAGTGCAAGGCAATGAAAAAGTGGTTTCCTTCCAGCGTGCAAGACAATCAGGAGGTCTGCATGAAGACAATCGCAGTGGCGCTCACCCTCGCCACCATCTCCACGGCACAGGCGGTGCCGGCGACCAGTACGGGACGCATCAGCTTCAGCGGAGCCATAGTGGAAGATGCCTGCCGTATCCAGCAGCAACAGGATCAGATGCAGATCACCTGCCTCTCGGGCCCAGCGCAAACCACAGAGACACTCAATCTGCAGCAGTTGGCGAAGCAGTCGCCACTGCGTCTCGCCAGCAGCCAGGTTTCCTGTCGATGGATTGACCCGCGCCATACCATGGCGGTGATCACCATCAGCCACGAATAGCTCTCACCAATGCCAGAAACAACAACGGCGACCACAAGGTCGCCGTTGTTCATTACCGGGTCTCCCGGGCCATCAGGCCTGCGGGTTGAGACGGGTCGGCATGCCGGTACGCTGTTCCAGCACCTGCTTGACCACATTGGAGTCGCTGTCCATGTGGGCGATGAAGCGGGTGATGGCCGGGGTCATGGGCAGCGGCACGGACGTGGTGGAGTTGAACTCCTCCTCGTTGCGCGACAGCGGCTCATGGACTTCCATGTAGCGACCGCCATCCGGCTCGACCGTGGACTTGACCGGCTGGTTGACGAACTGGACACGGGTACCGACCGGCACCTTGTCGAACAGGTACTTGATGTCGTCGGCGCGCAGACGCACGCAGCCGCTGCTCACCCGCAGACCTATGCCGAAGGTGGCGTTGGTGCCGTGGATGGCATACAGGTTGCCGATGTAGAGGGCGTGCAGACCCATGGGGTTGTCCGGACCGGCCGGCCAGACCGCAGGCAGTGTCTTGCCCTGGGCGGCGTAGCGGCGACGGATGTTCTCGGTCGGGGTCCAGGTCGGGTTGGCGCGCTTGCGCTCCACCTTGGTGATCCAGTTTTCCGGGGTATTCACACCCAGCTGGCCTATGCCGATGGGCAGCACTTCCACCACGTTCTTGCCTTTGGGGTAGTAGTAGAGGCGCATCTCGGCCACGTTGATGACGATCCCTTCACGGGGCGCATTCGGCAGGATCAGCTGATGGGGGATGACCAGCTTGCTGCCCGGTGTCGGCAGATAGGGGTCGACGCCCGGGTTGGCTTCCATGATGTTGGTCAGGCCCAACTGGAAGTCGGAGGCGATCTGCTCCAGCGGACGGTTGTCCGCAGGCACCACGTATTCCTGGTTCTCACCGATCAGGCGGCTGTTGGCCGCGGGCAGTGTGTATTCAACGGCGGCGGCCTGATGGCTGACCAGCGTCAGAGTACATAAAAGGGCCGAAGCGGCAGTGCGAAGGGGATTCATAAAATTCCTGTGTGGTTTCCTGTACCAAGTTGGCCGGGGGCCGTGTCATCCTCGGTCTGGCCTGTGACGAGTCACCCTGCGCCCGAGGTCAATAACCGAGCGCGCATTCTTTCCTGAGTCGGCCAAAAATTCAACGTCGGGATGGCTCTTTTTGCATGAAAAAGTGCATCCATCGCCGCCGGCGCCTGCTCTTTAGCTGGCAAGCAGGCTAACAACCGCAAACTGAGCAGAAGCTGAACAAAAAGGGAGGCCAGATCGGCCTCCCTCCGTTATCGGGTGCTGGTGAGCAAAGTCGTCACCGCCCCGGCAATGGCGGCCCTGGCATCCAGCCTCCCCATCTCGTCGGCCAGCAGGCGCGCCCGTGCCCGATAGCGCGGCTCGTGCACCAGCTTGCGCACCGCGGCGGCCACGGCCTCTGCCGTCGGCTCGTTGCTGTGCAGATTGATGCCAACGCCACTCCACGCCACCCGGGTCGCTACCTCGGCCTTGTCCTCCCCCGTGCCCGCCACTACCAGCGGCACCCCGTGCGCCAGAGCGGCCTGCACAGAGCCATAGCCGCCGTTGGTCACCAGCCCGGCGGCGCGGGGCAGCGCCAGCTCGAACGGCACATGCTCGGTGACGATGGCATTGGCGGGAATGGATGGACCCAGCAGCGCCGGATCCCGCCCGCCCGTGGTCAGCAGCAGTTGCAGCTCGTCACCCGCCAGCCCCTGCATGGCCGGGATCAGCAGCTGCCCCAGATCCACGTTGGCCAGGGTGCCCTGGCTGACGATGACCAGCGGCCGTTCATCCAGTTGCTCCCACCAGGGCGGCGGCACCAGCTCAATCCGGGGTGGCAGCAGGGGGCCGACATAACGGATCACCCCTTCCAGCTCCGGCCGCTCGTATTCAAAGCCGGCGCAGGAGAGCTGCAGGAAGGCATCCGGCGCCGTCACCATCACATCGGTGAAGGGAGCCGCCAGCGGCGGCGCCCCCGCCTCGGCCAGCGCGGCATCGAAGCTCTGCTGTACCTCGGCCTGCAGTCGCCGGGTCTGTTCATCCAGCCAGGGCAGCTCGCCAAGGGAGCGGAGCAGCTCGGGGGCGATGCGCGGGCCGTAGAAGATGGCATCCGGGCTCGAGAAAGAGACGGGGTTCACCCCCAGCATCAGTATGGGAAGGCGCCGGCCGCGCGCCTGCTGCAACAGCGGCAGCACGCCGTAGAAGCCGTTCTCCACCAGCAGCAGATCCACCCCCTCTGCCGCGATCAGCGCCCGCAAGCGGCGGTCGTGCTGCGGGATGGGCGCGGCGAAGAAACGCCTGAGCGCCAGTGCCATCTGGGCGGTACCGCTCAGGCTGGCCCGCTCGGGAAAATACCGCTCCAGCACCCGGTAGTCAAAGTCCACCTCGGGGGAGAAGGGCACAAACTCGGCGCCGCTCTGGCGGATGCGCTGCTCGAACAGGGCGCCGCACAGCATCAGCACCCGATGCCCCTCCTCCACCAGCAGACGGGCCGCTGCCAGCATGGGGTTGACGTGGCCTGGGGTGGCGGTGGCCGCCAGCAAAATGGTCGCCATCACGCCGCTCCTTGCGGCGCCAGCGCCGGGTTGAGGCAGAGCGGGCTGGCCTGGATGTGGACCCGCTGGATGTGGCGCGCCGAGCGGGCTGTGAAGCCTTCCCGCCCGTGCAGCAGGCCGAGGTTGTCGGCGATCACCAGGTCTCCCGGCTGCCACTGGTGGGCATAGAAGTAGCGCGGATCGTAGAGTCGCTCGTGCAGATCCTGCAGGAAGGCGTCCTGCTCATCGGGCGGGATCCCCTCGATCTGCAGCGCATGCTGATTGAGGAAGCGCACCCCCTCGCGCGGCGGCTCGTTGTAGCGCATGACGGTCTCGCCGCTCACCGGGTGGGGCACCAGCAGGGGCGAGCTCACCTGGCCAGCGTAGTGCACCACCTGCTTGATGCGATAGGTGATCCGTACCCGCTCCCAGCGGGCCAGCCGCTCGCCATCGAGATCCACCAGCAGCTGGCGGGTATTGATGAAAGTGGTGCGCCCCCCCTCGTCGGCCGCCGGGGCGTGCACGCAGTGAAACAGCTGGAACTCGGGCAGGGTCGGCTTGTACATGCCATCCCAGTGCAGCGGCACATAGCTGGAGTCGAAGATGTGGTCGGTGGCGTTCTCGTGCTCCTTCACGTCCAGCACGGCGCCGAACGGCCACATCATGATCTCGCCCCACGCCTCGCCGTAGCGGGTCAGCCGCTCGGGGTCGGTGAAGCCGGACTCGAATCCGCGCAGGATCAGCACGCCGTGGCGACGGGCCAGTTCACGCAGCGATTCGACCGGCAGGGCCTGCACAGCCTGCCCCTCCCGGACCGGTTCGATCAGCAGGCCGAAGGGGGCCTGGGGGTGAATGCGGCAGTGTTCGCCGCCGAGGGGAATGATGGATGCTGTCATGGTGAACTCCTCAGGCGGCGGCCTGCTTGCTGTGGATCAGGTAGTGACTGGGACGGCCATGGATATGGACCAGCTCGTGCTCCAGAGCCAGCACGTCGCGCCGTTTCATCAGCACGAACTGGCCATCCAGATTGGCCGCCACCCCGTGCCAGGGGGTGAGCCAGTCATCCCGGGTCGGCAGCATGTGGATGCCCATCTTCAGGCTGTGGCTGGCCTGGGGGTGGATGGAGAGACGGATCGCCTCGGGGAAGCGCTCAGCCAGCAGGTTGCCCCAGGCGCGGCTGCGCTGGATCACGGCATGGGTGCGCGACTTGGCATCCCGCTGCAGCGCCGTGTTGGAGAGTGGCGTGTCCGGCAGCTGGCTGTCTTCATAGAGGAAGCGGGTCATGGCGCGATAGAGACGAACCCCCTCCTCGGTGGTCTTCACCTCTTCACTGATCTGCGCCAGCGGCTCGGCATAGCGCTCGACCAGCTGTTCACGCAGGGTGTCGAAGTCGCGGCTGGCGCAGAACTCGGCCATGCCCGCCACCATCCCCAGGTGGAAGACCCCGAGGTGGGTCGCCCCCAGCTCCAGGATCAGCTGCTCGATATGGGCCTGATAGGCGTCGATGGCCGGATCCGGCACCCGGATGAGGTCACCGAACACGTGGCCATCCGAGCAGATGAGGATCCGCATGCCGGGCCTGTAGTGCAGCTGGATGCGCTGGCAGAGGTGGTTGAGAAAACTGAGGGAGAGCCGCTCCGCCATGTCCGGCAGGGTGCCCAGCACCTTGTTCGGGTTCGGTGACTTGGTGGGGAAGGCGGGCAAGACGCAGGTGATGGTCTCGCCCCGCTCGATGAAGGCCTGCAGCCGGGGGATCTGGATGGCGGCCACCTCCTGCTCTTCGCTGTGCCGATCCAGGATGGGATCGGGGAAGCGACGACGATAGGGCAACAACTCGGCAAATATCTCACGGGCAATTTGATGGGAAGATAAACCACTCATTATTCCGGCTCCTTTGGCAGGATTAAAATCAATAAAGATGACTCTTTATCAATGCGTCCAGTCTCTGTCGTTATTATTGACGTATCCGTTTGCTACCCAAACGAATCGAGAGGGGACAGTAGCCGAGATGAAGTCGGGCTATCAATTCGCCATTAATGTAAAGATATTCAACCCAGCGCTAATAATCTATTTCGCATAAGCTAACTCAGCCTATACATATGAATAAAAACAGATTTAATGAATATCCAGGCGTATTAAAAAACACCAGTCAGGAAAGTTCCCCACCGGCTTTATTATTCAGTCACAATTTGACTCGTGGATTATTTAGCTCAACTTAATAGTGATATTTCTTCATGCCGATAATGCTGACCATTTCGCTTTAAATATCGCAAACAATTATCCAGCTGCATATTAAGCGGACGAACAAAAGCTGGCTCTGGTCATCAAGACGGAGAGTGGCGGGCGGGATGATTCATCCCTGACCCGCAGCGACATCGCCATGGCTTTTCATGGTGGCGGCCCCGGGCGGAGCCGCCAAGAGGACTCAAGGCTGGGCCGGGTCGGCCGCCAGATAGTCCAGGGCCGTCTGCCAGCCCATTTGGTAGCCCTGCTCCAGCCGCCCCTTGTCTGTGGTCATGCGGCCGACCCGAAAACCCGCCGGCGGGTGTATGAGCCGGATGCGGCAATCCGCCGGTGGCTGGCGGATGAAATCGATGGCGTCGTTGTAGCTTTGATGACGCGAGAGGCTGGCGCGGGCCAGGGCCGGCGTCTCGCGCAGCAGATAACGGTGCAGGGCCGGCAGACGTGGCGCCCGCTTGCGATAACCCAGCGGCCGGGAGAGCACCACGGTTATCTCTCTCGCCCCCTGTTCGTAGGCATGACGCACAGGAATGGAGTCGGCCACTCCGCCATCCGTCATGGCTTCCCCGCCGATGCGCACGAAGTCGCGATAGACCAGGGGCACAGAACAGGAGGCCTTGATCTGCTGCTCCAGCTCGGCCGCATTCCCCTTGAGGTAGGCGGCCTGACCATCCGAGACCCGGGTGGCCACCACGGTCAGCGGCACCGGGTTGGCGGCAAAGCGCGCCAGATCGAGCCGGCACTCGCGGATGGTGATCGCCCACAGCCAGTCGAGATCGAGCCAGTGACCGCCGCGCAAGAACTTGGCCAGGTTGATGAACTCGGGACGGCAGGAGTAGTCGGTGATGACGTTGTGGTTGCGCCCCCGCTGGCCGGCCAGAAAGGCCGCCAGATTGACCGCCCCCGCCGAGACCCCGATGCAGTGATCGAACGCCGTCCGGCCCTGTGCCAGAAAGGCATCCAGCACACCGGCGGCAAAAATGCCGCGCATGGCACCCCCCTCGACCACCAGGGCCGTTTGTCGCCGACTCATCTCGCCTCCCCTCATTGCTCTGTGAATGGACTCACACTTTGGCTCATCCGGCGCCCGGCCCGGGGCCGGGATCCCTATAATGGGCGCGCCTCAACGCTCGTACCAACGAGATATAACTTATTGATGCTACGGAATATTACAATGAAAAATATCAGCAAGTCCCTACTCGCCGCTGCCATTTCCCTCGGATTGATGGCAGGCTGTAACAGCCAAAACGACTCCGAGACCCCGACCCCCATGGTTCGCTTCGCAACTTTCAACCTCTCCTTTGATCGCACCGCCCCCGGCATGCTGAGCGGAGAACTGGCCCTGACCCGCGCCGAGCAGGACACCCTGCTGTCTCGCCTCGCCGACGGCAGCCTGAGCGGCGCAGAGAAGACCAAGGCCCTCGACGTGCAGCAGATCCGCAATATCGCCGAGATAGTGCAGCGCACCCGGCCGGATGTCTTCCTGCTCAACGAGTTCGACAACGACGGCAAGGGCGCCGGCACCGCCGATCTGAAGGCGTTCAACGACAACTATCTGGCCCACGCCCAGCACGGCGAGGTGACCGCCATCAGCTACCCTGTGCTGCAAAATTTCGCCACCAACACAGGCCTGATGAGCGGCCATGACCTCAACCTGGACGGCAAGGTCAACAATGGGCCGGACGACGCCTGGGGCTTTGGCAACTACCACGGCCAGTACGCCTTTGCGGTGATGTCCCAGTACCCCATCGATACCAAGCAGATCCGCACCTTCCAAAAATTCAAGTGGAAGGACATGCCGGGCGAAGCGAACCCCGTCATCGACGACTGCAACAATGCCAAGGCCCCGATCCCGGCCGGCCGCCAGTGTGGCGATGCCTGGTATGACGACGCCGCCTGGCAGGCCTTCCCGCTCTCGTCAAAGAACCACGCAGACGTGCCGGTGCGCATCAAGCGCGGCAACAAGGAGGAGGTGATCCACTTCCTCGTCTCCCATCCGACCCCGCCCATCTTCGGCAACGCGGCGCGCCACAACGTCAAGCACAACCGCGCCGAAGTCGCCTTCTGGCAGGACTATGTGGAGACCGCCAGCTACATGGTGGATGACGCCGGCAAGGCCGGTGGCCTGGCCGAGGGCGCCAAGTTCGTCATCGCCGGCGATCTCAACGCCGATCCCCAGATTGGCGATGGGGATCTCACCGCCATCCAGGACCTGCACAACCATGTGCTGGTCAATCAGGCGGTCACCAACGGCGCCATCATACCGGTCAGTCAGGGCGGCCCCGAGTGCCTCGCCAGCCAGCCGGATCAGTGCAAGCGCAACAACAAGCGCCCCACTCCGGAGCGCATCACCAGCAGCAGCGGCCTGCAGCTCGATCATGTGCTGCCCTCCGCCAACCTGAACGTGGTCGCCTCTGGCGTGTTCTGGCCGGCCAGCTTCGAGCCGGGCTATCACCTGGTGTACGACGCCAAGCTGGGCATCGCCAAGGGAGTCAGCTCGGATCACCGCCTGGTGTGGGTCGACTTCAAGCTCGACTAATTTGATGTTGTTATCAACAATCAGGGGGCCCGCGGGCCCCCTGATTGGTTACAGCTTTCGTGAATGGGCAGGCCAGGCGGCGACATGGGATGCCTTTGGCTCAGGCTGTCAACCAAATCTGTGCGCAAACCCGCTATTCCGGCGCCCGTGGCTTGCAGCGCAAATCTGGGTTTGCTAATACTCCGCGTCCATTGGATGAGCATCCCCTTTCGAGATAGTGTGCCGTGGCTTTCGAACAATTCGCGCTCGTGATATCTCTCTTCCAGCAGCTCTGCGTCTATCTGGTGATCGCCTGGCTGCTCTCCAAGACGCCGCTGTTCATGCCGCTGACTCAGGTGACCCTGAGCTGGCCCCACAAGATCCTCTGCTACCTCATCTTCTCCGGCTTCTGCGTGATGGGCACCTATTTTGGCCTGAGAGTCGAGGACTCCATCGCCAACACCCGCGCCATCGGCGCCGTGCTCGGCGGCATAGTCGGCGGCCCTGTGGTGGGGCTGCTGGTGGGGCTCACCGGCGGCATCCATCGCTATTCATTGGGAGGCTTCACCGCCCTGGCCTGCACCTTCTCCACCATAGCCGAGGGGCTGCTCGGCGGCCTGGTGCATCGCCACTTCGTCGCCCGCCACCGGCTCGACCTGCTGTTCAGCCCCTGGGTGGTGGGATCTGTGGCCCTCATCGCCGAGCTGATGCAGATGGGCATCATATTGCTGGTGGCCCGCCCGTATGATGACGCCGTCCACCTCATCGAGAACATCATAGCCCCCATGCTGGTGGCCAATACGCTAGGGGCCGCCATGTTCATGCGGATGATCCTCGATCACCGCGCCATGCTGGAGAAGTACTCGGTCGCCTTCTCCGCCCGCGCCCTCAAGATCGCCGAGCGGGCGATGCGGGTGCTGGACAAGGGGTTCACCCAGGAGGCGTGCCAGCAGATGGTGCGCATCCTCTACGAGGAGACCGGAGTCGGCGCGGTGGCCATCACGGATCGGGAGAAGCTGCTCGCCTTCATCGGCATAGGCGAGGATCACCACCTGCCGGGCACCGCCATCAACTCGGCCCACACCTTCAAGGCGATCCAGCACAACGAGGTGGTCTATGCGGACGGCAACCTGATCCCCTACAGCTGCAACCTGCATCCCCAGTGCCGGCTCGGCTCCTCGCTGGTCATTCCGCTGCGGGGGGAAGAGGGGTCGGTGGTGGGCACCATCAAGCTCTACGAGCCCAAGCGCAAGTTCTTCTCCTCCATCAACCGCACCCTGGGAGAGGGGATTGCCCGGCTGCTCTCCGGCCAGATCCTGGCCAGCAAGTACAACGAGCAGAAGCGGCTGCTGGCCCAGTCGGAGATAAAGCTCTTGCAGGCGCAGATCAACCCGCACTTTCTGTTCAACGCCCTCAACACTCTGGCGGCGGTGATCCGGCGCGACCCCGAGGATGCCCGCACCCTGGTGCACCACCTCTCCACCTTCTTTCGCAAGAACCTCAAGCGCCAGGGGGACGAGGTGAGCCTGGCCGACGAGCTGGAGCACGTGAACGCCTATCTGCATATCGAGCAGGCCCGCTTCGCCGAGCACCTGAGCGTGGAGATCCATATTCCCGAGCCGCTGCTGGAGTACCGGCTGCCCACCTTCTCCCTGCAACCCATAGTCGAGAACGCCATCAAGCACGGCATCTCCCAGATGTTCGAACCGGGCAGGCTGACCCTGACGGCGCGGGTCGAGGGGGCACGTGTGGTGCTGGAGGTGTGTGACAACGCCGGCCTCTATCAGGCGAATCAGGAGGGGAGCGGCCTTGGCATGAACATAGTGGACAGACGCATCAAGGCCCGCTACGGCCCGGAATACGGCGTCACCATACAGTGCGTCCCACACCATTCAACCCGGGTGAGGATCACCCTTCCCCTGCAGGAGAGCCCATGCTGACCGCCCTTATCGTCGACGATGAACCCCTCGCCCGCGAGGAGCTGCGGCTGCTGCTGGAGCAGGCGGGCAACATCCGCCTGCTGGGGGAGTGTGCCCACGCCATGGAGGCGCTGCCCGCCATCCACCGCCTCAAACCCGACCTGCTGTTTCTCGACATACAGATGCCGCGCATCAGCGGGCTGGAGCTGGTGAGCATGCTGGACCCGGACTTGCGCCCCCACATCGTCTTCATCACCGCCTACGACGAGTTTGCCCTGCGAGCGTTCGAGGAGAATGCCCTCGACTACCTGCTCAAGCCGGTCACGGCACAGCGGATGAACAAGGCGCTGGAACGCATCCAGAGGCTGCTCTCTCCTCTCTCCTCCAAAGGGGGGGAACTTGCTGGCCAACCGCTGCCGGATCCGACCCGCATCGCCCAGCCCCTGCGCAGCATCCCCTGCAGCGGCCACAACCGCATCCTGCTGCTGCCCCTTGGCGAGGTGGAGTTCGTCCACAGCGATCTGGCCGGCAACAAGGTGGTGAGCGCCCAGCAGCAAGGCACCACAGAGCTGACCCTGCGCACCCTGGAGGAGAAGACCGGCTTCGTGCGCTGTCACCGCCAATACCTGCTCAACCCCGGCCAGATCCGCGAGATCCTGCTGCTGGACGGCGGGCTGGCGGAGGTGGTGACCCAGGGCGGTCACAAGGTGCCGGTGAGTCGCCGCTACCTCAAACCCCTCAAGGAGCTGCTGGAGATCCCCTGAGGAGCGGGCCACTCACTCCGCTCCTGCTCTGCCAGCCACCACTCACCCGCTTCCCACGCCCGCCGGCTCATCCCTCAAACCGCTCGGGGCCGCTTTTCTGCCGCTCGCGGGCGGCCCTCTGCCACTGACCTCTTCTGCGCTCCCCTTTCCCCACCGCCTGCGTAGAGTGCAGCCTGAGCCCGGCCAGATTGGCCGCAGGAAAAGGAAACTCCGTCATGCAACACGCAATCACCTTCGTCATTGCGGCCCTCTGCATCCTCGCCATCGCCTATCGCCTCTACGGCGTGTTCTTTGTGCGCAAGGTGCTGATGGCCGACGACAAGCTGGTCACCCCCTCCCACCAGCTGGAAGATGGCAAAAACTATGTGCCGACCAACAAGTGGGTCAACTTCGGTCAGCACTTCGCGGCCATCGCCGCCGCAGGCCCCCTGGTGGGCCCGGTCCTGGCCGCCCAGTACGGCTACCTGCCGAGCTTTCTCTGGCTGCTGATCGGCTGCGTCATCGGCGGCGCCGTGCACGACACAGTCGTGCTGTTCGCCTCCATGAAGCATCAGGGCAAGTCCCTCTCCGAGGTGGCCAAGGCCGAATTAGGCCCCATCGCTGGCTGGTGTACGGGGCTCGCCATGCTGTTCATCATCACCATCACAATGGCGGGTCTCTCCATGGTGGTGGTGCACGCGCTGGAGCGTAACGCCTGGGGCGTGTTCGCGGTCTTCATGACCATCCCCATCTCCATGGTGGTGGGGATCTGGCACAAGCTGACCGGCAACCTGCAAGCCGCCTCCTGGGTCGGCTTCATCGCCGTACTGGCCTGCGTCTTCTTCGGCCCTTACGTGCAGGAGAGCGCCTTCGGTGCCTGGCTGACCCTGCGCGCCGAGACCATCAGTCTGGCACTGCCCGTCTACGCCTTCTTCGCCACCGCCCTGCCGGTCTGGCTGCTGCTCACCCCCCGCGGCTACATCTCCAGCTTCATGAAGATAGGCGTGTTCGGCGCCCTGGTGATCGGCGTCATCTGCATCAACCCCGAGATCCAGTTCCCCGCCATGACCCAGTTCGTCCACGGCGGCGGCCCCGTGCTGGGCGGCCCGGTCTGGCCCTTCATCTCCATCACCATCGCCTGCGGCGCCATCTCCGGTTTCCACGCCTTCATCGGCTCAGGCACCACCCCGAA
The DNA here is from genome assembly GCF_963899305.1 of Aeromonas sp. MR19. Lineage (NCBI taxonomy): Bacteria > Pseudomonadati > Pseudomonadota > Gammaproteobacteria > Aeromonadales > Aeromonadaceae > Aeromonas > Aeromonas sp. MR19. Next base: position 1,084,856 of record NZ_CAWQWZ010000011.1, read on the forward strand.
ACTGGTGGACAAGTGGAGCGACATTCTGCCGGTCGCCTTCGGTGCCATGCTGGCCGAGTGCGTGGTGGGCGTGATGGCGCTGATCGCCGCCACCGCCCTGCACCCGGCCGACTACTTCGCCATCAACGCCACTCCTGAGGCCTTCGCCAAGCTGGGGATGCAGGTAGTAGATCTGCCCTTCCTCTCCCAGGAGATCGGCATGGATCTGAACGGTCGCACCGGCGGCGCCGTCACCCTGGCGGTGGGCATGTCCTACATCTTCACCAAGGTGCCCTGGTTCAGCAATCTCGCCTCCTACTTCTTCCAGTTCGTGGTGATGTTTGAAGCTGTGTTCATCCTGACCGCCGTCGACTCCGGCACCCGGGTCTCCCGCTACCTCATTCAGGACTTCTTCGGCGAGTTCTACCCGCCCCTCAAGCGCATCGACTGGATGCCGGGCGCCATAGGTGCCAGCGTGCTCGCCTGCGTGATGTGGGGTTATCTGCTGATGTCCGGCGATATCGGCTCTGTGTGGGCGCTGTTCGGGGTCTCGAACCAGCTGATGGCCTCGGTGGGCCTCATCATAGGCGCCACCATCATATTGCGACTGGCCAGCAAGCGCCGCTACATGCTGACCTGCCTGATCCCGCTGGCCTACCTGTTCGTCACCGTCAACTATGCCGGCTACTGGATGGTCAGCCATGTCTACTTCAACCCGGAATCCAAGGGCTACAACCTGCTCAACGGCGGCATCTCGCTGCTGATGCTGGGGCTGGGCGCCATCATACTGGTGTCGGCCATCCACAAGTGGATTGAGCTGTGGAAGCTGCGCCAGCAGCCCGAGTTCCAGATTGCCCCGGCCAGCGCCAGCTGACGGGAACCGCCTTCAAGGATCAAGGCCCCACCTCGGTGGGGTCTTTCGTATTTGAGACGCGGCGGGAGGCAGATCACCGCCGGTTGCGGCGGCCCGGCGGATGCATATCGAGCAGTTGGTAGATGGCGCAGAGGGTGGACTGCTTGATAACCGGCCAGAGGGCAGGCTCATCGGGATACATGAACCGATCACAGAACCCTGCGGCCAATCGGGTTAGAATGGGGGCTCCTGTCGCCACGGCACGTCCTGGCGGCGCCTCCTCCGCTTTCACTCATGAGGACACTTTTCATGGAACTGCTTCTTCTCAGCAACGGTAAAGCCACCGAATTTCCGGGTCTGCTCGGCTGGGCCCGGGATCGGGTGCAGACCCTGCTCGCCCGCAAACAGGTCAAGCGCATCCTGCTCATCCCCTACGCCGTGATCCGCAGCGACTGGGATGCCAGGGCCAATGAGCTCGGCGAGAGCCTGGGGGTGGAAGCCATCAGCATCCATCAGTTTGACGATCCGGTGGACGCAATCCAGCAGGCCGACGCCATCTTTATCAGTGGCGGCAACACCTGGCGCCTGAACCAGCTGCTGCACGAAAATGGCCTGGTCGTGCCCATCCAGCGCGCCGTGCGCGAGCGGGGCGTACCCTATGTGGGCTGGAGCGCAGGTTGCAACGTGGCGACCCCGAGCATTCGCACCACCAACGACATGCCGGTGTGCAACGCCGCCGTGCTGCCCGCCCTTGGCCTGTTCCCGCTGCAGATCAACCCCCACTATCTGGACGCCAGCATCAGCGGCCACATGGGAGAGACCCGCGACGAGCGTCTGGCGGAGTTCTGCGCCATCAACCCGAGCGAACACGTGGTGGCCCTGCGTGAAGCCAGCCTGCTCCAAATAAGTGGCGAGGGCAGCGGTGAGACCCTCGAATACTGGAGCGCCCGCGGCGAGAGCTTCAAGATTTTCAAGCACGGCGAGGCGATTCAGGAATGCATGGATGCCAGCCCGCTGGCGGCGCTGACGCCGTTTCGCCCCCACGGCTGAACCATGATGCAAGAGGGCGCGCCACAACGTGAGTTGCCATTCTGAGCGACCAGGCCTGTGGTTTGCCATGCTGTGAGGGGCAAGGGATATTCCCTCGCCCCTTTTCTTTTCGGCGGGAGGATGCAATGACGACACGGATAGAACACGACAGCTTCGGGGAGATAGCCGTTCCGGCCGAGCGGCTGTGGGGGGCCCAGACCCAGCGCTCCCTGCACCATTTCGACATCTCGGGGGAGCGTCAGCCCATGGAGCTGATCCACGCCCTGGCGCGCATCAAGTCTGCCTGTGCCCGGGTCAATCACGCCAAGGGACTGCTGCCCGCTCGCACGGCCCAGGCCATCATGAGCGCCGCCGATGAGGTCCTCTGTGGTCAGCACGGGGGGGAGTTTCCGCTCAGGGTCTGGCAGACAGGCTCGGGCACCCAGACCAACATGAACGTCAACGAGGTGCTGGCCAACCGGGCCAGCGAGCTGCTCGGCGGCCCGCGCGGCGAGGGGCGTCTGGTGCACCCCAACGACGAGGTGAACAAGAGCCAGTCGAGCAATGACGTCTTCCCGAGCGCCATGAACCTGGCGGCCGTCAGCGCCATCACGCTGCAACTGCTGCCCGCTCTGATCACCCTGAGCGCCACCCTGGCCCGCAAGGCACACGCCTTCGACGACATAGTCAAGATTGGCCGCACCCACTTGCAGGACGCCACCCCGCTCACCCTGGGGCAGGAGTTCTCCGGCTGGGTCGCCCAGCTGGAACAGGCTGAGCGCCACATTCGGGCCGCCCTGCCCCACCTGTGCGAGCTGGCGCTGGGAGGCACGGCCGTCGGCACGGGCCTGAACACGCCACCCGGCTTTGCCGACGAGGTGGCAGCCACCCTGGCGGAGCAGACGGGCCTGCCGCTGGTGAGCGCCCCCAACAAGTTCGAGGCGCTGGCGGCGAGCGACGCCCTGGTGCATGCCCACGGCGCCCTCAAGACGCTGGCCGCATCGCTCATGAAGATCGCCAACGACGTGCGCTGGCTGGCCAGCGGCCCCCGCAGCGGGCTGGGAGAGCTGCTGATCCCGGAAAATGAGCCCGGCTCCTCCATCATGCCCGGCAAGGTCAATCCGACCCAGTGCGAGGCGCTGACCATGCTGTGCGCCCAGGTGATGGGCAACGACGTGGCCATCAACATAGGCGGTGCCAGCGGCAACTTCGAGCTGAACGTGTTCCGCCCGCTCATCGCCCACAACTTTCTGCAGAGCGTGCGGCTGCTGGCTGACGGCATGCAGAGCTTCCACGATCACTGCGCCATCGGCATCGCGCCGAACCGGGCTCGCATCGATGATCTGCTGGCCCGCTCCCTGATGCTGGTCACGGCACTCAACCCCCACATCGGCTACGACAAGGCGGCCGAGATAGCCAAGCGGGCACATCATGAAGGGCTCAGCCTGCGGGAGGCGGCCATCGCCTCCGGCCATCTCACGGCGCAGCAGTTCGATGCCTGGGTGGTGCCGGCCAACATGGTCGGTCGACGGGGAGCATGATAGGAGGGATCACTGAACAGCAAAAAGCCGGGCATGCCCGGCTTTTTCACGCTGCAATGCGGCGATCAGTGGGTGATCAGCTTGCTCAGCGCATCCAGCTCGTTCTGGGCTGCCAGCAATTTGGTCTGGGCTTCTTCCAGCTTGGCCTGCTTCTTGGCGATCTTGTCAGGCTTGCCCGACACCCGCGCATTTTGCAGTTCGATCAGCCGCTCGTTCACCTGCGCTTTCAGCTCGGTCACCCGTTGCTGTTGCTCCTTGAACAGGCCCGCATCGGTGCAGTGAGCCTCGATATTGCGCAGCGCCCGCTCCAGCCCGGCCACCTGATCCGCGTTGTTGTGCGCCTTGGCGAAGACCAGCTGATCCGTCACCGCCTGTTGCCGTGCCTTGCAGCCCACCTCCTGGCTGCCATAAGCCTGACCGGCCAACAGCAGCATACTCATTCCGATAACCTTCCACATAACGACCTCACTCCTCTGTCATGTTTGATGGCCGCCTATCAGACCTCACTCGGCCGGACGGGTCAAGCCGTGTGCCAACCGGTACGACAGAGTTTGTGCAACATCACGCCAGCGCGGCCCCGACGAGTCTACAATAGCGGCTTTCAGAATGGAGTCTTTTATGAATCAACGTATTGTCATCATCGCCAACGGCGCACCCTACGGTAGCGAATCCCTGTTCAACGCCCTGCGGCTGGCCATTGCCCTGGGCGAACAGGGCGGTGCCAGCCTGCAACTGTTCCTGATGTCCGATGCGGTCGGCGCCGCGCTGGCAGGGCAAGCCCCGGCCGAGGGGTACAACCTGCGCCAGATGCTGGAGATCCTGCTGGCCCATGGCACCATCATCCGCCTGTGCAAGACCTGTACCGATGCCCGCGGCATCACGGCCCTGCCGCTCATCGAGGGGATCGAGATCGGTACCCTGCCGCTGCTGGCCCAGTGGACCCTGGCGGCCGACAAGGTGCTGACCTTCTAGTAGATAGAGCGATGGGCGCAGCCGTTGACCTGCAACAAACCTGCGCCATTTGAAAACCTGTCCCCTGCCGTTAATGTCTACACTGTCAGTTAGATAACAAAGTGCGCGTCGTCATTTTCGTTCAGGGAACAGCCATGAATCCAACCGAACAGACTCTGCTGGAACAGATGCGGATCACAGAGTTCGAAATAGCCCATCGCAAGGAGCTGTTGCTGCTGGGCGAGGACGATTTCACTCTGCTCGCCAGTTATCGCATCAAGATAGAGCCCCACATAGATGCGCTGGTCGACAAGTTCTATACGCTGCAGACCGGGATCACCGAGATTGCCCTGCTGATCGGCGATGCCGATACGCTCACCCGGCTGCGGGCGGCCCAGCGCCGTTACATCCTCGACCTGTTCAGCGGCCAGTATGATCTGGAGTACGTCAACAACCGGTTGCGGATCGGGCTGGTGCACAAGCGGATCGGGGTGGAACCCAAACTCTATCTGGCCGCCATCAACACCCTCAAGGGGCTGCTCATCGAGGATATCTTCACCCAGATAGAGCATGAGCAGAATCGCATGACCATGCTGACCGCCCTCGACAAGCTCTTCCTGTTCGACATCACTCTGGTGTTCGAGACCTATATCCGCAGCCTGGTCTCGGAGATAGAGTCATCCAAGGAGAAGTCGGAGATCTACGCCAAGACGCTGGAGGAGAAGGTGCGCGAGCGCACCCAGCAGCTGGAGGAGATGAGCCGGACCGACTCCCTCACCGGCCTGCTCAGCGTGCGTCACCTGCAGGAGAACCTGACCCGCACCCTGCGTACCTGCCAGCGCCGCGCCGAGCCCGTGGTCATCGCCTACCTCGACATCGACGACTTCAAGCAGATCAACGACACCCAGGGACACCAGCGGGGAGATGAGATACTGCGCATCGTCGGCGCCTGCATTCGCAAGGTGTCGCGGGCGGAGGATTGCTGCTTTCGCTACGGCGGGGATGAGTTCTGCCTGATCCTGCCCAACTGCAACGAGGATCAGGCCAGGGACGTCTATCTGCAACGGCTGACCCACACCCTGGCAGAGCAGCTAGGGGACGTGACCCTCAGCATCGGCATGGTGCAAACGGGCCCCATCCAGTTCGACGAGGGCAACAGCCTGATCCGGCTGGCCGACGAGCGCATGTATGCCGCCAAGAAGGCGATGAAGCAGGTCAACCTGAAGGAGACCCACTAACCCTCGCGGGAACAGGCTTTCACCACCTCGGGGCGCGGGATCCGCGCCCCCCACTCGTACAGCAGAAAGGTCAAGATGCAGCACAGCGCCATCAATATGTAGAGTGACGGCCCGCCCCACAGTTCCAGGATCCAGCCCCCCAGCACGGCCCCTATGGCACCGCCCAGCCCGGCCAGCGCCCCGGCCCCGAAATAGCTCCCCTTCAGATGAGGGGGCGACATCTGATCGATCAGCACGTTGAGCAGCGGGAACAGTATGGTCTCCCCCACGCTCAGCAGCAGCACGGCCCCGATCCAGTGCGACCACTGCGCGGGATCCCCCAGCGCAAACAGCACCTGAGCCCCCAGAAACAGCATGATGCCAAGCTGCAGCCGCACCTTGCCGGGCCAGCGGGCGAGCAGGTGCAGCAGCGGGAATTGCAGCAAGACCACGGTCAGCGCGTTGATCGTCACCAGAATGGCGACCAGCCGCGCCACCTCCGGGGTCTCGGCCCGGGTCAGGTACTGCACCAGGGGTGAGTGAAACTGGGAGTAGACCAGCACCATCAGCAGGTTCGCCATTACCAGCAGCAGAAAGCCCCGATCCAGCCACAGCACCTTGATGGCGGCCCGCAGACCCAGGCCGCCACCGCGCCGCTCTTCCTCATTCAGCCTGCGAAAGCCCCAGACGAAGGCGGCCCCCAGCAACAGATAGCTGCCGGAGAGCAGCAGGAAGGTCTGCTGCTGGGCGCTGATGCCCAGGGTCACCCCGAGCAGGGGCCCTGTCGCCGCCCCCAGGTTGAGCAGGAAGTAGCGCATATGCAGCGCCAGCTCGCGCGCCTTGGCCGAAGCGAGACTGTCGGCCATCAGCGCCTTGCCCGGTGCATCTATGAGACCGGAGGAGAGACCGCTGCCGATCACCCCGACCCCGAGCCAGAGCACTGAGTGGGAGAAGCCGAGCAGGCCGTAACAGAGCAGCGCCACCAGGCAGCCGGCCAGCAAGATGTTGCGCCGCCCCAGCCGGTCCGACAACCAGCCGCCATAGAAGCTGATCAGGGTGGAGAGCGCCGCACTCGCTCCCAGCATGGCCCCTATGCTGGTGGCCGAGAGGGCATACTCCCGATAGAGCAAGATGGAGAGAAAAGGCCAGACCATGTAATAGCTGGTGCGCACCATGAAGGTACCCAGGATCACGGTCCAGACCAGCGGAGGAAACTGCCTGAGGAGGGCCAACGACATCATACTGCTCCTTGTTGCCCGTCGCGCGGGGAGCCCATTGTTGTAACAGAGGGCTTCATAAGAAACAACATCGCCGCCGAGCAGGCACAAAAAAGCCGACCCTGAGGTCGGCTTTTCAACGGCACGGCAGCCTTATTCGGCAGTCGGCTCTTCGGCAACAGCCACGTCAGCAACCGGTGCGGCGGCTTCGGTCGGTGCATTCGCTTCCTTGATGGAGAGACGCACGCGGCCTTGACGGTCCACTTCCAGTACCTTCACCTTCACAACATCACCGATCTTCAGGAAGTCGGCCACGTTCTGCACGCGGGCATCGGTGATCTGGGAGATGTGTACCAGACCGTCTTTACCCGGCAGGATATTGACGAAGGCGCCGAAGTCGGCCAGACGCACAACCTTGCCTTCATAGATGCGGTTCACTTCGATCTCGGCGGTGATGGCCTCGATGCGACGAATGGCTTCCATGGCGGCTTCGTTGGCAACGGCGGAGATGCGGACGGTACCGTCATCATCCAGCTCTATGTTGGTGCCAGTCTCTTCGGTCAGCGCGCGGATCACGGAACCACCCTTGCCGATCACGTCCTTGATCTTCTCAGGATTGATCTTGATGGTGTGGATGCGCGGGGCGAAGTCGGAGATTTCGCTACGCGGCGCCTGGATGGCTTCGTCCATCACTTTCAGGATGTGCAGGCGAGCACCACGGGCTTGCTTGAGGGCAATCTCCATGATCTCTTTGGTGATACCTTCGATCTTGATGTCCATCTGCAGCGCTGTGATACCTTGAGTAGTACCGGCCACCTTGAAGTCCATGTCGCCCAGGTGATCTTCGTCACCCAGGATGTCGGACAGCACGACGAAACCTTCTTCTTCCTTCACCAGACCCATGGCGATACCGGCAACGGAGGCCTTGATCGGCACACCCGCGTCCATCAGCGCCAGGGAGGAACCACAGACGGAGGCCATGGAGGAGGAACCGTTGGATTCGGTGATTTCAGACACCACGCGCACCACGTACGGGAACTCGGCGGCGCTCGGCATCACGGCAGCAACGCCGCGCTTGGCCAGACGACCGTGACCGATTTCACGACGCTTCGGGCTACCCATCATGCCGGTCTCACCGACGCAGTACGGCGGGAAGTTGTAGTGCAGCATGAAGCGGTCAGCACGGTGGCCAGCCAGCTCGTCGATGTTCTGGGCGTCACGCTCGGTACCCAGGGTCGCAACCACGATAGCCTGAGTCTCACCACGGGTGAACAGGGCGGAGCCGTGAGCGCGCGGCAGGATGCCGGTGCCGACGGACAGGGCGCGGATCATTTCCGGATCGCGACCATCGATGCGCGGCTCGCCACGGACCACACGGCCACGGACGATGCGGCTTTCCAGGCTGTGGAACTCTTCGCCGATCTTCTTGGCATCTTCTTCCACACCGGAGGCGATCACTTGCTCAACCACACGGGACTTGATGGCACCGATGGCGGCGTAACGCACGGCCTTCTCGGTGATGCGGTAAGCTTCACCCAGCTCGGCGGTGGCCAGCTCGGCAACCTTGGCTTTCAGCGCTTCGTTGGTCGCAGGCGGGGTCCAATCCCACGGCTGGGTACCCACCTCGGCGGCGAATTCGTTGATGGCGTTGATCACGACTTGCATCTGCTCGTGGCCATAAACGACGGCGCCCAGCATGGTCTCTTCAGACAGGATGGCCGCTTCGGATTCGACCATCAGTACCGCGTTGGCGGTACCGGCAACTACCAGGTCCAGATCGCTCTGGGGCAGTTCGGCTGTAGTCGGGTTCAGCACGTACTGACCGTTCATGTAACCCACGCGAGCCGCGGCAATCGGGCCACCGAACGGGATGCCGGAGATGGCCAGTGCAGCAGAGGCACCGATCATGGCAACTATGTCCGGGGAAACCAGCGGGTTCACGGACATGACGGTGGCAACCACCTGAACCTCATTGAGGAAGCCTTCCGGGAACAGCGGACGAATAGGACGGTCGATCAGGCGGGAGGTGAGGGTTTCGCCTTCGCTCGGACGGCCTTCACGACGGAAGAAACCACCCGGGATACGACCAGCAGCATAGGTACGCTCCTGGTAGTTGACGGTCAGCGGGAAGAAATCGCGACCGTGATCGGCCTCTTTCTTGCCTACTACGGTCACAAATACGCAGGTATCGTCCATGCTGACCATTACGGCCGCAGTGGCTTGACGGGCCATCACACCGGTTTCCAGAGTGACGGTGTGTTGACCGTACTGGAATGACTTTACAATAGGATTCACGTGAATTTCCTTTTTACAATTTGGCTCTTTAAATTCGCGTGCAAGTATACTTGATTCGAACCAAAAGGTAAGCAGTGACACAAATTCTGTGAAGCCGGCAACAGCCTGACGCGCAATAAAAAAGGGGAACCCTGAGGTTCCCCTTTTTCGCGAAATCTGATGGTCGATTAACGACGCAGACCCAGCTTGGCGATCAGAGCAGCATAACGCTGAACATCTTTACGCTTCAGGTAGTCCAGCAGCTTGCGACGCTGGGAAACCATGCGCAGCAGACCACGACGACCGTGGTGATCTTTAGCGTGCTCTTTGAAGTGACCTTGCAGATGGTTGATCTGGGCAGTCAGCAGGGCAACCTGCACTTCGGGGGAGCCAGTGTCGTTGGCGCAACGAGCGTTGTCAGCAACGATGGAAGCTTTGATCTCAGCATTTAGAGACATGGTATTACTCCAAGTAGAGTGTTTAAAGGTTCACAGCCAATCTCTAATTCAGCCGTGAAATGAGGGCGGTATCATAATCGTCCCCGTCACTTTTCGCAACGGGAAAGACGCCCAGATACCGCCTGAGGATCACTCCTCGTCGTGATCGTCGTGGTAGCGCACCAGACGCTTGGGGGCAACCCGCCCTTCGTCGTCGATCTCGCCCACCCCGATGAACTCACGCTCAGGGCCGACCGTCATGCGGACCTGGCCGCTTTGCGGCGCGCCAGCTACCTGCACGGCCTGACCCTGGTTCACATAGGCGGCGACTGCCGCCAGCATGTTCACCTCGGGCAGCGCGGCCACGGCGGTATCCATCGGCAGCAACAAGGGGTCGAGCTGCTCCCGTGGCGGGATGCTTTCAGCCTTGGCCTGTTCGAAGATGCACTCGAGCTGTTCCAGAGTCAGCATCCGCTCATAGGGATAGCTGGCCACCTGGGTGCGGCGCAACTGGGTGACGTGAGCGCCACAACCCAGCACTTCCCCGAGATCGTCCACCAGGGAGCGAATGTAGGTACCCTTGCTGCAGTGCACCTCCAGCTTGACCTCATCCCCTTCAAAGCTGATGAGCTTGAGCTCGAACACCGTGATGGGGCGGGCTTCGCGCTCTATCTCTATGCCTTCACGGGCATATTCATAGAGCGGGCGACCGTTGTGCTTGAGGGCGGAGTACATGGACGGCACCTGCATGATGGGGCCGCGGAACTGGTCCAGCGACTCGATCAGGGTGCCCACGGCCACGTTCACCGGCCGGGTGGAGACCACCTCGCCGTCGGAGTCGCTGGTGTTGGTGCGCTCGCCCAGCTTGGCGGTCACCTCATAGCGCTTGTCCGCTTCCAGCAGATACTGGGAGAACTTGGTGGCCTCGCCGAGACAGATCGGCAGCATGCCGGTCGCCAGCGGATCCAGAGCACCGGTGTGACCGGCCTTGGCGGCGTTGTAGATACGCTTGACCTTCTGCAACACATCGTTGGAGGTCAGACCGGTCGGCTTGTCCAGCAGCAGGATGCCGTGTACGTCACGACCCTTGAAACGGCGTCTACGAGACATCTCAGGCTTTATCCTCTGTATCATCCGGTGCGGCTTCGTCTTCTTCACGGCCGGCTTCGGCCATGCGACGCTTGTCGTCACGCACTGTGTTGGACACCAGGTTGGAGATGCGCATCCCCTCGACCAGGGTCTGGTCGTAGTAGAAGCGCAGCTCGGGCACCACCCGCAGGCGCATGGCGCTGCCGAGCAGGCTGCGGATGTAGCCGGCCGCTTCGGTCAGGCCCTTGAGCCCTTCCGCGATGCGCTCGGCATCGATATCCAGCTGCAAGAAGGTGACATAAACCTTGGCATAGTTGAGGTCCTTGGACACTTCCACGTCCGAGACGGTTACCATGCCGATGCGCGGGTCCTTGACCTCACGCTGCAAGATCAGCGCGATTTCACGCTGGATCTGCTGGCCGACCCTGTTGGTCCGGCTGAATTCTCTGGCCATATTCTATCCTGCGATAAAAGGGGGCCGCGGCCCCCTATTTTGTCTAACTCTCGGCTTACAGAGTCCGTTGAATTTCAATGGTCTCGTAAACTTCGATCTGGTCGCCTTCGCGTACGTCGTTGTAGTTCTTGACCGCGATACCACACTCGTAACCGTTGCGGACTTCGTTGACGTCATCCTTGAAGCGGCGCAGGGATTCCAGCTCGCCTTCATAGATAACCACGTTGTCACGCAGAACACGGATACGGTTGGAACGCTTGACCACACCTTCGGTAACCATACAGCCGGCAACGGCGCCGAACTTGGGTGACTTGAAGACGCTACGCACTTCAGCCAGACCGATGATCTCCTGACGATACTCAGGAGCCAGCTTGCCGCTCATGGCCTGCTTCACTTCGTCGATCAAATCATAGATGACGGAGTAGTAACGCAGATCCAGGCTCTCGGACTCGATGACCTTGCGCGCAGATGCGTCGGCACGGACGTTGAAGCCCACCAGGATGGCGCTGGAAGCCGCTGCCAGAGTGGCGTCGGTTTCGGTGATGCCACCGACACCCGAGCCCACGATCTTGACCTTGACTTCGTCGGTAGAGAGCTGGACCAGCGCATCGCAAATCGCCTGCACCGAACCCTGTACGTCGGCCTTGATCACCACGTTCACTTCGGACACTTCGCCCTCGGTCATGTTGGCGAACATGTTTTCCAGCTTGGCCTTCTGCTGGCGAGCCAGCTTGACGTCGCGGAACTTGCCCTGACGATAGAGTGCCACTTCACGGGCCTTCTTCTCGTCACGTACAACGGTGGCTTCATCACCGGCAGACGGCACCCCGGACAGACCCAGGATTTCCACCGGCAGGGACGGACCCGCTTCCTTGATTTCACGACCCAGCTCGTCACGCATGGCACGGATACGACCGTATTCCAGACCACACAGTACGATGTCGCCCTGGCGCAGAGTACCTTCTTGTACCAGCACGGTGGCAACCGGACCACGACCCTTGTCCAGGAAGGATTCGATCACGACGCCGCTGGCCATGCCATCGACAACCGCTTTCAATTCCAGCACTTCGGACTGGATCAGGATGGCTTCCAGCAGGTCGTCGATGCCTTCGCCAGACTTGGCGGAGACGTGAACGAACTGGCTGTCGCCACCCCAGTCTTCGGACATGACGTTGTAACGGGCCAGCTCGGTCTTGACACGATCCGGATCCGCTTCGGGCTTGTCGATCTTGTTGACCGCAACCACGATGGGCACTTCTGCCGCCTTGGCGTGCTGGATGGCTTCGATGGTCTGCGGCATGACGCCGTCATCGGCAGCAACAACCAGAACGACGATATCGGTCGACTTGGCACCGCGAGCACGCATGGAGGTAAAGGCCGCGTGACCCGGGGTATCCAGGAAGGTGATCATGCCACTGTCGGTTTCGACGTGGTAAGCACCGATATGCTGGGTGATACCACCGGCTTCGCCAGCAGCGACCTTGGCTTTACGGATGTAATCCAGCAGCGAGGTCTTGCCGTGGTCGACGTGACCCATGATGGTCACGACAGGTGCGCGCGGCTTGGCTTCGGAGGTCTCGTCACGATCGGACAGTACCGCCTCTTCCAGCTCGTTCTCACGACGCAGCACCACCTTGTGACCCATCTCTTCGGCGACCAGCTGGGCTGTCTCCTGATCGATCACCTGGTTGATGGTCGCCATGGCGCCCATCTTCATCATCGCCTTGATGACTTCTACGCCCTTGACGGCCATCTTGTTGGCCAGTTCGGCCACAGTGATGGTTTCGCCGATGACGACGTCACGGTTAACCACGGCCGCAGGCTTGTTGAAGCCGTGCTTCATGGCGTTCGGCATGGCCACCTTGCCGCGCTTGCCTTTACGGGCACGCGGGTTGCGGGAGTCGCGATCATCTTCACGACGACCGGCCTTTTTCGGCGCCTTGACGGCGGCGGCGGCGGTACGACGGCTGGTTTCTTCCTTCCGGTCCAACTCGTCTTCTGCGGCTTGCGCATGCTTGTTGGTGGTCAGATGATAGTCACTGCTCTCTTTGGCGCGAGCAGCTTCTTCTTCAGCCCAGCGAGGGCCGTTTTGTTCCGCCATGACGCGAGCCTCTTCGGCTTTCTTCGCGGCGAGTTCTTCTGCTTTTTGCAAAGCGGTTTGATCCTGTTGGCGCTTCAGTTCTTCTGCTTCGCGCTTGGCCATCTTTTCTGCCTCTTGCTGAGCTGTGCTACTGGCTGCTTTGGCGGGCTGTGGAGCCTGTCGAGCCTTTTGTTGTGCCTCGATCCGCGCCTTTTCCTCAGCTTCACGACGAGCCTGCTCAGCCTCACGGCGAGCCTTCTCTTCAGCATCGAGACGAACCTTGTTTTCGGCCTCGCTACGAGCTTTTTCTTCTGCTTCCAAACGCGCTGTTTCCTCGGCTTCCGCCTGGCGCTGTTCATCTTCCAGCGCCGAGCGTCTTACGTAGGTGCGAGATTTACGCACTTCAACCTGCACTTCCTTGTTCTTGCCGCCAGTCCCCTGAACACTGATGGTGCTCTTGGTCTTGCGCTGCAAGGTCATGCGGGCAGGTGCGGCGACCTCGTCACCTCCATGCTGTTTCTTCAGATGGGTCAGCAGAGTCTGTTTCTCAGACTCGCTAACCATGTCGTCGGCCTTGCTCTTGCTGATACCGGCATCGACAAACTGCTGGAGAAGACGATCAACCGGTGTGTCGATGTCAGTGGCAAGTTGTTTGACTGATACTTCTGCCATTCATTTTCCTCCGTTTGATCTTACTCAGACTGCTCTTCTCCGAACCAACAGATATTACGAGCAGCCATAATCAGCTCACCGGCTTTCTCTGCCGTCAGCCCTTCAATATCAGCAAGGTCATCGATGCCTTGCTCTGCCAAATCTTCCAGGGTGCCGATACCGCGAGCGGCCAGGGCATACGCCATGTCACGGCCAAGGCCGTTCAGATTGAGCAGATCTTCGGAAGGTTCTACACCTTCAAAGGATTCTTCTTTGGCCAGAGCCTTGGTGGTCAGCGCATTCTTGGCGCGCTGGCGCAGCTCTTCAACCATGTCTTCGTCCAGGCCATCGATGGCCAGCAGCTCGTTGACCGGTACGAAGGCGATCTCTTCCAGGGTAGAGAAGCCTTCTTCCATCAGCAGACCGGCGAAATCGTCATCGATGTCGAGGGTGCTGGTGAACAGGGTCAAGATGCGGTCGTTCTCGGCCTGGTGCTTGGCACGCATGTCCTCAACGGTCATGACGTTCAGCTCCCAACCGGTCAGCTGGGATGCCAGACGCACGTTCTGACCGTTGCGACCAATGGCCTGGGCCAGGTTGGCGGCTTCCACGGCGATATCCATGGTGTGGTTGTCTTCATCCACTATGATGGAGGCCACATCGGCGGGCGCCATGGCATTGATCACGTACTGGGCGGGGTTGTCATCGTACAAGACGATGTCGGCACGCTCACCGCTCAGTTCGGCGGAGACGGCTTGCACACGGGCACCGCGCATGCCGATACAGGCACCGATCGGGTCGATACGACGATCGTTGGTCTTCACCGCTATCTTGGCACGGGAGCCCGGGTCACGGGCGGCGCCCATGATTTCGATCATCTCTTCACCGATTTCCGGTACTTCGATGCGGAACAGCTCTTTCAGGAAGTCCGGGCTGGAACGGCTGACGAACAGCTGGGAACCACGGGCTTCGGGACGCACGGCGTAGAGCAGACCACGGATGCGGTCGCCCGGACGGAAAGTCTCGCGCGGCAGCATGTCGTCACGGAAGATCACGGCCTCGGCATTGCTGCCCAGATCCAGGATCACGTTGTCACGGTTGCTCTTCTTGACCACACCGCTGATGATGGTGCCTTCCTTGTCCTTGAACTGGTCAACGACTTGGGAACGCTCGGCTTCGCGCACTTTCTGCACGATAACCTGTTTGGCGGTCTGGGTGGTGATACGGTCGAAGGTCACAGAGTCGATCTGATCTTCTACATAGTCACCGAGCTGGATCTCGGGCTGCTCGATCTGAGCGGCTTCGAGGGTGATTTCACCGTACGGGTTCTCCATTGCAGCCTGATCGGCCACCACAACCCAGCGACGATAGGTATCGTAGTCACCGGTCTTGCGATCGATTTCGACCCGAACTTCAATCTCGCCTTCATATTTTTTCTTGGTCGCAGTCGCCAGCGCGGTCTCCAGAGCCTGGAAAATTTTCTCGCGGGGCACAGCTTTCTCGTTGGATACTGCGTCAACGACCAGCAAAATCTCTTTATTCATATCCGATAGCCTCGTTAACCAAAGTTCGGCACTATGTTCGCTTTTTGGATATTGGTGAAAGCCAACACGTCGTCCTTACCATCTACTGTCAGGGTGATCATGTCGCCTTGCACAGCTTTGATTACGCCTTTGAACTTGCGGCGGTTATTTGTTGCCATCCGCAGCTGCACCGCCGCCTCTTGGCCAACGTATTTTTCGAACTGGGCAACCTTGAACAGCGGACGATCCAGACCAGGGGAGGATACTTCCAGGAAGTATTCTTCTGTGATGGGATCCTCGACATCCATGATGGCGCCAACCTGATGGCTGACTTCAGCACAGTTCTCGACAGTCACACCATTCTCGCCGTCGATAAAGACACGCAAAGTGGAGTGGTTACCCGCGCGGATAAACTCAATACCCCAAAGTTCAAAACCCAAGGCAACGACCGGAGCCTCGAGCAGATCGGTCAAACGTTGTTCCAACGTAGCCAAAGTCACCCTCCGAAAAACAAAAAAAGGGCATAAAGCCCAGATAGAGATCGATTCAGAGTAAATCGCACATAACAAAAAGCCCCGATGTCAAATCGGGGCTTGGCGCTTTACCCTGATTGTCGCCTCGCAGCGACCGCCTTCCTGAGCGTAGGAAATGCGTGAAATTTGGTTGCGGGGGCCGGATTTGAACCGACGACCTTCGGGTTATGAGCCCGACGAGCTACCATGCTGCTCCACCCCGCGTCCGAAATCGTGCGAGATTATAGCCAGTTCATTCTCTTCACACAAGACTGACTGGCTATAATATACCCGGTTGCCCGAGCTCACTACTTAATTGGTGCCGTGGGCGGGACTCGAACCCGCACACCCTAGAGCACTACCCCCTCAAGATAGCGTGTCTACCAATTCCACCACCACGGCAAAACTCACTTATTCGGGAACGTCAGTGTCTTTCTTTACTGGCGCTTTGGTCTGCTCAACCTGTTGGGTTTGTTGCAGATTTTCCCATTCACTACCCTGTTTGACCTTGTTGCTGGACATAGAGCCGAGCACCAAGCTAATCAGAAAGAACAGAGTAGCCAAAATTGCTGTTGTTCGGGTCAGGAAACTGCCTGAACCACCGGAGCCGAATACGGTATTCGATGCCCCTGCGCCGAAGGAGGCGCCCATGTCAGCCCCTTTACCTTGCTGAATCATCACCAGACCAATCAGAGCCAGTGAAACCAGCAGATAAACGACTAAAAGAATTTCGTACATTTAACTTGCACCCTTTGCCGCTTCAACAATTCCTAAAAACGTCTTGTCATCGAGACTCGCTCCACCAATCAGGCCGCCATCAATGTCGGGCTGGGCAAACAAATCTCTCGCATTGGTCGGTGTCACGCTCCCACCATAGATGATTCTAACTTTCTCACCTATTACCGGAGTATCCTCCGCCAAGCGACCACGTATAAAGGAATGAACCTCTTGTGCCTGCTCGGGTGTGGCGCATTTACCTGTACCTACAGCCCAAATCGGCTCGTAGGCGATGATAGCATTATCGAAAGCCATCGCGCCATTTTTCTCTATGACGATGTCCAGCTCTTCGGCGATCACCTCGAAGGTTCTTCTCGCCTGCCTCGCTGCGCCCGATTCACCCAAACAGAGGATGGGGATCAAGCCTGCCGCTCTGGCTGCCGCAAACTTTTCTGCGACGATAAAGCTGGTCTCACCAAAGAGACGCCTGCGCTCGGAGTGTCCTACCAGTACGTAACGACACCCTGCCTCAACCAGCATCTGACACGAGACTTCACCCGTGTAAGCGCCAGCCTGGTGCTGACTCACATTCTGAGCCCCCAACTTCATCACCTTCTGCTCGTTGAGCAGAGCGGCCGTGAAGTCGAGATGCACATGGGATGGACACAAGACCACATCTACTCGCTCATCCATGCCTTGCAGGCACTGGCCAGTAAACTGCTCTAACTGCGACCTACTACCGTGTAACTTCCAGTTGGCGGCTACAAACGGCTTGCGATGTCCCATCGGCAACTCCCTTGCGAAAGCGGGGCTGATAATATCCAGAGGATTGTCAGCTGACAAGCGCTATTTTTGAATTTTCGAATCGTTTGAACAAGATACAACCAGGGCGGCTAAAAAGCCGCCCCTTTTGTTCATTAAAACGCCGATTCGACCTGTTGAGCGATGCGTTGTGCCATATCACGCACCTGCTGCTCATGCTCACCTTCCACCATGACCCGGATCAGAGGTTCGGTGCCGGATTTGCGCAGCAGGACGCGGCCACGGCCAGCCAGCTCCTGTTCCACCTTGGCCACTTCCTGGTTGACGGCATCAGCCGCCAGCGGATCCTTGCCCTCGGCAAAACGGACGTTCACCAGCACCTGCGGGAACTTGCTCATGCCGGAACGCAGCTTGGCCAGCGGCATCTCTGCGGTGCAGATGGCCATCAGTACCTGCAGGGCGGCGACGATACCATCCCCTGTGGTGGTCTGATCCAGGCAGATGATATGACCGGAGTTTTCACCCCCGATACGCCAGCCCTTCTCGTTCATCATCTCCAGCACGTAGCGGTCACCCACCTTGGCACGGGCGAACGGGATGCCCAGGGTCTGCAGCGCCAGCTCCAGGCCCATGTTGGCCATAAGGGTACCAACCACACCGCCCTTGAGGCGGCCGTTGCGCAGCGCATCGCGGGCGATGATGTAGAGGATCTCGTCACCGTCAATGATGTAACCCGTGTGGTCCACCATCACTAGGCGATCGCCGTCGCCGTCGAAGGCCACGCCGAGATCGGCCTTGCACTCCAGCACCTTGGCCGCCAGCGCGTCGGGAGCGGTCGAGCCGACACCGTCGTTGATGTTGAGCCCATCCGGGCTGCAGCCGATGGCTATCACCTCGGCGCCCAGTTCGCGGAACACGGAGGGGGCTATGTGGTAGGTAGCGCCATTGCCGCAGTCGACCACCATCTTCAGCCCTTCCAGGCTCAGATGGGAGGGGAAAGTGCTCTTGCAGAACTCGATATAGCGACCCGCCGCATCCTCGATGCGCACGGCTTTGCCCAAATCGGCAGACTCGACGCACTTGATCTCGTGATCCAGCTCGGCCTCGATGGCCATCTCGACCTCGTCAGGCAGCTTGGTGCCATCGGCTGAGAAGAACTTGATGCCGTTGTCATAGTAAGGGTTATGGGAGGCGCTGATAACGATGCCGGCCTCGGCACGGAAGGTGCGGGTCAGGTAGGCAACGGCCGGGGTGGGCATGGGGCCCATCAGTATGGCCTTGAGACCGGCGGCGGAGAGACCCGCTTCCAGCGCGGACTCCAGCATGTAGCCGGAGATGCGGGTATCCTTGCCGATCAGCACTTTACGGGTGCCCTTCTTGGAGAGCACCTTGCCTGCGGCCCAACCCAGCTTCATCACGAAATCAGGGGTGATCGGGAATTCGCCAACCTTGCCGCGGACACCATCGGTGCCAAAATACTTTCTTGCCATTGTCTGTTCTCGTTTTTTTATTTGGATATGAAATCTTGTCCCGTCATTACCATCCAGCCGGCGCGCAGGGCATCCATGGTCTCTCGCACATCGTGCACCCGGATGATACGGGCGCCATGCTGCATCCCGATGAGCGCACAGGCCAGACTGCCGGCCAGCCGTTCATCAACCGAGCGACCGAGCAGGTTGCCTATCATAGACTTTCGCGACATACCGACCAAGAGCGGAAGCTGGTAATCGAGCAACTTCTCCTGCCAGGCCAGCAGCTGATAGTTGTGCGCCAGCGTCTTGCCAAAGCCGTAGCCCGGATCCAGCAACAACTGCTGGCGCCCTATCCCGGCGGCCAGACAGGCGGCGATACGCTCGTCGAAGAAGGCCCTCACCTCCCCCAGCAGGTCGTCATAGTGGGGCTCGGCCTGCATGGTTCTCGGCTGGCCTTGCATGTGCATCAGGCACACGGGTACGTCAGCTTCTGCGGCGGCGGCCAGGGCGCCGGGTTCGAGCAAGGCCCGCACGTCGTTGATGAGATGGGCCCCCGCCTTGCAGCCTTCCCGCATCACGGCAGCCTTGGAGGTATCGAGGGAGATCATCACATCCAGCTCGGCGACCATCCGCTCGACCACGGGGATCACCCTGTCCAGCTCATCCTGCTCGCTCACGTCGGGGGCACCCGGACGCGTCGACTCGCCGCCGATGTCGATGAGCGTTGCCCCGTCGGCGATCATCTGGCGAGCATGGGCCATGGCCCGGTCAATCTGATTGAAATTGCCGCCATCGGAGAAGGAGTCGGGTGTCACATTGAGGATCCCCATCACATGGGGACGATCGAGGGAGAGGCTGAGCCCCTTGCTGGTTAGCTGCATCTTCGCTTCCATTTACATAAAGAAAAACCCCGGGACCAGCCCGGGGTTTGCATCATCACAATTTATTTGGCCGGGAGATCGTTGGCCTTGTCGATGTCGACATCCGCCACCGGCTCCACGTCGGTCACTGCCGGTTTGGCATCCGCCGCGACAGTGGCACCGCCTTGCGGAGTGTCGCTGTGCTCGTCATGCCAGTTGCTGGGAGCACGCACCTCGCGACGGGCCATCAGATCGTCGATCTGCTTGGCGTCGATGGTTTCGTACTTCATCAGCGCATCTTTCATGGTGTGCAACACGTCCATGTTGTCCAGCAGGATCTGCTTGGAGCGGGCGTAGTTGCGATCGATGACCTGCTTGACCTCGGCGTCGATGACGCGCGCCGTGTCATCGGACATGTGCTTGGCCT
Organism: Aeromonas sp. MR19; assembly: GCF_963899305.1. Taxonomy (NCBI): domain Bacteria; kingdom Pseudomonadati; phylum Pseudomonadota; class Gammaproteobacteria; order Aeromonadales; family Aeromonadaceae; genus Aeromonas; species Aeromonas sp. MR19. Next base: position 1,104,901 of record NZ_CAWQWZ010000011.1, read on the forward strand.
TGGCCATGCTGCGACCGAGGAACACTTCACCATCTTCTTCCGCATAGAGCATGGGACCGAGACGCTCGGACATGCCCCACTGGGTAACCATCTTGCGAGCGATGTCGGTCGCACGCTCGATATCGTTGGATGCACCGGTCGATACCTTCTCGGCACCGTAGATCAGCTCTTCCGCCAGACGACCGCCGTACAGGCTGGAGATCATGGACTCCAGGTGCTGCTTGGAGTGGCTCCAGCGATCCTGCTCGGGCAGGTACATGGTCACACCCAGCGCACGACCGCGCGGTATGATGGAAACCTTGTAGACAGGGTCATGATCTGGTACCAGACGGCCTATGATGGCGTGACCAGCCTCATGGTAAGCCGTCATCTCCTTCTCAGAGTCTCTCATCACCATGGAGCGACGTTCCGCACCCATCATGATCTTGTCCTTGGCCTTCTCGAATTCGGTCATGGAAACCACACGACGGCTCTCACGGGCGGAGAAGAGGGCGGCTTCGTTGACCAGGTTGGCGAGATCGGCACCGGAGAAACCTGGGGTACCACGGGCAATCAGGGCCGCATTGACATCATCTGCCAACGGCACCTTGCGCATGTGCACCTTCAGGATCTGCTCGCGACCGCGCACATCCGGGAGACCGACCACGACCTGACGGTCGAAACGGCCCGGACGCAGCAAGGCAGGGTCCAGAACATCGGGACGGTTGGTGGCGGCGATGACGATGACGCCTTCATTGCCTTCAAAACCATCCATTTCGACCAGCATCTGGTTCAGGGTCTGCTCACGCTCATCGTGACCACCGCCGAGACCGGCGCCACGCTGGCGACCGACCGCATCGATTTCATCGATGAAGATGATGCAGGGGGAAGACTTCTTGGCCTGCTCGAACATGTCACGCACCCGGGAGGCACCGACACCCACGAACATCTCGACGAAGTCGGAACCCGAGATGGTGAAGAAAGGCACCTTGGCCTCGCCCGCAATGGCCTTGGCCAGCAGGGTCTTACCGGTACCGGGAGGACCTACCAGCAGTACGCCGGTGGGGATCTTGCCACCCAGTTTCTGGAACTTGCTCGGATCGCGCAGATAGTCGACCAGCTCTTTCACCTCTTCCTTGGCCTCATCGCAGCCTGCGACGTCGGCAAAGGTGGTCTTGATCTGATCTTCGCTCATCAGGCGAGCCTTGCTCTTGCCGAACGACATGGCACCCTTGCCACCACCGCCCTGCATCTGACGCATGAAGAAGACCCAGACACCGATCAGCAACAGCATCGGGAACCAGGAGATGAAGATAGAGGTCAGCAAAGACGGCTCTTCCGGCTTCTCGCCCATCACTTTGACATTGTGATTGAGCATGTCGTTGAGCAGCTGGGGATCCGGCGCCGGTATGATGGTGGTGAAGCGTTCACCAGTGCGCTTGACGCCATTAATGACCTTGCCATCCATCCGCACTTCACGGATCTGCTCTTGGGTCACTTCTTTAACGAAGCTGGAATAGTCCAGCTGGCGACTGGTGGTATCGCTGGGGCTGAAGCTATTGAACACCGACATCAACACGACGGCGATGACCAGCCACAGGATTAGGTTTTTCGCCATGTCACTCAAATCAATGACCTCGCAGACTGACAGTTAACGATGAAGGTTAGGGTACTACAGTTTAAAACCGGTAGCCACAATGTAGACTTCTCGTGAACGGGCACGAGACGAGTCTGGTTTACGAATCTTGACAGCAGAGAAAAGCTTACGAATTTCATTGAGATAGGCATCAAACCCCTCTCCCTGGAATACCTTCACCACGAAGCTGCCATTACTGCGCAATACCTGGTTGCACATGTCGAGCGCCAGCTCGACCAGGTACATGGCGCGGGCCTGATCCACCTGCTGGGTGCCACTCATATTGGGCGCCATATCAGACATAACCAGGTCCACCTTGTCCGGACCGACACGGGCCAGCAAGGCGCCGAGTACAGTTTCCTCCCGAAAGTCCCCTTGCAGGAAATCGACACCGGCAATGGGATCCATCGGCAAAATATCACACGCGATGACCCGTCCATCGTCACCCACCTGCTCAACGGCAAACTGGGACCAGCCACCCGGGGCCGCCCCCAGATCCACCACTGTCATGCCGGTACGGAGCAACTTGTCCTTGCCCTGGATCTCATCAATCTTGAAAACAGCGCGGGAACGCAGCCCCAACTTCTGGGCTTTTTTGACGTATTGATCGTCGAAATGTTCTTTTAACCAGCGGCTTGAGCTGGGGGAACGTTTTTTCTGGGTCATGATTGTCGACTTTAAAAAACCACAAGGGTTATTAGTATTAAGGGCTAAGTGGGGGTAGAATACGCCCCTTTCAACCCTGACTTATGAAGAAATTGCCATGATTCTCAACAATAAACAGAAACAGTACCTCAAGGGCCTTGCCCACAGTCTGAAGCCCGTTGTCCTGCTGGGTCAACATGGTCTGACCGAAGGCGTACTGGCCGAGATCGATCTGGCCCTGAACTACCACGAGCTGATCAAGGTTAAGGTTGCGTCTGAAGATCGTGAGATGAAACAGCTGGTTATGGATGCAATCGTCCGTGAAACCGGCGCGGTCAAGGTACAGAGCATCGGCCACGTGCTGACCATCTACCGTCAGGCCAACGAGCCGAAAATCCAACTGCCCCGCAAGTAACAGGAAAGAGCCTCGCTCTTTCCTTCATTTCCCTTCTTCCCAAGTCGCTTGCCAAAGTAGTCTCCAGGCCCTTAACCTGCGATGAATACTCGTGGACACCCCGCTATGGATCACCATCAGATTCTCACCGAAGATGAACTGGCCATGTTACGGGACTTGGGGAGCAGTCAGGAGACGGCCGCCGGACAATCCCTGAGCGGTTATCTCGCCACCCCCTTGCTCGGACTGCTGCAACGCGCCGATCAACTGGTGCTCGAAGCCCGCTTCGCCGGGCATCAACTCCGCTTTCCGCTGCGCTTCACCCAGGGGGACGATGGCTTCGTCGAACCGCGCATCGCCGCGCCCGTCATCAAGGAGCTGGGTTATCCCCATCTGCGCGCCTGGCGCCTCGACCAAGAGGCGCGCCTGAAGGTGGCCGATACCGAGTGTCTGGTGCACAGCCTGTCGCTGGACGGATTGGTGGTGGAGGGCTTGCCCGCCGGCCTGACGATAGGCGCCACCCTCAGCGGCACCCTGCTCATTCATGAACTGGCCCCGCTGCCCCTCTGCGCCGAGCTGGTCAGGCACATCCATCAACGCAATGGAGTACAGGGCTGGGCACTGCACTTCCAGATGGCCAAGCCGGATCTTGAGCAACTGCGCAGCTGGATGTTCCAGCGCCATCAGGACGCCTTCACCCAGGCCTACCAACCCCGCTAAATACAAACAGGGGAGCCGAGCTCCCCTGTTTCAGGCATCACCTCACATCAGAGGTAAGCGACAGCCAGAACTTCGTATTCCACGTCGCCGGCCGGCGTCTTGACGATGGCCACATCGTCCACTTCCTTGCCGATCAGGGCACGGGCGATGGGCGAGTTCACTGAAATCATGTTCTGTTTGATGTCAGATTCGTCGTCACCCACGATACGGTAGACAACTTCCTCTTCCGTCTCGCTTTTCAGCAGGGTCACGGTCGCCCCGAAGATGACGCGACCATTGTTGGTAATCTTGGTGACATCGATCACCTGAGCATTGGAGAGCTTGCTCTCAATTTCCTGAATGCGGCCTTCACAGAAGCCCTGCTGCTCACGGGCGGCATGGTACTCGGCGTTTTCTTTCAGATCACCATGTTCACGGGCATCTGCAATCGCTTCGATAATCTGCGGACGAAGCTCGCTCTTCAGATAGTCGAGCTCTTGACGCAGCTTTTCAGCGCCGCGAACAGTCATCGGAGTATGATTCATAGTCGAAACCTGGGTTGCTTGAAAAGAGAAGCTGCGGCTATCAAAGAGAGCCGCAGCTATCGGTTCGGATGAGGCATCTTAATATGAAGCCGGCACAAAATCCATGTCAGTCCCTGCGAGCGGGATCGCGCTTTGCCATCGACACTACTTCTGCTCAGAGACGCCGATTGGCGCCGATACTGTCGGCTTGCCCTGCATGATGGCGATCTCCACCCGCCGGTTCATGCGCCGGTTTTCCGGGGTGGTGTTCGGCACCAGCGGCTGGGAATCGGCCATGCCCTGCACCACCAGTCGCCCGCCATCGAAGCCGGGGACCTTGATCATCTGATGAGCCACAGCCACCGCGCGCTGGGAAGAAAGCTCCCAGTTGGACTGAAACAGCTCATCCTCGGTGGCCACATCATCGGTATGACCCGAGATGGTGATCTCCCCCGGTACATCCTTGAGCAGAGCCGCCACCTTGCGCACCACGGGCCAGAACTGGGGCTGCAGGAAGGCGGAACCAGCCGGGAAGGCAGCCTTCTCGCGGATCCGTATGATGATCTGCTGACCCAGCGCCTCCACTTCGATGGCACCATCCTGGATCTGGGCCTTCATCTGCTCCGCCAGCTCCTTGGCCAGGGCATTGGACTGCTCCTGCTGTTTCTGCGCCTCCTGCCGGGTGTCGCCCCCCACCAGCTTGTCTTCGCTCTTGTCATGACCCCCGGCCTGATCGGCGTCACCAGGCTGGAAATCCAGCTCTGTCTGGGTCATGTCCATGGTCTGCTGCATGATGGTGTCTATGGGGGTCGGCTCGGGGCGACCCGGCCTGAACTCGAGGGCAACGACGGACGTCCCCTTGGGAATGTCTTTGACCTCCAGAATATTCTGCACCCCGAACGCCTTCTCCATGGAGCCCGCGATCTGCTTGAACTTCTGCACATCCATCTCGGCGAAGGAGAGCAGCAGCACGAAGAAGCACATCAACAGCGACATCAGATCGGCGAAGGTGCCCATGTAACCGGGCAGACCAGGTGGCGGACACTTGCACTTAGCCATGGAGATTACTCGCTGCCATTGTTGCGTTTGGACTGGTTCAGGTAATTTTGCAGCATGGACTGGATCACCCGCGGGTTCTGGCCATCCTGAATGCCCATGATGGCGTCCAGCACCAGACAGCGGCTCAGCTGCTCTTCACCGCTGCGCAGCTCCAGCTTGTCGGCTATGGGGATCGCAATCATGTTGGCCTCGATGGCGCCATACAGTGTGGTGAGCAAGGCCACCGCCATGGCCGGGCCTATGGATTTGGGATCGCTCATGTTGGCCAGCATGGCCACCAGTCCCACCAGAGTACCTATCATGCCCATGGCGGGCCCCAGATCCCCGAGCGCGCGAAACACCTTGATGGCGATGACATGCCGTTCGGCGGTGAGCTCAATGTCCTTCTCCATCACGCCGCGGATGACATCGGCATCGTGCCCGTCCACCAGCATGTCGATGCCTTTTTTCATAAAGGTATTCGGCACTTCAGCGGCTTCCAGCGCCAAGAAGCCCCCTTTACGGGCCGCATCGGCCAGTTCAACCGCCTTGATGATGAGGTCATCCAGTTTGTCGCCCTTGTAGATGAATGCCTTGCCGGCCACCTTGAACGCCATCAGGAACTGACCGATGTTGAACTTCATCATGCAGATAAAGAGGGAACCCAGTATGGTGATATAGACCGAAGGCATATCCACATACATGCTCATGGGGCCACCCAGCAACATGCCGTACACCACGACCCCAAATCCCAGCACTATGCCAATCAGACTACCTAGATCCACATCCCTACTCCTGTCAGCTGAAATTCGTTGTATCTGCAGTTTGTTGAATTTTCTGCTATTGGCTCATCAGCGGCAAGGGCCACCACGTTTTTCCTAGTTCACAAGATGGCTTATTATCGGCCACTTTTCCGAGAGTTTAAGCCGACCGCACTTTTCAGCCTCCCCCCTGCCCGTCGTCGATGTTAAGATAAACCGTTTTTTTCAATCCCCGAGGATGGACATGGCCAGTAAAAAAATCGACCGCCTGAGTTTTGATGCCACTCTGGAAGAGCTGGAAACCATAGTTCATCAACTGGAACAAGGTTCCTTACCGCTGGAAGAGGCGCTCAAGCAGTTCGAACAGGGTGTCCACCTGGTGCGCGCCGGCCAGCAGAAGCTGGAGCAGGCCGAACAGAAGATCCAGATCCTGCTGACTCAGGCCGATGGCACAGAGCAAGCGGTTCCCTTCCAGCCAGAGCAAGGAGAGGAGTGAGTGACGCTGGACGATTTTTCCCGCCTGCATCGTCAACGTATTGACGACTGCCTGTCTGCACAACTTGAATCCTTGCCCGCCATGGCCCCGCGTCTGCGCGATGCCATGCGCTACGGCCTGCTGCTCGGCGGCAAGCGGGTGCGCCCCTTCCTGGTCTACGCCGTAGGAGAGATGCTGGGCGTCAAGAGCGAGCTGCTGGATGGCCCCGCCGCCGCGGTGGAGTGCATCCACGCCTACTCACTGCTGCACGACGACCTGCCCGCCATGGACAACGACGACTTGCGTCGCGGCCAGCCGACCGTGCACAAGGCATTTGACGAAGGCACCGCCATCCTGGCCGGCGATGCCCTGCAGACCCTGGCCTTCGCCATTCTGGCCGATCATCCCCTGCCCGACCGGCTTCTGGCAAACCGGGTGCGGATGCTGAGCTCCCTCGCCCGTGCCTCCGGCTACCTTGGCATGTGTGGTGGTCAGGCGCTGGATCTGCAGGCCGAAGGGCGCCAGATCAGCCTGCCCGAGCTGGAGCAGGTGCATCGCCACAAGACCGGGGCCCTGATCGAATGCGCCGTGGCGCTCGGTGCCCTGTGCAAGGCCGACGTGGACGACGCCACCCTGGCGGCGCTGCAAACCTATGCGGCCGCCATAGGCCTCGCTTTTCAGGTACAGGACGATATCCTCGACATCACGGGCGATACCGCCACCCTGGGCAAGCCGCAAGGCTCGGATCTGGCGCAGGAAAAGAGTACCTATCCGGCCCTGCTCGGACTCGACAATGCCCGTGAGCTGGCTCGCGAACTGCACGGTAAAGCCTTAACAGCCTTGCAATCTTTGCCCTACAATACCGACATTCTGGAAGCGTTTGCCGATTACATCATCGAGCGAACCCACTAAACGCTGGATAACAGTAACAATATGAGCGTTGATATAAGCAATTTCCCCAACCTGGCCCTCGCGGATACGCCGGTCGAGTTGCGATCCCTGCCCTTCGAGCGACTGCCCGTACTGTGCAACGAACTGCGTGAATATCTGCTGCGTTCGGTGAGCCGCTCCAGTGGTCATCTCGCCTCCGGGCTCGGCACAGTCGAACTGACGGTGGCGCTGCACTACGTCTACAACACGCCGTTCGATAGACTGGTGTGGGACGTGGGCCATCAGGCCTATCCCCACAAGATCCTGACCGGTCGTCGCGACCGTATGCAGAGCATCCGCCAGAAAGACGGCCTGCACCCCTTCCCCTGGCGTGGCGAGAGCGAATACGACGTGCTCTCGGTCGGCCACTCCAGTACCTCCATAGGTGCGGCGCTCGGCATGGCGGTCGCCGCCGAGAGCGAGGGTCTGGGTCGCAAGGTGGTGGCGGTGATAGGTGACGGCGCCATCACGGCCGGCATGGCCTTCGAGGCGCTCAATCACGCCGGCGATGTCCACAAGGACATGCTGGTGGTGCTCAACGACAACGAGATGTCCATCTCCGAGAATGTCGGGGCACTCAACAACCACCTGGCCCGCATCATGTCAGGCAAGCTCTACACCACCATACGCGAGGGTGGCAAGAAGGTGCTGGCGGGTCTGCCGCCGGTCAAGGAGCTGGCCAAGCGGGCCGAGGAGCATCTCAAGGGCATGGTGGTGCCTGGCACCCTGTTCGAAGAGTTTGGCTTCAACTACATAGGCCCCATCGACGGCCACGACATCAACGCCCTGGTCGAGACACTGCGCAACATGCGCAACCTCAAGGGGCCGCAGCTGCTGCACGTCAAGACCAAGAAGGGCAAGGGCTACGAGCCTGCCGAGAAGGACCCCATCGGTTATCACGGCGTGCCCAAGTTCAATCCGGACGAGTGCACCCTGCCCAAGGCGAGCGGCGGCAAGCCGAGCTTCTCCGCCATCTTCGGTCAGTGGCTGTGCGACATGGCGGCGAAAGACGAGAAGCTGGTCGGCATCACCCCCGCCATGCGCGAGGGCTCAGGGCTGGTCAAGTTCAGCCAGCAGTATCCGGATCGCTACTTCGACGTGGCCATCGCCGAGCAGCATGCGGTCACCTTCGCCGCCGGCCTCGCCATCGCCGACAAGAAGCCGGTGGTCGCCATCTATTCGAGCTTCCTGCAGCGCGCCTATGACCAGCTGATCCACGACGTGGCGCTGCAGGAGCTGCCTGTGCTGTTCGCCATCGACCGGGCCGGTCTGGTGGGCGCCGATGGCCCGACCCATCAGGGGGCGTTCGACATCAGCTTCCTGCGCACCGTGCCCAATATGGTGGTGATGACGCCATCCGACGAGAACGAGTGTCGCCAGATGCTCTACACCGGCTATCAATGCAACCAGCCTGCGGCGGTGCGCTACCCCCGCGGCAGCGGCACAGGCATCGAGGTGCAGACCGAGATGCAGGCTCTGGCGCTCGGCAAGGGCCGTGTCATTCGCGAGGGCAAGGGCACAGCCATACTGGCGTTCGGCACCCTGCTGCAGCAGGCCAGGACCGCCGCCGAGGCGCTCGATGCCACCCTGGTGGACATGCGCTTCGTCAAGCCGATGGATGAAGCCCTGGTGCTGTCGCTTGCCGCCAGCCACGACCAGTTCGTGACCATAGAGGACAACGCCATCATGGGCGGCGCCGGCTCTGCGGTGAACGAGCTGCTGATGCGCAGCAAGCGGTGCAAGCCGGTGCTCAATCTGGGCCTGCCGGATCGCTTCGTGGAGCAAGGCACCCAGGAGGAGATCTACGCGCTGCTGGGACTCGACAGCACTGGCATTCAAGCCAGCATCGAGGCCTGGCTGCTGACCTGATCAGGCACGTTGACGAGCAAATAAAGAAGGGCGCCTGATGGCGCCCTTCTTGTTATCCATTATTTCAAACCTGTGCACACTCTGTCGCGAGAAGGGCGTCAGCAAGGTGAAGAGCAGCGCAGGAACCGGAGCGTATAGACATACGTGAGGATTCCGAGCAGCACATGAGCCTTGATCACGCCCTCGCAGTAAGTGTGAGGACAGGTTTTTATCAGCCCTTGTAGATCTTGGGGTTGAACACATCCCGCAGCCAGTCACCCAGCAGGTTGATGACCAGCACCAGCACCACCAGACAGATGCCCGGGAAGGCGGTGATCCACCAGGAGCCGGAGAAGATGTAGTTGAAGCCGACGCTGATGAGCGAGCCCAGCGATGGCTGATCCACCGGCATCCCCAATCCGAGGAAGGAGAGTGCCGCCTCGCTCATGATGGCGTTGGCCACCTGTACGGTGGAGATGACCAGTATGGGTGACAAACAGTTCGGCAGAATGTGGCGGAACATGATGCGCGGGGCACGGAACCCCATCACCTGCGCCGCTTCCACATACTCCTTCTTCTTCTCCGCCAGCACGGAGGCACGCACGGTACGGGCGTACTGCGGCCACTCGGCGATGCCGATGATCACCACCAGCATGACGATGGCAAATTCGGAGTAAACCTCGGAGCCAAAGCTGGCCTGGAAGATGGCGGAGATGATGATGGCCACCATCATGGTGGAGAACGACAGCTGCACATCGGCGAAGCGCATCAGCAGGTTGTCGATGCGGCCACCGAAGTAACCGGCGATCAGGCCGATCACGATGCCGAGCACCAGTTGCAGCCCCACCGCAAACAGCCCTATGGTCAACGAGATGCGGGCACCGTAGAGGATGGTGCTCCAGATGTCGCGGCCCTGGTTGTCGGTGCCGAGCCAGAAGCGCTCCTCGCCCCCTTCCAGCCAGGAGGGCGGCAGCTCGGCATCCATCAGATCGAAGCTGGTCTGATCGTAGACGTTGTGCGGCGCCAGCCAGGGCGCCAGCAGCGCGGCCAGCACGAACACCACGAACACCGCAAAACTGAACATGGCGACTTTATCGCGCAGGAAGTAGTAGACGATGTCGGAATTTTTAAAACGTGCCCAACGGCTTGGGCTTGCAGTTACTGCGTTACTCATGCTTACCCCTTCGTAGCCAGGTAGATAGCCGGATTGATGGCAAGACCCGCGTGGTTGCGCCATGTCAAACAGCGGCTCACAGTCACAGCGTTAGTCATCTGTTACCCCTTGGCGGTCAAGTTGACGGTCGGGTTGATGAACCCGTAGAGCAGGTCGACCAGGGTATTGGTCACCACGAAGATCAGGCCGACGAAGATGACGTAGGCGGTGATCAGCGGCGTATCGACCCTGTGGATCGCCTCGAGGAACAGGAAACCCGTCCCCGGCCACTGGAACACGCTCTCGGTCAAGATGGTGTAGGCAACCATGGTGCCGATCTGCACGCCACCGACGGTAATGACCGGCAGCATGGTGTTCTTCAGAGCGTGCTGGTAGTAGACCTTGTTGTTGTCCAGTCCCTTGGCACGGGCGAACTTGACGTATTCGGAAGAGAGCTGCTCCAGCATCTCGGAGCGCACCAGCCGGATGAACAGCGGCAGCATGATGGAGGAGAGCGACACCGCGGGCAGGATCAGGTGCTTGATGCCATCCCAGGTGAAGAAGCCCGACTCCCAGCCCAGCAGGTTAAGGGTCTCGCCACGGCCATAGGCCGGCAGCCAGCCGAGCTGGATGGAGAACAGATACATCAGCATGATCGCCGTCAGGAAGACAGGGATCGAGATGCCGATGCTGCTCACCGCCATGATGAGCTTGGTCAGGAAGCTGCGTGGCCTTATCGCCGAGTAAACCCCCAGCGGAATGGAGACGGCGACGATGATCAGTGCAGCGGCAAAGACCAGCTCAAGGGTAGCCACCAGCTTGTCGAGTATCACCTCGAGAGCGGGTCGCTTGAAGAAGTAGGAGGTGCCCAGATCCCCTTGCACTGCATTTTGCAAGAAGCGGCTGTATTTCACCAAAAAGGGATCGTTAAGGCCCATCTTTTCGCGCAACTCATGGCGCACGGACTCGGAGACGGATTGTCCCACCAGCTCGCGCAGCGGATCCCCCAGGTTGTCCTGGATGGAGAAGGCGACCAGGCTGATGACGAACATCACTATCACGGCCTGATAGAACCGTTTCAGCAGGAATGTAAACATGCTTGTCCTTCTACGTGGCCTGTGTCTTGGCACAGGCTTCTGTTAATGGCGGGGGCGCCCATGGCTGCCCCCGCCAGGTCCTTCTTTACGACCCTGCTTACTTGTTGACCACCAGGTCACCCAGGTAAGGGAAGTTCATCACGTTGACCACTGGCTTGATGTCGACGTTTTTCTTGGCGCCATAGGCCAGGTCTTCCCAGTGCAACGGCACATAGGCGGCGTCGTCGATCAGCATGGCTTCCACCTTCTGCAGGATGGCGGCACGCTTGGCCGGATCGGTTTCGGCGTTGGCCTGCTCGACCAGCTTGTCAGCCTCTGCGTTGGCATAACCGCCGCAGTTGTACTGACCCATGCCGGTCTTGGCATCCTTGGTGAAGGTCAGGAACTCGAAGAAGTTCGCACTGTCTTCGGTGTCTGAGTGCCAGCCGATCAGCTGCATGTCTGCCGCACACTTGTCAAACTCGGGCCAGTACTGGGCCACCGGCATGGTCTTCAGATCGACCTTGATGTTGATCTTGGACAGCATGGCGGAGACAGCCTGGGCAATCTTGACGTCGTTGACGTAGCGGGCAGCCGGGGAGATGAAGCTCATCTTGAAGCCCTGCTCGAAACCGGCTTCCTTCATCAGCTGCTTGGCCTTGGCCAGATCATACTGGGGCTTGAGCGCCTCGTTGTGACCGGCATAGCCTTTCGGGCTCAGCTGGCCGGCCGGGGTGCCGAAGCCTTTGTTGATCTTGTCGACTATGCCGACTTCGTTGATGGCCAGGTTGATCGCCTGACGCACGCGCTTGTCTTTCAGAGCCGGGTTGGTGTTCTGGTTCAGCTCTATGATGATGGCGCGGGTACCGGACAGGGTCACCAGTTGGGAATCCTTGCCATTCTTCACGCGCTCCAGATCGTTCGGAGCAACCGGGTAGATCATGTCCACGTCACCGCCCAGCAGGGCGGCCACACGGGTGGCGTCTTCCTTGATCGGTACCACGGTCAGGTTCTGAACGTTGCCCTTGGAAGCCTTGTCCCAGTAGTTGGCGTTGCGCACGTATTCCAGCTTGACGCCCTGCTCGCGGAACTTGACGCTGAACGGACCTGTACCGGAAACATGGGTGGAGGCATAGGAGCTGCCGTTCTTGACGATCTCGGCCTTGTCTTTACCGGTTTCATCCTTGCCGGTGTAGAACTTGGAGTCCATCGGGAATATGTAGGTAACGGTCTGCAGCACCAGCGGGAACGGCTTGGCGGTGATCAGATCGACGGTCAGATCATCGACCTTCTTCACTTCGGCGATGGGGTCGAAGATGGCCTTGAAGTCGGGAGAGGCCTTCAGGCGGTTGACGGTCCACACCACGTCATCGGCGGTGAAGTCGTTGCCGGAGTGGAACTTGACGCCCTTGCGCAGGTGAAAACGCACCGTCTTGTCGTCGATACGTTCAAACTTCTCGGCCAGACGCGGCTCGAACTTCAGATCCTGGGTGTAACGCATCAGGGGATCGAACACCAGGTGAGACATCTCCAGGGTCTGACCGGAGAGCTGCTCCTGCGGATCCAGCGAGGTGGCGTCGGAGGCGACGGCCACGGTAATGTCGGCGGCAGAGACGTTAAACGCGAGACCCGCGGCGAACAGCGCCATGGCAATCTTGGATAATCCTTTCTTCATGTCTTTCTCCATGCTTTTGGCTTTTTATTGACACTTTTTGTGACAAGCAGACCGGCGAGCCGGCTCTTTCCTAGCTTGCGATTTCCAGCCCCTCGCGGGACATTCCCTTGAACTCCGGCATCAGCGAGATCAGCTTGCGGCTGTACTCATGCTCGGCATTGGTAAACAGTTTTTCGGTCTCGGCCACTTCCACCAGATGACCGTGCTGCATCACGCCGATGCGATCACACATCTGGCGGATCACCGGCAGATCGTGACTGATGAACAGCATGGTTAGCCCGAGCTCCTGCTGCAGATCCTTGAGCAGGTTGAGGATCTGAGCCTGTACCGAGACATCCAGCGCCGAGGTAGGCTCGTCGCAGATGAGGAAGCGCGGCCGGGTCGCCAGGGCACGGGCGATGGAGATGCGCTGACGCTGACCGCCGGAGAACTCGTGGGGATACTTGACCCCGGCACCGCGGCCGAGCCCCACGTGATCGAGCAGATCGTTGACGATGCCCTCGATCTGGCTCTCGCTGCCTGCCAGCTTATGGAAGCGGATGGGCTCGGCGATGATGTCACGCACCTTCATGCGCGGGTTCATCGAGGAGTAAGGGTTCTGGAACACCATCTGCATCTGGCGGCGCAGCGGACGGCGCTCGTGCTCCCCTTTCAGAGCCGTCAGATCGATCCCCTCGAAGAAGATCTTGCCGGTATCGGGCGGATAGAGGCCTGTGATGGCACGGGCTATGGTGGATTTGCCGGAACCCGACTCCCCCACCAGACCGAAGGTTTCCCCTTCGAAGATCTCGAAGCTGATGTTGTTGCAGGCGCGCACATACTGGCGGCGGCTCGGGAAGATGGAGTCCTTGGTGACGAACCTCAGATCCACGTTCTCCACCCGCAGCAGGGCCCCCTCGTAGGTGCGCTCATCCTGACTCTGGCCGAGCCAGTGGGTCTTGAGATCGATATTGGTATCCGGCGCACTGGCATCCTCGATATAGGAGACCAGCGGGAAGCGCACCAGCTTGACGTCCGAGCGGGGCACAGCCGAGATGAGACTGCGGGTATAAGGGTGAGTGGGGCGACCCAGCACCTGTTCGGTGGTACCGAACTCCACCAGATCGCCGCGATACATGACCGCCACCTTGTCGGTGACGTTGGAGACCACACCCATGTCGTGGGTCACCAGCATGCAGCCCACCTGGCGCTCTTTGCAGAGGTTGCGGATGAGCTGGAGGATCTGATCCTGAATGGAGACGTCGAGGGCCGTGGTCGGCTCATCGGCGATGATGAGCTCGGGATCGCACGACAACGCGATGGCGATGACCACCCGCTGGCGCATGCCGCCGGAAAACTGGTGCGGATACTGCTTGATACGCAGCTCGGGCTGCGGGATCCCGACCGCGCCCATCAGCTCGAGCGCCTTGGCAAAGGCGGCATCGCGAGAGAGCTTGGTATTGGCCAGTATGGTCTCCATCAGTTGCTGTTCAACGGTGAACAGCGGATTGAGGGAGGTCATGGGATCCTGGAAGATGAAACCGATGCGGGAACCACGGATGGCCCGCATCTCGTTCTGGCTCTTGCCGGAGATGAGTTCGCCGTTGAGATAGATGTCACCACGGGCGATGCGGCCCGGCGGGCTCAGCAGATCGATGACGGCATTGCCTATGGTGGATTTACCGGCGCCAGATTCGCCCACCACACCGACGATCTCCCCTTTTTCGACACACAAAGAGAGATCTTTGACCGCGGCCAGCACCCCATAGCGGGAGGGGTACTCGATCCGCAAGTTTTTCACTTCGAGCAAGGACATGTTTACCTCTGCGGGGGACATCCGTCCCAAATAATTCGTCCGTAAATCGGCCGCAGATGCCGGTTGTGCCTTGAGTACTGATCTTGAGTGCTTTTCTGAGTAATAAACGCTCAATCCATGAGGCAGCGAAACCAGCGATCCGGGCGGGTTTTTTGCATTTTTTTGGAATAACCCGCGAGTAACTTAGACGGTTTGACCGCGAGTGTAAATGATCGGGTTATACAATTTCGCAATACTTTGCTCAGTCAGTGGCCATTGCAGCAGTCATAAATGATGACTTGTGTCACATAACTAGACTATATGACCACCATCAAGATTTTTTAGTGCTTTTACTTTCAACAAAGACGCAACAGGCGGGAATAATCACTATTGGTACAATAGTATTAAGCTTCGAATGAGTAGTGAATATTTATGTGAAATGATTTTTTAACGGCAGCATATGCCGATGAATGAAAACTAAACAGAGCTATATAGGGGGATGCCAGGCTGGCGATCCCCCTTGCGGGGAGATTCACCCCAGCCAGTATGCCAGCAATTGCATACAAAACAGGGCGAACAGGCCGGCGATGAGATCGTCCAGCATGATGCCGAGTCCGCCGTGAATGCGGCGATCGAACCAGGAGATGGGCCAGGGCTTGAACACATCGAACAGCCGGAACAGCACGAAGCCGGCCAGCACCCACTGCCAACCGGCTGGCGCCGCTATCATGGTCACGCCAAAACCTATCACCTCGTCCCAGACGATGGCACCGTGATCCGGCATGCCGATGGCATCGGTGGCACTCTGGCAGATACGAATGCCCGCCACGAACCCCACCGCCAGCAGGGCGATGAACCAGGGCGTCGGCAGACCGCTCACCAGCAGATAGAGCGGAATGGCGACCAGCGTCCCCATGGTGCCCGGCGCCCTGGGGGAGAGACCGGAGCCAAACCCCACCGCCAGCAAGTGCAGCGGGTGCTTCAGGTTCAGTCGTGTCAGCTCGGGCTTTATCCTGAACAAGCTCATGCGAAGTGATCCCACCCTTTCAGTTGCAGTTCAACCACTTGCTCGCCTCTCAGGTAGTCGATGCCCACCTCGCCCGCTACGATGCGGCCGATGCGGGTGAACTTGACGCCACAGTTGGCCAGCGCCGTATCCAGCGCGCCGCGATACTCCTCCGGCACCGTGAAACAGAGCTCGTAGTCATCGCCACCGGCCAGCGCCAGCTGCCAGGCATCCTGCTCGGGCACCGCATCCTGCAGCACGGGCGAGAGGGGCAGCAGGCCGAGATCGATCTGGGCCCGCACCCCGGAGGCCTTGAGGATATGGCCGAGATCCGAGGAAAGCCCGTCGGAGAGATCCAGCGCACTGCTCGCCAGCCCGCGCAGGGCCTGCCCTGCCAGAATGCGGGGATGGGGATGATCGAGCCGTGGCAGCACGGCGGCCAGCTGGTTCTCGTTGAGGCTGCGCTTGCCGAGCAGATGGGAGAGCGCCAGGGCGGCATCCCCCAGGGTGCCGGTGACATAGATGCCGTCGCCGGCCTTGGCACCGCTGCGCATCAGGGCGCGACCGGCGGGGACGGATCCCTTCACCGAGACTGTGATGGAGAGCGGGCCGCGGGTCATGTCCCCCCCCACCAGCGCCACGTTGTAGTATTCGGCCAGTTCGAGAAAGCCTTCGGCAAAGCCGGCGACCCAGGGTTCGTTGATGGCCGGCAGCGTCAGTGCCAGCGACACCCAGCGCGGCTCGGCGCCCATGGCGGCAAGGTCGGACAGATTGACCGCCAGTGCCTTGTAGCCGAGATCCACCGGATCCATGTCGGGGAAGAAGTGGACGCCGCTCACCAGGGTATCCGTGCTCACCGCCAGCTGAGTATCGGCCGGCAGGGTCAACAGGGCGCAGTCATCTCCAGGGCCCATCACCACGTCCTTGCGGGCGTGGGGGACCTTGAAGTACTTATCAATCAGCTCAAATTCACCCATACAGTAAAAAGCCAGCGGTTAGGCTGGCTCCTCTCTTAATGCTGACGGACAGCAGGATCAACGCTTGGCCAGCGTCTTGATCACCTTGTCCAGTACACCGTTGACAAACTTGTGGCTGTCATCGGCAGCAAAGGCCTTGGCCAACTCGATCGCTTCGTTGATCACCACACGCGGCGGCACATCATCACGACGGGTCAGCTCATAGGTCGCCAGACGCAGGATCGCCTTGTCCACCATGTCCACTTCTTCCAGCGGACGGGAGAGGAAAGGAGAAAACACCTTGTCCAGCTCGTTGCAGTGGAGGGCTACCCCGAACAGCAGATCGCGGAAATAGTTCAGGTCCACACCCTTGGTGTCCTGATCTATCTTGAACTGCTCTTCGATGTCGCCCACGTTGGCCCTGGTCATCTGCCACTGGTAGATGGCCTGGGTGGCGCAATGGCGGGCTTTACGGCGCTCGGACGGTTTCAATGTACTTCTCCTCGTTACACGTCCAGCTGTTTCAGGACGTTGATCATTTCGAGCGCGCTCAGTGCAGCCTCTGCACCCTTGTTACCCGCCTTGGTACCGGCGCGCTCGATGGCTTGTTCAATGTTTTCTGTGGTCAATACGCCGAAGGCAACGGGAATTTCATATTCCATCATTACCTGGGCCAGGCCCTTGCCGTTCTCGCTCGCCACCAGCTCGAAGTGGTAGGTGCCACCACGGATGACGGTGCCCAGCGCGACTATGGCGTCGTATTGACCACTCTTGGCCAGCTTCTTGGCCGCTAGAGGGATTTCGACGGCGCCCGGCACGCGCACCAGGGTCAGATTGCTGTCCTGGATCTGGCCTTGACGCTTCAGCACGTCCACAGCACCGTCCACCAGGCTTTCGTTGATGAAGCTGTTGAAACGGGCAACGACAATAGCAACGCGCGCCTCAGGAGCGGCGATATTTCCTTCGATAACCTTCATTGGAAATCCTGTATCTGTGCAATCAAAAGGGGCCGGAGTCAAAAGTGCGCACATTCTAGCACAACAGACCCACGACAAAAACCATGGCCGCAACGGGCGGCCATGATCTCAATGTCATTCGGACGACGCGCTTATTCGCCCACGTATTCCACCACTTCCAGGCCGAAACCACCGAGGGCGTGATACTTCTTGGGGGAGCTCAACAGCCGCATCTTGCCGACCCCCAGCGTCTTGAGGATCTGGGAGCCCACGCCGACCCGGCGCGAGGTGCCCTGCCACTTGGCCCCTTCCGGTTGCAGCCCCTTGTCGGCGGCTTCAAAGCCCTTGACCCGGGCCAGCAGCTCCTCGCCGTGGGCCTCGGCCCCCAGGATC
Source organism: Aeromonas sp. MR19 (assembly GCF_963899305.1). NCBI lineage: Bacteria > Pseudomonadati > Pseudomonadota > Gammaproteobacteria > Aeromonadales > Aeromonadaceae > Aeromonas > Aeromonas sp. MR19. The sequence continues at coordinate 1,122,819 of NZ_CAWQWZ010000011.1, forward strand.
ACCAGCACACCACCTTCCTGGGCGATGCGGGCCATGGATTTGGGCAACGGCCAGCTGCGGGCGGCGTGACGGTCGGTCAGCAGCAGATCGCTCAGCACATCGTGCAGATGGACCCGCACCAGGGTCGGCTGCTCGGCCTGTACTTCGCCTTTCTTCAGGGCAAAGTGCACCTGGTTGTCTATGGTGTCGCGGAAGGTGATGAGGTCGAACTCGCCGTATTCGGTAGGCAGCTTGCACTCGGCCACCTTCTCGACCGTGGTCTCGTGCTGGTTGCGGTATTCGATAAGGTCGGCAATGGTGCCGAGCTTGATGCCGTGCTGCTCGGCGAAGATCTCCAAATCAGGACGGCGCGCCATGGTGCCATCCTCGTTGAGGATCTCGACGATGACGGAGGCCGCCTCGTAGCCCGCCAGCCGTGCCAGATCGCAGCCCGCTTCGGTGTGACCGGCGCGGGTCAGCACGCCGCCATCCTGCGCCATCAGCGGGAATATGTGGCCCGGCTGCACCAGATCGGCGGCCTTGGCATTGGGCGCCACCGCAGCCTGTACCGTGACGGCGCGATCGGCAGCCGAGATGCCTGTGGTCACCCCTTCGGCCGCTTCTATGGTGACGGTGAAGGCGGTGGAGAACTGGGCATTGTTGCGATCAACCATCAGCGGCAGCGCCAGCTGCTTGCAGCGATCCCGGGTCAGGGTCAGGCAGATGAGACCACGGCCATAGCGGGCCATGAAGTTGATATCCTCCGGGCGGACACAGGAGGCGGCTATGATGAGGTCCCCTTCGTTCTCCCTGTCTTCGTCATCCATCAGGATCACCATCTTGCCAGCCTTGATATCGGCAATGATTTCCTGGGTTGTGCTCAGCGCCATGGGTTACTCCATCAACATGCTTCGGGGATTGAGCCTGCCGGCTCGACTTGATACGGGATTATTCTGCTCTAGATGGGGGCACAAGACCCCATTTCAATCGGATCGGGATCACAGAAAAGCGTTTTTCCCGCGGCATCGGCCGTTACAGGAAGCCGGACCGGGCCAGCTTTTCCAGCGTCAGGGTCGATGACGAGCTGTCATGGGCCTTGCCTTGCATCAGTCGCTCCAGATAGCGGGCTATCTGATCCACCTCGAGATTCACGCTATGGCCCGGTTTCCAGCGCGCTATGGTGGTCTCCTGCGCCGTGTGGGGCACTATGGTCAGGCGGAACAAGTCCCCCTGCACGGCGTTGACCGTCAGGCTGATGCCGTCCACCGCGATCGAGCCCTTCTCCGCTATGTAGCGGGAGAGCGACCCTGGCGCCTTGATCCAGTATTCGATGGCGCGGCCGCTGCTGGACTTGCTCTTCACCTCCCCCACTCCGTCCACATGACCGGAGACCAGATGGCCGCCCAAGCGGGAGCTGGGCATCAGCGCCTTCTCCAGATTGACGGGATCGCCCACCTTGGCAGTGGCAAAGCCGGTGCACGACAGGGTCTCCAGCGACACGTCGGCACTGTAGCGCTGGTCGCCAAGGCCAATCACAGTCAGGCAGACACCGTTGGTGGCGATGGAGTCACCCAGTTTGACGTCACTGAAATCCAGGGTCGGGGCCTGGACGGTGAGAACCATGTCTTCACCCTGGCGACGCAGCTCGGCCAGGGTGCCCACAGCTTCGATAATTCCGGTAAACATGCAGATCACCTTGCTGATGACGGGGCCGGGCAGGCCCCAGATAAATATTGAAAAATCAGGCTATTTTCGCCGTGATGCGAATGTCCTGCCCCACCAGCCGCACATCCTTGATGTTGAGCTTGGGTGCCTGGAACAGCCGGGTGAGTTCAGGCAGATGGAACAGGCCACGCCCCTCATCCCCCATCAGTCTGGGCGCCTGGTAGAGCACCAGCTCATCCACCAGCCCCTTGTTCAGCAGGGCGCCACACAGCCGCGGCCCCGCCTCCACCAGCACGGAGTTGATGTGCTGCTTGGCCAGCAGCATGAAGAGGCTGACCAGATCCAGCTTGCCATCCAGCAGCGGCAGCTCCAGTTGCTGCACCCAGGCCGGCCAGTCGCCGGCCGCCTTGTGGCGGGCCAGCAAGACAGGGCCTGTGCTCTGGAACAGGGGCAGGTCCGGGGTGAGCCGGTTTTGCGAGTCGACTATGACCCGCAGCGGCTGGCGCAACGTCTCTTTGGGGTAGCTGGCCTTGACCGAGGGGGGCAGCTCGTCCCAGCGCACGGTCAGCGAGGCGCCATCGGCCAGCACGGTTTCGGCGCTGGAGAGCACGGCGTCGTGACGGGCCCGCAGTCGCTGCACATCGGCGCGGGCCAGGGGACCCGTTATCCACTGGCTCTCACCGCTTGCCATGGCGGTGCGGCCATCCAGGCTGGCGCCGAGCTTGACCGTCACCTGCGGGAAAGCGGTGCGCATCCGCTTGAAGAAGCCCGGATTGAGTGCCTCGGCCTCGGCGCTGAGCAGGCCGAAGTCAGTCTTGATGCCGGCCTCAGACAACATGCGCAGCCCGCGTCCGCCCACCTCGGGATTGGGATCGACCATGGCGGCCACCACCCGGGTCACCCCGGCCTTGATCAGCGCCTCGGCACAGGGCGGGGTACGGCCATAGTGGGAACAGGGCTCCAGGGTCACATAGGCGGTGGCGCCACGGGCCTGTTCACCGGCGGCATGCAGGGCATAGACCTCGGCATGGGGTTCGCCGGCACGCTTGTGCCACCCCTCACCGACCACAACGCCGGCTTTCACCAGCACGGCACCGACGCAAGGGTTGGGCGCCGTGGTATAGCGGCCGCGGCGGGCCAGTTCGAGGGCCCGACTCATCCATTGGTAATCATCTTGACTAAACATCTGAGCTCCCGTTCAAAGCGAGAAAATGGGCGTTGCAGGTTCGATTAGCGCAGCGTGATCGGACGTTGAGAAAGCTTGTTTCTCCAACTTCGTAATCTCTTCGCCGCTTCTTGCCATAAACAAGGCGAATCTCTTCGACGCTGCGATAGGGGGAAACGAAGCGGATATCAGTTTGCCCACCCGACAGCGTTACTTCTCCAGCTTGGCGATCTCTTCGCCAAATTCACGAATGTCTTCGAAGCTGCGATAGACGGAGGCGAAGCGGATATAGGCGACCTTGTCCAGGCCCTTGAGCTCATCCATCACCAGGTTGCCCACCAGCTGGGAGGCGACTTCGCGCTCACCTGTGGCCCGCAGGCGGGACTTGATGTGATTGACCCCCTTCTCGATGGCCTCCATGCTCACCGGCCGCTTCTCCAGTGCCCGCAGTATGCCGGCACGCAGCTTGTCTTCGTTGAAGGGTTCACGGGAGCCGTTGGACTTGATGACGCGGGGCATCACCAGCTCGGCCATCTCGAAGGTAGTGAAGCGCTCGTGACAGAGCAGACACTCACGACGGCGGCGCACCTGATGGCCTTCTGCCACCAGACGGGAATCGATCACCTTGGTATCAACGGCACTACAGAAAGGGCAATGCATCTGACCTCCGGCGTTAACTGAAAAGGCACCTGCCCCGCGGGGTCAGGATCTTGGTCGGCCAGTGTAGCACGGCCATCCAAAGCCGGTAAAAGCCCAGAAAAACAATATGTCACCGCAGCTGCACCTTGGCCGTCTCAGCCAGTGCGCAGCGCCTCTATGGCCCCGCCTGGCAACCAAAGCACAGTATTTTCATCCCCCTCGATCAGCGCAACGATGGCCTCTCTCGGGCCTGTTTGCCAGGCCTTGGTCCCATAGAATGCCGCCTGGGAGCGGTTCAGATGCTCAAGGTCATCGTAGGCCCGCATCAGAAAATAGGCGTCCGGATCATGCAAGGAGGGGCCATGGCTCACCACATCCATCCCCCAGGCAAGGTGCAAGGGCAGGCTCTGCTCGGTGACCAGCCGATGAAAAGCCGCCCGGCTCCCGGCCTTGAGCCGATAGCTCCGGATCTCCAGCACTCGCTTCATCACGCTTTCTCCTGCTAAAAACGGTGTAAAAATGCCCGTATGGCGCCACTCAATCGACCAGAGGCTCAATCGTCATAGGGCAAGGCGTCGGGGTCGCAGTCCACATGGTCGGGCGCCGGGTCTTGCTCGAACTGCACCGCATCGATATGGGTGTGGCCCTGCATCAGCGCCTTGCTCACCCTGTGCATGCCATCCATGACCCTGCCCGCACTGTCCAGAATGATGGGATAGGCGAGGTCGACGGCCAGCATCAGCTGACAGTGCTCGACTATGCTGCGCACCGTGGGCCGGATGTTCCCATGCCCGTACCAGTGCTCACTATCGAGCTCCGCGATCTGCGAGAGCGGCACAGCTTGCACCGGCAGCCTGCGGCTCAGCCGCACCAGGCGGCGCACATCCCAGGCCAGCAGGCCCTCGGGGCTTGGGCGAAAGTGATACTGGGCGCGGATGGCAGAGATGAGTTCCTCATCACTGAGCCCGGTCTGATTTGGCATGATGTCTCCTCTGTCGGTCGAATGAGTACAGCCCTATGGCAAGGCCGGAGCAGAAACAACAATGCCACCCTGGGGTGGCATTGTTTTTATACCAGAGTCTCTGGCGTATCAGGCATAAACCGGGAAACGACGGCAGATATCCAGTACCTGCTCGCGCACTGTGGCCAGCACGGCATCGTTGTCATGGTTGTCCAGCACGTCGCAGATCCAGTTGGTCAGCTGAATGGACTCGGCTTCCTTGAAACCACGGCGGGTGATGGCCGGGGTACCGATCCGCACACCCGAGGTGACGAACGGAGAGCGCGGGTCGTTCGGCACCGAGTTCTTGTTGACGGTGATGTTGGCCTTGCCAAGGGCGGCATCGGCTTCTTTACCGGTCAGCTCGCGGCCGATCAGGTCAACCAGCATGAGATGGTTGTCGGTACCGCCGGAGACGATCTTGTAACCACGCTCGATGAAGGTCGCGGCCATGGCCTTGGCGTTTTTCACTACCTGAGCCTGATAGGTCTTGAACTCGGGCTCAAGCGCTTCTTTGAACGCCACGGCTTTACCGGCGATGACATGCATCAGCGGGCCACCCTGACCGCCCGGGAAGACGGCGGAGTTCAGCTTCTTGTAGAGCTCTTCGTCGTCAGCGGCGGAGAGGATCAGACCACCACGGGGACCGGCCAGGGTCTTGTGGGTGGTGGAGGTGACCACGTGGGCGTGGGGCACAGGGTTCGGGTAGACGCCAGCGGCAATCAGACCGGCCACGTGCGCCATGTCGACGAACAGCCAGGCACCGATCTTGTCGGCGATTTCGCGCATGCGCGCCCAGTCAACCACGCCTGAGTAGGCGGAGAAGCCACCTATCATCATCTTCGGCTTGTGCTCGACCGCCAGACGTTCCATCTCGTCATAGTCGATCTTGCCGGACTCATCGATACCGTAAGGAATGATGTTGTACAGCTTGCCGGAGAAGTTGACCGGGGAGCCGTGGGTCAGGTGACCACCGTGGGCCAGGTTCATGCCCAGCACGGTATCGCCCGGCTGCAGCAGGGCCATGTAGACGGCGCTGTTGGCCTGGGAGCCGGAGTGCGGCTGCACGTTGGCATAGGTGGCACCAAACAGTTCCTTGGCGCGCTCGATGGCCAGGGTTTCGACCACGTCGACGTACTCGCAACCACCGTAGTAGCGCTTGGCCGGATAGCCTTCGGCGTACTTGTTGGTCAACTGGGAGCCCTGGGCTTCCATGACGCGGGGGCTGGTGTAGTTCTCAGACGCGATCAGCTCGATATGCTCTTCCTGACGACGGGTCTCGTCTGTGATGGCCTGCCACAGCTGGGGATCATAGCCTGCGATGGTCATGTCACGTTTCAACATCCGTTTCTCTCCTGAAAATCGTTTGCGCGTTAGGTGAAGTGGGCAGCGGCATTGTAACGTGAGCGAGATCAAAGAGACAGTCCAACCACCCAAAAAATTGTTTAAAAAATGTAAAATGTGTCGCAAATATCCAAGCCAGCGTCAGTTGCCCAGTCTCCCGAGCGGGGGCCGGTCAAGGCCCTCTTTCCCATGCATCCTTCCCTGCTGTTCACTCCTCCGCAACGCAGCAAGCACAGCCAACAAACAGCAAAAACCAGAGCCGGATCATGGATATAGCGTTTACTAACAGATAACATCTTTGCGTGGCACAGTGGTTGCCCAGCCAAGATGGAGGCTAACAATGCCGAGCAAGGCCCTCACCCTGCTCCCGATGGATCTGGATCTGCACCTTCCCCTGGCGCTCACCCTCCGCCAGCACACCAGCCAACCCGGGGTGGGTGGCGACGACCGCCTGACTGAGCCGCCCAGCCGCCGCCGGCCGCCCCATTGCAACGCCATGTTCCCGACCCACTTCCGCCTCTGTCTTCCTTCTCTGTACCGGCTCTATACGGGAGTACGCCATGATGGATAACCTGATGCTTTTTCTGATCATATCGGTATTCGCTGTTTTCTATTGGGTCTACTATACCGGCAGTCGCAAGAGCCCCTTTGCCCACCAGTGGGAGGCCTTGCCCACCCGGGAGCAGTATCTGGCCGCCCATCCGGAGGCCGTCGATGGCGATATCATCTTCTGCATTCATTGCGGCCATCATGAGCAGCTGGACGTCGGCCTGCTGCATCAGACCGACTTCCGGCGCCAGCATATCTGCACCCGTTGCAAGCAGGCGCTCTACCGCGAAGAGCGCTGAATCATCCTCAGCCAAGGAACCGCAAGATGAAACAATTGACCGCCAGCTGCCTGTGTGGCGCCGTGGCCCTGAGCCTGCCCGACCGGTTCGACTACCTGGGCAACTGCCACTGCTCCGAGTGCCGCAAGTTCTCCGGTGCCGATTACGCCCCGGTCGGCGGACTGGACGGTGACAAGGTCACTGTCACCCGTGGTGAAGAGGCCATCAGCCGCTTTCAGAAATCCCCCGAGACCAGCCTCGCCTTCTGCCGCCACTGCGGCTCCAGCCTGTTCAGCGAGAAGCGCAGCAGCGGCAAGCTGAACCTGCGCCTCGGCATCCTCAACGAGGCGCCGACCCAGCGACCCGGCTTCCACATCTTCGTTGGATCCAAGGCCCCCTGGCACGAGATCTGTGATGCACTGCCGCAGTTCGAGACCCGCCCCACGCCCTGACGTCGTCGCCGACATGCCCTGAAAACGTCGCCTCCGGCGGCGTTTTTGCTGGCCTGTTCGGTGAATTGTCACCTATGGGTTAACTTTTCTGCCAAAGCCGTTAGAATCGGGCTCACTCTGTTTCCCGCTTGCCATCCACGGAGGAAAAATGCAGGAATTTCTGGCCACTAGCGAACGTCGGGCCGAACTGTACTGGTGGTTTGCCACCCTGTTTAGCGCCCAGCTCAGCGATGAACAGATCGCCGAATACGACAGCTACGATGTGCGAAGCTTCCTGAAGAGCCTCTCCACGCTGGATCCCATGCGCCCGGCCGTCGCCGAGCTCAACGAGGCCATCGCCCGCCTGCTGGTGCGCCCGGATCGGGCCAGGGCCCTGGCGGCCGATTTCAAGGCGCTGTTTCTGGCCGACCCGGCCGTTCAGCCTTATGAATCCGCCCATCTGACGGCCGCATCCCTGCTACGCATGCAGCAACGGCTGGCACGGCTCGCCATCGACGTCAGCGCCAAGTACCCGCAGCCGGTCGATCATCTGGGAGTCGAGCTGGATCTGATGGGCAATCTCATCATACGCGCCGCCGAAGCCACCAGTGCCGATCAGCGTGAGCTGTGGCTCGGCGAGCAGGAAGAGTTGCTGCACACTCATCTGCTGGTCTGGTTCCCCCATTTCGAGGCCGCCTGCCGCGCCGCCGATCCATTCGGCTTCTATGGCGCCAGCGCCCGCCTGCTGGGGGTATTCCTCACCATGGATGCCAACTACCTCAGCCTGGTCAAACCGGCCCGTTCCGCCGACTGATTCGATGAAAACCGCCCTGTTGCTGATCGCCTGCTGGCTGCTGACCCTGATCCCGCAGGATCAGGGTCTGACGCCGCTCTTCAGCCTGCTGTTCCATCCGGACAGAGACTTGTATGGTACGGCACAGCTCACCGGCTTTGGCGGCATATTGCTGACCCTCTACCTCGCCAACCTGGGGGTGGAGGTGGTGCTGCGCCGCCGCTTTCAGATAGCCGGCATGCTCACCTTGCTGGCCGCCTGGATAGGTTTTATCAATGCCAGCGGCAGCGAGGCCCACTGGCTCTTGTTACTTGCCCTCTCCCTGCCCTTTCAGGTGCTCGGCCTGCTGGTGCTGGCGCGCGGCATTCAGGCATTCGGCCGCCAGAAGGGCTGAAAAAGCGCCAAAAGTATTACAAATCATGACAGCCGGATCCGCAGATACCCCGTTATCGCGGGGCTGACGCAACCACAGCCGGTAACATCCGCTTACATTCAGCTCCCATTCAGTTTTGTTGCAACCGTTATAGTGCCGCTCCTTTTCCCACCGATACAGGAGCAACCCCATGCCTCCACAGGACGCACGCATCACGGGTCTCGACCTGTTGCGAGGGCTCGTCATCTTCATGGCCGTCTTCGAACACTACACCGGCTACCTCAACTACTGGTACATCGACTTCTTCACCCGGGAACAGGCCCTGTGGGACAGCTTCTATCTGTCGCACAAGGCCATGGCCGGCCATCTGCTGCCCATGGATCACACCACGGCCCAGGTTTCGGCCTGGCTCATTCCCTGGGTGAGCCAGATCTACCTGGCCCTGGCGGCCTTCAACCTGAGCCGTCGCGATCAGGCCGGTTTCAGACCGCAGCTGGGCGGCAAGCTGGTGCTGTTTGCCAGCATCATTCTGGTGCTCTATGTCGAAGGACTGGTCATAGCCCCCAACTTCGGCGAGGCCATCTCCTTCTATCCGGTCATGCTGTGGATGTGCCTGCTGGCGCTCTTCTCGCTGGTCTACGCCTGGTTCGGCATTCGCGGCATGCTGCTGCTGACCCTGCTCAGCCTGCTGCTGGATCAACTCGGCGTGCAGACCCTGCTCGGCCACATCGACGGCTGGATGAAGCTGCATGTGCACCCCGACTATGAGCTGGATGCCCGCCTCGATCTCTTCATGGCCAGCGGCTGCTTCGGCTTCCTGTATGGCTGGTGCTGGCATCAGCGTCCCCAATGGCGGGATCGCCTCAACGGCCTGGTGCTCACCCTCTCCCTCATAGCCCTCGCCGTTTACCTTGTGTTTGGCGAGAGCAGTTCGGTCGAACTCAACGACATCTACGCCAACGAGCATGAGCTGGCGATGGACATGACGGGCCGCGCCGGGATCTGGGGCATGGAGTTTCTGGTGATCGGGGTCGTGCTCTGGCTGCATCAGCGCAACATCCGCCTGTGCTGGCGCCCGCTCAACTGGATCGGCATGTATTCGCTGACCGTCTTCATCTTCCACAAGAGCATCTTCGTGCACCTGTGGGGCCCCTTGTTGCTGTGGTGGACTGCGCGCCAGGGCACCATATTGCCCAACAGCTTCGGCCTCATCATGGCACTCAGTGCCACCAGCGTGCTGCTCATCTACGCCTTCCAGCGCTCCGGCATCATCTGCCACCTGATGGGCATGCATCAGGACAGAGACTGGGTGCGGCTCTATGGCAAGTAGTCATCGCTGGCCGCTGCTGGCCCTTGCCCTGGCGTTGCCCCTGTCAGCCAAGGAGCCGGACAACCAGTGGCAAGTGGGCGGCCAGTGGCAGCTTGGCAGCAATCAGGCGGGGGTCAGCGCCGACGCCAGCATGCAGTTCTGGCTCGCCTATGAACGGGAGACCCAGGTCGGCCTGCTCTTCGCCGATGGCCAGAGCGCCGGGCTGGCCTTGCCGCTATATAAAAAGAGCTTCTTTGCGGTCGGCGTCGCTCCCATGCAGGTGGTCGATCGCACTCGCTTCAGCGCGCTCTGGCGCCTCGGCTGGCAGCTGGACGAGGATCATCAGCTGACCCTGGGCCAGCTCTATGATGTCACCGGCCGCTATGGCCAGATCTGGTATATGGAGCACAGCCTGCCGCTGCCGGCAGATCTCTCCCTCAACCTCTGGCTGACCCGGGGCAGTCAGGCGCACATGGCAGCCTATGATGCCGATGCGGGTTGGCGGGACTGGGGGCTCACGCTGGAGCGCAGCTGGGCCTGGCAGCAGTGGCGGCTTGGCACCGAGCTCGGGGCCAAGCGGTGGCTGATCAAGGAGCACGACTGGCAGCCTGTGGTGTACCTGACCCTGAGCTATCGCTTCAGCTGGTAGCGCCCCCACCACGGCACCTTTGACAAGCCAACCTCTGAACGGGTCAGGCACCAGATAGGGGGCAAATGCAGCCCCCTCTCTTCCCTCCAAAGCGCTTCATGCCATACTGACAACACCTTAAATGACAATAAAGTCAATTCAGGAGCCGTCATGCGTGAAGAGACATCCGAATCCATGCCTGATCCACCGATACCAGGTCAGCTGAATCCAAACGAGCTGCAGCAACTGTTCGAGCTGGCGCCGTTTGGCATAGGCGTGTTCGACCGCCAATTTCGCTGTCGCAGCGTCAATCAGACCCTCGCCGATATCAATGGCCTCTCCCGGGAGGATCACTACGGCAAATACCTGCGTGAGATAGTGCCGACGCTGGCGCCTGTGCTGGAACCCCTGTTCCAGCAGATCATCAGCAGCGGCGTCCCCCAGGTGGAGCTGAGCCTGAGCGGCCAGACGGCGGCGCATCAGGGCCAGCAACGGCACTGGCAGGCCATTTACAGCCCCATGCGGGATGAGCAGGGCACGCCTGACGGCATCCTGACCATAGTGCGGGATGTGACCGAGCAGGTCGAGGCACAGCAACGGCTGCAACTGGCCATGAGCGCCGGCCAGGTCGGGGTCTGGGAGTGGCATGTGGCAGAGGATCGGCTGCAATTTGATGGTCAGGTCGAGCGCCTGCTCGGCACGCAAGCCAATCAGTTTCAGGGGGGAATGGATCAGTTCATCAAGCGCTTCGACCCGGTATCGGGGGAACAGCTCAGATCGGCACTCAAGGGCACGGCCCCCCTTCATCTGACCCTGAGCTATCTGGGGCCAGATCAGGTGCGGGGCTGGGTCGATCTCCACGCCGATCACGTGGCGGCCACCGACAGTCTGGGGCGTCGCATCATGGGGGTGCTCCACGACGCGACCGATCGCTGCATTCAGGAGGACCGGCTGCGCCAGGCCAATGTGGTATTCGAAACCACGGCCGAGGGCATCATCATCATGGATGGCCAACGCCAGATCATCTCGGTCAACCCGGCCTTCTGCAACATGACCCAATATGAAGCGGACGAGATAGTGGGCAAGTCGCCGGAATCCATCATGCATCCGCGCCGCCATACCGACATCGACTACCCCTGGCATACCCTGCTGCCCGGCAGCCATGCCTGGCACGGGGAGATGATGTGCCTGCGCAAGGATGGTGGCTACTTCACCTCCTGGCAGCACGTCAGCGCCGTCTACGACAGCCGCCACAACACCACCCACTACGTGATCGCCTTCTCCGACATCAGCGCCATCCGCAAGGCCGAGGCACAGCTCAATCACCTCGCCTATCACGATCCCCTGACCGAGCTCGGCAACCGCAACCTGCTGCAGGAGCGGCTCGAACTGGAGCTCAAGACAGCCCAGCTCAACCGGCAGCGGCTCGCCCTGCTGTTCATCGACCTGGACGGCTTCAAGCTGATCAATGACAACCTGGGCCACAGGGCGGGGGATCAGCTGCTCAAGCTGCTGGCCGAACGCATCCGCCTCTGCCTGCGTCACAACGATGTGGCCACCCGGCTCGGTGGGGATGAATTCCTGGTGCTGATCCCCTATTTCGAGCAGCCAGAAGAGCTGGAGCGGCTCGCCGAACAGCTGCTGGCCCGCCTGCGCGAGCCGGTCGAGCTGGCGCACGAGCAAGTCGCCGTCTCCGCCAGCATAGGCATAGCCCTCTACCCGGAACACGCCCAGAACCCGGATGCCCTGGTCAGCGCAGCCGACAACGCCATGTACGAGGCCAAGAGCCAGGGTCGCAACGGCTATCTGTTCTACACCCCCGGCATGGCCGAGCAGATCCGTGAACGCATGAGCATGGAGCAGGGACTGATCAAGGCCATAGAACAGCATCAGCTCTGCATCCTGTACCAGCCCATGACGGATCTGACCAGCAACCGCCTGAGCGGGCTGGAGGCCCTGCTGCGCTGGCAGCATCCCGACGAGGGCATGATAGTCCCCGCCCGCTTCATCCCGGTGGCCGAGGAGTGCGGTCTGATAGAGCAGATTGGGGAGTGGGTGATGCGCACCGCCTGTCAGCAAGGGCAGACGTGGCTGGCGGCCGGGCTGTCGGTGCCACGGCTCTCGGTCAATGTCTCGGTGCGGGAGATGCGATCCCTTGGTTATGTGGAGCGGGTCGCCGCCATTCTGGCGGAGACAGGTTTCCCGCCTGAGCGGCTGGAAATAGAGGTCACGGAGAGCATCATACAGCGGGTCGATCAGAGCCTTTTGCTGTTCACCCGCCTGAAGGCGCTGGGAGTGCAGATCGCCATCGACGACTTCGGAACCGGCTTCTCATCTCTGAGCCTGCTGAAAAGCCTGCCCATCGATCGCATCAAGATAGACCGCACCTTCGTGCAGGCCCTGCCGGATGACAAGCACAGCCGGGAGCTGTGCCGCACCATCATCAACCTGGCCGACAGCCTGAACATGGCAGTCACCGCCGAGGGGATAGAGACCCAGGCTCAGCGCCAGTTTCTGCAATCCCTGCACTGCCAGGAGGGACAGGGCTATCTGTTCAGCCACCCCTTGACCGAACCCCATCTGGCGGCGCAGCTGGCTCCCCAGAAGGGAGTCTGGTGTTGAAACGGGCGTGGCAGCAACCGCTCGATGACAGATAAACAACTCACTCGCTGAACGTCAATCGGGCACCCCATCCCTCACTCTGGCCCTGGGGCGAGTCTGCCAGCAGCGAATTCTGTGGATAGGGCGACTTTTTCTCTTCGAGGGTGACGGACACCGGCGGTTTGCGGGCCAGAAATGCACTCCCCATCAGCTCGGCGACACGCTCCCGCACCGCCGGCGAGCCCGTCTGTTCGCGGGTCACGGCAAACTCTTTGGGCTGGGGAGCCGCCAGTACCGCGTCATCGGCAAGCGGGGGGGCATCGAACTGCCAGAGGGAGGTGCAAAGGAGCAAGGACAGCATGGCTATCTCCATCGATAAAACCGATGTTTTTACTCAATCACGGATGAATTGTCACTCATGGTGCTGTAAGCGGATGTTTCCATCTATCCAAAAGTCTAATTGCCCTCCCTCGCCAAAGGTATAAGTTGTTATCTAATCATTACGGGAATGTATTCAAAGGAGTGACAGATGAGCGAGAGCAAGGTCTACCCGGTCAAGGCCCACATCAGCAAGGGCGCCCTGTTGGACAAGGCAGGCTATGAGGCCATGTACCAGGCCTCGGTGCAGGATCCGGATGCCTTCTGGGGTGAGCAGGGAAAAATCCTCGACTGGATCAAGCCCTATACCAAGGTCAAGAACACCTCCTACGATCCGGGCCACGTCTCCATCAAGTGGTATGAAGATGGCCTGCTCAACGTCTCGGCCAACTGCCTGGATCGCCATCTGGCACAGCGCGGTGACAAGGTCGCCATCATCTGGGAAGGGGACAACCCGGCCGAGGATCGCAAGCTGACCTATCGCGAGCTGCACGCCGAGGTGTGCAAGTTTGCCAACGTATTGAAAGCACAAGGTGTGCATCGGGGTGACGTGGTCTGCCTCTACATGCCCATGGTGCCGGAAGCGGCCATCGCCATGCTGGCCTGTACCCGCATCGGCGCCGTGCACAGCATAGTCTTCGGCGGCTTCTCGCCGGAGGCCCTGGCCGGTCGCATCATAGACTCCGGCTCCTCCATCGTCATCACGGCCGACGAGGGGCTGCGCGGCGGCCGCCCTGTCCCGCTCAAGAAGAACGTGGATGAAGCGCTCACCAACCCGGATACCCAGGTCAGCAAGGTGATAGTGCTCAAGCGTACCGGCGGCAAGGTCGCCTGGCACGGTCACAGGGACATCTGGTGGCACGAAGCCATCGCAACCATCAGTGCCGACTGCCCGCCCGAGGCCATGGGTGCCGAGGATCCCCTGTTCGTCCTCTACACCTCGGGTTCCACCGGCAAGCCCAAAGGTGTGCTGCACACCACGGGTGGCTATCTGGTCTATGCCACCCTCACCTTCAAGTACATCTTTGACTACCACGAGGAAGACATCTACTGGTGTACCGCCGATGTGGGCTGGGTCACCGGCCACTCCTATCTGGTCTACGGGCCGCTCGCCAACGGCGCCACCACCATCATGTTCGAAGGGGTGCCCAACTACCCGGCCACCAACCGCATGAGCCAGGTGGTGGACAAGCACCAGGTCAGCATCCTCTATACGGCGCCGACGGCGATCCGCGCCCTGATGGCCAAGGGCCGTGATGCGGTCGAGGGTACCTCGCGTTCGAGCCTGCGCATCATGGGTTCCGTGGGTGAGCCCATCAACCCGGAAGCCTGGGAGTGGTACTACCGCACCATAGGCGAGGAGCGCTGCCCCATAGTCGATACCTGGTGGCAGACCGAAACCGGCGGCATCCTCATCAGCCCGCTGCCCGGCGTCACCGATCTCAAGCCAGGCTCGGCCACCCGTCCCTTCTTCGGCGTGCAGCCGGCGCTGGTGGACAACATGGGCGAACCGCTGGAGGGGGCCACCGAGGGCAACCTGGTGATCACCGACTCCTGGCCGGGCCAGATGCGCACCGTGTTCGGCGATCACGAACGCTTCGAGCAGACCTACTTCTCCACCTTCCCGGGCCGCTACTTCACCGGCGACGGCGCTCGTCGCGACGAGGATGGTTACTACTGGATCACCGGGCGGGTGGATGATGTACTGAACGTCTCGGGCCACCGCATGGGCACAGCCGAAATTGAATCTGCGCTGGTATCCCATCCCAAGGTTGCCGAAGCGGCCGTGGTGGGGGTGCCCCACGAGATCAAGGGTCAGGGCATCTACGCCTATGTCACCCTGATCGCCGGGGAAGAGCCGAGCCGCGAGCTGCATAAAGAGGTGAAGGAGTGGGTCCGCAAGGAGATTGGCGCCATCGCCACCCCGGATGTGATCCACTGGGCCGAGGGGCTGCCCAAGACCCGTTCCGGCAAGATCATGCGCCGTATATTGCGCAAGATTGCCACCGGCGAGACCGACAGTCTGGGGGATATTTCCACCCTGGCCGATCCGGGCGTGGTCGACAAGCTCATCCGCGAAAAGTCAGAGGCGGCCTGATCATGCGCTCCATAATGCAGCGCAAGATCGCCACCGGTGAGACCGACAGTCTGGGGGATATCTCCACCCTGGCGGATCCGGGCGTAGTCGACAAGCTCATTCGCGAGAAGTCGGAAGCGGCTTGATCCCGCCCCTTATCCACCTCCAAAGCCGGCCCTGTGCCGGCTTTGTCGTCTCTGCTACTGAGCAACTTAACAGCTAACCGGAAGGCTCAAAAAACAGACAGATGTAGAGATTAGACCAGTAAAATGCTGCTAATTTTCACGAAATCAATATAATTGCGAAATCTGTGTACCAGTGCACACCGAATTGCGCAGAAAATGGCTAGATTTCTGGTAGTCCACAAGATAGCTGATAGATAGCAGCATTATCATCGAGGATGTACTCAATATGTCGCAACATCACCGAATTCTCCTGCTCAACGGGCCTAACCTGAACCTGCTGGGCAAACGGGAACCGGGCATCTACGGCAGCAAGACGCTCGACGAGATCGTTGCCGATCTGATGCACAACGCCAGCGAACTCGGCGCCACACTGGAACACCTGCAATCCAACGCCGAACATGAGTTGGTCAGCCGCATTCACCAGGCCATGGGCCAGGTGGATTTTATCATCATCAATCCGGCCGCCTTCACCCACACCAGCGTCGCCATTCGCGATGCGCTGCTGGGTGTGGCCATCCCCTTTATCGAGGTTCACCTGTCAAACGTCCATGCCAGGGAACCCTTCCGTCATCACTCCTATCTGTCTGATGTCGCCAGGGGGGTGATCTGCGGGCTGGGTGCCGATGGCTACCAATTCGCTTTAACCGCGGCCGTGCATCAGTTGCGCGCGGCTTGATAATCACTGATCAGATAAAGAAGAAAGAGAATGCTAATGGATATCCGCAAAATCAAGAAGCTGATTGAACTGGTTGAAGAGTCCGGCATCGCCGAACTGGAGATCTCCGAGGGTGAAGAGTCCGTTCGCATCAGCCGCAACTTCTCCGGTCAGGTGACCACCGCCATGCCGCAGATGATGATGCAGCCAGCCATGGCCCCTGCCGCCGCACCGGCAGCCAGCGCCGCAGCACCGACCGCAGAAGCGGCCGCGCCAAGTGGCCATCTGATGCGCTCCCCCATGGTGGGTTCCTTCTATCGCTCCTCCAGCCCGGAAGCCAAACCGTTCGCGGAAGTGGGTCAGCACGTCAATGTCGGCGATACCCTGTGCATCGTCGAAGCCATGAAAATGATGAACCAAATCGAGTCTGACAAGGCCGGCGTGATCAAAGCGATCCTGGTTGAAAATGGTCAGGCCGTCGAATTTGACGAGCCGCTGTTCATCATCGAATAAGGGAAATTGCCACCCATGTTGGACAAAGTAGTCATCGCCAACCGCGGTGAAATTGCCCTGCGGATCCTGCGCGCCTGCAAAGAGCTCGGGATCAAGACAGTGGCCGTTCACTCCACCGCCGATCGGGAGCTCAAACATGTGCTCCTGGCCGACGAAACCATCTGCATCGGCAAGCCTGCCAGCGGTGAATCCTACCTCAATGTGCCGGCCATCATAGCCGCCGCCGAGGTGACGGGTGCCGTTGCCATCCACCCGGGTTACGGCTTCCTCTCCGAGAACGCCGATTTCGCCGAAGTGGTCGAGAAATCCGGCTTCATCTTCATCGGCCCGCGCGCCGAGACCATTCGCCTGATGGGTGACAAGGTCTCCGCCATCGAGGCGATGAAGAAGGCTGGCGTACCTTGCGTACCCGGCTCCGACGGCCCCGTCGATAGCGATGCCAAGCACAACGCCGCCATCGCCAAGCGCATCGGTTATCCGGTGATCATCAAGGCCGCCGGTGGCGGTGGTGGTCGCGGCATGCGCGTGGTGCGCAGTGAAGCCGAGCTGGCTGCCGCCATCGCGCTGACCAAATCCGAAGCAGGCCAGTTCTTCAAGAACGACATGGTCTACATGGAGAAGTACCTGGAAAACCCGCGCCATATCGAAATTCAGATATTGGCAGACGGCCAGGGCAACGCCCTCTATCTGGGCGAGCGTGACTGCTCCATGCAGCGTCGCCACCAGAAAGTGGTCGAAGAGGCGCCGGCACCCGGCATCACCGAAGAGATGCGCAAGTTCATCGGCGAGCGCTGCGTGCGCGCCTGTATCGAGATCGGCTACCGCGGTGCGGGGACCTTCGAGTTCCTGTACGAAAACGGCGAGTTCTATTTCATCGAGATGAACACCCGGATCCAAGTTGAGCATCCGGTCACCGAGATGGTCACCAGCGTGGATCTGATCAAGGAGCAGCTGCGCATCGCCGCCGGTCAGCCCCTGTCGATCACCCAGCAGGACATCCGCATCCGTGGCCATGCCATCGAATGCCGGATCAACGCCGAAGACCCGGCCACCTTCATGCCGTCTCCGGGCCTGATCCAGCGCTTCCACGCGCCGGGTGGTCTGGGCGTACGTTGGGATTCCCACATCTACGCCGGTTACAAGGTGCCGCCTTACTACGACTCAATGATCGGCAAGCTGATCTGTTACGGCGAGAACCGTGACGTCGCCATCGCCCGCATGCGCCAGGCGCTGGACGAGCTGGTGGTGGAAGGGATCAAGACCAACGTCTCCCTGCAAAAAGAGATCATGAAGGACGAAAACTTCCAGCATGGTGGGACCAATATCCACTATCTGCACAAGAAGTTGGGTCTGTAAGGATCTAAGGCAGAACAATGACTTCCGATAGAAGTCAGCTCCGCAAGGAGCCTCTGTTGAAAAAGGGCCATGGCGACATGGCCCTTTTTTGTTATCCTTGCGCCCCTCAAAATTGTCGGAGGCCAAGGTGAATCGTTTCGCGCTCGCTCGCCGGGAAGCAGCCCTCTGCCTGCTGCTGACCCTGCTCTACTTCTTTGCCTGGTATGGCACTGCCTATTTCATCCCCGAAGAGATCGAATACTGGGACATGCCGCTCTGGTTCCTGCTCAGCTGCATGGTGATGCCGCTGCTGTTCATAGTGCTGTGCGGCCTGATGGTGGATCGCCTGTTTGTGGATATTCCCCTCGATACGCCTCATCCCCCTGCCAAGGAGTCCACCCATGAATCTTGAGCTGATGCTGCCGCTCATTATCTATCTGGTGCTGGTGCTGGGAGTCGGCTTCTGGGCCAGCCGCCACCGCGCCGGCGGCGACTTCGTGCAGGAGTACTTCATCGGCAACCGCAGCATGGGCGGTCTGGTGCTGGCCATGACGCTGGTGGCCACCTACACCTCGGCCTCCTCCTTTATCGGCGGGCCCGGTGCTGCCTACAAAATCGGCCTTGGCTGGGTGCTGCTGGCGATGATCCAGCTGCCCACCGTCTGGCTCACCCTGGGAGTGCTCGGCAAGAAGTTCGCCATCATAGCCCGCCGGGTCAATGCGGTGACCATCAACGACATGCTGTGGGCCCGCTACCAGAGCAAGGCGGTGGTGGTGCTGGGCTCCGTCACCATCATCCTCGCCTTTATCGCGACCATGGTGGTGCAGTTTATCGGCGGCGCCCGCCTGCTGGAGACGGCCACCGGCCTCAGCTATCAGCAGGGGCTCTTCCTGTTTGCCAGCTGCGTGCTGCTCTACACTGTGATCGGCGGCTTTCGCGCCGTGGTGATGACCGATGCCCTGCAGGGCATCATCATGCTGATCGGCACCGGCGCCCTGCTGGCAGGGATCCTGGTGGCAGGCGACGGCCTGCCCAACCTCATCCACCAGCTCAAGGTGATAGATCCCAAGCTGGTGAGCCCGCAGGGGGCCGGCGACATGCTGACCCAGCCCTTCATGCTGAGCTTCTGGATCCTGGTCTGTGTCGGTGTGGTGGGGCTGCCCCACTCGGCCCTGCGCTGCTTTGGCTATCGCGACAGCAAGGCGCTGCACAGAGGCATTCTCATCGGTACAGTAGTCAGCGCCCTGCTGATGTTCGGCATGCACCTGGCCGGGGCGCTCGGTCGCGCCATCCTGCCCGGCATGGACAGCCCGGACAAGATCATGCCCTCGCTGATGATGGAGGTGCTCCCCCCCTGGCTGGCCGGGGTCTTCCTGGCGGCGCCCATGGCGGCCATCATGTCTACCATCGACTCCCAGCTGATCCAGGCCTCCGCGACCCTGGTGAAGGATCTCTACCTCAACTACCTCAGTCCGAAGCAGGAGAAGCTGGAAGTGCGCATTCCCCGCCTCTCCCTGCTCTGCACCCTGATCCTGGGCACGCTGGTGCTGCTGGCGGCGCTGCAGCCCCCCGAGATGATCATCTGGCTCAACCTGCTCGCCTTCGGCGGACTGCAGGCCGTGTTCCTGTGGCCGCTGGTACTCGGCCTCTACTGGTCGCGGGCCAACGGCCCCGGCGCCCTGGCCTGCATGGTGTCCGGCATCGTCTGCTATGGCGTGCTGAGTCAGTGGGGGATCAAGCTGGCCGGACTGCACGCCATAGTGCCGAGCCTGGGGCTGGGACTGGCCGCCTTCGTGGTGGTCAGCCTGATGACACCGCCACCCGGCCAGAGCGTGCGGCGATTGTTTGAACAGCAATAACAAATAGATTAATAAAGGGTTCCAAAACTATCCCAAAATGGGTGTTTTGCGGGTAAACTGTGCGCCAAGTCACAAAACGCCGCGCCCTTATGCCAGTACAGAACGCCAGACAGATCCTGACTCATGCCCTGCAACGACTCGGCTATGCCCTGTTGTTGCCGGTCTCCATACTGCCGCTGGCGGCCCTGCTCTATCGGCTCGGTCAGCCGGATGTGCTGGATCTGGCGGTGCTCTCCCTCACGGGGCGCGCTCTGTTCAGCCAGATGCCGCTCATCTACGCGGTGGCCATCGCCTTCGGCCTGAGCCGGCAGGGAGAGGGCACCCAGGCGCTGGCCGGGGCGGTCAACTTCCTGCTGCTGAGTTCGGCACTGGGCACCCTGGCCCCCGGCCTGCATGCGGACATGATCTGCGGCCTGCTGGCGGGCATGACCACGGCCATCGTCTACCCCTGGGTGAAACGGCACACACTGTCTGGCTGGTTGCAGAGAGTGAATGGGGACTTCCTCTGCCTGTTCGCCTCGGCGCTCAGCTGCCTGTTGCTGGCGTTCCCTCTCTCCCTGTTCTGGCCGTTGCTGGAACAGGGCATCACGCTGCTGGCCTCAGAGCTGCTCACCACCCCGCTGGGGGCCTTTTGCTATGGCGTGCTGAACCGCTTGCTGATCCCCCTCGGCCTGCATCAGGTATTGGGCAGCCTGATGGGGTTGGGCGAGAGCAACCTGCTGGCGCTGGCCAGCGCCCAGCCGCTGCACGAAGGCTATGTGGCCGGGCTCTACCCCATCATAATGTTCGGCCTGCCCGGCGCCTGTTTTGCCATCTGGCTGCACCGCCAGCGCATGCAGCGCCTGCCGCAGGGGGGCCTGCTGCTCACCCTGGCGCTCACCTCG
Organism: Aeromonas sp. MR19; assembly: GCF_963899305.1. NCBI lineage: Bacteria > Pseudomonadati > Pseudomonadota > Gammaproteobacteria > Aeromonadales > Aeromonadaceae > Aeromonas > Aeromonas sp. MR19. The sequence continues at coordinate 1,143,459 of NZ_CAWQWZ010000011.1, forward strand.
GCGCTGGTGGGGATCACCGAACCCATAGAGTTCCTGTTCGCCTTCACCGCCCCCTGGCTGTTTCTGGCCCACGCCCTGCTGACCGGGCTATCGCTCGCCATCTGCAGCGCCCTTGGCATCCAGGTGGGCAGTTACTTCTCTGCCGGCCTGCTGGATCTGGTACTGAGCTATCAGTCCGGCGAGCACAGCTTCTGGCTCATTCCGGTCGGCATCCTCTTCTTCGTCGCCTATACCCTGCTGTTCTATCAACTGCTGGAACGCGCCCCCCTCAGCCTGCCGAGCAAGCCCATCGCCAAAGAGCATCCACGGCTGGCGAGCGTCGCCCCCTCGGATCCCCAGATGCTGGCGATCCAGTATCTCAAGGTGCTGGGCGGGATGGACAACCTGCAGGCCATGAGCGTCTGCCTGACCCGTCTCAGCCTGCGGGTGCGCGACATAGCGCTGGTGGATCAGTCCCGTCTGCTGGGGCTGGGTTGCCTCTCCTGGATCCAGCTCAACGACCATCAGCTGGTGCTGGTGCTGGGCCCCAATGCCAGCCTGATCGAGGGGCAGATCCGCATGCTGGCGGAGCGCCAGTCGGTGCCGCTCGGCCTCAAGCCCAACCAGGAGTCCGCCAGCCAGAGCAACTGGTAGCCTCAGGCAAACGGCAGCCGCTCGGCGACGAAGTCCATCAGCGAGCGCAAGGCGGGCGCCAGATGTTCCCGGCTCGGGTAGATGAGGTAGAAGGGATTGGGCGGTATGGGGTGATCCGGCAACACCTTGTGTAGCCGCCCCGCAGCCAGATCCTGTTGGCAAACGTGATGGGGCAGCAGGGCAATGCCCCCCTCGTGCAACGCCAGCTCCCGCAACGCCAGCAAACTGTTGCTGATGCAGGCCCCTTGCGGCCGCCAGCCCCCCTCCTGCAGTGGCCACACCGGCAATGCCGAGTGCACCAGACAAGGGTGGAGTCCCAGCTCAGACAACTGCTGCGGCGCGCCATGGGTCGCCAGATAACCGGGAGCCGCCACCAGATGGCGCGGCACCTGACCGATGCGCCGGCAGATGAGGCTGGAATCTTTCAGCGGCGCCGCCCGTAGCGCCAGATCATAACCCTCCCCCACCAGATCCAGCTGCTCGTCACTCAGGGTCAGCTCCAGCACCACCTCGGGATAGAGGGCACGAAACTCGGCCAGGATCCGGCCAAGCAGCAGGGTGCCGGTCGCCTCGGGCGCAGTGATCCTTACCCGGCCAGCGGGGGCGGTGCGCAGCCGCGCCATCGCCAGGTTGGCACTGCGGGCCAGCGCCAGCAGCGCCCGGCACTGCTCCACGTAGATCTCTCCCTGCGGGGTCAGGCTCAGCCGGCGGGTGGTGCGCTGCAGCAGTCGCACCCCGAGCTGGGCTTCGAGCCGCGAGATCTTCTGGCTCACCGAGGACTTGGGCATGCCGAGCGCCTCGGCGGCACCGGTAAAACTGCCCTGCTCCACCACGGTAGCGAACAGCCCCATCAACTCCAGTTCGACATTGTTCATATATTCAAACAGTCTTTACCAATTACCCATCTTAATCAGGATAATCAATCAGACTAGAGTGGCTGGCAATCCCAATCCATCCGATTTGAAAGGAACTGCCATGAAAGCCATCGCCCTCACCCATTATCTGCCCAGCGATCACCCCCACTGCTTCATCGAGGCCAATCTGCCCGACCCGACCCCGGGCCCGCGGGATCTGCTGGTGAAAGTGACGGCAACCTCGGTCAACCCGGTGGACACCAAAGTCCGCGCTCCCAAGGCCAAGGTTGAGGAGACGCCCCGCGTGCTGGGCTGGGATGCTGTCGGCGAAGTCGTGGCCGTCGGCCATGAGGTTAGCTTGTTCAAGGCGGGCGACAGAGTCTGGTATGCCGGCGACATCAGTCGCCCCGGCAGCAACAGCGCATTGCAGCTGGTGGATGAGCGCATCGCCGCCCTTGCCCCCACCAGCCTGACAGACCCGGAAGCCGCCGCTCTGCCGCTCACCGCCATCACCGCCTGGGAGGCGCTGTTCGAGCGCATCGGCTTTCGCCGCGAGAGCATGGGCAAGCTGCTCATCATAGGCGGTGCCGGCGGCGTCGGCTCCATCGCCATCCAGCTGGCCCGCCAGCTCACCAACATGGAGGTGATCGCCACCGCCTCCCGGCCAGAAAGCCGTGAATGGTGTCTGGCAATGGGGGCCCATCAGGTGGTGAGCCATCACCAGTTGCAGGCAGAGCTCACCGCCCTTGGCGTCACCCAGCTCGATGCCATCTTCTGCACCAATGCCACCGAGCAGCACTGGGATGCCATGGCCAGCCTGATTCGCCCGTTCGGCCACATCTGCACCATCGCCGAATCCAGCGAGCCCTGGGATCTGGGCCTGCTCAAGAGCAAGAGCGTCACCTTCAGCCAGGAGTTCATGTTCACCCGCTCCCTGTTCCAGACCCCGGATATGATCGAGCAACACAAGCTGCTGAGCCGGGTCGCCACCCTCCTCGATCAAGGGGTGCTCAAGACCACGCTCACCCGCACCCTGGCCGAGCTGACCCCAGTCACCCTGGCCCGGGCTCATGCCGAGGTGGAAGCGGGTCGCATGGTCGGCAAGCTGGTGATCGACATGAGTCGATTCGGCAACTAATCCCTTATAGGTAAAAACTGCACCATCATGGGGTGAATTCACCAGTGACAGGCCCCATCAGTGCACAGTTCACAACAGGCACCAGACAGTCACCACGCAGCATCACTCCAAAAAACGATAAAAAAGGGGCCATCCCGCCGGGATGGCCCTAAATACCTGAACGTTGGGGTAACAATCACACACATATCCTTATGCAGGACATCTCCATCTTTGCATCTTGTGTGCCAATCCCCCGGATCTGCGCCCTTTCTTCACGCGCATCCCCACACAGCAACCCACGCAAGCCTGCTAACCGCCAGCAGGTAAAAAAAAAGCCACCCTAAGGTGGCTGAAAAAGATGACGGAACTTTCCTAGAGCAAAGCATTCAGCGGGAACAGGTTGCTTCCCGTCACCCAATGAGGAATACATTAACCGTGCCAACTTGGCAGAGTTCTCTTCCTGCGCCATGCCGACATGGGCAAACCACGACAGCACAGGCCCATGATGATAGAATCTCGCGGTTTCACATTTATGAAGAGTCGACGCCATGCCCTGGATACAAATTCGAATCAACGCCACTGCCAAGACAGCAGACAAGGTGAGCAACATGCTGCTGGGGCGTGGAGCCCAGGCCGTGACCTTTATGGATGCCCAGGATGTACCCGTCTACGAGCCGCTGCCCGGTGAAACCCCGCTCTGGGGCGAGACCGAAGTGATGGGCTTGTTCGATGCCGAAACCGATCCGGCCCCCACCATCGCCTTCTTCCAGCAGATCTTCGGGGAAGACGTGGGCTACAAGGTCGAGCAGCTGGAAGACAAGGACTGGGTGCGCGAGTGGATGGATCACTTCCACCCCATGCAGTTTGGCGAGCGACTCTGGATCTGCCCGAGCTGGCGCGACGTGCCCAATCCGGATGCGGTCAACGTCATGCTTGATCCGGGTCTGGCCTTCGGTACCGGCACCCACCCCACCACGGCGCTCTGCCTGCAGTGGCTGGACGGGCTGGATCTGGCCGGTAAAACCGTGGTCGATTTCGGCTGCGGCTCCGGCATCCTCGGTATCGCCGCCCTGAAACTGGGCGCCGCCCGCGTCATCGGCATCGACATAGACCCGCAGGCCATTCAGGCCAGCCATGACAACGCCGAGCGCAACGGTGTCGCCGGCCAGATCGAACTCTACCTGCCGGCGGATCAGCCGCAAGGGGTGGAAGCGGACGTGGTGGTGGCCAACATCCTGGCCGGCCCGCTGCGCGAACTCGCCCCGCTCATCGCCGGCCACGGCAAAGCGGGCAGTCTGATGGCCCTCTCCGGCGTGCTGGAGAGCCAGGCCCCGGAGCTGGAAACCATCTACGGCCAGTGGTTCGACATGGACCCGACCGCTGTGAAAGAGGAGTGGTGCCGCCTCTCCGGCCGCAAACACGGCTGATAGAGACAAGCATCTTCGATGTCTGCAGCAGCAGACCAACAAGGGCACCCCAGGGTGCCCTTGTTGTTTCTCAGCGCCAGCCGTGCACCCTTCTGCCCACTCTGGGGAGAACTTCACGCTTCTCTGCGCCTAGATGGCTTATTCTCTCCTCCTCCACCCCATTGAGTCCCAGCCATGACCGAATATCAGAAAATGATCAGCAGCCAGCCCTATAACTGCATGGCGCCGGAGCTGGATGTCCTGCGCCGGGAGACGGCGCGCTTGTACCGCCGTTTCAATCGCAGCGACGAGGAGGAGGAACAGCTGGCGCTGCTGCGGGAGATAGTCGGCGAGCTGGCGGAGAACGCCTTTATCTGCCCGCCCCTCTACTGCACCTATGGCCGCCATATCAGCCTGGGAAAGGATTCCTATATCAACATGGGAGCCACCATGCTGGACAACGCACCGATCCGCATCGGCGCCAACGTCATGATAGGGCCGAACGTGCAGATCTATACCGCCGCCCACGCACTGGCAGCCGATGAGCGTATCCAGGGGGTGGAGACGGCGCTGCCGGTGACCATAGAAGACAGGGTCTGGATCGGCGGCGGCGCCATACTGCTGCCCGGTGTCACCATAGGGCGGGAAGCCATTGTCGGCGCGGGCGCCGTGGTCACCAAAGACGTGCCGGCCGGTGCCCGGGTGGTAGGCAACCCGGCCCGGATCCTGGCTGCCAAGGCAAACATCACCCAGCAGCAAAGCTGCCCATAAAAATAAAGCCCAATGTCATAAAGACCACGCTGGTCTGTAAAAAGGGGCTGCTTGCTAGAGCTGATGGGATCTGTGCCTGAAAAAACGCAGATAAAAATGAAGCCCAACGTCATAACGACCACGCTGGTCTGTAAAAAGGGTTGCTTGCCGGGGAGATGGGAGCTGTACCTGAAAAGTGCAGATAAAAATGAAGCCCAATGTCATAACGACGTTGGGCTGTAAAAAGGTGCTACGGAATTGCGACTCTCATCGCAGAAAATTAGAAGGGGTCACCTTCTAAACTGGCACAGGGATATTAACGAGGCGCAAACGTTTTACATAGCGTAATCAACCAGGATTGAGAACAGCCTCTCACTATTTAAAAAATTCCCTGCCAAGCCCCATCCCCCTCTTGGCAAGCATTTATTTATCAGTACAGCCTAGGGCTCGTGATCGGGCGGGATCAAAAAAGCCCTGACAAATCAGGGCTTTGGCTGAAATTGATACGACTTAGAAGCGACGGACAAACTCATCCGGCGGCAGTTCGCGCAACTTGCGCGCCTCCAGCATGGGGGTGCCGAGGTAGAGGAAACCCACCAGTTGATCCTCCGGTGCCAGCCCCAGCCCGGCGTTGACCCGCTCATCGAAGATGAACCAACCGGAGCGCCAGATGCCGTTGAAGCCCTGGGCCTGAGCCGCCATCTGCATCGCCATCAGGGCGCAACCGGCGGAGAGTTCCTGCTCCAGTTTCGGTACCTTGGGGTGGGCCTGATAGCGGGTGGCGACGGCCACCAGCAAGGGAGCGCGCAGCGGCGCCTCCTGGCACTTCTTGATGCTCTCTTCATCTTCGCCACGGGCACGGGCGGCCTCGGCCAGCAGAGCCCCCAGCCGCTCCCGCCCCTCCCCTTCAAACAGGATGAACTGCCAAGGCGTCAGAGTGCCGTGATCCGGCACGCGCAGCCCTGCCTTGAGGATATTGTCGAGCACCTCACCGCTGGGGGCGGGTGTGGTCAGGCGGCCACAGGAGTGGCGGTTGAGCAACAGAGTGAGGGCATCCATGGGCAAATCCTTGTCAGGGGCTGTGATGGCGCTACCTTAGCACAGCGCAGAATGAAGAAAACCCCTGAGGCTCAGGGGTTTATCGCAATGCCATGGCGAACTAGATGACGGCCGCCAGCTCGGCCCCCTGACGGATGGCGCGCTTGGCATCCAGCTCGGCGGCCACGTCGGCGCCACCTATGATGTGTACCGGCTTGCCCGCCGCCTGCAATCCGGCCTGCAGCTCCTTGAGCGGCTCCTGTCCGGCGCAGATGATCACCTGATCCACCGGCAGGCACTGCCGGATTTCGCCCACCTGAATGTGCAGGCCCTCGTCGTCGATGCGCAGGTACTGGACGCCGGAGAGCATCTGCACCTTGCGGTTCTTGAGCACGGTTCTGTGGATCCAGCCGGTGGTCTTGCCAAGGCCGTCCCCCACCTTGCTTTCTTTTCGCTGCAGCAGCCAGATCTGGCGCTCGGGGGCGTCGATCTCGGGGGCCATCAGGCCACCGCGTTCGCCAAACTGCTTGTCGATGCCCCACTCCTTGAGCCAGTGATCGCGGCTGCGATCCCCCTTGCCCTCTACCAGATATTCGGCCACGTCGAAGCCGATGCCGCCGGCACCGATCACCGCCACCTTGTCGCCCACCGGCTTGTGATCCCGCAGCACGTCTATGTAATTGAGCACCTTGGGATGCTCTATGCCTGGGATGTTCGGAGTGCGCGGACGTATGCCGGTGGCGAGGATCACCTCGTCAAAGCCGCCGCCGAGCAGGCTCTCGGCACTCTGGCGCTGACCGAGGTAGAGCTCGACGCCGCACTTCTCCAGCCGTTTGGCAAAGTAGCGCAGGGTTTCGTGAAACTCCTCCTTGCCCGGGATCTGCTTGGCGAAGTTGAACTGGCCGCCAATCTCGCTCGCCTGATCGAACAGGCTCACCTGATGGCCGCGCTCGGCGGCGTAGCAGGCAAACGCCAGCCCGGCCGGGCCCGCCCCCACCACCGCCAGCTTCTTGGGCTGGGGCACGCGGCCGAAGGTGAGTTCGGTCTCGAAACAGGCGCGGGGATTGACCAGGCAGGAGGCGCGCTTCTGCTTGAACACGTGATCCAGGCAGGCCTGGTTGCAGGCGATGCAGGTGTTGATCTCGTCCGCCCGGTTCTCGGCGGCCTTGATGACAAATTCAGGGTCGGCCAGGAAGGGGCGCGCCATGGAGACCATGTCCGCCTCCCCCTGGGCCAATATGCGCTCGGCCACCTCGGGGGTATTGATCCGGTTGGTGGTGATAAGCGGCACACTCAGATGCTTCTTGAGCTCCGCCGTCACCCAGCTAAAGGCGCCGCGCGGCACGCTGGTGGCTATGGTGGGAATGCGCGCCTCGTGCCAGCCGATGCCGGTGTTGATCAGGGTCACGCCGACCTGCTCCAGCGCCTTGCCCAGCGCAATCACCTCTTCCAGGGTGGAGCCCTGCTCCACCAGATCCAGCATGGAGAGTCGGAAGATGATGATGAAATCCGTACCCACCTGCTCGCGGATGGCGCGCACTATCTCCACCGGGAAGCGCATCCGGTTCTCATTGCTGCCGCCCCAGCCATCGGTGCGCTTGTTGGTGCGCTCGCAGATGAACTGGTTGATGAGATAGCCTTCCGAGCCCATCACCTCGACCCCGTCGTAACCGGCCGCCTTGGCCAGTTGCGCGGTGGAGGCAAAGTCGCGAATGGTGCCGCGGATCTGCCGCTCGCTCATGGCGCGCGGCTTGAACGGGGAGATGGGCGCCTTGAGGGCGCTCGGCGCCAGGCTGAACGGATGGTAGGCGTAACGGCCGGCATGGAGGATCTGCAGCGCTATCTTGCCCCCCTCCTGATGCACGGCCTGGGTCACCTTCTTGTGCCTGGCGACCTGCCAGGGGAAGCTCAGCTGCGAACCGTGGGGCACCAGCCGCCCACGCAGATTGGGGGCTATGCCGCCGGTGACGATGAGGCCGACGCCGCCACGGGCGCGCTCGGCATAGAAGGCGGCCAGCTTGTCGAAGCCGCCCTTCTCCTCTTCGAGGCCTGTGTGCATGGAGCCCATCAATACCCGGTTCTTAAGCTGAGTAAAGCCGAGATCGAGAGGGGTCAGAAGCGTTGGGTAGCGGCTCATCATGAACTCCTTTTCGAGGCCGGTGCGCCGGAATCCATACGCGATGCCCGGTTCTTGAGCTGGGTAAAGCCGGCGTCGAGGGGCGTCAGAAACGTAGGGTAGCGGCTCACAAGGCCTCCGGTTAACTTTTTGTTATCAAATTGAAGCTAGAGTAAAGAATCGAAAATGCTTTTTCAAACAAATGTTTGGACATTTTTTCGGCGAACAGACGTGTTCCGAAGCAAGGAAGGAGAATCGCGCCATCGATCGCACCCAAGCGGAAATGGCAATTGGCGGGTCAACTGGTTAATAATGGCCCTTCTCTACCCATTAACAGGGCGATAACGCGGCTATGTCTATTTTCAAAGGTCTGGGGTGGCTGTTTCGCAGCCTCTGGCGTCTGCTCAACTTTACCCGGCTGATGCTGGTCAATCTGCTGTTTCTCATCGTCGTGCTGGTCATCATTTTCAGCGTCAGCCAGAAAGAGGCGCCCAGCGCCCCCATCGAAGGGGCCCTCACCCTCAATCTCTCCGGCGTGCTGGTGGAACAGCGCTCGCAAACCGATCCTACGGTGCAACTGCTGCGCCAGGTGGACAACAGCGAAGAGCTGCCCAGCGAGATAGTCCTCTCCGATCTGCTGTGGGCCATTCGCAGTGCCAAGGATGACGATCGCATCAAGGCGCTGGTCGTCAAGCCGCAGGGGCTGCAGGGTACCAGCTTCTCCAAACTGCAGGAGGTGGCGACGGCCATCGACGAGTTCAAGGAGAGCGGCAAGCCGGTCATCGCCATGGCCGACTACTACAATCAGGGCCAGTACCTGCTGGCCGCCCACGCCGATCACGTGCTGCTCAACCAGAGCGGCGCCGTGCTGATCGAGGGGCTGGGCGTCTACCAGACCTACTTCAAGTCGGCACTGGAGCAGCTCAACATCACCCCCCACGTGTTCAAGGTCGGCACCTACAAGTCCTTCGTCGAGCCCTATACCCGCGACGATATGTCCCCCGAGAGCAAGGAGGCGAACCAGCGCTGGCTGGATCAGCTGTGGCAATCCTATGTGGCGGACGTGGCCGAGCAGCGGGAGATAGAACCCGAGGCCGTCGCGCCCGGCAAGGATCGCTTCCTCGAGCTGCTGCGCAAGGCCGGTGGCAACGCTGCCAACTACGCCCTCGACAACGGCCTGGTGGATCAGCTGGCCACCCGCGACGAGATGACCCAGGCGGTCATCAAGGAAGTGGGGGAAGACGAGGATCACGGCTGGAAAGGGGTCGGTCTGAAAACCTATCTGGCGGCGATCCCCGAGCAGTACCCCCAGAGCGGCAAGGATGAGGTGGGCCTCATCGTCGCCAGCGGCGCCATCATGGATGGCGTGCAGCCGGCCGGCACCATAGGCGGCGACAGCCTCTCCGATCTGCTGGCCGATGCCCGCCGTGACGACAAGGTGAAAGCCGTGGTGCTGCGGGTCGACAGCCCGGGCGGCAGCGCCTTCGCCGCCGAGCAGATCCGCGCCGAGCTGCTGGCTCTGAAGCAGGCCGGCAAGCCTGTGGTGATCTCCATGGGCAGCTACGCCGCCTCCGGTGGCTACTGGATCTCCGCCGATGCGGACAAGATCTTCGCCTCCCCCACCACCCTCACCGGCTCCATCGGGGTGTTCGGCATGTTCGCCACCATCGACAAGGCGCTCTCCCAGTACGGGGTGCACACCGACGGCGTCGGCACCACGGATTACGTCGGCGTCGGCCTGACCCGCGCCCTGCCGGATCACGTCGGCCAGGCCATTCAACTGAGCGTGGAAGACACCTATCAGCGCTTCGTCGGCCTGGTGAGCAAGGGCCGCGGCCTGAGCCCGGAAGAGGCGGAAAAAGCGGCCGAGGGCCGGGTCTGGACCGGTCAGGATGCCAAGACGCTGGGGCTGGTGGATGAGTTTGGCAACCAGGAGGCCGCCATCAAGGCCGCCGCCGAGCTCGCCAACCTCAAGGAGTGGCAGGTCACTCCCATAGAAAAGGAGGAGTCCACCAGAGACAGGTTCCTGCGTCAGCTGTTCGACAGCAGCGCCCAGGCGCTGGCCCCGCACCTGCAAAGCTGGTTGCCGGCAGGTTTTGGCAAGGCGCTGGCAGAGGTGAACCGCAGCCTGGATCCGCTGACCCGCTTCAACGACCCGCAGGGCACCTACGCCTTCTGCCCGGTCTGTGTGCCGTAACCGGCAGACGCGCAACAAAAAACCGCCCTGGGGCGGTTTTTTTACATCTGCCTCAAGGGGCCCGAGTCACGCCAGCAGGCCGGATTCGTGCCAGTGGTGCAGCTCGGCCAGTACCCGGGTTTCGCGCGCCGTCCACTGGGGGCAGGGGCCAGCCAGCTGGGTCTTGTTGGTCTGCAGCGCATCTTCCAGCTCGAACCAGCCAGGAGTGAAGCCGAGTCGCACCTCGTAGGGCTGGGGCCGCGGCTCGCTCCAGTCCTCCCCCACCTGGCAGAGGTAGTAGAAGGAGCGGATGCAGTAGGCGTCATAGTCGGCCTCGCGGGCGGCGCGATACTCCCGGGTCTGGCCGAGCAGGGCGCCGACTGCCACCAGCTCGGCGCCACACTCTTCGCGCAGCTCGCGTGCCAGGGCGGCGCTGTGGCACTCCCCCTCCTCTATGCCGCCACCGGGAAACATGAGATCGCCGTTGACCCGGGAGTGAACCAGCAGCAGCCGGTCACCGCGCAGGACTATGGCCCTGACGGTGACACGCTCCAGCTGGCGGCCACCCGGGGTCACCTGGCCGTGCATGAACTGGATGTCGAAGGGGTGAGGCCAGTCGCTGGCCAGTTGTTCAATGTGATTCATCAGGTTCAGGGACGGTAAGTCCCGCTTTGTAGCTGCTCGACCAGGGTGGCGGCCTGGCTATCCCAGGCCTCCTGATCGGCTTTGCTCAGGGAGTGATAGAGGCCGAAGCGCTTGGCCGAGACCTCGGGCGTATTCTGGAACGACTCGCTCACCTTGCCCCACAGATAGGCCAGACCGTACTGCTTCTGACTCATGTAGAGGGTGCTGAGAGAGGTGAGGATCCGGCCGTTGACCGCATCCCCTTCCCGATAGAGGGAGAGCGCATGGTGCATGAGCGCGATGGCCTTCTGCGGTTCGGTTTTGGCATAGATGCCCCCCAATGCCAGCTGCAACTCGGGCTCCTCCAGCACGGGCTGCCCCTCCAGCGCCATGAACTGCTGGCGTGCCAGCTCGTTGGTATTGTTGGTCCAGTGCCAGAGCAACAGGTAGGGATCCTGCGAGTTGCGGGTAGCGGCATCGAGCCGGGCCAGCTGATCGCCGGCGGCCAGCATCCCCTCCACCCGAGGGCTCTTCTGCTCCCGGGCCGTCTTGTATTCGATGTTGGTGGAGCGCTCGGCGCACTTGAGGTAACGCTCCAGGCTGCGCATCACATCATATTTGCGCCTGTCCGTCCCCTCTTCCTGCAGATGGTAGCGAGCCCGGATGACGTCGGTTCGCTCATAGCGACACCAACCGTCATCCACCAGGTCCTGACAGAGGGTCGGATGATTGCCGCAGATGTTGTGGATCCTGTCGTCGTTGCAGGCCGTGAGGGTCAGGCCGCAACAGAGAGCGAACAGCAGGGAGCGCGCTGGAAAATGGGTCATGGTTCACATCTTGTTGGTAACAATTGCAGCCTGTCACGGCCACCCTTGGCTAGCAAACAGATTACATATCCATTACAATGCGCGCGCCGTATAAGGCCGCGACTGCAGAATAATATAACGAAATATACATCCCTACACTGATCTGCATTCGACGAATTTCTATTTGCCCCAACAACGTGAAATAAAGGATCTGGTTAATGACCCACGAGCACTACTTGCAAGCGTGGCAGGAGAGCCAGGAGCTCGCCGAAGCCATGCAACCCTTGATAGGTCGCCTCTACCGACAGCAAGGGATCGAGATCACCGTCTACGGACGTCCCCTGCAAAACGCCTCCACCATCGACATCCTCAAGGCCCACAGGGTCGTCCGCCGCCATCAGGGCGCCCCGCTGCCGATCCAACAGAGCTTCCCCCTGCTGCAGGCCATCCTGGCCCTCAACCCGACCGCCGCCGAGATCGATCTGGGCAAGCTGGCCGTCGGTTACTGGCAGGATCACCAGGATGAAGCCGGCATCGACGACTACCTGCGCGCCAAGCTGGCACCGGCCCTGGGTCGCGGCGTACCGGCCCCCACCGATGTTGTGCTCTACGGCTTTGGCCGCATCGGCCGCCTGCTGGCCCGGCTGCTGATCGAGCGCACCGGCGCCGCCAACTCCCTGCGTCTGCGCGCCATAGTCGTGCGCGGTGGCCGCGAGGGGGATCTGGAGAAACGTGCCAGCCTGCTGCGCCGCGACTCGGTGCACGGCCCCTTCAACGGCTCCATCGAGGTGGATGCCGAGCGCAGCGCCATTATCGCCAACGGCACCTTCATCCAGGTGATCTATGCAAACAGCCCGGCCGACATCGACTACACAGCCCATGGCATCCAGAATGCGCTGATCGTCGACAACACGGGTGTCTGGCGCGACGAGGCGGGGCTGTCCGAGCACCTCAAGGCGCGCGGCGCCGCCCGTGTGCTGCTGACCGCCCCCGGCAAGGGCGAGATGAAGAACGTGGTGTTCGGGGTCAACCACGAGGTGATAGGTCCGGATGACAAGATCATCTCGGCCGCCTCCTGCACCACCAACGCCATCACCCCAGTGCTCAAGGTGATGCAGGACAAGTACGGCATCCGCCACGGCCACGTGGAGACGGTGCACTCCTACACCAACGATCAGAACCTGATCGACAACTATCACAAGGGCGAGCGCCGCGGTCGCAGCGCGGCCCTCAACATGGTGATGACCAGCACGGGCGCCGCCAAGGCGGTGGCCAAGGCGCTGCCCGAGCTCAAGGGCAAGCTGACCGGCAACGCCATCCGGGTGCCGACCCCCAATGTGTCGCTCGCCATCATCAACCTGTCGCTGGAGCAGAGCACGGATCGGGATAGCCTGAACGCCTATCTGCAGCAGATGGCGCTGAGCTCGGCCCTGCATCGCCAGATCGATTTCAGCGCCAGCACTGAGCTGGTCTCCTCCGACATGGTGGGTTCCCGCTTCGCGGGCATAGTGGACTCCCAGGCCACCATAGCCGAGGGGGATCACTGCGTGCTCTACGTATGGTATGACAACGAGTTCGGGTACAGTTGTCAGGTAGTGCGGGTGATGGAGCAGATGGCTGGCGCGGTTCGCCAGGATCTGCCCGCCTGATCCCGATTCGTCATGGCTCAATGTGCAAGGAGAAGGCCGGATGTCGTTTCAACAGGGTGAGTTTCAACAGGCCATCAGACAGATGCCCAAAGAAGTGTATGAGCGGCTCAAGACCGCAGTCGAGCTCGGCAAGTGGCCCGATGGCAAGCCCCTCACCGACGAGCAGAAGGCCACCTCGCTGCAGGCGGTGATGGCCTGGCAGGCGATGCACATCGACAATCCCGAGCACATGAACATAGGCCGTGACGGCGAGATAGTGATGAAGAGCAAGAGCGAGCTGAAACGTCAGTATCGGGATGAGGAAGAGATAGTCCGCATCGAGATCAGTCACTGAGCCTTGCCGCGAGCCCAGGCTCGCACGCCATAGCAAAAAGGGGAGCCATCATGGCTCCCCTTTTTTTTGTTCAGCGATAGCGACCAGTCAGGGCGTCAGCTCGCCGCGCAGGGACTGCTGCATCAGCTCGCGGATGCGCGGCGCCGGCAAGTCCTGGCTCAGCAGGAAGTGCAGCTTGGTCAGCGCCGCCTCGGCCGTCATGTCAAAGCCCGAGATGACCCCGGCACGGGACAAGGCATTGCCGGTGGCATAGCCGCCCATGTTGACCTTGCCGTGCAGGCACTGGCTCAGGTTGACTATGATGACGCCGCGGGCCGAGGCCTCGGAGAGCAACGCCAGCATGGCCGGGTTCTGCGGCGCATTGCCCACCCCGAACGACAGCAGGATCAGCGCCTTCACCGGCTGCTGCAGGATATTGGCGATCACCTCGCTGGAGATGCCCGGATAGAGGGTCACCACGCCGATAGGCTGGGGGGTGATGTCGTGCAGCACCAGCGGCCGCTCGGACGGTGCGCCCAGCTCGCCCGCCTCCAACGAGATGGCGATGCCGGCGTTGAGCAACGGCGGATAGTTCGGTGAATCGAAGGCGTGGAAGCCATCGGCGTGCACCTTCTTGCTGCGGTTGCCGCGATAGAGCTGGTTGTTGAAAAACAGCGTCACCTCGTGGATCGGGTAGTTGGCCGCGATGTAGAGGGCGTTGAGCAGGTTCTGCTGACCGTCGGAGCGCAGCTCGGCGAGCGGGATCTGGGAGCCGGTGATGATCACCGGCTTGTGCAGATCTTCGAGCATGAAGGAGAGGGCCGAGGCGGTGAACGACATGGTATCTGTGCCGTGCAGGATCACGAAGCCATCGTATTTCTCGTAGTTGTCTCGAATGTCCTCGGCGATGCGCTGCCAGTCCGCCGGCGTCATGTCGGAGGAGTCGATGAGGGGATCGTATTCGTGAATATGGTAATCCGGCATCTCGGGGCGATGAAACTCGGGCATCCGCGCCAGACAGTCTTCCATGAAGCCCGCCATCGGCACATAGCCGTGGTCGGAGCGCTGCATCCCTATGGTGCCGCCTGTGTAGGCAATGTAGATGGACTTCTTCACACCCTCTCCTCTTTGATGGGCACAACACCCATGTTAATGGGCTGAATACCCGCAAACCATGAATCCCATGGGAAACGAACCTGTGTCTTCACATTCCGTTCGTTGCCGCTGATGGGCTGGAAACCGGCGAATTATAGAGACTGGCGCCCCAAATGACAGCCGGGAAATGGCCTGCAGGCCGTATTAAACGGCGACTAACCCAATAGTGTTAAATGTCACAATAAAGTACAAACATGACCATTAATCTGACAAATCTGGATATAAGCGGTGCTTTTTGCTACTATCCGCCGGATTTTTCATAAATCTCATCTGGATGCCTGATCCGTTCAGGCCCACATCGATCCCATTTTTGCGTGGGACGGGGGCATGTCGCCCCTTCTTTGTTGGCACGTGAGCCACACTGTTTTTATCCCGGCTGAATCTGTGAGTCTTCATCAACGAAAGACACAGCCAATCAACATGGGAGTACTGAATGCTACAACTTGATTCCTACGCCACCCTGGTCGCTGCCACCCTGGTGCTGCTGCTCGGTCGTTTGCTGGTGACCCGAGTCGGGCTGCTGCGAACCTTCAACATCCCCAAACCGGTTGCCGGCGGCCTGGTGGTCGCTCTGGTGCTGTTGCTGCTGCGCTCGACCCTGCAGCTGGAGTTGCAATTCGACACCAGTTTGCAGACCCCGCTGATGCTGGCCTTCTTCGCCTCCATCGGTCTCTCCGCCGATCTAGCCAGCCTCAAGCGCGGCGGCAAGGCGGTGATCACCTTCCTGATGGTGGTGACCGGCCTGCTGCTGGTGCAAAACAGCCTGGGTGTGGGTCTGGCGACCCTGCTCGGTCTGGACCCACACATGGGGCTGCTGGCCGGCTCCATCACCCTCTCCGGCGGCCACGGCACAGGTGCGGCCTGGAGCGCCACCTTCGCCGAGAAGTACGGGGTGCAATCCGCCGCCGAACTCGCCATCGCCTGTGCCACCTTCGGCCTGGTGCTGGGCGGCCTGATCGGCGGCCCGGTGGCCCGCTATCTGGTCAAGAAGGTGCAGGTGCCCGGTGAAGAGCACAACAAGGATGAGGCGCCCAAGGGCTTCGAGATGCCCGACATGGAGCGCCCGCTCACTACCTTCAGCCTGATCGAAACGCTGGCGCTGATCGCCATCAGCCTCAAAGGGGGCGAACTGCTCTCCGCCTCCCTCAAGGGCGGCGCGCTGGAGCTGCCGATCTTCGTCTGCGTGCTGTTTGTCGGTGTGCTGCTGCGCAACCTGTTGACCCTGTTCAACTGGCATGAGGTGAGCGACCGCGAGGTTTCTCTGCTCGGCAACGTCAGCCTGTCGCTGTTCCTGGCCATGGCGCTGATGAGCCTCAAGCTGTGGGATCTCGCCAGCCTGGCGCTGCCCATCTTCATCCTGCTGGCCGCCCAGACGGTGGCGATGGCGCTCTACGCCATCTTCGTCACCTTCCGGGTCATGGGCAGCAACTATGATGCGGCCGTGCTGGCGGCGGGCCACTGCGGCTTCGGCCTGGGGGCCACCCCGACGGCCATTGCCAACATGCAGGCCATCACCCAGCGCTTCGGCCCGTCCCATCTGGCGTTCCTGGTGGTGCCCATGGTGGGGGCCTTCTTCATCGACATCATCAACGCCATGGTGATCAAGCTGTTTATGGCGCTCCCCTTCCTGTAAACCGCTCGGCCAGACGTGATATGAACAAGAGCCCACCTCATGGTGGGCTCTTTGCTTGCTGGCATCCTGGCTGTGCGGCGCCATCGTCCGTTGGCAACACCACCCAGGCGGCAACGGCAAGCATGGCCAGCCGCCTTCCCTGTCATGACACAGCCAGACCGCAGACAACAAAAAGCCCCGCACCAGGGTGCGGGGCTTTGTTCAGGATGGGACGCAGGCGTCCCATCGGCATCATCCCTTACAGGATAAAGGTCGACACCTGCTGGTTCAGGTCGGTGGCGCGACCCTTGAGGCTCTGGGCCTGATCCAGATCGCGCATGGCGGCGGCGGTGATCTCGTCACTCACATCCTTGATGGCGGTGGTGTTCTGGGTGATCTCGCCAGTCACCTGGGTCTGCTCCTCGGCGGCGGTGGCGATCTGGCCCGCCATGTCGGAGATGAGCGACACGGCCCGGGTGATCTCTTCCAGCGCGGCGGCGGCGGCATCAGCGTCTTTCACGCTGTTGTCCGCCAGCCCCTGGCTGGTCTGCATCAGGCTCACCGCACGGGCAGTGGTCTGTTGCAGCGTCTCTATGGTGGACTGGATCTCCTGGGTGGAGTCCTGAGTACGGCGGGACAACACCCGCACCTCGTCCGCCACCACGGCGAAACCACGACCCTGTTCACCGGCACGGGCCGCTTCGATGGCCGCGTTCAGCGCCAGCAGGTTGGTCTGCTCGGCTATGCCCTGGATGGTGGAGAGGATGCCGGAGATGGCCTGGGCATGACGGCTCAGCTCGCCGATCACCTCGGTCGCCTGCCCCACCTCTTCGGCCAGACCGTTGATGGACTGGCGAGTCTGGTTCACCAGCATCTTGCCCTGCTCACTGCTCTGGGCGGATTGCTGGGCGGCGGCGGCAGTGTTCTCGGCGTTGCCGGCGATCTCCATGGTGGCGCTCGCCATCTCGGTGACGGCGGTGGCGACCATGGTCACTTCCTGCTGCTGACGCTGCAGCTCGTCCACGGCGGCCTGGTTGGTCACCAGACTGCGCTCGGCATCGGCGTTCAGCTCGTTGGCCAGCTTGCGGATGTTGCCGATCAGCTGGTGCTGGCTGCCGACGAAGCGGTTGAAGCTGTTGGCCAGCTGGCCCACTTCGTCGTTGGCGTCGATCTTGATGCGCTGGGTCAGATCGCCGTTACCGTCGGCGATGCGGGCCAGGGCCTGGGAGACCTTGCTGAGCGGGCCGAGCAGCAGACTCACCAGCCAGGAGATGGCGATGATGCTGCCCACCAGCACCAGCAGGGCCAGGCCGAGCTGGGTCATCAGCAGGGAGGAGAGCGGAGCTTCCAGGGTTTCCTTGTCCAGCACCAGCACCAGCTCCCAGTCGGTATCCGGGATATCCACGGCCCACAGCAGCTTGTCACGGCCTTCGTTGTCGAAGTAGGCCGGGATCAGGCTGTTGCTGGCCTTGCTCTGTTCGATCAGGGCGTTGGTCAGATCGTTGTCGATCTCGGTGGCTGGCTTCATCGCCTTGGCTGCGTCCTTGTACGCGATGACGGTGCCATCCTTGTGCATCATGATGGCGATGCCGTCGGCGGGCAGCTTCATCCGGGTGACGTCTTCCACCAGGGAGGCGATGGAGAGATCACCACCGACCACGCCGCCCTGCGCCGGCTGGGCCAGGGTCACCACCATGATGTTGTAGGCCACATCCAGATAGGGCTTGGTCACGATCAGGCCGCCCTTGCTCATGGCTTCCTGATACCAGCCACGGGAGCGAGGGTCATAGCCGTCACGGTTGATGGAAGGGTCAGAGTCGTTCATCTTGCCGCTGCCCTCACCGAAGTAGGTGAGCTGGAAGCGACCCGAGACTTGCGCCTGTTGCAGGGCGTTGAGGGGGTCGGCACCGGCCTTGCTGCCGAGCGCCTGGATCACGTCGCGACGGGCGGAGAGCCAGTCACTGACACTGGCGGCCTGCTGGCTGCCGAGGCGTTGCACCTGTTCCTGACTGCCTTGCAGCAACAGGGACTTCTGGCTGGTATAGCTCTGCCAGGAGAGCAGCAGGATCACCAATGACAAGGCGATCACCACTGACAACAGTATCTTCTGCTTGAGTGATAGGTTTTTCATCATGATTTCTTCTTATGAGGTCAGGAACAGGATTTCCCAAAAGTGCACAGCACTGCATCGTTGTTAGCGACCCGCCAGGCCGAAACTGAACCTGAAAATGAGTCTGCGGGCGATATTTTCCACCGAGTTGGGGAAAACTGCACCAGAAATTGACTACAGGACGCGCACAAGGACAGGCGACCCTGTTTATTCCTTCCACAATTGGCTAGAATATCCCGTTTTTAAATCACATCGACCCCGAGAGTTTTCACGATGTTTGAAGTCAATCCTGTATTAAACAAGCTTAAGGAGCTGTCTGAGAGGACCGAGCTTCTTAGGGGGTACCTTTGACTATGACGCCAAGAAAGAGCGTCTAGAAGAGGTCAACGCCGAGCTGGAACAGCCGGACGTATGGAATGAGCCGGAGCGCGCACAGGCGCTGGGCAAGGAGCGCGTCACGCTGGAAAACGTGGTGGGCACCATAGACACCCTGACCCAGGGCGCCGAAGACGTCGAAATGCTGGTGAGCCTGGCGGTGGAAGGGGAAGACGAAGAGACCTTCAACGAAGCCGTGGCCGAAGCCGATGTGCTGGAAAGCAAGCTGGTGGATCTGGAATTCCGCCGCATGTTCTCCGGTCAGCACGACGCCTCCGACTGCTACATCGACATCCAGTCCGGCTCCGGTGGTACCGAAGCACAGGATTGGGCCAACATGGTGCTGCGCATGTACCTGCGCTGGGGCGATGCCCACGGTTACAAGCCTGAGCTGATCGAGCTCTCTGACGGCGACGTGGCCGGCATCAAGTCCGCCACCATCAAGTTCACCGGCGAATACGCCTTCGGCTGGCTGCGCACCGAGACCGGCGTCCACCGTCTGGTTCGCAAATCTCCGTTCGATTCCGGTGGCCGCCGCCACACCTCGTTCTGCTCCATCTTCGTTTATCCCGAGATCGATGACGACATCGACATCGAGATCAACCCGGCAGACCTGCGTATCGACGTCTACCGTGCCTCCGGCGCCGGTGGTCAGCACGTCAACCGGACCGAATCCGCGGTACGTATCACCCACATACCAACGGGTGTCGTGGTACAGTGCCAAAACGATCGTTCCCAGCACAAAAACAAAGATCAGTGTATGAAGCAGCTGAAAGCCAAGCTCTACGAGCTGGAAATTCAGAAGCAAAACGCTGAGAAACAAGCCCTCGAAGAGACCAAGTCCGATATCGGCTGGGGCAGCCAGATCCGTTCCTATGTGCTGGATGATGCGCGCATCAAGGATCTACGTACCGGCGTCGAAACCCGCAATACCCAAGCGGTACTCGACGGCGACCTGGACAAGTTTATCGAAGCTAGCCTGAAGTCAGGCCTGTAAAAAACAGAACAGCAGGAATCACCATGTCTGAACAAACCACAACTCCGGAAGTCGACCACACTCTCGAACTGAACAACGAGATGACGGAGCGTCGTTCCAAGCTGGCCGCCTTGCGTGCCCAGGGCAACCCCTTCCCCAACGACTTCCGTCGTGACAGCCTCTCCGGCGATCTGCACGCCGAGTTTGGCGACAAGAGCGCCGAAGAACTGGTGGCCTTGGGTAAACAGGTGAAGATTGCCGGTCGCATCATGACCCGCCGGATCATGGGCAAGGCGTCCTTCGCCACCCTGCAGGACATGGCTGGCAAGATCCAGGTCTACGTGACCCGTGACGATCTGCCGGAAGGCTTCTACAACGAGCAGTTCAAGAAGTGGGATCTGGGTGACATAGTCGGCGTGGAAGGGACACTGTTCCGCACCAACACAGGTGAACTCTCGGTGCACGTCTCCACCATACGTCTGCTGACCAAGGCACTGCGTCCGCTGCCCGAGAAGCACAAGGGTCTGACCGACCAGGAAGCACGCTGCCGCCAGCGTTACCTGGATCTGATCGCCAACGAAGAGTCCCGCAAGACCTTCATGATCCGCACCAAGGTGGTTGCCGGCATCCGCAAGTTCTTCAACGACAAGCGCTTCATGGAAGTGGAAACCCCCATGATGCAGGTCATCCCGGGTGGCGCCTCCGCGCGTCCGTTCGTCACTCACCACAATGCGCTGGACATCGACATGTACCTGCGTATCGCCCCCGAGCTCTATCTGAAGCGTCTGGTGGTCGGTGGTTTCGAGCGCGTGTACGAGATCAACCGCAACTTCCGTAACGAAGGCATCTCGGTTCGTCACAACCCCGAGTTCACCATGATCGAGTTCTACATGGCCTATGCCGACTACATCGATCTGATGGACCTGACCGAAGAGCTGCTGCGCACCCTGGCGCAGGACATTCTGGGCGACACCAAGATCCGTTACGCCAAAGAGGGCGAAGAGGGTCTGACCATCGACTTCGGTCAACCGTTCCAGCGCCTCACCATGGTGGACTCCATCCTGAAGTACGCCGATGGCGTTACCCTGGAAGATCTCTCCACCCTGGAGAGCGCCAAGGCCGTTGCCAAGCGTCTGCACATCGAGCTGATGAAGGGCTGGGAGCTGGGTCACGTGATCACCGCCATCTTCGAAGAGACAGTGGAGCACATGCTGCTGCAACCGACCTTCATCACCGAGTACCCGGCCGCCGTCTCTCCGCTGGCGCGCCGCAACGACGTGAACCCGGACGTGACCGACCGCTTCGAGTTCTTCATCGGTGGCCGCGAGCTGGCCAACGGCTTCTCCGAGCTGAACGATGCGGAAGATCAGGCCAAACGCTTCCAGGATCAGGTGAACCAGAAAGAAGCCGGTGACGACGAAGCCATGTTCTACGACGCCGACTTCGTGACCGCGCTGGAACACGGTCTGCCGCCGACTGCCGGTCAGGGCATTGGTATCGACCGTCTGGTGATGCTGTTCACCAACAGCCACACCATCCGCGACGTCATCCTGTTCCCGGCCCTGCGCCCGCAACAGAAATAAGCCCGATGCGCAGGCCTGGCCTGCACCTCGATGACAATGAAACGCCCCGCAACTGCGGGGCGTTTTTTATGGCGAAGGCAGCCCGGTGGCGGGCCCCAGAGGGTAACGCACGCCGGCACCTCACGAGGTGGACGGCAGCAGCCACTCCCCCTGCCACAGGGTCAGCGCCTGGCCCGACATCCACACGCGATCCCCCTGCAACTCGAGCACAAGCTCCCCGCCCCGCGCGGAGATCTGGCGGGCCCTCAGCTGCGTCTTGCCGAGCCGCTCGGCCCAGAAGGGCACCAGGGCACAGTGGTTGGAGCCGGTGACGGGATCCTCCTCCACCCCGACCCAGGGGGCGAAGTAGCGGGAGACGAAGTCATCATCCCCGCAGCTGGAAGGGGCCGTCACCATCAGGCCGCGACCGGGCAGGGCGCGCAGGGCGTGAAAATCGGGGGTGAGCGCGCGGACTTCCTCCTCGCTTGCCAGCTCCAGCAGAAACTTGGCGCCGGCGGCCAGAGTCTGCACGGGTGTGCAACCGACCGCCGCCCCATAGGCAGGATCCAGCGCCAGAGGCGTGAGCGGGATGCGCGGGAAATCGAGCCGGATCCACTCTCCCTCGCGCCTGGCCAGCAGTTCCCCGCTGCGGGTCTCGAAGCGGATGCCCTCCTGCGGTGCCACAGCCCCCGTCTGCCACAGCACATGGGCGGCCGCCAGGGTGCCGTGACCACAGAGATCCACCTCCACCCTGGGGGTAAACCAGCGCAGCCGATAGTGCGCCGCCCCCAGGGGACTGAGGAAGGCGGTCTCCGACAGGTTGAACTCGGCCGCCATGGCCTGCAGCTGCGCATCGGACTGGGCCGGCCCCAGCACCACCACGGCCGGGTTGCCGCCAAAGGGCTGCCGGCTGAAGGCATTGACATGAAACAGTCTGACAATCGACATTCGCATTTCCTGTTGTGCCACGACCGGGCTCATTCATCGCCGTTTATACCATGAAACCGGGCCCTGCCCGAACGGGCCCAGGAGCCCACCAGGCACGTTTTTAATGCACTAATAGAATAAAAAAGACATTTTTATTCTTTGTTGTTATCCATCACACCCCTTAACCTGACCAAAAATCAGACCATGGAAGACGAGTGTGATGCAATTGAAGGATTCTCTGACCAACCTAGCCCCCCTCTCTGATGAACAACAACGTCAGCTGAACCAGGCGCTCTCGACCCTCAATACCCAGCAACTGGTCTGGGTGAGCGGCTATCTCTACGGTCTCTCCCAATCCGGCAGCCAGCCTGCGGCAGCCAGCGGTGCGCCGGCGGCACCCGGCGGCAGCCTGACCATTCTCTACGGATCCCAGACAGGCAACGCCAAGGGCGTGGCCAGTGCCATCAAGGCACAGGCCGAGGCACGCGGCCTGCCGGTGACCCTCACCTCCATGGCCGACTACAAACCCAAGCAGCTCAAGAAAGAGACCCACCTGCTGGTGGTAGTGAGCACTTACGGGGAGGGTGAACCACCGGAGAGCGCGGTCGATCTGTTTGAGCAGCTCAAGAAGGGCAAGGTCGGCAAGCTGGAGGGGCTCAAGTTCGCCGTACTGGGGCTGGGTGACAGCTCCTACGAATTTTTCTGCCAGACCGGAAAGGATTTTGATGGCCTGCTGACCAAGGCGGGCGCCGATCGCGTGCATGAGCTTGCCAGCCTGGATGTGGACTATCAGGAGGCCGCCAAGGCCTGGGGCGAGCAGGCGGTCAATGCCATTGCCACCACCCTCTCCGCAGGTTCGACCAGCAGCAGCGTGACGAACGCGGTGCAACAGGCGGTCGGCCACAGCCAGTACGACAAGGCCAACCCCTTCCCGGCCCGCCTGTCACTGAATCAGAAGATCACCGGCCGCGACTCGACCAAGGATATCCGCCATGTCGAGATCAGCCTGGAGGCGTCCGGCATCACCTATCAGCCGGGGGACGCCCTCGGGGTCTGGTTCGACAACGACGCCGATCTGGTGGGGGAAGTGCTGGCCCTGGCCGGACGTAGTGGTGACGAGGCGACCGCCCACGGCAGCCTGCGCGAGGTGCTCACCCGCAACCTGGAGCTGACCCGGCTGCACGGCGGCTTCATCACGGGTCTCGCCGAGCTATCCGACAATGCGGCGCTCAAGGATCTGGCCGGTGACAAGGCTCAGGTCAACGCCCTGGTGGCCTCTGCCCAGGTGGTGGATGTGCTGAAACGCTTCCCGACCCCCTTGAGCGCAGAACAGCTGATCGGCCTGCTGCGCCCGCTCACCCCGCGCCTCTACTCCATCGCCTCCGCCCAGAGCGAGGTGGAAGAGGAGGTGCACCTGACAGTCGCGGTGGTGCGCTACCCGCAGGAAGATGGCACAGTGCGCTCTGGCGCCGCCTCCTCCTATCTGGCGGACAGGCTGGCCGAGGATGCCGAGGTGCGGGTGTTCGTCGAGCACAACGACAACTTCCGCCTGCCGGCCAATCCCGATACCCCCGTCATCATGGTGGGACCGGGCACCGGCATAGCCCCCTTCCGCGCCTTCATGCAGGAGCGCGAGGCCCAGGATGCCTCGGGCAAGAACTGGCTCTTCTTCGGCAACCCCCGCTTCACCCAGGACTTCCTCTATCAGCTGGAGTGGCAGCGTTATGTGAAATCGGGTCTGCTGTCGAAGATCTCGCTGGCCTTCAGCCGGGATCAGGCCAACAAGATTTATGTGCAGGACAGGCTGCGTGAAGCGGGCCTGGAGCTCTACCAGTGGCTGGAAGCAGGTGCTCACTTCTATGTGTGCGGTGATGCCAATCACATGGCGAAAGATGTGCAGGAGGCCCTGCTGGATGTGATTGCCGAACACGGCCACAAGAGCCGTGAAGAAGCAGAAGAGTATTTGAGCGAATTGCGTCGTGCCAAACGTTATCAAAGGGATGTCTATTGATGAGCAAACAAGTGATTCCGGGACCGGTAGAAGGGCCGCTGGCCGACAACGAACGCCTCAAGCGCGAGAGCAACTTCCTGCGCGGCACCATAGCGCAGGATCTGCAGGATCCCCTCACCGGCGGCTTCAACGGTGACAACTTCCAGCTGATCCGTTTTCACGGCATGTATCAGCAGGATGACCGCGACATTCGCCCCGAGCGCACCGCCCAGAAGCTGGAGCCGCTGCACAACGTCATGCTGCGCGCCCGCCTGCCGGGCGGCATCATCACCCCGGCCCAGTGGCAGGTGATCGACAAGTTTGCCGAGGAGCACAGCCTGTACGGCAGCATTCGCCTCACCACCCGCCAGACCTTCCAGTTTCACGGGGTATTGAAGCGCGACATCAAGCTGATGCACCAGACCCTCAACAGCACGGGCATAGATTCCATCGCCACCGCCGGCGACGTGAACCGCAACGTGCTCTGCACCAGCAACCCGGTGGAGTCAGCGCTGCACCAGGAGGCCTACGAGTGGGCCAAGCAGATCTCCGAGCACCTGCTGCCCAAGACCCGCGCCTACGTGGAGATCTGGCTGGATGGCGAGAAGCTGGGTGGGGACGAGGAGCCGATCCTGGGCTCCAACTACCTGCCGCGCAAATTCAAGACGACAGTGGTGATCCCGCCCCACAACGACATAGACGTGCATGCCAACGATCTCAACTTCGTGGCCATCGCCGAAAACGGCAAGCTGGTGGGCTTCAACGTGCTGGTGGGTGGTGGTCTGGCCATGACCCACGGCGACACCAGCACCTATCCGCGCAAGGCGAGCGACTTTGGCTTTATTCCGCTCTCCCACGTGCTGGAGGTGGCGGCCGCCGTGGTCAGCACCCAGCGCGACTGGGGCAACCGGGTCAACCGCAAGAACGCCAAGACCAAGTACACGCTCGAACGGGTCGGGGTGGAGGCCTTCAAGGCCGAGGTGGAGAGCCGCGCCGGCATACCGTTCGGGCCTGTGCGTCCCTATGAGTTCACCAGCCGTGGCGATCGCTTCGGCTGGGTGGAGGGGATAGATGGCAAACACCACCTCACCCTCTTCATCGAGAACGGCCGTTTGCTGGACTTCCCGGGCAAGCCGCTCAAGACCGGCATGCTGGAGATCGCCCGCGTACATCAGGGGGATTTTCGCCTGACCGCCAACCAGAACCTCATCATCGCCGGCGTCCCCGCCAGCGAGAAGGCGCGCATCGAAGCTCTCGCGCGCCAGTACGGCCTGCTGGATGACGGCGTCAGCGAGCAGCGCAAGCAGTCCATGGCCTGCGTGGCCCTGCCCACCTGCCCGCTGGCGATGGCCGAAGCCGAGCGCATGCTGCCGGCGTTTGTCACCGACATCGAAGGCTTGCTCACCAAACACGCGTTGGCGGATGACGCCATCATATTCCGGGTCACCGGCTGCCCCAACGGCTGCGGCCGCGCCATGCTGGCGGAAGTGGGCCTGGTGGGCAAGGCGCCGGGCCGCTACAACCTGCACCTGGGTGGCAACCTGGAGGGGACCCGCATCCCGCGCCTCTATCAGGAGAACATCACGGAGCCGCAGATCCTGGCGGAACTGGATACGCTTATCGGCCGCTGGGCCACCGAGCGCGACGGTCACGAGTGCTTCGGCGATTTCGTGATCCGCGCAGGCATAGTGGCGCCCGTCATCGACTCCGCGAGGGACTTCTATGCAGCCTGAACTGACTGATGGCGGGCGGCTGACACTGACCGCCGATGGCAGGCTCGACCTCAATGCCCTGCTCTCCTTGAGCCGGGACGAGCAAACCAAGGCGCTGGCCCCTATCAATCAGGCTCTCGAGGCCATAAGCGCCCCCGAGCGGGTGCGCTGGGCGCTGGCGAACCTGCCGGGGGAACATGTGCTGTCGTCGAGCTTTGGCATCCAGGCGGCGCTGATGCTGCATCTGGTGAGCCGCGAGCGCGGCGATGTGCCCGTGGTGCTGACCGATACCGGTTATCTGTTCCCCGAGACCTACCGCTTTATCGATGAGCTGACCGGGCGCCTCACGCTGAATCTGAAGATATACAGGGCCGAGCTGTCACCGGCCTGGCAGGAGGCGCGCTTCGGCCTACTGTGGGAGCAGGGAGTGGAGGGGATCAGCCGCTACAACCAGCTCAACAAGGTGGAGCCCATGGACAGGGCCCTGAACGAGCTGGACGCCCAGACCTGGTTCTCCGGCCTGCGCCGAGAGCAGTCAGGCAGCCGGGGTGCGCTGCCGGTGCTGGGCATCCAGCGCGGCCGCTTCAAGTTCCTGCCGGTGATCGACTGGAGCAACAAGGACGTCTTCTACTACTTCAAGGAGCATGACCTCCCCTACCACCCGCTGTGGGAGCAGGGTTACCTCTCGGTCGGCGACGTGCACACCACCACCAAGTGGGAGCCGGGCATGAGCGAGGAGCAGACCCGCTTCTTCGGCCTCAAGCGCGAGTGCGGCCTGCACGAGGAGAGTGTCCAGGAAAGTGGCGAGCAGAGCGGCTCCGGCATCTGAGCCCGCTGACAAGGCAGGATCTGACAATAAAAAACGCCCGGCAACTGCCGGGCGTTTTTTATTGCTGAGGTGCGCAGGGAAGTGCGCCCTGCACGCCGTCCGCTTATTGCACGGCGGCGCGCGCCTGGGTCAGCCAGTCGTTGACCAGGGCCTCATGGCCCTTGAGCCAGGCCTCGGCGTGGCGCTCAATATCCGCCGGTTTGTTCTGGCCCTTGTTCATCAACCCGTTCTGGATGTTGATGTCGTTCAGCGGCAGCTTGACGATGCTGAACAGCTTGGCCGCCGCCGGGTTGGCCTCGGTGAACGCCTTGTTGGCCACTATGTGCATGGTGTTGACCGGAAAGCCGTAATCCTTGCCGTTGGGCAGGCGGGTCTGAGCGGCATCCTTGGCACCGGCAGGCACTTCCAGCCACACCACGTCCCGTCCCGGCACCAGCTCACTGCTCAGCCAGTAGGGGGTCCAGGTGTAGTAGAGCACCGGCTTGCCACTCTGGTAACGGGCCCGGGTATCGGCGATCAGGGCCGCGTAGTTGCCCTGCTTGTGGGTGATGGTCGGGGTCAGGCCGAACTCGTCCAGATGATGGTTGATGGCCTCTTCACAACCCCAGCCCGGGTTGCAGCCCACCAGATCGGCCTTGCCGTCGCCATCGCCGTCAAACAGCGCCGCCAGCTTGGGATCCTTGAGCTGACCCAGGTTGGTGATGCCGTACTGGGTGGCGGTCTCCTTGTCGATGAGGTAACCCTGGGCAGCGCCCGATACATAGGTGCCCTGGCGGAAGAACACCTTGTCGCCGCCAGCCTGTTCGTACTTGTTGTCCTGCAGCGGGATCCAGTTAAAGGCCAGGAAGGTGCCATCGCCCTGCGCCACCGAGGCGTAGGCCACGTTGTAATCCACCTCCTGCACCGCCTGGACGTCATAGCCCAGGCGATCCATCAGCTTGCTGACCAGCAGGGTCTGGAAGGTCTCTTCCGGCAAGGAGCTCTGCAAGGGTTGAACGCGGATCCCCTCCCCCGGCAGTTCGGTGCTGGCCATGGCGACCGAACTCAGCAACAGGGAGTTCAGCACCAGGGCGCTCAAGGTCTTAGTAATGAGTCTCATGCGTTTACTCCTTTGTAATCAATAACGTTACGGCGACCGCGCAGGCGCATCAGCAGGGCCACGGGACCATGTTGATACCAGCGGCCTGTGTGGCTGCGATCCCGCTGTCCCATGGCCTGGGTCAGACGGTCGAGCACTATGGCCAGCAGCACTATGCCGAGGCCGCCGATGGAGGCGAGCCCCATGTCGAGGCGACCTATGCCGCGCAGCACCATCTGGCCCAGACCACCGACCGCTATCATGGAGGCGATCACCACCATGGAGAGCGCCAGCATCAGGGTCTGGTTGACCCCGGCCATGATGGTGGGCATGGCGAGCGGCAGTTGTACCTTGAACAGCAGCTGGGAGGGGCTGGCGCCAAACGAATGGGCCGCCTCCACCAGATCCGCAGGCACCTGGCGGATCCCCAGCATGGTAAGCCGGATCATGGGCGGCAGGGCGAAGATGACGGTCACCACCACCCCGGGCACGTTGCCGATGCCGAACAGCATGACGATGGGAATGAGATAGACGAAGGCCGGGGTGGTCTGCATGGCATCCAGCAGCGGCCGGGTCCAGGTGGAGAGCCGCTCGCTGCGGGCCAGCAGAATACCGACCGGCAAGCCGATCAGGATGCAGAAGAAGAGCGAGGTCAGCACCAGCGACAGGGTCACCATGGCATCGGACCAGGCACCTATGAGGCCGATCCCGACGAGAGAAAGCAGGGTTCCGATCGCCATGCGACCGTTGACCAGCTGCCAGGCGATCAGGGTCAGCATCCCTATCATCAGGGTGGATGGCATCGTCTGCAGCAGATGGGTCATGCCGTTGAGGGTGACCTCTACCGGCGCCCGGATCAGCTGGAACAGGGGACGCAGGTTCTCGACCAGCCAGCCGATGCCGCCCTCGACCCAGACATCCAGCGGTACCAGCGCCTGCTGGAAGGGATCCAGCCAGTCGACGGCCGCGGAAGTATCCGCCGCTTCAATCTGGCTCTGCCAGTCGGCGGCCTGGGTTTCGGTACTGCCCCAGGGATCCGTGGCCACAGTCGTGGCGGCCGCGGCGCCCCAGGGATCGGCCTGCGCCTCATCGGCCCGGGCGGGGGCGCTCGCCAATAACAGCAGCGCCAGCAAGCCGGTCAGCAGACGATGAAAGAGTTTGATATTCATACCGGGGTACTCCTGTCCAGGGTGTTCAGCAAGTTGGCCTTGGAAATGAGCCCCAGATAGGTGCCATCTTGCTCGACCACGGGCACCTGACAGGGCGCTGCGGCCACCTGACTGATGAGTTCGTTGAGAGAGGTGTCGGCCTGGATGGGCTGGATATCGGCCAGCAAGGCCTGCTCCAGGCTTCCCTTGTTTTGCACCGCCTGACCGAGCGACTCGACCGAGACGACGCCGAGGAAGCGACGGCTGCGATCCACCACGTAACCAAACTCCCGCTCCTGATCCTTGAGCTGACGCAGGGCGTTGCCCGGCCCGTCCGTGGTGTGCTTCTTGATGAGCGGCATCTGCTTGCGACTGACGATATCGCGGGCACTGAACACGTTGGCCAGATCCACACCGCGAAAGAAGGCACGTACATAGTCGTTGGCGGGCTGGCTCAGGATCTCGTCGGGGGTCCCGACCTGGATCACCTGACCATCCTGCATGATGGCGATGCGATCGCCGATGCGCATCGCCTCGTCCAGATCGTGAGAGATGAAGACTATGGTGCGCTGATGGCTGGCCTGCAGCTTGAGCAGCTCATCCTGCATCTCGGTGCGGATCAGCGGATCCAGCGCGGAGAAGGCCTCGTCCATCAGCAGGATATCGGGGTCATTGGCCAGCGCGCGGGCCAATCCGACCCGCTGCTTCATGCCACCGGATAGAGCATCGGGGAAGGCGTCCATCCACTGGCCCAGGCCCACCTGATTGAGTGCCTGACGGGCACTTTCCTGGCGTTCGAGAAGCGGCACCCCGGCCAGCTCCAGGCCGAAGGCGGTATTTTCCAGCACGGTCAGATGAGGCATGAGGGCGAAGGATTGGAACACCATGCTGATCTTCTTGCGCCGCACCTGGCGCAGTTCACTGTCCGAGATGGCGGCAATGTCCTCACCGTCGATCAGCACCTGACCACGGGTCGGTTCGATCAGCCGGTTGAAGAGGCGCACCAGGGTGGATTTGCCCGAACCGGACAAGCCCATCACCACGAAGATCTCTCCCTCGTGGATGGCCAGATCGACCCCATGCACACCCAGGGTCTGCCCGGTCTTCTGCAGAATGCTGGCGCGGTCGTGCCCTTTCGCCAGCAATTTGAACGCCTTTTCCGGCTGTTCTCCGAAGATTTTATAGAGTGATTTCACTTCGAGTTTGACTGTCATACTGTCCTTTTTTCATGGTCGACATCTTGGTAGTTAACCTGCCGAACGCGAACCAATTACTTTCTACACTAAGCAGTTTTCATGAAAAACAAAAGAACCATAAGAGTCCTCACAAAACAATTAAAACATAACACATTGATTTATATCGTTTATTTTTGACAAGAAAAAGCCATAAATCGACAAGCATAGGCCATACCAGCATGAATTATTTGATTAGATAACTAATCATAGTTCTGTTTTGACAGGCCAATAAGAGGGGAAAATCAGGCAGACCGGGGGATGCCACCGGGCAAGATCCCGAACAGGCTGCAGGGCAGGAGAAATCCTTACAGCCCGAATGATATGCAGGCAAAAACGAGGGGATATAGGAGGGGGTTGAACGCAGCAATGTCACAGGCCCTGCCTGCCGGACCTGCCCTTTGTTGCAAGAAAAAAGCCCCTGTGCAGCACGAGGGGCTTTCAGCTTCAACGGTTATTCAATGCGCTTCAACGCCGCTGCCAGGTTTCGAAGCAGTAGGGATGGGGGTTCTTCTCGTCGGGCTCATGGGGTTCGCGCTCAACGCAATGCCACTCGTCCTCCTCGAAGGCGGGGAAACGGGTATCCCCTGCCACCGCCAGATCGATTCGGGTCAGATAGAGGCTGTCGGCCCGTGGCAGCAGTTGGCCATAGAGATGACCGCCACCTATCACCATCAGCTCGTCTACCGCCTGACCGTCGGCCAGCAGCGCCAGCGCAGCCTCAACCGAATCGACCACCTCCACCCCGTCGGCCTGGTAATCTGGGTTGCGGCTGATCACCAGATTGCGCCGCCCAGGCAGCGGCCGACCTATGGATTCGAAGGTCTTGCGCCCCATCAACACCGGCTTGCCCAGGGTCACCCGCTTGAAGTGGGCCAGATCCGCCGGCAGGTGCCAGGGCATCTGGTTATCCAGGCCTATCACGCGATCGTGCGCCATGGCGGCAATCATGGAAATCTTCATGGGGTCAGCCTCTCACACCGTCTGTCAAATAATGGGCCGGTTACGGTACACGACCAGGGAGGGGATCGCCAAACCGAAACTGAGGGCCCCCACGATGAAGAGTGCCTTGAGGCCGTTCTCCACCGCACTCTGGATAAGATCCATGGTCACCCCGGAGATGTTGAGCTCCACCACGGCGATCATCGCCTTGAACGCATAGCTGCCCGGGATCATGGGGATGATGGAGGCGACGCTGAACACGGGACGCGGCGCCAGCAATCGGCGCGACCAGTAGACGCAGACAAAGCCGACCGTGGTCGCCGCCGCCAGGGTAGCCCACTCGATGGGCATGCCGTAATGAATGAGCAGGGTTCGCAGGCTGTGAGCCAGGGCACCGCCCATGGCGCAGTACTTCAACATGCGCGGCGGCACGTTGAACAGCATGGCAAACCCTACCGCCGGAATGGAGGACCAGAAGGCATCCTTGGCCAGCAACCAGACAAGATCCATCATACCTTCCACCCCCAGATACCGGTCACCGACATGGCGAGAATAATGCCGGTATTGATCCGTGCACTGATGGCCAGATCCTCTTGGGTCAATGCAGAGTCAACAACCATCATACTTTCCACCCCCAGATACCGGTCACCGACATGGCGAGAATAATCCCTATCGCCGCGCTGATGGTCAGCAGAGTTGCGGTGCCCCAGCGAGCCAGCCCCATGTTGAAGTAACCCTTCACCATGTCGGAGACCGCATTGATGAGCGGGAAGCCCGGCACCAGCAAGAGCACGCTGGCGGCCATGGCGAGATAGGGTTGGGCGCCCCAGTTGAAGAAGGTGGCACTGGAGGAGAGCAGAGTGGCGATGAAGCCGGTCGCGGCAAAGTTGATGAGCGGGCTGTGGTGATGGCGGGCGATCAGCTGGCGCACTCGCATCGCCACGGCAGAAGAGAGGCAGGTCACCAGGAAGATGGGCCAGTCGCCGCCAAACAGCAGGCTGAAGGCGCCGCAGGAGAGCCCCACCATGGGCACCACCAACCAGGGGTGGTAATGAAACGGCACTATGCCGTCGAGCCGCTGACGCACCTCGCGCGCACCGATCAGCTCCTTCTCCGCCATGATGCAGATACGCTGGATCTCGCACACCACCTGCATGTTGATGCCGTGTTCCCGCACCCGGCGGGTGGTGGTGACACAACTGCCCTGATAGAGGCTGGTGAGCACTATGGCGCTGGAGGAGATGGCCATCTCGACGCTCTCCAGCCCCAGCGCCATGCCGAGCCGGACCGTGGTCTGCTCTATGATGCGACTCTCGGCCCCGAACTGGGCCAGCATCTGGCCCACCTTGACGATGATACGGGTGATCTCTGTCTGCTGCTCCCGCGACAGCACCCGTCTTGGTGTGATACTTCTCATAATCCCTTCGAGTCGTAGCAAAATTAAAGTATCGCCATATTAGCCTAACTGTCGGCGCCATACATCCACACCGATCACGGCAATAATCAATTTTTAATAAAACAGCGAACGCCACGAAAATACATCAAATAGATTACAAATCACCCCAGATAAATTAACGTCGGCAAGCGGACCTCACCCGATGACAAATATATAATGCGGGATATTATTCAGCCATTCCATCAAGAGGATATTTATTTCTTCTTGCGATAATAATCGAAGAAAGAAACCACATTATTTTCTCTGTAGACGGGGGCCTGGTCGGCATAGAGATTGGCATTGAGCTGGATCATCTCGCTGCGCATGGAATAAAAGGAGTCGTGCATCATGGCCGCAATACGAATACAGCTATCCATGTTGTTCTTGGCCAATTGACGCTGACAGTCGATACGAAACTGCAGGCCGCGCAATCGCTGCTGCTGCTCCGGACTGACCCGGTCGATCAACCCCTCTATCTGCTGGCGCAGCAACTCGTCGAGCCGCTCCGGCTCCGCCACCGCCAGTCGCCTCAAGGTATCAAAATCAGGCAACTCCATATGCCCTCCCGCGGCCAGCCGCTGCATAGTGATACTCAAACAACAACGATCAGCACAAGATTCAACCAACCGTATAATGAGTTATATAAGACGATTGCCCTCCAGGTTCAATCCATACCACGGCCTTTCGAGGCTGACTGCGCCAAAAAATGACCGCCGTTCGGGGACCTATTTTCTTATTCGTTATGGATCAACCAATTAATCACCAATATGGCGACTGCATTCGTTTATACATTTTTAGGACGGCAATGCCGGAGCCTTATGTCTTATTGAAAGGGCATCGGCAAGATTGTTTTTCATTCGACACTCAATCTTGTGCTCCAGCCTCGCCAACCCCTGACCTCGTTTAACATATCCCACTGATTATGTTATTTTATTTTCCACTTATTCCAGGCAACCAAGAGCAGACCATGAGCAAGGCAAGAATCGGCATCGTCACCGTCAGCGATCGCGCCAGTGCAGGCATCTACGAAGACCTCTCCGGCAAGGCCATCATAGACACGCTGAACACATATTTGACCTCAGAGTGGGAACCCATCTATCAGGTGATCCCGGATGAACAGGATCAGATCGAGGCGACCCTGATCCGGCTGGCGGACCAGGAGCAGTGCAGCCTCATCGTCACCACGGGCGGCACAGGCCCGGCCAAGCGGGATGTGACCCCAGAGGCCACGGAAGCGGTGTGCGATCGCATGATGCCGGGCTTTGGCGAGCTGATGCGGGCCGAATCTCTCAAGTTCGTGCCGACCGCCATTTTGTCGCGCCAGACCGCAGGCCTGCGCGGCAGCTCCCTCATCGTCAACCTGCCGGGCAAGCCCAAGTCCATCCGCGAGTGCCTGGATGCCGTCTTCCCTGCCATCCCCTACTGCATCGATCTGATGGAAGGGCCCTATCTCGAATGCGATGAAGCCGTCATCAAGCCGTTTCGCCCCAAGAAATAGGCCCTGAGTGGGCGGGGGGCTCCCCGTCCATCTCTTATTTGCGGTATTTATTTGCGGCCGTATACCTTGACCCCTGCCTTGCTCCCCTCCGAATTGCCATAGACCTCGATCCGCTTGATGCAGAGCCGGCTGCCGAGGGATTTCCAGCCGGACTCCTGATCCTCTTTCAGATCCTTGTCGAAATTGAGGGTCTTGCTGCGATCATTGCCGTAAAACACCTTGACCCTGTCCAGGGTCAATTCCCGTCCCGCCTTGAGCATGATGGACTTGGCCGGTCGGCAGACGATGATGGGAATAACGGCGGCATGATCGCCGACACCGAGCAGCATTGTGCTGCCCAGTCGAAATTCATCATCGGCCATGGCAGGTGCGGGCAGCGCCAATAAAAGGGTGGACAGCAAGAGCGCATTGAAGCCGCAGCGCAGCTTGGGTCGAGCAGAAAAAACAGCAGATGGAGCAGACATTATGCCTCCCGAAAAATGGGAGGCATATTAATTCATCAAGGCTAAACCCAGGCTGTACCGGCGCCCTGCCCGCAGGCAAGGCGCACGGCCTCAGGGCCAGCGCTTGAAGATGAGGGAGGTGTTGATGCCGCCGAAGGCGAAGTTGTTGGACATCAGGTACTCCACCGTCAGCGCGCGACCATTGCCCACCACATGATCCAGCGGGGCGCAGGCCGGATCCGGCTCGGTCAGGTTGATGGTGGGGGCAAACCAGCCCTCCTGCATCATCTCCAGCGACAACCAGGCCTCGATGGCACCGCAGGCGCCCAGGGTATGGCCGAAGAAGCTCTTGAGCGACGATATGGGGGTCTTGTCGCCAAAGATGGCGGCGGTGGCGTGGCTCTCGGCTATGTCGCCGCGCTCGGTGGCCGTGCCGTGGGCGCTGATGTAGCCGATGTCGGCGGCCTCGAGCCCGGCCTGGGCCAGCGCCATCTCCATGCACAGCTGCATGGTCTCCTGCTGGGGCTGGGTCACATGGGCGGCATCGCAGTTGGTGGCAAACCCCACCAGCTCGGCGATGATGGTGGCCCCGCGCGCCTGCGCATGTTCCAGCTCCTCCAGCACCAGGGTGCCCGCCCCCTCGCCAATCACCAGCCCGTCCCGCTGCCGATCGAACGGCCGCGGCGCCAGCTCTGGGTTGTCGTTCATCTGGCTGGTGGCAAACAGGGTATCGAACACCACGGCCTCAGACGGGCAGAGCTCCTCAGCCCCGCCGGCCACCATCAGGGTCTGATAGCCGTGCTTGATGGACTCGTAGGCGTAGCCAATCCCCTGGCTGCCGGAGGTGCAGGCGCTGGAGGTGGGGATCACCCGCCCGCGCAGGCCGAAGAAGAGGCCGGTGTTGACCGCCGCCGTGTGCGGCATCATCTGCACATAGGTGGTGGCCGTGATGCTGGCGGTACTCTTGTCGTTGAGCATGACCCCGAAGGCGCGGATGGGATCCGTGCTGCCGGTGGAGGAGCCATAGGCGATGCCGGTGCGACCGTCGGTCAGCACCGGGTGGTCGATAAGCCCAGCCCGCGCCAGCGCCAACTCGCTGGCCACGGTCGCCAACTGGGAGACCCGCCCCATGGCCCGCGTCTTCTTGCGCGGATAGCGGGCGGGCAGCACAAAATCGGCAATGGGCGCCGCCAACCGGGTATTGAGTCCCTCGTAGATGGCCCACTCAGGCATGGTCACTACCGCATTGCGCCCCGCCTGCAACTTTGCCCGCACGCTCGGCCAGTCCTGACCGAACGCCGTCACCCCGGCCATGCCGGTTACTACTACCCGCTTCATACCATACCGCCATTCACAGAGATAAGCTGGCGTGCCACAGAGACAGCGCCATGTTGAACCGACATCAGGCAAGAGACCCATCGCATTCGCGTCATACCATGCCCCCGTTGATGGAGATGACCTGGCGCGTGACATAGCCGGCGATGTCCGACATCAGGTAGGAGACCAGGCCGGCCACCTCGTCGGCCTGTCCCATGCGCTTGAGCGGGATCAGCTTCATCGCCTCCGCCTGCACCTCTTCATCCACCATGCCGGTGTCGATGAGGCCGGGCGCCACGCAGTTCACCGTGATCTTGCGCTTGGCCAGCTCCAGCGCCAGCGCCTTGGTGGCCCCCATGATGCCCGCCTTGGCGGCGCTGTAGTTGACCTGACCACGGTTGCCCATCAGGCCGGAAACCGAGGAGATGGTCACTATGCGGCCGCCCCGGCGCAGGCCTATCATCGGCATGATGCAGGGCTTGAGCAGGTTGTAGAAGCCGTCCAGATTGGTGTGCAGCACCCCGTCCCAATCCTCGTCGGTGAGCGCGGGGAAGGCGCCGTCACGTATGATGCCGGCGTTGCAGACCACACCGTAATAGGCGCCGTGTTCGGCCATGTCGGCTTCCAGCCGCTCGCGGCAGCCTTGGCGATCGGCGATGTCGAACTGGATCAGGCGCCCCTGTCCCCCGGCGGCTTGCAGGCTCGCCAGGGTAGCCTCGCCACCGGCGCGGTCGCCGTGGTAGTGCACCACGACGAGAAAACCGTCGGCGGCCAGCTTGAGGGCGATGGCGCGGCCTATCCCCTTGCTGGCGCCCGTGACCAATACGCTAGAGATCATGAAACGTCCTTAGCTAACAAATCGGATAATTCGCCGGGTGCGGGCTGATAGGTCGAGAGGCGCGCGGTGGCGCACTCCTGCCCATCTTGCAGGATCCGGCAATCGAAACTGGCCATGCCGCCGTCTTGCAACAGGCAGCTGGCCTCAATGGTGAGCAGGGCCCCCGCCGCAAAGCGGGTGGGCTGGCAGCGGTATTTGCGGGTGCCGAGCAGCATGCCGATGCGCACCGGCTCGCCGCGCAATCGCCCCTGCATGCCGGCCCAGGCGGCTATGGTCTGGGCCATCAGCTCTATGCCGACCCAGGCGGGCAACGAGCCCTCGCCATCGAGCAGCAAGGCATGCCGGGCGCCGACCCGGGTCTCGCAGCACACCCGGCTCGCATCCACGGCGCAGAGCCTGTCCAGCAGCAGCATGGGGGCCTGATGGGGCAAGAGAGTGTCGATGGCGGGCAGCGGTACGAGCTCATTCATGAGGGTGATAGTCCAAACAGCAGGCTGACATTGTTGCCACCGAAGGCAAAGGAGTTGGAGAGGACCCGGGGCGCCGCAAGCCGAGTGGCGCCACTCACCAGCCGGATGGGGGCCAGCGCCGGATCAGCCGTCGTCACCCGCTGGGGCGGCAACGGCAGGGCCCGCTCCAGCAGCAGGCAGGCGAGCGCGGCCTCGATGGCACCAGCGGCGCCCAGGGTATGGCCGGTGAGCGGCTTGGTGGAACTGCAGGGCACCTTGTCGCCGAACAGGCGATGCACGGCCTGGCTCTCCATGGCGTCATTGAGGCGGGTGGCGGTGCCGTGCAGGTTGATGTAACCCACCTGTTCCGGCGTCACGCCCGCCCGGGCCAGCGCCATCTGCATGGCCGCCTCGGCACCCACGCCCTCCGGATGAGGAGCCGAGATATGCCAGGCATCGGACGACTCGCCCGCCCCCAGCAGCGCCAGCGGCGCAGGCGTGCGGCTCAGCAGAAACAGCGCGGCCCCCTCGCCTATGTTGATCCCCTGCCGGCCGTTGTCGAAGGGCTGGCAGAGGGTGCCGCTCAGGGACTCCAGGCTGTCAAAACCGTTGAGGGTCAGCCCGCACAGGCTGTCGGCACCGCCAACCAGTACGGCGTCCACCAGTCCGGCCGCCAGCATCCGCTGACCGCTGATGAAGGCGCGGGCGCTGGAGGAGCAGGCGGTGGAGATGGTCCAGGCCGGCCCGGTCAGGCCGAGGTGGCGAACCAGAAATTCGGACGGCGAGCCCAGCTCCTGCTGGCGATAGTCAAAGGCCGGGGGAATCGCCTCCCCCCGCCGGGCGGCGGCGATCGCCAGCTCGGCCTCGCCGATCCCGGCTGTGCTGGTGCCGAGCACCAGGCCTACCCGCGCGGGGCCAAACTCCGTCAGCACCTTGTCCAGTGCTGGGCGGATCTGGGCCAGCGCCGCCAGCAGCAGGCGGTTGTTGCGCGAGGCATAAGGGGCCAGCGCCGCCGGTATCTCGGGCAGCGCGCCCTCGACCCGCCCCACCGGAGTCAGCCGACCATCCAGCAAGGTCTGGTTGTGGCGCGTGAGCGGCGTAATCCCCTCTGCCTGCCAGGCCAGCAGGGCCCCGGCGCTGGCATCCCTGCCCTCCCCCAATGCCGAAATGAGGCCGTAGGCCGCGATATAACAACTCATTGGCTCAGAGTCTCCAGCTGCAGACGGTAGTGAAACACATGCTGTTGCAGGCTGACCGGCTCCCGCACGCCGCCCTTGTCCTGGTACCCGATCTCGGTGACCAGGGCGCCATCGGGGGCACGCAGCCGGCGCGTCAGCCCTTCGTCCCGCAACGTCCAGCCCGGCGGCAGCTGCGGCTGCCAGCTGGCCAGCGGCCAGTAGCAGAGCATGACGTCCGCCAGCACCTGGGTCACGGGCGGCATGCCGGTAGCGAGCAGCGGGCTCAGCTGCTGGGTCGCTATGCCCTGCTGATCGTAACGCACCCGAAACAGCCGCACCCCGCTCGGGGTCAGGCCGACCAGGGTCAACTGACTGCCATCGGCCTCCAGCACAGTCATCAGCTGATGGGAACTCTCACCCACAGTGGCCGTCAGCAACTGCTGGCGATAGAAGGGGGTGGCAAGCACGGGAACCGGCAGCGTCATGACGCTGCTCTTGTCGAGATAGGCGGTGGGGGCCGGCTGGCTGCTGCAGCCACCCAGCAGGAGGATGAATAATGCGAACACTGATCTCATGGTTGCTCCGGCTCCCGGTCATCCCGCACTGGCGGGCTGAATACCGGCTTGTCCAATCCCTGTTTATCCAGCACCAGAGGTGACAACAGGAAGGCAGTAAAGATACCGCCACTCAGCACCAGACCGAAGCCCGCGATGGCAGAGGTGTGGCTCAGCGCCAATAAACCGAATGACAACTGGGTGGTCAGGTTGGCCAGCAGGATGGCGAACTGAGTCGAGCGTTGACGCAGGAGATCCCGGCCGCAGTAGGCAAAGAAGAGGCTGTAGTCGATACCGATGCCGAAGATGAGGCTCATGGCCAGCACCCCGAACAGGGTGAGCGGCTGCCCGCAGGCGGCCAGCAGGGCCAGACCGGCCCCCAACGAAAAGCCGCTGACCAGCAGGATCCGCGCGCTCTTGCGCCAGCCGAACCGGACCCACAGCAGCACCCCCACCAGGGCGATCGCCAGCAGCAGCAGTTCGGTCAGCTTGATGCGGTAGTGAGCAAACAGCTGGCTCCACTGGTTGCGAGGATCCTGCCAGAAGACCCCCTCCTGCCCCTGTGCCAGTTCTGCCACGGCGGCAACATCCGTCACCCCGTTGACCGGCAGCCAGAGCGCGACCCGGCCATCTGGCAGCTGATGCCAGAGCAGTCGACTGCCCTCGCTGACCGGGCTGGCCAGCCACTGCGCCGGCAGCAATGGCTGCCAGGGTCTGGGCTCGGCCTTGACCGGCACGCCAGCCTGATTGAGCCGCGCCACCACGTCGGGCAGCAGGCGAGTGAGGGCTGCATGATCCGCCCGCTGCCGTGCCAGAGACGGCAGCCATTGCGTCAGTGGCACAAAGTCCGTCAACTGACCCTGCGCCTTGGCCTGCGCCAGCTTGTGACCAAGGGCCTCGAGGCGCTGCAATGCCGTCTCGCCATCTGCCGCCGTCACCAGGAAGCCCGTCATGCCGCCCTGCTGGCCGGTGAGGCGCTGGATCTGCCGCTCCTGCGCCTGCAGCTCGGTGGGCAGGGGTTGCAGGTGAGCTATGTCGTCATCCACCTCCAGCCGGCTCAATCCCGCCACTATCAGCGCCAGGCAGAGCAGCGGCACGCCCCAGCGCAAGACACGCCGTTCCCGCCACCACCTGAGCCAGAGCGCCATCGGCACCAGGATGCGCGCCTCCCGCTGGGGCAAGGCACCGAGCCAGAG
Source organism: Aeromonas sp. MR19 (assembly GCF_963899305.1). Lineage (NCBI taxonomy): Bacteria > Pseudomonadati > Pseudomonadota > Gammaproteobacteria > Aeromonadales > Aeromonadaceae > Aeromonas > Aeromonas sp. MR19. The sequence continues at coordinate 1,183,497 of NZ_CAWQWZ010000011.1, forward strand.
CGGGAACAGGCAGAGCACGGTAATAAACGAGGCCGTCAGACCCACCAGGGCGCACAGCGCCATCTGCTGCAGGCCGGGGAAGGGGGCAAGCCAGAGCAGGCCATAGCCGACCAGGGTGGCGAACAGCGCCATCGAGAGGCTTGGCAGCAAACGGGCGCGGGTCTGGTGAGGGCTCTCCTGCAACCCATGCAGGCGCCGCTCGGTCAGAAAGTGGATCCCGTAATCTATGATGCCGACCAGGCTGGAGCTGATCACCAGGGTGAACATGTGCACCTCGCCAAACCAGAGCAGCACGGCCAGCACCCCCCAGACGAGGCCGATGGCGATGGGCAGCAGGGAGATCCAGAGCGCCCGCAACGAGCGAAACGCCAGCCACATCAGCAGCAAGACCCCGACCGTGGAGCCCAGCCCTATGGTGGAGATGTCCTCCTGGGCCAGATCACTGGCATGCTGGCTGTAGAAGAGGGTGCCGCGGCGCAGCAGCTCCAGTCCCGGAAACTCGGCCTTGAGGCTCTGCTCCGCCTCGTTGAGCCGGTTCAGCAGCTCGGTATTGCGAGCGAGATCGAAAGCCGACAGATCCAGCTCGGCTCGCAGCAGAAACCACTGCCGCCCCGTCTCGTCCTGACTCATCAACCAGTCATGATCGAGGCGCAGTGTGCTCGTCATCTGACCCTGCACGCCGGCGCGGGTCAGCAGCAGGGGATCTGCCTGCCACTCGGCGCGGGAGACACCGCCGAAAGGGCTGTAGATCTGGCCGAGCACCCACTGGCTCCAGGCCTCGGTGCCGGCGGCCAACCTGGCCCGGCTGCCCTCGTCGAGACGCTGCCAGGCGTAGTCATGGATGAAGCCTTGCCAGGCGGGGGCCAGCTCCGGCTGGGCACCGCGCACAGCGCCGAGTTCGGGCAGGGCCTTCAGGGTCTTTGCCCACGCCTGCGCCGCGGGGCGACCATCCTGTCCCGCCGGCAGGCTCAGCATCCAGACCAGCTGCTTGTCGATCTGGCGCAGCAGGCCACCCCGCAGGGCCGGATCCAGCGTGGATCGCTCCTCGTGGGGCAGCAGATCCATCAGGCTGGTGTTGATGCGGCTCTGGGAGAGCTGCCAGCCAAGCAGCGCCACCGCAAGCAGGCTGAGCAGCAGCCAGAGGTATGAGAAGCGGCGCCAGGCGGTTTCAGATTGCAGCAAAGTCGGTTCTCCCGGCCAGACCACGGGCAGTAGCAGGGCGCGATACGGGTCTAGTGGGCAGCAAAGCGGGCCTGCTCCTCAGGGGTCAGTGGCAGGCTTCGCTCCTGCCAGGCGCTGAAACGGATGCGGGTGCTGTCACCCTGCTTGTCGGCGATGATGAGCTGATCCAGCTGCCCTTGCCCGCTCAGGGTGAGGCTGGCGAACACCTTGTCCAGCGGCGTCAGGGTTGGCACCAGCAGCAACTGCCAACCCGCCTCCGTGCTCTGAAAATCGATCTTGAAGTAGCGGCTCAGGGTCGCCTCGTCCGAGCCGAACAGCGCCAGCAGCATCTGGCTGAATTCGAGCAGTTGCGGACTGTCGATGACGGTGGCGGGCTGACCCGCCACCTGCTGCACCATGCGTTGCGGCGTCAGGGTCAGGGTCAGGGCAAAAGGCTTCTGCTGCTGCCACCAGAGACCCAGATCGCGCACCAGCAGCAGCTCGCCGGAGGCCCTGAGCGGCTGGCTAAGCCCCGCCACCTGTTTCTCCTGCTCGAAATGGGCCTGTCTGACCGGACTCAGGGTCAGCAACTGCTGCACCTGGTCACGGCTCAGGGGGGCCGCCTGCAGCGGCAACGCCAGCAGCAGGGCCAGTCCGACCATCAGCCGGTTCAGAAGACAGCTCATTGGCTCACCCCCAGCTTGTCCAGCAGCACCTGGGGCGAGGCCAGGCACATCTCGCCGCTCGCCTTGCTCACCGCCACCTGGATGCTGTAGCCCTTGCTGGTGCGGGCGCCGCTCGCGGCATCGCTCAGCAGGTAGTCGATCTTCAAGCGGTTCTGGTATTCGGTCAGGGTGGCGCGCACCCGCACCCGCTGGCCGAAGCGCAGCGGTGCCAGGTACTTCATCCGGGTGTCTATGATGGGCCAGAGGTAACCGGAGGCCTCCATCTGCGGGTAGTTGTAATCGATGAGGTCGAGCAGGGCGCAGCGGGCCAGCTCTATGTAGCGAAAGTAGTGGCCGTGCCAGGCGACCGCCATCATGTCCACGTCGTGGAAGGGAATGGTCACTTCCACTTCGGCACTGATCTGCCAGGGTTCTTGCTGCATGGTTTTTCTCACAAGTAGTGCCCCCGCCAGAGCGACACAACCACCATATCCACATCGTGGAAGGGGATGGTCACCTCGACTTCGGCACTGACTTGCCAGGGTTCATTCTGCATGGGTTGTCTCATCAATAGTGACCTTGTTTCAGTCCTGGCTGGGCCCATAAAGGGGGTAGTGACGCTGGCGGAGACGGGCGATCAGCGCCCTGAGCTCCTGCTCCAGCGCCCTGTCTTCCAGCAGAGGCGCAAACTCGGCCCGCACCTGCTGCACCATATGGGCCAGGGCCGGGCTGAGCGGCCGGGTGAAGAGCGTGGGCTGGGCCAGGCGCAGCTCGACCCCCTGTACCGCCGCCAGCAGACAGGCGGCCCCGACCTGTTCGGTCAGGGTCAGCACCCGCAGGGCATCGCGCGCCGCTATGGTGCCCATGCTCACTTTGTCCTGGTTGTGGCACTCGGTGGAGCGGGAGAAGACACTGGCGGGCATGGTCTGCTTGAGCGCCTCCGCGGTCCAGGCCGAGACGCCGATCTGCACCGCCTTGAAGCCGTGGTTGATCATCTGCCGCCCGGCTGGCGCTCCCGAGAGGTTGCTCGGCAGGCCGCCGTTGAACTTGGTGTCCACCAGCTGGGCCAGCTGGCGATCCAGCAGGTCGGCCAGATTGGCGATGGCCGTCTTCATGCTGTCCATCGCCATGGCGATATGGCCGCCGTAGAAGTGGCCACCGTGCATCACGTGCTCCCCCTCCCCGTCGATCAGCGGGTTGTCGTTGGCACTGTTGAGCTCGTTTTCGATGAGCTGGCGCCACCAGGGCAGGCTGTCGGCCACCACCCCTATGACGTGGGGCGCGCAGCGCAATGAGTATCTGTCCTGCAGCCGGTCGCTGTGGCGCGGCAGCTCGCCTGCCACCAGATCCGACCTCAGCCAGGCCGCTATGCCCTGCATGCCGGGGTGGGGCTTGGCGGCAAACAGCCGCTCGTCAAAGTGGAAGGCGTTGCCCCCCATGGCGACGCTCACCAGCGCCGTGATCCGGGTCGCCAGTTGCATCAGGTAGTCGGCGCGGACATAGGCGAGGCAGGCCAGCGCCGTCATCACGGAAGTGCCGTTCATCAGTGCCAGCCCCTCCTTGGGTCTCAGGGTCAATGGGGTGACCCCCAGCTCCCGGTAGACCTCGGCGGCGGGGCGCAGCGCGCCATCGTGATGGAGCTCGCGCTCCCCCACCAGCACGGCGGCGACGTAGGAGAGCGGCGTCAGATCGCCGCTGGCGCCGACGGAACCCTCTTCCGGTATACGCGGTATGAGATCCTGCTCCAGCAACCAGCAAAGCCGCTCAAGCAAACCCGGGCTGACCCCGGAGACCCCCTGCGCCAGGGAGCAGAGCCGGGTCGCCAGCACGGCGCGACCGGCATCGAGCTCAAGATCCGCCCCCAGCCCGCAGCCGTGGAAGCGGGTCAGGTGCAGCGGCAGCTCGGGCACCAGCTCGGCGGGCACCGGCCGGGTCACCGAATCCCCGTAGCCTGTGGTCACCCCATAGATGACCCCCTCCTCGGCCAGCAGCCGGTCGAGGAAATAGGCCCCCCGCTGGATGCGGGCCATGAAGGCGGGATCCCGGTTCAATGCCGGGCGGGCACGACGCTCTGCCAGCGCCACCACATCTTCGATGGTCAACGGCTCGGCGCCAAAGGTGACGCACTTCATCTCACTCTTGTTCATCGGTCAGCTGCCAGAAATCAAAAAAGTTGAACCAGTCCAGCGGGGCGCGCAGGCAGTGATGCTGCAGGCGATCGGCATAGGCCTGCACCCGGGACGCGAGTATCTGTTGTCGCCCCTGGCGCGGCAGACTGAGGCTGTCGGCAAAGGGCTCGAAATGCACCCGAAAGCGCCCCTGCTCCTTGAGGCCGAACATCAGGTAAACCGGGCAACCCAGCACGCTGGCCAGGGCAAAGGGACCGAGGGGAAAGGGGGCCGGCGCGCCGAGAAACTCGGCCCAGACCACCCGCTTCTCCCGGGTCACAGAGGTGCGATCGCCGACGATCACCACCCACTCCCCCTGATCCAGCTTCTCCTTGAGCAAGATGGCGGTATCAGCCCCCATCTCCTGCACCTGGATGAGGTTGAGCCGTGAATCCGGGTTGATCTGCTTGAGCAGGGCGTTGAAACGGGCCGCGTGACGGGTGAACACCAGCGCATTGATGCGCACCTCCCCCCGGCGACTGCCAAGGGCCCGGCACAGCTCGAGATCGCCGAGGTGAGAACCCAGCAGCAGCAAGCCCTTGCCACTGCTGATGGCTGCCTCGTAGTGCTCCCTTCCCACCAGCTCGACCTGATCCTCGGCTATGTCGCCGCGCCAGCCGGCCAGCTTGTCGAGCGCCGCCTCGCCAAAGCGCAGGAAGTGGCGAAAGCTCGATCTCGGCTCAGGGGGGAGCCGTATGCCCTGAGCGTGGGAAAAGGTCTCGATCCGGGCCAGATAGGCTTGGGATGCCTGACGCTGGGTGCGGCCGGTCAGCCAGAAGTAGCCGATGACGGGGTAGAGCAGCAGGGAGAAGCCCCGTCGCCCCAGCAGGCGGTAGCTGGCCAGCATGATCTGCATGCCGAGCAGGGAGCCGCGCTCAGGCGTGCGCGACCAGTGGGTACGGCGCTCGCGCCATAGCCGGGCCGCCCATGCGCCGAGGCGGCGGGGCCCGCTCGCCAGGCGCAACAGCAGATCCCACAACAGGCGGCACACCAACCGGGTGTGCATCCATGAAATATCGCGGTTGTCGCGCCAGAGCTGGAAATGGGAGCTGCCATCGGCGGGATAGATGACACGGGTCGGCACGAAACGCACCGCTACCCCGGCCCAGTGCAGGCGCACCATCACCTCGGTGTCAAAATCCATCCGCCTGCCGAGTGCCACCCGTTCGAGCAGCGCGCAGCTGGCCGCCAGCGGATAGACCCGAAAGCCGCACATGCTGTCCTTGATGGCAAACGACAACGTCTCGATCCAGACCCAGACATGGGTGATGTAGCGGCCATAGAGGCGCCCCTTGGGCACGGAATCGTCGTAGACAGGCCGCCCCGAGATAAGCGCCTCCGGGTGCTTGCCCGCCTCGGCCAGCAGGGCCGGAATGTCTGCCAGATCGTGCTGACCATCGGCATCCACCTGCAGGGCGTGGCTGAAACCTAGGCCATGGGCGTGGCGCAGCCCCGTCATCACGGCGCCGCCCTTGCCCTGGTTGTGCGAATGGCGCAGCAGGGTGACCCAGGGGTGGCGGGCGGCCAGCGCATCCAGCGCCGCGGCGGCGACGGGTTCGCTGCCATCGTCGATCAGCAGGCAGGGCAGCTCATATTCGGCCAGCCGATCCAGCACGGCGGCCAGCAGACCTGCGTGGTTGTAACAGGGGATCAGGATGCAGGGCGTCATGGGATGAAGCGCACCCGTCCGCTGCTCGCCGGCTCATCCCCCAGCGTATAGCTGAAAACGAGCTGATCCTTTTGTGGCTGCCACTGCAGGCTCAGGCTGCACTCGGCCCCCGGCCGCAGCGGGCGCTGAAACTTGAGCTGATCCAGCCCGTGAAACGGCAACTCCAGGTTGAGTCGGCTGGCGGCATAGTGCATGACCCAGTGGATCTGGGTGACCCCTGGCAGCAGGGGCGCCCCGGGAAAGTGGCCCGCAAACCAGGGCAGCTCCGGATCGAGCCGCAGGTGCAGGCGCACGCCATCGGCCAGCGTCTCGCAGCCCAGCACTGTCGGCAGCGAGTTCATCGGCGTCGTGTCAGCAGAGAGGCTCATCGAACAGCTCCTTGAGTTGTGGCCAGGGGCGCTTGCCCTGGGCGTTGACGGGCATGCGCTCGACCCGGCGCAGGCTGCGCGGCAGGGCGACCGGTTCGAGCCAGGGGCGCAGCTGCTGGCGCAGGGCCAGCAGGAAGCGGCCCTGACCCAGTTCGGCCCAGCGGGCGGCGCCCAATTCGCTCAGCACCAGCACGGCGCCGAGGATCTGACGCTGGCCCTGCTGCAGAGGCAGCACGGCGGCCTGCTCCACCTCAGGCAGGGCTTGCAGGCGCGCCTCCACCTCGTCGAGGGAGATGCGCTTCTCCTCCAGCTTGATCACCCTGTCCTGGCGTCCCAGCAGCTCGAACCCGGCCCCCGTCATCAGGATGCGATCCGCGCAGGCCAGCCAGTCGTCCTCTGCCAGAAAGGGGGAGCGCAGCAGCAGGCCCTGATCCGGGCCGACCCGCACCTCGACCCCGGGCAAGGGGGTCCAGGGGGTCTGCGCCTGCTGGCGCTGGCGCCAGCCGATGCCGCCAGTCTCGCTGCTGCCGAAGATCTCCACCGGCAGCTGGCCGAGCAGGGCCCGGGCCTGCTGGGCATCCTCGGGTTGCAGGGGCCCGCCGGAGGAGACGATGAGATGGCAGCCCGCGGCGGGAATGGCCGGGTCGAGCCGGCTCAGAAACGCGGGGGAAGCGATCAGGCACCAGGGAGCGGTTTGCACCGCCAGCTGCTCCGGATAGTCGATGCTGCGGCGATCGAACGGACGACCCAGGGCCAGCGGCAGCAGGATGCGAAACAGCAGGCCATAGATGTGCTGGTGACTGACGCTGGCCAGCACCCGGGTACCGGCCAGGGCCTGGCCCCAGAGCGCAATCTGCACCCGCAGCTCGGCCTCCAGCTGGGGCCAGGCTTTGGGGATCGCCTTGGGCTCGCCGGTGGAGCCCGAGCTGAACAGGGTCAGGTCAAGACGTTCGGGAAGCCGGCTGGCGTGCTCTGCATCCAGCTCGCCATGAGCGTCGGCCAGCGGCAGCCGCAGCTGGGGCACATCAAGCCCATCGGCTGGCAGCTCGCCATCTGTGAGCAGGCCGTCAAACTGATCCCGCAGCGCCAGCAGCCCGGCCAGCCGTTGATGGCCCGGCAGGATGGCCTGATGACCGGCGAGGGCGCAGGCCAGCAGCGCCTGGGCAAACAGCAGGCTGTCATCGAAACAGAGTGCCCAGCGCGCGCGCGGCTGCCCGGGGCGGGCCATGGCCCTGGCCAGTTGCAGGCTGCCAAGGCGCAGCTCGGCCAGGGTCACCTCGCCGCCTTGGCCGAACGCCACCAGCTGGTCGTCGTCCCGCTGCCAGAGCGTCTGCAGCAAGGTCATGGGGCCAGCCTCTTCATCAGTCGCCGGCGTACCAGATACTCCCCCGCCATCAAAGCGCCCATCAACCCGTAGCTGATGAGGCCGTTGTAGAGGCTCCAGAGCGCCAGATCGCCGTACCAGATGGTGAAGGCCGCCAGGGCGCCGTTGACCACGAAGAAACCGCACCAGATCTGGGTCACCCGCCGGGTGTAGCCGATGGCGACATCCGGCAGGCGGGGATCCTGCAAGCGGGCCAGTCGCTCCACCAGGCTCATGGGACGGGTCAGGCTCCAGCCAAACAGGCAGAGCAGCGCCAGGCTCACCGCCAGCGGGTAGTAGAGCAGCCAGTGACGGGCGTTGAACAGGGCCGACAGCAGGGTCAGCCCCAGCCCGATGCAGGCCAGCAGGCGGCCCAGCCAGAGCCACTCGGGCAAGGGGCCGAGACGGGCCCTGCCCTTGAGCAGACCCGGCAGCAGCCGCAGCGAGAAGATGACCAGCAGGCCAAGCAGCAGCGGGGTCTGACCGGCACAGGTCAGCCCCCAGTAAACCGCCAGCGGGTAGAGCAGCAGGGCGCCACCGGCCAGCCAGGAGAGCCAGCGCGTCATGGGCGGGAGCACACCGGCATCAGGCGCCGGCGAGCAGACGCTCGACCGCATCCACCACGTCATTGACGCTGCGCACCGACTTGAACTCCTCCGGCTTGATCTTCTTGCCAGTCAGCTTCTGCAGGTGCACCACCAGATCGATGGCGTCTATGCTGTCGAGCTCGAGATCCTGATAGAGGCGAGCCTCGGGGGTAATGGCCTCTTCATCCACCTCGAACAACTCGACGAGGGCGGCCTTTATCTGGGCAAAGATGTCGTCACGGGTCATGGCTCAGGCCTCCCCTTTCGACTGGGCCTGCACCAGGGCGACCAGGGCCGCGACTGAGGCGAAGTGACGACGGGTATTTTCATCCTCGGCGGAGAGCACTATGCCGTAGCGGCCCTTGATGGCAAGGCCCAGCTCCAGCGCATCGATGGAGTCCAGTCCCAGGCCATCCCCGAACAGCGGCGCCTGGCTGTCTATATCCTCAGGGGTCAGCCCCTCGAGGTTGAGACTGTCGATGATGAGTTGTTTTATCTCTAGGTGCAGGTCTTGCATAACTGTTCCATACGCTGTCATTGGGGCCCCGTTTGCAGGGCCCGGGTGAGAAACCGGGTCAGCTGGCGCGCGGCCAGCGCACTGCTCTGGTCGGTGGCGACCACCTCGTCTGCCGCCACTTGTGGCAGGAATTCTATGGTGAAAGTCGGCTTATTTTCCGGGATCTTGAACCATTTGTCCTGTTTGGTGAGAAATCGGGTGCTGCAGTGGATCCGCACCGGCTGCAGGGGCACCCGGCTGCGCACCGCCAACTGGGCCGCGCCGCGCTGCAGCTTGATGGGTTCCCCCGGCGTGGTGCGGGTTCCCTCCGGGAAGATCAGCAGCAGGCCGCCAGCCTGGATCCGTGCCATGCACAGGGGCAGGAGGCGCTCCGCCTCCACATTGGGCAGGTAATCGGCCGCCCGCACCACGCCGCCCACGAAGGGGTTGCGCCAGAGGGACTGCTTGACGATGCAGTCGCACACCGGCATCTCGGCCGCCAGCATGACGTAGTCGAGCAGGCTGGGGTGATTGGCCACCACCAGGGCGCCGCGCAAGTCGGCAGGCATGCCGCTCACCCGATAATCCAGCACGCCCCAGCCGCGCAACACGCCGAGAAACAGCCGAAAGCTGTGGCGTATGGTCAGCTGGGCCAGGGTCCGCCGCCGCTCCCCGCGCAGGCAGAGCGCCAGCAGCGGAAACCAGCACAGGGAGAGCAGCAGGCCGCCCACCCCGAACAGGGTGAAGCCAAGGGCCGTGCCGATCAGCCGCCAGCCCCGGTTCAGCGCCGCCGCCATGTCCACTCCTGGCGGCCATCACAAAGGGTCAGGGTCGATTCATGCCGCAGCAGGGCCCGCCAGCAGGCCAGACTCTGCGGCAGCGGGCGGACGGCAGACCCGACTGCGCAGCGCGCCCCCTCGCAGCACCACTGGTCGCCAGCCTGCAGCACCAGCCCCAGCGCATGGGGTGGCGCCTCGTTCGGCAACCAGGGGCGATGAAACTCGGGCACAGGCCCCTCGAACGCCACCAGCAGCACCCGGCTGGCACCGCCGTGCAGCGCCGCCACCGCCTCGGTGAACCCCGCCATCAGCCCGCCCTCTCCCGCCGCCAGCGAGGTCATGGGAATGGCGGCCTTGCCCTGAATGGAGCTAAGGCCGGCGGCCGTGTTGTGCACTGACATGGAGAAATCGGTAGGGGACAGCGCCTGGCCGTCCGCCAGCGCCTGCAACAGGGTCACAGAACGGGCCAGCTCGCCGTGGCGGCTGGCGAAGATGGCGTAATCGACGGGATGGCGAGCCAGCAGGCTCAGCCCCACCTGCACCGCCAGCCGGGAACCCGGGCTCAGGCGGCGCGCCATCATCATGGGCAGCAAGGGGGTCACGGGAAACGGGGGGTCGGCGGGCCATTGTCCCTGCCGTGCCCACGCCTGCCAGTCGAGTTCGTCGACAAGACCGGGTGACAGTGCCTGACTATCCTGCAGCGAAAAAGAGAGCATATTTCAGGCAACCTGTCCTTGACCTTCGTGTGAGCGCTTGGACGATAAAAGGCACTCACCCGGCGGGCAGTGCCTGCTCCCTGGGGATTATCCACCGGAGTCATCACATTAATACCGCGCGAATAATACCATTATTCATCAAAAATAATAGCTGGCGCGGATTATCCGTTGGCATTGTGATTGAAAATAAATGATTTGTGTTGTCTCATTGCCGGGCTCCATTTATTGAATGTCCTCGCAAGGAAATATTATGAAACTCATTAATAAAATATCCCTGTTGCTGGCCTGCGCTCTGCTGGCCGCCTGCTCCACCAGCCAACCCATTCGCAATATGGCCGCCAACCCGGTTGCCTTCAATCTGACCGAAGATCAGGTCGCCAGCGCCATTATCACGGCGGGGATCGGCAAGAGCTGGGTGATGAAAAAAGAGAAGCCGGGACTTATTCGTGGCCAGGTCAATGTACGCCAGCATCAGGCGGTGATCGATATTCCATATAGCAGTCACGACTATTCCATTAATTATGTGAGCAGCATCAACCTTGATGACAAGGGCAAGGGCAGCATACATCGCAGTTATAACCGCTGGGTACTGGGCCTGAATCAGGCCATCCAGACCGAACTCGCCCGCGCACAGAGCCGTTAATCCGGCAGGAGCCACCCCGTGAACCATTATCAGGCAGACCCCTACAACGCGCTGGAGGCCATAGGCGCGGCCCAGAAGATCGCCTTCGGGCCCATGCTGTTCCAGGCCAGCTGGTGTCTGCGTGAAACCGGGGTGCTCGCCTTTCTCGAGACCCGTGGCCAGCAGGGCGCGCCGCTGGCGGACATAGCCCAGGCGTGCGAGCTGAGTGAATATGCGGTCAGCGTGCTGCTGGACATGGGGCTCGGCGGCGGACTCTGCTACCTGGCCGATGATCGCTATGTGCTGGGCCGGGTCGGCAAGTATCTGCAGCACGATGCCATGAGCCGGGTCAATCTCGACTTCACCCAGCACGTCTGTTATCAACCTCTAGCCCATCTGCTCGACGCCATCCGCGACGGCACGCCGGCCGGTCTGCAGGAGTTCGGCCCCTGGCAGACCCTCTACCCGCACCTGAGCGAGCTGCCCGAGCCCGCCCGCAGCAGCTGGTTTGCGTTTGATCACTTCTACTCCGACTGGGCGTTCCAGCAGGCACAGGCGAAGGTGCTTGGCTATGAGCCGCGCCACCTCTACGATCTGGGCGGCAACACCGGCAAGTGGGCCATCGCCTGCGCCAACCGGGATCCCGCCCTGCGGGTCACCATACTGGACTTGCCCGAGCAGCTGGCGCTGGCCCGCCTGAATATTGAAGAGGCGGGTCTCAGCGATCGAGTGCAGGGCCATCCTGTGGATCTGCTGCAAGCGGGTACCCTGCCCGGCGAGGCCGATCTCTGGTGGATGAGCCAGTTCCTCGACTGCTTCAGTCACGAACAGATAGTCGCCATCCTGAATCGGATCCGGCTGGCCATGCAACCGGACGCCAGGGTCTGCATCCTGGAGCTGTTCTGGGACAGGCAGACCTTCGAAGCCGCCAGTTTCAGTCTCAACGCCACCTCCCTCTACTTCACCTGTCTGGCCAACGGCAACAGCCGCTTCTATCACTCCAAACAGATGTACCAGTGCCTGCGCGAAGCGTATTTCCACGTGGAGGAGGAGCACGAGATCCCGGGCCCTGGCCATACCCTGCTGGTTGCCCGCCCGCTGCACACGAGGCCATAATGCCGTCATCGGCATGAAGATGATGAAACGAGAAGGAGCACACATGACGCCTAACTACCTGGCACTGCTGGCACTCGGCCTGACCCTGGGCGCAGTGACCGGCGGCTGTGCCGACATCAAGGAAGCGGGCAGGACTGTGGGGCATACCACCCGCAACGTGACCCGCGAGATTGGCCACACCACCCGGGATGTGACCCGTGAAATCGGTCACGGCACCCGGGATACCGTCAAGAAAATCGGTGACGATCTGAACGACTGACAACAGGGGCCAAGGCCCCTGTTGTCATTACCGCAAGTCAGTTGCCCCACATGGCCATCAGCCGGGATTCCATGGCCTCTTCCTGCTCATCCGGCAGCTCGGTGAAGAAATCGAGCCCCGTCTGCTCCTCCACCGCATCCACAGTCACTATGTAATCCGCAAGCTTGCTGGCCGACACGTTCTGCTGCGGCAGGACGAAGGCGATCGCCTCCTGGTTGGCCACGTCCATCACCACCCGATAGTAGGCGTGGGGCACTGTCACACCGTTGCCAATGGCGCCATCGGAGTTGGTGAAGATGGGGCCCGTGATCACCTGTACATCCTGATAGGCGATGGCCCACTGGCGGGTCTTCTCCTCCAGAATGCGCCAGGCCCCCTGATTGAGCGCCGGCAGCTGCGGGGTCATGTTGGTCAACAGGAAGCTCTGCTTCATGGTGGTGGCGGTGGAGCGCATGTCCGCCGCGGGCGCCTGGTGGCCGCGGTCATAACCCGAGCCCTTGTAGTCCGCCAGGGTGGCGCGGTACTGCACCGGCACCTCTTTGTCTTCGGCAAAGGCATCCTTGCGCGGCACCTGGCCCTGGGCACTGGCGGCCGTCATCCGATAAGAGACCCAGTCAGAGACCTTGGTGTCATAGTTGTAACCGGCGGCGTAACCGTCACGGCACAGCAGCTGACTGGATTGGCTGGGGACCCCGAGCTTGACGTGGTCCTTGCACTGGAAGCCCGCCGCCAGGGTCGGGAAGGTGGTGAGAGTGAATCCGATAGCCAGAACTAATTTATTGATATTATTCATTATTATGCCACTCCTTGTATTAGGCGGAGTGATTTGACACCAGGTCGGATGAGTTAGGCAATCGAACAGATTGTGAGCGTGCCGGAAATGTGAAGAGGGCTGCAAATCGGTAAAATCGCCGCAGCCAGCTGGGGGATTGTCATCCCCTTGTCATTATGCTGAATACTGCACTTTGGCAGTGTTATCAGAGAGATAGGGCCATGAAAAGCGGGGCATCAGCCCCGCTCGATTTCAGAACCACGACCCGGTCAGCTCTTGACCTGAGGCCTGGGGGTGTCGGGTTGGGAGGGCGGCAGGATCGGCAGCACTATCTGCGGCTGCTCGCCGGTCAGACTCTTGAGGTAGGCGGTCATGTCGTCGGCCTCCTGCTCGCTCAGCGCCTGGCCCAGCTGGATGTCCGCCATTATCTGTACCGCCTCCTTCAGATCCCAGACTGAACCGTCATGGAAGTAGGGGTAGGTCAGCTCTATGTTGCGCAGGGTCGGCACCTTGAACCAGCCGATGAACTGCTTCTCGCCGGTCACGCCGCCACGGCCCAGGGCCGGGTTGTCGGTCTTGAACGGCTTGACCAGCCCCATCTTCTGATAGGAGTTGCCGCCGATGGCCACCCCGTTGTGGCAGGCGGTGCAGCCCTTCTCCTTGAACAACTGATAGCCCTTCAGTTGCTGCGCCGTCAGCGCCTTGCCGTCGCCCTTCAACCAGAGATCGAACGGCGCGTTGGGGGTGACCAGGGTCTCTTCGAAGGCGGCGATGGCGTCCGTGACCTCATCGATGCCGAAGTCCGCCTTGCCGTACACGGCGCCGAAACGGGTGCGATATTCGGGCAGGGTGTGCAACGTCTCCACCGCCAGCTTGTGGGTGAAGGCCATCTCCAGCGGATTCTCGATGGGGCCCGCCGCCTGCGCCTGCAGATCCTTGGCGCGCCCATCCCAGAACTGCACGAAGTTGAGACTGGAGTTGAGCACTGTGGGGGAGTTGATCGGCCCCTCCTTCCACTTGTGGCCGAGGGAACTGACCTGGTTGTCCACCCCGCCGGTGGCCAGGTTATGGCAGGAGTTGCAGGAGATGGCGTTGGATTTGGAGAGCCTCGGCTCGAAGAACAACATCTTGCCCAGCTCGACTTTTTCCGGCGATGCCACCTTGGGTACCTCTACCGGTTGGACCGGTTCAGCCGCCCACCCCATCCCGGGCAGACCCAGCGCCAGCAACAGACAATATTTATTCATTTTTTCTCTCCCTTGTGACTGTGCATAACAGCAGCATCAGCCTGACCGGGAAAGCCTGCTTATTATTTGTTCAAGATCAAATGAGACCAACAAAAACCATATTAAAAACAATGAATTAATATATTACAGGCGGATCGGTGGCGGGGACTTTCGAGCCAAAAAAGAGCTGAATTCTGATGAGTGAATTATGATCAAATTCATCTGCGATGACAGCCAATTAATTAGATTGCTGTCATTGAATAAAGCGATTATTCAATATGCAGTCGCTGCCGACTGTTAATTAGATTCATATTAAATGCATCATAAATATGATCGGTAATGCGGCTGTTAATAATAAACAATCCGGTCTGACATTCTGTATCCCGCATTTCAGATAATGCCATCCCCTGTTCCTTCACTTATTAAGGAAGCGGATGGCTGTGCTTTTCAATCAAGATAAGGATGTATGATGAGAAAGTCCCTGTTGGCCTGTGCCCTGTTGCTCTGTCCCACCGCCTTCGCCGCCGCCCCGCATTGGGAATACGGCGGCGAGGCCGGCCCGGCGCAATGGGCCAAACTGACCCCCGAATTTGGCCAGTGCGCGGGCAGCAACCAGTCGCCTGTCAACCTCGATGGTCTGGTGGAGGCCAAGCTGGCCCCGCTGCAGTTTCACTACCTGGCGGGTGGCCAGAGCATCACCAACAACGGCCACACGGTACAGGTCAGCTATGCCCCGGGCAGCTCGCTTGAGCTCGACGGCATGCGCTTTGAGCTCAAGCAGTTCCACTTCCACGCCCCCAGTGAAAACCTCATCAAGGGCAAATCCTACCCGCTGGAGGGGCACCTGGTGCACGCCAACGCCAAGGGGGAGCTGGCGGTGGTGGCCGTGATGTTCGAGCCGGGCCACGCCAACCCGACGCTGAGCCAGGCCTGGCAGCAACTGCCGGCCAAGGCGGGCGAAAACCGGTCGCTGGCAACGCCACTGTCGGCGGAGCAACTGCTGCCCACCAACCGCGACTACTACCGTTTCAGCGGTTCGCTGACCACACCGCCCTGCTCGGAAGGGGTGCGCTGGCTGGTGATGAAACAACCGGTACAGGTGAGCCAGGCCCAGATCGACGCCTTCAAGGCGGTGATGCACCACCCCAACAACAGACCCGTGCAGCCGCTGCACGGTCGGTTGGTGTTGCAATAACGCCCCCGGCCGCTCACCGAGCCGAGATGAAAAAAAGAGGGCCAAGAGGCCCTCTTTTTCGTTTGCAGAAACTGATTACAGACTGGCGGCGATGCGGGCCCCCAGCGCGGCGTTGTTCAGCACCAGCTGGACATTAACGGCCAGGGAGTTACCGCCCCGGACTACCCGTTACAGACTGGCGGCGATGCGGGCTCCCAGCGCGGCGTTGTTCAGCACCAGCTGGACATTAACGGCCAGGGAGTTACCGCCCCGGACTACCCGTTACAGACTGGCGGCGATGCGGGCTCCCAGCGCGGCGTTGTTCAGCACCAGCTGAATGTTGGCCGCCAGCGAGTTGCCGCCGGTCAGTTCGCACACCCGGGCCAGCAGGAAGGGGGTGGACGCCTTGCCCTTCACCCCCTGCTCGTCCGCTTCCTGCAGCGCCTGTTTGATCGCGGCATCTATGTCGGCCTTGGGCATGGCAAACTGGGTCGGGATCGGGTTGGTGACCACGGCGCCGCCGGCCAGTCCCAGCTCCCACTTGAGGCGCAGCGCCTCGGCGATCGCTGCCGGGGTGTCGAGGCGGTAATCCACCTTGAAGCCGCTCTCGCGGGTGTAGAAGGCGGGCAGCTCATCGGTCTGATAGCCGATGACGGGCACGCCCTGGGTCTCCAGGTACTCCAGGGTCAGGCCTATGTCGAGGATCGACTTGGCACCGGCGCAGACCACAGCCACCGGGGTCTGGGCAAACTCCTGCAGATCCGCCGAGATGTCGAAGGTCTCCTGGGCGCCGCGATGCACGCCGCCGATGCCGCCGGTGGCGAACACCCGGATCCCGGCCATGGCGGCGATGATCATGGTGGAGGCGACCGTGGTCGCCCCCAGCCCCTTGTTCACCAGCACGAAGGGAATGTCGCGGCGGCTGCACTTGGTGGCGGCATGACCGGCCCGACCCAGCGCCTCCAGCGCCCCCGCATCCAGACCCACCTTGAGGCGGCCATCCAGGATGGCGATGGTGGCCGGCACGGCGCCGTTGTCGCGCACGACTTGCTCTACCTGACGCGCCGTCTCCACGTTCTGCGGATAGGGCATGCCGTGGGAGATGATGGTGGACTCCAGGGCAACGACGGGTTTGCCGGCGGCCAGGGCCGCAGCGACTTCAGGTTGGATATCGAGGTAAGCGTTCAACATGGGTACTCCTCCAGCATGCGTTCAACGGCGGCCTTGGATAGGCCGGAAAAGACGGTATCGGAACAATTGACGGTGAGGGCGGCGCAGCCGAGGGCAAACCGGGTGGTGTCGGTCATGTCGCTCTCCTGCAACCAGGCGTGGGCCAGCCCTGCCATGAAGGCATCGCCACCGCCGGTCACGTTGACGACAGGGCTGCCGAGCACGGGCAGATGGCCCTGGCACTCCCCGTCGCTATAGAAAATCCCCTGATCGCCGAGACTCAGGAACAGCCGCTGCACCCCGGCGCGGTGGAACCAGGCCGCCGCCATGGGCCAGGTATCGGGCCCGGCTATGGTGAAGCCGCACAGCTGCTCGGCCTCGCTGCGATTGGGTTTGAGGGTGTGGATCCGGTGCAGCCAGGGGCGGATCTTCTCCACCTTGGCCACCGAGACGGTGTCGACGAAGATGATGTGCTCGCCCTGGCGCTCGAACAGCCAGTCGAGGGTGTGGGTAGCGAGGTTGGTATCCAGCACCCAGAGCCGGGCCGCGCCGAGAAAACCGCTCAAGGGGGTGAGCCGGGCCGGTGTCAGTTGATCGATGATCGCCATGTCGTTGACGGCGCAGCTCATCTCGCCGCTGCCATCGTGCAGGCTGAGGTAACAGGAGGTCGCCTGACCGTCCAGCATCAGCACCTGGCGCACGTCGACGCCGGCGCGCTGGGTCACGTCCAGCAGGTGATGACCGTATTGATCATTGCCCACCGCGCTCAGCAGCCGGGTATCGGTACCGAGCCGCGCCAGGTTCTCGGCTATGTTGCGCCCCACCCCGCCGGCGGAGGTGCGAACCTTGCCGGGATTGGAATCGCCGATGCGCAGGTTGTCGTGGCTGCAGCCGCAGATATCCATATTGGCGCCGCCGATCACCACGGCGTAGGGCCCTTCCCGCAGCACATAACCGCGCCCCTGCACATAGCCCTGGCGCATCAGGCTGGAGATGTGGCTCGCCAGCGCCGAGCGGCTGATGCCGAGCCTGTCCGCCAGCTCCTGCTGGGCAATCATGGGGTCCTGGCGCAGCAGGGCGAGGATCTCTTGCTCACGTTCCGTCATAGACAAACATCCAGTTACAAACGTTTGTCCATTATTTCCGAAAAACGTTTTCCCGCTATCACCCCGTGCAAAAATTGTCGGTTTGCGCACAAAAAATCACCGGGCAAAGCCCGGCGATGAAAAAACGGTTTTCAGATGATGCCACTCAGCCCAACAACACCCAGACTTCGCCGGCACTCTGCATCACGGGCCAGCAAGCCACCTTCAGCGCCGGGTCGTCCAGACAGCGGCCATCGGCCAGGGCATAACGCTGCTTGTAGAGCGGCGAGGCAACCACGGGCTCGCCGCCGCAATCCCCCACCAGGCCCCGGCTCAGCACGGCCACCCCGGCCAGGGGATCCAGATCATCCAGCGCATAGACCCGCTCGCCGAGCCGAAACAGCGCCAGCGCCCGCCCCCCCAGCCAGGCGCTGCGCCCCGCCTGCTCCGGCAGGGCGGCCAGCTCGCATGCCCGCAACCATTCGCCATGCTCGCTCTGCAACACGTTCTCTCTGCTCGGCTCCATCTCTGCTCCTTGTCGCTGCTCATCCGGCATCTCTTGCCATGCACTCTGGTTGGCCCCGTTCATATCACCTCCTTGATACTGATATCCGGCACCCACTGGCCCCGCTCCTCCCGTCTGGGGGGCGTGCTCCCCTCCGGCTGGTTGACGAAGGCCTCGAACAGCTTGAGCTTGTCCGGATCCGCCAGGGTACTCTTCCACTCGCACTGCCAGCTGCCCACTATGCCGTCCATCATGGCCTCCAGCTCGGCCCCTATGCCGAGCCTGTCCTCTATGATCACCGACTTGAGGTAGTCGAGCCCCCCCTCCATGCTCTCCATCCAGACCGAGGTACGCTGCAGCCGATCGCCGGTGCGCACGTAGAACATCAGCAGCCTGTCTATGTATCGGATCAGGGTCTGCTCATCGAGGTCGGTGGCAAACAGGTCGGCGTGGCGCGGCCGCATGCCGCCGTTGCCGCACACATAGAGGTTCCAGCCGCGCTCGGTGGCGATGACGCCTATGTCCTTGCTCTGGGCCTCGGCGCACTCCCGGGTGCAGCCGGAAACCGCAAACTTCAGCTTGTGGGGCGCCCGCAGCCCCTTGTAGCGGTTCTCCAGAGTCTGGGTCAGGGTCATGGAGTCCTGCACCCCGTAGCGGCACCAGGTCGAGCCGACGCAGGACTTCACTGTACGCACCGACTTGCCATAGGCCTGGCCTGTCTCGAACCCCGCCGCCACCAGTTCGCCCCAGATGGCGGGCAGCTGATCGCGCCGGGCGCCGAACAAGTCGATGCGCTGGCCGCCGGTGATCTTGGTGTAGAGGCCGTACTTGCGCGCCACCTCCCCTATGGTGATCAGGCCATCCGGGGTGATCTCCCCGCCGGGGATGCGCGGCACCACCGAATAGGTGCCGTCCTTTTGCAGGTTGGCGAGGAAGGCGTCGTTGGTATCCTGCAGGCTGCGGTGGGGCTGCTCCAGCACATGCTCGTTCCACAGCGACGCCAGTATGGAGGCGACCGTCGGCTTGCAGATGTCGCAGCCAAGGCCCTTGCCGTGTTTGTCGCGCAGCGCCTCGAAGCTCTTCAGCTCGCCGACCCGGGCCAGGTGATAGAGCTCCTGGCGGCTGTGGGCGAAGTGCTCGCACAGCCCCTTGTCCGCCTCGACCCCAATCTCCGCCAGCGTCTGTTCCACCACCTGCTTGAGCAGGTTGCTGCAGCCGCCGCAGCCGGTGCCCGCCTTGGTGCAGCTCTTGACCGCCGCCAGCTCGTGGTTGCCTGCCTTGACGGCGGCCACCACGGCCCCCTTGCTGACGTTGTGGCAGGAGCAGAGGATGGCGCTGTCCGGCAGCACCAGAGGCGCCGCCGCGCCGCCCGCTTCCCCCACCAGCAGGGATAGCGGCGGCTGGGGCAGCGCCACCCCGTTCTGGTAGTACTGCAGCAGTCGCTCATAATCGGCTCCGTCCCCCACCAGGATGGCACCGAGCAGCCGGCCCCCCTCGCCGTCGGTCACCAGCTTCTTGTAGATGCCGTTGACCCTGTCCAGCAACAGCAGCTCCTGAGCGCCGGCGGTGCTGGCGTGGGCGTCGCCGATGGAGCCCACGTCCACCCCCATCAGCTTGAGCTTGGTGGACATGTCGGCCCCCGCGAAGCGGCTCTCGCCGCCGCACAGGCTGGCCACGGCGGCGCGGGCCATCTGGTAGCCGGGGGCCACCAGCCCGAAGATGCGCCCCTGCCAGAGCGCGCACTCGCCGATGGCGAGGATGGCGGGGTCCGAGCTGTGGCAGCCCTCGTCGATGCAGATGCCGCCGCGCTCGCCGACACTCAGCCCGGATTGACGGGCCAGGCCGTCGGCGGGTCGGATGCCGGCCGAGAACAGGATCACGTCGGTCTCAAGATGAGATCCATCCTTGAACCTCAGCCGCTGACGGGCCTGCTCCCCATCCTCGATGCACTCGGTGGCCTTCTCCACCAGCACCTCGACCCCGAGCGCCCGGATCTTGTCCCGCAGCACGGCGCCGCCGTTGTCATCGAGCTGCACCGGCATCAGCCGCGGGGCAAACTCCACCACCTGGGTCTTGAGGCCGAGCAGGCGCAAGGCGTTGGCCGCCTCCAGCCCCAGCAGGCCGCCGCCGATCACCACGCCGCTGCGCGCCTGGGCGCAGGCATCGCGGATGGCTGCGAGATCCGCCAGGGTGCGGTAGACGAAGCAGCCCGCCCGCTGATGGCCGGGGATGGGCGGCACGAAGGGCACGGAGCCGGTCGCCAGCACCAGCCGGTCGTAACCGAACCGCTCGCCATCGGCCAGGGTCAGGGTGCGGGTATCTCTGTCCAGCACCTCAACCTCTGCCCCCAGCCGCAGCCTGATGCCCTGCGCCTCATACCAGGCGGGATCCGCCAGTTGCAGCGCCTCGGGCGCCTTGCCGCCAAATACCTCGGACAGATGCACCCTGTCGTAGGCGGAGTCCGGCTCGGCACCAAATACCGTCACCTCGAACCGGTTCAGGCCGCCGGCCGCCACCAGCTGCTCGACAAAGTGGTGACCCACCATGCCGTTGCCGATCACCAGCAGACGTTGTTTCTCACCCCTCTCGGGCGAGTCGACCAAGTGATGGTCCATCTCATCATCCATGCCCTTGCCCACCACCAGCAATCTTTGTTTATTGTCCATGTTTCTCTTCCTTGAATTCTGGGGGCTCAGGCGCGCAGCTTGCTGCGCACCGGGTCGGCCGCCTTGAGCGGGGTCACCTTGCGCTGCTTCTCGTAGAGGAAGCGCAGCACCTGCTGGCGCAGCTTGTGATAGTGACCATCGTCCGCCAGGGCGACCCTGTCTCTGGGCCTTGGCAAGTCCACGGTCAGGATCTCCCCGACCGTGGCGGCGGGGCCATTGGTCATCATGACGATGCGATCGGAGAGCAGCACAGCCTCATCCACGTCGTGGGTGATCATGATGACGGTATTGCCAAGCTCGGCCTGAATGGCCATCAACGCGTCCTGCAGGTGGGCCCGGGTCAGGGCATCCAGGGCGCCGAACGGCTCGTCCATCAGCAGCACCTTGGGGGAGAGCGACAGGGCGCGGGCAATGCCGACCCGCTGCTTCATCCCCCCCGACAGCTCGTGGGGCATCTTCTGGCTGGCGTGATCCATCTGCACCAGGGAGAGGTAATAGTCCACCCGCTCCGAAGCCGCCCGCCGGTTCGGCTCAACCTGCCCCACCGCCAGCGCCACGTTCTGCCGGACGCTGAGCCAGGGCAGCAGCGCATGGTTCTGGAACACCATGGCCCGCTCCGGGCCGGGCCCAGCCACCTCGCGCCCGTCCAGAATGATGCCCCCCGTGGTGGGCTCCAGCAGCCCGGCCACCAGGTTGAGCACAGTGCTCTTGCCGCAACCTGAGTGGCCGATGAGGGAGACGAACTCCCCCCGCTCGATGCGCAGGTTGACCCGGCTGAGGGCCTCGAAGCGCCCCTGCTCCGTCTCGAACGAGATGCCGACGTCGCTTATCTCCAGATAACTCTTCATTGGCTCTTCTCCTGCCTGAATATTGGTTTCGTCACTGAATCAGACCCTTAGCGCAACACCTGACGCTTGTCCCAGGAGAGCCACTGCTGCAGGGCCAGCATGCCCCTGTCCAGGCCGCAGCCGATGAGGCCTATGGTGACCACGGCCACCATGATGCGGGCCAGGGAGGCCGAGCCGCCGCTCTGGAACTCGTCCCATACGAACTTGCCGAGCCCAGGGTTCTGGGCCAGCATCTCGGCCGCGATCAGCACCATCCAGGCCACCCCGAGGGACAACCGCAGCCCGGTGAAGATCATGGGCAGGGCGCCGGGCAGCACTATGCGGCGCACATGGGTCAGGAAAGAGAGCCGCAGCACCCGGCTGACGTTGTGCAGGTCGCTGTCCAGCCCCGCCACCCCGACCGCCGTGTTGATCAGGGTCGGCCAGAGGGAGCAGAGGGTCACCGTCAGCGCCGAGGTGACGAAAGACTTCGCAAGCCAGGGGGCAGAACTGGTATAGAGCGCGCTCACCACCAGCGTGATGAGCGGCAACCAGGCCAGGGGCGACACCGGCTTGAGCAGCTGGATCACAGGGTTGGCGGCGCGGTAGAGCCCCTGATTCATGCCGAGCAGCACACCGCACGGGATGGCGATCAGGCTGGCCAGAGCGAAGCCGCACAGCACGGTGAGCAGGCTGGTGGCGATCTGATCGAAGAAGGTGGGGCGCCCGGTATAGGGGCGCAGCCTCACCTCGGCCGCCGGATCTGCGGCCAGCCGCTCAGCATTGCGCACCTGCTGACGCTTGAGGAAGGCGCTCGCCTTCTCCCGCTCGGCCAGATGCTCCTGCCCCAGCGACCAGAGCTGGCTGGCGGTCGCCAGCGGCCCCGGCAAGGTGCCCAGGCTGGTCTGCACCTGACTCGCCCCCCACTGCCAGAGGCCGAGGAACAGCAGCACGCCGAGCAGGGGCTGCACCATGGTTTTCCACTTGTGTCGTTTCATTGCGCTCTCCTCGCTTATTGCACCCGCTCATCGCCCTTGAGGCCGATGGCAAACTGTTGCAGATAGGCGTTGGGGTGGCGGCCGTCGTAGATGAGGCCATCGATGAAACCATCCTGCGGGCCGCGATAGCCCTTCTCACTGGCAAAATCGGGGAAATCCTGCGCCTTGAACTTGCCCTCGGCGATCAGCGCCTCGGCCGCCTGGCGGTAGACCTCGGGTTGATAGACGGCCCTGGCGACCTGCTCGAACCAGGCGTCCGGTTTGGCCGTCGGGATCTGGCCCCAGCGCCGCATCTGGGTCAGGTACCAGATGGCATCCGAGTAGTAGGGATAGGTGGCCTGATGGCGGAAGAAGACGTTGAAGTCCGGCAGACTGCGCTTGTCCCCCTTGGCGTACTCGAAGGTGCCCACCATGGAGTTGGCGATCACCCCCTCGTCGGCCCCCACGTACTCCGGCCGCGCCAGCAGCTTGGCCGCCTCGCGCCGGTTGCCGTTCTGCTCGGCATCCAGCCACCAGGCCGCCCGCAGCAGCGCCTTCACCAGCCGTATGTGGGTATTGGGATGACGCTCGGCCCACTGGCGGGTGACGCCGAACACCTTCTCCGGGTTGTTGCGCCAGATCTCGTAATCGGTGATGACGGGCACCCCTATGCCCCTGGCGACCGCCTGCTGGTTCCAGGGTTCTCCCACGCTGTAGCCGGCTATGGTGCCCGCCTCCAGGGTGGCGGGCATCTGGGGTGGCGGGGTGACCGACAGCAGCACGTCCGCCTGGCGCTGACCCGAGCTGTCGCCGAGGGCGGGGGCATAGAAGCCGGGGTTCAGGCCGCCGGCCGCCAGCCAGTATCTGAGCTCGTAGTTGTGGGGGGAGACGGGGAACACCATCCCCATGTTGAACGGCTTGCCCGCCTGCCGGTATTGAGCCACCACGGGTTTGAGCGCGGCGGCGCTCACCGGGGCCGGCACCTGACCCGCCACCGCCTTGGGCAGATGGGGCTGCATGGCGGCCCACACAGGGTTGGCGACCGTGATGGCGTTGCCGTTGAGATCCATGGCGAACGCCGTCACCAGCTCGGCCTGGGTGCCTATGCCGACATGGGCGGCCAGCGGCTGACCTGCCAGCATCTGGGCACCGTCCAGCTCGCCGTCGATCACCCGATCCAGCAGCACCTTCCAGTTAGCCTGCGCCTCCAGAGTGACGTAGAGCCCCTCATCCTCGAAATAACCGCGCTCATAGGCCACCGCCAGCGGTGCCATGTCGGTCAGCTTGATGAAGCCCAGCTTGAGCTCCTCCTGCTCCGGGGCCCCCACAGCCGCCAGCGCCGGCAGTGACAGCAGCGCCAGCAGCAGACCCGCACATCCTTGTCTCTTGTTCATTCGCCTTCCTCGCTCAGATCACAGTCATGGGCGGCCATTTCCCTGCGCCGTTGCAGGGTCGCGGCCAAAAAAAAACCTCACCGATCCGGGATCGGTGAGGCCTCTTTGCCCTGTTGCGAGTGACGGGCCCGTGGGCGCCATCACTCCTTGTCTTCTGGGTAATCCACTTTCCGTGCCAAATTGGCCAAGCCGCAGAAACGGGCCCTATTCCGCCTTTTTCCTCCCGCTTTGCCTTCTCGTTTGCCTCAATTAGGCGCAGTTGCACCAAAACGGTTTGCCAGCCCAGGTTCTCACGCTGGCAGTGCCAGCAGCAGCTGCCGTGCCAGCTCCCCCAGGCTCAGGTGCCGACTCATGGCGGTGCTGCGCATCAGGCGGTAGGCCTGCTCCTCGTCCAGCCCCTGATGACGCATCAGCCGCCCCTTGGCCTGCTCGACCAGGCGCCGATCCACCAGCTGCTGGCGCAGTTCACTCTCGGTCTGCGCCAGCGCCTGC
Organism: Aeromonas sp. MR19; assembly: GCF_963899305.1. Classification (NCBI taxonomy): domain Bacteria; kingdom Pseudomonadati; phylum Pseudomonadota; class Gammaproteobacteria; order Aeromonadales; family Aeromonadaceae; genus Aeromonas; species Aeromonas sp. MR19. The sequence goes on from NZ_CAWQWZ010000011.1 coordinate 1,207,754, forward strand.
ACCATGGCCAGCTGGCTGCGGGCCAGCCGCAGCCACTGCTCGACCGGCTCCCGCTCGCCGCACGGATGCGGCACCAGCAGCACCCCCTGCTGCAACAGGGCGATCTGGGGCTCGGTGCCGATCCGCTCGCAAAACAGCAGGCGCGGCACCCCGGGCCAGAGAGAGAGACCGAGCCGCACCTCGGCACCGAACTGGCGACTGCTGATGAGCAGGGCATCCCCCTGTCCGTGCGGGGTCAGCAGCTGGCGACTGTCCAGGATCTGCGGCTGATGGCCGTAGTGGCTGACCAGCAGGGCCAGGCGGTTGGCCTGACCCGGCTCGTCTGCGTGGATCAGCAGGCGGGAAGGGGGGCCGGCACGGCCCCCGGGGGGAAGAGTAGTCATGGCGCTCCTTGCCAACGGCTAGCGCAGCTTGTCTGTCGCTGCTTGTTCACCGCAGATGACGCAACATGAAGGCCAACTATTTGAATCTACCCCCTTTTTATCTATCTGGAGGTAGTGGAGGTAGAGGCTGTGGAGGGGCTCAGGCCACCCGATCCAGCGCCTGGGTCAGCAGGGCGTTCAGCTCGCTGCGCAGACCCACCACCTCCCCCATGATCATCAGCACGGGACTCTGCCCGAGCAGGGCCACGGCGGCCTCTGCCAGCATGGCCAGCCGGGTCTCATGCACCTGCTGCTGCGGGCTGCAACCGGCCACCACCAGCGCCACCGGCAGATCCGGCGAGGCACCGGCCGCCAGCAGTCCCTGCCGGATCTGCGCCGCCCGCTCCAGTCCCATGTAGAACACCAGGGTGTGGCCGGCCCGGGCCAGCCCCTGCCAGCCCTGATAGTCGCCCTCCTCCATCAGATGACCCGTCACCAGGGTCAGAGAGCGGGCCAGCCCCCTGTGGGTCAGGGGGATCAGGCTGCTGGCGGCGCAGCCCAGCGCCGCCGTGATGCCGGGCACCAGCTCGGCGGCTATGCCGTGACGGGCCAGGTGTAACGCCTCCTCCCCGCCACGGCCAAACACCAGGGGATCTCCCCCCTTGAGCCGCACCACCCGCTTGCCGGTGCGGGCCAGTGCCAGCAGCAGGGCGTTGATCTGATCCTGGCTCGGGCTCGGCTCGCCGCAGCGCTTGCCCACGTCGAAACGGGCAGCGCCATGGGGAATCCGGGCCAGGATCTCGCTTCCCACCAGGCGGTCATAGATCACCACCTCCGCCGCCTCCAGCCGTTGCAGGGCGCGCAGGGTCAACAATTCGAGCGGGCCGGGACCGGCCCCTACCAGACTGACATGGCTCATCTCACACTCCTTGTATTTCTGCCCCCTAGAACCTGTTCACGACCTGTCACGAGAGGCTGTCAGCAAGGTGAAGCGCAGCGCAGGAACCGGAGCGTATAGATATACGTGAGGATTCCGAGCAGCACATGAGCCTTGATCACGGCCTCACAGTAAGATCGTGTACAGGTTCTTAAGCTGAGGCGATAAAAACATGCTTAATCAACAGCTTGTCTATCTCTGGCAGGCAGGTTCCGCAGTTGCTGCCACAGCCGAGCAGGGCCTGCAGCCCCGCCAGCTCGCTCACCCCCTGCCGGGTGATGGCGTCGACGATGCGCAGCTCCGACACCCGCAGGCAGGAGCAGACCAGTCGGCTATCCCCGGCCAGGGCCGCGCCCAGGGTCTGGCTCAGGGCTCCCGCCTGCAAGGGCGTGCCGAGCAGGCTGGCCAGCAGGTCGACCTTGATGTCAGGCCACCGCTCCCCCACCAGCAGCAGGCCCTCGATGCGATCCTGCGCCAGCGCCACCGCGAGCCAGCCCTGCTTGAGCGGCAGCCGCAGCCAGCGGCCCGCCACCCCCAACCGCTGCCACAGCGCCTGTGGCCCCTCCGACCAGGAGGCCAGCAGGGTGCAGTTGCCTTCGGGCAGGGGGCGCCTGGCCCACCAGTCCACCGCCTCCCCCCAGGGTTGCTGACCGAGCCAGAGCCCCTGCCAGCGGGTTTGCTGCGGCTCGGCCATCACCCGCCCCTGCTTGAACATGGGCTGGCCCGAGAGGGGATCCACCACGGCGGCGATGAGGCGGTTGACCGCCCCCTGGCTGCACTGGCTGTCGGTCCAATGCATGGGCAGGAAGGCCTCCCCCTCCCTCAGCCCCTCGTCCACCCCGATCAGCAGCCGAGCCTCACCGAGCCCGTTGCTCAACCGCACCAAATCCCCCTCGGCCAGCCCGAGCGCCAGCAGGCTGGCGGCGCCCACCCGCAGCTTGGGCCAGGGTTCGGCCTCCTGCAGGCGGGGCACGTGGCCGGTGCGGGTCATGGTGTGCCACTGATCCCGCAGCCGGCCCGAATTGAGCAGCAAGGAGAGGCCCGCCGGCTGCAGCACAGCTTTTGGCTCGGTGACAGGTTCGGGGGGAAAGTGCTGGGCCAGCGGCAACAGCCGGGCCCGCCCATCCGGCGTGGAGAAGACCCCATCCTCGAACAATCGGGCACGGCCGCTGGGCCAGGCGGCGTTGACCGGCCAGCTCAGGGGCGCCAGCGCTTCGAATTCGGCCCGACTGAGGCGGGCCAGCCCCGAGATGTCGAACTGGCGGCCCCCCTCGTTCTCGAAGCCCGACAGGGCCGCGTGTTCGCTGAAGATGTCGTGCTCGTGCTCATAGGCAAAGCCCTCGCCAAAGCCGAGCCGGCGGGCCAGCTGGGTCAGCGCCCACCAGTCGGGCATGGCCTCCCCCGGCAGGGGCAGGAAGGCGCGCTGGCGGCTGATGGTGCGCTCCGAGTTGGTGACCGTGCCGCTCTTCTCGCCCCAGGCGGCGGCGGGTAGCAGCAGGTGGGCGAGGCGCGCCGTGTCCGTGTCCGCCGTCACCTCGGAGACCACCAGCAGCTCGCAGCGGGCCAGCGCGTCGCGCACCCGGTTGCCGTCTGGCAGGGAGACGGCCGGGTTGGTGCCGAGCACCCAGAGCGCGCGTATCTCCCCGCGCGCTACCGCCTCGAACAGCGCCACCGCCTTGTGGCCCGGCCCGCGCACCATGGTCGGGCTCTGCCAGAAGCGCTGCACCCGGTCGCACTCGACCTCGCCAAAGCCCATGTGGGCCGCCAGCTGGGTCGCCAGCCCGCCTACCTCGCGCCCGCCCATGGCGTTCGGTTGCCCCGTCATGGAGAAGGGGGCAGCCCCCGGCTTGCCGATGCGCCCGCACAGCAGGTGGGCATTGATGATGGCGTTGGCCTTGTCCACCCCCTGATTGGACTGGTTGATCCCCTGGCAGAACAGGGTGACGGTTTTGGGGGTGCGGGCAAACAGCCGGTAAAAGCCGAGCAGATCCCCTGGCGCCAGGTCGCAGCTCTGGGCCACCGCCTCCAGCTGCCAGGCCGGATCGTCCAGCGCCGCCGCCAGCGCCTCGAAGCCGCTCACATGGCGCGCCACGTAATCCTTGTCCCAGCCGTCGTGATCGAGCAGATAACGGCAGAGACCGTTCCACAGCGCCACGTCGCTGCCAGGCTTGAGGGCCAGGTGCAGATCCCCCTGCTCCGCCGTCATGGTGCGCCGCGGATCCAGCACCACCAGCTTGAGCTCGGGCCGCCGTGCCCGCGCCTGCTGCAGGCGACGAAACAGCACGGGGTGGGTCCAGGCCGTGTTGGCCCCCGTGATCACCACCAGATCCGCGAGCTCCAGATCCTCGTAGCAGGCGGGCACCAGATCCTCGCCGAAGGCACGCTGATGGGCCGCCACCGCCGACGACATGCAGAGCCGGGAATTGGTATCCACGTTGGCACTGCCCAGATACCCCTTCATCAGCTTGTTGGCGACGTAGTAATCCTCGGTGGTGAGCTGACCCGACAGGTAGATGCCGATGGCCGATGGCCCGGATTCGGCCAATATGGTGGCAAACCGGCTGGCCAGGGTATCGAGCGCCTGATCCCAGCCGATGCGCTGCCCCTGCCAGCGCGGATAGAGCAGACGGTCGGGAAAGTCCAGACTCTCCAGCAGGCTGGCCCCCTTGACGCAGAGGGCGCCCGCGTTGGCCGGATGCTGTTCATCCCCCTTCAGCTGCCAGCTTGCGCCCTCCCGGCTCAGCCGGATGCCGCACCCTACTCCACAATAGGCACAGGTGGTGTTCATTCCCTCGCTCCTTGTCGTCCGGCGACCCGGTTACGGGTTGCCTGATTGCCACGGCCCATAAAAAAGGCGTCCGCCCCTGATGGGGACGGACGCCTTTGTCCAGATAAGCCGCATTCACTCTGTCCAGGGATAACTGCAAACCCTGCGCCAAGATGTCAGCCCCTGCGCCACTGCGGCCACTCAGGCCGAGTTGCGCCGGGACGGTGCAATTGCCCCCTTCCGGGGCCCCGTCGAGCAAAAAGAGGCCACCGCCGGCCAAGACGGGCCTGCAAGCGGCAGCGCTCCCAGGCAAGCCTCGACATGCATGTCATGGGCAAAGCGCGAACCGGGGGTATAATGCGGCCGCCACAGAGGAGAACAAGATGAAAGAGTCAGGTTATGGCTGCCCAGAGCAGGCCGATCCACAGTCGCCAACGCAGGCGGCACCGGGCTATTGCTGCATCGGACTGGTCAATCCCAAGTCACCGGAGAACGTGGGGGCCGTGATGCGCGCCGCCGGTTGCTACGGGGCGGACGAGGTCTACTACACGGGCAACCGCTTCGAGCTGGCGCGCCGTTTTGCCACGGATACCAAGCAGATGGTGGACAAGATCCCCCTGCTCGGGGTCGATAACCTCATGGAGATGGTCCCGGCCGGGTGCATCCCCGTGGTGGTGGATCTGATCGAGGGCGCCACATCGCTGCCGGACTATGTCCACCCGGAGCGGGCCTTCTATATCTTCGGCCCCGAGGATGGCACCCTGGATCCCGCCCGTTATGGCACAGTGAAGGATGTAGTCTATGTACCGACACAAGGCTGCATGAACCTGGCCGCCTCGGTCAACGTGATCCTGTATGACCGCTTGGCCAAGCGCCTGCGGGCCGGGCTAACAGAGTAAAGCTGTGGTCTATGTGACCACACGGCAAGGCTGCATAAGCCTAGTCGCCTCGGTCAAGGTGATCCTGTACGACCGCTTGGCCAAGCGTCTGCGGGCCGGGCTAACAGAGTAAAATGTGGTCTATGTGACCACACGGCAAGGCTGCATAAGCCTGGCCGCCTCGGTCAAGATGATCCTCTATGACCGCTTGGCGAAACGCCTGCGGGCCGGCTTGTCATAACGGCGTCACTGCTCCCCTTACTTCTGCACCCTTTGTTCCAGCTCCTTGATAAAACCACGGTAGTAATCATGGAGTTGGTAACGGCGATAGATCTCGGCCAGGGTACCGCCCCGGATCAGCCGCACCATGCCCTGATCCCAGAGCTGTTGCAGACGCCCCCCTCGCTCGGTATCGGCAAAGATGGGGTAGGTCGGGATCCAGCGCAGGAAGGTGCGCTTCATGTTGGCGGGGATGGTATCGGCCGAGTAGAGCACACCTGCGGTCAGGTAATAGCGGTAGCGCTCCTTGGCCAGCAGCTGCAGCGCCATGTCGTGGCTGTCGATCTCGTGCCAGCGCATGTTGACCGGGATGTACTTGTCAAAGGCCCAGCCCCTCAGCCACAGCACTCCCTCTCCTTTCAAACTGGTTTCGCCAAGCCATTGGGGCTGCCACTTCTTGAGCATCAGCACGGTCAGATCGTCGGCCGAGGCGGGATAATCCGGCTGGCGCACACCGCTGACCTCATCCCGATAGACCCCCATCGCCATGTCTCCCCCTCTCTGCGCCACCACAGCCAGCGCCCGTTTGTAGGGCACTAGGTGCGGGATCACCTCATAGCCATGGGGCTGATAGATGGCCCTGACGATATCCAGATAGACACCCCGCCCATCCGGCTGGCAGAAGCCGGGCCAGTCATCGCAATAGACATGCAGGGGATCGGCCCGACCGGGCAGGGAAAACAGAAGAAGCAGCAACGACAGCAGCAGACGAACCATGTTTCACAATTTCCTCGGTGGCGATGTTTTCATCCGACGGATCAGCCAGCGCGATGAATGCACCCAAGCCATACCACATCATAAGAAGATATGGCGCTGAATCACCTCTTTTTCCCAGTTTTGAGAGCGAGTCGAGGGTTATTACCCTCTGAATGGGTATTATTGACAATAAGATTCATTAGTAGCCCAACCATAGGGGAGCCTTCATATGTCATCCATCAAAACCCTGCTCTGCCCCGTCGATTTTTCCCAGATGTCCCAGTCTGTGCTCGACTATGCGGTGTTCATGGCCCGGAGCCATCAGGCTGAACTCAAGCTGGTCCATGTGGTGGACCAACTGCACGGTTTCGACAGCTACAAGATCCTGCACATGACCGCCATCGAGATCACCCACGAGATGGAACGCCAGGCCAAGACCCAGCTGAAAGAGCTGGTCGCCAGCCTGCCCATTCCCGCTACCTTCGAGGTACGCTTCGGCCGCGCCGCCGACGAGATCGTCATTCAGGCGAAAGAGGAGAAGGTCGACCTGGTGGTCATGGGCAGCCACGGCCGCTCCGGCCTCAGCCACCTGCTGGTGGGCAGCGTCGCCGAATCCGTGGTGCGTCACGCCCCCTGCCCCGTGCTGGTCGTGCGTTAACGCCCGGCTCGTTCACCGCGTAACAGATAACAATAAGGCCAGCACTCGTGCTGGCCTTATGCATGGATGCGTGCACCTCAGCCGTGGGCATAGATGACGCTTCCCCCCTTGATGATGTCTATGATGGCCCTGGACTGCTCCTTGGGTAGCGCGGGGCAACCCCAGCTGCGGCCCAGCTTGTCATATTTGCGCAGGTGCCGCGGGCTGGCATAGTCGGCGCCGTGCACCACTATGGCACGCCTGCGGGCATTGCTGTTCTTGCCCGGGCTCAAGCCATCGAGGCGCAGCGAGTAGCCATGCTTGCCCTGATAGGTCTCGGCGGTACGATAGACGCCGAGGGAACTCTGCATGGAGTTGAGCTGATTGGAAAACTGGCGGGCCGCCAGCTCGCCCGAGTTGCGGCCGTGGCTGACCCAGGTGTGGTAGAGCAGCTTGTGGCGTTTCACGTCGATCACGAACAGCCGGCGCTGGGTCGAGGGTTTGCTGTAGTCGATGATGGTGAGTATGGGTTTGCGCTTGTGGCGCACGCTCTGATAACTGTTGATGGCCTGGCGAAACACCTGTTTGTCGAGCTTGCCTGCCAACCCCAGCTGGCGATAGAGATCCTGATCCCAACTGGCGTGGCTGCTGGTGCTGAAACAGAGCGCCCCCAGTAGCAGCGGCAAGCTCAACCAGAGCCATCCTGGCCGCGCAATCCAATCTGTTTGCTTCATCCTTGAATCTGCTCCCGTTTTTGTTGGTAGTGCAGTGTGCAAAATATCGCCACACCCTGCTGGATAGTTATATGCAAGCCCCTGATGGGGCGCAAGAAAAGAGCATAAAAATGCCGACCTGAGTCGGCATGGTTCCAGCAGGCGTTGGCAACGTCCTCAGGCACGGATCAGATAATCCGCCAATCCCACCCACTTGTAGCTGGTGAGCTCGGTCAGTCCCATGGGGCCGCGGGCGTGCAGCATCTGGGTCGAGACCGCCACCTCGGCACCCAGCCCGAACTGGCCACCGTCGGTGAAGCGGGTGGAGGCGTTGACGTAGACGGCGGCCGAACCGGCGCCATTGACGAACCGCTCGGCATTGCTCAGATCGTTGGTGAGGATGGCATCCGAGTGGCCGGCGTTATGCTCGCGCATGTGGGCCAGCGCCTCGTTCACGTCCGCCACCAGCCGGACTCCCAGAGTCAGCGAGAGCCACTCGGTATCGAAGTCTTCCGGGCCCGCCTCGCGCAGCGTGTCGGCGCCAGCTAGCAACGCCATGGCGTTGGGGGCGGCCACCAGGGCCACCTTGCGCTCGTTCATCAGGCTGACCAGCTGCGGCAGCAGGGCGGCGGCCACCTTTTCATGCACCAGCAGGGTATCGAGGGCGTTGCAGGCGGAGGGGCGCTGCACCTTGGCATTGTCGATGACCGCCAGCGAGCGCGCCAGATCTGCGCTCTCGTCCACGAAGACATGGCTGATGCCAAAGCCGCCAATGATGACGGGGATGGAGCTGTTCTCCTTGCACATCTTGTGCAGCCCGGCACCACCGCGGGGGATGATCATGTCCACGTAGCGATCGAGACGCAGCAGCTCGCCCACCAGCGCCCGATCCGGATTGTCTATGTACTGTACCGCATCGCGTGGCAGGCCGGAGGCGGCCAGCGCGCTCTGGATCACCTGCACCAGCTCCAGGTTGGAGTGGAAGGTCTCGCGTCCGCCGCGCAAGATGCTGGCGTTGCCCGTCTTGAGGCAGAGGCTGGCGATGTCGATGGTGACATTGGGACGCGCCTCGTAGATGACGCCTATGACACCGATGGGCACCCGGCGGCGAGAGAGGCGCAGGCCGTTCTCCAGCACCCGGCTGTCGATTTCGGCACCGACCGGATCATCCAGGGTGATCACCTTGCGCACGTCCGCCACTATCCCCGCCAGCCGGGCCGGGTTGAGCAGCAAGCGATCCAGCATGGCGTCCGACAGTCCGGCCTCGCGGCCGGCCGCTATGTCCTTGTCGTTGGCGGCCAGGATCTGGCTGCTGCGCGCCTCCAGCTCATCGGCGATGGCGGCCAGCGCCCGGTTTTTCTGCGCCGTGCTGATGGTAGCCAGCTGATAGGCGGCTTCGCGGGCCGCCTGCCCCATTTTCTCCAGACTCATGATTTTGTCCCTTTCTGGGTGCCACCTTACAGCAGCACCATGTTATCTCGGTAAATGGCCCATGATCGCCGTAGCGAACCGGCGGCCTTACAGCAGCACCATGTCATCTCTGTGAATGGCCACGGCGCCATAGCCATAGCCCAATATCTGTTCTATCTGATCCGAGTGAACGCCCCGCAGCTTCTCCAGCTCCAGATGGTCGTAACGGCAGATGCCGCGGGCCAGCTCGACGCCCTTGGGATCGAGAATGCGCACTACATCGCCGCGCACGAAATCCCCCTTCACTGAGACTATGCCCTTGGGCAGCAGGCTGGAGCCCTTATCCTGCATGGCGGCCACGGCGCCCTGATCCACCTGGACTTCACCGTGCGGGGGCGGGCCGGCCAGGATCCAGCTCTTGCGCCCTTCCAGCGGCGAGGCCAGCGCCGGGAACAGGGTGCCGATGCGCTCGCCCTTGGCGAGACGGCCTATCACCTCCGGCATCTGGCCGGTGGCAATCACCACCTTGACCCCGGCCCGGCGCGCCACGTCGGCCGCCTGCAGCTTGGTCGCCATGCCACCGGTACCGAGGCCACCGACGCTGCCACCCGCCAACTTGCGCAGTGTGTCGTCTATGGTCTGCACCTCTTCGATCAGCTGGGCATCCGGGTTGCTGCGCGGATCGGCGGTGAACAGGCCGGTCTGATCGGTCAGCAGGATCAGCAAGTCGGCATCGGCCAGAATGGCGGCGCGGGCGGAGAGGTTGTCGTTGTCACCCACCTTGATCTCGGCGGTCGCCACGGCGTCGTTCTCGTTGATGACCGGAATGATGCGGTGATCGAGCAGGGTGCGCAGGGTATCGCGGGCATTGAGGTAACGCTCCCTGTCTTCCAGATCGGCGCGGGTCAGCAACATCTGGCCGATGTGCAGCCCATAGAGGTTGAACAGATCCTGCCATACCCGAATGAGCTGGGTCTGGCCAACCGCCGCCAGCATCTGCTTGTTGGGCAGGGTAGGCGCCAGTGGGGGGTGACCCAGATGTTCACGCCCGGCGGCTATGGCCCCCGAGGTGACCACCACGACTCTGTGGCCGTGACGGTGCAGGGCCGCACACTGTCTGACCAGCTCCACCATGTGGGCACGGTTAAGCTGGGAAGATCCCCCGGTGAGCACGCTGGTGCCCAGTTTGACGACTATGGTTCTGTTTTCCATGGGAGCAAGAAGGCTGAAAAGTAAGGAATCCCTTTATACCCACGGCCCTGTTGCCCTGCAAGGCAATTAAGCCCGCAAGCGCTGCGTGGACCAGGGAAGCTTGCCCTGTGGCAAGAGGCGGCAGGCTTGAAGAGAGGAATGGATAACGGCGGGCAGCGAGACAAGATGGCCCTGCGAGTGAGTGGACGGCTCGCAGGGCATCAGTACATCAGGCGGCGGTGACGGTCAGCTCGTTGGTCACCTGCTCGGCAGGGGAGAGCCGACACTCAAGCGAGGTGAGCTTGTCACTGATGAGCTTGTAGAAGCGGTTGAGGGTGCGATCGACTTCCACCTGATGCTTCTTCGGGATTGGCTTGTTGATCCAGGCCCCTTCCGCATTGTAGAAACCGACCTGATAGTGATAGCTGAAGCTGTGATCCTGCTGCTCCAGCACCAGCCACCAGCCCCAGAACTCCCGCTTGTCCGGCGCCGGTTTGGCGCTGACGCAGACGGAGAGACAGTCGAAACGGTAACGCCCCTCTTCACACAGATCTTCACGTAAATAGGGGCCAATCGCGGCAAACTGCCTCAGCAGTCGCTTGTAGGTCACTCTTTCTGACATGTTAACCTCCCTGTTGAACAAGCCACATCATCCTGGGATGACGTTATTTTTTTAGCGCTATATCATGTACATAGGTGCTTTTTAAGCCAGTCGACCATCTCTTTCAACGCCTCGTCATACACCTCCAGCAAGGGTTGCTTGTCGAACACCACCGCCTTGCCATTGCGGCTGGCGGACGCCAATGCCCGTACATCCTGCTCGGGACAAATAAAATCTTTCTTGTGTCCGATACTTAGTATCGGCACGGGAGTGCGAGTCCCCAGCAATCCTTGCGTCTTGAGGGAAAATACCTGGCACTTGGTACGCAGCGACTCCCACTGGGCCGCGTCGGCCCCCAGACGATTCGCCAGGCCATCGCGCATCATGCGCGGGCAGCGGACGAACATCTCCTGATTGGTGAACACCTGATTGACGCCTGCCCCTATGCAGACCACTGTCCTGAGCTTGAACGGCTCGATGAAGGCGAGGCGCGCCGCCACATTGCCCGCCAGACGAAAGCCCACCATGGCGATGCGCTGATGATCGACCCAGGCCACCTCGGACAGGTGGTTCAGCACGGCCTGATGCAGCCGGCTGGTGTCTTGCACCAGTGGCCAGTGCTCGGCATAGCCGATACCCGGCATATCCAGCGACAACATGCCGATGCCGTTGGGTTCCAGGCATTTGAGATAGAGGTTGAGGAAATCGACCTGCAACGAGTCGATGCCGCCGCTGACGATGACCAGGGGCACGGGTTTGTCCGTGGTCGGCAGATGCAGGTAGCCCTGAATGCTCTTGCCACGAAATGGCACCTGTATCTCTTTGAGGGGCACCTTGAACAGGCGGCCCGCCTCGCGGTAGGCCATGTTGCCGAGCAACTGGGCCTGATCCGCCAACTCGTCATTCTTCAGATGGGGATAACTGGCGATGGAGTAGTAACGCACCGCCCTGAGCAGATCCTTCAGGGCTGCCGCCGAGTCACCCTGCTCCACCAGGGCGCGGCCCTGATTGAAGTAACGGCCGGCCAGCTGGCTCCACTCATAGACCCAGTTGCCGGACACATAGCCCTTGATGGTATCCAGGTAACGCTCGTGGGTGCGTTCCCCTTTTCCCATGGCGATGCAGGCCAGCGTCTGTTCCACCTCGACCGGATCCGCCCCCTGCCAGGCCCAGGTTGGCCGGCGCAGCAGACGATACCAGCGCGACGACATGGAGCCATCGATAAAGGTCTCGTCCAGATTGGCATCTTGCTCTTCCACCGGGCTGCTGTTGGAGATCTCGGAGGTCTCCAGCACCTTCTTGACCCGGGTAAACAGCTTCTCGGTCAGGTTAAGGTCGTCGTTCAAGTCCAAAGTAATTACTCATACGGTCAGGCAATGGCTCCATCTTAACCACTTTTCCCGCCCGGCAGCCAGTTGCACCATAAAAAAACAGGGCTCCATATAGGAGCCCTGTGAAGCTGATTCGGTGCTTACTCTTCGTCGCAGATAGGCTGGGCAAACTCCAGCGCCATGTCCCAGGGCTGCTCGATCCAGGTATCCTGCGGGATGGCGACTTCGAAGTCATCCAGCAGCTGCTCACCCATGGGCTTGGCGAAGATGGCGATGAACTTGGCCTTGGGGTAGAGCTCGCGGATCGCCTTGGCGGTAGTGCCTGTGTCCACCAGATCTTCCACCACCAGCCAACCTTCGCCATCACCGGCCGTGGTCGCCGCTTTGACGACCACCAGCTCGCGCTGGCTGTTGTGGTCGTAGCTGGAGATGCACAGGGTTTCGACATTACGGATGCCAAGTTCGCGGGCCATCAGCGCGGCCGGTACCAGACCACCACGGCTGACCGCTATGATCCCTTTCCACTGGCTGACGGGCAGTTGACGACGGGCCAGACGGCGCGCTTCACGTTGCAGGTTATCCCACGACACGTAGAATTTTTTTGGCATGTTATCGATCTCGAAGAGTTATATAAAACAATTACTTAAAAATAATCACCTCGCGTTTTCACGCGCGGCTGAGTCAATGCTGGCGCCCCTGCTTCCCGAATTCGGCTTGCACGTTGGCGGCCTCAGGGCTGGTACCTCGGCAGCAAAAACAGATGCAATGAAAGCAGGATGGGCATAGCTGGCGGCCATGTCGTTTGGAGGAAAGACCGCAGACAGGCTGTTGGGCCGGCATGATAGCATCGTTTGCGGATAAATTGACTGGCAAACGTATGCGAAATGCAGGAAAAAGCGTCCCGGCCCCCTGCCATCCCGCCCGGCGTCAGGCATATGCCCACGCTTCACCACACCCGTTCCCGCCCGTTGCAGATAAAAAAATAGCAGGGGGAGGATGACATCCTCACTCACCTGCTGCTTCACATCTTGCTGCTTGTCCCCGGCGGGGCGCCCCTGCTTAGCGGTAAGCGAAGGGATTCGGGTAGCTATAACCCTGGGTGTAGAGCGATTGGGCAAACCAATAGGTTGAATTGCTGCCTGACATAGTAAAACTCCTGATTGCTTAACAAGTTACGTACCTTTATGCGGGCTCAGATCCTTGAACAGACACTCGGTTCCATGGAGGCGCACTTGCTTTGCTTCGGTTCCCTGGAGGCATTCATCGTCATCCTGACGGGTGGCGAACCACTGCCACCAATTTACCAGCCGGCGCCATAAACACAATATTTTTGTGACGTACATCACACAATTTCTTTTGTGCTGGGCATTGTCACCTCAACCTCGGCTGTACGCTGCGAACAACCCGATTACCAGCACAAGCCGCGCGCAATTTGCGCTGATCGCTCACATTTTTGTGTGATTGACTGTATTATCGTTATCCTCTTCCTCGGCCCTCTGGGCCCGGTCAATTTCCGTGCTGGTAAGGAGTCCCGACGTGGCACAGCTTAGTTCTCTCTCTCCCCAACTGATTTGGCATTTCTTCGAACAGATCTGCTCCATCCCCCACCCTTCCAAGCACGAAGCCCGTTTAAGCGCCTGGATAGTCGAGTGGGCCCAGGGGGAAGGCCTGGCGGTCAAGCAAGACGCCGTCGGCAACATCATCATCAAGAAACCGGCCACGCCGGGGATGGAAAACCGCAAGGGTGTGGTACTGCAGGCCCATATCGACATGGTGCCCCAGGCCAACGCCGACACCCAGCATGACTTCACCCAGGATCCCATCGATGCCTATATAGACGGTGACTGGGTCACCGCCCGCGGCACCACCCTGGGCGCCGACAACGGCATGGGCATGGCCGGCTGCCTGGCCGTGCTGGCCGACAAAAACCTCAAGCACGGTCCGCTGGAAGTGCTGCTGACCACGGACGAAGAGACCGGCATGACGGGCGCGTTCGGGCTGGAAGCGGGTTGGCTGGAAGGCGAGATCCTGCTCAACACCGACTCCGAAGAGGATGGCGAGGTCTACATGGGCTGCGCCGGCGGGGTGGATGCCAATATCCGCTTCCCACTGGAGCTGGTCGCCGCCACCGAGGGCGAAGGGTTCGAGCTGCAGGTGAAGGGGCTGCGTGGCGGTCACTCCGGGGTCGATATCCATCGCGGTCGTGGCAACGCCAACAAGCTGCTGGTGCGCCTGCTGAAAGCGGCCGAGCCGCTGGGCCTGCGTCTGGCCGAAATCCACGGCGGCACCCTGCGCAACGCCATCCCGCGCGAAGCCCGCGCCAAGCTGCTGGTGCCCGCTGCCCACGTCAATGAATTCAAGGCCCTGGTCGACCGCTATGCCGGCATCTACCAGAGCGAGCTGGCAGCCACCGAAGCCAACCTGACAGTGCTGCTCACTGCTCAGGAGAAACCGGCCAAGCTGATGAGCGAAACCCTGCAGGCACGCCTGCTGGACTCCCTGATGGCCTGCCCGAACGGCGTGATGCGCATGAGCGATGCCATTCCGGGCGTCACCGAGACCTCCACCAACCTGGGCGTCATCAAGACGCTCGACGGCGAGGTGTATGTGCAGTGCCTGATCCGCTCCCTCATCGACTCCGGTCGCGAGAGCGTCGAGCAGATGACCCGCTCCCTGTTCAATCTGGCCGGTGCCAGCTGCGAATTTACCGGGGCCTATCCTGGCTGGGCGCCGGATGTGGACTCCCCCGTGATGGCGCTGGTACGCAACAGCTACCAGACCCTGTTCGGCGAAATGCCCAACGTCATGGTGATCCACGCAGGCCTGGAGTGCGGCCTGTTCAAGAGCGCCTATCCGGACTGGGACATGGTCTCCTTCGGCCCGACCATACGCGGTGCCCACTCGCCAGACGAGAAGGTACACATCCCGGCGGTCGAGCGCTTCTGGCAGCTGCTGGTGCACGTGCTGGAGCAGATCCCGGCCAAATAAGGCGCCGGTTCCTCTGTACTTGCAGTCGACCTGATGCATACCCCGCCAAGTGCGGGGTATTTTTTTGCACGCATGTGGCCGCCACCGCCAGGCACACCTGGCTCCTGAGGGTCGCCTTCCTTTCAATACCCTGGCCCTTCATCTGCCCATCAGAGATCACTCCCGACCCGCCATTGTGCCCTGAGTGGCTCTGAAACCGTCTCCATGAACAGAACTGGGTTTGAAAACCCTTTCCATGATTTATGTAAATTTACCACACAAAAAGTTGATCCAGCTCACATAAGGCCATAGGATCAAATTGTGACCCAGGTCACACACTACAACTAGATAACAGAGCGATGAGGTGAATATATGTTTGAGAACCTGGCAGTACTGTTCCACCTTAAGGGTGCAACCAGCAAGAAAGGCGCCGTAGAGAAAGACACCTACGCCCCGTCAACCCGTGAGTATTACTTCCGTTACGGTG
Source organism: Aeromonas sp. MR19 (assembly GCF_963899305.1). Classification (NCBI taxonomy): domain Bacteria; kingdom Pseudomonadati; phylum Pseudomonadota; class Gammaproteobacteria; order Aeromonadales; family Aeromonadaceae; genus Aeromonas; species Aeromonas sp. MR19. The sequence goes on from NZ_CAWQWZ010000011.1 coordinate 1,223,010, forward strand.
CCTGATGCATCGGAGAAAGAGATCTAACGTAGTAAAATTACACACATCATAATCATTGCAACAGCCATCCCCTCTCGGGGCCGCTGTCCTGCCCTGGCCAGATGTTCCACGGCCAAACCTGAACTCCAACCATGAAGATGGGGCCCACAGGCCCCATTTTTTTACTGCTTGTCTCCCGTGCCACTCTGTTGCGATGCGGACACCGGCATCATATCGCCTTTCCCAGAGGCACAGCCTCCGCCTCCGCCAGGGGGAAATGGCAGGCCACCTGATGAGCCGCCCCGTCACAGTTATGCAGGCTCGGCGCCGTATGACGGCACAGATCCGTGGCATAGGGACAACGCTGGTGGAAGTGGCAGCCACTCGGCGGCGAGATGGGGGACGGCACATCGCCGGTCAGCAGTATACGCTGGTTGCGACGGCGCGGATCCGGCACAGGAATGGCCGAGATGAGCGCCTGGGTATAGGGGTGGCGTGGTGCCAGATAGAGCGATTGAGCCTCCGCCAGCTCGACGATCCGTCCCAGATACATCACAGCAATGCGATCCGAGATGTGTTTCACCACCGACAGGTCGTGGGCAATGAAGATGATGGCCAGGTTCATCTCCCGCTGCAGGCTGAGCAGCAGGTTGATAATCTGGGACTGCACCGAGACATCGAGGGCCGACACAGCTTCGTCGCACACCAGCAGCTTGGGCTTGAGGGCGATGGCCCGGGCGATGCCGATGCGCTGACGCTGACCGCCGGAAAATTCGTGGGGGTAGCGATCCACCGCACTCTTCGGCAGACCCACCTTGTCCAGCAGCTCCAGCACCCAGGCTCGCCGCTGCTCAGTGTTGCCCTTGCCGTGGATAATGAAGGGCTCCTCCAGGATCTGGCCGACCGTGTGGCGGCTGTTGAGGGATTCTGCAGGATCCTGAAACACTATCTGCATCTCCTGGCGCAGAGAGCGCATCTCCCGGGGCGAGAGATGGGTGATGTCCCGCCCCTCGAAGCTTATCTGGCCTGCGGTCGGCTCGAACAGCTTGAGCAGGGTACGGCCCAGGGTGGACTTGCCACAACCTGACTCCCCTACCAGCCCCAGCGTCTCCCCCTGTTTGAGGTCGAAACTGATGCCATCTACCGCATAGACACGATACTTCTTGCGCAGAAAACCACCGCCAAGCTGGAAGTGCTGTTTCAAATCCCGCACGGACAACAACGCCGTCATATCGTCAACTCCTTCCAGTGATGGCAGGCCACCCCATGCCGGGCACCGAGCTGCTCGGTCGCCGGAATGACCCTTATGCAGAGGTCGGTGGCGTGGGGGCAGCGATTGGAGAAGCGGCAACCCGCCGGCATCTCGTGCAGGGCGGGCACTTGACCCTTGATGGTCTTGAGCAGGCTCTTGGGGACATCTTCCAGTCGCGGGATCGAGCTCATCAAGCCATGAGTATAGGGATGGCGCGGGTGGTCAAACAGCTCATAGACATCCGCCTGTTCCACCGCGCGACCGGCATACATCACCACCACCTCGTCGCACAGCTCGGCCACCACCCCGAGATCGTGGGTGATGAAGATGATGGCCATGCCGGTCTGGGCCTGCAGCTCCTTCATCAGCTCCAGGATCTGGGCCTGAATGGTGACATCCAGCGCCGTGGTCGGCTCGTCGCAGATGAGCAAATCCGGCTCGCAGGAGAGCGCCATGGCGATCATCACCCGCTGGCGCATGCCGCCGGAGAGGTTGTGAGGATAGACGGCAAAGCGCTGGGCCGGCTCCGGGATCCCCACCTTCTGCAGCATGGCGATGGCCGCGGCTTTGCGCTGGGCCCGGTTGTAATCGGGTCTGTGCAGGCCGAACACCTCCATCAGCTGATCGCCCACCGTCTGCACCGGGTTGAGCGCCGTCATCGGCTCCTGAAAGATCATGGAGATACGGTTGCCGCGCACCTTGTACATCTGATCCGGCGCCAGAGTGAGCAGCTCCTCTCCCTGAAAGCGGATGGATCCCGCCACCACCTGACCGTGGGGCTTGGGCAGCAGCCCCATGATGGCGAGCGAGGTGACGCTCTTGCCGCAGCCGGACTCACCGACGATACCCAGGGTCTGGCCCGGGGCCACCTTGAAGCTGACCCCGTCGAGCACCTTGATCTTGCCGTCGTCGACGGCAAACTCCACCTCGAGATCGCTTACCTCAAGAATGGGGGCCTGTGTGTTGGACATGACTGCTGCTCCCTGCTCAATGGCATCAATGATGTGCATAGGTCTTGTCGAGCAGGGTGATGGGCGCCAGCGCCTCGTCCGCGTCCTTGGCTTTCAAGGTCGCTTCCTTCACCTTGGGATCGAGCCAGAGCAGACCGCCGCTACTGTGGGGATAGCCATCCATGGGCCAGTAGAGCAGATCCGGCGTGTTCTTGGTGGCGGGCACCTCGGGCAGCATCACATGGCGCCAGCTGCTGGCCCGCACGTAGTTGAGCTGCACCCCGGGCACGAAGATGGCGAGATCATAGATCCGCTGCTGGATCTGTTGTGAGAGTTTGGCCCGCGTGTCCATGTCGAATTCGACGTTGTAGGCGTCGATCAGCGCGTCCAGCTCCTTGTCCGCCACGTTGAACAGGTTGTTGGTCTGCGGCTTGTTGGCGTTGGCGGAGTGGAACGACTCCCAATACTGTGGGTAGAGACCACCGCCAGCCCAGCCCATCCAGGCCGCCTCGTGTTTCTTCTCCAGCATCACCTTGAAGCCGGTGGCGCCATCCACCAGATTGAGCTCCAGATCCAGACCCGCCTTCTTGGCCTCTTCTTTCAGCACTGTCAGTCGCTTGGAGTGCTCCTGACTGGTGTAGGTGAGCGCCAGCGTCAGTCGCTCGCCCTTGTCATTTTGCAAAATGCCGTCCGGCCCCGGCTTGGCGTAGCCGCCCTTGGCAAAGTACTCCCGCGCCTTGCCTATGTCATAGGCCCGCTCCGGCAGCTGGATGTCGGTGAACTCGCCAAAACCCGAGCCGAATGTGGTGGCTCTGTCATAGTCGCCACGCAGCACTGTCTCGATCATCTTGTCGATGTTGAAGGCGTGCTGGATGCCGAGCCGCACGTTCACGTCCGCCAGCTTGGGATTGGCCACATTGAGGTGCAGCCCCTGACCTCCCTGCTTGGTGTCTGTCATGGCCATCACCTTCTGCACGTACCCCTTCTTGTACTCCGGGGTGACCGCTTTTTCATGCCACCAGTTGGGCAGTATCATCTCGAAGGTATCGAGCTCCCCTTTCAGGAAGTGACGGAAGGCGATGTTGTGGTCGCGGATCACCTGCACCTTGATGGTGTCGAGGTTGAATCTGTGCTGGTTGTAGCGATCGTCCTTTGCCCACCAACCCTGCTGCTTGCTGAAGGTGACCGACTTGCCCTTCTTGACGTCGCTGATCACATAGGGGCCAGTGGTGGGCGCTATAGCCCAGTTGTACTGCTTCACCCAGTTGGGGGTCAGCTTGTAGTAGTGCTTGGGCTGAGGGTACAGCTCTGTGGTATTGAGCAGATCCAGCTTGGCCTTGCGGTTGCCCGTTTTGACCAGAATGGTGTGGTCATCGATCTTCTCTACCGCCACCACTTCGGTGGTGTAGTAGTTGTTGTACCAAGGGGCGCGGATTTCTTTTGAGCGCATCATCTCGTAGCCGAAGGTGTAGTCGTCGGCATTGACCGGCTTGCCGTCGGACCATTTGGCCCGCGGATCCAGCTTGAAGTAGACGGTCTGATTGTCTGGCGCTATGGCCCAGTGGGTGGCCAGCGAGGGTATGGGGTTGCCGGTATTGGGGTGGAAGCTGATGAGCCGTAACTGGTTGTCCTGAATAAAGGAGCGGAATGCACCGTTGGAGTCGGGCCCCACGGTGCGGAACGTCAGCGGAAAGCTGTCGACAAACATGTTGAGGCTGCCGCCCGGCAGCGCCTTGGGGGAGGCGAACACAGGATCCGTGTCGTTGGTCTCCCATTTGAGATCCGCAGGCAGGCTGGCCGCCCACACCCAGGATCCGTTCACCAGCACAAAGAGAGCACCTATCCATTTGATTTTATTTTTCATGTTTGACTTCCAAGTCTGGCCCCTGCACTGGGGGCTTCTCAATTAAGGGTTGGATACACACGGCGATGAAGCATGCCGCGTGTCACTGATAACGGGTAAATTTGCGCGGGTCGAACGCCTCGCGGATCGCCTCGCCGATAAAGGAGACCATGATCAACACCAGGCTCACCGCCGCGACGACCGAGCTGACGATCCAGATGGCATCCAGGTTGTTGATGCCCTGGGAGAGCAGCTCGCCCCAGCTCGGAGTCGGTGGTGCCAGCCCGAAGCCCAGATAGTCCAGCGCCGTCAGAGTCGAGATATTGCCCACCACGGCGAACGGTGCCAGGGTGACTATCATCATCAGGGTATTGGGCAGTATGTGGTTGAAGATGATCCGTTTGGTGCTCGCCCCTTGCGCCCGCGCCGCCATCACATAGTCCCGCGCCCGCTCCTTGTAGGTGAGGGTGCGCATGTACCAGGTGATCCCCATCCAGCCGAACAGCACGTTGATGCCAACAAACAGGCCGAAGTTCGGCTTGGCCAGCGACACCAGGATCATGATGACGTAGAGAAACGGCACCTGGGACCAGATCTCGATAAAGCGCTGCAACACAAGGTCGAAGCGACCGCCGAGGAAGCCCATCATGCAGCCTATGCTGACCCCGATGGCATAGCTGGCCGCCAACGCGATAAAGGCAAAGCCGATGGCAATGCGAAAGCCATACACCAGCCGCGCCAGCACGTCACGGCCGCTGGTGTCGGTGCCGAGGAAGTGGCGCTCCTCGGCGCTGGGGGCGTAGGGCGGATAGGCATCCTGCTTGAAATCCTGCTCATAGGGGTTCCAGGGCACAGGGGGCAGCAGCACCCAGTCGCCCTTGCCTTCCTCTGCGAATTTGGCCTTCAGCTGGCGGTAGTTGGTCTCGTACTCGTAATCGAGCCCGAAGTGCTGGCCCGGGATCACGTCACCATAGGTGGGGAAGTGGAGCTGGCCCTGATAGCTCACCATCAGCGCCCGGCTGTTGACCAGCAGCTCCGCCAGCAGGGAGAGCAGCACCAGGGTGGTAAAGATGACAAAGGAGTAGTAGCCGCGTTTTATCGACTTGAAACGCTTGAGTTTTTTTAAGGTGACTGGGTTCATGTTCACTCTCCAACCCGCACGCGGGGGTCAACAGAAGGTGCAACGCAGATATCGGAGACAATATGGCGTGATATCAGCATCGGCATGACAAGAGAGATAGGGTTCATGCTCACTCTCCAAACCGTACGCGGGGGTCAACAGAAGGTGCAACGCAGATCTCGGAGACGATATGGCGTGATATCAGCATCGGCATGACAAGAGAGATAGGGTTCATGCTCACTCTCCAAACCGTACGCGCGGATCAACAAGGGCAACGCAGATATCGGAGACGATATTGCCCACCAGCATCAACATGGAGGTGATGGCCAGTATGCCCATGACGGTGGGGTAATCCCGCTCGACGATCGCCTCGTAGCCGAGCAGGCCGATGCCGTCGATGTTGAAGATGGTCTCGATGAGGAAGGAGCCGCCGAAGAAGACGGTGAGCACGGACCCCAGGTGACTGGCGATGGGGATCAGGCTGTTGCGCATGGCGTGATCAGTCACCGCCTTGCGAAACGGCAGCCCCTTGGCTACGGCGGTACGCACGTAATCCGCCGACAGGTTCTCCATCAGGCTGTTCTTCATGGTCATGGTGAGGATGGCAAAATCCCCGATGGCGTAGGCGATAAGCGGTAGCAGGGCATGGGCGAAGACGGTACGGATCTGGTCCCAACTGCTCTCCATGGAATCGAAATCGTCCCCCGGAAAACCGCCCATGGGCAGCCACTCCAGATGGAAGGCGAAGACTGTGATGAGGAAGATCCCCACAACGTAGGCGGGCAGCGCATAGGCCATGTAGATGAGCATGGAGCTGAGCGAATCGAAGCGGCTGTTGTGCCTGAGGGCCTTGGCTACCCCGAGTGGTATGGATACCGCGTAGCTCAGCAGAAAGGTGGCCAGCCCGAAGAAGGCTGTCACCGGCAACCTATCCTTGATGAGGCCCCACACCGGCTCGTAATAGCGGGTCGACTCGCCAAGATCCAGCACGGCCAGCTTCTGCAGCCACTCCCAATAGGCGATCAGCATCGGCTTGTCGAGCCCGTAAAATGCTTTCAACTCCTCGATCTGCTCATCGGAGAGCGCCTGGGCGCCCTTGCTGCCACTGGAGCGCCCGGTCTCGTTTTGTGACACCTGCGCCTGCAGCAACATGCGTTCGACCGGGCCGCCCGGCACGAAACGGGTGATGGTGAAGACGAGCAGTGTGATACCGAGAAACGTCGGGATGATCAAAAGCATCCGACGTAAGAAATACGACAGCATGGTGAAACCTCGTCCTTGTTGTTCTTTTATGGCCAGTCACATCCGGTGACGGGCCTCTCCTTCCTGGCATTACTCACTGGATAGGCTGTTATTGGCAGACAATCCGCTGGGTCACTGTAAAAGCTCTGCAACAAAAATCAAGTAGAACGAAGAGGGCAGCATCTGCCTTTGGCAAATAGCAGAATTTACTGTGAGTTTTTTATGAAAACCCCAACTTCAAGATAAAAAACTACTCGCAGAGCAATTCAACCATCGTTTAAATTTTAAATTAAAATAACAAAAAACAACCACAAAAACAAAAACACCTTATTAAACATGACATTAAATAAAAGCTCGTTATTTTACCCTATCTATATACACAAGTTTGAATTCCGCCAAATACCAAGTCTGAACAGAAACACAACACACCACAAAAACAGCTAATAATTCTATATAAGCAGCCTTTTACAAGATAAATATCAAGGGGACAGATCCCTTATCGATAAGTTCAAAATTAATCGATAAAATGGAAACACATCAATTTAACACCGATTTCACATCGTAAATGAATGCCAAGTCAGAATAAAAAGCTGGCAATAGCGAACTAATAAAACATAGTCATCTTATTGCCCACACCTACCCCATCCGCACCGCCTCAATTGACGTCCACATCGAAAGCTTGATAAGCCTTACGCATCGCTCCAACGAGGGCGGTATGGAAGCAAACAAAAAAACAACCAGGAAGGATATAGCGATGCTTAGGAAAAGCAGACTCTCTGCTGCCGTTGCGTTTGCCTTGGCGAGCGCGGCAGTGGTAGTTACCCCCGCCATGGCCGAAGAAAGCCAAAACGTCGAAAAACTGCAGAAAATCAAGGTTACCGGCTCCCGCATCTCCCGTGTCGATGTGGAAGGCGCCACCCCGGTCGTCTCCGTCACCAAGGCCAAGATCGAGCAATCCGGTCAGCAGACCGTTGCCGATTACCTGAAACAGGCCTCCTACAACTCCTTCGGTGGTGTATCTCCCTCCTCCGGCAGCTCTTTCCAGTCTCAAGCCACCATTGGTCTGCGCGGTCTCGGCTCCGAGCGCACCCTGGTACTGTTGAACGGCAAACGGGTTGCCGGTTCTCCCACCATGGGCGGTACCTCCATCAACCTGAACACCATTCCCATGGCGGCCGTTGAACGGGTGGAAGTCAATCTGGATGGTGGCTCAGCCATCTACGGCTCCGATGCCATCGGCGGCGTGATCAACGTGGTGCTGAAAGAGGGTTATGAAGGCCTGACCTTCCAGGGCAGGATTGGCAGTCCGACTGAAGACGGGGGCGATGAAAAGAGCGGCTCCATCGTTGCCGGCATTACCGGTGAAAAAGGCTCCCTGATGACTGTCTATGAGCATGACAAGAAAGACGTCATCTACAGCCGTGACCGTGACTATCTCGCCAAGCAAGGCAATGATTCCCCTAGCGTTTACGGCCGTAACGTGGAAGGTATCACAGGCCTGGACGGCAATGGCGATGCCATTTGGAAATACGGTCCACTGGCAGGTTCCACCAATGCAGACGGCACCTGTAAGGAACCCTTCACCAATTTCGAAGGCGGTTGTAACTTCAACTACGGCCAGGTTGCCGCCAAGACGGCCTCACGCAGCCGTGACACCCTCTACGTGAACGGTCGCTATCACATCAATGACAACGTCGACTTCGTCCCCCAGATCATCGGCTCCAGGGTCGAGAGCTTCGGTCGCTTCGCCCCCGCCGCAGGTGCCTTCACCATAGACCCGGCCAACCCGAAAAATGCGCAGTTTTTCACCGACAACGGCCTGGATGCCGCAGCCACTCAAGGGCTGGGAGAAGCTGCTTACGCCTACTACCGTTTCAACAACGTCGGTACCCGTGACAACCTGGTCACAGACACCACTGGCAGCATGAACCTGGGCTTCGAGGGCACCATTGCGACCGAAAGCGTCGGCGACATGCAGTGGAACGCTGGTTACATGTACTCCAAGACAGACAACAAGGAGAACGGTACCGGCTATGTGCTGAAGTCTGCCGCTCAGAAAGCGATCGAGGATGGCAAGTTTGTCGGTGGTGAATTTGATGCCTCCACCACTGCCTCCATGACTGCCGATACCAGCCGCCGCTCCACCATGGACTTCTACCAGTGGTATGCCGGTGTCCAGTGGGACATGGGTGAACTGCCGGCCGGTCCGGTCAGCTGGTACGCCGGCGCCGAATACAACGACTGGGTCTATGCCGACAAGTACGATGCACAATCGGAAGCTGGCAACATCATAGGTTCAGCAGGCAACTCCTCCGGTGGTGTTCGTGATGTAACGGCTGCCTATATCGAGTCCCTAGTTCCCATCACGGATCAGATTGAGCTCAACGTAGCCGGTCGCTTCGACAAGTACAGCGACTTTGGCAGTGCCTTCTCACCCAAGACCAGTCTGCGCTACCAGCCGCTGGACAACCTGATGCTGCGCACCTCCTGGTCCCGTTCGTTCCGGGCCCCCAGCCTGAGCGATCTCTACTCTGCAGATTCTGAATCTGCCGACTGGGCCAAGGACTATGTCTATTGCGAAGCAAACGGCATCTCGGCTGCCGCCTGCCCGAACCAGCAATACACCACCATCCGTACCGCCAATGAGAACCTGAAGGAAGAGACGGCCGATACCTGGAACTTCGGTGTGGCCTACAGTCCGCTGGATGAGCTGAACCTGTCGCTTGACTACTACACCATCAAGATCACCGACCTCATCCAGCTGAACTCCCTGCAGTCCATCATCTATGACGAGCTGAACAACGGCAGTTCCAGCAACATAGTGCGTAACAGCCAGGGCAAGATCAAACAGGGCACAGCCCCCATGGTCAACCTGGGCGAGCTGAACACCAGCGGCCTGGACTTCAAGGCGGATTACAAGTACGACCTGAACATGGCGACAGTGCGTTATGACTTCGGCAGCACTTACATCCTGGAGTACAAGGAAGGTCTGTATGCCGGTGGCCCCGTCGTCGACAAGATTGGCCAGAACGGCAAGCCACAGCTGCGCTTCAACACAGGGGTTGGTGTCAACGTGCCCCAGTGGTGGAACATGGACACCTACCTGAGCGCCAGCTACATCGACTCCCAGAGCCAGGACTACATCGCAGATACCGGTGAGGAAGTGGGCCATATCTCGTCCCAGACCACCTGGAACCTGAACGTCGGTGTCGATGCGCCTTGGGATGGCAAGATCCAGGTCGGGGTGAAGAACATGTTCAACACGGCCCCGTCTCTGGAAAGTGATGGCTTTACCTATGACGATGAGCTCTACAGCATCGACGGGCGCATCTACTACCTCGACTACACCCAGAAGTTCTAATCAACCTCGTTGATATACAACCCAAGCCGGCCCGGTCGGGCCGGCTTTGCCCAAGGTTCCAAGGAAGTTACGGAGATAGGGTAATCCTATGAAGACAAGGACAATTACAATGAAGAAAGCGCTCCTCGGCAGCCTGGTTTCGGCCGCCTTGCTGACCAGCTTCAATCTGAGTGCCGCCTCTGCCGGTCAGGCAGTGGACGCTCAAGCCGCCACCGACAATGCATCCAAAGTTTCCCAGCAGAAGATCGACAACTACGCCGAGTCTGCCGAGTCTGCCCTGGCGCAGTACAAGGCCGCCTTGCGTCAGGTCGACAGTCTGCGCACCTACAACGAGCAAGTGGGCAAGATGGTCGACTCCCAGACCACACAGCTGGCCTCGATGCAGCGCCAGATCGCCCAGATCGACCAGACCAGCACCGAAGTGGTGCCCCTGATGCTCAAGATGATCGACTCCCTCGATCAGTTCGTCTCTCTGGATCTGCCGTTCCAGAAGGTCGAGCGGGAGGACCGCGTGGCGGCCCTGACCGATCTGATGAACCGGGCCGATGTCACCATCTCCGAGAAGTACCGCAAGATCCTGGAGGCCTACCAGATCGAGGAGGGCTTCAGCCGAACCATAGAATCCTACAAGGCCAGCCTGGACAAGGCCGGCACCGAGAAGACCTATGAGTTCCTGCGCGTCGGCCGCATCGCCCTGCTCTACCAGTCCCCGGATGGCAACGAGACCGGCATGTGGAACAAGAAGACCCGTCAATGGGAAGAGTTGCCCCAGGAGTATCGCAGTGCAGTAGAACAGGGCTTGCGTATCGCCAAGAAGCAGGCGCCCCCCGCGCTCATCAAGCTGCCGGTTCAAACTGCGGAGAAAGCATCATGAAAGGAATCAAACTTGCCATTGCCTCCCTGATCGCGGGAGCCACCCTGATCACCCTGCCGGTGACCGCCGCCGAGAAACCGGTGGACTTGAACGCCCTGCTCAATCAGGTCAAGGCCGCCAGTACCAGCGAATCCCAGCTCAACAAGGAGCGGGAAGCCCGCTTCCTGGCAGACAAGAACGAGCAAGGCGCCCTGCTGGCCAAGGCCAAGGCGGAGCTTGCCGCCGAAACCGCCAAGGGGGAGAAGCTCAAGGCCACCTTCGATGCCAACGACAAACAGCTGACCGAGCTGACCGACACCCTGCGCCAGCGTTCCGGCAACATGGGCGAGATGTTTGGCGTGCTGCGCCAGTTTGCCGGTGAGTTCAAGGGGATCTTCAACGCCTCAGCCCGCCGGGTCGAACACCCGGAACAGGCGGCGCTGCTGACCCGCCTGGCAGAGAGCAAGGAGCTGCCCTCCAGCGATGATCTGAGCGCCTTCTGGACCACCACCCTCAGCCGCATGGTCGATGGCGGCAAGGTGAGCCAGATACCGGCAACCGTGGTGTACGGCGAGGGCAACCAGGCCGAGAAGACGGTGACCCAGATCGGTGAGTTCAATACCGTCTCCGAGGGCAAGTACCTGACCTTCGTCCCGGAAACCGGCAAGTTCGAGCAGTTGCCCCGTCAGCCCGACAAGGGTGTGCTGGAGCCCATCGCCGAGTTTGAGCAGGGTGGCGGCGGCGTCAAGCCCATCTTCGTCGACCCGTCCCGCGGCGTGATCCTCTCCCTGCTGGTTCAATCCCCCACCTTCAAGGAGCGGGTCGATCAGGGTGGTGAAGTGGGTTACGTCATCATGGTGCTCGGCGTGCTCGGTACCCTGCTGGCCCTGTTCTGCGGCGCCCGCCTCTCCCTCATCGGCGGATCCATGCGCAAGCAACTGAAATCCAATCAGATCATCAAGGGCAACCCCATAGGCGACATGCTGGGGGCTTACCAGAACCATAGTGGCGACAACATTGAGGATCTGGAATCTAAACTGGACGAGATCATACTGCGCAACGTGCCCAAGTTCGAGAAGGGCATCAGCATCATCAAGCTGATCGCCTCGGTCGCGCCGCTGCTGGGACTGCTCGGTACCGTGGTCGGGATGATAGCCACCTTCCAGGCCATCACATTGTTCGGTACCGGCGATCCCAAGCTGATGGCGGGCGGTATCTCCGAGGCCCTGGTCACCACCATGCAAGGTCTGGTCGTGGCGGTGCCCATGCTGTTCCTCTACACCATAGTGCAGACCCAGAGCCGCCGTCTCATCCAGATCCTGGAAGAGCAGAGCGCCGGTTTCGTCGCCCGCTATCAGGAAAATCTGCACGCCGCCAAGGCCGCAGCCTAAGGAGTCACCCATGTGGTTCTGGTTGATTGAAGAAGTCGAGTCGGTCCGCCGGTTTCTGGGATTGGGGGGCGACGTACTGGTCGCCCTGTTCTTCCTGACCCTGCTGATGTGGGCCCTGCTGCTGGAACGCTGGTTCTACTTCATGACCGTCTATCCCAAGCAGGTGAAGCAGACCAAGGCCGCCTGGCTGGCCCGCAGCGACCACCTCTCCTGGTCCGCCAGGCAGATCCGGCGCGAGCTGGTCTCCCGGGTCGCCATGGCGGTGGACAAGGGAATGCCGGTCATCAAGGTGCTGATCGCGCTCTGCCCGCTGATGGGGCTGCTGGGAACCGTGGTCGGCATGGTGCAGGTGTTTGACACCCTGGCCATCACGGGCACCGGCTCCCCCAGGGCGATGGCATCGGGCATCTCAAAAGCGACGGTACCGACCATGGCGGGCATGATTGCCGCCCTTTCCGGCCTGTTTTTTGTCAACCAGCTCGATCACAAGGCCAAGCTGGCGGTCGAGAAGCTGGAAGACAACCTGAAACACGGTTGATGCAGGATGCACTCCCCCGCCGGGCGCGAGTCTGGCGGGGGCACAGAACAAGCAAGGAGTTTTTGCCATGAGAAAACGTCACAGCGACAGCAGTGCTGATGAGGCGGCCATCGATTTGACCCCCATGCTGGACATAGTGTTCATCATGCTGATCTTCTTCATCGTCACCACCTCGTTCGTCAAGGAGTCCGGCGTGGAGATCAACCGCCCGAGCGCCAGCACGGCCGAGACGGTGAAGAAGGGGAACATCATGGTTGCGGTCCGTGAAAACGGCCAGGTCTGGGTCGACAAGCGCATCGTCGAAGTGGGCGCAGTGCGCGCCAACATAGAGCGGCTGCGAGCCGAGAACCCGGAGAGCGCCGTGGTGATCCAGGCCGATACCGAATCCCGTTCAGGTCTGGTGGTCCAGGTCATGGATCAGATCCGCATGGCCGGTGTCCAGAACATCTCCATCGCGGCGAGCAAGAGCAGCTGATGCCGGAGCGAGTACCATGAGATACCTGATATCGTTGGCTGTCTCCTGTGTGGTGGTGTTCTTCCTGTTTCTGGGAATGAACAAGCTCATCACACCGGATCACCGGGAGTTGGTGGAATCCGAAGACGTCAGCATGACCGACTTCATTCGGGTTCGCCCTCAGGAGACACTGCAAGAGAGACAACGCGAGCTGCCCAAACCGCCGCCCCCGAACCGGCCGCCTCCCCCTCCCGAGATGGAAGTGGCCAGCACGGATCGGCCGCAGATGGAGAGCTCGCCGATGGACATGCCCAAACTCGACATCCCGGTCAACATAGGCGGCGGCAACGCCCTCGGTGCCTACAGTACCGGTGGCGGTGGTGGCGGCATGGGTGGCAACAACGGCGCCATCCCGATGGCGACCTTCGAGCCCATGATGCCCCGCAAGGCGGCGCTGGCAGGACTCGCCTCCGGCAAGGTGCTGGTGGAGTTCACCGTCACCGAGCGCGGCACCGTCAGCAACGTGCGGATCGTGAAAGAAGAGCCCCGCAGCTATGACCTCGGCAAGGAGGCGCGCAAGACCATAGCCAAATGGACGTTCAAACCGGCCATGGTCGATGGCAAGGCGCAGGCCACCCGCATGCAGCAAGAAATCGAGTTTGCGGTCAACTAAGGAAGGTGGCGATGAAAAAGTTACATACCCTGATCCTCGCCCCGGTCGCCATGGCGGTGCTGCTTTGCACCGCCAGCTGGGCCGCCGAGCAGCCTGCTCTCTCTGACCGCGCCTACCGCGCGGTCAACAAGGCACAGGCACTGATCACCGAGAAGAAATACGGCGAGGCCAATGCCAAGCTGCAGGAGGCGCTGTCCGGCGCCGGCGAGCGAGTCTACGACAAGGGAGTGATACTGCAGACCCTCGGCTTCGTGGCGGCGCAGCAGGAGAAGTACGGTCAGGCGACCAAGTACTTCGCCGATGCCATCGCCACCGGCGGCCTGCCGCAACCCGTGGCCCAGCAGGTGCGCTACAACCTGGCCCAGCTCTACATGGCGGAGGGCAACTTCAAGGCCTCCATCAGCACCATGAACCAGTGGTTCGCGAGCCTGGGCAAGGACGAGAAGCCGACCCCGCACGCCTACATCACCCTGGCCAACGCCCATGTGCAGCTCAAGCAGTACCGGGAAGCCATTCCGGCGGTGGACAATGCGATCAAGCTCTCCGCCGGCAAGGCACCTGAATCCTGGTATCTGCTCAAGATGGCGGCCCACTACGAGCTGAAACAGTACAAACCGGCCACCGAGGTGCTGACCGCTCTGGTCGACCGCTATCCGGAGAAGAAGAAGTACTGGACCCAGCTCTCGGCCATGCACATGCAGGCGGGCAACGATGGCAAGGCGCTGGCGGCGCTGGAAGCCGCCTACAACCTCGGCATGCTGACCGAGGCGGCCGAATTGCAGCGCCTGGCCAACTACCTGGCCTTCGCCGGCATTCCCCACCGGGCGGCACGCGTGATGGAGAAGGCGATGAAGGAGGGCTCCATAGAGAGCAACGCGGCCAACTACAAGGCGCTGGCCAACTACTGGCATCAGGCCAAGGAGCTGGATCCCGCCATCGATACTCTGGCGAGATCCTACAAGCTGGCTCCGGATGCCGAGCTGCAACTGAAGATGGCGCGCATGATGATCCAGAGTAAACGCTATCAGGATCTGGTGGCCCTGGCCGCCAAGCCTGCGGCCAATGCCAATGGTGAACAGCGCGCCGATCTCAAGTTCCTGACCGGGGTTGCCTATTTTGAGCAACAGAAGCCGAAGGAGGCGCTCAGCGCCTTCACCCAGGCCGCCCAGAATGGCAACGTCAGTGGCCGCGCCTCCCCCTGGATCAACTTCCTCAAGGAGCAAGGGGGCGGCGCCGTCACTCAATAAACAAGGCCTCGGCCTAGCGCAGCAGGGGGCGGCGCCGTCACTCAATAGACAAGGCCCCGGCCTCGCGCAGCAGGGTGGCGCAGTCCCCCTAGAGGCGCGAACCGCGTGACGGCCCGGCCACCCGGCCTCGGCCGTCACGTCATGGCACCCGGCAGGGCAGGCGCACTCCCGCTCGTCGCAGATAACAAGGGGTTCGCCCCGCAGGTTGCCTTGGTGGCAATTGGCCGCTCTTCGGAGCGGTCTTTTTTATTCCCCTCTTTATATATTCCGCCATAAAAAAATCCGGAGCCTGGGCTCCGGATTGTCATGCCGCTTGCTGGTGCTGCCTTGCCACGAATGGCGTTGGCAGCCCAGACCCCATGCAGGGGTTATCAGTAATTACATACCAGCTTCCAGCTGCCATCGGTGGCCTTGGGCTCGCTGCTGGTCCACCAGTTCGCCTGCCATACCACCTTGTTGTTGGTCATGCGATCGCCGCCATTGGCGTGATCCCCCTGCGGCCAGCTCGGATAGGCCTTGTAGGCCGCCGGGTTGACGTTCTGGCTGCTGCAGGTGGCGCCGCCCGGATTCTCGCCGCCACCCGAGCCCAGTACGGCCTCCGGCAGGGTCGGGAACTCGGCCTTGAGCCCTATGGTCTGGCTGCCGCTGATGATGCGCATGCCACTCGGCACGCCGGCGGCCGGCAGGTAGTAGGTCATGGCGACTTCAACCTCGGCGCCCGGTGCCAGGGTCTGCCAGCTCGGCAGCGTCATGGCGACCTTGTGGAAGTCCTTCTCGTTGGCGATGCCTTCGGAGTTGTCGTTGCCACCGCTCTCCACCACCTTGAGCCCCATACCGCTCTGATCCGTGATGGTGTCAGAGGTGGAAGTGGGCACCAGGAACTCGATCCTGGCGCCGCCCGGGATTGTCTGGGTCGACTTGTTGACCAGCTTGAGTTTCGGGTTGATCGGGTAGTTGGAGTCCCCTTCCTTGAAGCCGGAGAGGCTCACGGCGATGTCGAGCTGGGCGCTCGGTGCCGCCAGATCGTTCTGCCTGGTGTTGTACTTGGTCGCCTTGGCGAACTTCTCGTAGGCAAGGGTAGTCAGAGTGCTGCCCATGCCGTACTCGTTCTTGGCCGGATCGAAGGCGTAGTCGCCTGCCATCTCCCAGAACATGACGCCGCCCAGACCCCGCTTGATGATGTAGTCCAGCTTGTGACCCATGGACTCTTCATCTTCGGTGGATAGGAACACCTTCTTCTCGGCGTTCCACAGCCAGGGAGCCTGCGCCTTGTCATCGTAGTAACGCACGTACTTGCCCTGCATCACGTGGGCCGGATTGTTGGGATCCAGACCCCAGGCCGTGCCGTAGCTCGGCAGAGTCGTGATGCCGAGGCTGGCCGCGTTCTCCAGGTTCTTGGCATGCCACATGGGCACGGCGCCACCGCCTATCTCCTTGCCGTTCTTGTCCAGATCGTGCCAGATGTTGTCGATGCCGATTGCCCCGTTGCCGCACGGAATCGTGCTGCCACCCGTGCCCGGCTGGCACTCGTTCTGGCTCGGCAGGGCTGCCTTGCCGCCCAGCCCGTTGCTGCCGCCGCTCACCCCCTGCCAGCCGCGGGTGTAATAGGGCACACCCACATTGATCTTGCCGGCCGCCAGGGCGCCACGGAAGTAGTGGGCCGACCAGGCCGCGTTCAGATAACCGATGCCGCCGAACTGGGCCTGGCTATAGACGCCCCAGTGGGAGAGCTCGGGATCGGCATTGTTGTCGAACAGGGCCGCATTGTGACCGACGAAGTGGTTCCAGGCACCGTGGAAGTCATAGGTCATCAGGTTGACGTAATCCAGGTACTGGGTGACCTGGAAGTTCTCCATGCCGCGCAGCAGGTAGGCCGACGCCGGCGAGGCTATGGTCAGCATGTACTTGCGACCGTCCTCGGTGCCGGCATTGTCGAGCCGCGCCCGCAGGGTCTTCATCAGTACCTCGTAGTTGGCAAACAGCTTGGCCCGGCACTGGTTGGAGAGCGGGAAGTCGTTGGGATTGCCCGCATCCTTCATGGAGGTAGGGTACTCGTAGTCCACGTCCACCCCATCGAAGCCGTACTGGCGAATGAAGCTCACCGCCGAGTCGGCAAAGGCGCTGATGCCGGCGGTATTGACCGAACAGTCGCCCTTGGTGGTGGCGGTGTAGAAGCCGCGGGTATCGGCCCAACCCCCTACCGAGATCAGGGTCTTCACGTCCGGATACTGCTTCTTGTACTTCGACAGCAGGTTGAAGTGGCCCTGATAGGCGAATTCCGGGTCCATTTCGGCGCCCGGCACCCCGTTCCAGGTCATCTTGGTGGCGGCATCGTCCACCTTGATCAGGTGGCTCTGCTCATCCACAGCCGCGAAGGCGTAGTTGATGTGGGTGATCTTGTCC
Organism: Aeromonas sp. MR19; assembly: GCF_963899305.1. Taxonomy (NCBI): domain Bacteria; kingdom Pseudomonadati; phylum Pseudomonadota; class Gammaproteobacteria; order Aeromonadales; family Aeromonadaceae; genus Aeromonas; species Aeromonas sp. MR19. Next base: position 1,240,316 of record NZ_CAWQWZ010000011.1, read on the forward strand.
CAGGGGATGTCGCTCACCAGGTAGGAGGGCAGACCGTTCTTGCCGGTGCGCCAGGAGGTGAAGTAGCCGATGACGCGGCGGGCATGGTCATCCCCCATGCACTCGTAACCGTCCGGGCGATAGATCTGGCGGATGTCGCAGGAGAGGTTGCCACCTGTGGGCGGCAGGGCCGCCTCTTCCACCTGCACGTCGACCTGGGCCGACTCGCCGCTGAGGTTCTCCTTGTCGGTCGCCACCAGCTTGAGGCCGGCAACGCCCTTGCTCTGGGGCGTCCAGCTCACCTGCCAGGGGGCGCTGGTGTCTTCACCCACCTTCTTGCCATCCACGTAGAGCTCGACCCTGGCCACGTCATTGTTGGCATCGGTTACGTTGCCACTGACCGCCACGCTGCGACCCAGGGTCACCTTGGCGCCGCTGGCTGGGCTGCTGATGCTCACCCTGGGCGCCTCTGGCGCGACCACGGCGTTGACGCTGAAGCTGGCATCCGCCTCGCTCAGCAGCTTGCCATCCTTGTCCAACCCACGTGATTTGAGTTGATGGGGGCCGACACCCGTGGCAACCCAGCTGGCCGACCAGGGGGATCCACTGCTCAATGCGACCTGCTTGCCATCGACCAGATACTCCACCTTGACCAGGGCGCTGCTGTTGCCGCTCAGGGTCACAGCGAGCGCCACCGATGCGCCCTCGTTGAAAGCGCTACCAACAGCGGGCGAACTGATTGCCACTCCGAGCGCCGGTGGTGGCACCTCGCCGCCATAGAGCTTCCAGGCATCGGCCCAGACCACTCCCACCCCGGGGGCGTAGTGATAGGGCGAGGCCCCACACCAGCCGGAGTAGGGAAATTCTTTGCATTCGTAGAGGGAGCCTGCGTTGCTGACGATATCGCCAGCCTTGTAGGCGGTGCCGGCCTGATAGGCGGGATAAGACGCGGCTTGTGCCCAGGCGGGCATGGCAGCCAGGGCCACCAGCATGGCAAGCCTGCTAGGCCTAAAGGTCTGTTGCATATTGTTATCTTCCTTGTTTTGTCTTGGCATTGGTCACCAGGACAAAGAACAATCGCAACCTGCGTGATGGGGGGCAGACAGCTGGCAATGGACCTGCCACAGACACCACCATCACCCCGGGAAGCCCCGCTATCTGGATCGACTGATCTTGAGACCGGAGGCATTGCGTCCCGGCCTCTCGGCCGGTTTGCCCTTTACCTGGGTTCCGTGAGGAACAAGCCGAGTATAGGAATCAAGCAGCCGAGTCTCAATCTTCATTCTCGAAGAAAAATATGTGGATGCCAGCCAGATCACAGTTTCCCGCTTTGGTTGAATTAATGATTTTGTCATTAATTTCATACTGTTAGCCAAGTCAAAAAAACCGAGATTGCCCTCATTTGCATCCCCGTAATGTGCGTTGGCTCACTGGTATGACATGCCGGAAATGTGACAATGCGCGCCCTTGGCCGATGAGCCAAGGCTATGGAAACACTGGCAAAAATAAAAAAGGAACCGTTATGAAAGGAACACGTACCCTGCTGTCGCTGGCCGTGGGGCTTGCGCTCGCGTCCCCGTCCCTCCATGCCGCCGGCTTCAGCTGCCCGGCCGACAGTGCCCTCACCCCCATCCCCGTCATTCAGGGCAGTGGCGACAAGAGTCCGCTCATTCCCAGCGACAAGTTCGAGAGCCCCCAGAGCGTCATGGTCAAGGCGGTGGTCTCTGGCCTCGGCGATGCGCTCAACAAGGGCAATGATCGGATTGGATTCTACCTGCAGGATGTGCAGGGCGATGGCAACCCCCAGACCTCGGACGGCATCTTCGTCTACCTCAACGACAAGAACTTCGCCAGCAAGTACCCGGACATCAAGCCGGGTGCCGAAGTCTGCCTGGAGGCCAAGGTCGAGGAGTACTACAACCACACCCAGCTCAAGCCGGTCGCTGACAGCGGCACCCCGCGCCTGCGAGTCCTCGCCCAGGGGACGGCCCCTGCCGCCGTGCCGCTGCGGGTACTGGAAAACGAGACCCTGGCCCGGGCGCTGGAGCGTCACGAAGGGATGCGGGTGCGCCTCGATGCTGACAGCGAGCTCAAGATAAGCCGCAACTTCAGCTATGACTATGCCGCCAAACGCAACAACCTGGTGCTCTCCCACCAGGCGCCGCTGATGAAGCCGACCCAGCTGCACGATGCCGACAGCAAGGCCGCCAAGGCACTGGCCAAGGCCAACGCCAACAACCGGGTGTTCCTCGAATCGGACTTCAAGGCCGCTGACGGCAAACTGCCCTGGCTGCCGGCCTGGGAACCGGAGCAGGGTTACCTGCGCATCGGCGATGCCCCGGTCAACCTGGATGCGCTGGTGGGCTACAGCTACAACGAGTACCGGCTGATAGTGCCGCAGGATCAGGTGATCACCGCCGGCGATCTGCTGCGCACCAGCGACAACGACCGCCAGAGCGCCCCGGCCCGTGCCGATGGCACCGATCTGCGCGTCGGCAGCTTCAACGTGCTCAACTACTTCACCAGCCACTCCAGCGTGGGCGGTGCCCTCAACGTGCTGTGCAAGGATCAGGCGGATGCGGACAGCGCCAAGGGCTGCAACCGCGGTGCCAAGAACCTGGAAGACTTCCAGCTGCAGCGCACCAAGATAGTCAACGCCATCACCGAGATGGATGCCGACCTGCTCGGCCTGATGGAAATGGAGAACAACGGCTTCGACAGCCACTCCGCCATCAGTGATCTGGTGCAAAGCCTCAACGCCCAGCAGAAGGATGCCAGCAAGCAGTACGCCTTCGTGACCCTGCCCAAGGCGCTGCTTGGCAACGAGCGCTTCTTCGGTGGCGACGCCATCATGGTGGCCATGATCTACCGACCCGCCAAGCTGGCACCGCAGGGGGACGCCAACGTCATCACGCTGCCGGTGCAGAAATACCTGGATGCGAAAGGGGTCGAGAAACAGGCCTCCCAGCGTGACTCCCTGGTGCAGAGCTTCACCATCGAGGGCAGCAAGGAGCCGCTGACCCTGGTGGTCAACCACCTGAAATCCAAGGGATCCGGCTGCCTGGAGAATCTGGACGGCAAGGAGCCGGCCGATCTGCAAGGCAAGTGCACCGAGTTCCGGGTCAGCGCCGCCAAGGTGCTGGGCGAGGCGGTGAACAAACTGCCCGGCCAGGTACTGCTGGTGGGGGATTTCAACTCCTACGCCAGGGAAGATGCGATCCGGGTGCTGACCGACTATGTGCCGACCGAGGGTCAGCGCAAGATAGTCTCCGCCTCCCAGACCTTCCTCGGCGCTCAGGTCTTTGAGCAGACCGGCAGCGAGGTGAGCAAGAGCTACGGTCTGGTGGACATGAACGTCAAGTTCAACAAGGAGAAGGCCATCTCCTACAGCTACGAGGCCGAACTCGGCACCCTGGACTATGCCCTCGCCAACCCGGCGCTGGCCAGCAAGGTAGTGGCGGTCGCCGACTGGCACATCAACTCGTTCGAGAGCAACCTGTTCGAGTACGGCCGTGACTTCAGCGGCGACATGATCAAGTCCGGCAACCCGTTCAGCGCCTCCGACCATGATCCCATCATCGTCGACCTCAAGCTGAAGGAAGAGAGCAACGGCGGTGGCGGTGCCATGGGCGCCCTGCTGCTGGCCCTGCTGCCGCTGGCCTGGCGTCGTCGCCGCGGCTGATGCGGCCTTGCCATAACGCCAAAAGCCCGCTGCGATGCGGGCTTTTTTACGGGCAAGAGACGGGCTGAATGAAAAAATGAGCCAAAACAAAAAGGCCACCGCGATAACGGTGGCCTTTCGGCTTCTTGTAACAAGAATTTGGTGGAGCTACGCGGGATCGAACCGCGGACCTCTTGCATGCCATGCAAGCGCTCTCCCAGCTGAGCTATAACCCCAAGTTTCGTACTCGACAAATGGTTCTGGCGGCCATCTGTCGCAAATATTGGTGGAGCTACGCGGGATCGAACCGCGGACCTCTTGCATGCCATGCAAGCGCTCTCCCAGCTGAGCTATAACCCCAAATTCTTTCTTCATTAGACAACCGGTTCTGGCGGCCGGTTGCCCTAACTCTGGTATTCAAATATCAAATAGTGGTGGAGCTACGCGGGATCGAACCGCGGACCTCTTGCATGCCATGCAAGCGCTCTCCCAGCTGAGCTATAACCCCACAAAGGTCGGCCTGGGTGATACACACCGCACTGCCCTGGGTACTTCATCTTCAATCAGGAACCTGGTGGAGCTACGCGGGATCGAACCGCGGACCTCTTGCATGCCATGCAAGCGCTCTCCCAGCTGAGCTATAACCCCTTGGATTCCAGATTGTTCGAGGAGAATTTGGTGGAGCTACGCGGGATCGAACCGCGGACCTCTTGCATGCCATGCAAGCGCTCTCCCAGCTGAGCTATAACCCCAACTCACCTCGGCGCTACCAAAGTTATCTCCGGCAACGGAGGCGCATGATAGGCATCACCCGCTTTGCTGTCAACCCAAAAATAACGCCGATTGGCGCGTTTAGTCAAAATTCAATCAGTTAGCTGTTTTTACCGGCAACCTTGCCGCTATCTCGCTGTTTTATGTCACAAATCTGGTTAGCCAACAAAAACAAAGGGCCCCCTCGCGGGAGCCCTTTTGCATGCCATCACAGGCACTTATTCAGCAGCCATGCGCGCTTCGATATACGCCAAAGCGCGATCGATGCGGGCGAGTACCCGCTCCTTGCCCACCAGCGCCATCACGGCGTCGATGCCGGGGGAGAGATTACCCCAGACCGGTGACGGCAATGTGCGAAGGCAAGCTTACTCGGCGGCCATGCGTGCTTCGATATACGCCAGGGCGCGATCGATGCGGGCGAGTACCCGCTCCTTGCCCACCAGCGCCATCACGGCGTCGATGCCTGGGGACTGGCCCAGACCGGTCACGGCTACGCGCAGCGGCATGCCGACCTTGCCCATGCCCTGACCCAGCTCGGCGGCGGTCGCTTCGATCAGCTCGTGCAGTGCCTCTGTGGTCCAGGTTTCCAGCGCCGCCAGCTTGGCTTTGGCCAGGGTCAGCGGCTCGGCAGCCACGCCGCGCAGGTGCTTCTTGGCGGCCGCTTCGTCGATGGCCTCGTACTCTTCGAACAGATAGCGGCTCTGGGCGGCCATCTCCACCAGAGTATTGCAGCGTTCGGCCAGCAGGGTGACGACCTCGGCCAGGGCCGGGCCCTTGCTGGTGTCGATCTGCTGGTTTTCCATGTGCCAGGCCAGGTGCTTGGCCACATAGGCCGGATCCAGGCTGCGCATGTAGTGGTTGTTCAGCCACAACAGCTTGTCGGTGTTGAAGGCAGAGGCGGACTTGGAGATGGCATCCAGGCTGAACAGCTTGATCATCTCGTCCAGGGTGAAGATCTCCTGATCGCCGTGGGACCAGCCCAGACGCACCAGATAGTTCAGCAGGGCTTCCGGCAGGTAGCCGTCATCGCGGTACTGCATCACTGAGACGGCGCCGTGGCGCTTGGACAGCTTGGCACCGTCGTCGCCCAGGATCATGGAGACGTGGGCAAACTCAGGCACAGGCGCGTTCAAGGCCTTGTAGATGTTGATCTGGCGCGGGGTGTTGTTGATGTGGTCTTCGCCACGCACCACGTGGGTGATCTCCATGTCCCAGTCATCGACCACCACGCAGAAGTTGTAGGTGGGGGCGCCATCGGTACGGCGGATGATGAGATCGTCCAGCTCTGTGTTGGCAAACTCGATGCGGCCACGGACGTGGTCATCGAATACCACGGAACCTTCGGTCGGGTTGCGGAAGCGAATGACGTGCGGCGCATCGGCCGGGTGATCGTGGGCCGCATCACGGCACTTGCCGTCATAGCGGGGCTTCTCGCCGCTAGCCATCTGGCCTTCGCGCAGCGCGTCCAGGCGCTCACGGGAGCAATAGCACTTGTAGGCGCGGCCGTCGGCCAGCATCTCGTCGATGATGCCGTTGTAGCGATCGAAACGCTTGGTCTGGTAGTAGGGGCCCTCATCCCAGTTCAGCTCCAGCCATTCCATGCCCTCAATGATGGCGTCGATCGCCTCCTGAGTGGAACGTTCCAGGTCGGTATCCTCAATACGCAGCACGAACTCACCGCCCTGGCTCTTTGCAAACAACCAGGAATAGAGTGCGGTACGGGCACCGCCGACATGCAAAAAGCCGGTCGGGCTGGGAGCAAAACGGGTTTTGACTTTCATCTTTAAGCCTTGTGTAGAGGGCCTTGGGCCAATTCGTTAGAAAAAACCGTCGCATTTTAGCACTCAGAATCCCGGATGGGAAAACCATGAGGTGGCGGCGCGCTAAAGTAGGGGGTTAAATTGGCCGGGCGACCGCTTGGCACCTGATATTTGAGGGGGATCGCAAAACAGAAGCGCCATTTCCGATTTGCTATGGGAAGTGTTGGAGAGCTGCCTCCTCCGGCCGATATTCAAATAACTCTCACACTACTTCTCACGAAACAAGGAAGAGACGATGCAGTTCCGTTCTATCCAGAATCGCATTCTGGTGATGGCCGGGATCGCCATGACCACAGCCCTGGTCATATTGATCCTGCTCAACCAGTATTCCGGTCAACAGACCCAACAGCTGACCATCAGTTCCAGCCGTGCCGCCCTGCAGCAGGAGGCCTGGCAGAAGGTCAGTGCCAATGCGCGCGCCGAGGCCGCCACCATCACCCAGTTGCTGCAAAAGGGACTCTCCTATACCCAGCAGATGGCCAGTGCCCTCGCCCTGCAACAGGAGGGCAAGCTGCCGCTGGATCGCCAGCAGGCCACGGATCTGCTCAAGGCACAGCTCAACCTGGAACCGCAACTGTATGGCGCCTTCGCCGGCTTCGAGCCGAACGGCTTCGACGGCCAGGACGCCGCCTTCGCCGGTCAGACGGCACTGGGCAGTGACAGCCAGGGCCGCTTCGTCCCCTACTTCTACCGTGACAAGGATCAGATAGGCACAGACCTGCTGCTCTCCATCGAGAAGAGCGATGCCGACGAATTTGGCAATCCGGCCAACGACTACTATGCCTGCCCGAAACGGGAGGGTCGCTCCTGCCTCATCGATCCCTTCAAGGTGGACATCAACGGCCAGCAGGTGCTGGTGAGCACCATCACCACCCCCATCATGGTGGCGGGTCAGTTCAAGGGCGTCGCCGCGCTGGATCTGGCGGTGGACTCCATCAGCCGGCAGGCCCAGTCCCTCAACAGCAACATCTATGACGGCAAGGGCGAGACCCTGATCGTCAGCGCCGCCGGCGTCATCACCGGCACCAGCGGCGATGCCAGCCTGCTGGGCAGCCGGGCCGACAAGCTGCTCGGCAACCAGTGGCAGCAGTATCTGAAACCGGAAGTGCAGCGCCAGGAGCTGGACGAGTCGTTTCGTATCTCTGTACCCATCATGGTGCCGGGCATGAGCCGCAACTGGGCCATCATAGTCACCCTGCCCTACAAGGTGGTGCTGGCGGGTGCCGACCAGCTGGAGAGCCAGCTGAGCGACATGAACCGGGCAGCCATGACCCAGCAACTGGTGGGCGCTCTCATAGTGCTGGTGCTGGCGCTGGCCACCATGCTGGTGATAGCCCGCAGCATCACGGGCCCCATCCGCCAGATGGTCAGCCTGGTAGATGACATCGCCGATGGCGAGGGAGATCTCACCAAGCGCCTCACCACCCGCTCAGTCGACGAGCTGGGGGATCTCGCCAAGGGCATCAACCGCTTCATCGACAAGCTGCAGGTGCTGCTGGGGGATGTGCTGAAAACCGCCAGCGAGGTGAACCGCCATGCCGGCGATACCGACCGCATCGCCGGCCAGACCGACACCAACCTGCAGCATCACCAGGCGGAGATGGAGCAGATGCTGACCGCGGTGCAGGAGATGTCCTATGTCAGCCAGGAGGTGGCCACCCACGCCAACAACACAGCCGACTCGGCCAAGCAGGCCCAGGGCGCGGCGGATCAGGGCAAGGTACGCTTCCAGCAGGTGATCCAGTCGATGCACAAGGTGGCGGCCGAGGCCGGCAAGGGGGCCGAAGTGGTCGAGGGGCTGGCCCACGACAGCGAGCAGATCACCAGCATACTGACTGTGATCCAGGGCATAGCCGATCAGACCAACCTGCTGGCGCTCAACGCCGCCATCGAGGCGGCCCGCGCCGGTGAGCAGGGCCGCGGCTTTGCGGTGGTGGCCGACGAGGTGCGCAAGCTGGCGGGCAACACCCAACAGGCAGTGCAGAACACCCAGGAGCTGATCGAGAAGATCCGTCACAGCTCGACCAACGCGGTCAACGCCATCCAGCAGAGCCAGCAGCTGACCCACCAGGCGGTGGGCGAGGCAGATCTGGCGGAAGAGGCGCTGGGCAGCATCTACAAGGCCATCTCCACCATCAACGACATGACCTACCAGATAGCCTCCGCCGCCGAGGAGCAGAGCTCGGTTTCCGAGACGGTGTCCGGCAACCTGTCAAAAACCAACGCACTGGCCAACGACATCGCTCAGGATGCGACCGAAACGGCCAAAGCCAGCCAGGCATTGCGTCAGGCGGCCGAGCGTTTACAGCAATTACTGGGACAATTTCGTCTCAGCTGATAATTTTCCTCTCGCGGACTCTCCCCCTCGGGGGCGAGTCCGTTTACCATAGGCAAGGAATTTGCCTGATGGCAGGCAATGTAGTGAGAGGTAAATGCCGTGCCCACCCCGGACCGTCGCCCACGTGGCCATAACAGACGAGCCCAGCAGCGTCGCCAAGACGAATCACAAGGATCCCTGCTCCATCGTATCAATGCCGCTACCCTGCCCCTGCGCCAGCGCATAGGCCAGGGGATGCGTGGCCTTGGCCAGCGCGGCCAGGAGGCCAAAGCAGGCAAATTCAAGCTGACCAGCCCGCTGCCCCGCAAACACACCATAGGCCTGCTGGTCCTGGTGCCCATCTGGCTGCTGTTGCTGGCCTGGGAGCCCGCGCCTGCCGCCCCGAAAGTCGCCCCGTCCGGCTCGCTCGAGGTCCCCCTCGCCGTGCCCGCCCAGGCCCTGACGGCCGGCAATGGCAGCTCGACTGCAGCCAAGCCGGTCGAAGAGAAAGTGGACGGCACCTGGCTGCAACACGAGGTGCAGGCCGGCGAGACCCTCTACTCTATCTGGCGCAAGTTCGAGCTGCCGGGGGCCGAGCTCAGCCGGCTGATCGCCATCGAAGGGCCTGATCGCCCGCTGACCCGGCTGCAATCGGGCAAGTCGGTGTTCATCCTGATCGATGACAACCGCCGCATCCAGCGGGTCGAGATCCGCTCCTACGGTCAGGCCATCTATCGCTATGACCGACAGGGCGAAGGGTTCGCCCTCAAGGAGTGATGAAACGGGAGGCCATGGCCTCCCGTTTTTTTGACCTGACGCCATGAAATAAGCCGCTGACTTCACAATATTTTTAGCTTGCTCAAAAAATGAAAAGCGCCAAATTGACAAGGGATCGCGCTCACGTACAATCGTTTGTGCTTTAGACAGGGATTGTTCTACATGCTACTGGGACAAATTGACGTGGTCAGTCATGCTGCAACCCCTGATTTCTAGGCAAATGCTGCCCAACAAGGCTTAGTTTCATTTTGTTATAGATAGGACTTACCACATGTCTGACATTCGCACCGGCCAAGTAAAATGGTTCAATGAGACCAAGGGTTTTGGCTTTATCGAGCAATCCCAGGGACCGGACGTTTTCGTTCACTTCTCCTCCATCCAGAGCACAGGCTTCAAAACCCTGGCTGAAGGTCAAAAAGTCCAGTTCACTGTGACCCAGGGCAAAAAAGGCCCTCAGGCTGAGAACGTTACCCTGCTCTAAGCCACGCCAGTGAGCCTGTAGGAGGAGACTTGCTCCTCCTATTTTTTTGTCTGTCATTCCCCGCCCCGTATCAGGCGAGCCCTTCGCCGCCCTGACCTGCCCCTCCCCTCTCTCAAGCCGCCTACGCTCAGCTGCCGCCGCCATAGTCCATGGACCGAGGGCAATGACGGGAAAACGGCACAGGTGCTGACAAGCGGATATGGCAAAGCATCGCGGCGCGATACGGGATCTATTCGAAAGGGGATAAGAAAAAGAATGAACGACTAGGACTACGAAGAGAAATTGGAGCGGGAAACGAGACTCGAACTCGCGACCCCGACCTTGGCAAGGTCGTGCTCTACCAACTGAGCTATTCCCGCAACAGGATGTCACTTGCAAATGTGTTGGAGCGGGAAACGAGACTCGAACTCGCGACCCCGACCTTGGCAAGGTCGTGCTCTACCAACTGAGCTATTCCCGCAACAGGATGTCACATTGCAAATGTTTGGAGCGGGAAACGAGACTCGAACTCGCGACCCCGACCTTGGCAAGGTCGTGCTCTACCAACTGAGCTATTCCCGCAACATAAATGGTCGTTTTGCGCTGGTGAAGATGATTGGAGCGGGAAACGAGACTCGAACTCGCGACCCCGACCTTGGCAAGGTCGTGCTCTACCAACTGAGCTATTCCCGCATCGGGCTGGATTGAACCAGTTTCATCATCACATTTTGGAGCGGGAAACGAGACTCGAACTCGCGACCCCGACCTTGGCAAGGTCGTGCTCTACCAACTGAGCTATTCCCGCAACAGCGTTGTCATTTTGTGGCCTGTGAGGATGATTGGAGCGGGAAACGAGACTCGAACTCGCGACCCCGACCTTGGCAAGGTCGTGCTCTACCAACTGAGCTATTCCCGCATCGGGCTGGATTGAACCAGTTTCATCATCACAATTTGGAGCGGGAAACGAGACTCGAACTCGCGACCCCGACCTTGGCAAGGTCGTGCTCTACCAACTGAGCTATTCCCGCACACACCATAAAATGGCATCAAAACAAATCGTGCAGCATTTGGTTGCTTGCGCTACTGCACGGGAGCCGAATTATAAGAGCAGTCTTTCCAATTGCAAGGGCTTTTTCGTCTGGTTGCGCGCGTTCGCTCAAAAGCTGGCCGAACTGTCGATTTTAGCAACCGATCGATGGCAACTCCTTGCCTGGCACTCAGATCTTGAAGACATGGCTGCGATAGAAGCGCAACTCGGCGATGGATTCGCGGATGTCGTCCAGCGCCTGATGGGAGCCACTCTTGCTGAACTGATCCAGCAGTTCGGGCTGCCAGCGACGTACCAGCTCCTTGATGGTGCTGACGTCGACGTTGCGGTAATGGAAGAAGGCTTCCAGCTCGCCCATGTGCTTGACCATGAAGCGGCGATCCTGGCCTATGCTGTTGCCGCACAGCGGGCTGGTACGCTCCGGCACCCACTGGCGGATGAACGCGAGCGTCTCGGCCACGGCGCGGGCGTCGTCGTGCTGACTCGCCTTGACCCGGGCCACCAGCCCGCTCTTGGTATGGGTGTTGACGTTCCAGTCGTCCATCTTGGCCAGCTCTTCATCGCTCTGGTGGATGGCGATGACAGGCCCTTCGGCCAGCACGTTCAGATCCTTGTCGGTGACTATGGTGGCGATCTCCAGTACCACGTTCTCTTCGGGGTCCAGACCCGTCATCTCCATGTCGATCCATACCAGGTTCTGCGCGCTGACTGTCATGATTGCTCTCTCTATTGGGAGGAATGGCGGAATTTTGCCAATTTGCATGTATCATACTGGCTTTGGATCTGTTCATAAACTGGCGAATCGAGTGGCAAAGAAAGCAAAACTCAATCTGGGTCAACAAAGGCGCGTCCAGGCCAACCGCGAGCGGCGGCTGCAAAAAGATCACACTACTGTCGTGGATGACACCCTGTTTGGCCCGGCTATCGAAGGGGTAGTGATAAGCCGCTTCGGTCAGCATGCGGATGTGGAAGCCGTCGATGGCACCATACACCGCAGCAACCTGCGTCGCAGCAGCATCAGCAGCCTGGTGTGCGGCGACAAGGTGGTCTGGCGTCCCGGCCTCAATGCCGCGACCGCAGGGGTCATAGAGGCGGTGCATCCGCGCCACTCTGTGTTGACCCGGCCGGACTTCTACGACGGGGTCAAACCCATCGCCGCCAACATAGACCAGATCATCATCGTCTCGGCGGTGATGCCGGAGTTCTCCACCAACATCGTCGACCGCTATCTGGTGGCCGCCGAGGATGTGGAGATCCAGCCGCTCATAGTGCTGAACAAGGTCGACATGCTCGATGCCGCGGCCCGTGCCCGCATCGATAGCCAGCTCGACCCCTATCGCAAGCTGGGCTACCAGGTGATCCTGGTCAGCTGCGAGAGCGGCGAAGGGCTGGATGAGCTCAAGGCCCAGTTCGAAGGCAAGATCAGCATCTTCGTCGGCCAGTCCGGGGTGGGCAAATCGTCGCTCACCAACGCCTTGATGCCGGGGCTGGATGTGCTCACCGGCGAGATCTCCGAAAACTCGGGACTCGGTACGCACACCACCACCACGGCGCGGCTCTATCACTTCCCGAGCGGCGGCGATCTGATCGATTCCCCCGGGATCCGCGAGTTCGCCCTCTGGCATCTGGAAGCCGATCGCATCACCTGGTGCTTCATCGAGTTCCGCGACTACCTGGGTGGTTGCCGATTCCGCGACTGCACCCACAAGGACGATCCCGGCTGTGCCCTGCGCGCGGCGGTCGACCGTGGCGACATCAGCGCCGATCGCTTCCACAATTATCACCGCATCCTGGAAACCATGCAGGAAGCCCGCCACGGTCGGCAACAGGCCCGGCTGTGACCCATTCAACTTATTATTTCGATGAAGATCATGAGCATCACTGACAACCTGAAAATTGCCGGTCAATACTGCCTGCCCAAACACGCCCTCTCCCGTCTGGTAGGCAAGCTGGCGGCTGCCGAAGCCGGCAACCTCACCACCAAGGTGATAGAGGCGTTTATCAAGCAGTACGGCGTCGACATGAGCGAGGCGCTGCACGAGAGTCCGGCCCACTACAAGAGCTTCAACCAGTTCTTCACCCGTGAGCTCAAGCCGGGGATACGTCCGCTGGTAGAGGATGCCATGACTCTGGCCCTGCCGGTGGACGGCACCGTCAGCCAGCTCGGCCCCATCCATCAGGGTCGCATCATCCAGGCCAAGGGCCACGACTACAGCGCCCGTGAACTGCTGGGTGGCTATGAGGATCTGGTGGCGCCGTTCAAGGATGGCGACTTTGCCACCATCTATCTGGCGCCCAAGGATTACCACCGCATCCACATGCCGCTGGACGGCGTGCTGGAGAGCATGGTGTTCGTGCCGGGGGATCTCTTCTCCGTCAACCCGCTCACCGCCGAGAAGGTACCGAACCTGTTCGCCCGCAACGAACGGGTGGTCGCCACCTTCCGCACCCCCCATGGTCCCATGGCGCTGGTGCTGGTTGGTGCCACTATAGTCGCGAGTATCGAGACCATCTGGGCCGGCAACATAGCGCCGACCAAGCAGAAGGAAGTAGTGCGCTGGGATTACAGCGGCGATGAGGCCATCACACTGCAAAAAGGGGCCGAGATGGGCCTGTTCAAGCTCGGCAGTACAGTCGTCTGCCTGTTTGGCCCCGGCATGCTGGCCGGCTTCGAGCCGCATCTGGCCAATGGCGTCACCACCCGCATGGGTCAACCCTTTGCCACCTTGGCGGCCAAGGCATGAGTGAGCAGCCAGGCGCCTCGCAACCAAAGAACCCGCTGCACGGGCTGACCCTGGAGGCGATCGTCACCGCCCTGGTCGAGCACTATGGCTGGGAAGAGCTGGGACAGCAGATCAACATCCGCTGCTTCACTGACGCTCCCAGCATCAAGTCCAGTCTGAAGTTCTTGCGCAAGACTCCCTGGGCCCGGGAGAAGGTCGAAAGCCTCTATCTCTATGTCCAGCGCAAGCAAGCCAAATCGAAGAAGGAAGGGCCAGATGGCGTTTAAGATCACCTACACCTACAAAAAACAGACCAAAGAGCTCGGCTACGCGAACGACAAGTTCCGCAGCATCTACGACGCCATTGCCGCCGCCGAAGGGCTGGATCTCGCCAGCTTCCACGCCATGGAGGCCCAGCTGGCACAGGTCTGCCGCCGCGACAAGAAGAGCGTGAAGGATTACCAGGAGAACTACTTCAAGGAGCTGGGTTTCTCCAACATCGTCATCGAACGGGACAATCTCGAAGACAAGCAGGAGTAAGCATGCGCACTCTGACTCTGATGGCCGCCTCCCTGCTGCTGGCGGCCTGCAGTACCCCGACCCAGCATATGGTCGGCAATGATCAGGATATCCACGGCTGTCGTGCCAGCGCCGGTTATCAATGGTCAGCGCTGACCAACCAGTGCGTGCGTCTGTTCGAGCAGGCGGTGCGGCTGCAATCCCTCGAGGCGAATGAAACCGGCAGCGCCTTCGTGCTGTTCAACGCCGACCAGAGCCAGGCCGAACTGACCCTGCCAAGCGGTGAGCAGACCCGCCTGACCCGGCAAGGAGACGAGGGCAACTGGTCCTGGCAGGGCGGCGCCTATCAGCTCTTCCCCTGGAAGGGTTATCTGCTCAAATCCGGCGAGCAGGCACTGTTTCACGGTGACAGCGCTCTCTGATTGCCAGCCCATGTCATCACAACGCCCCGGTTCCTGCCGGGGCGTTTTTTTATGGCTGGTCGCACCATGCTGGCATGCGGGAGTGGCAGCCAGGATAAGCGGATGGCGGCATTCCCCACCTTGCGGCACACGGCCACAAAAACAAACACCCCGTTGCAGGCAACGGGGTGTTTGGTGCGAGCCGCCAGGCAAGCGGGCGGCTGACAGAGGCGGATCAGTTGCCCAGGGTAGAGAACAGGCTCTGTTCCAGGCTGCCGCGAGAGACGCAGACCGGGGTGATGGAGGGTGCCAGCACGCGCTCGCCGGAGGATTCGACGAAGTAGAGCTGGGTGTTGCCCTTGACGTTGACGGTCGCCACGCTGTTGTTGCCGCTCTGGGTGATGATCAGGTTGATCTGCAGATTGGGGTTGCCCAGCGCCACTTTGGAACCCATGGTGCCGCAATCCAGCCACTCCAGGCCATCGGCCGAGTTCTCGACATTGGCGGTCATCAAGCCTGAGCCGCGCTGGCTGTTCTCGATGTTGAGGCCGTGATCGCCAAACCACTTCTCGGCGCGGGCCCACACCAGATCCACCGGGATCTGCATCTCCTGGGTGTTGTTGGTCGCCTTGGCAACCGGCGGGGTATAGCGGTACTGCTCGCCGCCATTGTTGTCGCTGGCACAACCGGCCATCAACAGGGCCAGTGCTACTCCCACAATCTTTTTCATGCTGCTTCTCTCATCCATATAATCCGGCCATAGGCCAACCGGCGGCTATTATGGCGTCAGCGACACAGACTGTCAGCAGAGATCGACAGAAATGCATCAGCCTTAACCCAAGCTTTACAAAACCAGCCTGCTATCATAGATTTGCTCGAAATTTCCCCCGTGAGTGTCTGCGTGAATTCCTTGCTCACCCTGACTCTGCTGCAGCAGATCATCGATCAGTTACCCATGAATATCTTCTGCCGGGATACGGCCGGACGCTACCTGTTTGCCAACCGGGTCTTTACGGAGCAGGCGGGCCTGTTGCAACCGGCGGATCTCATCGGCAAGACGGACGCGGACATGCCGTGGGGCGACATCTTTCGGGAAGAGGATCAGCAGCTGCTGACGGATGGCAAGCCCCTGCTCTATCAGCAGTTGCACTGCCACAGCGGCGATGCCACCAGCTGGATGGAGATCCACAAGATCCCGCTCTATGACGAGCAGGGCAAGCCGGTCGCCCTGTTCGGCATGGTCAACGAGATTGGTCAGCGCAAGGAGCTGGAGCAGACCTTCCGTCAGCAACAGCTGCTGCAGCGCCGCCTGCTGGACGCCATCCCGGATCCCATCCGGCTGGAGGATCATCAGGGCCTGCTCATCGACTGCAATCAGGCCTTTCTCGACTTCATGGGCATGGTGGCGAGCGAGGCGCTCGGCCAGCGGGTGGCTCACCGCCTCTCCACCGAGCTGCCGATGGGGCGCGGTGAATACTGTCTGGTGGATGCCAGCGGCCAGGGCCGCTACCTGGAGGTCACCCGGGTCGATGTGCCGGACGACGAGGGCAACTCCCTCGGCATCCTGACGTTGAGCCGAGACATCACAGGGCTGCGCACCACCCAGGCCCAGCTGCAGCAGGAGCAGCACTACGACAGCCTGACCGGCCTGCTCAAACTCTCCCACTTTCTGCAGACCAGCCGCCATCTCGGCGCCCGCAAGGCCAGCCTGCTGCTGGTCGACCTGCAACACTTTCGCGAGATCAACGACCGCTTCGGCATCCGGGTGGCCGATCGTCTGCTGAGTCAGGTGGCCCGTCGCCTGCAACAGCTGGCTCCACCCCAGTCGCTGGTGTGCCGGGTCGCCGCCGACGACTTCGCCATGCTGCTGCCCGAGCTGACCGAACCGCTGGCCGACTGGAGCCGCCGCCTGCAAGGGGAGCTGATGGTGCCCTATCAGGTCGAGGAGCACAGGATCCAGATCCCGGTGTTCCTCGGTATAGCCCACGGCAAGGCCAACGATGCGGAGCGGCTGCTGAGCCATGCCGAGGCCGCGCTGGCCCAGGGCAAGCGTCAGCAGCAGCACTGCACCCTGTTCGATCCCGAACTCGACGCCAAACTCAAGCGCCGTCAGCTGATCGCGGCCCAGCTGCCGCTGGCCATCAAGTCGGGTCAGCTCACCGCCGTCTACCAGCCCATCATCAGCACCCGCAACAATCAGCTGCACGGGGCCGAGCTGCTCTGCCGCTGGCCTCACCCCGAGCTCGGCATGATCTCGCCGGATGAATTCATCCCGCTGGCGGAGGAGCTGGGGCTCATCGGCCAGCTCGGCCAGCGCATGCTGGAACAGGGCTGCGCCCAGCTGGCGCGCTGGCAGGCGGCGGCGCCGGATCTGGTGCTCTCCATCAACCTGTCACCGCTGCAATTTCGCGATCCCGAGCTCTGCCCGCAGATCTTCGCCTGCATCGAGCGCCACGGCCTGGCCCCCTGGCAACTGGAGCTGGAGATCACCGAAGGGGTGCTGATGGAAAACGCCGACGAGATCGAGAGCAACCTGGCCAACCTGATCGAGGCGGGATTCCAGCTCGCCATCGATGACTTCGGCACGGGTTACTGCTCGCTCGCCTACCTGCCGAGGCTGCAGGTAGCCACCCTCAAGCTGGACCGCAGCTTCACCCAGGGGCTGGCCACCAACCAGGCCACCACCGCCATAGTGCGCTCCGTCATAGGTCTGGGTCACGAGCTGGGGATCAGGATCACTGCCGAAGGGGTCGAAACCCCAGAACAGCAGGCCTGGCTGGTGCAGGCCGGTTGCGATCGGCTGCAGGGCTACCTGTTCAGCCGCCCCCTGCCCCCCGACGAGTTTGCCCGCAGCTACCAGCTGCCCGGCGCCTGACCGCCAGCCAGCGAAAAGGCCACCCAGAGGGTGGCCTTTTGCTTGTCAGGCAGACAGTCAGCTGTGCTTCAAGCCAGATTACTCCTGGAAGTAGGTGCCCCAGCCGTCGTAGTCCACGCCGTATTTCTGAAGGATAGGCAGCATTTTTTCGATGTCGGCGACTATGGTCTCGATCTCCAGCTTGCACTCGACGGTGGCGTCGAAGCAGAAGATGGGGGCGCCGTCATCCAGCTCCATCTCTTCGGCATCTGTCACTTCAAAACCGGCCTTGAACAGGTCGACGGCGGCCTTCTCCAGTTGATCGAAATCCTGGCAGGCGAAGTGGTGCTCAATCTCGTATTCCAGATCCGGGTTGCTGCCATCGGCCAGCAACTCGTTGACGATGGCGGTGGTCTCTGCACGCCACTCTTGCATATCAAGACTCATATTAACCCCAGATGGTACTTGGTTGGTGTCAAATGCCGTCGGCCACAGGGTGCCTGTTCAGACTCGCTGCACCCCGGGCGGCATAGTTGCGGCAAAGCATACCCGCAGAGCGCATCCGGCTCAATGCGGCAAACCAAGATAGCGGGTCCGCCACGGCCACCCCAAATGGGGTGCCATCACAAAAGGTTAATAAAGTGTAATCTGCCACCGCCCGCATCATGTCCCATACGGAACTTCACCAGAGAGGTCGCCAGCGGCATAACGCAATCGAAAAGCACTTTAATATCAGTACTATCAACCAGCCTGAACACGGTGACAAGGCCAGGCCCGGGGTGTATCAAGGGACGCGGGCGGAGCACTGCCCGTACGGAAAGAGGAGCCAGCAGGGCTCCCTTTTTATCATGTGAAGGAGCACATAGATAATGCCTAAAAAAACAATAATGAGCCTGGTCATGGGCTCAACCCTTATGATTGGAAACCACGCCATGGCCGCCCCGGTGCATGGCCCGTTCGATGCCCCTCTGGCGGACGAGGTGAAGGTGCTGGAGATGCTCAAAAAGAGCGGCCGCATCCCGACCCTGGCCTCTCCCGAGATGGAACAGGCTGCCCTGACCAGCTTCTACCGCGAAAAGTCACGGGCCTACAACGGCAGCAGTGGCACCCTGGCGGTGAAAGAGGGCAAGGTGCGGGAGACCATCCTCAAGAAGATCCGCTTCAATGGCACGGCCCGTCCCGGCGATCGGGTGCCCACCCTGCTGCTCAAGGCCATCGAGAAGGAGCACTACCAGGGCCAGATGCGCAAGGACAAGATCCTCGCCATCCTGGTGGACTTCCCCGACTACCCGAAGAACAGCGTCAGCCCCGAACTCACCAAGATGTACTACCCGGATTACACCCAGGCGCACTACAACGACCTGCTGTTCTCCGACAAGGGCTATGCCGGCCCGAACGGCGAGAAGTTCATCTCCATGCGCCAGTTCTACGAGCAGCAATCCGGCAAGAGCTACAGCGTGCGCGGTCAGGTGGCGGGCTGGTATACCGCCAGCAAGAATGCCGCCTACTACGGTGCCAACGCCACCCCGAACACCATACGGGACCTGGTGAAGGAGGCGCTGGTCCAGGTAGCGAACGACCCCGCCATCGATCTGGCCCAGTTTGACCAGGAGGATCGCTACGATCTGAACGGCAACGGCAACCGGGACGAGCCGGACGGCCTCATCGACCACCTGATGATCTTCCACTCCAGCGTCGGTGAAGAGGCTGGCGGCGGCGATCTCGGCGAGGATGCCATCTGGGCACACCGCTGGAACCTGGGTGCCCCCTTCCCCATCCCTGGCACCAGCAGCCCGCACGGCAGCTTCGGCGGCCAGTTTGCGGCCTACGACTACACCATTCAGCCCATAGATGCGGCGGCCGGGGTCTGTGCCCACGAATATGGCCACGATCTGGGGCTGCCGGACGAGTACGACACCAAGTACACCGGCAAGGGGGAGCCGGTGGCTACCTGGTCCATCATGTCCTCCGGCTCCTGGGCCGGGGTCATAGGCGGCACAGAGCCGACCGGTTTCTCCGCCTGGGCCAAGGAGTTCCTGCAGGCCTCCCTCGGCGGCAACTGGCTGCATGGCAGCAATGTGCAGCTCGCCGACCTCAGCCCCCGCGGCAACGTCTACATGCTGGATCAGGCCAACGACAAGGGTCGCAACGACGACGTGGTGCGCATCAACCTGCCCGCCAAGCAGATCCCGCTCAACCCGCCCTACGCCGGCCAGTACGAATACCACGGCGGCAAGGCCAACAACCTGGACAACCGCATGAGCCTCAAGCTGGATCTGGGCGGCAGGCAGAGCGCCAGCCTGGCGTTCAAGGCCTGGTATCAGATTGAAGAGGGATATGACTACGCCAGGGTGCTGGTCAACGGCCAACCCATCGCGGGCAACCTGACCACCAGCGACGATCCGAACGGCGTCGGCTTCGGCGTCGGCATCACGGGCAACTCCAATGGCTGGACCGATGCCGAGTTCGACCTGACCCCCTGGGCCGGTCAGCAGATCACCCTGACCCTGCAATACCAGAGCGATGGCGGCGTGGCCGAAAACGGCCTGTTCGTGGATGAGCTCCAGGTGGCTGCCGATGGTGAG
Organism: Aeromonas sp. MR19; assembly: GCF_963899305.1. Taxonomy (NCBI): domain Bacteria; kingdom Pseudomonadati; phylum Pseudomonadota; class Gammaproteobacteria; order Aeromonadales; family Aeromonadaceae; genus Aeromonas; species Aeromonas sp. MR19. The sequence continues at coordinate 1,260,231 of NZ_CAWQWZ010000011.1, forward strand.
GTGCTGCTGAGCGACGGGGCCGAGGGCAGTTCTGCCTTTACCCTGGCCGGCTTCGTGAAGAGCAACGGCAACGAGGCCAAGGATCACTACTACCTGGCCGAGTGGCGCAACCACGCCGGAGTCGACAAGGGGCTGGCCCACATCAATGTGGCCGATCAGCTGATGCGCTACGAGCCGGGCATGCTGCTCTGGTACGTGGACAACAGCCAGGCCAACAACTGGGTGGGAACCCATCCGGGTGAGGGCTTCCTCGGGGTGGTGGATGCGGATCAGCGCACCCTTATGTGGAGCGATGGGGCCGTGGCCGGTACTCGCTACCAGATCCACGATGCCACCTTCAGCCTGGGCTTCCAGCAACCCCTCAACCTCAAGCACCCGAGCGGTTCCTTGCTGCGCGACTTCTGGATCACCCCGAACCGGGTGTTCAAGGATTCCCGCAGCTACCAGAGCAAGGAGATCCCGGATGCCGGTCGTCTGCTGCCCGAGTATGGCCTCAAGATCAGCGTCACAGGCCAGGCCCGTGACATGAGCACAGGCAGGATCATCGTCAGCCGTCATTGAGTCATGACACTGGCGTTCAGGGGGCCTCAGGCCCCCTTTTTCATGGCAGCAAGCGGGCAAGACAGCACAACAGGGCACGAATGAGGGCAAAAACGGATGACAAGCGGGCAAATCGTTCGGTTATCGAGCGAACGGTGCAGCAATCTGCGCCCTGCGGTTGACACCCGAACGCAGAAAGGGTTTAATGCGCGCCGTTGCCCAGATAGCTCAGTCGGTAGAGCAGGGGATTGAAAATCCCCGTGTCGGCGGTTCGATTCCGTCTCTGGGCACCAATAATTCCTCCTTAGTTCAGTCGGTAGAACGGCGGACTGTTAATCCGTATGTCGCTGGTTCAAGTCCAGCAGGAGGAGCCAAATTTGAAAAGCCCGCTCATCGAGCGGGCTTTTTTCATTCCGGTCAGCTGCCGTTGCAGGCCGCCAATAGCAGCGTTGCCCCACAGGTGGCGCTAAACAGCCACAGGCCCGTTTGCAACACCCCCTCCGGATCCACCTCTTTTTCTCTTTTCCTGAATCGTATCCACTTAGGCTTCATCGAGCCCACCTCAACCTGTTGCGGCGCGTATCCCCTGCCCAGCTCGGCAGGCGAGCCATCTTTGTGTAACCGCCAGCCAGCGTCAACTCCCTTCTCGACAATAAATTCATCAGCCAGACGCCCGCGTCCCGGCTCATGACAATGTTAACAATTTGGAAAACCGGCGTGACCCATACCCACGCCAGGGCTATGATGAGGCCGACGATTTTCCTACCCTCAGGGAGACCCAAGATGAGCAGCCCCTTGCGTTACGTGCTGGACGGCATCCATTGCGAACCACACTTCTTCACCGTGCCCCTCGACCACCAGCAGCCGGACGACGAGGAGACGCTCACCCTGTTTGGTCGCACCCTCTGCCGCCAGGACAGACTGGACGACGAGCTGCCCTGGTTGCTGTTCCTGCAGGGAGGCCCCGGCTTTGGCGCCCCGCGCCCGACCGCCGACAGCGGCTGGCTCAAGCGGGCCCTGCAGGAATTTCGGGTATTGCTGCTCGATCAGCGCGGCACGGGTCACTCGGCCCCCATCAGCGCCGATGCGCTGGCCCAGCTCACGGCCCGGCAGCAGGCTGATTATCTCAACCACTTTCGCGCCGACAGCATAGTGCGCGACGCGGAATGCATTCGCGAGATCTTGAGCCCGGAGCGCCCCTGGAGCCTGCTCGGCCAGAGCTTCGGCGGCTTTTGCAGCCTCACCTATCTCTCCCTGTTCCCGGACAGCCTGCACGAGGTCTACCTCACCGGCGGCGTGGCCCCCATAGGCCGCAGTGCAGATGAGGTCTACCGCGCCACCTATCAACGGGTGGCGGACAAGAACCGCGCCTTCTTCGCCCGCTTCCCCCATGCCCAGGCCATCGCCAACCGGCTGGCCAATCACCTGCACCGCCACGAGGTACGCCTGCCCAACGGCCAGCGTCTGACGGTGGAGCAGTTGCAGCTGCAGGGGCTGGATCTCGGCGCCAGCGGCGCCTTCGAGGAGCTCTACTACCTGCTGGAAGACGCCTTCATCGGCGAGCGGCTCAACCCCGCCTTCCTCTATCAGGTACAAGCCATGCAGCCGTTCAACACCAATCCGGTGTTCGCCATACTGCATGAGTCCATCTACGCCGAAGGGGGCGCCAGCAACTGGGCGGCCGAGCGGGTCAGAGGCGAGTACCCGGCACTGGCCTGGGCGCCCGGCAAAGACTTCGCCTTCACCGGCGAGATGATCTTCCCCTGGATGTTCGAGCAGTTCCGCGAGCTGATCCCCTTGAAAGAAGCCGCCCACCTGCTGGCCAAGAAGGCCGATTGGGGGCCGCTCTACGACCCGGCGCAACTGGCCCGCAACACTGTGCCTGTGGCTTGCGCCGTCTATGCCGAAGACATGTATGTGGAGTTCGACTACAGCCGCGAGACCCTCAAGGGGCTTGGCAACAGCCGCGCCTGGATCACCAATGAATACGAGCACAACGGCCTGCGGGTCGATGGCGAGCAGATCCTGGACCGACTCATCCGCTTGAACCGGGATCGCTGATCCCGACCGGGCGACGAGCCCGCTGCCATAACACCATAATATCGAGGGCGGCCCATGAGTCGCCCCGCTCCCTGGAAGCAGCACAATAATAAGGACACCCATTGGATCACCCGGAAATCTCGGCCGGCTGGCTGAGCCGCCTCTTCTATCACTGGACGGGCCCGCTGCAACGCAAGGGGCTGAAAGAGCCCCAGGTCGGCCTCGACGACCTCTATCCCCTGCTGCCGGAAGACAGACGCGATGGCAGGGCCGATGCCTTCCTTCGACTCACAGCCCGCGCGCCTGTGCGTCCCTGGCCCATCACCGCCTTTATCTGGCGCCATTACAAGGGGCGGATTGGCCTGCTCACCCTGTTGCAACTGCTCGGCATGCTGGCGACCCTGGCCAGCCCCTGGCTGCTCAACCACAGCATGACCCAGCTCGGCGCGGGCGCCCCCACGGAGCAGAAATTGCTGCTGGCCTTCGCCCTGTTTGCCTCTGTGCTGGCCGCCGGCATGCTGGCGGAGCACTCGCTGCAGCTGGCGCTCAAGATGCACGTTCCCATTCGCCGTCTGCTGGCCGAAGCCCTGCTCGCCAAGGTGATGAAGCTCGGCGGCAAGAGCTTCGACGACAGGGCCGGTGGCCGGGTGCAGAACCTCATCAACCGGGACGTGTGGGACATTACTTGGATTCTTGCGGACCCCGCCATGCCGCTCACCATGGCACTGCAGCTGCTCGGCACCATAGCCCTGCTGGTGTGGCAGGTGGGCAGCGCGGGTCTGGTAGGCTTTGCGGTGCTCACCCTGCTGCTGCTCATCTCCACCCGGGTGGTGCGGCGGATGAACCAGCAGGAGCAGCAGCTCAAGCGCCAGCAGGACGAGCGCAACGGCATACTGGCGGAATACATCAAGAAGCTGCGGCTGGTGCGCCAGAACGGGCTCGGCGCCTTCTTCACCCGCGCGGCCAACAACAAGCGCCAGCAGGAGCTGGGGGTGCTGGGTCGGGTGCTCAAGCTCGACGCCATCAACGAGAGCCTGATGCTGAGCACGCCGCTGCTGGTGACGCTCGCCACCTTCACCACCTATCTGATGTCGGGACAGAGCCTGACTCTGCCCCAGGTGTTCACCACCATAGCCCTGTTCGCCGTGCTGCGGATCCCCATGATGCGGCTGCCCTATCTCATCCGCACCCTGATCAACTTCAACACCGGCTTCAACCGGCTGTGCGAATTCCTCAACAGCCCGGAGCAGCACAGGGATCTGACAGATGCCAGCCTGCCCGTCGGCAGCCTGCAGATCCAGGACGTCACCGCCCTGCACCAGCAAAAAACTGTGCTGCAGGGGGCCAGCCTCATCATACAGCCGGGGGAACTGGTGGGGATCACGGGCACCACCGGGGCCGGCAAGAGCTGCCTGCTGCACCTCATCGCCGGCTTTGACGACAGTTTCGAGGGGGAGATCCGCCGTCACGGCCGGGTCGCCCACCTGGGCCACAAGCCCTGGCTGATGAACGACACCATCCGCAACAACATCCTGTTCGGCCAGCCCTGGCACGGCGAGCGCTATCGCTGGGTGCTGGGGGCCTGCGCCCTCGGCGCCGATCTCGGCCTGCTCAGCCACGGCGATCAGACCCTGGTGGGGGAGCTGGGCACCCGCCTCTCCGGCGGCCAGCAGCAGCGGGTCGCCCTGGCCCGCGCCCTCTATGCCCAGGCCGACATACTGCTGCTGGACAACCCCCTCTCGGCGCTGGATCCCATCGTCTCGGCCCAGGTGCTGGAGCAGGGGCTCGCCTTCAAGCCGGGACCGACCCGGCTGCTGGTGAGCCACGACCCTGACGTGCTGGCCCACTGCGATCGGGTGATCCGCATCGAGCAGGGCCAGTTGGTGGAGCTCGATGCCCACCAGCTGGCGGACCTCATCCAGCATCCGCTCCCTGCCCCCATGGTGGCCCCCCAGGAAGCGGAACAGTTCAACGAAGAGAAGGTGGTGGAAGGCAAGGTGGACTGGGGCCTGTTCGGCTTCATGTGGCAGCGCCTCGCCGCCCCTGGCGCCATCCTGATCGCCCTGCTGCTCACCCTGGGTCAGGAGGGGCTGCGCATCGCCTCGGATCTCTGGCTCGGCGGCAAGGCCGGCCTCACCGAGGTGAGCGAGCTGCTCGGCATCTATGTGCTGCTGGGGGCCGGCTCCCTCACCTGCATCATGGTGGTGCGGATCATCAACTACAAGCTGGGGCTCAAGCTGGCCTGGACCCTGTTCGACGGCATGCTGAGCCGCATCAGCCGCGCCCCCATGGCCTTCTTCGACAAGGTGCCCCAGGGACGCATCCTCAACCGCTTCGATCGGGATCTCGGGGAGGCGCAGGAGATACTGCTGTCCATGCTGATGGGGCTGTTCGGCATGCTCATCTCCGTGCTGCTGCAGGTGGTGGTGATCGGCGTCAACATGCCGCTGCTGCTGCTCATCGCCCCCCTGGTGGGCTGGGCGCTCTACGTGCTGCAGCGACGCTACCGGGCGGTGCAGCTCAAGCTGCGGCGGCAGGCATCCGTGCTGCGCTCGCCGCTCTACATCAGCATCAGCGAGACCATCCGCGGCGCCCCCGCCCTGCGTCTGGCCGGAGCCGAGCGCTTCGCGCTGGATCAGGTGCTGCTGCACTATGACAACAACCTGCGCAGCTGGTACACCACCACCTCCATCAACCGCTGGCTCGGCATGCACCAGACCCTGCTCTCCGCCGCCCTGGTGGGCGCGGTGGCGCTGATGGTGGCCTTTGGCAACAGCTCGCTGCTGGGGGCCGTGGCCATCACCTACGCCTTTACCGCCTCGGCCATGCTCAACTCCCTCATTCGCACCTTCGCCGAGGTGGAGCAGGTGATGAATGCGGTGGAGCGGGTGCGCGAGTACAGCGAAATCGAGAGCGAACGCCAGCATGGGGAAGCGCTGGCGACGCCCCATCCCAGGGTACGCTTCGACAACCTGGGACTGCGCTATCCGGAAGCCAGCCAATGGGCCCTGCACAAGGTGAACTTCGAACTGGCCCCCGGCGAGAAGGTCGGCGTGTGCGGGCGCACCGGCGCGGGCAAGAGCTCGCTGCTCGGGGTGCTGCAGGCCATGTACCCGGCCTCCCAGGGAGAGATCCATTACGGCGATCAGCCGCTGTCCCGGCTTGCACCGGAGGCGGTGCGCGATCTCTACGACACAGTCTCCCAGACGCCTCTCACCTTCTTCGGCACCCTGCGCGCCAACCTGGCGCCGCTGACCGAGCAGGATGACGAGGCGCTGGAGCAGGCGCTGGCCCGGGTCGGGCTGGCCGAGCGCTGCGCCGGCCGGCTGGACGAGGATCTCGACAAGCTGCAGCTCTCCGCCGGCGAGACCCAGCTGCTGGTGATCGCCCGCATCCTGCTGTCACGCCGTCCGCTCATAGTACTGGACGAGGCGACCTCGGATCTCGATCACGGCGGCATGCGCAAGATGGCGGAGCTACTCTATCGCTACCGGCCCGAGGCCAGCTATCTGGTGATCGCCCACCATCTGGAGCCGCTGCTGTCGGTGGACAAGGTGGTGGTGATGGAGGCGGGAACCGTGGTGGAACAGGGCTCGCCGGTCAGCCTGCTGGCCAACTCCCACTCCCGCTTCCATCAGCTGTTCGTGGGCCAGGTCAATCGGCAGGTGGCCCAGATAAGCTGAGGCCGAAAATAACAAGGGCTGCTCGCGGGCAGCCCTTGTTCTTTGGTGGAGCCTCAACGCTCCATGATCTGGGTGACGTCGTCCTTCTTGATCATCACCTCCCGCCCTTCGGTATCGTAATAGCGGTACATGCCGGTGCTCTCATCCAGCTTGGGCTTGCTGTCGGTGGTGATCATCTTCCCGTCCTTGGTACTCATGATGTATTGAGAGCTACACGCCACGAGTCCCAGTGCACACACCAGGATCATCATCAGTTGCTTCATCGCCTGTCTCGTCTCCCTCTTCACCCTCACCACGAGGATGGTGACTGAAGCCTAGCTCAACCCCATTGCCCCGGAAAAACAGATTGCCGGAACGGGATCCATGTCAAAAATCAGCTACTTACGACCACCCGGCTTGCCACTGCCCCCGGTGCCCGGGCCGCAGCCGAGCGCCAGCCGATCCGCCGCGGCCCTGGCCTGTACCAGGCCATAGCCATAGCTGTTGTCGCGCCCAGGCGCCCCCAGATCCTGAGCACTGCTGCGCAGGGTCTGGCGCAGCTGATCGTTGCTGCACTCCAGCCGCTGTGACCAGGCCAAAGCGGCGACCCCGACCACGTGCGGCGTCGCCATCGAGGTGCCGCTGTAGTTGGCATAGCCGGTCGGCACGGTGGAGAGCACGGCGACGCCGGGGGCTGCCAGCTCCACCTGATCGTTGCGTTGAGAGAAGTACGCCAGCTGCTTGTTGGCATCGATGGCGGCCACGCTCACCACGCTGCCATAGGAGGCCGGGTAGGATTTGCTGGTATTACCCGCGTTGCCTGCCGCCGCCACGCTCAGCACGTTCTGGCCATAGGCCTGATTGAAGGCCTGCTCCTCCGTCTTGCTGGGCACATTGCCCCCCAGACTCATGTTGATGACCATGCGGGTAAAGCCGCGACTGGTCATCCCCTGCTTGCAGGCGTTGAGGGCCCCCACCAGGTTCGAGGTATAGGCCCAGCCGTTGGCGCCGAACACCTTGATGATGTGCAGCGGCACGCTCTGGTTTGGCAGTACCCCGACCACGCCTATGTCGTTGCCCCCCACGGCGGCTATGGTGCCCGCCACATGGGTGCCGTGCCCGTTCTCGTCGCTGCTCCAGCTGCCGGTGCCTGCGTTGTCACTGCCCTGCACCTGAGCCCCGTGGGGCAGATCCGGGTGGGCGCCGCTGTAGCCTGAATCTATGATGCACACCAGCACCTCTCCCGCCGCCGCGTCACTGAGCAGTGGAGCCTGCACCATGGGAATGCCGTAGGGCAGGGTCTCGGCGCTGGTGTAGCGTTTGGCATCCGGCTCGACCCACAACACCTTGGGGTTGCGGGCCAGGGCCGCGGCCGCCACCTGGGGCAACCAGAGCGCCAGCGCATGCTGCTCAGGCAGCTGCAATGCCAGCTCGCCGCCCATTCCCTTGCTCTGGGCCAGCACAGCCGCCTCGGCACCCGCTGCCATCTGCACCAGATAGCGGGCCCGCTCGGCGGCCATGGCGCCCTGCCCCAGCACGCCTGCCACCAGCAGGCCTATCCATATCCGTCTCATAGGTCACTCCTTGCATCGACCTGATTGTCACTCGCAAAGTGTAGTGCCCGGCTGGCGCAGGCCCGAGCGGATACAAAAAGGCCGGACATCTGTCCGGCCTCGTTATCACTATTGGCTCATTGCTTGGCGGGTTGACGCTCGCCGGTCACGATGGGGTTCTTGGGATCCGAGCTCCACTCATACCAGCCGCCGTCGTAGACGCTGATCCGCTTCCAGTCCATCAGCCAGGCGTAGAAGAAGGCCTCGGAGGCGCGCCAGCCGGTACCGCAGTAGAAGGCGGCCTGCTGGGCAGGCTCGATATTCCACTCGTCCCACATGGTGAGGATCTCCCCGGCCGGCTTCATGGTGCCATCCGGGTTGTGGAAATCGCTCATGCTGTTGGCATCCACACCGCCGCGACCCCACTTGGCCCCCGGGATGTCGCCCTTCGGCTTGATGTAGCTGTAGCCGGAGGTGTTGCCGACGAACTCGTCCCAGGTACGCACGCTGACCAGGGCGCCATCGGGCTGCTTGAGCAGCGCCTTGGCCTGGCTCAGGGTGGTGTAGTACTCGGGATGGGCCGGAATGGCGACCCCAAACTCCTTCACCGGCTCATATTTGTTGGGCAGGCCGGTCTCGGTGCGCAGATGCTGCACGAACCAGGCATCCAGACCACCGTCCAGCAGACGCACGTCCTGCACGCCGGCATACATCATCAGATGCGCCGCGCGGGCTGCCGCCATGGTGTTGCGACCATAGAGGATGACGGTGGTGTCGTGACGGATGCCGTTCTCCAGCAGCAGCGTCTTGAGCGCCTCGTCAGAAACCTTGTTCCACAGCGGCTCCTCTTCCAGACGGTTGGTATCTATGTAGCCGGCCCCCGGGATGTGGCTCAGCAGGTAGGCCTTGGGTGAACCCCAATCCACCTCGAACAGCTTCCAGTCCCCTTTCGGCGCCGCCGCGACCGGCTTGCCTTCCTGCAGATCTGCCAGCCAGCGCGGATAGACCAGCTGCTGCCATCGCACCAGATGCTCGCGCGGCGCGGCTTGCCAGCCTTGCAGCTCGAACAGCTGCTTGATGCCCTGCTTGCGCAGCATGCGGGCCACTTCGGCCACTTCCCGCGGCGCGCCATAGAGGGCGACCGGACGATCGGCTTTCAGGCCCTTGATCTCGAGCGCCTTGGGCCACTCGTCATCGCTGTATTTCCAGTCGGCGGAGAGGTTCTCGGCGCCAGCCACATGGCCGCCCTGTTTCTCGCCTTCCATCGGCCAGCCCTGATAGAAGTGGCTGGCACGGGTGTCCAGCATGACCGCCTGCTTGCTCTTGGCGTCGGCCAGCGAGAGCGGCGGCAATTCGGCGGCAAAGGCGGGCAGTGCGCACCAGAGCAGTAAGGTCGCCAGCGCGGCCTGCAGGAAGCGAAGATGTCGTTTCATGGTGATGTCTCGATTCATAGTGAACAGGGTTAAAAAATGGAGCGGCCCAGCCGCTCGGCCAGCAGCTCCAGCGCCGCCGTTCCCGCCAGCGAGTTGCCCGCCTTGTTGAGCTCGGGCGACCAGACACAGATGCAGAGCTCACCGGGGATGAGCGCCATGATACCCCCTCCGACCCCGGATTTGCCCGGCATACCGACCCGATAGGCAAAATCACCGGCCTCGTCATAGAGGCCGCAGGTGGCGAGCAGCGCATTGACCTGCTTGGTGGTGCGAGCCGGCAACAGCGGCGTGCTCTCGCCAAGCGGCAGCCCGCGATTGGCCAGATAGAGGAAAGTACGCGCCAGATCGACGCAGCTCATGCGAATGGCACAGGCATTGAAGTAGCTCTGCAACACCTTGTCCACTTCATTCTCGAAGTTGCCATAGGCCTTCATCAGATAGGCGATGGCCGCATTGCGGGCAGAGTGCTGGTATTCGGAGCGCGCCACCACCTGATCCGCCATGATGGCCGGATTGCCACAGAGGCGACGCACCAGCTCCAGGGTGCGCTGGCGCGGGGCCGTGAGCCGGGTCTCCAGCAGATCGCTCACCACCAGGGCACCGGCATTGATGAAGGGATTGCGGGGAATGCCGTGCTCGAACTCCAGCTGCACCAGGGAGTTGAACGGCTGGCCGGAGGGCTCCTTGCCGACCCGGGCCCAGATCTCCTCTTCCTGATAGAGGGTGAGGGCCAGGGTCAGGCTCAGGGCCTTGGAGATACTCTGGATGGAGAAGGGCTCGAAGGCGTCACCTGCGGTGAACAGCTCCCCCTCCACGGTACAGACGGCAATGCCGAGCCGGTCGGCCGGCACCCGGGCCAGGGCGGGAATGTAGTCGGCCACCTTGCCCTGTCCGAGCAGCGGGCGCACCTCTGCCAGAATGCTGGCCAGTAATTCGGATGACAACACCATAAAGGATTCCATGACTAAAACGGGTGTGGAGATCCCATCCCCACCGACAAAAATCCCGCCAGCGGCGGGACTTGTCTATCTACCCACAACAAGGCGCCTGCAACAGGCGACCGAGTCTCAGGCCGGTTCACCGTACCAGAGGTCGAACAGCTCGGTGACCACCACGGCTTCCATCCCCTTGCTTTCCAGCCAGGATTTGACGACGGCGCGGTCTTCTTCGGTACATTTGCCCAGTTGCTGAGTGCAGATCATCCCTTCCCAGGCCAGGTGGCCTGAACCGGCGAAAGCCAGTCTACGGGGTTCAACAACCTCATCGATCATCGCATCGACTACTGTATCGATGGTCGCTTCGGCAGTGCCGACCGGGAAGTTGAAACTGATGTCGAATCCCATTTCCTGGAATTCGTCGACTCGCAGTTTCTTACGCAGACGGCGGCTACGATTGGCCATGATAGCTCCTTAGGTTAGTTGACTCGTTAAATTAGTTAACGCGTTTGAAAATCAGATCCCAAACCCCGTGGCCCAGACGATGGCCCCGTTGTTCGAATTTGGTCAGCGGACGCCAGTCGGGACGAGCCACCCAGTTGCCGGTGGCGGAGGTGTTCTCGTAACCCTCGGCGATGCTCATCACTTCCAGCATGTGTTCGGCATAGTTTTCCCAGTCGGTGGCCATGTGGAACACGCCACCTATGGCCAGCTTCTGGCGGATATCCTGGGCAAAGGCCGGCTGCACTATGCGGCGCTTGTGGTGACGGCTCTTGTGCCAGGGATCCGGGAAGAACAGCTGCAGGCAGGCAAGCGAGCCGTTCGGGATCATGTGCTCCAGCACTTCCACCGCGTCGTGGCAGATGACCTTGAGATTGGTGACGCCAGCTTCCTGGGCTGTGCCGAGGCAGGCACCCACGCCCGGCGAGTGTACCTCGATGCCGATGAAGTTTTTCTCGGGGGCATTCTTGGCCATCTCCACCAGGGAGGCGCCCATGCCGAAGCCTATTTCCAGCACCACAGGGGCCTCACGGCCAAACAGGGCGACCAGATCGAGGGGCGCTGGCGCGAAATCGATACCCATGACCGGCCAGAGCTCTTCCAGAGCCTTCTCCTGCCCTTTGGTCAGGCGGCCTTCGCGACGGACAAAGCTGCGGATCTTGCGCATGAACTTGCCGTCTTCGTTAAATACATCTTGGGTCACAGGCATAATCAAATTGCTCGTTATTGCATCGGTCTGGGTCACAGACGACAGGAATGAATTGTTCGTTATTTCATCACCCAGAGTCACTGACGACATGAATGAATTGCTCGTTGCTTCATCACCCTGAGTCACGGATCTCGTGGATGAATGGCGCGTTATTTCATCAATGCGCGAAACTGGGTAGCGAATTATCCCAAGATAGGCCCAAGGCGCAAGTGTTTCGCGAAACAAATCCCCCGTCCCTGACCAATTCCGCCACAAGGATTGACAAATGCCACCCCGTTCACAGAATCTGCCGGGCGCCGGGCGCATGCTGGCCTGCGCAAATAAAACCATACACAACAAAGGATTGCAGTATGAAACACACAGCATTGGCGTTTGCCATCACAGCCCTGCTGGCAGGGTGCAACACCTCCACCAATGATTCGCAGGCCCCCACCGCCGCCGAGCAGGCCTATGAGTATCTGGTGCAGTTGAGCTCGACCGCCGAAGGGATCGGGGCCAGACCCACTGGCTCAGAGGCCGAGACCCGCGCCGCCGCCTGGATCCAGGATCACCTGGCGGGCTGGGGCTACGAGGTGCAAAACCAGCCGTTAACCTACACCAAGAGCGGGGCCAGCAAGACCTCCCAGAACCTCATCGCCGAGCTCAAGGGCCAGAGCGACAAGGTGATCCTGATCGGCGCCCACTACGACAGCACGGGCGACAAGAAGGGTTCTGAAGGGGCAACCGACAACGGTGCCGGCGTCGCTGCCCTGCTGGCAGTGGCCGAGGCGCTCAAGGGGCAGACCCTGCCCTACACGGTGCGCTTCGCCTTCTTCGGCGCGGAGGAGAACGGCCTCAACGGCTCCAAGGCCTATGCCGCCAGCCTGGACAGCACCGCCATTGCCCGCCTGCTGGCCATGGTGAACTACGACACCATAGCCGGGGGCGACATCGTCTACGTCCACTCGGCCCACTCCGACGTGGCCGAGTACAACTGCGCCGATCCGAGCCGCTACAGCTTCGACCCCAAGGTGCGGGATCGCCTGCTGGCCGTCTCCAAGCTGACCGCCACCCCGTTTGCCATCCACCCCAGCTACGCCGGCTATCCGGAAGGGGAGACAGGCAGCTGGTCGGATCATGCGCCCTTTGCCTGCCTGGGGGTGCCCATCGCCTACGTGGAGGCCACCAACTTCACCATCAACGGGGCGGATGGCTATGACGGCTACTCCCAGACCACCAATCCGGCGCTGTGGGACTGCTACGACGACGCCACCAAGAGCGCCTGCGACCGGGACAGCGAGACCCAGTGGGGCAAGATCTGGCATACCCAGTACGACCGCCTCGACAAGATGGCCGAACTGTTCCCGGGCCGGGTGGAGCAACAGCTCAGCGCCAACACGGATCTGATGATCCGCTTCCTCAAGGAGCCGGGCCTGTAACGCCGGCGACTCGTCAATGGCGCGCGCTGGCCCGGGACCAATTCAGGGCTTTTTGCGCTCCACGGCCGCCCCCGGCCGATAAAATTCGGGCAGGTGCCAAACCTGCCCTTTTTTATCGATTTTTGTTACAGCCATTGCCTCATTTTTTAAATCTGATACAAACGGATAACCTGGCGGTCGAATGGAGCGACCGCTCACCATGCCAGAGAGAGTCCTATGCAGCCGTTTTTTGCCCAGCGCTTCGAGAAGGTAGAGCCTTCCTTTATCCGCGAGATCCTCAAGGTCGCCGCCAATCCGGAGATCATCTCCTTTGCCGGTGGTCTGCCCAATCCGCACCTGTTCCCGGTCAAGGCCATCGACCAGGCCTGCCAAGACGTGCTGCGCGAACAAGGGGCCGCCGCCCTGCAGTATGCCGCCACCGAGGGCTTCGCCCCCCTGCGCCAGTACATAGCCGACCGCTATCTGGCCCGCCACGGCATGCGCGTCAACCCGGACAACATCCTCATTACCAGCGGCTCCCAGCAGGCGCTGGATCTGCTGGGCAAGGTGCTGATCGACGAGGGTCAGGATCTCATCATCGAAGAGCCGGGTTACCTCGGCGCCATCCAGGCCTTCTCCGTCTATCAGCCCGCCTTCAAGCCTATCACCCTCGGTGAAGAGGGACTGGATCTGGCGGCGCTGGATGCGCTGCTGGCCAGCGGCTCCAACGCCAAGCTGCTGTACGGCGTGCCCAACTTCCAGAACCCGAGCGGCGTCTCCTACAGCCGTGCCAACCGCGAGGCGCTGGCCGAGCGACTGGTCAGCCACGAGCTGCTGATGGTGGAAGACGATCCCTATGGCGAGCTGCGCTTCGAGGGCGAACACCTGCCCCCCATCGCCAAGCTGGCGCCGAACAATACAGTACTGCTCGGCTCCTTCTCCAAGACGGTGGTGCCCGCCTTCCGCCTCGGCTGGATGCTGGTGCCGGACTGGCTGCGCAAGAAGGTCACCATCGCCAAGCAGGCCACCGACCTGCACAGCAACGCCTTCAGCCAGCAGGTGCTGCACCGCTTCCTGATCGACAACTCGCTGGATGCCCATCTGGAGAAGATCAAGGAGGTCTATGGCCGCCAGCGTGCCGCCATGGAGGCCGCCCTGGCCCGTCACTGCCCGCCCGGCGTGAGCTACACCCGGCCGGAAGGGGGCATGTTCCTCTGGCTGACCCTGCCTTCGACCGTCAGCGCCATGGCGCTGTTCGACGAGGCGATCAAGGAGAAGGTGGCCTTCGTGCCCGGCGCGCCCTTCTATGTGCGCCCCGAGATCCAGAATACCCTGCGGCTGAGCTTCTCCTGCGTGGACGAGGCCACCATAGAGGAGGGGGTCAAGCGCCTGACCCGCGCCCTCGCCCGCATGCTCTGACGAGCCACGGCATGAAAAAACCAGCGACCTCGGTCGCTGGTTTTTTTATGTCCCGCCCTCTGCGGAGCCGGACAACTCAGGCGCTCAGCGCGCTGGCGAATTCCTTCATCGGCATGGGGCGGCCATAGAGATAGCCCTGCAGGAAGGTCACCTGACGCGCTCTCAGGTAAGCGGCCTGCACCTCGTTCTCCACCCCCTCGGCGACCAGCAGCAGACCGAGCCGGGTCGCCAGGTCGATGACGTTCTCCACTATGTGGCTGGAGAGCGCATCCGAGCCTATCATGCCGACGAAACTCTGATCGATCTTGAGAAAGTCGACCTGGAACTGCTGCAGATAGGTGAGGCTGGAGTGGCCGGTACCAAAGTCATCGATGGCGATGAAAACCCCCAGCTGGTGCAGCTCGGCGAAGAGCCGGTCCGTCACCTCGTCCGCCACTATCAGCTCCCGCTCGGTCAGCTCCAGCACCAGCTTGATGGGGTTCTCCCTGAAGGCGTTGATGAAGTCGCGGCAATCCGCCACCAGGCTCAGATCCTTGCAGTGGCTGGCGCTGATGTTGAAGCCAAAGTGGAATCCCCTGGGCAGGGTATGCACAGCGCCGGCAAACTGATCACGCACCTGCTCCATCAGCAGCCGGGTCATGGGCACTATCAGGCCGCTGTCTTCCGCCAGCGGAATGAAGCGATCCGGCGAGATCAGTCCCTGACGGGGATGCTGCCAGCGCATCAGCACCTCGCAGCCGCACCAGTGCGCGTCATCGCCGGTCACCACGGGCTGCAGATAGGGGATGAACTCCCGCTGATCCAGCGCCCGCCGCAGCTCTTGCGAGGGGGACGTCGAGCGGCCGGTCAGCCAGAACACGCCAAATCCCACCAGTATGCCCAACAGGGGATAGATGATGATGCTGGCCTTGGAGTAGTGCCAGATGTGGCTGCCGTACTCATCGTGAGACAGGTCAGTGACCACCCGGTATTGATACTTCTCCGATACCTGTTCCAGATAGCCGCGCGTTTTGGGCGGGATCTCCTCGCTGACCATGCCGCTGGCCAGCATGGCCTGCGACCCCACCACCAGCGCCAGCGGCGAATTGCGGCTCAGCATGTCGAGAATATTGTGCAGATAGTAGCCATCCACCCCGACCAGCACGCTGTAATCCCCCACCGCCTGCCGATAGACAACCAGCGGCCGATCCGGCGTCACCGGGTTGCCCCGCATCAGGTCGAGCTGACCACCGGCATAGTCGGCCAGCGCAAAGGGGCCACTATAGGCGCCATAGAGGGAGGAGCAATAGATGGTCTCTCCCCTGGCCAGGTTGACGGTGCGCACATCCGGCACAGTCGCCACCTGATCCCGCAGCCCCTGTACCACCTCGGCGCAAGGTCGCCCCACACCGCCCTGCACCATGGACGCAGCTCGATGGGCATTGTCCAGAGTACGGTCAAACATGCGTCTGGCATGCAGCAGCCGATCCTCGGCATCCTGCTTCATGCCAGAGAAGGTCTGCCATGAGATGATCAGCACCCCCAGCAGCACGGGGAGCAGACTCGCCAGCAGGGAGGCCCCCAGCCGGGTGTAAAACTGGCGTAACCTTAAACGACGAAATGGCATGGTCATCCTCACGGCAACGGCGAAAAAGCGGGCAAGTCTACTACTCTCCGCCCCCCTGACAAGTCATTCTGATACAAACAACAGCAAGAAAGTTTGGCCTGATTGGCACCAAACCTCGTCGAAACAGGGCTTGCAGCCACATCTTCAACGGCTCTGGGGCCTGACAGCCTTGCCTCCCCTGACAGGGTCCAAGCCTGGCTCCCCTCTGCGCAGTGAAGATTATAATCTTTGCAAAAACAGTTGCTTGTTCATCTTGCGCCAGCCCACTAGAGTAGAGCCAACAGCGTCAGGGAGTCTGGACATGAAAATACTGATCACGGGAGGAACCGGTTTTATCGGCCGCCGTCTGGTGGCCCATCTCAAGGTCAACCACGAGGTGGTGGTACTGACCCGTCAGGGCAGCCGCGCCTATGAACTGCTCGGCCACGATGTCAAACTGCTCGACAATCTGGATCGGCTCGACGACCTCAACGACGTGGATGCCGTCATCAACCTGGCGGGAGAGCCCATCGCCGCCGGACGCTGGAGCGAACAACGCAAGCAGCTGCTGTGTGACAGCCGCTGGCTGCTGACCGAACAGCTGGTCGATCTCATCAAGCTCTCCAGCACGCCGCCCAGGGTGCTGATCAATGCCTCCGCCATCGGCTGGTATGGCAGGCAGGGGAATGTGGCGCTGGACGAACAGTGCCGGACGCCCCACGACGAATTCACCCACCAACTCTGCCAGCAGTGGGAAACCCTGGCCCGCGAGGCCCGCAGCAACCGCACCCGGGTCTGCATAGTGCGCATCGGGCTGGTGCTCGGCACCGATGGCGGCGCCCTGCCCAGGATGCTGACCCCCTATCGCCTCGGTCTCGGCGGCCCCATGGGATCGGGCCAGCAGATCATGAGCTGGATCCACATTCAGGATCTGGTGCGCGCCATGCTGTTCCTGCTGGAGCATGAGGAGTGCGACGGCATCTTCAACGGCACGGCGCCACAGCCGGTCAGCAATCGCGAGTTCAGCCAGAGCCTGGCCAGCGCCCTGCATCGACCACACATCTTCTTGGTGCCGGCCCCCCTGTTGCAACTGCTGATGGGCGAGGCGGCCGACCTGCTGCTCACCGGCCAGAAGGTGCTGCCCGCCCGCCTGCAAGAGGCCGGCTTTCACTTCACCTACCCGGAGCTGCCCCAGGCCCTCGCCAATCTGTTGAGCACTCCCCGCTAGTCAGGCAACCGGATAGCAATCAGCCCGGCCATTGGCCGGGCTGATCCGTTATTGCACCTCGCGGCATCCGCGCAGGATGTGGTGATTACAGCAGGCCCTGACCCAGACCACGCAGCCGATCGCTCAAGGTGCCCGCCAGCAACTGGCGCTGCATGCCCTGCCCCGCCAGCGTCACCAGCAGGGCGCCCAGCAAGGGCAGGCCGGCCCAGATGGCCCAGTGGAACTGCCACTGCCCCTCGAACCACCACCATTGCAGACCGAAAGAGCAGAGCTCGACCACAATGGCGGCGCACAGCCCCGCCAGCAGACCGCTGGCGACCAGCTCCCAGCGCAGCATCTTCTTGAGCAGCTCGCTGCTGGCCCCCAGGGTGCGCATCAGCAACAGCTCGCGACGGCGGTGGGCCATGCTGGCCTGGGTCTGGGTCAGCAGCACCAGCAGCGCCGCCACAGTCACCAGCCCCAGCATCAGCCCCAGCGCCCGGCTCACCTGCTCAGATACGGCCGTCAACCGCACTATCAGATCGTCCACATCGATGAGACTCACCGTGGGGTGTCTGCGGATCAGCTCCACCTCCGCCACCCGCCCCTGCTCCGGCAGCCGATAGCTGCCGAGCCAGGTCTGGGAGAAGGGGGCCAGCACGTCCGGCGAGAAGATCATGTAGAAGTTGGGCCGCATGTTGTCCCACTTGATGGCCCGCAGGCTGGTCACCTGCGCCTTGAAGCTGCGCCCCTCTATGGTGAAGCCCAGGGTGTCGCCGAGCGCTATGTCGAGCCGCTTGGCCAGATCCTTGTCCACCGACACCTGCCCGGGGCCATCCAGCCAGCGCCCCGCGGTCAGGGTATTGTCCGGCGGCAGGCCGGTGGTGGTGGTGAAGTTGAGCTCGCGGTTCACCCCTTCACGGCCATCCTCGTCGCTATCTCGCACCGCCTCGCTGGCGATGCTGACCAGCCGGCCCCGCACCATGGGATAGAAATCCGAGGTCAGGGCGCCGGCATTGTGCAGGTCGGCCAGGATCCCCTCCCGCTCATGGTCGGCTATGTTGACCAGGAAGCGGTTGGGGGCATCCGCCGGCAGGCGGGCGGAGAAGTCATCGAGCAGATCGACCCGCACCGCCCACAGCAGACCGAACAGCATGAGCGCCAGCGCAAAGCCCGCCAGCTGGAACAGGCCACTGCCGCGCTCGCGGGAGAGGTGACTGATGGCCAGACGCAGCGCATGGGGGCCCTTGACCCGGCGACCGAACCGCAGCAGCAGGGAGGCGATCAGGGCCAGCAGACCCATCAGCAGGCCCATGCCGCCGATCAGCCCCAACGCCAGGGTCACATCGGCGGTAAAACCCCACACCAGACCAAACAGGCCGAGCAGGGCGACCGGCAGCGCCAGCCAGGGGGGAATGCCCGCCTCCAGCTCGCGGCGCAGCACCCGCAGCGGTGGCACCTTGAGCAGCCGCAGGAAGGGCACGAAGGCCAGCAGCAGGGTGATGAAGAAGGCGACCGCCAGACCGAGAGCAAAGGGTCGCCACGACGGCGGTGGCAGATCCGCCGGCAGCAGGTTGCCCAGCAGATGCAGGGTCAGCCACTGCATGGCGCTGCCCGCCACCAGACCGATGAGCGCCCCCGCCAACGTCAGGGAGAACAGCAGGGTGCCCATCAGTTGCCAGAGCGTGCGACGGGAGGCCCCCAGCGTCTTGAGCAGGGCCACCATGTTGGTCTGGCGCTCGGCGAAGTGGCGCACCGCTATGCCCATGGCCAGCGCCCCCAGCAGCACCCCGGCCAGGGAGGCGAGCCGGAAGAAGCGCTCGGCATTGGCCAGCGAACGCCCCACCTGGGAGCCCTGATCGTCCGGCTTGATCAGTTTCTGCCCCGCTTTGAGCTTGGGCCTGAGCCAGCGCTCATAGCCGGCAACGTCCTCGCGTGCCCCCTTGAACAGGTAGCGCCACTGCTGGCGACTGCCCGGCAGCAGGGCACCGGTCGCCTCTATGTCGGCGCTGTGGATCAGGGCCCTGGGCGCCAGCAGGAAGGGGCTGAAGCCCTGATCCGGCTCCTGCCCCAGTTCACCCGCCACCTTGAGGAGGGTGTTGCCCACCTCCAGCTCATCGCCAATTTTCGCCTCCAGCAGCTGCATCACCCGGGCCGAGAGCCAGATCTCGCCGGGCGCCGGCGCGCGCTGGGGGCTAAGTTCCAGCTTGCCGTAGAAGGGGAAATCGCTCGGCACGGCCCGGATGGAGGCCAGTTGCAACGCATCGCCATGAAACAGCATGCTGTTGAAGCTGACCGTGGTCTGCACCGACAGGCCCGCTTTTTCCGCCTGCTTGAGCCAGGCAGCCGGGGCCGGCGTGGCGGAACGCAACGCCCGATCGGCGCCGATAAAGTCACGCCCCGAGGCCTTGAGGCCCGCATCCAGCCGGTCCGCCACCAGGGCCACGCTCAGCACGCAGGCCACACTCAATGCCAGCGCCAGCACGAACCAGCGCAGCTCGCCGCTGAAGCCTTCCCGCCGCAGCAGCTTCACACCCAATCGCCACCGACTCATAGCAGCTCCCTGACTCGGGAGGCCGCACCGGATACTGGCGCATCCGCCTCCAGTCGCCCCGCCGCCATCACCAGTTGCCGCTGGCAACGCTGGGCCAGCTCGTGGTCATGGGTGACCACCACGAGCGTGGTGCCGTGCTCGCGATTGAGCTGGAACAAGAGCTCGATCACCGTCTCCCCCGTCTTGCTGTCCAGGTTGCCGGTCGGCTCATCGGCCAGCAGCAGGCTGGGCCTTGTCATGAAGGCGCGGGCGATGGCGACCCGCTGCTGCTCGCCGCCGGAGAGGCGCGGCGGCAGATGGTGCAGCCGCTCGCTGAGCCCCACAGCCGCCAGCAACTCGCGCGCCCTCGGCTCGCAACGGGTCTCGCCACGCAGCTCGGCGGGCAGCATGACGTTCTCCAGTGCGCTCAGGGTGGGCAGCAGCAGGAAGGACTGGAAGATGAAGCCCACCTGCTCGGCACGCAGGCGGGCGCGCCCCTCCTCGTCCAGCTGCACCAGCGACTGACCGAGGATCTCTATATCCCCCTGGCTCGGCAGATCCAGCCCTGCCAGCAGCCCCAGCAGGGTGGATTTGCCGGAGCCGGAGGCACCGACCAGCGCCAGGGTCTCGCCGGTATTGACTTGCAGGTCGATCCCTTCAAGGATGGTGAGGCTTTCCTGGCCCAGGCGAACGGTTTTGCCCAGACCCTTGACGACAATGATGGGAGTTGAACTCATGATGCGTTTCCTGTTTGCCCGGGCCAAAAAGTGGGGAGTGAACCCGTGATGTCTATCCTGCTCACCCCGGCATTGAATGACAATGCATGCCGGGTGTTGGCATCATCACACGTATCCCCTTTGCCCGGATCCTTGATGACAATGAATGATGGGAGTTGAATGCATGACACGTTTCCTGTTCGCCTTGTGTTGCCTGGTTTCATCGGTGCAGGCCCAGACCCTGCTGGTGCTGGGCGACAGCCTGAGCGCTGGCTATCAGATGCCGGCGGAGCAGAGCTGGCCTGCCCTGCTCAATCAGAAATGGCAGCAGCAGGGCGGCGAGCATCAGCTGGTCAACGCCAGCATCAGCGGTGAGACCACGCAGGGAGCCCTGGCCCGCCTGCCTGCCCTGCTCAAGGAGCATCAACCGGACTGGGTGCTGATCGAACTGGGTGGCAACGACGGGCTGCGCGGGTTCGCACCCGCCATCACCCGTGACAATCTGACCAAGATGGTGGCCTTGACCAAGGCGCAGCAGGTGAAAACCGTGCTGACCCAGATCCAGCTGCCCCGCAATTACGGGGCCCGCTACCTGCGCCAGTTCGAGCAGATCTTCCCCGAGCTGGCGGCCGCCAACCAGCTGCCGCTGATGCCCTTCTTCATGGATGATATTGCGCTGCGCCCTGAACTCATGATGAACGATGGTATCCACCCCACGGCCGCGGCCCAGCCGCAGATCCGCGACCGGGTCGCCAGCTTTATCGAGCCCCTGCTGACCCAATGACACCCCAATAGCCATACGCAGAAAAGGGCACTGTCGGCCCAAAACAAAGATCCCGCCTCGGCGGGATCTTTGTTTGCATGAGCATCAGCGTTCCAGTATCTGACGCAACCGCTCCTGGGCCACCCCGACCAGCAGGTCTGGCTGGAATTTGGAGATGAAGCGGTCACACCCCACCTTCTTGACCATGGCCTCGTTGAAGTTGCCACTCAGGGAGGTATTGAGGGTGATGAAGAGATCGGACATGCGGGCATCGCTGCGGATCTCGTGGGTCAGCCGGTAACCGTCCATCTCCGGCATCTCCGCATCCGTGATCATCAGCAGGATCTCGTCGGTCACCTTCTTGCCCGCATCGCACCACCCCTTGAGCAGATTGAGCGCCTGCAGGCCATCCTGGCATTCGATCACCTCCAGACCCAGCTGACCCAGGGTTTCCCGCACCAGATTGCGAGCCGTGCTGGAGTCATCGACGATGAGCACCTTGCGGCCATGCATCTCGGGCAGTATCTCCCGATCCAGTACCTCTTCCGAGATGCGGATGTCGTAGGTGATGATCTCGGCCAGCACCTTCTCCACGTCGATGATCTCGACGATCTGGTCGACGCCGTCCTCGGGAATGCGGGTGATGGCGGTCAGATAGTTGGCCCGCCCGGCGGAGCGTGGCGGCGGCAGTATGTCCTTCCAGGTCATGTTGACGATATGGGCCACCTGCCCCACCAGGAAGCCCTGAATGGTGCGGTTGTACTCTGTGATGATGAGGTTGGACTCGCTGTCGATGGGCATGGCACGCATGCCGATGGCGCTGCGCAGATTGATCACCGGGATCGAGGTGCCACGGATGTTGGCCACCCCGCTGATGTTGTGGTGCGCCCCCGGCATCTTGTTGAGATGGGGCAGCTTGACCACTTCCCGCACCTTGAACACGTTGATAGCAAACAGCTGTCGGGATCCCAAACGGAACATCAACAACTCCAGACGGTTCTCCCCTACCAGCTGGGTACGTTGATCCACTGAATCCAATATGCTCGCCATATAAAGCCCTTACGTCCGTTTCCCGAGTCTCGCCATAGTATAGAAGGGTCAGAATCCCAACACGACCCGTATTCTTATCCTATGTCGGCAAGATGATGACGGAACTTGATGAAAAAAAGCGAGATTCGGCTCAAGGCCGGACTCTCTTCACACTTATCAATAGCAAAGTGGCCGCTCGATCGAGCCGAAGGCAGCCTGTGTGGGGCACATCTTTGATATCCGTCGCAAAAGCCCCGCCATCAGCGTGGCTCCCCCCGATAACCAGGCATAAAAAAAGCGGCAGATTGCTCTGCCGCTTGTTGTGCTGCCCTGACGGGATTACTTGTCGATATCCAGCAGATTGTTGCTCAGCATGTAGTCGATCACCTGGGAAGAGGTGGACGCCGCGCTGCCGGTGAGGCTGTCGAACGTGTGGTTCATCAGCACTATCTCCTGAGTCACAGGGGCCGTGCTGGTCTCCTTGACCTGCAGATGCACACCCTCGCTGTCCTGGAACACGGAGAGCAGGCTCTTCAGATCGGTCTGGTTGCGAGAACCATCGTGATCCAGCAGATCGCTCAGATCCAGCTTGTCACCCTCAGCCTTGGAGAAGTCGACCACGTAATCCTTGGCGACGCTGCCCGTAGCTGTATCCCCCTGCAGCCAGGTGAAGGTATCGGCCCCTGCATCCCCCTTGAGGATGTCGTTGCCCAGACCACCGACCAGGATGTCGTTGCCCAGACCGCCACTCAGGGTGTCGTTGCCGGCACCGCCATACAGGGTATCGTTGCCACTGCCACCATACAGGGTATCGTTACCGCTCTCCCCATAGAGGGTGTCGTTGCCGCTGCCACCGAACAGTATGTCATTGCCAGCCCCGCCGAACAGGAAGTCATCGCCACCCTGACCGAACAGAATGTCATTGCCATCCCCACCGATCAGCACATCCGCCTTGTCGTTGGCGGAGGACTGATCGAAGTCGGCGGCATGGTCCGTGATGTAGTCATGGACCTGGGCATCGGTCACCGAACCGGCACTCAGCTTACCAGCCACATACTGCTTGATGGCCGCATAGCCTTCCCCGTTGATGTCGGCAAAGTGCACCGCATCACCGAACAGGATGTCGTCACCGGCACCGCCATCGATCCGGTCGCTGCCCGGCAGATTGTTGACCGAGGTTCCCAGGATGGCATTGGCCAGGTCGTTGGCAGACACGTTGGACTGCACTACCTGGTCGCTGTCAAACAGCTTAAGGGTATCGATTGAGACGTTACTACCAATCCCTATGGCCTGCAGCGTGACATTATTGGCAAGCAGGAGTGGCAACACCGCCAGAGCATTTTGCAACGCCCAATAATTATCGTCATAGGAGGTAGAGATCTCGAAGGTACCATCCCCTTGCGCCTTCAAAGTACCGATGGATGTCGAGCTCCACTTGTTGTTATTGCTATTCTGTGACCACTGCTGAACCCTACCGTTGGCATCGATCAGCACCCTGTTGGTACCACCAATGTTGGCGTAGAAGGCCTCTCCCGGAACGTAGTTGTTGACGTTGACGAACGCATCGAGACGCTCGTTGGTCTTCGCGTTCACAACAGGGTTGGTATCTTCATAGTCGTAATAGGTGTTTGGTGCCCCATCTGTAATGAAATAGGTCAAGTTCTTCGCATTGGTGTTGCTCTTGGCCGTGTCGCTGTTGAACCAGTTGGAGGTGGTTTTGAGGGCATCCTCATAGTTGGTCGCACCACCATTCCAATAACTGCCATCCATGCTGTCGATGATGGCCTGCAACTTGGTCAAGGCATTGGGATCCTTCAAATCCACACTGATGGACTTGTTGGCTTGGGAGTCAAAGTCCACCAGGAAGATATTGACCTTGCCCGCACCCTCAGTACCTGCACTGGTCTTGAGAGTTGCAAACACCTGGCTCAACTGGGTTTTCATGGTTGCCATGGCGCTAGAGCCGATACTGCCCGAGCTGTCGACCATAAAGGCGATGTTGTAGTTCTGGCCCGGCAGCACCACACTGCCGTCCAGATCGCCGACCACGATATTGTGCTCGCTGCCATAGACACGGTTTTGATCGCCCGGCTCCCCTTCGGTGGAGAGGAAGTAGCTCATGCGGATCGAATCCTGATCCGATGCGCTGCTGGTCTGGTCGGTCACCACCTCCTTGGCGATGGCCTCTACCTTGAGGTCAAACTGGCCCGCATTGCTGCCCGGCACCCGCAGGGTCAGGCCGCTCAGCTTGACGTCCAGCGCGCTCTGGTTCCAGAGGCCGGTGAGCGTCAGCTTGCCATCCGCACCGACTGTGCCCAGCGCAGTGCCGCCCTGATACAGGGTCGCACCATTCGGCATGCCGCTCAGCACCAGGCTGTCGAGCTGTTCACTGCCATCACGATCGGTCAGGGAAGCACTGATCTCGAGGGGATAATCCACCACGCTGGGCTGTACCGCCGTCAGGGTGCCATCGGTCTGATTGAACTGGTAGATACCGTCATCAAACTGAACCAGCTCGATGTCATAGAGCGACTTGCTGATGGTGGCGCCGTTCTCCTTCACCAGGAAGTTGAAGCCGCCATCACTCCTGCGCTCGATGACATAGTTGGCGCGCGAGCCCATCAGTACGGCCAGGTCTGTACCGGCCCCGCCAAACAGGGTGTCACCACCCAGCCCGGCCACCAGAATGTCGTTACCCACGCCGCCATCGAGCGTATCGCCCGAGACAGAATTGCCACCGACCAGCACGTCATTGCCCAGGCCGCCGACGAAGTAGTCGCCGCCGCCCTTCACGCTGACGATGTAGTCGTTGCCATTGCCGCCCACCACCTGATCCTGGCTGGTGGTGCTGTCGGTCAGGCTGTTGGTGATGCCGAAGCTGCCCTTGTTGAAGCTACCGCTTTGGAACGCACCGGTCGAGATACCGGACGATGGGTATTGGGTATAGAGCGGCACGCCATTGCCGGTCAGGCTGATATCCACCACCGGCTTGTCAGCCACGGCAGCTATGTCGATCACCAGCTTGCCGGAGTTGCTCAGGTTGGCACCGTCGCTGATCTGGTAACCCAGGCTGGCGTAGTCTCCTTGCAGGTTGCCCGTCGTCGCACCGTTGCCATTGACGGCACTGGTGCTGGATTCATTGAGACCGGGCACGAAACGCAGATGGCCACTGTCGATATCGGCGTAGGAGATGAGATCCCCCGCCTTCACGGCAATCCACTGACCGGCCGCATTGAGATACTCCAGCTTGCCATTTTGCGGCAGGGTATTGATCTGCACGCTCAGATCAGACGCAGCCTGATCATCGCTGGCACCAAACTGGGACCATTTCAGTACCAGCGGCGTGTCTTCCGTCCCCACACCGTGTCCACCCGTAGTCACGGGCGCACGGTCGTTGTCAACGATGGTACCGGTGCCGTTCTGGCCACCCACTGTCACCGTCAGGGTCTCGTTCGCCTCGACCAGTCGATCGTTCACGGTCGGTATGGTCACGGTAAAGCCGGATACCCCGGCCGGCACGGTGATCTTGCCGGTGGCACTGTTGTAGGTCACCCCATTGCTGAACTGGGCTGTGCCCCAATCAAGGCTGGAAGCCGGGTTGGTACCGCTGCCCCCGATGGCGAAGTCATACTGGGTCGCCTCCTGAGTCGTGTCGGACAGCACCACACTATGCAGCAGATTGCCGCCTTCCACTGCACTCTCACTGGACACCGACTGCACGATCGGAGTGAACAGCGGCTTGGTCGCGAAAGAGCCCAGGCTGGAATCGCCATCCGCATCCACTACCTTGATCTGGAAGTCGATGTCGCCGTCCCCCAGCGGCTTGGACATGTTCTGATACTGGAAGAACTCCCACTTGCCGGTGGCCGGGGTAAATTCCAGACGGAACACCAGGGTGCCATCGCTGGCCTTACCTATCAGGGTATTGGCCGATTCCATGGTAGTGGTAATCAGCTTGCCGGTGGCAGTGGTCAACCCGGTCTCGTTGGAGCCGAGCAGCTGCATATAACCCTTGCCATCTGCCCCCCACTGCGGTGTGACAGTGCCGGAACCGTAAGCGATGGCCGGCGCCGTGGTGGCACCGAGGAACTCTATGCTCTTCACGGTAAAGTCGCTGTTGTCGGCGTACAGACCGTTACCATTGTTGGTGGCCTTGATGACCATGGTATCGAAGCCACCCTGCTGCACCTGGAAATTGCCCGCATAGTCGCCACCCGCAGCATTGGAGCTGAAGGTCTGGGTACCGATCAACACGCCACCGCGATAAAACTCGACCACGCCGCTCTCCAGCTCGCCACCGAACATCTGGCTGAACTTGATGTTGGCGCCATAGGCCACCTTGCCCGCATCCAGCTTGATAGTAAGCTGTTCGGAAGCCGAGGTGCCATTTGCGAAGTGGCGGAAATCAACTTCGTTGGCGAGGTTGTGATTGGGCGAACCCACGCTGGAGACCCCCAGCCCGGAGCTGGAGCCATTGACGTTGGCCGTGACCAACGCCGAGCTGGTTGACGAGGCAAAGCCCAGCGCCGTGATGCTGAAGCCTGACACGTTCAGGGTCGTCTGATTGCTGCCACTGTACTTGGTCAGATCAAACAGACCGGTCAGGGTATCCGGGATGTTGGTCTTGATGACGGACACGGCCGCGGCATCGCCAGCGATCGGCGCATCATCCTCGACGGTCACATTCAGCTTGCCTGTGGTCGTGCCATTGCCATCGGAGACCTTGACGTCCAGCTGGAACGACAGGGAATCCTCCTGGCCCTTGACCGGGTGGTCAAGCGGCGCCTTGAGGGTCAGATCATAAGCCCAATCGCCCTTGCCGCTGACGTTCGGGGCGGTCAGCTTGACCTCGCCCACCGCCTTGTAGCCATCGCTACCCAGGGTGCCGGTATAGCCAACCAGCGCCTTGCTGCCCGCATCCCAGCTCCACTTCACCTCGGCACCACCGGAGGTCAGCCCCGCCGGTCCACCCAGTGAAACAGCCAGGCTGCTGCTGTCCACATCACCGATGGAGATAGTGCCGGACATGCTCTTGGCATCCGTGGTATCCGGGTTGCCACTGTTATCGGCGATGCCGTTGGGCAAGCCCTCTTCGGAAACTGTTGCGCCATTGGAGATGCTCACTGTCGGGAGATCGTTCACCGCCTCCACCTTGATGGTCACGGTAGCAGGAGTTGCGTCGGCCGACCCTTCATTGTCCACTGCCACATAACTGAAGCTGGTGTCACCATTCCAGTCGGCACTCGGTACAAAGGTCAGTTTGCCAGCATCCACAGCCTGAACACTCTGATTCTCCGTCACTGGCACGCCATCAAGCAGCAAGACACCATTGGCCGGCAAGCTCTTGATGGTAAAGCTCACGACAGAACCATCGATATCACTGCCAGAGAGCGCAGGTATGGCGATGCTGGCTGCATCCTCCAGACCACTGGCTTGCTTGTCCGCCGTCTCTGGAGCTTCATTCAAAATGGTTGCCATGTCGCTGCCCGGCAAGGAGGCATTACCCGCCTTGTCAGTCTGGGTCGCCGTCACAGTCAACGACTTCCCGTTGGGTGGTGTGGTCTCCGTCCAGCTGATAGTGCCATTGTTGTAAACAAAGCCGTTTGCCGGCTGCCCGCTTGCCAACATCAGCACACCATTTACCAGCTTCAGCTCGACCGTGCTTTCGCTGCCACCGTTGTTGATGGCCAAGGTGACCTTGCCACCTGCAACCAGGTCACTATTGCTGACCTCGGCCCGCACCTGGATCTGATCATTGCCGATCTCTCCTTTGGTCAGCAGCTGGTCGTTGTTGGTGTCATCCACTATGACTACGGCCGGTGCACCAGTCGCCTGGGTGTCGACCCCGTAGCCTTCGCTGTCGGTCGCGGTGGCGCTGTTGCCCGCCGCGTCGGTGCTGGTCACGCTGGCATCGATGGTCTTGTCGCCATCGGCCGCCAGATCGCTGCCCGCCACC